>CAWAYQ010000001.1:0-357881 GCA_963786225.1 uncultured Alphaproteobacteria bacterium
GGACGACCTTAACGACCTTCTCGACCGTATTGCGCGCGCGAAACAGCGGTGTCAGGCGGCGGAGCGCCCAGAAATAGCCGATCGCTCCGAGAGCGAGGCCGGCGACCAGGCGAGCCCAGTCGGCGATGAAGAGCGTGCTGGCATACGCATTGCCCACCGCGCGGACTTCAGGCGCGATTTCGCCGAAGTTCTGGCCCTGGGCGAGGTTGTGGATTTCGCGCAGCCGGGTGGCGCGCGCCAATTCGTCGGACGGCTGGAAAGCCGGAGGCAGCGAGGAAATGGCCTGCGCCTCGATGATCTTGGGAACGCCCATCGTCCAGACGGTGAACAGAACCGCCATCGGGATCAGGATCGCGAGCGCGACATAGGCGCCGTGATAGCTCGGCAGTGAATGGAGGTTGGACTCGGCGGCGCGGAATTTCCGTGCGCGGGCACGGCCGGCACCATAACCGAGAATAACGAAGACCGCTGTCAGAAGGAGATAAATCCACGCCATGGTGAGCGCCCGGTCCCGAAACGAGAAAAGCGCGCGGCGGAGAAACTCCGCCGCGCGTAATGTAATGGATCAGAACGCCTCGGCGCCCAGGGTCTTCATCGCCTTCGCGTCGGTCGAAGCCTTCGTGAATTCGGCCTTCGGGAGCGGCACGAGGCCCTTCGAGGACAGGTAGCCGTCTTCGCCGATCGCCTTCTCGGAGACGAACTCTTCGACGAACTTGTCGACACCCGGAACCACGCCGACGTGCTGCTTCTTCACGTACACGAAGAGCGGACGCGACACGGCGTACTTGCCGGTGGCGATGTTCTCGTAGGTGGGCAGACCGCCGTTGACGGTAGCGCCCTTGATCTTGGCGGTGTTCTCTTCGAGGAACGAGTAGCCGAAGATGCCGACCGCGGCCGGATTGGCTTCAAGCTTCTGCACGATGAGGTTGTCGTTCTCGCCGGCGTCGATGTAAGCGCCGTCTTCACGGATAGACTTCCACGCCTTTTCGAACGCCTTGGCATCGGCCTTCTTCAGGTCGGACATGCCCGGCAGCTTTTCGATGCCCGGCTCCATGACGAGCTCGAGGAACGCATCGCGCGTGCCCGAGGTCGGCGGCGGGCCGAGGACTTCGATCTTTTCGGCCGGGAGCGACGCATCAACGTCCTTCCAGGTCTTGTTCGGGTTGGCAACGAGCTTGCCGTCGGCGCCGGGCACGTCACGGGCCAGGGCCTTGAACAGCTGCTCCTTGGTGATGGTGAAGCTCGGGCCGCTCTTGGCGTTCGCGATCACGATGCCGTCGAAGCCGATCTTGAGTTCAACGATGTCCTTGACGCCGTTCTTCTGGCAATCCTCGAACTCGCTCTTCTTGATGCGGCGCGACGCATTCGTCGCATCCGGATGATCGACGCCAACGCCGGCGCAGAACAGCTTCATGCCGCCGCCCGTGCCGGTCGAACTCGACGACCGGGGTCTTGATGCCGGTCTTGCCAAGCTGCTCGGCCACCGCGGTGGCGAAAGGATAGACCGTCGACGAGCCGACGACCCGGATCTGGTCACGCGCCTGCGCGCCGGAGGCGAGCACAACGCTGGAAAGGACGAGCACGCTGGCGCTCGCGAGGGTGGCGAATTTCACGGGGTATTCTCCCTGAAGCTGATGTTCGCCGCACTATGGGCGAACCGGGCTGTGACGGCCGGCGTATTCCGTGCCGCAGGTTCACCTCTATGGGGCCCGCATGACGCCTATGTGACAGCGTTTTTGTGACAGCCGGATGACTATCTAAGCCCCTTCGATCCGTCGCTGAATGGCCTTTGCGACGGCTATTCCGTCGGCCATCGCGGTGACGACGCTCGGATGACTTCGGGCCGCCGCCTCCCCTATCGCAAACACGCCCTCGACGCTCGTTGCGCAGGTTTCGAAGTCGACCCGGATGAAGCCCTTTTGGTCGCGATCGAGAGCGAGGTCCTCGCTGAGCACCGGCACCGGCTCCCATCCGAACATGACAAGGATCATGTCATAAACCCGGCCGTCGATACGCCCCGAAACGCCGTCGGCATCGAAAACGCCCCTGTGGATATCCTGTGGATCGGCGCGGCTGACGAACATCCGGCTGGCGCGGACGGACCGCGCATAGATGTGGGCCGTGACGGCCCCTGCCCGTTTCACCGATTCATAATTCTCGAAGGCGTTGTCGCCGCCGCCGAGAATGGCGACGGAGCGTCCGGCAAAATCATATGCCGCGATGTGCGCGCCGGGACCGATCAAAACCCGCTCCGACGGCGCGAAGCCGCCGGTGCGCGCCCGCACGCCCGTCGCAATGACAAGATGGGACGCCGCGATGGAACGGAACCCGCCGCCCTGCATCTCGAACGAGACATCGAAACCATCCGGACCGCGCAGGACGCGGCGCGCACTGCTGCCGAGCGCCATAGGAACACCGGCCGCCGCCAGGGACAAGCCGATCCCGTCCGCAAGGTCGGGCCCTGTCAGGCCCGGCTGGGTGGCGATCCAGTCGTTGCGGTAGGGGCTGTCGTTGAGAAGGCCGCCGACGGTCGCGCGCGCATCGGCGAGCACGGTATCGAAACCAAAGCGCGCAAGCCACAACGCGCAGGACGCACCCGCGGGGCCAGCCCCGATAATCAGCGCATCCAGCATTTCCAGCGTCCTCCCCCGCGCCGAAGCTCGCGAAAGACGCAGGGTATTTCAAGGAGAAAGCGTCAGGCGGCGTTGCAGGGCCACCGCATTTCCCTTCCGAGGGAAGGACCGCCCCTCAACCCCGGTCACGCCCCGATCATTGCAGTTGGCCTTATGCTGTACGGCGCCGGGGTCGGGCTTGAGTTCATCGCGCGCGCTTCCGCTGGCCCTCTTCGGCGTCGACGGCTACGCTGCCCTCATGGGCAAGCTAGCGCTGCCGAGCCTGATCGCCCAAGCCGCTGCTCCGTCGATCGGAGCGACGCTCATCGAATCCATCGACACCGAGAAGCGTCGAAAGGGGAAGCCGGCCCGCTCGAAGAGGCCGTTCAACTCCGGTCCTACTCCGTTCTTTGCGCTCTCTCCGACCTGATGGCATGCCTTGCAGGCGGCAAAAACCTTCTCGCCCGCTGCGGCGTCCTGTGCATTCGAACCGGTGCCGGACGGAGCCAGCAAAGAGGTGAGGAACAGAACCCGGACAAGCGTTTTGGGCATGAGTTTCCTGGATGTCAGCTTCCAAAGCTGCTTCTGAAGGAATGAAACGTGACTTCGTCGCCGGGATTCACCGGAGCGTGAAGCGCCGCGACTTCAACGAGACCGTCAGCCTGAGCCATGGGGCGCAGCCTGCCCGAACCTCCTGGTCCGAGGATTTCTGCCGCCAAGCCTCCGTCTTGCGCAACGATCCGCGCGGGCACGAATTCCGTTCGGCCCGGTCGCCTGCGAAATTCCGAGAACGCCGGAAGAGGATAACCTCGCGCACGGCTCAGGTTGCGCCCTTCCAGGGCAGCCATCGCTGCACCGCCGAGAATAAGCCACGACACGATCGCGGATACCGGATTGCCCGGCAGACCGAGATAGATCGCACCCTCGATCTTGCCGACGATAGCAGGCTTGCCGGGCTTCAGCGCGATCCTGAGGATCTCGGGTTCGAAGCCCGCTTTGCAGGCCGCTGCCGCGGAATGATCTTCTTCTCCGACCGAGACGCCGCCTGTGGAGACGATCAAGTCGCAATCGCGAGCGAGAGCCGTAATGACGGAGGCAAGCGCGTCGGGATCATCCTTCACATGCCCGCCATCGATGACCTCAAGCCCGGCCTCCCGGGCCAAAGTCATGATGAGCGGGCGGTTGGCATCGTAAACCGATCCCTCCTGCAAATCCGACCCCGGCTGAACCAGTTCATTTCCGGTCGATATCACGGCGATTACCGGGCGGCGGATTACCTCGATTGAGGGCCGTCCCTGGGCGGCAAGCAGCGCGACATGCCGCGCGTCGAGCCGGCACCCGCGCGTAAGCAATTTCTCGCCATGTTCGATGTCTTCGCCGCACGTCCGGATATTCTCGCCCGATCGAAGCACACGCCCCAGAACGAGGGACTCGCCCCGTCTAAGTCCGTGTTCCTGCATCAGCACGGCGCTTGCCCCCGAGGGTAGAGGCGCGCCTGTGAAGATGCGCGCCGCTTGCCCGGGCGAGAGCGAGATGCGGCCATCGCCGGCCGCTATTCTGCCGACGACCGTGACTTCGGCGCCCGTCACCAGCATCGCCGCGTCGAGCGCGATGGCGTAGCCGTCCATTGCCGACTGATCGAATGCCGAAATCGGCAGCGAGGCGCTGACGTCCACGGCAAGAGTCCGCCCGCCCGCCAGATGTATCGGCACGATTTCGGTGCCGCAGATTGCCGATGCATGAGCGGCTACCCGCGCGCGAGCGGTATCGATGTCGAGGAGACCTTGATCCTCGGAACATACGTCGATTGCTGCTGCGTGCGTGTTCATGACGTCCTCCCGTAGTCCGGTAACTCGTCCGGAAAAAATTGGCCGGGCGGCGACGCCCGGCCAGGCGAGGGAGAAACTAGGCCGGCGGCGGGTACTCCTTGTCCTTGAAGGACAGGCCACGAACGGCTTCGGGAGCATCCGCCAGCTTTCGGAGGTTGCCCCATGTCTGCTTGTAGTTCGGGATGATGAATTCGTTGACGCCCGCCGATACGACATTGCCTTGGACGCCGGTCGGATAGGCAAACAGCATGAAGGTTTGCTTCGGTTTCACGTGCGGCGTCGGATACGCCATCGCCTGGGTTGAGCCGTTGTCGTTATAGACCTCCACAAGATCGCCTGCCTTCAGGCCGAGCGATGTCATGTCATCCGGATTCATTTCGATGAACGGATACGGGAAGCGGTCCATCACGAACTCGTTCTGCTGATCGAGGTAGGCGCTCTGCCAAATATGGTTGGCGCGGCCGTTGTTGATCAGGAACGGATACTTCTTGGATTCCGCCTCTTTGCCGGCGGCTTGCAGACCACGCCACTTCGTTTCCATGAAGACGGCCCTGCCGTCCTTCGTGTTGAACTTCCCGTCGGCGTAAAGACGCTTCGTCCCGACAATGCGCTCCGCTCCGCCCGATGGCACCGGTGCCGCGGCCGCTTTCGGACCTGCCTGCTGGACAGGCTCCTTGCCCTTGGCACCTTCAATGGCCGGACCCTGAACGATCATACCGGGCGTCTGACCGGTCGTGGTCTGACCTGTCCCGGGCAAAGCGGCGCCGGTTGCGCCTTCCAACCCTGTTGCAGGTTCCTGGAAGCCGTTTGTGCCCATTGCGCGGAGTCTGGCGTAAGTGACGAACTCCCCGCCTTTTTCATGTTGGTGGTAGCCATCCATGAAGGCATCTTCTTCCGTCTTCCAGTCGAAGCCCTTGAACTGGTCGGCGATGTCATTCTTTCCCTGTTCGCGGAACACCCGCTCAAGATTGTTCGCGATGCGCGCCGCGATGAGACAATCGGGTTGCGCGCGTCCAGGCGGGTCCATGTACTTCTCGGTCAGGCGCATACGGCGTTCGCCGTTCATCGATGTGAGATTCATCTCGCCCGACGTCGCCGCGGGAAGCCAGACTTGCGAGGCTTGGCCGATCTTCGTCGGGATGATGTCGACGTCCACGCTGAAAAGCCCGCCTTTCTGGATGGCGGCGACGATCTGTTTCACCATCTCCTCGCGATCGCCCCAAGGCACGCTGGACATTGCTTCCTTCACGATGTCCGTGCGGCGCTTGTAAGCCTGCTTGAACTGCAGCGCATTCAGCGTCGTCTTGTAATGGTCGCAGCCCCAGATGTGGTGGACCCCGCCTTTGCCGCTGATAAGCAATTGATCGACATATGCGGCGGGCCGGCCGACATGCGCGTCTGGCGGACGCGAATATCCCTCCTGATGCCCACCGAGACGGACGCAGCCGCCGCCCGGCCGCCCGATATTTCCGGTCGCGAGCGCGACGTTAACAAGCGCGCCGTTTGTACGATAATTGTCGTTGCCCCAGATCAGGCCCTTTTCGTAGGCAAACATGGTACGCCGACGCGCGCCGTCGGCCTTCGGCTCTGCGATCCATTCCGCGGACTGACGGATCTGATCGACGGTGAGGCCCGTAATGGCAGCCGCTTCTTCAAGGCTTGTCCGGTTTCCGGCGACCGCCTTGTCGAAATCCTTGGTAGACGCGTCGATGAGGGCCTTGTCGACCCAGCCCTTCTCAGCGATGTAGGTCAGCCAGGCGTTGAAAAGGGCGAGATCGGTGCCTGAATTGATCGCGAGATGCATCACGCGATCGGCGCCCGCCTCCACTTCGCACGCGTTGATCGTCACCGTGCGCCGCGGATCGACTACGATCACTCGTGCGGCTTCATGCGGCTCGCCGGGCAGCTGTTCCTTCTTCTTCTCAAGAGAGGTGCCCCGCATATTCGGGACCCAGTGGTTGAGGAAGTAATTGGTCTGCGTCTCAAGAGAGTTCGCTCCGACCATCACGATCGTATCGGCGAGCTCGGCATCCTCATAACAATTGTTCAGTTCGCCCACGCCCATGTCGCGTGTGGCGTGCACTTCCGAGTTATAGGCCGGACGGTTGTGAATCCGGATGTTCTTCACCTTCATCGCCCCGAAGTAGAGCTTGCCGGTTCCCCATGTATTCTCATAACCGCCGCCCGCACCGCCGTGGTCGAAGGCGGAAACGAACAGACCATCCTCCCCCTGCTCGTCAATCACTGCCGCGGTCACCCGCGCGACAAGATCCAGGGCGTCGTCCCAGCTCGTCGGCTGCATTTGTCCATACCGCCACACCATCGGATCCGTGAGGCGCTGCAGTTCGGTGTTGCGGACCGCTGAATAACTCATCTCGGCCATTCTCGAACCGCGAATGGAGCCGAGCCCGGAATTCACAACACAGTCATGATCAGGCTTGATCACGATATGGACGTCTTTTCCGTCCTGGCGGACCACATTGTACATCGACGGGGCATACCAGGCTGCGGTTTCAGCCGGCTGCTGCTGCGTCAGATCGGCATTCATCTTGTTGCCGGCGGCGTCGGCGGTACCCTGCTTGTCGATATCCCATGTGTAGGCCTTATAACCGCACCCGACGATGCAGAAATGGCAAACCACATTATGCTCCTTGGCGTTCGCCGGGATGATCGGCAACCGGTCAATCTGTCTCTTGTAAGCCATGGCGCCAATCTCCTCAGAGCACGTTCGAAAGGCGGCCGTACAGAAGCTCATCGACGCCTTCAGCGAAGATGTCTCCATTGGCCTCGATCCGCAGTGCGTACTGCGGGAGGTTCTGGGTCGCGTGACCCCAGGTTTCCTGGCCTCCTGCTTCGCAGTCGAAGACGGAGTAATGACCGGCACAGTTCAGAGTCCGGCGATCCGCGTTGTAATGGAGAGGAAATCCCTGGTGCGGACAGACGACGCTGAAGCCGACGACGTCTCCGTCCGGACCTGCGCCGCCTTCGACACGCTTGCCGAGTTTTATGAGGACACCCGGCGCGGCCGCATCCGGGTATGCGACATCGAAAGGCTCGTTGACTTTTAGTTCGCTGAGATTGCCGAGCCGGTTCGACGGATAATCCACGCGCGCACCGGCCGCTTTCGCTTGGGGCTTCGGCAGCACAGCATTCGCTGCGGCACCGGCCGCAACTACGCCCGCTCCAGACAGAAAGCGGCGTCTGCCGGCATCGACGAGCACTTCGCATCGTTTCATTGAGGTTCCCTCCTGCACACCCTTTTTGCGCGACATCGCAGGATATGTGCCAGGAAGGAGCACTGCCTAAGTCACTGAAAATGCTCGGCCAAATTCGGGCGACGGAATCGCATCGTTCCGATTTCCGGACGTGAACTCAAGCGCATGTCCGGAAAAGCGAACATGGGGTGATCAGAGCGGAGCCACCCCAATGTTATGTTTCCGCATCTTCTCCCACATGGTGGTGCGCGAGATTCCCAGGGACGATGCCGCTTCGATGATGCTTCCGCCGCTTTGGCGCAGAGCGCGGTCGATTTCCCTTTTTTCCGCTTCGTCCCGCGCGGTCTCCAAAGATCTCGTTTTGCTATCGAGTCCCACAGAGAGTTTGTGACGCTCGGGATAAAGATCGCCAGGCATTATCCAGGGCCCAGCGGCCAGCGATACTGCCCGTTCGACTCGATTGCGCAATTCGCGAACATTCCCCGGCCAGTCGTGCGCCATGAGTTCGTCGATTGCCAAACCGCTGAAGCCGGTGAATTCGACGCCCCGGTCTTGCGCAAACGCGTCCATGAACCGTTCCGCAAGCCATGCGATGTCGTCCCGCCGCTCTCTCAGGGGCGGCACCTCTACTGTCAATACATTTATTCGGTAATATAGGTCCTCACGGAAGGTGCCGCGCTTTACGCGTTCCACCAAATCCGAATTCGTGGCGCAAATGATGCGGGCCGCGAACGGTATCTGTTGTTCACCGCCGATACGCTGGAAAGCGCGATCCTCAAGAAGCCGCAAAAGCTTCGCCTGGAGTTTCAGATCGAGTTCACCGATTTCATCCAGGAAGAGAATGCCGTCGCGCGCACGCTCGGCGTAACCGAGGTGACGATTGCTCGCTCCCGTAAAAGCCCCCTTTTCGTGCCCGAACAGCTCACTTTCCATCAAGTCTTTGGGAATTGCAGCACAGTTTACGGCGATGAATGGGCGTTCGGCAGCGCGAACATTGTGGAGGTAGCGTGCACAAACCTCTTTGCCTGAGCCCGTTTCGCCCGTCAGTAAAACCGCGGCCGGAAGCGGCGCGATTTTCTTGAGAAGCCGCTCCGTCTCCACGATTGCGATGCTCAGGCCCAATATCGGCGTAGTTCCCTGCTCCATCGGCCGCAGTAGATCCTCCAGCCGTTTCAGGAACTTGCCCGTATCGAAAGGTTTTGTGATGTAGTCGCCCGCACCGTTTCGCATAAGGCGGACGGCCTGATCGATATCACCGTGAGCGGTGACAAAGAGAAACGGAGGACTTTCCGGAGCCGCGGATGCTGTTTTGAAGACGTCTTCGCCGGTGCCGTCCGGCAATCGGATATCGCAGATGACAAGGTCCGGAGAGAACGCGCCCAGGTTCTCGACTGCCGCCCGGCAGTCATGCCACCAAAGAACTTTCGCCCCTTCCAAGGTCAACCGATCCATGAGCGATTCCCCCATGATCGGGTCGTCTTCGACCAGCGCTATGGTCCGGCCTTTAAGCAACATTGGCTAGCCCTTCCAGCTCGACCGGAAGCGTTACGTGAATGCTGGTTCCGGCGGGTGCCCGGTCTGAGACGGAAATTGCGCCTTTCGCCTCCTTCACGAGCCGGCGAACCATCCAGAGGCCGAGTCCGGTGCCGGAGAGCGAGGCGACATGGTCCTTTTGTCCGGACAGGACTTGGCGCGCTGAAATGGACAGACCGGGGCCGCTGTCGTCGACAACAGCCACAAAACGCGCTCCCTCGAGACTGACAGTGAGCGAGACCTCGCCGCCTGGTGGAGTTGCCTGACAGGCGTTGAGAAGAAGATTCAGCAGAACCTGACGGACCAGGGAAGGCGCGATATCCAGGTCCGGAAAGTCCTGAACCGACCAGATGAGCGTGAGGTTCTGCCGGCTGGCGACGGGCTGGACGAGAAGCTTCAGATCGTCGATGTCTGCCCGCCCTATCGACCCGCTGCCGCTGTCCGCGCGATAGGTAACCAAAGTCGTGCGCACGACGTCCCGTATGCCTTTGAGCCCGCGATCGATGAGATCGAGCGTCTTGTGACGAACATCGGAGCGCTCGCCATGCTCCTTGAGGGTATCGATGGCGGCGAACAGACCCCCCAGCGGATTGTTGATTTCGTGTGCCATCCCCGACGCTAGTCGGCCGAGGCTGGCCAATCGTTCTTCCTCGGCGACCATTCGCAAAAGGTGCTCGCGCTCACGAACAGCCTCCGTCATCCCGTTGAAAGATGAAAAGAGGCTCCGAAACTCACGTGGCGCTTTATTTACGACATCGTCCGGGATCGGTTCGACGGGAGTATCCGCCCCCGCCTGCAAATGGGAGGTCAGAGTTCGAATGGGGCTGATCATCCGCGAAACAGTCAGCCACGCTGCCGCCGCGAGGATGGTCGTGAGTGCGAAGTTTGTACCGACCAACGCAAGCAGCACCGAACGTCGTTCCGCAAGAAGCGGCGCGATGTCGAACGTCGCATGGACCGAGCCGACCGCTTGGCCTCCGACGGCGAGGTCGCGCCGGGAAACGGCAAGGCTTTCATCTTCACGAATGACGACCGCGGGGGCAGCCGCGGGTTCGCCCAGGAAACTGGCAGGCAATGGAGACGAAGAAGGATAAGCGCGCGGGTCGGACGATGCGAGTATCCGCCCCTGGATGTCGGCCACGACGGTCTTGTCCGGGCGCAGCCCCGCATGAAGCTGCCGGCCGCGATCGATGGTATCGAATATCTCCCACACATCCTCACGGACCACGGGATCGACCAGCGCCGAGGCAAGCCCGTCCAGATATACGGTCGCAAGGTCGGCCACATGCCGCGTTTGCGCTTCCTGCAATCTAGTCAGCACCCGCTCCGAGACAAAGAATGCGACAATCGCCATGAATGCGATCACAACCGCGGGCATCTTGACGGTCAGGGGAATGTTGATGCGTCTCATCCGGCAGCTCGCTTGAGGACGGAAACCTCTGCTGCAATCGGATCGAACAGGCTTGGCGGCTCAAGCGAAAATCCGTCGAGGCGCAGTATCGTCAGTACGCTGCGGCCGAACTCATCATCAGCCATCTGCAAAAGGGCTTTACGCAAGCTGATTGTCCGGTCGCCATTTTCAGCCGCGGCCGTGCACGCAATGGGCGGGAAGCCGAGCGGCTTGGACTGATGAACGACGCGGGTCTGCGCAATCAGCTCCGGCTCGGTTTCACGCATGACCTCGTAGACATACCCGTCAACGCTGCCGCTCGTCGCCAGTCCGGACGCAACGGCTCGCACGACATTGCGATGCCCATACGTGAAGAAGGTTCTAGAGAAGAACCGCTCAGGCCGCTCGCCCCGCCTCGCCAGCGCCGCCGCGGTAACAAGCCAGCCGGAATTGCTGTCCGGATCAGAGAAGGCGTGAACGTCTCCCCTCAGGTCGTCGATGCTGTCCGCCACGCGATCGCCCGCAGCTATGAGATAGGCGCGATAGAGGGGTACGCCGCGCCACCGTGGGACCGCGACGAGCGCAAGGCTCTCCCGATACGCGACGAAAGGAAAACCGCAGATCCACGCCGCGTCCAACTGCCCTGAGAGAAGGAGAGATGTGATCTCCTGATAGGTGCGGCGCGTGACGAGACGAATGGGGCCGCCCGTCGCACCAACGAGGTAGGAGCGCAGCTTATCGAGAAGTTCCAAATCGGAAGATAGAAAGACGGGTGTGAGGCCGAACCGCAACTCATCGGTCGAAGCAATAGCGGCCGGGCTTGCGTTCATGGCGCAGGCGGCCAGAACACCTGACACGACGTCCCGCCGGGAACATCCAGGGCGACCCATGCTTCCTCCCGATCGGTTCACCCGTCGGAGTTAAAAGCATGCTAATCACCACTCGGAACAACCGACAAGCGGAAGCTCGGAGGTTCGGCCGCGCGAAAGCCCTCTGCGTTTCCCCGCCGGTTGAGCACGTGACTTTTTGATCACGTGGCCGCCGTTGCAATCCCTACCCCGGCCCAGCGGCAGCTTGAACGAAAACAATCAGTTAGGCGGCGAATCGCCAGAAAGCAGCTGTCGCGCGCATCGGCGATGCACGACGTCGAGCGCGCGAGCGAAACGCTCAGGACGCGCCCGCTGGGACCAGCCCCTGTAATCAGTGCATCCAGCGTCAGGCGGGCGAGCCGGCTTTCTTTCCTTTGGCCGCGGGCTTCTTGGCCTTCACCGCGGGCTTCTTCGGCTTGAAGGTTTTGAGCAGCTCCTTATCGACCTGCTTTTCGGCTTCGTACCAGTGCTCCCAATCCGCGCCATGCGGATGGCCCGTCTGTTCCCACAGCGCGTAGGCGCGGACCTGAATCTTCACATCACGATCGAGCATGGACGTACTCCCAAATCGGAGACGGCATGCTGCCGAAAGTTGCATGATTCGAGCGCACAACTTGCATGCGCCCAGAGCGGGGCAGACCCTCGCCCTGCGGACAGCATGGTTAACGGGATATTGAGATGTCCCGCCTTGGCCGCTCCGTTGAGCTTTGCCGGAGAACCTCCTAGGTTCGAATCCTGGACCCAGGGTACCCGGAATTCCATCGGTATGGTGCGTACAACCGACACATTGACCAGGATCAGGGCTTTTCTCACGGAGCATGCCCCCGCCCTGAACGAGCGTCTGCCGCCGGAACGCGAACTGGGCGCCCTCCTCGGCGTCACACGCACGGAATTGCGCAAATCCCTCGCAATACTCGAGGGCGAAGGTCAGATCTGGCGCCATGTCGGTCGGGGCACCTTCATCGGCGCCCGGCCGGTCATCAATCTGGAAGATGTGCGTTACCTGGGCAGCATCACCAGCCGCGCGCAGATCCTGGAAACACGCCTCTCTCTCGAACCGGAAATCGCACGGCTCGCGGCTCTGAACGGGGTCCAATCCGACTTCGCCGAATTGCGCCTGTGCGAGAAACGCTGCCGCGAGGCCGCCAATTGGCGCGTCTACGAAGCGTGGGACTACCGGTTCCATTATGCGATCGTGTCGGCAACGAAGAACAAGCTGCTGACGGCGTTGGCCGAAACCGTGAACGGCGTCCGCAGAACGCTCAGTTCACCACGTGTCGTCGAGGCCCCTCCCCCGAATTATCCCGGCTTTCACGAGCACAAGGTGATCTACGATGCGATCGCGCGCCGCGACGAACTGGGAGCCGCCGAGGCGATGCGCGTGCATCTTCTGTGCGTTCGCGAACGCCAGCACATGCAGGCCAGTCAGCCGCCCGCTTTATCCGGCAGTGCATGCGTCGACGAATGAAAGAGCGCCTCCGGAGCTATTTTCTCGCCGATGAGGCCATCGGTGAATGAGTAACGCAGCATGGCCTCGAGCTCGTGCCTGCTTTCCTGGAGTCCATACGCCCACATCTGGTCGCCCAGCACCGCGCGGGTGTCTGCCGCATCGTCGGCGATCCACGCCAGGCTGACGCGCGCAATGTTCATCAAGGTCAGTTCGTTGAGCGCATAAGCCTTTGCCTTCACAAATGTCTTGAAGACCTCGGCGGGAAGCCACGGGTTCTCGTCCACGAGGCTGCGCCGGATCACGACACCGTGCATGATCGGAAAGCAGCGGCTCATCTTGAAGTAGTCGACCTCGGCGCGGCGGTAATCAGGAAAGAGGCGGCTTATCTTCGGATGCTTGGCAACAAAGGAAGACGGAGGACGCGTCGCTATCACCGCGTCGAGTTCGCCTTCGGCGAGAAGAGTGTTGAGGGTCTTGTCCTTCGGAATGGCTTCCAGGCTGATGCCTGCGGGCAAAGTTAGCGCAAGACGCTCGCCCCCGCCCGGCTGCTCGAGCCCGCCATTGCGCCACTTTACATCCTGCGTACGCACGCCGTGCTGATCGGCCAGAATCCCGCGCACCCATAGCCCGACGGTCTGCTGGTACTGCTCAATTCCGATTGTTTTGCCGGCGAGGTCTTCCGGACGTTCGATCCCGCGATCTGTTCTGATGTAGACCGCCGAATGACGAAACGAGCGCGAGAGAAACACCGGGATCCCGACATAATCCCTGGCACCGCGCGCGGACTGCACGATGTGCGTGCTCATCGACATTTCCGCGATGTCGAAGGCCTGTTCTTCAAGAACGCGACGGAAGATATCCTGCGTCTGACCAGGCATTGGCACGACCTCGCACCCCTCGATCGGCATCCTGCCGTCGAGTATCGGCGCGCTTCGATCGGTTTGCGTGCATGCGAGCGTGACTTTGAGTTTTGTCATTTTCTCTCGATACCGACATGCCGTCCCACCGGGACGGCGTAAAAGTTGATCGGGAAATCCGGAGCGCAACGGACGCTCACGCGTGGCCAATTTTACGATTGGTTGCGCATGAAATTCGCTGCGCTGCGGTCAGGCGCCGGCGTCGGCTTTCAGGCCGGCCGCCTCGATGCCGTGAACGGCGCTGATTTCATCGTTGTCGCCCGTGTCGCCCGATATGCCGACCGCGCCGATAATCTCGTTACCGGCATTGCGGATCAGCACGCCGCCGGGGACCGGGACCATGCGACCGTCGGCGACCGACGAAACCGCCGTGAAAAACATCGGCACCTTGGCCGCGCGGGTCGCCAATGTGCGCGAACCGAACCCGAATCCGAGCGAGCCGAAGGCCTTTGCGACCGCGATCTCGTAACGCAGGATACCGCTTTGGTCTTCACGCTGGGCGGCAACGATGTGGCCGCCGCTATCGAGGACTGCGACCGTCAGCGGATCGAACGACTTTTCGCGCGCCTTTGCCAAAGCGGCGGCGACGATCGTGTTGGCCTGGGCCAAAGTCACATTGCTCATTCTTGCACTCCTTCAATCGGATCAGGTCGAGAGTATGCGCTGCCGGGCAAGCACGTCGCGCGTCTTGCGAATGCCTTCCAGCGCGACGAGGTGCGGGGATTGGTGCCAAAGCTCGGGATTGGGAGCCTCGTAACTGAGATAGCCGCGATACTCCATGTCGGACAAGAGGCCGAAGAGTTCGCCCCAGTCGATTACGCCGTCTCCGGGCGGCAGACGGTCGATCGGCCGCCTTATATCCGGCGTGGGAACGGCCGGCGCATCGCTGTACTGGAACACGAAGAGCTCTTCTGCCCGAACGCCGCGCAGTCCCTCAGTAATCCCCTGGCTGCGATGCAGATGGTAGGCGTCGAGAAGCATGCCGCAGTTCGTGTGGCCTGCCCCCGCGATGATCTCCCTGAGGACCGATGTGCGATTGACGACTGGGTGCTGGGAGTTGAATTCGAGCGCGAGGCGCAATCCATACTCGCCAACGATATCTCCCGCGATCCTGGTCGCGGCGATCGCGTCATCGACCGTACCGACGAGCAGTCCGGGAGCGCTCATGATCATGCCGCAACCGAGCTCGACCGCGATCTCGCAGGTCTGTCTCAGCACGTCGAAAAGCCTGGTCTGCTCGTCAGGCGCCGCGAAGAACCAGCCATATTCGGTTCCGAGAATGCCGAGCTCGATGCCGCCCCTGCGGATCGTATCGATAACCTGCCCGAGGCTCTGCCCCTTCTCCAGACAGGCGACGATATCGCTCCGGCGAAGCTCCATTGCGTCAAAGCCCGCAGCTCTCGCGGCATCCAACGCGACCTCCAGCGGCGTCGTGTCGATCGTCCACGTGTGCAACGCCAACTTGAACTCGCACGCCATCCGTCTTCTCCCAATCTGACCCTGGCGCATTTTATGCGGGAGGTTGCCGATCAGCGGCATACAGAAAGGAACCAATTCGCTGATTGGTTTTTCTACGATCCGGGGCTGCCGCTAAACATGTTCCCATCACATCAGCCGCGAAGAACGAGGAAGCAGATATGCGTTTGGTTACCTACCGGACATCGACCGGTGAAGCTGTCGGCGTTGTCGACGGCGAGCACGTTATCAATATTCGCGGCGTGGTTCCCGATGCGCCTACGGATATGATCGGTCTCATCCGCGCGGGCGACACGATGACGGCGAAGATTGCGGCGGCCTTGCCGAATGCGGCACCAGGCGCGCGCATACCGCTCGACAAGGCCGAGCTTCTGCCGCCTGTTCCCAAACCCGGAAAAATTCTCTGCCTCGGTTTGAACTACGCGTTGCACGCCAAGGAAGGCGGCAATGAAATCCCCGATTATCCGGCTCTGTTCATTCGGGTCCAATCCTCGCTCGTCGCGCCGAATGCGCCGGTGATCCGTCCCCGCGTCTCCGAGAAGCTCGACTATGAATGCGAACTGACAATCGTTATCGGCAAGCAGGCCCGCAATGTGGCCGAGGCCGACGCTCTCGGTCATGTCTTCGGCTACACGATCATGAACGACGTGTCGGTACGCGACTACCAGCGCAAATCGACCCAATGGACCGCCGGAAAGAACTTCGACGGAACGGCACCCGTGGGGCCGTGCATCGCCACGGCCGATGCCCTGCCCCCGGGTGCGCACGGCCTGCGGATCTCCACGCGCCTGAACGGCGAGACCATGCAGGACAGCGACACATCCGACATGATCTTCAGCGTTGCGCGCACGGTCTCCCTGCTCTCGGACATCATGACGCTCGAGCCCGGAGACATAATCGCCACAGGCACGCCGTCGGGCGTGGGTTACGCGCGCAAGCCTCCGGTGTGGATGAAGGCGGGCGATGTGGTCGAGGTGGAAGTCGAAGGCGTCGGGATTCTGCGCAATCCGGTCGTCGACGCATAAGCGCCGGCCAACACCCGACGATCTTTAAGGCGCGGCGCCCGGTATAAGGGACGCCGCGCCTTTATTTTCTGCCAAGCCTCACCGTGTCTCCCGCGTCCCCGCGCAGCCGTAGGCATTCAGTGCGGAGACGAGGGAGATTACGGAGCAATGTGATCCCCGGATCGCGGGGAAAAGCGCTCTCATCTCAATTCCGGTAGGCCAGCAGCCTGCGTTCGGCGAATTGCAGAGCCGAATTGCTGATGAAGCCGATCAGCGACAGCAGAACCAGGCCGCCGAACAGGCCGGCCATGTCGAACGTGCGCGACGCGAGAACGACGAGGCTTCCGAGCCCGACCTGACCGGTGATCATGTCGGTGATGACTGCGAGCACGAGCGAGATCACGAGCGACAGGCGCATGCCGGCGATGATATCCGGCGTGGCGTTCGGAATGGCTATCTTCCAGATGAAGGCCACCGGAGACATGTTCAGCGCCCGGCCGACTTCGACAAGGCGCGGCTCGATGGCGGCAAAGCCGTGCACGGTGGCGAGCAGCGCCGGCCAGATCGCGCCGAAGATGATGACCGCGATCGACATTTCGCGCGTCAGCCCGAAGATCGCGATCGCGACGGGAATAACGGCCGCGGGCGGCATAGGCCGGAAGATTTCCAGGACTGGCGAAAACGCCTGCCGAGCAAACGGCCAGATGCCGATCACGCTGCCGAGCACAATGCCGAGCAGACTGCACGCGAACCAGCCGAAGAACATCGACAGCACGGTGCTGAGCGTCTGGATCAGCAGTTTGCCCTCGGTGAAGCCGGTGATGAGCTTGTCATAGACGGCGACCGGCGATGGCACGAAGACGCGCGCCACCCAGCCGTAGCGGGTCGCGACATACCACAGCAGCAGGATTGCGCCGATCGATGCCGCATTGATGACGATGCCCGTTGTGCGCGTCATGACTTGCCTCTCACGCGGTTATTTTCGGCGCGCCCTGAGCGAAGCGCTTCTCCGCCGAGACGAGCGCCCAGTTCAGGCTCCAGCCGAGCAATGTAATGATGACGAGATAGGCGAGCATGCGATCGGGCACGAATGCCTCGGACGCCATCATCATCTCGTGGCCGAGCCCGCGCGGGTTCGAGACAAGCTCGACGGTCACGGCGATGAGCAGCGCAATTGCCGCGGTGAATCGCAGCATCACGACGAGCCGCGGGACGATGGCAGGAAGTACGATCTTCTGGACCCGCGCCACCCAGCTCAATTCGAGCGAGTCCGCAACTTCCAGAAGCTGCCTTTCGACCTGCACCACGGCGTTCTGCGACAGGATGATGCTCGGCCAGAACACTGCGAATGCGATGACATAGACCTCCATTTTGAGGCCGAGGCCGAAGCCGATCGTCATCAGGGGAACAAGCGCGATCGCGGGCAGCGGACGCAGCGCTTCGACCGGTCCGCGAATGACCGCGGCGACCGGACGGGCAAGCCCGCTCATAATGCCGAGCAGCGTGCCGACACCTCCGCCCAATGCCAGACCAAGCAGCGTGGAGGTCAGGGTTTCGAGCGTCTTGTGCAGAATGGTTCCGTCAATGAGCAAGTGACCGAGCGCGATCACGACGGGCACCGGGGGCGCGAGCGTATCGGAAACCACGCTGCCGTCCCCGAGCGCGTACTGCCATCCCAGAAGCAGAAGTGCGACGACGACGAATGGCTTGTAGTTGAAGCGCCTCATCATACCGTGTGTCCGTGCGCGAGGCCGAACAGATCGCGGCGCAGCCGGAGAAAGTCCGGATGTTCGCGCGTGGTGAGCTGGTTACGCGGGAACGGCAGCGGAACCTCAATGATCTGGCTGAGCCGTCCCGGATTGGCCGACAGCGCGACGACCTGGTTGCCGAGATAGAGCGCCTCTTCGATGTCGTGCGTGACGAACACCACGGTCACGCGCCGCTCTTCCTGAATGCGCAGCAGTTCATCCTGAAGGATGTTGCGTGTCATCGCGTCGAGCGCGCCGAAGGGTTCATCCATCAGAAGGATTTCGGGGTCCTGTGCCAGGCAGCGCGCAATCTGCACGCGCTGCTGCATGCCGCCGGAAAGTTGCGACGGAAATTTGTGTACGTGATCCGTCAGGCCGACGAGCGCGAGCATGCTCTCGATGCGGTCCTTGCGCTCGGAGCGCGGAACCTTGGCAGCTTCAAGCGCGAGCGAGACATTGCCGTAGACGTCGCGCCACGGCAGCAGTGCGCGGCTGTAATCCTGGAATACGATGGCGACGTCGCGGGTGGGCTGGGTGCGCGGACGCCCGGATACCAGGATCGTGCCCTCGGTCGCTTTGAGGAACCCTCCGACAAGCCGCAGAACCGTCGTCTTGCCGCAGCCAGACGGGCCGATCACGCAATTGATCGTCCCGCGCGAGAGCGCGAAACTCACGTCTTCAAGAATGGTTCGCGAACCGTATGCGAAGCTGACGTGATCGAACGAGATGATCGAGTCCGACGCGTTGCCGGGTTCGCCCTGGGGAGGTGTCGTCTGTCGGGCAAGGGCTAACATCGGAAACTCCGGTTATGACTGCATGAACTGGGAGAAGGCCCGTCCCCGCGAAAGCGACGCCGGGCCTCCCATAGTGTTGTCCGGACCGCGAGGTTACGGCTTCTTCCACACGACCTTTGAGGCATCCATCGGCGTCTTGGCGAGGCCGACATCCTTCATGATCGCGTTGAGCTCTCCGATGTGCTTGGCGAGATCGGGTGTGCAGAAGTGCTGCTTGCCGGCCTGCTGGACGACCTTGAGATCCTGCTTCAGGTAGAGCGCCGTATTTTCCTGCGTCTTGGCTTCGTTCGTCGTGGCGAAGGCAACACCGTCCGCGAGCGCGTCCTGGAACGCCTTCACGTCTTTCGGGTTGGCGTCGGCCCAGGCGCGGGTCGCCATGAAGAACGCGTCGGGCAGATTGCGCTTCGTGTCGTTCATGCGCGTCACGACATCGCCGAGACCGGCATTGATGACGCGCGTGAGGTTCGGCTCGGCCGTCACGACGGCATCGACCGTCTTGCCGCGCAGAACGTCGGCCTGCTGGGCGTGCGGAACTTCGAGGAAGGTGATCTTGCTGGCGTCCGCACCATTCTCCTTCAGCCATTCGAGGAACATGATGTGATGGCCCCCGTTGATGCCGGGCACGGCGACGCGCTTGCCTTCGAATTCCTTGGCCGTCTTGATCGGACCGTCCTTGCGGGCGATGGCGGCGAGAACGTCCGTTCCGGGACCGAACAGGGACTGGCAGCCGATGGCGACGTAATCGAGGCCGTTTTCAATCGCGCCGAAGAAAACGCCCGCCGCGACGGATCCGATCTGCGCCGATCCGGACTGCACCGCGGCGACGACGCCGACGCCGTTGCTCTGGCCGAGCAGTTCCGAACTGGTCATGCCGCGCTTGACGAAGAACCCTTCGCCTTGTGCGTTGAAGATACCGCCTGCGGCAGCCGTCGGTGTGAAGGCTATCTTGACGTCGGCGGCGGAGGCCAATGTCGGAACCGCGACGGCGACGGCAATTATTGCGGACGCAATCGATGTTCGTATGCTCGTAAAGCCAGATTTGGTGTTCATGTTGTCCTCCCGGATTTCTGCGAGGGTTTTCCCTCTTCTGTTTTCCTGAACGAGGGCCCCCGGCCCCTGCCCTTACGCAAACGTGCCTGCCCTAAGTGAAGGTGAAAGCGTCGTGATAGGCGCCCTGAACGCTGCCGCCCGTGATCGGCGCTCCACCCGGCACGTGGACGAAATCGCCGATGACTGCGGCGGTCGCGCCGTGAAGGCCGTGACGCGGGACCGGCATGGGAGCCAGTATTTCCCAGCTGTCCGTCTTCGGGTCGTATCCCTCGTTCACCTCGAAAACGAGGCCGGGCGCTTCGCCGCCGAAGACGAGGATCTTGCCGCCGAGGACAGCGGCGCACACGCCGCTTCGGGCCGTCGGCAGCGGAGCGCGGAACGACCAGGCATCCGTTACCGGGCTGTAGACGGCATGGAGCCCCGTATTGAAGTCGTAGGAGTCCTTGCGGCCGCCGATAGCGTGGATCGCGCCGTCCAGGACGACGACGCCCATATGGCAACGCTGCCCCGCGAAGGGCTGGGTCGGCGTCGAACCGCGCATGCCTTCGAGGATCTTGTATGTATTGGTGGCCGGGTCGAAGACCTCGTGCCAATCCAGAGACCGCACGTCCCGCCCGCCGATCAGATGAATTTTACCGTCCAGGGCGACCGCCGAAATCGCACCGCGCGGACGCAGAAGATTGGGCAGCGGCTCCCATGCATCGGTTTCGGTGTCGTAGACGAAGCATTTGGTATGAGGACACCGGTTCTGCTCGATGAACCCGCCGAAGCTGTAAATCCGCGTTCCGACCACGGCGAGCGACAGGTGATTGCACGGAAACGGGATCGGCGCTTTAAGCGTCCAGGTCTTCGTCTGCGGATCGTAGACCTGGTGGTAGCCGCTGTTCACATTCCCGCGCGCGTAACCTCCGACGACGTGCACTTTGCCGCCGTGCTCGATGACACCCATCTCGGCGGTGGCGATCGGCATCCGCGGCATCTCGAGCCAACGCCCGGGATTCTTCGCAACGGGCGTCGGCAAAGCAGCGGGCTTCGACACGCCTTGCGGTATGCTGGTGATCGTTGGATCAAACAGGCCAGAAAACAGAGGGTCTTCTTTGTCGACCGCGTTCATTACTGTCCTCAATTGACATCTAGCTTCCGAAATGGCTTATAATTTCGGATATGCTGTCGCACTTACATGACATCCAAAGAATATAATTCTTGGCTGTATTGGTTTGACGATTAATCTGACGCCAAACCGCATGGTTTGAAAGCAGCGAAATCTACCAATTGATCGATTGGTTGCGCAGACTGCGGCCGGGTTTTCGCTCTCGCGAAGCTGACACCGAGCCCCGCCCTCACCCAGCGGGATCTCGATAAGAGTCGTACTAAATCGCGTCAGGACGTTGCGCGCGGCCGGCAGGTCCTTGAAGCGGGCGGATCTGCGCCTGTACGGACATTCTGTTCTCCAACGCCTCCGATTAGCCGGGCAGCACGGGCACACCGATCACGTGCGGGTGCACATAGACCGCGAAGCCGAGGAAAAGCACGGTTCCGACGGCCACGGCAATGAGGTCGTTGTGCCAGCGCGGCGGCGCAATGGGCTGCACGGATTCGATTCGCTCGCGCCGCTTGACGGCGATCCTGTCATAGACAGCAAACGCGAGCAGCGAACCGAACAGGAGCATCCCTGCCAGATCGCCATTGGCGAGAAGATGGGCGAGCGCCCAGACCTTGACGCCAACCAGCATCGGATGGCGGAGCCTGGCCTTGATGAACCCGGAAGGAACATAAGCAGCCGTCACGCAAACGAAGGCGATCCAGACCAGTGGAATCGCGATGTGCCGCATCGCGACCGGCGGCTCCCAGAGTGGAATGAAAGGCGCCGCCCGCCAGCCCAGCACGATGAGGACGAGCCCGAGGATCGAGAGGACCGAATAGCCGCTCTTGTAAGGGCCCTCCCCGAAGCGCTCGATGAGCCGCGCGCGCCGGTCGCGCATGGTCGTGATGACATGAACGCCGATGAAGACGGCGAGTCCAACAATGAGGAGCAGCATGTCTGACCCCGGACGGACGACGGGACTCTGATAGCCCGCAGCGGCAGGATACTAGTAGCAGAGGCGAAAGGCTGACAGTCTCGCCGTCGAAGGTCATGTCGATGACTCCTGCCGGACACGACCCAGAAAGTTCCAAACAACCTCCAAATTGGTGTAGATGCGTCGAATGCAGGGTGCGCGCTTTGCCTTCCAAAGTGCGAATCTAAACTCCAGGCCACATTCCCCCATCAAGCCTCAGATTTGCTCCGGTGATGTAACTGGCTCGAGGGCTGACTAAGAACGAGATGGCATCGGCGATCTCTTCAAGCGTTCCAACCCTTCCCATGGGAACCTGGGCGAACATCGGCAGCACGCTCTGTTCGATTTCCGTCCACGGCGCATCCGCCGCGAGCCCCTGGTCAACGGCCACCTGCCGAAAGGCCTCATCGAGGCTGACGCTATGGATCGTTCCAGGCGAAACGGTGTTCACCGTGATCCCATCCATCGCGACGGCCTTCGCGAGGGAAGCGGTCATTGCGATCATGGCTGCCTTGGCCGCTGCATAGTCCGGTCTCTTCAATGGAGGCATTAACGCCGCAAGGCTGGAAATGTTGACGATCCTTCCCCATTTCGCCTCCCGCATGCTTGGCAGGAGGCGGGTAGTGATTCTGACGGCTGCAAGAACGTTTCGATCGTAGCCAATCGCCCAGGTCTCGGGGCGCGTCGTGGCCCAGTCCTCCGTCTCCCCAGAGCCGCCCGCGTTATTGATGACGATCTCGACGGGCTTAACGAAAGCCTGAGCCTCATCGACAAGGCGTTGTACTTCGTCGTCATTCGTCAGGTCGCCGATGACAACATAGGCTCGACCGCCATGGGCGATAATGTCGTGAGCGACTTCCTCGGTTTTGGTCTTGTTGCGACCGTGCACGATGACGATGGCACCCTCGCGTGCAAGCCCTCTGGCCACCCCTTCGCCGATGCCTTTGCTGCTGCCCGTGACCAGTGCAACCTTCCCGTCGAGCTTCAAATCCATCGCATTATTCCCGTGTTTCGGTCAGGTCATATCGGCTCATGTTGAGCCTGAATCAGAGTTCGGCGCGATATGAAAGCCGCCAGTCGGCAAACGCCCCAGTTGCGGACATACGGGGCAGCGTGGAGCGCTCCCCGTACGCGGTCGGGCGCCTGCTCGACAAGACTTAGGCGCTCATGACGCGAAGCTGGTGGAGCGCGATAGCGCATCCCAAGCGGCGATTTCGGCCCGCATCCCGTCGAGCTTCTGCTCGACCAGGCCCAGCGCGTCATCGCCCAAGAACAGCCGCACTGGCGGGTTCTCGGCTTCGACTAGCGCGAGCAGCGCTTGCGCGGCCTTGGCCGGATCGCCCGGTTGATTGCCGCTCTTGGCTTGTCGTGCCGCGCGAATTGGGTCCATTACAGCATCATAGTCGGGGATGCTGCGCGGTGTCCGGTCCATGGATCGTCCGGCCCAATCGGTGCGGAACTGACCGGGAGCAAGCGCTGTCACGCGGATGCCAAATCCCGCGACTTCCTTTCCGAGCGCTTCGGAGATGCCTTCGAGAGCGAACTTGCTGCCGCAATAGAACGTAATTCCGGGCATGGTGATGAAGCCGCCCATCGAAGTGACGTTGATGATATGGCCGCGACGCCGCTCGCGCATGCCGGGCAGCACCGCCTTCACCATCGCGACCGGACCAAACACGTTGGCAGCAAACTGACGCTGGAGGTCGTCCATGGCGGACTCCTCCAGCACACCCTCATGGCCGTACCCAGCATTGTTCACCAGCACGTCGATCGGACCAGCCTGTTGCTCGGCGTCGACCACAGCCGCCGGGATCGCGTCAAATTTGGTCACATCCAGCACAAGCGGGTGGGCACGATCGGGCGCGAGAGCGGCAAAGGCCTCGGCGTCACCATCTCGCCGCACGGTGCCAATCACACGATGGCCGGCTTCAAGCGCGCCGACGGCAAATGCTCGGCCGAGACCCGAGTTGACACCGGTAATGAGGAAAGTTTTAGAGGCGACAGCCGTCATGGTCTAACTCCGAGCTATAACATCAACTATATCATGATATAGATAGTGCCATGGCACGCAGCAAGACCCAACCTTCTAACACCGGCAATAGAGGCGAGCCGCTTCGCCAGCGCGTAATCGACGCGGCGGAACGACTGCTCCGCGAGGGCAACGCTGATTTCTCGATGCGCGATCTCGCGGCCGAGGCTGGAGTCAGCTTCGCGACGCCTTTCAACCAGTTCGGGAGCAAGGCGGCGATCATGCATGCTCTCTCGGGGCGTCGAATAGATCTTATGGAGGCGCGCTACGTTGCCGCATTGCCCTCGGGTGACGCGACCGATCGCGTTTTTCTGGCTGTCGATACGGCGGCGGCGGTGATGTTGGAGGAACCCAGTGTCAATCGAGCGGTGATGGGATGGCTCGGCGCTACCGGTCCCGCTCCCGGACAGGTCTGGGCACGCTCGACGGCTCTATGGGCGCTCGCGCTCGGCGCGGGCGACGGGTTGGTCAAGGCTCGACGGGCACAGGCATTGCGTTGCTTGCCGGAGCAACTCGCCTTCGCCTTTCGCGGGGTGCTGTCCTTCTGGACCGCTGGCGAACTGCCGGACGGAGCGCTCGCCTTGAACGCGCGAGAGATCGCCAGCACCTTGTTGCTCGGCTTTACCGAACGGCAGCTATCTCGCGATCTCGGCTCCTAAGCGCCAGTCGCGAATCCACCAATCTCGGTCACTCCCGATTTATGGGTTCACGACCTAGTGTGCTCGCGCGCCTAACCGCATCACGCCTGTTTCATGGTCGCGCGATACTGAGCGGGCGTCACACCGAGCCGCTGGCTGAAGACGATCCGCATTCGGTCCGCCGTGCCGAAGCCGCAGTCATACGCAACGGCCTTAAGGGCGTGATCGGTCCCCTCGAGCAGCCGGCGGGCGGCATCGATCCGGGCGCGCTCGACGAACTCGTGCGGCGTGATCCCCGTTTCGTGCACAAAATGGCGGGCGAGATTGCGCGCGCTCATCCCAACTTCGGGCGCGAGTGACTGGAGCGTATGGCGTCGTCCGATGTTCCCCATCACATGGTCCTGAATGCGTGCAATCGGCGAAGCTGGATCGGCCGGTGCAGTGAGATACGGACTAAACTGCGATTGCCCACCTTGGCGCTGTGCGACCACCACCAGCCGCTTGGCGACCGTTACGGCAACACGTGGCCCGTGCCGCTGCCCAACCAGTGCTAGCGCGAGGTCGATACCTGCGGTGACGCCCGCCGACGTCACGAGCCTACGGTCGCGGACATGGATGAGGTCCGGCTCGACATTGGCAGCGGGGAAACGAGCCGCGAGCGCCTGAGCGTTCTGCCAGTGGGTGGTGACTCGGTGTCCGTCGAGCAGCCCCGCATGCCCCAGCAAGAATGCTCCCGTGCAGATCGAGCCGTAGGTGCTTGCGCGCCACGGCGCAAGTCGCAGCCATTCGATAAGCTGCGGATCGGGCGCGAGCTCGGGCAGCGTGGGGCCGCCTGCGACCAGCAGAATGTCGAAGCCGCCGGAGGCCTCCTCGAAGTTCAGATCGGCGACCATCTGCATGTTGTTCGACGCTCGCAGTGGCGCCCGATGGGCAGCGACCAGCACCGTCTCGTAGCGATCCTCCGGCGCGATATAGGCATTGGTTTCGGCGAAGACGTCGACTGGCCCGGCGACGTCCAATGCCTGGACGCAGTCATGGATCGCGATTGCAACCTTCTGAACCGCCATCTCCGGGCTCCAGCGCTATTGGCACATATCGATGTGTCGTTGTCCTGATTCGCAGGTCAAGCGCCGTTGCGAGGTCGAGCCGCGATCGCCACAAAGGGCACAACGGCCGCGTCGGCGTGCATTCACCTCGCAACCGGCATGGCCCTGCTGAGCACCAACGATGAGGTCATTCGCGTGTCGATTCACGCCACGGCGGAGCCTTGTCTCACAAGGAGTGTATCCAATGCCCGAAGTCATCGCCGGCATCCGCGTTCCCGACAGTGCCATTGCGCGCGCCGCAACCCAGCTCATCCGCGATACCGAGGACGACCTGCTCTACAATCATAGCCGCCGCGTCTTTTTCTGGGGCGCGCTCACCGGCGAGCGCCGTGGGCTCAAATACGATCCCGAACTGCTCTACCTGGGCGCCATGTTTCACGACATGGGGCTGACCGAGGCCCATTCGAGCCCTGACCTGCGCTTCGAGGTCGACGGCGCAAACGCGGCACGCAAGTTCATGAAGGCGCACGGCGTATCGGAGCGCGATATCGAGGACGTCTGGACCGCGATCGCGCTTCATACCACGCCCGGCGTTCCGGAACACATGCGCCCGACCATCGCCCTCGTCACCGCCGGGGTGGAGATGGATGTGCTGGGCATCGCCTATCACGACTTCACGATTGAGCAACGCGATTATGTTTGCGCGCACCATCCGCGCGAGGCGACCTTCAAGGAAAACATCGTCGATCATTTCGCGCAGGGCATCATCAAGAAGCCGCTGACCACCTTCGGCAATGTCAAGGCAGATGTGTTGGCGCTGAAAGATCCCAACTACCAGCGGATGAACTTCTGCTCGATCATTCTCGGCTCGGCTTGGCCGACCTGATCTCCGTTTTAAGAAGAGAGGGCACCAAAGGCGCAAACCAAAAGGAGAAAGGCAATGTTGGAAGAAAAAGATGCGACCGCTGTGATTCCGACGCAAGATGTGGTGATAGGCGACACTTATGTACGCATCTCCGGCCAAGGTTTTCCATTGGTCTTCGTCCATGGATTTACGACAACAAGTGAATTCTGGAAGAAGCAGGCCGAAGAGCTTTCAAAGTCATATCGCATCATCCGAATAAACCTACCTGGTCACGGCGCTTCGCCTTCCCCAACTTCGCGCAATTATCAAATCGAGGATTTCGTCGAGGATGTTGTGCGGGTCTTCCAAGGCCTCGGCGTCGGCAGAGCCGTCTTGATCGGATTATCGATGGGCGGGATCATCGCCCAGCAGGTTGCGGTCAAGTATCCGCGTCTAGTGAAGGCGCTGGTCCTCGTCGACACGACCTCCCACGGGGTCGGCGCGGACGCAACTGATGACGCCTTCCTCGCCGCCATGGATCAACGAGGAGCCGAGAAGGCGATCCAGGACTTGTCGGACGTTTCCTTCGGTTCCTCCGCTGCGCCGACATTGGTCGAATGGGCACGGCGAGAGGTCATTCAAACGCCGGACTACGTCGCCCGGGCGGCGATCCGTTCGCTAAGTGATGCCGACACCCGCAGTTCTCTTTCTCGGATCAAGGCGCCTACCTTGGTGATAGCCGGTGAGGAGGATCGCGTTACGCCACCAAGCGAGTCGGAAATCCTGGCCAAGGGCATCAGCAACAGCAGTTTATCAATCATCCCGGGGGCCGGTCACTTTTCGATGCTTGAGAAGCCGGCCGCATTCAATCGCATTCTGAGGAGATTCCTCGATGCACTACCGCTTGGTCCTTCTTAAACGAACAAGGGCGGCCGCCCGCATACACCTCTCTTGTGATGCCACGAGGTCACGTCCTTGAACTGGTGCGCCCGATCGGCGTTACCGAGCGCACGGCGGCCGAGGACGAAAACGATAACAAAACGAATTGTGGGAAGACCTTTTGGAGCAGGAGCCCCGGTGGTCACGTGCTGATTCTTTGCGCATCAGTGGGTTAGCGGCGTGATGCGGCTTTCCCGACGTCGCATGGCATCGGCAACACACGTAACTTGCGAGCAAAACGGTCTAAGCCGTTCAAAACATTGGTGAGCCGGGCGGGGATCGAACCCGCGACCACATGATTAAAAGTCACGTGCTCTACCGCTGAGCTACCGGCCCCCAAGCGACGGGCGGAACCTACGGATGGGGGTGCGGCGGGTCAAGGACGACACGCTCTTCTTTCCTATGCCTCTTCGCCGCGCGTCCAGCCGGCGCGTGCCGCCGCTGCATAATCCGCGAACCGCCCGGCCCTGATCGCCGCCCGCGCGCCCGCCATCAACTGTTGGTAATAGGAGAGGTTCGCCCAGGTCAGCAGGGTCATGGCGAGAATCTCGTCGCTCCGGACGAGATGGTGCAGATAGGCCCGCGAATAATCCCGCGCCGCGGGACAGGTGCTTTCCGGATCGAGCGGGGCCGGATCGCTCGCGTGGCATGCATTCTTCATGTTGAGGCGGCCGAAACGCGTATAGGCAAGGCCGTGGCGCCCGGCGCGGGTCGGCATCACGCAGTCGAACATGTCCACGCCGCGCTCCACGCTGTGCAGCAGATCATCCGGCGTACCGACGCCCATCAGGTAGCGCGGCCTGGATTCCGGGAGTTCGGGCACGGTTTCGTCCAACACCCGCAGCATCACGTCCTGCGGTTCGCCGACCGCGAGCCCGCCGAGCGCGTAGCCGGGGAAATCCATGCCGACAAGCGCGCGCGCCGATTCGCGGCGGAGATCGGTCAGATCGCCGCCCTGGACGATGGCGAACGGTGCCTGCCCCGGCCCGCCGCGAAACGCCGCCTTCGAGCGTTCCGCCCAGCGTAAGGACAGACGCATCGCGCGCTCGATCTCCTCGCGCGTGTTCGGCAGTTTCACGCATTCGTCGAACTGCATCTGGATATCGGAACCGAGCAGAGCCTGGATCTCCATGCTGCGCTCCGGCGTCAGCATATGCTTCGAACCGTCGATGTGAGACTGGAAGGCAACGCCCTCCTCCGTCACCTTCCGGAGTTTTGCGAGCGACATCACCTGGAAGCCGCCGGAATCGGTCAGGATCGTGTGCGGCCAGTTCATGAAGGTGTGCAGGCCGCCGAGTTCGGCGACGCGCTCCGCGCCCGGCCGCAGCATCAGATGATAGGTGTTGCCCAGCACGACATCCGTGCCTGTTTCCCGCACATCGCGCGTCTGCATCGCCTTCACGGTCGCGGCCGTGCCGACCGCCATGAAAGCGGGCGTCGCGACCTCGCCGTGAGCCGTGACGATCGTGCCCGCGCGCGCCGCGCCGTCCTTCGCGTGGACTGTGAAAGAAAACTCGGTCATTTCGCCTCGGGGAACAGCAGGCAGGCATCGCCATAGGAATAGAATCTATAGCCCGAGGCGATGGCATGCGCATAGGCACGCTGCATCCGGTCGAGACCCGCGAATGCGGAGACCAGCATGAACAGCGTCGAACGCGGCAGGTGGAAATTCGTCATCAGCGCGTCGACGGCCCGGAAGCGGTAGCCCGGCGTGATGAAGATGTCGGTATCGCCGGACCAGGCGGCGATCCTGCCGGTCTCCGCCGCCGCCGTCTCCAGCAGCCGCAGCGCCGTGGACCCGACGGCGATTACCCGGCCGCCGGCCGCGCGCACCTCATTCAACGCGGCCGCCGTCTCGGCCGACACATGTCCCCATTCGGCGTGCATCTTGTGATCGCGCGTGTCTTCGACCTTCATCGGCAGGAAAGTGCCGGCGCCTACATGCAATGTGAGGCGGTGCAGCGCCACGCCGCGTTCGGAGAGTTTCGCCATCAGGTCGTCGGTGAAATGCAGACCGGCCGTGGGCGCGGCGACCGCACCCTCCTTGTCCGCGAACATGGTCTGATAATCCGTACGGTCTTTTTCGTCCGCGGCGCGCTTGCCCGCGATGTAAGGCGGAAGCGGCATCGTGCCCTGCGCCGCGATCGCTTCGTCGAGCACGGCACCCGAGAAGCCGAACTCCAATGTCACTTCGCCGCCCTCGTGCTTTTCGCGCACGCGTGCTTCGAGCTCGCCGAGAAGACAGACTTCGCCGGTGCCGCCGAACCGAATTCTGTCTCCCGCTTCGAGCTTGCGGCCGGGTTTTGCGAAGGCGAGCCAGGTTTGCGCGTCGAGACGCTTGTGCAGGGTCGCTTCCACGCGCGGCTCGGTTCCGCCGCGGCCGATCCGCGTGCCGAACAATTGCGCCGGGATGACCCGCGTATCGTTAACGACCAGCGCATCTCCGGGCCGCAGGAGATTCGGTAAATCGCGCACCACGCGATCGTCGAACTCCGGCGTGGCGTCCGGCCGGACGACCAGCATAAGTGCGCTGTCGCGCGGTTCCGCCGGCCGAAGCGCGATGCGCTCATCCGGCAGATCGAAGTCGAAGTCGGAGACGTTCATGAAACGGCGCCTTCGGCCGTCAGGTCAGCCGGACGAGGAGCGCGCCGGCGAACAGCATCACAAGGCCCGCCACGCGCAGAAGTCCGATTTCGTGGACCGGCACGCCGAAAAGACCGAAATGGTCGATGATCGCCGCCGCCGCCAACTGACCGGCAATGATAAAGGCGGCGAGCGCCGCGACGCCGATTTTCGGCACGAGGAACAGGCTTCCGAACACGATGCAGGCGCCCAAGAGGCCGCCGCTGAGCCATAGCCAGGCCGGCAGACTGCGGATGCTGATGCCCGCAACGTTCTGAAACTGCCCCGTCGCGAAGGCGAGAGCCGTCAATCCGGCGAACCCCACGCCGAACGAGATCAGGGCCGCGAGGACGGACGAGCTGATGCCGCGCGCAAGCGCGGCATTGATGCTCGTCTGCACCGCAAAGGCCATGCCGATGCTCAGCGCGAGGGCCGAATAGAGCAGCTTGAGGGACATGACCTCAGATGTCCGCCTTCACCTTGGCGGAAACGATCTTGTCGGGGTCCTTCACCGGCTCGCCGCGCTTGATCTGATCGACATTTTCCATGCCGGACACGACTTCGCCCCAGACCGTATACTGGCCGTCGAGGAAGCCGGCGTCGTCGAAGCAGATGAAGAACTGGCTGTCGGCCGAATCCGGGCTCTGCGAACGGGCCATGGAGGCCGTGCCGCGCGTGTGCCTGCCGGCGTTGAACTCCGCCTTCAGCTTCTGGCCGGAGCCGCCCATGCCGGTGCCGGTCGGATCGCCGGTCTGGGCCATGAAGCCCTCGATGACGCGGTGGAACACGACGCCGTCGTAAAAGCCCTCGCGGGCCAGTTCCTTGATGCGCTTGACGTGGCCGGGCGCGAGGTCCGGACGCAGGGCGATTTCCACCGTGCCCTTCGTCGTTTCGAGGACGAGGGTGTTTTCGGGGTCAGCCATTTTATTCTCTCCTTAAGGGGCGGTGGCTTTGATGATCTTGTCGGGGTTCTGAACCGGCTCGCCGCGCTTGATCTTGTCGACATTTTCCATGCCGGACACGACTTCGCCGACAACGGTGTACTTACCGTTGAGCGGGGAGCCGTCCGCGAACATGATGAAGAATTGACTGTTGGCGCTGTTCGGGTCCGACGAACGCGCCATGCCGACCGTGCCGCGCACGAACGGGGTCTTCGAGAACTCGGCTTTCAGGTTCGGGAGGCTCGATCCGCCCGTGCCGGTGCCGGTCGGATCGCCGGTCTGGGCCATGAATCCGTCGATGACCCGGTGAAACACGATCCCGTCGAAAAAGCCCTGACGGGCAAGCGTCGCCAGACGCTCGGCATGCTTCGGAGCGATATCGGGGCGCAGGCGGATTGTGACCGGCCCCTTCGTGGTCTCGAGAACCAGGGTCGTCGGGGCCTGTGCCGCGGCCGGGAGGAGTCCGGCGAACAGAAAGGCGAAGGCAATAAAAATACGAGTCACGCGGAAACTCCTTAACGGCCGGCTTTGAATTTGGCGGTCAATTTCTCGACCACAAGCTTCGGCACAAAGGCCGAAACGTCGCCCCCCATGCTCGCGACCTGCCGGACGAGAGTGGCGGTGATTGGGCGGACGGCGGGCGATGCAGGCAGAAAAACGGTCTGGAGATCGGGCGCCATCTGGGCATTCATGCCCGCGATCTGCATCTCGTAATCGAGGTCGGTTCCGTCGCGGAGACCGCGGAGAAGAAGGGTTGCTCCGACGCGCCGGGCCGCCTCGACCGTCAGGTCACCGAAAGTGACGATTTCCAGAGTGCATTTCTCCTCGGAAGCCACCGGTTCGCAGACGCCTTTCAGCATCGCAACCCGCTCTTCCGGCGAGAACAAAGGCGCCTTGCCCGGATGGGTGCCGATGGCGATTACCAGCCGGTCCAACAGGCGGCACGCGTTCCGGATCACATCGACATGGCCGTTGGTCACGGGATCGAAGGAACCGGCATAGAAGGCGGCGCGGGTCATGAGCGGGCTTTAGCCCGATGAGAGGGGCTTCCGCAAGGGTCCAGGTTCACGGGTTCGTGTTACTTGGAATCCTTGATTTGAAACAATCGGGGAAACATTTCGGACATCGAACAGTTGTAGGTTCAAAAGAATGATGACACGGAGCGCGAAAATGCTGCGCGGTTTTATAACGACCTTCGGGGTGGTTTCGGCGATTACTTTGGTTGCCTGGGCTTATACGGATCAAAGCCGTATGGCCGGAGCGACGCCTGTTGCCGAAATGACGCCGACGGCGACGTCCGCAACCACGAATTCCAACCTCGCCGCCAAGGGTGACCGACTCGACATCGGCATCCGTCTCAGTGGCGCTGCGAGTGTGGACCGCGATGGCGCTCTCGGCCGTATCATCAGCGCCCATGCGCAAGCCATGGAAGCGAATGCGAGCAATCACTTTATGACCGTCTCTGTCCCCAGCGGCCATAACGAAACGACGCTCGTACGGGTTCCTATCCGGGACTAGAGACCCCTCCCCTAACGGAACTCAACGAGGCGCCCCTCCCCCGGGGGCGCCTTGTTCGTTTCAGGGCTTAGCCAGTCAGGCGCTGGACGGCAGACCGCCCTGCCCAAGAAATGGAGAGCAGCAATGCAAATCTACACTTTCAAAGGGTCGGGCCGTGTCTTCGGCTTTACTGAAGACAGCGCCGGGGCGAACCTGCCGCCGCGCTATGGACCCTGGAAGGCGTTCAAGACGCTGGAGATGGCCAAGGGTGAAGCCCAAGCCGGCGTGAACGTGAGCGAGTGTCTCGACGATATCGAGAAACACGGCTTTCACCTGACCGATGCACACGTCCGCATCACCGAACAGGCGATAGACTGACGCTGGTCGACCCGTCCGTTCAGGCCTCGGCCTCCTCGGCCTCTTCCTCTTCGCTGATCCGTTCGACCGAGACGACCTTTTCGCCATCGCCGGTCTTGAACACGGTCACGCCCTGGGTGCCGCGGCCGGTGATGCGAATGCCGTCGACGGGCACGCGGATCGTCTGCCCGCCATCGGTGATGAGCATGAGCTGGTCGGCGTCCTCGACCGGGAAGCTCGCGACGAGTTTGCCGTTCCTCTTGTTCACGGCCATCGCGACGATGCCTTTGCCGCCGCGCCCCGTGATCCGGTATTCGAACGAAGACGAGCGTTTGCCGAAGCCACGTTCCGAAACGGTGAGGATGAACTGCTCGCTTGCGCCCATCTGGGCAAAGCGCTCCTCGCCGAGTTCTACGGTGGGCGCTGCATCTTCGGCATCGACGACGACTTCGTCTTCGCCGTTCATGCCGCGCCGCACCGCGCCCGCGAGCTTGAGGTAGGACGCGCGCTCCTCGGCCGTCGCTTCGACATGGCGGATGATCGCCATCGAGATCACGGTGTCGTCCTTGTCCAGCCGGATGCCGCGCACGCCGACGGAATCGCGGCCCTTGAACACGCGGACATCCTCGATCGGGAAGCGGATGCAATTGCCGTTCGCCGTCGTCAGCAGGACGTCGTCCTGCGGACCGCACAGATCGACGGCGGCGATCGCTTCGCCGTCTTCCAGCTTCATCGCGATCTTGCCGTTGCGGTTGATGTTCATGAAGTCGGCGAGCGCGTTGCGGCGCACTGCACCGCCCGTCGTCGCGAACATGATCTCGTCGCGCTCCCAGGCGCCCGCGTCTTCCGGCAGAACGATGACGGAGGTGATGCGCTCGTCGGGATCGAGGGGCAGCAGATTGACGAAAGCCTTGCCGCGACCCTGCGGGGCCGACAGCGGCAAGCGCCACACCTTCATTTTGTAAACCTGCCCCGCCGACGAGAAGAACAGCACTTCGGCATGGGTCGAGGCCACGAACAGCCGCGTGACGAAATCCTCTTCCTTCGTCGTCATGCCGGAGCGGCCTTTGCCGCCGCGCCGCTGCGCACGATAGGCCGCGAGCGGCACGCGCTTGACGTAGCCGGCATGGGACACGGTCACGACCATGTCCTCGCGCTGGATGAGATCCTCGTCCTCCATGTCGCCATCGGCTTCGAGGATTTCGGTCTTGCGCGGCGTCGCATGCGCGACGCGCACTTCGATCAGTTCGTTGCGGACGATCTCCAGCACCCGGGCGCGCGAGCGCAGGATGTCGAGGTAGTCGGCGATCTCGATACCGAGCTTGTTCAGTTCGTCGGCGATTTCGTCGCGGCCGAGAGCCGTCAGGCGCTGCAGGCGCAGATCGAGGATCGCGCGCGCCTGTTCGGCGGACAATCTATAAGTACCGGCTTCCGACACCCGGTGGCGCGGATCGTCGATCAGCGCGATCAAAGGCGCGACGTCGGCTGCCGGCCAGTCGCGCGCCATGAGGCCCTCGCGCGCTGTCTGCGGATCGGCCGCGGTGCGGATGAGGCGGATCACCTCGTCGATATTGGCGACGGCAATGGCGAGACCCACCAAGACATGGGCACGATCGCGCGCCTTGCGGAGCCGGAAACGCGTGCGGCGCTGAATGACGCTTTCGCGGAAGGTCAGGAACGCGACGAGCAGGTCGCGTAGGTTCATCAATTCCGGACGGCCGCCGTTCAGCGCCACCATGTTGACGCCGAACGTCGATTGCAGCGGCGTGAAGCGGTAAAGCTGGTTGAGCACCACATCGCCAACAGCATCACGTTTCAGCTCGACGACGACGCGCATTCCGTTGCGGTCCGATTCGTCGCGCAATTCCGAAATGCCCTCGACCCGCTTTTCGCGCACGAGCTCGGCGATCTTTTCAACGAGCGAGGCCTTGTTCACCTGATACGGGATCTCGGTGATGATGATGGCTTCGCGGTCCTTGCGAAGCTCTTCCACCGTCGCGCGCCCGCGCATCACGATGGAGCCGCGGCCGGTGGCGTAGGCCGAGCGGATGCCGGCACGGCCGAGGATCATCGCGCCGGTCGGGAAATCCGGCCCCGGCACGATCTGGTTCAGCGCCTCGGCTTCAAGTTCGGGATTGTCGATCAGCGCCAAAGCTGCATCGATGATTTCGCCCAGATTGTGCGGCGGGATGTTCGTCGCCATGCCCACGGCGATGCCGCTCGCGCCGTTGGCGAGCAGGTTCGGAAAGCGCGCGGGCAGAACCTTCGGCTCGCTCTCGGAATTGTCGTAGTTGTCCTGGAAGTCGACCGTGTCTTCGTCGATATCGGCGAGCAGCGCGAGAGCGGGCCTTGCGAGCCGAACCTCGGTGTAACGCATCGCGGCCGGCGGATCGCCGTCGACCGAGCCGAAATTGCCCTGCCCGTCGACGAGTATGACGCGCATGGAAAATTCCTGCGCCATACGTACAAGCGCATCATAGACGGACTGGTCGCCGTGCGGATGGTATTTACCGATGACGTCACCGACGATGCGCGCGGACTTGCGGTACGCTTTGTCGGGCGTGTAGCCGTTCTCGTTCATCGAAAACAGGATGCGCCGATGCACCGGCTTCAACCCGTCGCGGGCATCCGGCAGCGCACGACTCACGATCACGCTCATCGCGTAATCGAGATAACTGCGCTTCATCTCGTCGGAGATGGAGACGGGCTTGGTATCGGGTGCGGGTCCGCCACCCGGCGGCGGTTCGATGTCGGCCACGATGATAAATTTACTCTGATGAAGACCGGCTATAGATAGGCGATTCCGACCGCCAATCCAAGGCAAACGGGCCGCTTCAGGGGCCTGTCCCGGTATTTCGTCTGCGGCTAATTATCGAGTTTTTATAATAACTTGCGCCCGGACGTCGAGACGCCAGTCAAAACGCCTCACTTGGCCTTTCGACTGTGCGTCCTGTCGGCGGCTTTTTCAGCACACCAAGCGGCTCGTCAGATGCGTGAAACGGCGCACAGTCGAAGACAAAATTCCCACTTCAGTCTGCCCGGCACGGCTTTATCAGGCCGCTGAAGCTCTTGTACATCCCGGTCGACGCATCGAAGCTTTTATACTTCGCGGCGCATGCCGCGTTCCATTCCGCCGATCCCTGAACGGGATTCCCAGGCGCCGCCCGGGCTGGGGCCGGAGCGACAACCGCCGGCTCCGCAGCCGATCGCCCGTCCAGGATATCGGGACAGACAAGGGCCTGCTTTTCTTCATTGAAATTGCAGTCGAGATGATTGAACGGCGCCGTTTCCGCGAAAGCGGGCGAAACGGACGAAAGGCCGAGGCATATGATCGGAGCAACAAAAGCGAAACGCATGACTTTCCCCTCGTTCAAAACTTTCCCCTCGTTCTCGGTTGGTTAATCCGCATGCGTTGTGGCCATTTCAAGGAGATTTTGCTGCAATTTCTGCGCGACACGCCACAACGGCTGCCGCGATCATCGAGATCGGAGCAGAGGATTACACCTCTAACCGACGACGGCTGCGTGTTCTTTGCGCCCACGTCCGTACACCGCGGCAGATGCCGAAATTGGTGTGAGTCACACACCAGTTTTTCACAGCTGTTTTGAAGTTCTGGCGACCCCGGCAGGGCTCGAACCTGCGACCTGCCGCTTAGAAGGCGGCTGCTCTATCCGGCTGAGCTACGGGGTCGATGGCGCAAAATTTCGATGAAAGCGGGCGCCGCGTCAAATCGGCGGCCAGAGATCCGAAGGTCAGTGGGTCCACTGGCCGACCCGGCCCCATTTGAAGTTGTCGGAATAGGACATGATCTTCTGCACCGGCTTTTTCGATTCCGACACCAGATAAGGCAGCCCCGCCTTCTCGGCGTAGGCGATGGCCTCTTCCTTGGTGTCGAAGCGAAGTCTGACCTGCTCCCGTGTGTCGTCAGAGGCGGTCCAGCCCATCAGGGGCTCGATCGAGCGGGCGGTGGCGGGCTCGAAATCCAGCATCCAGCCTTCCGTGTTGGCGGAGCCGGACTGCATGGCGTTGCGGGCGGGCTTGTAGATGCGGGCGGTCATCGCGGCTTCGTCCTCGGGAACTCGGCATAGGTGGTCGGGGCGGCCGGATTCGAACCAGCGACCCTCTGGTCCCAAACCAGATGCGCTACCAGACTGCGCTACGCCCCGAAATCAGGAAATCTATGTGGCATGGCCGTATGAGCCGGGCAAGTCTCGCGCGGCGAATACCCACCTTGCGGCTTCGACTTCCCCGGGCTTTATGTCCCGCACATGGCACCCCCTCTTCTTCAACTGCGCGATATCGGCCTCACTTTCGGCGGCCCGCCCCTCCTCGAGGGCGCGGAACTGTCGGTTTCGGCCGGTGAGCGCATCTGTCTCGTCGGCCGCAACGGTTCGGGCAAATCCACCCTTCTTCGTATCGCCGCCGGACGCGTCGAGCAGTCCTCCGGCACCCGCTTCCTGCAACCGGGCGCGACCCTGCAATATCTCGCCCAGGAGCCGGACTTTTCGGGCTTTTCCACCACACTCGCTTATGTCGCGGCGGGCCTTCCGCCGGGCGCGGATCTGCATGCCCCCGGCCGGCTCCTCGAAGACCTCGGCCTGACCGGCGAGGAAGACCCGGCGCGGCTGTCCGGCGGCGAAGCCCGCCGCGCTGCGCTTGTCCGCGTTCTCGTCTCCGCGCCCGATCTCCTTCTGCTCGACGAACCCACCAACCATCTCGATCTGCCGGCCATCGAATGGCTGGAAGCGCAGCTCGCGCGCACGCGCTCCGCGCTCGTCCTGGTCAGCCATGACCGGCGCTTCCTCGAAAACCTGTCGCGTTCCACCGTCTGGCTCGACCGCGGGCAGACCCGCCGCCTCGACCAGGGCTTCGCCGCCTTCGAGACCTGGCGCGACGAGGTGCTGGAACAGGAAGAGCGCGACCATCACAAGCTCGACCGCAAGATCGCCAACGAGGAGCATTGGCTGCGTTACGGCGTCAGCGGGCGGCGCAAGCGCAATGTGAAACGTCTCGCCGATCTCGGCAGCCTGCGTAAGGATTATCGCGAACATCGCAAGGCGCAGGGCGATGTAAAGCTGACCGTCACCGAAGGCACCGTCTCGGGCAAGCTCGTCATCGAGGCCAAGAGCATCTCGAAAGCCTGGGCCGACGTCCCTGTCGTTACAGATTTCTCGATCCGCATCGCACGCGGAGACCGCATCGGTCTCGTCGGCCCGAATGGCGCCGGCAAGACGACGCTCATCAATCTTCTGACCGGCGCTCTGGAGCCCGACAGCGGCAGTGTGCGCCTCGGCGCCAATCTCGAACTCGCGGGCATGGATCAGAAGCGCGCGAGCCTCGATCCTGCATGGACCTTGCGCGAAGCGCTGACCGGCGGACGCGGCGACACCGTCTTTGTCGGCGGCCAGCCCAAGCATGTCGTCAGCTACATGAAAGACTTCCTGTTCACGCCTCAGCAGGCGAACACGGCCATCGAGCGCCTGTCCGGCGGCGAGCGCGGGCGCCTCCAGCTTGCCCGCGCTCTCGCTCAGCCTTCGAATCTTCTCGTGCTCGACGAACCGACCAACGATCTCGATCTCGAAACGCTCGATCTGTTGCAGGAGATGATCTCGGATTATCCCGGCACCGTGATCCTCGTCAGCCATGACCGCGATTTTCTCGACCGAACCGTCACATCCGTCGTCGTCTCCGAAGGCGAAGGCCTCTGGGTGGAATATGCCGGCGGCTATGCCGACATGCTGGCGCAGCGCGGCAAGGGCGTCGAAGCCAAGACGCTCCAGAAGGACGGCACTCCGCGCGAGCGTGGCCCCAGCGGCAATGTCCGGCCTCAGCCGAAACGCAAAATGTCGTTCAACGACCAGCACGCGCTGAAGACCCTGCCCGACAAGATCAGGAAACTCGACGCCGACATCGCAAAGCTCCACCGCGAGCTCGCAGATCCCGCCCTCTACACGAAGGATCCGGCGTCGTTCGCCAAGGCGAGCGCGGCGCTCACCGCCGCCGAAACGGAGCGCTCGGCGGCTGAGGACGAATGGCTTCGCCTGGAAGTCCTGCGCGAGGAAATGGAACAAACCGCCTGAGCAGGGGCTTTCCTCCCCTGCAAAGGAAGCTTCCATGTATGACGCCATCATCGTCGGCGGCGGACCGGCCGGACTGAACGCGGCCCTCATTCTCGGCCGCTGCCGCCGGAAAATTCTGCTCTGCGACGAAGCCAAGCCGCGCAACCGCGTGTCGCGCGCTGTCAACGGCTTCATCACCCGTGAAGGCGTCGGGCCTCACGAGCTGAGGCGCATCGCCCGCGAAGAATTGCGCGACTATCCCAGTGTCGAAATTCGCGACGGCGTGGTGGTCGACGACGTCACCTTTCTGGGAGGGGCCGGCTTCGAGGTCGTTCTGGAAGACGGCACGAAGGAATGCACGCGAAAGCTTTTGCTCGCGACCGGCGTCGACGACACACTCCCCGACATTCCGGGCTTCGCCGAACTCTACGGGCACGGCGTCTACAACTGCCCCTATTGCGACGGCTGGGAAGAGCGCGACCGTTCTCTCGCCGTCTACGGCAAAGAAGACAAGGGCAAGAATTTTGCGCTGCAGATGACGATCTGGACCAAAGACATCGTACTCTGTACGGACGGCCACGCGACACTGACACCGGACGACCGCGCCCGGCTCGAACGTCACGGCGTCGTCATCCGCGAAGACAAGGTCGTGCGGCTTGAGGGTGACGGCGAGAAGCTCAACCTCATTCACTTCGACAAAGGCATGCCCCTGCCCCGCGACGGCCTGTTCTTTATCACCGGGGCCAAGCCCGACTGCGCGCTGGCGACCAAGCTCGGCTGCCAGCTTACCGAAAAGGGTTATGTGCGCACGGTCGGCAATGAGGAAACCAATGTGCCGGGCCTGTTTGTCGCGGGAGATGCGTCGCAGGGCGTGCAGTTCGCCGTGGTCGCCGCGGCGGAGGGCGCGCTGGCGGCTTTCGAGATCAACAGCGAACTGATCGAGGAAGACTTAAGCTGAGCGGCTGTCCACGAGCGCGCCCTGAATGAGCGCGGCGTAGACCCGGTCCTTCATGTCCGCCGGCCGATCAAGGCCGAGACGCGCCATAGCCGCGCGGTCCTCGGCCGAAGGCCGGGCGCCGTAACCGCGCCAGGCGAGCGCGGCGAGTTTCCCGAAGGATCCCGATGCTGATTTGAGCCTCGCCAGAGCGGGCAGCAGATGCTGCTCGTCCCCGGTGAAATCGGTGCCGAACGGAAACGGCGGGAAATCCTGCTTCATCGGCGAGAGAGCCTGCCTGATTTTCTCCGGAGTGTTGTCGCGGTGTTCGCGCGGGATCTCGTAATCCGGCTCGATCTTGCCGGCCTTCTTCGCTTGAGCCAAGAGATCCGGCTGAAACCGCGAATCCGCGATCGCCAGCATGGCCGCGATCGTGTCGCGATCCGTCTTGCCGCGAAGATCGGCGACGCCGTATTCGGTGACGATCATATCCTTGAGATGACGCGGGATCGTCACGTGCCCGTAGCTCCAGACAATGTTGGAGACGGTTCGTCCCTTGTTTTCGCGCGCGGCGTTGAGCGTGATGATCGAGCGCGCCCCTTCGAGCGCAAAGGCCTGCGTGACGAAATCATGCTGCCCGCCGACACCGCTGACGACCCGGCCGTCGTCCAGGCCGTCCGAAACCACCGCTCCCGTCAATGTCGCCATCATCGCCGTATTGACGAAGCGCGCGCCCGTCCGCGCCGCGCGCTTTTCGTCTTCGTTCCCGAGAAGCGAGTTCACGTAAGAGATCGCCGTCATACGGATGCGGTCGCGCTGGTTGTCCGGCATGTCCCGCAGTTCGCGGTAGAACGCCTTCGGTCCGAGGAAGAACCCCGCATGGAGAACCGCACCGTCGACCTCGCGCTTCAGCACGCCCGCCCGGATGAGTTCGAGAAAACTGTCGACGAGCATTTCGCTGGCGCCGTAGAGGCCCGTCTTGAAACGCCTGGTGTGCTGGCCCTCCACGCCGAACCGGGACAGCGCCGAATTGAAGTCTTCATTCCGGCGATGCCGCAGGATCAAAGCATATGCGACGGCATCCGCCATCGAGCCGATACCGATCTGCAAAGTCCCGCCGTCCGGCACCAGCTGCGCCACATGGAGGCCGACCGCGTGATCGGCGAGGTCCACCGGCTCCTTCGGCGGAGCAAACAGCGGGAAATCGGTCTCGGCGCTGTCGAGGACATGGCTGAATGCGGACGCCGGAAGGGAGGCCTCGTGTCCGAGAAAGGGCAGTTCGGAATTCACCTGCCCGACAAGGATGAAATCCGCCCGGCCGGCCTTGCGCGCGGCCAGCATGTCGAGCGTCATATCGGTGTTGGACGAGATGCTGAACCGCCCGCTTTGTTTCGCCACGAGCTGCGCGACCACGTTCGCGCCGCGGCCGATCACATAGTTCAGCGCCTGCGTATAATTCGCGGCGATGTAATGCCGCTGCATCTGCGGCACGTTCAGCCAGCGCCCGGCGAGCAGGAAGAATTCGTTGATTTCGACATTCTCCGGCAGGGTGCGCTTCCTGAGAGCCTCGGCATAGGCGAGCGCGGGGTATCCCTTGAACAGCCGCTCCGAGACCGGATCGAGAAACCGTTTCTCGATCTCGCTTCCCGCGCGCGGCGGCTCCAAAGTCAGGGCCGTGAAGATGTTGAGCGAGATCGAGGGATCGGCGACGGCCCGCGCATAGAGCGCGTTCGCCACATGGTTCGCCTTGCCAAGGCCGAGCGGGAGAGCAAGCACCACGCGCTTGCCGACGGCGCGGATAATCGCGTCGGCAAGTTCATCTGGATCGGTGAAACGCGCCGGGGAAACCGGCTTTTTCATTTCAGCAGATCCCAGCCGTCATCGGGCTGAAAGCGCGCGCCGTGCGCCTTCGCAAGTTCGCGGAGCTTCTGGGTGACATCCGATACGCCGCGCGAGCGCGCATAGTGCAGCGGACCGCCACGGAACGGCGCGAAGCCGGTGCCGAAGATCATGGCGCCGTCGATCACGTCTTCGCTCTCCGCCACGCCTTCGCGCAGCAGGGTCACGCAGACATTGGCCATCGGCAGGATCAAGCGGTCGGTCAGTCCTTCCGGCGGTTCCGGCGCGTCCTTGGCCTTCACGGCCTTGCCGTCTTTCCAGACATAGATGCCGCGTCCGGTCTTGGCGCCGAGTTCGCCGGCGGCCACCTTGTCGCGCAGCCATTGGGGCGGATCCGGCATCGGCCAATGCAGCGCTTCCTTCAGCACTTCGGCGACGTGGAGGCAGATATCGAGGCCGACCTGGTCGGCCAGTTCGATCGGCCCCATCGGCATGCCGAAGTCTTCCGCGGCCTTGTCGATGGTCTCAGCCTTCACACCCTCGTCGAGCACGACCATGGCTTCCAGCATGTAAGGCAGAAGCGCACGGTTCACGACAAAGCCCGGTGCGCTCTTCACGGGCGCGGGCAGACGATCGATCTGTCCGACAAAGGCGCGCGCGGCGGCGAGCGTCTCATTGGAGGAGCCGTCATGGCTCACCACTTCGACGAGCTGCATCCGCGACACGGGATTGAAGAAATGGATGCCGACGAGGCGCTCCGGCCGCGCCAATCCCTGCCGCAATGTCTCGAGCGGTATGGACGAGGTGTTGGTCGCAAGGATCGCACCCGGCTTCATGCGCTGTTCGGCGACCGCATAGACCTTTTTCTTGAGGTCGAGATTCTCCGGGACGGCCTCGATCACGAGGTCGGCCCGCGCCACGCCGTCGCCGTGCAGGTCCGGGGTCATCCGGTCGAGTGCGTCGCGCGTCAGCCGGCTTTTCTTGCCGATCTTGCCGAACAGGCTCGCGGCCTTGCCGACGGCCTTCGCCAACGGTTTCGCCTGCATGTCGGCAAGGCTGACCGTAATCCCCTGCCACGCGCACCAGGCGGCGATATCGCCGCCCATCGCGCCCGCGCCGATGACATGCACATGCTTCATCGGCTCGCCCTTGCCGGCGAGCTTCTTCAGGTTTTCCCGCAGGAAGAACACGCGGACGAGGCTTTTCGCGGTGTCGGTGGTCAGGAGCTTCGCAAAGCTCGCGACCTCCGCGTCCTTCATGTTCTTCGGCTCGCCGCCGAGATCTTCCCACAGATCGATCAGCGCGTAAGGCGCCGGATAATGCTGTTTCGGCGCTTTCTCTTCGGCCTCGGCGCGCATGCGCTTCGCCGCAAGACGCCGGCCGAGAGATGTCGCCGCCAGAGTACCGATCACACGCTGCGGCAGCGCAGGCTTCGAACGACGGAACGAACCGTCCACCGCCGCCTTCACCGCGTTCAGCACATGCCGCTCTTCCGTCACGGCGTCGACGAGGCCGATCGCCTTCGCCGCGCGGGCCTGCACGGTGCGCCCCGTCAGCATCATCGACATGGCTTCGATCGGATTGATGAGCTTGGTCGAACGCCAGGTGCCGCCGAGGCCGGGATGAAGACCCAGCATCACTTCGGGGAAGCCGAACCGCGCGCCGTCGATCGCGATGCGCCGGTCGCAGGCGAGCGCCAGTTCAAGACCGCCGCCGAGGCAGAAGCCGTGGACGACGGCAATCGTCGTGAAGGGCAGCGCGTCCAGACGGTCGAGGATCTTGTTGCCCTCGGTCAGCATTGCGGCGATCTCGTCTTCGTCCGACAGCACGCCGAATTCGGTGATGTCGGCGCCCGCGACGAAGCCGGACTTTTTGCCGGACCGGATGACGAGCCCCTTGGCGGGATTGGTCTCCAGCTCGGCGATGATCTCGCTGAGTTCGCGCAACACATCCATGGACAGGATGTTCGCGGACGACCCCTGCTTGTCGAGAATGAGCCAGGCGGTGTCGCTCGTGTCGCGCGTCAGCCGCCAGTTCTTCCACTTGCTCTTCTTGGCGGCCGTCGGGCCGAGTTCAAGGTTGCGTTCTTCGAGAACGCCGAGTGCGATGCCGGTCATGTCAGAGAGCCTCGATCAGCATTGCGCCGCCCTGCCCGCCGCCGATGCATTCGGTGGCGATGCCGCGCTTCTTGCCGAGGCGCTTCAGGACATTCACGAGATGAAGAACAATACGGTTTCCCGACGCGCCGACCGGATGGCCGAGGCTGATCGCGCCGCCGTCCACATTCAGTTTGGTACGGTCGATCTTGCCGAACGCGCCGTCGAGGCCGAGCACCTCTTTCGAGAACTTGTCGTCCTCCCAGGCGCGCAGGCAGCCCAGAACCTGCGCCGCGAACGCCTCGTTCAATTCCCAGGCGTCGACATCGTCGATTGTCAGTCCGTTTCGGGTCAGTACGGGCGTCGAGCACACCACCGGGCCGAGGCCCATGATTTCCGGATCGAGCGCCGCCCAATGGCTGTCGACGATGACGGCCTTCGGCGTCAATCCATGCTCTTTCACGGCCTCGTCCGACGCAAGGATGACCCAGCTTGCGCCGTCGGTGATCTGCGAGGAATTGCCCGCCGTAATCTTGCCCCAGGGCCGTTCGAAGGCCGGCGAGAGCTTGCCGAGCTTTTCGACGGACGAGTCCGCGCGGACCCCGTCGTCATGCTCGAACAACGTACCGTCGCGCGCAAACGCGGGCTCGACCTCGTTTGCAAGCCAGCCCTCGGATTGCGCCTTGGCCAGTCTCAGATGGCTCTGCACCGCATAGGCATCGCATTCCTCGCGGCTGATATCGAACAGATGCGCGACGAGCTCGGCGGTCTGGCCCATTCCGAGATCGGTGATGGGATCGGTCAGGCCCTGGACGAGCCCGATGACCGGCTTGAAGAAGCTCGGCCGCCATGCGGCAAGGGCCTTCGCCCTCGCACCGAAAGTGCGCGCATTGTTGAGCGCGGAAAACCATTGCACGGCGTCGTTGTTGTAAAGCAGCGCCGAATGGCTGAGCGCCTCGGCGCCGCCCGCGAGAATGAGATTGTCGCCGCCATCGCGTATGTACCGGAAAGCGGTGTCGATCGACTGCATGCCCGAGCCGCAATTGATCTGCACCGAGAAGGCCGGCATCTCTTCGCCCATGCCGAGGCGCAGAGCCGCGACCCGTGCGGGGTTCATCTCGTTCGCAACGACGTTGACGCAGCCCAGGATCACCTGGTCGAACGCCGTCGGCGCGAAGGGCTGGCGCAGCAGCAGCGGACGTCCGGCCTGAACCGCAAGATCGACGGGCGTGAAGGGACCCATGCCGCCGCGCGCACGCAGGAACGGCGTTCGGGCGCCGTCGATAATGTAGACGGGGCGGCCGCTTACTCGGCGGCGGCTTTCGCCCGTCGCGGCTTGGGCTTGGACTTTTGCGGAGGCTGCGGCTGAGGCCTGGGTTGCGATGGCACGTCTCCCTTGCTCTTCTGTCTAACGAGCGCCGAGATCTCATCCGGCGCAAAATCATCGACCGCGACGACGGCCGACACGGCCTCCGCCAGGATCTTCATCTGTTCGGCCTCGGCGCGGGTGATGAAGCCGCGTTCCAGCGCAATGTCCGGATCGCGCGTACCGAGCGATTTCATTTTTTCGCGAATGGGCTCCGCCGCGGTCACGAGTTCGAAGGCGCGCTGGAGGCGCTTCAGCCCTTCGTTTTCAGCGTCGCGCGCAATGCCCGTCGTCAGGCGGTCGCGCGTGGCGGACGGCGTCAGAAGAATTTCCGCCGTCGCCTGCATCAAGGCGTCGGAAGGCCCGCGGCGGCGAATGCCGAACGGCATCAGGAAGAAACGCAGCATCCAGGCGACGGGCCGCGCCGGCAGATTGGCGAAGATCTCGTCGAAGCGCTGTTCGATGGTGAGGAAGCCGGTCTGCATCGCGTAATCGAGCACCGGAAGATCGGCCTCCTGCCGCCCCTCGTCGTGCCAGCGCTTCAGCGCGGCGGAGAGCAGGAAAAGCTCCGACAGAATATCGCCATAGCGCGCGGACAGCATTTCGCGCCGCTTCAGCGCGCCGCCCATGGTGAGAAGCGCCATATCGGCCGCGAGCAGGAACGCCGCCGAATAGCGGGAGAGCTGACGGAAATGCGGAGTGGCCGGGCCGGCATCCGGCGCGGGCGCCAGCCTGCCGCCGGTCCAGGCGCGGCCCCAGGCGCGGAACAGGTTCGTCACCGCAAGACCGACATGGGCCCAGAATGCCTTGTCGAAATGCGCGAGCGCGCGATCCTTGTTCTTGTGGCCGAGCGCCAGCATTTCGCTCAACAGATACGGATGGCTGCGGATCGCCCCCTGCCCGAAAATGATGAGGCAGCGTGTGAGAATGTTCGCGCCCTCGACGGTGATGCCGATCGGAATCCCGCGATAGATCGAGGTGAGGTAATTCAGTGGCCCGTCGATCACGGCCTTGCCGGCGTGAACGTCCATCGCATCGTTGATGGCGGTCCGCATGCGCTCGGTCGCGTGATATTTCATGATGCCGGAAATCACCGCCGGCTTCTTGCCCATGTCGAGCGCGGCGCAGGTCAGACGCCGCGCGCCGTCGATCACATAGGCCGAGGCCGCCATACGCGCGAGCCGTTCCTGGACACCTTCGAACTTGCCGATCGGAATGTTGAACTGGTTGCGGATGGCGGCGTACGCACCGGTCGTATGCGCGGCCATCACAATGCCGGCCGCCGACAGCGAGGGCAGCGAAATGCCGCGCCCGGCCGCAAGCGCGCTCATCAGCATCTGCCAGCCCTGCCCGACACGCTCCTGTCCGCCGATGACGGATTCCATCGGCACGAACACGTCGCGGCCCCAGTTCGGGCCGTTCTGGAACATCTGGCCGGACGGCATATGCCGCCGTCCGATTTCGACACCATCGGCATTTGTCGGTACGAGCGCCACGGTGATGCCGATGTCCTCGCCGCGGCCGAGCAGATTGTCCGGGTCCTTCAGCTTGAAGGCGAGGCCGAGCACGGTCGCGACCGGCCCGAGCGTGATGTAGCGCTTGTGCCAGTTCAGGCGGATGCCGAGCACGTTTCCGCTCTTGCCCGGCCCCATCGTCACAATTCCGGTATCGGTCATGCTCGCGGCGTCCGAACCCGCTTCCGGGCTCGTCAGGCCGAAGCACGGAACTTCGCGGCCATCGGCGAGGCGCGGCAGCCAGTGATCCTGTTGTTCCTTCGTGCCGAACTGATGAAGCAGTTCACCCGGGCCGAGGGAATTCGGCACCATGACGGTGACCGCGGCAGTGATAGAGCGGGTGGAGATTTTCCGGACGACTTCGGAATGCGCGAAGGCGGAGAAGCCGAGGCCGCCATAGCTCTTCGGAATGATCATCCCGAAAAACTTTTTCGCCTTCATGAAGGCCCAGACTTCGGGGGGCAGATCGCCAAGCTCGTGGTTGATCTGCCAGTCGTTGAGCATGTCGCACAGATCTTCGACCGGACCGTCGAGGAACGCGACTTCATCGGGCGCGAGCTTGGCCGGAGGAAAAGTGAGCAGCTTGTCCCAATCGGGATTGCCGGCAAAGAGATCGGCGTCCCACCACACATCGCCCGCTTCGATCGCGGCGCGCTCGGTTTCGGACATGCTCGGCAAGGCTTTCTGAGCCCAGCCGAAAATGGGCCTGGTGATCCAGTCCCGGCGCCATGAAGTCATGAAAAGCGTCCTCGCCAGCCATCCGGACATAGGTGTCCGGTCGGGATTTCGACAGTTGAACGCGACGAAATTACGAGTACTGCAAAAACTCAGTCGAAATGGAACTTCGCCATCTCTCGATGTTCGGCCCGAATCCGGCGCACGGTGCCGGTTGCCGAACGATACACCACGGTTTCGGTTTCTATGTAGTCAGGCCCGAAAAACACACCGGAAACGAGCGGACCGTTGGTCACACCCGTCGCTGCGACGATGACGTCGCCGGAGGCCAGATCGGTCACCTCGTAGCGCCGGGTCGGATCGGACACGCCCATCTTCGCCGCGCGCTCGATCTTCTCCGGCGTGTCGAGCACCAGACGGGCCTGCATCTGGCCGCCGACGCAACGAAGCGCGGAGGCCGCGAGCACGCCTTCGGGCGCCGCCCCGATTCCCATATAAATGTCGATGCCGGTTTCGGCGGGCCGCGTCGTGTAGATCACGCCCGCCACGTCGCCGTCGGTGATCAGCCGCACCCGCGCGCCGGTGGAGCGGACTTTCTCGATGATGTCGTAATGGCGCGGCCGGTCGAGGATCAGCACGCCGATCTCGCTCGGGTTGACGCCCTTGGCCTTGGCCAAAGCCAGCACATTCGCATCCGCGGGCGCATCGAGATCGACGACACCGGGCGCATAGCCCGGACCGATCGCGATCTTCTGCATGTAGCAATCGGGAGCGTGCAGCAGCGTACCGCCTTCGGCCATCGCCATGACGCAGATCGCGCCCGGCGTGTCGTCGGCGCAAAGCGCGGTGCCTTCCAGCGGATCGACCGCGATGTCGACCTTGGGCCCCTTCTTGGTGCCGATATTTTCGCCGATGAACAGCATCGGCGCCTCGTCCCGCTCGCCCTCGCCGATCACGACCGTGCCGTCGATCTCGAGCTTGCCGAGTTCGCGACGCATGGCGTCGACCGCGGCCTGATCGGCGGCGTTCTTGTCGCCGCGCCCGCGCCAGCGCGCGGAAGCGACGGCGGCGCGCTCCGTCACGCGCACCAGTTCCAGCGTCAGCAACCGCTCGATGATCTTCCCGGATTCGACGGTAATCTTGGACAATCTACTGGTCCTTCTCGATGCGGATAACTTGCGGCGCCCCGTGGATGTGCCCGTCCGCCAGAACGGCGTCGAGCGCTTTGCGCACGGCGGATTCGCTCGTGGCGTGGGTAATGAGAACGAGCGGAACCGTATCCTGTTCCTTCTCAATCGCTTCGGCGAGCTTCTTGTCACGCGGTTTGCGCTGCAGAATGCTCTCGAGCGAAATCTCCTGTTCGGCCATCCGGGTTGCGATCGCAGCCGCCGTGCCGGGCCGGTCCACGACATGCAGGCGGATATAATAGCCGCCCTTGTGGGTCTGGATCGGCGCGCGCTCGGCCTTTTCGAGATCCTTCATGGGAATGCCGAACGGCAGCCGGATCGCTCCGCGCGCCACGTCCACGATGTCGGCAATGACGGCCGAGGCCGTCGCATCGCCCCCCGCGCCGGGACCGACAAGCGTGATGTCGCTCGCCGAACCGTGGATCGACACCGCGTTCGTGACGCCCATCACCTGCGCCAGGGGCGCGGTTTTCGGAACCATGGTCGGATGCACGCGCTGTTCGATGCCGCCATTCGTGCGCGTCGCGACGCCGAGCAGCTTGATCCGGTATCCGAGTTCTTCGGCCGTCGCGAGGTCGAGGGGCGAAATGCTCTGGATGCCCTCGACATAGATCGCGTCGGGATCGATCTGGGTGCCGAACGCGAGGCTGGTCAGGATTGCAAGCTTGTGCGCGGCGTCGAAGCCGCCGATGTCGAAGCTGGGATCGGCTTCCGCATAACCGAGCCGCTGTGCGTCCGCCAGCGCGTCGCCGAAGGAGAGGCCGTCCTCTTCCATCCGCGTCAGAATGTAATTGCAGGTGCCGTTGAGAATGCCGGACACGCGGTCGAGCCGGCTTCCCGGCAAGGCCTCGCGCAAGGTCTTGATGATCGGAATGCCGCCGGCGACCGCCGCTTCGAAAGCGAGCGCGGCGTCATTTTCCTCGGCGAGCTTCGCAAGCGCCAGGCCGTGCGCCGCCAGCAGCGCCTTGTTGGCGGTGACGACGGCCTTTCCGGCCGCGAGCGCGGCTTCCACCGTCTTGCGCGCCATGCCATCCGCGCCGCCGATCAGCTCGACGACGAGATCGACATTCCCGTCCGTCGCAAGAGCGGTCGGATCGTCGTGCCATTTGATATTGCTGAGGTCGATGCCGCGCGGCTTCGCACGGTCACGCGCGCAGACGGCGGTCACATGAATCGGCCGTCCGCTTGCCGCGGCCAGGGCCTCACGGCGTTCGCCGAGGATGCGGATGACGGATGCGCCAACCGTCCCAAGTCCGGCGACGCCCACTCTCAAAGCTGCGGTCATGAACGATCCCGGGGAGCCTTACGCCACAACTCAGCGAGCCGCCGCGAGCGGGATCACGTTGTGCAATGTCTGATCCGAAGTTTCAAGGAAACGGCGGATATTGCGCGCGGCCTGCCGGATGCGGTGCTCGTTCTCGACCAAAGCGATGCGCACGAAGTCGTCGCCGTGCTCGCCGAAGCCGGCGCCGGGAGACACCGCGACATCGGCCTTCTCGACCAGAAGTTTGGAGAATTCCACGCTGCCCATGGCCCGGAACTTCTCCGGGATCGGCGCCCAGCAGAACATCGAGGCGCTCGGCGCAGGGATCGCCCAGCCGGCCTTGGTGAAGGTGTCGACCAGAACGTCGCGACGGCTTTTATAGATCGCCCGCATTTCGTCGACGCAGTCCTGCGGGCCGTTCAGCGCGGCCGAGGCCGCGACCTGGATCGGCGTGAAGGCGCCGTAATCGAGATAGGATTTCACGCGGGCGAGCGCCGCGATCAGCCGTTCATTGCCGACGGCGAAGCCGACGCGCCAGCCCGGCATGGAATAGGTCTTGGACATCGAGGTGAACTCGACGGCGACATCGAACGCGCCGGGAGCCTGCAGGATCGAGGGCGGCGGATCGTCGAAATAGATTTCCGAATAGGCGATGTCGGACAGCACCCAGATCTCGTGCTTCTTCGCGAAGGCGACGAGGTCCTTGTAGAAATCGAGCGTCGCGATTTCGGCGGTCGGGTTCGACGGGTAGCAGACGACGACCGCGAGCGGCTTCGGGATCGAATGCTGGACCGCGCGCTCGAGCGCGACGAAGTAGTCCGGCCCGGGGGTCGACGGCACGTTGCGGATCACGCCGCCCGCCATCAGGAAGCCGAAGGCGTGGATCGGATAGCTCGGATTGGGCACGAGCACGACATCGCCCGGCGCGGTGATGGCCTGCGCCATATTGGCGAAGCCCTCTTTCGAGCCGAGCGTCGCGACGACCTGGGTTTCCGGGTTCAGCTTCACGCCGAACCGGCGCTCATAATAATTGGCCTGGGCCTTGCGGAGACCGGGAATGCCCTTGGACGTGGAATAGCGGTTGGTGCGCGGCTTGCCGGCGTTCTCGCAGAGCTTGGCCGTGATGTGCTCCGGCGTCGGCAGATCGGGGTTGCCCATGCCGAGATCGATGATGTCGGCGCCCTGCTTGCGCGCGAGCGCCTTCACCCGGTTCACCTGTTCGAACACATAAGGCGGCAAACGGCGGATCGAGTGAAAGTCCTGCGTCATCGAGGGAGTCCTGAGCATGTAAGCGGCTGAAACGCCGTTGAAGATAGCATGTTCCCGAGCGAAAGCGGCGGATTCACGTCACTTTGCCTGCGGCGCCTGAGGCTTTTTCCCCGCCTGCCGCTCAAGTTCGGCCTCGGCCTCGGTCCTTTGCTGCGGACTGAGCGCCTTCTCCACGGGCTTTGCAGCCGGATCGAGGTTGATGTTCGGAAATTCTTCCTTGCTCGCGGAGGGCGGCGGCAGCCCGTAACGCTCGCTCGGCGTCGAACAGGCTGTCGCGAGCAGCCCCGCCCCCAGTGCCAGAACCACCTTCAAACTTCTCAGCCAACTCATGGAAAACGCGCTCCGAACCCAAGCCAGAAATGACTCCATAGACCTGAATCTTTCCTGAAAGCGGACTTTTTTGGCAATTCGACCAATATATAATAGGCAAGCTTATTATATCTCGCCATATTGGTAGCATGCTCAAGCTATCGAACCGCCTCCAGGTCGGGTTTCTCCTGTCCGACACGGCCCGAATCCTGCGTCGAATCATCGACAAGCGCGCCCGGTCGATCGGCATGTCCCGCGCCCAATGGGCCGTGTTGTCGCGCGTCTCCCGCAACGAGGGCCTGCGCCAGGTCGATCTCGCCGCGGAGATGGAGATGGAGCCGATCAGCGTCGCGCGCATCATCGACAAGTTGCAGGCGGCGGGCCTGGTCGAGCGCCGGCCCGATCCGGACGACCGCCGCGCCTACCGGCTTCATCTTCTCCCGGCCGCCGGCCCCGTTCTCGAACAGGTGCGCGCGATCGGCAGCAGCGTCCTCGAACCGGTGCTGGCCGATTTCAAACCTTCCGAAGTGGATGCGCTTGTCGCCACGCTCGAAGGCATCCGCGCCAATCTTTTAAGCCTCGAAGCTTCAGGCAATGAACATGCTGGACAAGACCAAACAGATTCCGCCGCTTGATATACCCCCTACACGGACCCAGGAACTGCGCTCCCGACTGACGGCGAAAAAGCTGCGCCGCCCGCTGATGATCGGCGGGGCCGCGCTCATCGTCGTCGCGGGGCTCGGCCTCTGGCTGACCGGCGGGCGCTATGTCGAGACCGACAACGCCTATGTCGGCGCAAATACGGTTGTCATTACACCGCAGGTTACCGGCACGGTCACCGAAGTCGGCGTGCATGAAGGCCAGCACGTTGCGGCCGGCGATCTCCTGTTCCGCGTGGACCCCGAGCCCTACCGCATCGCCCGCGACACCGCGTATGGCGAGACCGAAGCCGCGCGCCTTCAGCTCGACACTCTGAAACAGAGCCACGCCAAGGCGCAGCGCGAAATCCAGACCTCGCAGACGCAGCTCGATTACCAGCGGAAGAATTTCGATCGTTTCTCCACCCTGGCGGCGAGCAAGTATTCGTCGCAGGCCGATCTCGACAGAGCCCGCGCCACGCTGAATCAGGCGGAAGGCGCTTTGGCCGCCGCGCAGCAGAGCGAAGGTGAAGTGCTGGCGCAGCTCGGCGGCAACACCGAACTGCCGCTCGAAAGCTTCCCGCCCTACATCCAGGCCAAGGCCAAGCTCGACCAGGCGGAGCGCGATCTTCGCCTCACCGAACTGCGCGCGCCCATCGGCGGCGTCGTTACGCAATCCTCAAGCCTCCTGCCCGGCCTCTATCTCGCCCCTCGCATGGCCGCGCTCGCCGTGGTCGATGTCGACCATGTCTGGGTCGACGCGAACCCGAAGGAAACCGATCTCGAAAGGCTGAAGGCGGGCGAGCTTGCAGAAGTCACGGTCGACACCTATCCCGGCCATGTCTTCACGGGCACGCTGGAGTCCATCAGCCCCGGAACCGGCGCCCAGTTCGCGCTTCTGCCCGCGCAGAACTCGAGCGGCAATTGGGTCAAGGTGGTCCAGCGCATTCCCATCCGCATCCGCGTCGACCGCAAGCCGGACGATCCGGTGCTGCGCGCCGGCATGAGCGCCACTGTGAGCGTCGATACGCGCAGCTGAGCGCGGACAAAGCCATGAGCATCTCACCCGAACTCCTTCGCTTCCGGCCGATCATCGTCGCCTGCGCCATGATGGCGACCATCATGCAGGCGCTCGACACGACGATCGCCAACGTCGCGCTGCCCTACATGCAGGGATCGCTGGGGGCGACGCAGGACCAGATCAACTGGGTGCTGACCTCGTACATCGTCGCCGCCGCCATCATGACGCCGCCGGTCGGCTGGCTGGCCTCGCGTTTCGGCCGCAAGACCGTCTTCGTCATCAGCGTCGCGGGCTTCACCGCCGCCAGCATGCTGTGCGGCATCGCCTCTTCGCTCAACATGATGGTGCTGTGCCGCCTGCTCCAGGGCGTGTTCGGCGCGGCCCTCGTTCCGCTGTCGCAATCGGTGATGTTCGATCTCTTTCCGCGCGAGCAGCAGGGTTCGGCCATGGCGATGTGGGGCATGGGCGTCATGCTCGGCCCCATCCTTGGCCCGACGCTCGGCGGCTGGCTGACCGAGACCTACAACTGGCGCTGGGTGTTCTTCGTCAATCTGCCCTTCGGCATCATCACCATGATCGGTTTCATATGGGTGCTCCCCGCCTCGGAGCGGATAAAGGAGATGCGCTTCGACTGGTTCGGCTTCGGCATGCTCAGTCTCGGTATCGGCGCCTTGCAGATGATGCTCGACCGCGGCGAACAGGTCGATTGGTTCGGCGCCGGCGAAATCTGGATCTACACGGCGCTCGCGTTGATCGGCTTCTATCTCTTCGCCGTGCATACGTTCACCGCGGCGAAGCCATTCATCGACCCGAGCCTGTTCCGCGACCGAAATCTCGTCTCCGGCCTCGTCATGATGTTCATCGTCGGCATCGTCCTGCTCGCGACGCTCGCGCTGCTGACGCCGTACCTGCAGGGGCTGATGGGGTATCCGGTCGTGACCGCCGGTCTCATTCTCGGCCCGCGCGGCATCGGCACGATGATGGCGATGATGGTGGTCGGCCGCCTGGTCGCCCGCTTCGATCCGCGCATGCTGATGCTGTTCGGCTATGTGCTGACAGCAATCGCGCTTTTCGAGATGAGCGGCTTCACGCCGGATGTCTCGCAGTTCACGTTGATCTGGACCGGCATGGTGCAGGGCTTTGGCCTGGGCTTCCTGTTCGTGCCGATCCAGACCATCGCGTTTGCAACTCTGCCCGGCCATCAACGCACGGACGGCGCGGCGCTCATCAGCCTCACGCGAAACATCGGCAGCGCGGTCGGCATCTCGGTCGTAACGTTCCTCCTGATCCAGAACAGCGCGGTGACGCATTCCGAACTCGTCCAGTTCGTCAATCCGTTCAGTTCCGCGGTCCGCGGTCTCGCGGGCACGGTCATGGACCCGTCCACGATGGGCGGAAAGGCCATCCTCAACGCGCTCGTCGACAGGCAGGCCGCGATCATCGCCTATGCGGATGATTTCTGGCTGATGATGTGGGTCGCGATCGCCGCAATGCCGTTCGTGTTCCTGATGAAGCGCCCGGCGGCGATGGCCGCGCCCGATCCCGCCCACGCGGCTATGGATTAGACCGCGACCGTGCTCGCGGCGCGGACTATGGAAAGACGGCCGGGCCCGTGAGCCCCGTCGTTTCCGGCAGACCGAACACCAGGTTGAAGTTCTGCACGGCCTGTCCGGACGCGCCCTTCACGAGATTGTCCGTCGTCGAGATGACGATGGCGCGGCCCGGTATCCGATCCGCGATGACGCCGATCTGGCAATTGTTCGAGCCCCTGACATGCCGCGACTGCGGCACCTGACCGAATGTCAGCACCTGCACGAACGGCTCGCCCGCATAGGCCTTGGACAAGGCCGCGTGCAGATCTTCCGGCGTCGCCCTGCCCGCTGTCCGCACATAGATTGTCGCGTAGATGCCGCGGTTCATCGGCGCGAGATGCGGCGTGAAGCTGGCGAAGACGTCGCGGCCGGCGGCCTTGGCGTATTCCTGGTCGAGTTCGGAGGTGTGCCGGTGCTTGCCGACGCCATAGGCGTGGATGCCCTCCGACACTTCGGAGAACAGCATCTCCTCCTTGGCCGCCCTGCCCGCGCCCGACATGCCGGTCTTGGAATCGATCACGATGGCCTCCGGATCGACCAGACCGGCTTTCAGCAGCGGCACAACCGGAAGGATGGCCGTCGTTGAATGGCAGCCGGGATTTGCGACAAGCCGGGCTTTTTTCACCTGTTCGCGATAGTGCTCGGTCAGGCCGAACACCGCGTCCTTCTGCAGGTCCCGCGCCTGATGCTCATGCCCATACCAGGTCGCATAGGCCTTCGGATCGGCAAGCCGGAAATCGGCCGAGAGATCGACGATCTTCAGCTTCGGGTTTTTCTTGAAGGCGTCGGCGATCACCGATTGCGTCGTGCCGTGCGGCAGAGCCGTGAACAGCCCGTCCAGGTTCGAGAGATCGGCGTCCTCGATCTTCGTCAGCCCGGGGAGCGTGAGCCCCGCGAACTGCGGAAACACATCAGCCATCTGTTGCCCCGCTTTGCGGTCGGCGGTCAGAAGCTTCAGTTCCACGTTCGGATGCGGCACGAGCAGGCGCAGAAGTTCGGCGCCCGTATAACCGGACGCGCCGAAAATCCCGACCCTTACCTTGCTCATCTCACTCTCCAAAACCTTGCGGCGCATGGCGTAACGCCCTTCGGCCGCCGCGTCGAGAGCAGGTCATTGGCGCTGACGATTTTTGCGTCCCCAGCCTCTTTAAATCCGGAGGGAAAAGAGTATGTTTACCGCTGTCCGGGCTAATACGGACCAGCCGCCGGCCGCGTGCCGGCTTTTATAACAGCCTGGATATGCTCAGATTGAGCATAATTGGAGGCCCTGATGGTATTCGCATCCGCCGCTGTTCTTGAGCGCCCGCGCCGCATTCTGCGTCCTGACGATCTTACGGCTGCCGAGCGCTTCGGCGTCCTGCCCATGCCGAACCTCGACTTCACCCCCGAAGTCGCGGCCGCGACCGCGCATCTCTATGAGAGGGTCAAGAACGTCATCCCGGCCATCGAGTGGCCCGTCCACGCTCCCTATGTGAAGGCGATCAACGACCTGAAGCAGGTCCGGAACGCCGTCATCCTGGCGCACAACTATCAGACGCCTGAAATCTACAATTGCGTCGCCGATGTCGTCGGCGACTCGTTCGCGCTCGCCCGCGAAGCCGCGAAATCCGACGCCGACATCATCGTCCAGGGCGGCGTGCACTTCATGGCCGAAACCTCGAAGCTGCTGAATCCGGACAAGACGGTTCTGATCCCCGACCTGAGCGCCGGTTGCTCGCTCGCCGAGTCGATCACGGCCGAGGACGTGCGCGCGCTGAAGCGCAAACATCCTGGCGTGCCGGTTGCGGTCTATGTCAATACGTCGGCGGCGGTGAAGGCGGAGGCGGACATCTGCCTCACCTCGGGCAATGCCGTGGAGGTCGTCGAATCTCTCGGCGCGCCGGAAGTCCTGTGCCTGCCGGACGAATACCTCGCGGCCTGGATCGCGACGCAGACCAAGGTCAAGATCATCTCGTGGAAGGGCCATTGCGAAGTGCATGAGCGCTTCACGGGTGAGGAAATCCGCCGCCTTCGCGATGACGATCCGTCCGTCACGGTGCTCGCGCATCCCGAATGCCCGCCGGACGTTCTGCTCGAGGCCGATTTCACGGGCTCGACCGCGAAGATGGCCGACTATGTGAAGATGCATAAGCCGAAGCGCGTCGTGATGATCACGGAATGCTCGATGGCCGACAACATCTCGGAACTGTCGCCTGACACCGAATTCCTGCGTCCCTGCAATCTGTGCCCGCACATGAAGCGCATCACGCTGCCGAAGATCCTCGACAGCCTGCTCACCATGCGCGAGGAAATCATCATCGACCCGGCGATCGCCGTCAGCGCACGCCGCTCGGTCGAGCGCATGGTCAACCTGAAAATCTGACACTTCGCCTCTCCCCGTCCGGGAGAGGTCGAGTCGCGCAGCGACCGGGTGAGGGTCTGCTGTTTCTCGTAATCGCCTCTCCCCACAGGGGAGAGAGAGAAGAGCCCCGAATGTCCGCAGCATCACATGCGTCTAGCGGCATCCTCATCGTCGGCGGCGGGCTCGCGGGCCTGTTCTGCGCGCTGAAGCTCGCGCCGCGTCCCGTCACCGTGCTTACATCGACGCCGCTCGGCGAAGGCGCGTCCGCCTGGGCGCAGGGCGGCGTCGCCGCCGCCATCGGCGAAGGCGACACCGCGGAAGACCACGCCGCCGATACGATCGCGGCCGGTGCCGGTCTCGTCGATCCCGCCATCGCCCAGCTTCTCGCCTCGGAAGCCTCGGACCGTATCCATGATCTCCTCAGCTACGGCGTGCCGTTCGACCGCGATCTCGAAGGAAAACTCAAACTCTCCCGCGAAGCCGCGCACCGCGCCCGCCGCATCGTTCGCGTCGGCGGCGATCTCGCCGGCAAAGCCATCATGCAGGCCCTCGTCTCCGCCGTGCGGACGACGAAGAGCATCCGCGTTATCGAGGGCTGGTCGCTTACGGGCCTGGAGACCGAGGGCAATCGCGTCACCGGCGTTACCGGCCGCGACGCCAAAGGCCACTTCGCCACCCTGCCCGCCGGCGCAATTGTGCTGACGACCGGAGGCATCGGCCATCTCTATTCCGTGACGACAAACCCCGTGGGCGCGTGCGGCGACGGCCTCGCGGCGGCGGCGCGCGCAGGCGCGATCATCGCCGATCCGGAGTTCGTGCAGTTCCATCCGACCGGCATCGACATCGGCAAGGATCCCGCACCGCTCGCGACCGAAGCCCTGCGCGGCGACGGCGCGGTCCTGATCAACGGAAAGGGCGAGCGGTTCATGCCCGCTCTGCATCCGGACGCCGAACTCGGACCGCGCGATATCGTGGCACGCGGCGTGTTCGCCGAAATCGCGGCGGGACGAGGCGCGTTTCTCGATGCGCGTACCGCCATCGGCGCGCATTTCCCTGCAATGTTCCCGACCGTCTACGCCGTCTGTCGCGCGGCCGGGATCGATCCCGTCACGCAGCCGATCCCTGTCGCGCCCGCCGCGCACTACCACATGGGCGGCGTGATGACGGACAGGAACGGCCGCACCTCCCTCGAAGGTCTCTGGGCCTGCGGCGAGGTCGCCTCGACCGGCGCACACGGCGCCAATCGCCTCGCCTCGAATTCGCTGCTTGAGGCCGTGGTCTTCGCCGCGCGCATCGCCGAGGATCTGGACGGCCTCGATATCCCCTCGAACCATGCCCCGGTCGACGCGGTGTCCGCCTCCCCATCCGTTCAGAAACCCGACAGCGCCGCGGTGCGTACATTGCGCGATGTCATGTCCCGCCAGGCCGGCGTTCTGCGCGATGCCGACGGCCTCGGCCGCGCACTCGCTTTTCTTCGCGGTGCGGACAAGCAGGCAGACGCTCCGCACGAACTCAAAAGCATGGCGGTCGTCGGTCTTCTCATCGCCGCTGCCGCTTTGGGCCGCCAGGAGAGCCGGGGCAGCCACGCCCGCCTCGACTTTCCGAACGCCGACGCGACGCTGAAACGCCGAACCTTCATTACGCTGGAAGATGCACGACGCATCGCCGACGAAACCATCGCCCGTACATCCGAGGCCGCTCTGTGAACACGCTCGATCCGATTATGGTGACGCATGCGGTCGAAGCCGCGCTGATGGAGGATCTCGGCCGCGCCGGCGACATCACGACCGCCGCGACGATTCCCGAAGGGATGCAGGCCAGGGCCGCCATCGTCGCCCGCAAGCATGGCGTCATCGCCGGGCTGCCGCTTGCCCGGGAAGCCTTCCGCCGCCTCGATCCCGAGGTCCGTTTCGATGCCTTGCTCAAGGACGGCGACAAGGTCGCGCCCGGCACGGTCATCGCCGCACATTTCCGGCCCCGCCCGGCCGATCCTCTCCGCCGAACGCGTGGCGCTGAACTATCTCGGCCGCCTCTCCGGCATCGCGACGGCAACCGCGAGCTTCGCCGAGAAGATTGCGCACACGCCCGCGAAGATCATCGACACCCGCAAGACGACGCCGAACCTGCGCATCTTCGAGAAATATGCGGTGCGTTGCGGCGGCGGCGCCAATCATCGCTTCGGCCTCGACGACGCGGTCCTGATCAAGGACAACCACATCGCGGTCGCGGGCGGCATCGGCCCCGCGCTCCGTGCGGCGAAGGCGTCCGTCGGGCATCTGGTGAAGATCGAAATCGAAGTCGATACACTGGATCAGCTCGACGAGGTTCTCGCGGAGGGCGCGGACGCGGTCCTGCTCGACAACATGACGCCCGAACTGCTCGCCCAGGCCGTCAGGAAAATCGGCGGCCGCATGATTGCGGAAGCCTCAGGCGGCATCACGCTCGAAACCGCGCAAGCTATCGCCGAAGCCGGCGTCGATCTGCTCTCGTCGGGCTGGATCACGCATTCAGCGCCGACGCTCGATCTCGGCCTCGATATCAAGATCGGCTAGGTCAGGAAGCGCAGGCCGATCTTCGTGCCGTCCTGGCGGACGAGGTTGCAGCGGCGCATGACCTTGGTGTTCCCCGGAATTTCGAGCAGAAACTCTCCCGGGAGTTCTTCCATCACCGCCAGACGCAGGCTCGCGCCGGTTTGGGAAATGTCGCGTACCTCGCAGGCGCACATCTGCCCGTCCCGCAAACGCACAACGCCATCCAGCCGGACCTTGTGGCGGACGGCGCGGCGCTTGTCCCTACCAGATGGATAGGCGGATTGCATCCATCGATGATGCACCACATACGTTAGTTCGGCTCTAAGTTTTTTTACGTGCAGCACAGCCCTGCACAGAATTTTTCAGTACTATACTGTACTATATTCAAGAAGAGATCCGCTGCCCGGCGGCTTTGCGCGCCGCGAGCACGCCGAGATAGTAATGCGCGAGCGTCGCGCCCGCGAGCGCCGTGATATTGGCGTGATCGTAGGGCGGCGAAACCTCCACGACATCGAAACCCTTCAGATCGAGCGATTCCAGACCGCGCAGGATCGCCAACGCCTCGCGCGAGGACAGCCCTCCGGCTACCGGCGTGCCCGTTCCCGGAGCAAAGGCCGGATCGAGCGCGTCTATGTCGAATGTGATGTAGGCCGGTGTCCCGCCGACATGCGACAGGATATGGGCCGCCACCGCGTCCGCGCCGAGCATCGCGACGTCGAAGCCGTTGACGATCGATATCCCGTAATCGGCCGGCGCATGTGTACGTATGCCGATCTGGATCGACTTTTCGGGGATAATCAGCCCTTCCCGCACCGCCCGGGTGATGAACGTGCCGTGGTCGATGCGTCCGCCGTCGTCGTCCCAAGTGTCCTGATGTGCGTCGAACTGGATGAGCGCCACAGGGCCGCCGAGCTTCTTCGTCAGAGCTTTCAGGATCGGATAGGTGATGAAATGATCGCCGCCGAGCGTGACGAGATGGGCGCCGGTCGCGAGCCGCGCCGCCGCCTGGGCCTCGATCGAGGCCGACACTTCCAGCGGATAGCCGTAGTCGAGCGAGCAATCGCCCGTATCGCAGACGGACATCGCCTCGAAGATATCCACTCCGAACGGATAGACCGGGTCGCCGTCGAGAATGGTCGACGCGTCGCGCAGGGCGCGCGGCCCGAATCGCGTGCCGGGCCGGTTCGAGACCGCGGTGTCGAGCGGCACGCCCCAGACAGCGACGTCGAACCCCGAAGGATCGCGCGCATAGGGCCGGCGCAGGAACGAAACCACCCCGGAATAATTGGGTTCTGTGCTTTGGCCGTGGCGGAAATCAGGGTCCAGCGCCCGGTCCACGGGACGCAACTTCAGCGGGTCATGTGGCATGAAAGCCTCAAACTTTCGCACTCATCGTGGCGCGACCTTCCGACCACTTTACCGAATCGTAGGTCCACGGGGACACTGTTGTCGTACTGTCACTTAAAGCGGGGGTAAATCTCATGAACCCGACGCAGGCGCAAAGGCGCCTCCTGACTGTCCTCGAGAACGCGAGGGGACGTTGGGTTCCGATGCGCTGGCTCGATACCACGCCATTGCTTCACGACGACGACTTTCCCGTCATACCAAGCCTGATCGAAAACGGATGGGCGGCCCACAAGCTGCGCTCCATTCAGATCACGGCGGCGGGAGTTGCCGCGCTGAGCGAAGTCCGGGGCGAAACCCGGTCTGAACGGTAAAACGAAAAAAGGCGGCCATCGAGGCCGCCTTTTCGTTTTTGTGGGATCGAAGATCAGCGCTTCGAGAACTGGAAGCTGCGGCGGGCTTTCGACCGGCCGTACTTCTTACGTTCGACGACACGCGAGTCGCGGGTCAGGAAGCCTGCCTTCTTGAGCACGCCGCGCAGCTCCGGCTCGAAATAGGTCAGCGCCTTCGAGAGGCCGTGGCGCACCGCGCCGGCCTGGCCCGAAAGACCGCCGCCGGCAACCGTGACGCGGATGTCGTACTGGCCGTTGCGGTTCGCAACCATCAGCGGCTGCTGCAGGATCATGCGCAGCACCGGACGGGCGAAATACACGTCGAGTTCACGCTCGTTGACCGTGATCTTGCCGGGACCCGGCTTGATCCAGACGCGGGCGACCGCGTCCTTACGCTTGCCGGTCGCGTAGGCGCGGCCCTGGGCGTCGAGCTTCTGTTCGTGGCGGGGAGCTTCCGTCGGGGCGGACGTGCCGAGCGCGCCGCCGAGATCTTCAAGCGTCTGAATGTTATCGGCCATCGGATCAGCTCCGGACGTTCTTGCGGTTCAGCGCGCCGACGTCGAGCGTCTCGGGCTGCTGAGCGGTGTGGGGATGTTCCGAGCCGGGATAGACGCGGAGGTTGGAGAGCTGCTGGCGACCGAGAGGTCCGCGCGGAAGCATGCGCTCCACGGCCTTCTCGATGATGCGGTTCGGGAAGCGGCCGCCGAGGATCTTGCCCGCGGTGCGTTCCTTGATGCCGCCCGGATAACCGGTGTGCCAGAAATAGCTCTTGCCCTTGAGCTTGTTGCCCGTGAACACGACCTTCTCGGCATTGATGACGATGATGTTGTCACCGGTGTCGACATGCGGAGTGAAGGTCGCGCGGTGCTTGCCGCGCAGGCGGAGCGCAATGATGGAGGCGAGCCGGCCGACGACGAGGCCGGTGGCGTCGATCACCACCCACTTCTTCTCGACTTCGGCGGCCTTGGCCGAATAGGTAGCCATGATGTGTCCCTTGAAATGAAGAGCGGCCGCGCAGGCGACCGTTGGGGAGTGTGTAGCGCAGGGACTGTTCGAAATCAACGGCTCGCAGGTCTATAAATACCAGTAGAAACAATGGCTTATAAAAATGGTATTAAGGCACCCCTCCGCTTACCCCTGTGTTTAGGCGTCTTCCGAGATAAGATCGCCCCATTCCGACCGCCACAGTCCTTGCTCGTCGATGACGCCCACCTTCCCGCCGTGCTTCGGCGCCAGCTCGATTGCCGACGCCAAAGCCTGATGAACCCCGAGCATGCCGTCATCAGCTTCGGCCGCCGTATGGCTCCCGACGAGGCCGCCGGGGCAACTGACCTCGCCGAGAATCTCGCCGGCGTCCTGATGAATCCGGACCGTCACTTCGTCGGCTCTGGGTGCGGTTCGGTTGATGAAGATAATGGGCATCCGACCCCTCCGTGTCCCAGCAGAACGCGCTGGAAAAGCATCGCGTTCCATATTCAAGGAGGGTTGCCTCAATCCTGCTCATGGGCCATCAAGGTAAAGAGGCCTTGTGCGCGTCTGCGCCGGTCGTGCTGCCCCCAAGGACATTTTCCATGCCCTTCCTTGTGTGTGCGTTCCTTGCTTTTGCCTCCTTGCTCGTGCCCGCCGCAGCTCAATCCGAGATGCCGGCTTCGATGTCATGGGAGGCAACGCACCTGCCCGACGTAAAACCGGTACAGATCGCGCTGACGCCGGACCTGATCGAGCATTTCCTCGCAAGCCTGCCCAAAGCGATCTCGCTCGCGCGGGATCTCGACCGCGAACAGGGCCGCACCGAACCGGTCAAGTTCGACGACGATCTCGCGTTTCTGCTGGTGCCCTATCTGTTCGATCCGAAGATCGAGGCCCAAATAAACGAGATGCTCGCGGGCTTCGGTTTCACCGCCTATTCGGATTGGGCGGATGTCGCCCACTCTCTGGCTTTGGTTGCAGAAGCAGCCAACTTTTCCGGCGATGTCGATCTCGGCAGCCAGGAACAGGCAGCCCGCCGGGAAATCGAGGAAGACACCAAACTAACCCCCGAGGAAAAGGCAAAGGCGCTCGACGAGCTGAAAAGCCAGTTCGCAGCGCTTGCCGAGTTCGAGCCCCTGCCCGGCAATCGCGACATCGCTGCGCCCTATCTCGACCGCCTGCGCAAAGCGACCGGCGGCTGAGGCTTCCGCATCACAAAGGAACGTAAGTACGATGACAATCGACGGCCTTCAGGATTCCGACGTCCGCGATATTTTCGAGAACACACGCGTGATCGCCCTTGTCGGCGCGAGCAACAATCCCGAACGTCCGTCGAACTATGTCGGCGCATATCTTCAGCAGCATGGCTATCGCGTCATCCCGGTCAATCCGGGCCTCGCCGGCCAGGAGATCAACGGCGAGACGGTCTACGCGAAGCTCGCCGACATCGCCGAGAAGATCGACATGATCGACGTCTTCCGCGCCGCGGAAAACGTTCCGGGCATTGTCGAGGAGGCGCTCGCGCTGAAAAACAGGCCAGCCACCATCTGGCTCCAGCTCGGCATCGTCCATGAGGACGCCGCGAAAACGGCAAAGGCGGCCGGCGTGGTCATGGTGCAGGACCGCTGCCCGAGAATCGAAATGCCGAGACTCGGCATCACCGGTCCCAAGGCCTGATCTTCCCTCCCCGAGCCGAGTCGCGCGAACCGGGGTGGGGTTCGGGCAGAACCGATCGCATTTTCGCGGATGGGCTATCACCCCACCCCCGCTCGTGCTTTGCACGAGTCGGCCCTCCCCATTCAGGGGAGGGAAAGCGAACCGCCCGGAGCTCCGGGAATCAAAAAGGGCGCCCTCGAGGGCGCCCTTTTCGGTGGGTCTTGGCGTGCTCTACCTGCAGGGACGATTGGAGACCCGCGTCACGCCGCCGTCCGGATATTCGTAATAGCAGCGGCCCCTCGAGTTGAAATAAAAGCCCTCGTTGCGCGCACGGTAGCGGCGGCGGTCGCCTTCGCTGGCAATAATGGCGCCCGCCGCACCGCCAAGAATGGCACCGGCCGCAGCGCCGCCGGCCCTGCCGGTCGCAGCCCCGCCGATGATGGCGCCGGCCCCGGCGCCGAGAAGGCCGCCGACGAGACCGTCCTGAGCCTGGGTGGTCGTGGCGGAGCCTGCAACCAACAGCGCGGTACTGAGAGCAACAATACGGATCATGACAGTCCCCCTTCCAATCTGTGACGCCGGCCACGGCGTCTGTTGATCTTCTCCGCATAAATCGCGGCATTTTCCAGACCGCGGCCTCAACTCACGGCTGCAGCCTCACTCAGGCGGCTTCCGTATCCAGACCGCGGATCGCTTTCTTCACCCGCGCCGGAACACGCGACGCCACGGGATCGACCGCGGCGATCAGATCGAGGAACAGCCGGCCCGGCAACGGAGGCGAGAACACGTACCCTTGCGCCGCATCGACGCCGTGCTCGCGCAGATAGACCACCTGCTCGAACGTCTCGACGCCTTCGGCGACGAATTCGATATTAAGATCGGCGGCCAGTTTCACCAAAGTATCGATGATCGCGGTCGAATAGCGGTCGGTACCGATCGCATCGACGAACATCTTGTCCATCTTCATCATATCGACGCCGAGCTTCAGAAGATAGGACATGCCGCCGTGCCCCGTACCGACATCGTCGAGTGCGATACGGACGCCGAGTTCCTGAAGCTTCGCGATGATGACACGCGCCGATGCGAGGTTTGGCAGTTGCTGACGCTCCGTCACTTCGAGCACGACCTGCGTCGGCTTGAGAGCGGTGTTCTCGAATATCTGCTTCACGTCGGAGACGATGCTCGCGTCGTTGAAATGATCGGCGACAAGGTTGAACGACACTTTGAGATGCGGACGCGGCGCATAGAACGGGCCGAGCTCGTCGCGTGCCTGGGCCATCAGGCTGCGAGTGATTTCGAAAATCTGGCCTGTCGCCTCGACGATATGGATGAATGCGCCGGGCGCATCCACGCCGCCATCCGCACGCCGGCGCCGCATCAGGACTTCGCAGCCGAGCAGCTTTCCGGTGCGTATGCACATGATCGGCTGATAATATGGAATGAAATCGCCACGGCGGATCGCGGTTTCGATTTGCCTGACAGGTCCTTCCATCTGGCGTGACACCGCGAGCGCGACGAGCATGCTGATGAGCGCGAGCACGACGCCGCCGGCATTGCCCCACAAAAACAGTTCACGATAGCTCTGCCAAAGCGCGGTCGAGGGAACCATCACCGAGAGCGTCAGCGGATAACGTTCCGACATCGAGCGTACATCGAAGGCCGAGACACCCTCGGTGGACATGCTGTCGCGCGAGAGCTGCGCCGAAACGAACGAACCGTCGACGAGCCGCAGTTTCGCCACGAAATCGGCCTGCAGCCGCCCGATCACGACCGCCGGAAGGAGCTTGTCGCCCGGTATCAGAAGCGATGCGCCCCAGCCGTCCGGGAACCGCCAGAACAGTTGAACCGATTTCTGCGCCTGATCGCCGCCGAAATCGACGAGCGAGAATTTCACGTTCGGATTGGAGGTGTCATGGGCCGGCGAGATCGCGCGGACCACGCGAGGATTGTCGGTCGGCGAGCAGACCGCGGCGCCCGTCGGGTCCACAATGTTGATGTCGCTGACGAACGGCGCGTTCAGGATGGCGTGGCCGGCCGATTGCAATACATCATCCGAACAGGAGGCATGCTCGATGTCGTCGGAAAACGCCACGATCTGGGTCATGGCCTCGTCGAGCCGCGATTCGGCGAGATGCAGCATGCTCGTGGCCGCGTCCTGGATATCGACGCGGCCATTCGCGTTAATATGCAGCCACAGCAGCAAATTGAGGCCGATAAGAGGGGCGAAGGCGAGCGTGCCGGTCAGCAGCACGTGCTTCCAACTGTTTGTCCGACGCCTCACGACAGCTGTTCCCAAATCATCGTGAAACACTAAAGACGAAAGGGGGTTAACCGCTGTTAAATGGAAGCCGTCCGGAAATTACCTATCTACTAAAGACGGGTCCCCGGCGGGGCGAATGTCCATTCTACTGAAGACGGGATCCCCGTGGGGCGGCCGTACAAGCGAGGGCACATGCAGGCGCTGTTTATCGGCCATACCTATATCGACGTGACTTTCGTCTGCGATCACATTCCCACCGGGGATGAGAAAACCCTGGCCGACGATTATGCCGTCAGCTTCGGCGGCAACGCCGTCACCGCTGCGTTCAGCTGCGCGAAACTGGGCATCGTCCCCGATCTCCTGACGACGATCGCCGACGACTGGCTGTCACGCATGTTCCGCGACATGGCGTCGAAATACTCGATCCCGCTGCATTCCCGAAAAGTGAAAGAGGCTTCCCTCTCCTTCATCATGCCGAACGCCGGCAAACGGGCCATCGTGCGCTGCCGCGACGACGATCATCTCCACCCGTTCCCTCTACTGAACCTCACCGGCTGCCGCGGCCTGCATCTGGACGGCCATCAGCCCGATGCCGCGCTGCACTATGCGAAGCTCTGCCGCGAGGCCGGCATATTCACCTCGCTCGATGGCGGTGCGGTGCGCGAGAATACCGACGAGCTTTTGCGGTTCATCGACACGGCTGTCGTGTCCGAGCGTATGTGCGAGCAGATGAATTTCTCGCCCACCGAAATGCTCGACTATCTGAAATCGCGGGGCTGCAAGATCGGCGCGGTCACGCTCGGCGAGCGCGGCCTGGTCTGGTACGACGAGAACGGCGCGCCGCGCGACATGCCGGCTCTCGCGGTCCCGTTCGAACGCGTCATCGACACCAACGGTGCGGGCGACATCTTCCACGGCTCCTATTTCTATTCCTGGCTGTCAAAGCCCAACGCATCCTGGGCCGATCATTTCCGCTTCGCTCGCGCGGCGTCGGCCCATTCGGTCCAGCATCTCGGCATCGAGGAGAGTTTGCCGACCATACAGGACGTGGAATACGCGACCCGCATGTTCAAGGAAGCGGTGCGGAAGGCCGGTTAGTTGTTTGTCCCGGAGGCGGCGCAGCCGCTGTCCGGGACCCATACGCCGTGAGGCCAAAGATTGAGCCGAAAGCTGGTCCCGGGCTCCGCACCTAACTCTTGCCTGCCCGAGTTAGGATTTACGATGCTCAACTCGGCTATAGCCGAGTTGAGTGGCCCCGGGACATCCACGTCACGCCTGACGCGTGACGCTCTGCGCTTCCATCACCGCGATGGCGGTGACGTTGACGAGGCCGCGTGTTGTCGTCGTCGACGTCACGATCTGGGCCGGACAGGCCGCACCGATGAGGATCGGTCCAACGGGAAGCGAATTGTCCATTGCCGCAACGAGCTGGGAGGCGATCTTCGCTGCGTCGAGATCCGGCATGATGAGCAGATTTGCTTCGCCCTTGAGCCGCGATGCAGGCAGAACGCGGTCGCGGAGTTCCTGCGACATTGCAAGATCCGGATTCATCTCGCCATCGGCTTCCAGCCCTGGTTCCTGCGCCTGCAGGATGGCGAGCGCCTCGCGCATCTTCAGCGACGAGCTCGATTCGCGGGTTCCGAAATTAGCGTGGCTGAGCAGCGCCACTTTCGGCTCCAGGCCGAAACGCCGGACGACCTGCGCACCCAGGCGTGCCTTTTCCGCGATCTGATCCGCGTTCGGCTCGAGGGTCACATAGGTGTCGGCAACAAAGAGCGCGCCGCGACCGGTGATCAGCAGAGAGATGGCGGCGTAGTCCGATACGCCCGGTCTTTTTCCGATCACGTCGTCGATCGTGAACAGATGGTTCGGATAGCGGCCTTCGAGACCGCAGATCATCGCGTCCGCATCGCCGCGCAGAACGGAGAGCGCCGCGATGACGGTCGAGTTGGTACGAACGATGGTGCGCGCCAGATCCGGCGTCACGCCGCGCCGTCCCGCCCGCTCCAGATAGAGCGCGACGTAATCGCGGTAGCGCGGATCGTCTTCCGGATTGACGACGGAAAAATGCTCGCCCATCCGCAGCGACAGGCCGAACCTTTTGATACGCGTCTCGATGACCTGCGGACGGCCGATCAGGATCGGGTGGGCAAGCCCCTCTTCGATGACAATCTGGGCTGCGCGCAATGTGCGTTCGTCTTCGCCTTCGGCGTAGATCACGCGACGCGGCGATTCCTTCGCGGCCGCGAAGATCGGCTTCATCACGAAGCCGGAACGATAGACGAACCGCGACAGGCGATCCTGATAGGCGTCGAAATCCTCGATGGGCTTGCGGGCCACGCCGCTGTCCATTGCGGCGCGCGCGACGGCCGGGGCGATGCGCAAGATAAGGCGCGGATCGAACGGATTGGGGATCAGGGATTCGCGGCCGAAGCCGATCGTCTCGCCGCCATAGGCCCGCGCCACAACGTCGGACGACGCCTCGCGCGCCAGACCCGCGATGGCTTTCACCGCCGCCTGCTTCATCTCCTCGTTGATGGTCGAGGCTACGACATCGAGCGCACCGCGGAAGATGAAGGGGAAGCAGAGAACATTGTTCACCTGGTTCGGAAAATCCGAACGCCCGGTGCAGATCATCGCGTCGGGACGCACTTCGCGCGCGAGGTCCGGCATGATCTCGGGCGTCGGATTTGCGAGCGCGAGAATGAGCGGATTCTGCGCCATGCCCTTCAGCATTTCGGGCTTCAGCACGCCGCCGGCCGAGACACCGAGGAACACGTCGGCGCCTTCGATCACATCCTCAAGCTTCCGAGCCGTGGTCTTCTGCGCGAAGGCCGAGTTCCACCGGTTCATGAGTTCGTTGCGGCCCTCATAGACCACGCCTTCGAGATCCGTGACCCAGATGTTCTCGCGCTTGGCGCCCATGCTGACGAGGAGGTTGAGGCAGGCAATGGCCGCCGCGCCCGCGCCGGACGTCACGATCTTGATCTTGTCGAGCGACTTGCCGGCCATTTCCAGCGCGTTCACCACGGCCGCGGCGACGATGATCGCTGTGCCATGCTGGTCGTCGTGGAAGACGGGAATGTTCATCCGCGCCTTGAGCTGCTCCTCGACCTCGAAGCACTCGGGAGCCTTGATGTCTTCGAGATTGATGCCGCCGAATGTCGGCTCGAGCGCCGCGACCACGTCGATGAGTTTCTTCGTGTCGGTCTCCGCCACTTCGATGTCGAACACGTCGATGCCGGCGAATTTCTTGAACAGGACGGCCTTGCCCTCCATCACCGGCTTCGATGCCAGCGGCCCGATATTGCCGAGGCCCAGCACGGCCGTTCCGTTGGTGATCACCCCGACAAGATTTTGCCGGCTGGTCAGCTCGGACGCGAGCTCCGGATTTTCCGCGATGGCCTCGCAGACCGCAGCGACACCCGGAGTGTAGGCAAGCGCGAGATCGCGCTGCGTGCTGAGGGGCTTCGTCGACGTGACCTCAAGCTTGCCCGGCTTCGGATAGCGATGAAAAGCCAGCGCAGCCTTTTTGAGATCGTCGGTGATATTATTGGGTGCCATTGCCGTCAGTTCGCTTTCGGTTCGGGCGCATTCACGCGGATATGCAGTTCACGCAATTGCTTCGGCGTCGCCGGAGCCGGCGCGCCCATCAAAATATCCTCGGCGCGCTGGTTCATCGGGAACAAAGCAACCTCGCGCAGGTTCTCGACGCCGCAGATCAGCATGACCATGCGGTCGACGCCCGCGGCCATGCCGCCATGCGGCGGCGCGCCGTACTGGAACGCCCGGTACATACCGCCAAACCGCTCCTGAACCACGTCTTCGCCATAGCCCGCGATCTCGAACGCCTTGAGCATTGTCTCCGGCCGGTGATTGCGGATGCCACCGGACGCGATTTCATAGCCGTTGCATACGACATCGTATTGAAATGCCGAGATCGTCAGCGGGTCTTTGGTATTCAGCGCTTCGAGGCCGCCCTGCGGCATCGAGAACGGATTGTGCGAGAAATCGACCTTCTTCTCGTCCTCGTTGAATTCGTAGAACGGGAAGTCGACGATCCAGGCGAGTTCGAAACGGTCCTTGTCGACCAGACCGAGTTCCTCGCCGATCCTGATGCGAGCCGCGCCCGCGAGTTTCGCCGCCTTGTCCGGGGCGCCGGCCGAGAAGAACACAGCATCGCCCGGACCGACATTGGCGGCGGCCGCGATAGACGCCTGCACATCGGACGGAATGAACTTCGCGATCGGGCCCTTGCCCGTCAGAACGCCGCTCTCGTCGTCGAACACGATATAGCCGAGACCCGGAGCGCCCTCGCCGCGCGCCCAGTCGTTCAGCTTGTCGAAGAACGAGCGCGGCTGCGACGCCGCGCCGAGAGCCGGGATCGCGCGCACGACGCCGCCGCCCGCGACCACATTCTTGAACGCGTTGAACGAAACGTCCTCGCGCGTAAAGACGTCGCTGACATCGACGATGATGAGAGGATTGCGAAGGTCCGGCTTGTCGGTGCCGTATTTCAGCATGGCTTCGGCGTAGGGAATGCGCGGGAAGCTCTGCGTGACCGGCTTGCCCTCGGCAAACTCCTCGAAGATGCCGCGGATCACCGGCTCCATCGTCGTGAACACGTCCTCCTGCTCGACGAAGCTCATTTCGAGATCGAGCTGGTAGAACTCGCCGGGCAGGCGGTCGGCGCGCGGGTCCTCGTCGCGGAAACAGGGCGCGATCTGGAAATAGCGGTCGAAGCCCGCGATCATCAGCAATTGCTTGTACTGCTGCGGCGCCTGCGGCAGCGCGTAGAAATTACCGGGATGAATGCGCGACGGAACGAGGAAGTCGCGCGCCCCTTCGGGCGACGACGCGGTCAGGATCGGCGTTGCAAACTCCGTAAAGCCCGCATCCGTCATGCGCCGGCGCATGGCGGAGACGACCCTGGTGCGCGTCATGATGTTCTTGTGCAGCGTCTCGCGCCGCAGGTCGATGAAGCGGTAGCGGAGGCGGATGTCTTCCGGATAGTCCGGCTCGCCGAACACCGGCAGCGGCAGCTCGGCCGACGGGCCCAGCACTTCCACGCCCTCGATATAGATCTCTATCTGCCCGGTCGGCAGATCCGGATTCTCGGTCCCTGGGGGGCGCCTGCGGACCTCGCCCTCGAACCGGACCACCCATTCGGAACGCACCTTCTCGACGTCTTTGAAGGCCGCCGAATCCGGGTTCGCCACGCATTGGGTCAGGCCGTAATGGTCGCGCACGTCGACGAACAGCACGCCGCCATGATCGCGGACGCGGTGAACCCAGCCGGAAAGCCGAACGGTTTCCCCGATGTGCTCCTCGCGGAGCTGCCCGCAGGTATGGGTGCGGTAGCGATGCATGATGCTGAAATCCTAGCGAAATTTGGCTTTCTAGGCCGTGTGACGGCTGTCTGCCGCAGTCTGGGATGCAAGGCGGGACAAACCGCACGCAAAGGCCGCTTTTGTCAACTCGACCATGGGCCTTGCCCGCGTCAAATTGAGCGTGCCTCAATGGTCGTCCCGAGGCTCCGAGTTCGGTTTATATGGCGGGCATGATCGTAACCAGTACAGCGGACCTAAAAGCCGCCTGCCAGCGGCTTGCCCGTTCGGCATTCGTCACCGTCGACACTGAATTTCTGCGCGAAACCACCTTCTGGCCGAAACTCTGCGTTGTACAACTCGCTGACGACGAGGGAGCCTTCGCGGTCGACGCGCTCGCGCCCGGCCTCGACCTCACGCCCATGTTCGACCTCATGGCCAACGAGAAGGTGCTGAAGGTGTTCCATGCCGGACGGCAGGACATCGAAATCATGTGGCATTTGGCCAAGATGATTCCGCACCCGGTCTTCGACACCCAGGTCGCGGCCATGGTGCTCGGCTACGGCGAGAGCGTTTCCTACGACCAGCTCGTCCAGCGCATCACCGGAGTGCAACTCGACAAGTCTTCGCGTTTCACGGACTGGAGCCGCCGCCCCCTCAGCGAAGCCCAGGTCACCTACGCTCTCGCCGACGTGACGCATCTTCGCGACGTCTATCGCCATCTCGCCGAGGACCTCGAAAAGCGCGATCGCAGCGCCTGGGTTGCCGAAGAGATGGCCGTTTTGGTCTCGCCCGAGACCTACCGCCAGGCGCCCGAAGATGCGTGGAAGCGCGTCAAGGCGCGGCTTCGCAAGCCAAAAGAGATCGGCGTCCTGATGGAGATCGCCGCCTGGCGCGAGACCGAGGCGCAGACGCGTGACGTCCCGCGCTCGCGCATCGTGAAAGATGAAATCCTGGCCGAGATCGCCCTGCGCGGCCCGACCTCGACGGAAGCGCTCGGCGGCCTGCGCGGCCTGCCCAACGGCTTCGAGCGCTCCAAGGCCGGCAGCGATATCGTCGCCGCCGTGCAGCGCGGCCTCGCACGCGATCCCGCCACCCTGCCCCGCATCGACCGCGATCGGCCGCCGCCGAACGGAACCGGCGCGACGGTCGAACTGCTGCGCGTTCTGCTGAAAATGATCTCGGAGAAGGAAGGCGTCGCGCCGAAAATCCTCGCGACGACCGACGACCTCGAACAGATCGCCGCGAACGACGCGGCCGACGTCCCGGCTCTGCATGGCTGGCGGCGAGATTTGTTCGGCGAGAAGGCGCTCGGCCTCAAGCGCGGCGAGATCGCGCTGGGCTTGCGCAAGGGCCGTGTAAGTGCGGTCGAAGTGAAGGGCTAAACGGCCCCGATGGCGTCCAGCACGAAGCGAACGCGCTCGTGCACATCGACGCGCGGAAGCTCAAGAAGCTCATAGCCATATTCGGAATAGATGGCCCTCATCACGTCACAGGTGCGCGCGGCCTCGTCCGGACTCTGCTTTCGCTCCTCGTCCTGAGCGTAAATCTCAGGCCAATACGGCGCGAGAAAAGCCAGTCTGTTGTAGCGGTATCGCTCGATCGAACGCGCCACTGTCTCGGAGATGGGCAGCGCACTCAGTCTGAGATAACCGGCGACATCGACCATTCCGCGATCGAAAAAGACCGGTGCGCTCGATTGCGACAGGTTCTCATACTGCTCGATGTCCAGGGCCAGCATGCGTTCCGCGAACAGCTGGCGATCATCCCAGGGCAGCGCCCTGCCACCTGACGCCATTTCATCGCGGATGACGTGACGACCGGTTTCTTCGGCGACGGCAAAGCCCGACAGCTGCCGCAACGCGGAAATCAACGTGCTCTTGCCGGAACCCGGACCACCCGTAATGACAAAAAGGTTCGATTTATCCATTCGATATCCGGCTCACCGGTCAAAAACAAGTCCGGGCGCGCGTCGACCGGCCGCTGGCCGACCGACGTTGGCGACCGAACCTAACCGGTATTCTTACGCGGCTTCCATGCTCGCGATGAAGGCCTGCATTTCGTGGCGCAACTCGTGCGAGGACTTCGCCAGTCCCTTGGCCGAAGCCAGCACTTCCGCCGCCGAGCTGCCCGTGCGCGTAGCCGCCTCCTGCACCGTGCCGATGCTGTCCGTGACGCGGTCAGTGCCCGTCGCCGCCTGCGAAACGCTGCGCGCAATCTCGGAGGTCGCCGACTGCTGCTCCTCCGCCGCCACGGCAATGGTAGTCGCAATCTCGTGGACCTGCTCGATGGTCACGCCGATGGACTGGATCGCGGTGACCGCGCCGGATGTCGCCTGCTGAAGTTGGCGGATCTGGCTCGCGATCTCGTCTGTTGCCTTTATCGTCTGGTTGGCGAGATCTTTGACCTCGCTCGCGACGACGGCGAAGCCGCGGCCCGCTTCGCCCGCGCGCGCCGCCTCGATCGTGGCGTTCAGCGCCAGCAAATTGGTGCGCGCGGCGATATCGTTGATCAGCGCCACAACGGTCTCGATCTTCTCCGCACTCGCCGACAAAGCCTGTACGGTCTTGTCGGTCATCCGCACATCCTCCACCGCTTTGCGCGCAGTATCGGCCGTATGCGAGATCTGCGTTCCAATCTCGTTTGCGGAAGACGCGAGTTCCTCGGTCGCCGCCGCGACTGTCTGGACGTTTGTTCCGGTTTCCTTGGCGGACTCGGCGAGAATCGCCGACTGGTCGCTCGTCTTGCCAGCCGTATCCAGCATGTCGTTGGCCGTCGTTTCGAGATGGCCGGACGCCGAAACCAGCGCGTCGACAAGGCTGCCGACCCTTTGGCCGAAGCCGTGCGCGAGTTCGGACAAAGCGCGGCGTTTGTCGGCCTCGGCGCCGGCCTGCAACTGCTCCGCATTCCTCTCCAGCCTGGCCCGTTCGATGGCGCCCTGCTTGAAGACCTCGACGGCCTCGGCCATAGCGCCGATCTCGTCGCCGCGTTCGGCTCCGGGAATTTGGATCTGCAGATTGCCCTGCGCGAGATTGCGCATCGCATTCGTCATGGCGGCGATCGGCCGCGTGATTCTCCGCTGCACCACAAAGGCTCCGGCAACGCCGAGCGCGATCACAGCGACCAGCACCGAGATCTGGACCATCAGCGCGCTCCGCGCCGCTTCATGGGTACGCTCCGCATGTTCCTGGGCGAGGCGCATCGCCGCGTTCGGAATGGTCGTCAACGCTTCGAGCGCCGCATTTCCCGCTTCGCTGAGCTTGTCGTTCGAGATCGTGTAGGGCTGGTTCGCGGCGAGTTCATCATAGGCCACTTTGCGGACCTTTTCGTAGGTTTCGAAGACTTCCGTCTTCGCGGCTTTCGTCAGCTCGACGAGTTCCGCCGACGCGCCTGGACGTGCGAGCAACTCGTTCAACACCGACCAGTTGACCAATGAGCGTCCGCGCAGGTCGGACATTTTGCGGTCGAGTTCCGGCGTCAGCTCCTTTAGCCGGCGCGCTTCCGAAAGACTGGTGCGCTCAAGACCGATGCCGTCGCGGGAAAGCCACGCCGCCTGCTTGATGGCCATGAGTTCCGCAGTCTCGGTGTCGACCATACGGATGGTCTCGCCGAGCACCACCGACATCGTTTCGAGCCGATCGATGACATCGGTCGCCGCCGTGTTGAAGTCCTTTGCGATGCCTTGGCGACGCTGGGCCAGAGGCAGTTTGAGCGCCGCGTCCGATTCCGCCCGCAGAGTGTCGAGTTTTGCCATACTTGCCGGCAAGCCCTCGAAAATTTCCGTTTCCGGTCCGGTGCAATCTATCGTCGCACAGAGTTCAAGCACGCGGGCAAGGGCCGGGCTGGCGATCTCGCGCGCGGCCACATTTATCGCGAAGAACGCCTCGGACGCGGGGGGCTCGGCATTAAGCGCGACGCGCGTCGGCCCGCGCTGAATGCGCGTGTTCTGGAGACCCGTGAACAGTACTCGCCCGGCTTCTGCGACACGCACGACGCGTGCGCTTTCGCCGAGTTTGCGAACCTCGCCGTAGATGGGAAGTGCGAGCGTGGCGACGGCCACCAGAACGATTGCACCGAACAGCGATTGCACGACGGTGCCTATAGAGAGAGTGCGGTTTTTCATGATCATGCCCCAACAGACCGGCACGTTGCCGATGCCCCGATCGCAATTTCCGCAGATCCTCTAAACAATTGATTTACTTTAAGTTGCAAGTTCTACGACTTTAGAATTACGTTCCAAGAACGTGTAATTACGCGATCGCACACAGGTCCCGCAGCTCTCGTGATCTAGTGTCCGAAAAAGTTCACAAGCTTCGGGACTACCTGTTCGGGCGCTTCGTCGATGAGCCAGTGGCCCGATCCTGCGACGACGACACCTTCGACATTGTCCGCGACGAGACGGCCCTGGTCGATGAGGAACTGGCCGCTGGCTTTTTCTCCGGACAGGACCAGCATCGGCATTTTCAGTTTTGTCTTCGAAAACTCCGCGAAATCTTTGGCGTCCCGTTCAAAGGCGCGGAACACTTCGAATCCGGCCCGCATGCCACCCGGCTGCGCAAAAGCCACCGTATAGATCTCGCGATCCCTCTCCGAGACGGAATGAGCCGGATCGGCCGCGAAATCGTTCCAGAAATGCTCGAAGTAGATGCGCTCGCGGCCCTCGACGAGTGCGAGCGGCGTCTTGCCGTAGAAGTGGAAGTGCCACAGATCGCGCAGCAGCCAAACCTTCGTCCAGTCGCCGACACCCGGCAGAAACGCATCCATCAGAACGATCTTCCGGACCTCGTCCGGATATTGCGCGGCGTACGCATAGGCGACCATCAAACCGATATCGTGACCGGCAAGCTGTATCCTGGTGTGGCCAAGTCCCGCCATCAGCGCATGCACGTCCTTCGCCATCGTCTTCTTGTCGTAACCGCTCTCCGGCTTCGAGGAATCGCCGAAGCCGCGAAGATCGGGGGCGATCACCGTGTGCGTCTTGGCGAGTTCGGCGATGAGCGGCCGCCACATATGGCTGGTCTGCGCGTAGCCATGGAGAAGCAGGACCGGATCGCCTTTGCCGGCCGTCAGGTAATGGAGCTTGACTCCGTCGACCTCCATGAACCGGCTTTCGATCGCGACCGGCGCCTGAGCATGAACGGATGTCGCCGGAGCCATCGCCGATAGACCTCAAAGAGTGCGCCGCCATTCTTTACGCCAACCGGGAAACGGATTGGCGGTTCTTCGGTTCCGAAAGGCACAGTGAGCGTGCGCCCGCCAGCGCGAATACGACGAGGTCGGGGATAGACGTCAGACGATGTCGACCTGCGGTTCTTTTCCGATCAGGCGCGCCATCTGCCGGACGCGATTTGCCAGCCGGTCGCCGGCAAGATCCTGCAGACTGTTCGGCAGGCGGAGCACAAGGCGTTCCTTCTCGATCGCAAGACCCGTGCGCGGCAACACGCCGGGCATGGACGCCGAGACGAGATAGGCCACGCGCATCGCCGCGCCGAGAAGCCGGGCCCGTTCCAGGATGCGCGGCGAGGCAAGCGCCTTCAGGCGCGGGCTGATGCCCTCATCGCGAAGGCCTTCGTGCCGAAAATAGATTGCCAGCGCGAGATAGGCGCGGCCGGGGTGATCCACGCCGATAAACGCGGCATTCGCGATGATGTTGAAGCCCTGCTCGCCGCGATAATCGGGATGTGCACGCCAGCCGATATCGGCGAGGTGGCAGGCAGCGTGGCGCAGGCGACGGTCGTCGTCGTCTTCGTTCACCCCGGCGCTTTCGATAAAAGCGTCGGTCCAATCGATCAACTCATAGCCGTGGCGCGGCGAACGTGACCGAAGAAGGCCCAGCTCCGCCGCGGCCTCGATCAACGGATCTTCCTTCCGCACATCCTCGTCGAGCAGTTCGTACAACAGCCCTTCGCGCACGCCGAGCGCCGAAATCACGACGTTTCTCGGCTTCATGGTCTTGATGATGTGTTCGAGCACGAGCGCGCCATACGCCAGAAGCGGACGGCGCTCGCTCGAAACCGAAGAGATGCCGGGCAGCGTGTCGGGGTCAACACGGCGAACCCGCTGGCATAATGCGAGCGCCTCCTTCGCCGGCACGGTGTAGGCATGCATGACGCGCAGCGGATAATGTTTCTGCGCCATGTGCAGGCGCACCAGCGCGCGCCAGGTGCCGCCGACCGCGTAGAAGTCCCGCTGCTCGAGGGATTTCATTGCGGGCACGCTGCCAATGGCGCTCTTGACGATCTTTTCCGCCTTTTTCAGCGAACCCGACGAGACATCCTCGAGCGCAAGCCCGCCGAGCGGCAGGGTTACTCCCGAGCCGATCTCATGGCCGGACACCTGAACGAGTTCGAGGCTGCCGCCGCCGAGGTCGCCGACAAGCCCGTCGGGCTTCCAGAAGCCGGAAACCACGCCAAGCGCGGACAAATGCGCTTCGCGCTTGCCGGACAGAAGTTCGATGTCGGCGCGGCAGATCGCGCGAGCGGCGTCGAGGAACTCGCGACCGTTGGCGGCATCGCGCGCGGCCGCGGTCGCCAGCACCCGCACCTCGCCGACCTTCATCACATCGCACAACGCACGGAAGCGGCGGAGCGCCGAGAGAGCGCGGGTTACCGCACCCGATGTCAGCCGGCCCGTGGTCGCGACGGCACGACCGAGGCCGCACAGGACCTTTTCGTTGAAAATCGCCGTCGGACTGCGCGTCAACCCATCATAGACGACGAGACGCACCGAGTTCGAACCGATGTCGATGACAGCCAGAGGCGAGCCGTTGCGCAAGCGACCGCGTGCTTCCTCTTCGTCAGTCAAACTGTTGAGCACATCAACCTCGGCTGGCAAGGCGGCGCGGAGAGCTTTTTTTAACAGACTTCCCACGTCCCGAGAGGCTTGGATTGGTCATGAAATAGCGGTGGGCGTTGAACGGTTCCTCGCCCTCGGCCGGAACGATCCGCTGCGACGTGCCGTCGGGCAGCACGGTCCAGCTTTGCTGATTGTCTTTCAGATTCGCGACCATAATCTGGTCCAGAACCTGTTCATGGACGGTAGGATTGAGAATAGGCAACAGGGCCTCGACGCGCCGGTCGAGATTGCGCGGCATCCAGTCGGCGGACGCAATATAGACGGCGGCGTTGGGGCTCGGGAGCCCGTGTCCGTTGCCGAAGCAATAAATGCGCGAATGTTCGAGGAAGCGCCCGACAATCGATTTAGCGCGGATCGTCTCGGACAGGCCGGGCACGCCCGGGCGCAGGCAGCAGATGCCGCGGATTACGAGATCGATTTCAACGCCTGCCCGGCTCGCATCGTAGAGCGCATCGATCAGCACGCTGTCGACGAGGGAGTTCATCTTGGCCCAGATGGCCGCCGGACGCCCGGCCTTGGCATGTTCCACCTCGGCCGCGATATGGCTGAGGATCTTGCGCCTGAGGCTGAACGGCGAGACCGCCATGGCCTCCAGTTCCACCGGCTCCGCATACCCTGTGATGAAGTTGAAGATGCGCGTGACGTCGCGCCCGATCACCGGGTCCGCGGTGAAGAAGGAAAGATCGGTGTAAATACGCGCCGTCACCGGATGATAATTGCCGGTGCCGACATGGCAGTAGGAAACGAGCTGGCCGGCCTCGCGGCGCACGACGAGCGAGAGCTTGGAATGGGTCTTCAGCTCGAGGAACCCGTAGACCACCTGCACGCCGGCCTTCTCCAGGTCGCGCGCCCAGCGGATATTGGCTTCTTCGTCGAACCGCGCCTTCAGCTCGACGAGCGCGGTCACGGATTTTCCGGCTTCCGCCGCTTCCGCCAGCGCCTTCACGATCGGGCTGTCGGACGAGGTGCGGTAGAGCGTCTGCTTGATGGCGACGACGTTCGGGTCGCGCGCCGCCTGGTTCAGGAACTGCACCACCGCGTCGAAACTTTCGAACGGATGATGGACGATGATGTCCTTCTGCCGGATCGCCGCCATGCAGTCGCCGCCATGTTCGCGGATGCGTTCGGGGAAGCGCGCATTGTAAGGGATGAATTTCAGCTCCGGACGGTCGATCGACACGACCTGCGAAAGTTCGTTGAGCGCGATCAGGCCGTCGACGAGGAAGATTTCTTCGTCGTGCACATCGAGCTGCTCGGACACGAAGGCCCGGAGTTCCGCGGGCGTCTGCGTCTGCATTTCAAGCCGGATCACGGAACCGCGGCGGCGCTGCTTCAATGCGGACTCGAACAGCCGCACCAGATCTTCGGCCTCTTCCTCGACTTCGAGGTCGGAATCCCGAATGACGCGGAACGCGCCCTGCCCGATCACCTGATAGCCGGGAAACAGACGGCCGATGAACAGGCCGATCGCATCTTCCAGAAGAACGAAGCGGGTCGTGTGGGGTTCGGTTTCCGGCAGACGGATGAAGCGCGCAATGCTGGCCGGAACGCGCACCAACGCGTTCAGCGGCCGTCCGTCGCTCTGCCGCTGCAATTGCAACGCGAGCGAGAAGCCGAGATTGGGGATGAACGGGAACGGATGCGCCGGATCGATCGCCAAAGGTGTCAATACAGGGAAGATGTGCTGCAGGAAAAACTCGTCGAGCCAATCATGTTCGCTCTTCGTCAGCCCGCCCTTTCCGACGACGACGATTGCCGCTTTGGCGAGGTCGGGCTGCAATTCGAGCCAGCGGAGCTGCTGGTCCCGGGCAAGATCGCCGACGACGTCGTTGATCTTTTCGAGCTGTTCGAGCGGGGTCAGTCCGTCGGGGCTGACCACCGTCACGCCCGTGCGCACCTGGCCCTTGAGGCCCGCGACGCGGACCATGAAGAACTCGTCGAGATTGTTCGCGGAGATCGACAGGAAGCGCAGCTGTTCGAGGAGCGGATGGTTCGGGTTCGCCGCTTCTTCCATGACGCGGCGGTTGAACTGCAGCCATGAGAGTTCGCGGTTGATGAAGCGCTCCGGCGAATGCCGCACGTCGATCAGGGGCGGCGCCTTTTTCGGCTTCGTGCTTTCGCCCACCGTTTCGTCGATCTCGACCTTCATCGGTTCCACATCCTGCGCCTGCATCTGGCGCGGTGTACGACGGCTTCGTGACGGAGAAGAGACGGTCAAAGGGTTCAATCCACTTCGGAGGTCAGACGGGCGAGAACGGCGGAGGCGACGGGCTTGGTCACGCGGCGTCCGAGCGCCAGCGCCTCTTCGTCGAGCGCGGCCACGACTTCCCGCGCCGCACCGAGCGAACGCTCCATCCTCCTGGCGATATAGTCGATCACCTCGGCATCCACCACAAGTTGCCGGTCGTCGAACAGTTTGACCAGAACTGCCTGCACCAGCCCGTCATCGGGCGGCTGAAGCTCGGCCATTGCAAGCTGGCGGAGCCGGGATGCAAGATCGGGCAGAGCCGGCCAGACGAGGCTCGGTGCCTGCGACGCGGTCAAAGCCAGCCACAGCCCCTTCTCGCGGGCGGTGTTCATCAAATGAAAGAGGTTGTTCTCCGAACATCCCGGAAAATCGATATTTTCGACGGCCAGAGCGGTATTCTCGGGAAGCTCCGCGATCAGCTCCACCGTCAGTTTTTCGGCCTCGTGCACCGCGGCTTCGGCCCGCTCCGCCCAGATCGCCACGAGGTGGCTTTTGCCGCTGCCCGGCGGCCCGACGACCAGAAGGCCGCGCGACGGCCAGTTGGGCCAGGCGGTCACAATCCTGTGCACGGCTTCATTGGCGGGGGCGACCAGAAAATCCTCCGCCGTGAACTTCGCCGCGTGATCGAGGGGCAAAGTCAGTTGGCGCGGCGTCATGCCTTGCGTGTCTTCCGTCCGTTCACGGTCGCTCCGGTATATAGGGGACTTGCGAGGTAACGGCCCAGCGCAAAGCGCGCGAGCACGCCGACCGCCGCCGCCAATGGCACCGCCATCAGAAGCCCGACAAAACCGAACAGAGAGCCGAACGCGAACAGGGCGAACATGAGCCAGACCGGATGCAGGCCGACCGAACGGCCGACCAGATTGGGCGACAGGATGTTGCCTTCGATAAACTGGCCGACACCGAAGATCGCAAGCACAACGAGGATCATCGGATAGTTCGGCCAAAACTGGACGATAGCGACGCCGCCCGCGAGCAGAAGGCCGGTCATCGAGCCGACATAGGGGATGAAGGTCAGGAAGCCCGCGCCGAGGCCGATGAGAAGGCCGAAATTCAACCCTACAACTGTAAGTCCGACGGCGTAAAACATGCCAAGCAGAAGGCACACCGTCGCCTGCCCGCGCACGAAACCGGCAATTGCCGTGTTGATGTCGCGCGCGATCCCGCGGATCGCATTGCGGTTGTCGCGCGGCAGCCAGCCATCGACGGTCGCGACCATCCGGTCCCAGTCGACCAGCATGTAGAACGCGACGACGGGCGTCACCACGAGCAGACTGACGACCGACAGGAGCGCCGCGCCGCCGGCCCAGAGCCCGGTCAGGAAATCGCCGATCCACGTCGCGCCCTGCGATACGAGCCCGCCGACCGATGTCTGTACGTCCGGCAGCCCGTCGCCGATGATGGCGCGGAGCCAGCCGAGGCCCGGCCCGGCGATCAGTTCCTGGATGCGGCTGACATAGCCCGGGAGGTTCTGCATGAACCCCTCGAACTGCGTCACCAGAAGAGGCACGAGGACGGCGCCCGCAATGATCAGGACGAGAACGAACATCAGAAGAATGATGATCGTCGCGGTGGTCCGCCCAAGGCCGGTGCGCGCGAGCCTGTCGGCCAGCGGGTCGAGCAGGTAGGCGACCGCAAAACCGGCGACGAAGGGCAGAAGAATGCCGCTCAGCAGCCAGAGAATGGCGATGAGGACGGCAAAGCCGCCGAGCCAGAACACTGCTTGCCGCTGGATACTCAGGGCGGGCTGGCTTTCGTTCTTCACTCAGCTCTCCGCGGCTCGCGCCATATGGCGCATCCATGCGGCGAGATAGGCCACGGCCGAGAGAACCGTCAAGACGCCCACCACGTAACCCCCGAACAGCAGCAAGTCTCCGGCATGGATCCCGAACCCGACAAGGCCCAGGGCCAGGGCCGCGAACGCAATCTGCGCCACCGTGTTCAACTTCGAGATCATCAGGGGCTTGATGACCAATGGATGATCGAGCAGCCAGGACAGGATGACCGCGCCGACGATCATCAGGTCGCGCGAGGCGACCGCGATCGCAATCCACACCGGAATGAACTGCCCGATGGCCAGAGTGATGAAGATCGACACAAGAAGCGCCTTGTCGGCAACCGCGTCGAGATAGGCGCCCAGCTCTGTCCGCTGGTTCCACCGCCGCGCCAGATAACCGTCGATGCCGTCGGAGGCGCCGGCCGCAAGGAAAATCCAGAATGCGGCCTGGATATAGCCGCCAAGGATCAGCCAGATTACCACCGGCACGGCGAAGATCCGTAAGACGGTGATCGAGTTGGGGAGATTCCTCATGGCGGCGGGAGCTTAACCGACCCGGCCGGTTTGGAAAGCCGGTTGTGATCGTGCGCTTGCTGCGCGCGGCGGGTTGGGGTTTAAGCCCGGAATGCGGAACGCGGCGCTCTGTCTCGCTTTGACCACCCTGATCGCCGGCCCCGCCTCGGCGGCGGCCGACAGGCTGCAGCGCTCACTCGAAAAACTCGAACCCGCGACGCAGATGATTGAAGTCTGCGATATGGCGGTTTCAACGAAGATTTCCGCCGAGACCCGTTATTCGCACGTCGACCGCGTGGTCGCCGATGCTGTCGTGGAGCCGGTGGCGGCAGCGGATGCCATCACCGCAAGCGGCGGCGCCTTCCGCGATCATGGCCATTGGTACGGTCTACGCTATTCCTGCACGTTGACTCCCAATCACCTGGCCGCGAAGACTTTGCGCTACGCGGTCGGCCATGAGATTCCGGAATCTCAGTGGGAACAGTACGGCCTGTGGCGCTGACCGCCGTTGAAACCCCGCGAGCGGCGGGCTAAGCCCGTGCCGAACCGGAGTTTCTGATGTCCGACAAAGGCAAGGGCCTGACCTATCGTGACGCGGGCGTCGATATCGATGCCGGCAATGCGCTGGTCGAAGCGATCAAGCCGCTCGTTCGCGCCACCCGCCGCAGCGGCGCCGACGCCGAAATCGGCGGTTTCGGCGGCGTGTTCGATCTCAAGGCCACCGGCTACAAGGATCCGGTTCTCGTGGCCGCGACCGACGGCGTCGGCACCAAGCTGAAGATCGCCATCGAAACCGGCATCCATGACTCGATCGGCATCGACCTCGTCGCGATGAGCGTCAACGATCTCGTCGTCCAGGGCGCCGAGCCGCTCTTCTTTCTCGATTATTTCGCCTGCGGAAAACTCGAGACCCAGACCGGGATCGATGTCGTGAAGGGCATCGCAGCGGGCTGCATCGAAGCGGGCTGCGCCCTGATCGGCGGAGAGACGGCGGAAATGCCCGGCATGTATGCCGATGGCGACTACGATCTCGGCGGCTTCGCGGTCGGCGCGGCAGAGCGCGGCACCCTCCTGCCCCGCCACATCGCGGCGGGTGATGTCCTGCTTGGCCTGTCATCGTCCGGCGTGCATTCCAACGGCTATTCGCTCGTGCGCCGTATCGTCGAAGAAATCCGGCCGCGCCTGGGACGCGCCCGCGCCGTTCGCGCCCGCCGTCGGCCTCGGCCGCGCTCTGCTCGCGCCGACACGCATTTACGTGAAATCAGTGCTGAAAGTCCTGAAGGCGACCGCGGGACTGAAGGGCCTCGCCCACATCACGGGTGGCGGTTTTCCGGACAATATCCCGCGCGTTCTCCCAGAAGGTCTCGGCGTGACCCTGAACCTCGACGCCATCGACACGCCCGGCGTGTTCCGCTGGCTCGCGGCAACCGGCAATGTCGCGGAAAAGGAAATGCTGCGCACGTTCAATTGCGGGATCGGCATGATCGCGGTGGTCTCGGCGGCCGAAGCGGATGTGATCGCCAAACTCTTCACGGACGCGGGCGAAACCGTCATCCGTCTCGGCGAAGTGGTGCCCTCCTCCGCGCAGGAGGTCGAAACGACCGGCGCGCTCAGCCTCGATTTCTGATGGCGAAAGTCCGGACCGCGATTCTCATTTCCGGCGGCGGCTCCAATATGGCCGCCCTCATCGAGGCCGCGCGGGAGAACAACTATCCGGCCGAAATCGTGCTCGTCGCGGCAAGCAATCCCGGTGCGGGAGGCCTCGGCAAGGCGCAGGCCGCGGGCGTGCGCGCTTTGCCGTTCGACCACAAAAGCTTCGACCGCGAAGGCCTGGAACGCGCGGTCAATGCGGAGCTTGAAAAAGCCGGCGTCGAACTTGTCTGTCTCGCCGGATGGATGCGGCTGCTCTCGCCCTATTTTGTCGATGCCTGGCGCAACCGGATGATCAACATTCATCCCTCGCTGCTGCCCGCATACAAGGGTCTGCACACGCATCAGCGCGTGCTCGACGCCGGCGAGAAGGTGCATGGCTGCACCGTACATTATGTGCGTCAGGAGATGGATGACGGGCCGATCATCGCCCAGGCCGAAGTGCCGGTGCTACCGGGCGACGATGCGCACATTCTCGCGGCGCGCGTGCTCCAAGCCGAGCATCAGCTTTATCCGCATGCGCTGAAGCTGGTCGCTTCGGGCCGCGCGCGGGTCGAGGGCGAGCGCGTCATTACGGACGCGCCCATCCTCCTCAAGCCGAACTGATTATTTGCAGCTCGCGAAAGTCGCGTCCGATTCCGGGACAAGCCGCTTCGGCAGGCCCTTCTTGTAGACCGCGACTTCTTCGTCGGTCATCGCCTTGCTGATTTTCGCGGCATAGCAGCCGCATTTCGGACCCGCGCCTTCCTCGGCGGTCTTGCCCGACTGCGACATGACGCAAACATCGAGAATCCGCATCCGCACCTGGTCGCGCGTCGGCCCGGACGCCGGAGCCTCTGCCTTCTGCGCCAAAGCCGGCGACGCGAGAAGCGCCGCAGCCAAAACCAACCCGCCGAACCGCATCATGATTGCCTGCCCCATGGATTTTTGTCCGCCTCTAGAACGCACAAAGCGGGTAGCCCGAAGACCACCCGCTTTGCAAGACGTGACCCCCGGGCGAGACCGCCCGGCGGTGGATGAAAGCGCTTAGTGCGCGCTCTCAACCGCCTTCTTTCCCTTCGCGCGGACGATCAGCCAGCCCACGACCACGACGGCCGCGGCAAAGAAGATGCCCAGCGACAGCTCCCAGCTGTGCGCGAACTCTTCGCCGAAGCGTCCGGTGATCGCGACGTCCGAGATCAGCATCTCGCCTGCGACAAAGCCGAGAAGAGCCGCACCGGCCCACACGATGATCGGAAACCTGTCGATCAGCGAGAGGATAATGGCCGAACCCGCGATGATCATCGGGATCGAGATGATGAGGCCGAGGATGATCAGCGTCCAGTTGCCGTTCGCAACGCCGGCGATGGCGATGACGTTGTCGAGGCTCATCACAACGTCCGCGACGGCGATCGTGCCGATGGCGCGCACCAGAGTGTCGGACGATTTAACCGACGAGTCGCTGTGATCCTTCGGCAGAACCAGATCGATCGCGATCCAGAGCAGCGCGAGCGCACCGACGACCTTCAGGTAAGGCACGCCGAGCAGGTAGACGATGATCATCGTGAAAATGATACGAAGGCCGATCGCGGCGCCGGAGCCGAAGATCATGCCAAGCTTGCGCTGATTGTCCGGCAGGCCGCGGCAGGCCAGCGCAATGACGACGGCGTTGTCGCCCGACAGCAGCGCGTTGATCCAGATGATCTGCCCCAGCGCTACCCAGAATGTCGGCGACGACAGATCGACCGCCCAATGTTCCGCTCCCATTTACCCCTCCAAATTTGCGGCACTGCCCCAGCAGTCGCCTGGTTCCGAACAAAGAAGAATCCGTGTCGTGTTCGAGCGTCAGACGCTCACCCAACGATCTCGTTGTCTTTGAAGAAGAACTTGATTTCGGTCGCCGCCGTTTCGGGGGCGTCCGAGCCGTGGACCGAATTGGCTTCGATCAATTCCGCGAAATCCTTGCGGATCGTGCCGGCCTCGGCATTGGCCGGGTTCGTGGCGCCCATGACGTCACGGTATTTCGCAACCGCGTTGTCGCCTTCCAGAACCTGGACGACCACGGGGCCGGAGATCATGAAGTCGACGAGTTCGCCGAAGAACGAGCGTTCACGGTGCACACCGTAAAACTCTTCCGCCTGAGCGCGGCTCATATGGAGGCGCTTCGAGGCGATGACCCGCAGGCCCGCGCTCTCAATCCGGTCAATGATCTTGCCGGTGATGTTGCGACGCGTTGCGTCGGGCTTGATGATCGAGAAGGTTCTTTCGGAAGCCATTTTTTGTCCTGAATTTGATACTTACGCGACCGGCGGCTTATACACGGCACGTTTGTCGCCGCAACCGAAACACGACAATTGCGAGTCATTCGCAGTTTTATCGTCAGTCTTAACCCGGAAAAATGATGCGTAACACTTTCAGAATGCTGGCTGGATACAACTCCTGGGCCAATCAGCGGCTGTACGACGCAGCCGGGAAAATGAGCGATTCCGGCTACCGGGAACAGCGCGGCGCCTTTTTCGGCTCGGTCCACGGCACGCTGAATCACCTGCTGGCCGCCGACCGGATCTGGCTAAAGCGTTTCGGCGTCCGAGAAGAGGCTCCCGTTACACTCGACGCTATACTGTTCGACAACCTGAAAGACCTTCGCGTTGCCCGGGACACCGAGGACGCGTCCATCGAGGGCTGGATTTCCGGCCTCTCCGAGGCCGATCTCGAGTCTATTCTCAGCTACCGGCGCAGCGTCGACCCCGACCCCATCCGGCAGCCGCTGAACGCGGCCCTGACGCATTTCTTCAACCACCAGACACATCACAGGGGTCAGGTTCACGCCCTGATGACGGCCATCGAAAATCGCGACTTCGCGCCGAGCCTCGACCTCATTCTCTATCAGCGCACGAGCGGCATCGGTATGGCGTGACAACGCAACGGCTTGCCTCCGGCCGCCCCACGCGGCACAAGGCGCGATGCTTCAGGTAACCGACCTCACTCTCCGCATCGCGGGGCGCACTCTTATAGAGAACGCCTCGGTCATGATTCCCGAAGGCGCGCGGGTCGGCATTGTCGGGCGCAACGGCACCGGCAAGACAACGCTTTTCAAAGCCATCGCCGGCGATATCGGCCCGGACGACGGCACGATCTATCTTCCGAAGGGCGCCCGCTTCGGCCGTGTCGCCCAGGAAGCGCCGTCCGGCCCGGATTCGCTCCTGGAGCGCGTGCTCGCGGCCGATACCGAACGCACGGCCCTGCTCGAAGAGGCCGAGACCGCGACGGACCCGAACCGCATCGCCGAGATCCATACGCGCCTCGCCGACATCGAGGCCCATTCCGCGCCCTCGCGCGCAGCCCGCATTCTCGCCGGTCTCGGCTTCGACGCGGAGGCGCAGGCGCGGCCCTGCTCGTCGTTCTCCGGCGGCTGGCGCATGCGCGTCGCCCTGGCGGCGGTTCTGTTTTCCGAGCCGGATCTTCTGCTGCTCGACGAGCCGACCAACCATCTCGATCTCGAAGGCACGCTCTGGCTTCAGGATTATCTCGCGCGCTATCCGCGCACCGTCCTCGTCATCAGCCATGACCGCGATCTGCTCGACGCCTCGGTCGATCACATCCTGCATTTCGATGCGGGCAAGCTCGTCCTCTACCGCGGCAATTTCCTGAGCTTCGACCGCCAGCGCCGCGAAAAGCTCGCGCTCGACGTCAAGGCGAAGCGCAAGCAGGACGACGAGAAGGAACGGCTGCAGGCCTTCATCAACCGCTTCAAGGCCAAGGCTTCGAAAGCCAAGCAGGCACAGTCGCGCGTCAAGCGCCTGGAGAAGATGGAGACGATTTCGGTCTCCATCGAAAACGACGTGCCGCCCTTCTACATCCCGCCCTTCGACAAGCCGCTCGCGCCGCCGATCATCGCGCTCGACCGCGTCAGCGTCGGCTATGGCGACAAGCCGGTGCTGAAGAAGCTCAGTCTTTCGCTTGCGCCGGACGAGCGCATCGGCCTTCTCGGCGCCAACGGCAACGGCAAATCCACGCTCTCGAAGCTGTTCGCGGGCGAACTGAAGGCGATGGAGGGCGAGATGACCGCCTCCTCGCGCATGAAGGTCGGCTATTTCGCGCAGCACACTCTGGAAGGCCTGGAGCTCGACCAGACGCCCTATCAGCATGTGCGTACGCGCATGCCGGGCGTCGCCGAATCGGTGGTCCGCGGCCGCACCGCGCGCATCGGATTTTCGGGCAATCGCTCCGAAGTGCCGGTGAAGAGCCTGTCCGGCGGCGAGAAGGCGCGCCTCGCAATGGGGCTTGCGGTGTTCGACGCCCCTCACCTTCTGATCCTCGACGAACCGACCAACCATCTCGACATCGACAGCCGCGCCGCGCTCGTCGACGCGCTCAACGAATATGAGGGCGCGGTCATCATCGTCAGCCATGACCGCCATCTCCTCGACGCCTGCGCCGACGAGCTCTGGCTCGTCCAGCACGGCACCGTGACGCCGTTCGACGGCAGCCTCGACGATTACCAGAAGATCGTGCTGAAGGCCGCGCGCAAGGATGCGGAGCCGAAAGTCGAGCCGGTGCCCGACGATAATTCGCGCACCAAGCGCGCCTCGCCGAGCTCGCTGCGCCACAAGCTGAAAGAACTCGAAGGCATGATTGCGAAGCTGGAGCCGGAAATCGGCCGCCTCGACAAGGAACTCGCAGCGCCTGATCTGTATGCACGCGATCCGGTCAAGGGCGCCGAAATGGCAAAGCAGCGCATGACCCTCGCCTCGGCGCTCGCCGAAGCAGAGGAGCTATGGATCGATACGGGCGAGCGGTTGGCGGCGGCTGAAGCCGCGCGTCTGAGGCGCCCTCCCTCCCCTGAATGGGGAGGGCCGACTCGTGCGAAGCACGAGCGGGGGTGGGGTGATGGCCTATCCATCCTCGCCGCATATGCGGAGAAGCGGCACCCCCCACCCCGGAGCGCTTCGCGCTCTCGGCCCTCCCCACAAGGGGGAGGGAAAGAAAAAAGGCTACGCCTTCTTTTCCCAGCGTCCGTTGTCGTCCTGCTGCCAGTACGTCACCTCGTGGCCGGCAGCCTTCAATTGCTTCCAGCGCTCGCGTTCCTTCGCCAGCGCCTCGTCATCGCTCCCGTCGAAGAGCACGAGAGCGCGCGCATACGCCGAGAGATCCGGCGACGCCGCACCTTCGATCAGGACCCGCACCTCAGCGCGCGTTCGGATTCGTGTCCGTGGTCGTCAGCAGAATGGGCTGCGTCTCCGGCGCGCCGTCGGCTTCCGTGCCGTGCGGCAGGAAGCTGTCGTCGGTGAAGCTCCACAGCGCGTCGTCGAGCGCGCGAAGACGCTCCGGCGTTTCGGCCTGCACCACCACGTTCCAGCCGCGCTCGAGGCACTTGCCGAGCAGAACCGGCAGCACCTTTTCGAGGGGCTGGTTCTGCAGATGGTAGAACAGGATTTCGGCCAAGCCGCTCAGACCTCGTAATAATCCGCCACGAGCTTGTCGAGCAGGCGCACGCCCCAGCCCGAACCCCAGCTCTTGTTGATGTCGTTCTGCAGCGAGCCCATGCCGGTGCCGGCGATGTCGAGATGCGCCCACGGCGTGCCGTTGACGAAACGCTGCAGGAACTGCGCGGCGGTGATCGAGCCGCCGTAGCGGCCGCCGGTGTTCTTCATGTCGGCGAATTTCGAGTCGATCATCTTGTCGTAGGCCGGGTCGAGCGGCAGGCGCCAGACGCGTTCGCCGGTCGCGACGCCCGACGCCGTCAGGCGGTCCGACAACTCGTTGTTGTTGGAAAACAGGCCGGCATATTCCTGGCCGAGCGCGACCAGGATCGCGCCGGTCAGCGTCGCGAGGTTCACCATGAACTGCGGCTTGAAACGGTCCTGTGCGTACCAGAGCACGTCGCCGAGGACGAGCCGTCCTTCGGCATCGGTGTTGATGATCTCGATCGTCTGTCCGGACATCGAAGTCACGATATCGCCCGGGCGCTGCGCCTTGCCGTCCGGCATGTTCTCGGCAAGTCCGATCAGGCCGATCGCATTGACCTTGGCCTTGCGGCTCGCGAGCGTGTGCATGAGGCCGACCACGCAGGCCGCGCCCGCCATGTCGCCCTTCATGTCTTCCATGCTGGCGGCGGGCTTGATGGAAATGCCGCCGGTGTCGAAGGTCACGCCCTTGCCGATGAAGACGACGGGTTTCGCCTTCGAGCTCTTCGCCCCGTTCCAGCGCATGACGACGACCCGGCTTTCCTTGTCCGAGCCCTGGCCCACGCCGAGCAGCGCGCCCATGCCGAGCTTCTTCAGCGCCCTCTCGTCGAGGATTTCGACATCGACACCGTCACCGACGAGCTTCGCCGCACGCTTGGCGAACTCTTCCGGGTAGAGAATGTTCGACGGCTCGTTGACGAGATCGCGCGCAATGTCGACGCCCTCGGCCAAAGCGAGATGCGCCTTCCAGGCCTTCTTCGCGCCGGCCTCGTCATCAAGCGCAAATGTCAGATTCGACGCGCAGGCGCCGTTTTCCTCGTCCGGCTTCTTCTTCGTCTTGTAGCGATCGAAGGAATAGGACCTGAGGCGCGCGCCGAGGGCCATGTCGGTCGCGGCCTTCGCCGCGTCGTCGTCGAGGCCGGGCGGAATTTCAACGAGCACGGTCGCCTTGTCGGCGTTGCCGATCTTGCCGAGCACCTGCCCGCCGGTCTTCACCCATTCCGTCGCCGGATCGCCCTCGCCCCGGCCAAGTCCGAACACGATCAACCGGTCGATGTCGGTGCCGGCCGGTGCCGCGATCTCGAGCGCGCTTCCGGCTTTGCCCACGAACTTCGCGGCTTTGGCTATCCGGTCGAAGCCCTTGATTCCGGCGATCAGTTTTTTGGAGGAACCGGAGAAGCCGAGCTTGCTGTCGGTGAGCACGACCACTGTGCCGCTGTCCGGGAGGTGAGTCTTCGAGAACGCGATTTTCGGGATCGGGGCCATTTCGGATATAACTCCTGTTCGAATCCGGACGCGTGGGCAATGAGACGGGACGGATTCGGGCAATCACTGGCCGGTGTCTTAGAACAGGCCTCAATTTACGCAAAGCAATTGCGCTAGAATTCGCGGGACACCATGGGCGCGCTTCAACGCTACATCCTGCGATCTACCGCAACCGCGTTCGTGGCGAGCCTTGTCGCCGTCACCGCCATCGTCTGGGTGTCGCAGGCCCTGCGTGATTTCGACCTCATTACCGCCAAGGGCCAGTCGTTCTGGACCTTCGTCGCCATCACCCTCCTCGCCGTGCCGTCATTTGCGCTGATCGTCACCCCGTTCGCGCTGTTCGGTGCGGTGGTGTTCGTCCTCAACCGGCTGAACACGGATTCCGAACTCGCCGCCATCAGCGCCGCGGGTGTCCGGCCCGTCTCGTTGCTGACCCCGTTTCTCATTCTCACCCTCATCATCAGCCTTGCGGCCGGGGCGCTGAGCCTGTCGGCCATTCCGGCCGCCTTGCGGGTCATCCGCGAAATGCTGACCGAAATTCGCGCCGACATTGTCGTGAACGTTCTGCGCGAGGGCGAATTCACCAATCTCGACAACAAGATAACGCTTCATGTCCGGCGCCGGGAAGCCGGGGCCGCGCTAACCGGCCTCCTCATCGACGACAACCGCAAGAAGGGCGAAAACCTCGTCTACACCGCCGAGCGCGGCCAGGTTCTCAAGACCGAGGACGGCACATTCCTCCTGCTGCGAAACGGCGCGATGCAGCGCAAGATTGCCGGTGAAGTCGACGCCAGCCTTGTCGTGTTCGACAGCTACGCCTTCGACCTCTCTCCCTTTGCCGCGGACGAGACGGCCGTCACCTACAAGCCACGCGAACTCTACGTCTCCGAACTCTGGAACCCGACATCGATGAGCAAGGGCCAGACGCAAAGCCGGCTCCGGGCCGAGTTGCACGAAAGGCTTGTCAGCGCGCTCTATCCGATTGCCTTCATGTGCATTGCTTTCGCGGCGCTCAGCCGTCCGCGCACGACGCGCCAGGGCCGATTCGCCTCGATCATTCTGGCGATCGTTTCGATCATGCTGTTGCGGCTCGCCGGTCTCGGCCTTGTGAATATGGCCAAAACGTCGCCATGGGCCGTGCCGCTTCTCTACGCGGTGCCGCTGACGGCGAGCGCGGGCGCATTGATCTCCGCCATCGGCATCCGGAACCCGTTCCGGCGGGCGTTGCGCCGGCCGGCTGCGGCCTGAGTTCGCGCATGCCCGCCATCCTGTCGCTCTACATCGTGCGCCGCCTCCTCTCGGCCGTCGCGGTGACGTATGTGATTCTGTTCGCCCTGATCTTCCTTATCGATTTCGTCGATCTGCTGCAGGACATGGGAGGCAGCGCCAAGGCGACATTGTTCGACGTCGTTCTCCTCGGCCTCCAGCGGGCGCCGATCATCGTCGAGGAAATCTTTCCGTTCACGGTCCTCTTCGCCGCTATCGCCGCTTTCGTCAGCCTGTCGCGCAAGATGGAGCTTGTTGTCGCGCGCGCTACCGGCGTTTCGGTCTGGCAGATCCTGGCACCGGCCCTCTTGGCGGCGGCCTTTCTCGGCATCGCGGTGACCGCCCTCTACAATCCGGCCGCGACCTGGCTCAAGGAGCGCTCGGTCACCTACCAGGCACAATTGTTCGACCGTTCGCTGACGAAGAACGGCACGCGCTGGATCCGCCAGCGTGGTCCCGACGACCAATCGATTCTGCGTGCCGTCGATTCGAAAGATCGCGGGCGAACCCTGATCGGCGTCACCGGGTTCGTGTTCACGCCGGACGGCGCGTTCCGGGCGCGTGTGGATGCGCCGACCGCGACCCTGAGCAACGGCTATTGGGAATTGCCGTCGGCGCGCGTGATCCGCGAAGGCACACCGCCGGAATCACACACCCTTTTTCGGCTGCCCACGAACCTGTCGGCGGACCAGGTCGCTGAGACCATAACCTCGCCCGAAACCATCTCGTTCTGGGAGCTTCCGAGGGTCATCGCACAGTGGGAATTATCGGGCATCCCGACCGAGAAGTTCCGCCTACGATATCAAGATCTTATGGCTCGTCCTGCAACCTACGCGACCATGGTCCTGATCGCCGCTACCGTGTCGCTCGGGTTCGCCCGTTTTGGGGGTGTGTCAAGAGCAATTCTCGGTGGCGTGCTGGCAGGGCTTCATGCTCTATGTCGGCGGTGAAATGGCCGGTGATTTGGGGGCGGCGGGTTTCATCACTCCGGTCGTTGCGGCCTGGGCCCCCTCCATCGTCGGCGGTTTGTTGAGTGTAACGGTACTATTGTACCAGGAGGATGGGTGAAGGTTACCCTTCGGACCCAGAGGGAAGAGGCTGCGCAGGTGGGAGCCTTCGCCGCGACACTATTCCTTTGCCTATTTTCCCTCGCGCTCCCCGCAGCTTACGCCCAGACTCCCGCCCCGCCTTCGGTCACCGCCCAACCAGGCCAGAAGATGTTCGTGACCGCCGACGAGGTGGTCTATGACGACGTCCGCAAGACCTCGTCCGCAGTCGGATCCGTGAAGCTCTATTACGGCGAAGCGACGCTTGAGGCCGACCGGGTCGTCTACGACCAGAGCACCGGCAAGGTCTTCGCCTACGGCAATGTGCGGCTGAACGACCAGGGCACCGTCTACCAGTCGGACCACATGGTCCTGACCGACAATTTCCGCGACGGCTTCGTGCAATCCCTCCTCGTCGAGGGCTCCGACCGCACCCGCTTCGCCGCGGCAAGCGCCACGCGCACGGGCGGCGATGTCGTCGTGTTCAACAAGGGCGTCTACACGGCCTGCCCGGCCTGCATCGACAACCCGTCGAAGCCGCCGCTCTGGCAGGTCAAGGCGGCGCGCATCATCCACGACCAGGGCACGAAGACGATCCATTACGAGGATGCCACGATCGAGTTCTTCGGAAAGCCGATCGCCTGGCTGCCGTTTTTCTCGCATGCCGACGCCACGGTGAAGCGCAAGAGCGGCGTCCTGATGCCGAGTTACATGTCCTCGACCGAGTACGGCGTGGGCGTACGTACCCCCTACTATTGGGCGCTCAAGCCCAACATGGACGTCACGTTCGCGCCCGTCGTGTTCTCCGAACAAGGCCTGATGCCGGACGTCGAGTTCCGCCACCGTACGATGGACGGTGCGTATTCGATCCGCGCGGCCGGTATCTTCCAGCAGAACACGGACCTCTTCGACGAACCTGACCAGCAGGAAGAATTCCGCGGCGCGATCACGAGCACGGGCGAGTTCCAGATCAACGACTTCTGGTCCTGGGGTTGGAACGCGAACCTCCTGTCCGACAAATGGGTCCTGGACGATTACGACCTCTGGGGCGCCAACTGGTCGGAGGCGGTCAACACCGCGCATCTCACCGGTATCGGCGAGCGCAACTATTTCGAACTGCGCGGTTATCAGTTCTACGGCCTGTCGCAGGACGACGTTCAGGAGCAGCTCCCGATCGTCGGTGTCTGGGATTATAATTACGTCCACGACAAGCCCATTCTCGGCGGCGAATGGGCGATGAATTTCAACCTTACGAACACATGGCGTGAGGAAACCGATTTCGAACCTACGACGGCCGGCAATGTCAGCCTCACGGACGGAGGCTCGCCGTTCCAGTCGCGCCGGACGACCTCTGGTCAGTCGGCGGCCAGAACCTCAGCTGCTCAGTGTTTCGACAGGACGACTGCGCCGTTCCCGGCATGGGCGGCAGCTATACGCGCCTCTCGGCCGACACCAGCTGGCGCCGCGAATTCATCGATCCCGTCGGTCAGATCTGGACGCCGTTCGCGTTCGCGCGCGGCGATGTGATGTACCGCAATCCGAACGACAATCCGGACCTCGCGAATTACATCGACACCGACGAAGAAACCCTCGGACGCGGCATGATCGGCGTCGGCCTCGAATACCGCTATCCGTTCGTCGCGGACTCGAGCATCGGCACGCACATCATCGAGCCCATCGCCCAGGTCATCCTGCGTCCGAACGAAACCGAGATCGGCAATGTCCCGAACGAGGATGCGCAGAGCCTGTTCTTCGACACCTCGACCCTGTTCTCCTGGGACAAGTTCTCGGGCTATGACCGCATCGAAGGCGGCGGCCGCGCCAATCTCGGCGTGCAGTACACGCTCAACATGAACAATGGCGGCTTCGCCCAGTTGATGTTCGGCCAGTCCTATCAGCTTTACGGCGAGAACTCGTTCGCCGAAACCGACCTGACGCAGACCGGGGTGGACAGCGGCCTCGAAACCGACACGTCCGATTACGTCGCCAGCGGCTATCTCAAAGTCTCGCGCGAACTCGCATTCGCGTCACGCTTCCGCTTCGACGAGGAAACATTCGAGGCCCGCGCGACCGAACTCGAAGCCAATTTCACGGAAGGCCCGGTCACGGCCGCCGTCGTCTATGGCAACTATGACGCGCAGCCGCAGTTCGGCTTCGAGCCTGCCGAAGGCGTGGTCGGCAGCACCAGGCTGAACGTGACGGACAATTATTACGTGCTCGGCGCCGCCCGCTACAACATCGAGACCGAGAAGCTCGACCGCGCCCAGGTCGGTGCCGGTTATCTCGACGAGTGCTTCTCGTTCGGCGTGAACTACGCCGTCGACTTTACCGAGAACGGCAACGAAGATCCTGTGCACAAGATCTTCTTCCGGGTGGCGCTTCGCACATTGGGCGAAGCCGGCTACCTCGTTCGACGTGAGCAAAATGATCAAGAGCGATGACGGCCTCGCGCCGCCCTGACCGCTCCCGGCTTTGGTAAAAGCTGCCGTTAACGGAATGAACCCGATGATCCCGCTTGCAGTCACCATGGGCGAGCCCGCGGGCATCGGCCCGGAGATCGCCTTGCAGGCATGGATGCACCGGCTCGCGCGCGACGTACCGCCGTTCTTCATTCTGGCCGATCCCGACCATCTCGCCCATCTCGCTGAGGGTCTCGGCTACGCGGTTCCGATTGTGGTCACTGACCCGGAACGTGCGTTCGAAATGTTTCCGCTCGCTCTGCCGGTCCTGCCGCTCGCCATGGCCGTGCTCGCCGAGCCCGGCGTGCCGAACCCCGCCGATGCGCCTGCGGTCATCGAAGCCATCCGGCGCGGTGTGCAGTTCGTCCACGACGGTCGCGCCTCGGCGGTCGTTACCAATCCGATCTCGAAGGCGCCGCTTCAGCGCGCGGGGTTTCCTCATGCCGGCCACACCGATTATCTCGGCGTGCTCGCGGAGGAGTTCTGGGGCGCCCCGGCGCGCGCGGTGATGATGCTGTGGACGCCCGGACTCGCGGTCGTTCCGGTCACCGTCCATATTCCTCTCGCGGACGTGCCGAAGGAGCTAACCCGCGAGCTCATCGTCGAGACCGCGCGCATCGTGGCGCGCGATCTCTCCGCGCGCTTCGGCGTGACAAGGCCGCGCCTGTCGCTCGCGGGACTCAATCCTCATGCCGGCGAAGAAGGCGTCCTGGGCAGAGAGGACGCCGACGTGATTGCGCCCGCGATCGCGGAGCTTCGCGCCGATGGGATCGACGCCTCCGGTCCCTACCCGGCCGACACCCTGTTCCACGCGGCGGCACGCAGCCGCTACGACGCCGTCCTCGCAATGTACCATGATCAGGGACTTATTCCCATCAAGACCATTGCCTTCGACAGCGCCGTCAACGTCACGCTCGGTCTGCCTTTCGTGCGTACCTCGCCCGACCACGGCACGGCATTCGACATCGCCGGCCAGGGCAAGGCCGATCCGTCGAGCCTTATCGCCGCGCTGAAGCTCGCCGCGCGCCTCGGGACCCATACGGCGTGAGCGCGCTCGACGATCTGCCGCCACTGCGCGACGTCATCCGCCGCCACGAGCTCTCGGCCCGCAAAAGCCTCGGCCAGAACTTCCTCCTCGATCTCAATCTCACGGCCCGCATCGCCCGCGCCTCGGGCCCGCTGGAAGGTGTCGATGTGGTCGAGGTCGGCCCCGGCCCCGGCGGCCTGACACGCGCCCTGCTGGCGCTCGGCGCGCAGCGCGTCGTCGCGATCGAGAAAGACTCGCGCGCCGTCGCCGCATTGAGAGAGATCTCGGCGCACTATCCCGGGCGTCTCGTCGTGGTCGAAGGCGACGCGCTGGAGGCCGATCTCTCGCCGCACCTTTCAGGCGGCCCGGCGCGCGTGGTCGCGAACCTGCCCTACAACATCGCAACCGTGCTTCTCGTCGGCTGGCTCACATCGGAGCCCTGGCCGTCCTGGTGGCAATCGCTGACCTTGATGTTCCAGCGGGAAGTGGCGGAGCGCATCGTCGCGCCGCCGGGCAGCGAGGCCTATGGCCGCCTCGGCGTCCTTGCCGGCTGGCGCACGGAAGCGAAAATCCTGTTCGACGTCGCGCCCTCGGCCTTCGTGCCGCCGCCGAAGGTCACCTCCTCCGTCGTCCATTTCGTCCCGCGCGCGAATCCGGAACCGTGCTCGGCGAAAATGCTGGAGGCCGTGACACAGGCCGCCTTCGGCCAGCGTCGCAAAATGCTGCGACAGAGCCTGAAGAGTGTATTCCCCGACCCCATACCGGCGCTTGAAGGCGCAGGGATCGAGCCGACACGGCGGGCGGAAGAGATCGACGTGAAGGGCTTCGCCGCGCTTGCCCGTGCCCTGGAAGCGTCGCGCCGGCGGGCCTGACCGCAACTTCATCTCTATATGAGCGTTCTCGTCTCTGATGACTGAACCGCGCTCGGGATTTCTGCAGACTGTCGGCCGCCTCGCTCTGGCCGGCGTTGCCGGCGTAATGCTGGTTCAGGCCTATAAGGCCTCCTCCGCACAGTCCGCCGGAAAAGGTGCCACGCTCCCGAAATCGGCGCCCCCCGAAACCCGCGCCACCGCGCGACGCCAAGGGGCGCACCGCCGAAAGCCCCTTGGACATTCCGGCCCAGGGCTGGGTTGCGGTGCTGAAACGCACCTACAGTGAGTTTACCAATGACCGGCTGATGGCCGTCGCCGCGGGCGTGACCTTTTATGCGCTGCTCGCGATCTTCCCCGCGATCGGCGCGTTCGTCTCGCTCTACGGTCTCGTCGCCGACCGTGCGACTTTGGCGGAACACCTGGATCTGCTCGCATCGGTCATGCCGGCGGGCGGCCTCGACATCATTGCCGAGCAATTGACGCGCCTCACCGCGCAGAAGAATACCGCGCTCGGGCTCGGCTTCATCGCCGGTCTGGGTGTCGCACTATGGAGCGCCAATGCCGGAATCAAGGCCATGTTCGACGCGCTGAACGTCGCTTACGGCGAGCGCGAAACGCGCAGCTTCGTTCGCCTGAATGCCATCTCGCTCACATTCACGGCGGGCGCTATCCTGTTTCTGCTGCTCGGTCTCGGAGCGATGGCAATCTTGCCACTTGTGCTCAGGACTTTCGGACTTCCGAGCCTGAGCGAAGGACTGATCTCCATCGCCCGCTGGCCCGCATTGTTCGTCATGGCGACTTTCGGACTGTCCATACTCTATCGCTACGGTCCGAGCCGCGCCGACGCCAAATGGCGCTGGATCACGCCGGGAAGCGTACTCGCCGCTCTGTTCTGGCTCGCCGCCTCGTTTGCCTTCTCGTGGTATGCAGCCAACTTCGCGTCCTACAATCGAGACCTACGGCACGCTCGGCGCCGCCATCGGTTTCATGACCTGGATCTGGCTGTCGACGGCCATCGTCCTGCTCGGGGCGGAGCTCAACGCCGAAGCGGAGCATCAGACCGCGCGCGACAGCACGACGGGCCCGCCTCGCCCCCTGGGTAGGCGAGGCGCGAAGATGGCGGATACGGTGGCGCCCTAGGCTATCCGGAAGTCGGCCCGCCAGCCGAGTTCGGCTTTCGCGCGCTCGCTCGAAACCGTGCCGTCGTCTTCCGCGATATTGTAGACGCCGCCGCCTTTCGAGATCGCGCGCAACGCCGCCTCGGCCGCGGCATCCACATGCACGGGCCCTCCCGGCGAACGCGCGTCGAATCCCGTACCGGGTCCGTACAGTCTCCCGTAACGAAGGACGACCTTTTCCATCGGCGCGCAGAGCACCTGATACTCAAGGCTCGCCACGCCACGCGCGGAAATGGCTCCCTCGCCCGGCGCGTCGATATCCAGGGGCCGATCTTCGCTATAGGGCTTGTCGCCGGGCGCGTAGGCAAAGGCCGTGCTCTGCGCTACGACCCTGCGGGCGCCTGCGGCCACGGCTCCGACCAGAAGATTTCCGGTGCCTACTTCCCGGATGCGCGCATTTGCCAGCCTTGCCTCGGCCATGAGTGCCGGATCGAGCCCGAGAGGCAAATCGGTGAGCTGGTGGATGACGATGTCAGGCTTTGCCGCGACAACGGCCTCCCGAAACCCGGATGCATCGAAGACATCCACAATGACTGGGTTGATACCGAGACGGCGCATCTGATCCGCCTTCTCTGCCGAACGGGTCGTGCCGGTGACCTGATGGCCGTCCCGCACCAACAGCAGACCGAGTCGACGGCCTACAGCGCCGCTTGCGCCCGCAAGGAAGATACGTTCCGGCATGGTCGCCTTCGGATCAATCTTCAGAGGATTCAAGGTCCATTAGCAGCCGTTCCACGAACGCCTTCACATTTTCCGGCTGCACGCGCTTCAGCCGTTCCGCCTGCAGGATGGAGCGCAGGCGCAGGAAGCTCTTGTCGAGATCGCGGTTCACCAGCACGTAATCGTATTCGTCCCAGTGCGGGATTTCCTCGGCCGCGTTCTTCAGCCTGCGTCGGATCACCTCCGGCGGATCTTCGGCACGGCGCTCGAGGCGCGCTTTGAGTTCGGCGGCGGATGGCGGAAGCACAAACACCGTCACCACATCGGGCGCGAGCGCGCTCTTCTTCAGCTGCTGCGTGCCCTGCCAGTCGATATCGAACAGAACGTCCTTACCGGATGCGAGCGCGGCATCGACCGCCTCTTTCGGCGTGCCGTAGCAATTGTCGTGGACCATCGCCCATTCCAGAAGTTCTCCGCCATCGCGCATGCGGTCGAACTGCTTCTGCGTCTTGAAGAAGTAGTGCACGCCCTCGATTTCGCTGGCCCGCTTCTGGCGCGTCGTCACCGAGACGGACATCACGACATCGTCGTGCTCCACTTCGAGCAGATTGCGTGTCAAAGTCGTCTTGCCCGCGCCCGAAGGCGAGGAGACAACGAGCATGATGCCCCGGCGGTCTATCTCGTTTTGCATGTTCATTCGACGTTTTGCACCTGCTCGCGGAATTGTTCGACCGTGGACTTCAGTTCGAGCCCGATCGCGGTCAGGCTGACATGGTTCGACTTGGAGGCGAGCGTGTTCGACTCGCGGCCGAACTCCTGCGACAGGAAATCGAGCCTGCGGCCGACCGCCTTGCCTTCCTTCAGAAGCTCGCGCGCCGCCTCGACATGCGCGTACAGACGGTCGAGCTCCTCGCGCACATCGGCCTTGGTCGCCAGCAGAACCGCTTCCTGATGGAGCCGGTCGGCGTCGAGCATGGGCGCCGCGCCGATCAGGGCCGCGACCTGCTCTTTCAGCTTCTCGCGGATCGCCGCGGGCTGGCGCGCCGGATGGTCTTCGACCGTTTTCGTCAGCTTTTCGATCGTGTCCAGACGCTCGTTGAGAATGCGCTCCAGCGCATCGCCTTCGGCGCGCCGCGCTGCTTCCAACTGATCCAGCGCCGCCGAAAGGGTCTTGAGGATGGCTTCGCTTTCGGCAGCCCGGGCGACCTCGTCGGCTTCCGGTTCCACGACCTCGACCACGCCACGCACGGCGAGCAGGCCGTCGAGCGAAGGCGGCGTCGCCTCGATCCGGCTTTTCAGCACGGCGAGCGCGGCGACGAGCGAATCAAGAACCGGTTCGTTGATCCTGACGACCGGCTGCGCGCCCTCGCGCGTCACGGTCAGGTTGACGTTGCAGGTGCCGCGCACGAGACGGGCGGCAATCGCGGCGCGGGCCTGGGCGTCGAGCGCGTCCATGCCTGCGGGCACGCGCACCCGGATGTCGAGGCCACGCCCATTGACCGTTTTCAGTTCCCAGGTCCAGCGCGCGCCCGCCCCCGCACCGTCGGCACGGGCGAACCCGGTCATGCTCGCAAGACCCATTTGAACTGCCTGTTGGATAGATGTTGAGGAAACCGCGCGGACCATAACGGTCGCGCGCCCTGCCCTCAACTGCAGCCTTAGTTTACCGGAACCGGCGCGACCGTGCGCGGCTTGGCGGGAAGCACCGAAGGCGGGGGAAGATCGGATGAAGGGGCAGCCGGCGTGCCGCCCGCCGCGGGTACATCCGTCGGAGCCCGGTCGTTGTCGGCGGCCCTGTCGGCGCGCCGCCAGCGGATGACGTTGTTGTTGTGCTCCACCAGGCTCTCGGCGAAGGCGTGTCCGCCGGAACCGTCGGCGACGAAATAGAGGTCTTTCGTCTTGGCCGGGTTCGCAACCGCTTCCATGCTGGCGCGGCCGGGATTGGCGATCGGCCCCGGCGGCAGGCCGGGGATGGTATAGGTGTTGTAGGGCGTCGGCCGGTCGATCTCGCTGCGCAGGATCGGGCGGCCGAGTGTGCCGGTGCCCTGCACCAAGCCGTAGATGATCGTCGGGTCGGACTGCAGCCGCATCTTCTTGTTGAGCCGGTTCACGAACACGGACGCGACGCGCGGGCGCTCGCTCGCAATTCCCGTTTCCTTCTCGACGATGGAAGCAAGAGTCACGAGTTCCTGCGGCGACTTCACCGGCACCGCGGTATCGCGCTTGGCCCAAACTTCGTCGAGCAGCTTCTTTTGTGCCGCCGCCATGCGCAGCAGCATCGATTCGCGGTCGGTGCCGCGCGTCACATGATAGGTCTCGGGCAGAAGGGTGCCTTCGGGCGGGACTTCGCGCACCGAGCCCGACAGGATGCTTTCGGCCAGGAGACGATTGACGATCTGCCGCGAGGTCAGCCCTTCCGGGATCGTCACCGTATGCTCGACGACGTTGCCCTCGGCCATCATGCCGATGATCTCGCGCATGCTGGCCTGGGCCGGAATGCGGTACTCGCCGGCCTTCAGCTTACCGCGATTGCCGCTTGCTTGCGTACCGACAACGAACAAAGTCGTATTGGTGATGGCGCCGGCCTGTTCCAGGCGTTCGGCGATGTCTCGGGGACCGGCACCCTTCGGCACGGCCAGATCTGTTTGTGCCTGAAGCGGCCCCGGAGCGTTGAAGGCCCTGATGCCGTAATGGACTGTGACCGCCAAGCCGAGCAGCGCGAAAATGAGGATCGTCAGCGCGGCGTTTGCGCCGGCGATGAACGGGCTGCGTGAACGCTCGGAACGGCTCATCGGCTTCTTGCCCTTGTTGCCGGGCGGAGGTGGCGGCGGTGGCGGAGGGGGAGCGGCCGCCTTGCGGCGGAACCAGCCGCCTTTTTCCGCGGATACGGACCGCGGAGGCGGAGGAGGCGTAACCTCAGGCGCGGGCGACGGCGAGCGCGTGGGTTCGGGAGCGCGCACAGGCTCCTCGACGCGCGCTTCAGCGCGATAGTTCTGGACGAAATCGCGCAGCGGCGCGGTCTCTTTCTCGTGATGAATCTCCGGCTCGGCGGCCGGCACGTCGCGGAACGGATCGCGCAGCGGCGGCTCCACCGCAGACGGATTGCGGGAACGCTCATTCACCTGTTCGAACAGGCCCGGTTCATCTGAACGAGATTCATCCGGACGCGGCTCATCCGGACGGGGCCGGGGCGGCAGCCCGGAGGGCGGATCGTCTCGTCCCGGAGGATCACTGTCCTGAATCATACGCTTCGCGAATCCCTGCTGCTGTTTGCGCCCGGATTATCTGGCGCGATTGCGGCAAAAGCCTAACGCACGCGTCAAGAATTGTAGCGGCGGAAAATCAAGCTCGCATTTGTACCGCCGAAGCCGAACGAATTCGACAGCACGATATTGATCTCCCGCTCCCGCTTTACATGCGGAACCAGATCGATCGGCGTCTCCACCGAGGGATTATCAAGATTAAGTGTCGGCGGCGCGACGTTGTCGCGGATCGCCAGCAGCGAGAAGATCCCCTCGACCGCGCCCGCGGCGCCCAGAAGGTGCCCGATCGCCGATTTGGTCGAGGACATGGAAATCTTTGCCGCCGCATTGCCGACCAGCCGCTCGACCGCCCGAAGCTCGATCTCGTCGCCCAGCGGCGTCGATGTGCCGTGCGCATTGATGTAGTCGATTTCGGCCGGCTGGATGCCGGCGCGCTTCATCGCGGCGGCCATGGCACGGAACGCGCCGTCGCCGTCCTCGGACGGCGCGGTGACATGATAGGCGTCGCCCGACATGCCGTAGCCGATGACCTCGCCGTAGATCTTCGCGCCGCGCGCTTTTGCGTGCTCGAGCTCTTCAAGCACGACGACGCCGGCGCCCTCGCCCATGACGAAGCCGTCGCGGTCCTTGTCGTATGGACGCGAGCCCTTTTCCGGCGTGTCGTTGAAAGCCAGTCGACAGCGCGCGGCAGGCGCAGAAACCGGCGAAACCGAGCCGCGTGATCGAGGCTTCCGCCCCGCCCGCGACCATGACATCGGCATCGCCGAGCGCAACAAGCCGCGCCGCGTCGCCGATCGCATGGGCGCCGGTCGAGCAGGCCGTCACGACGGATGAGTTAGGTCCCTTCAGCTGATGCTTGATGGAGACATAGCCGGACGCGAGATTGATGAGCAGGCCGGGAATGAAATAGGGGCCCATCCGGCGCGGGCCCTTCTCGACGATGAGCTGCGAGCCCTCGTCGAGCTGCTTCAGCCCGCCGATGCCCGAGCCGATCAGAACGCCGGCGGCGATCTGGTCTTCGTAGTTCTCGAACGAGAGGCCGCTGTCGGCCACGGCCTGGTCGGCCGCCGCCACCGCGAACACGATGAAATTGTCGACCCGGCGCTGGTCCTTCGGGTCCATCCACTGATCGGCATTGAACGTGCCGTCCGTGCCGTCGCCGCGCAGCACCGTGCAGGCGATTTTCGCCGGCAGGTCGTCGGTCTGGAAATGTTCGATCTTGCGGGCGCCGCTCTTGCCTTCAAGCAGGCGCTTCCAGGTCAGCTCCGCCCCTGTTGCCAGCGGCGAAACCATTCCGATCCCGGTAACGACGACGCGTCTCATCCCTGCTCCTGCGCGAAAGCGCCCCCGGAGGGGCGCTTTGTGTTCGTGACCTATTCGGGAAAAACGAGGGCTTTAAGCCGCGTTCTTCTCGAGGAAGCGGGTGGCGTCGCCGACCGTGAGGATGGTCTCGGCCGCATCGTCGGGGATTTCCACGCCGAACTCCTCTTCGAAGGCCATGACGAGTTCGACCGTGTCGAGGCTGTCCGCCCCGAGATCGTCGATGAAGCTGGCCTTGTCCGTGACCTTCTCGGCGTCCACGCCAAGATGCTCAATCACGATCTTCTTAACCCGTTCGGCAATGTCGCTCATCGCTCGGTCCCTCGACACAAATGTTGAAAATCCAGCCGTCACGGTTCACGGCTTCAAAAGAACCGTCCCCCGATATGGCCCCTATTATTATAGCCCCGCTAAGGGCCGCCCAGCTCGATAAGCCTGCGGCCGTACCCCCGGGAGTCGGGGTCGATTAACACACTTATTTCGGCTTGGCCACAAGCCCAAAACAGGGGTTTTGGGCCACCGGAATGCCTCAGATCATAGCCATCCCGCCGTTGACATGCACGGTCTGTCCAGTGACGTAACCTGCCTCCGTGCTGGCAAGATAGACCACCGCCCCCGCGACGTCCGCGCCCGTGCCCAAGCGGCCCGCGGGAACACGCCCGATGATGGCCTCTTTCTGCTTGTCGTCCAGCGCATGCGTCATGGGCGTTTCGATGAAGCCGGGCGCCACCGTGTTCACCGTGACATTGCGGCTCGCGATCTCCTGCGCCAGCGCCTTCGACATGCCGATCAGGCCGGCCTTCGAGGCGGCGTAATTGCCCTGCCCCGGATTGCCGGTCACGCCGACGACCGAAGTGATACCGATGAGGCGGCCGGAGCGCTGTTTCATCATGCCCCTGAGCGCGGCGCGGTAGAGCCGGAAACCCGCCGTGAGGTTCACGGCCAGGACCTCGTCCCATTCCTCGTTCTTCATGCGCATGAAAAGGTTGTCGCGCGTGATGCCGGCATTGTGGACGAGGATATCGAGCCCGCCCATCGCCGATTCGGCCTGTCCGGTCAGCGCATCAACCTGCGCCGTGTCCGAAAGGTTGCAGATCAGCGTGTGCGTCCGCTCCTTGAGTTCCCCGGCGAGCGCATCGAGCGCATCCTTGCGGGTGCCCGACAGCGCGACGGTTGCGCCCTGCGCGTGCAACGCGCGTGCGATGTCGCCGCCGATGCCGCCCGAAGCGCCGGTCACCAGCGCGCGTTTGCCCGTGAGATCGAACATGTTCCGCTCCTTCAGGCCGTATAGGCCGCGATATCGTCCGGCGTTCCGACGGACTGCGCCTCTGCGCCGTCGGCGATGCGCTTCACAAGGCCGGCGAGCACTTTGCCCGACCCGATCTCGACAAACCGCGTCACTCCGTTCGCCGCCATATACATCACGCTTTCGCGCCACCGTACGGTTCCCGTGACCTGCTCGACGAGAAGTTTTTTGATTTCGTCCGGATCGCTCACGGCGTTTGCCGTCATATTGGCGACGATTGGTATCACGGGCGTGCGTACATGCGTTCCCGCCAGCGCCTCGCGCATGATGTCGGCGGCCGGCTGCATCAGCGGCGAATGGAACGGCGCCGAAACCGGCAACAGAATCCCGCGCTTTACCCCTTTTGCCTTCGCGATCTCGATGGCGCGTTCGGCCGCGATCTTCGATCCCGACACCACGACCTGCCCGCCGCCATTGTCGTTGGCGACCGCCAGCACATCGTTCCCGGCCGCTTCCTCCGCGATCTCACGCGCCTGCTCCGGACTGGTACCGATGAGCGCGGCCATGCCGCCCTGCCCGACCGGCACGGCCTGCTGCATCGCATTGCCGCGAATCCGCAACAGCCTCGCCGCGTCCGACAGCGACAGCGCGCCCGCCGCGCACAGCGCGGAATATTCGCCGAGCGAATGGCCTGCCACATATTGGAGATCCGCAAGCCGGACCGCCCGCTCATCCTCCAAAACGCGCAGAACCGCGATGGACACCGCGAGGAGCGCCGGCTGGGTGTTGGCGGTCAGGGTCAGTTGGTCCTCGGGGCCGTTCCACACGATGGATGACAGCTTTTCGCCAAGCGCCGCATCGACCTCCTCGAACACGGCTTTGGCGACGGGAAACTTCTCGGCGAGCGCCTTGCCCATGCCGACCTGCTGACTGCCCTGCCCCGGAAAGACGAAAGCCGTCCCCATCCGCGTCTCCTCACGTGCTTTTTATTGAGAGAGGCGGAAAGACACGAGGCCGGGGGTGAGAGTCAAGGCAGCGCAGAAGACCTGCCGTTCAGGCTGTAGAGGGGATGTCCCGATCGGCAGGTTCTGAGCCCCGGCCGGTTCCCTGCGGATTTGCCGGATCCGCCTTGCATTCGATACCTTTAGTTAGTGCGTTCTAAACCGCATTTATCTTCTCCTGGCTGACGTATCTCCCTCAGACTTCGCCGCCCTATAACAGGTGTTGGGTCCTCCGGTATGCCTAGAAGGCAAGCAAAAGTTTTCTGCATATCGTATCAAATGGAGATTAAAATGACTTCTTATCGCACGCTTCTTATCGCCGGTGCCGTTGTTCTTGGTGCGACCTCTGCTTATGCGGACGATGGCAAGATGGATACTGAAATTCGTGACGACAGTTCTGCTTCTCAGTCTGTTCCGCCGGCCCCGCTTTTCGAAGGCCGCGCCTCGGTCAACGAGCCGGCTCCCTACGCCTATGAAGGCGGTTCGACATCGGAGCGTGTACCTGCCGATATTGGCGAGCGGGACATCGCCACCGAGGGCAACGGCAACAAATAACCCCGACATAATAACAACACAGGGCCGTCCTGCGGGGCGGCCCTTTTTTGTTGCCGGAGGCTGGTGGGCTCGCGTGCCGTCGAAGCTGTCTTGCCTCCCACCCCAGGCCTTGTGTCTTTCCGCTGTACGCACACTCTCTTTCGGAAAGCTGATCGCCTATCCCGCGACAAAAAAAGGGCCGCCCCGCAGGACGGCCCTCCTCGTGCCCATCTGGACCTATTTGCGGCTTTTACCCATGGCGGGGCGCCTGGTGGCGCGGTCCTGCCTGGTGGATCTGAGCCGGTGCACTACGCGACGAAGCTCGCTCGGAGGCGTACGGGGCAAGGGTGCCCTGCGAGGTATGCCCTTCGAGACGCTGGGTCCCTGCCGAATGAGCAGGGTGAAGTCTCATGTCGTCGCGAATTGCGATACCCGACTTGCCGCCACTTGCGTAGGCAGATGTAGCGCTGAGAATAACAGCACCGGCAACAAGAATTGTACGATAAGAACCCATTCCTATTCTCCCTTCAAACGTAATACCTTTTGCTTTTCCTTCAAGCATACCGGGCAACATATACCTTGGTATAGGGCGGCGGGACCTTGATCGATACGTCGTCCACCAGATCAGATGTGGTCTATAACACCTTTATTTAAGTAAACCTTGGTATATGTCCGTGACACCTTGAGAGGATAAGCCCTCGGATAGAGTCAGATGCGGTCCAGGACGCCCTTGTTTAAGGCCTTGAATTGCAAGCCAGTCTCGGCAAATCCGCATGGCACCGAACCTTCGTTAGACTTTGGTCGGCAGCCCGAAATCGCGGGGCGCGAGGCTGGGGCGGAGGGAGGCCGGGGCAGCGTGAGACGGCGTGCGAGGCACAAGCTTTTTGGGAAGGCACCGGCCCGATCCGGTCACAAAAGAGCCGCCCCGCAGGACGGCCCTTTGTTTTCCCATATGGGACTTACTTGTATGGGACTTACTTGTTGCCGTTGCCCTCGGTGGTGATGTCCCGCTTCTGGAGCTGAATCGGCAGACGGCTCCACGTCGAGCCCGGCTCGTAGTCGTACGCACGAGGGTCGCGCGACACGCGACGGCCAAGAGCGTACGGAGCAACCGCGCCGCCCTGCGAGGTACGCCCTTCGAGAAGATGGGTCCGCGGCACAGAATGATGAACGGTACCCTCCCGGCTGCTGGCAGCGTAGGCAGATGTAGCGCTAAGGACGACAGCACCGGCAAGAAGAATCGTACGATAAGAAGTCATTTTGCTCTCCATTCAATGCGATATGCGGCAAGCGTTTGCTCGCCTTGAGACATACGCGACGACATAATACCTTGGTTTAGGTCGGCAAAACTATCGGATACGGCCTTACAAGACCAAATATACGATTTAGGACGCAGCTATTTAAGTTACACCTTGGTTTGTGGCGGAGAACCTTTGGGCTGCGTCGTCGAATACACGAGATGCGGTCCAATACGCTCACGGCAGCGTGAGACGCGGAGACATACCCTTTGAGGAGCCACGGCCGTCCGACAACAAGAGGCCGCCCCGAAGGGCGGCCCTTTGTTTCCATTACCTTGTTGCCGTTGCCCTCGGTGGTGATGTCCCGCTTCTGGAGCTGAATCGGTACACGGCTCCACGTCGAGCCCGGCTCATAGTCGTACGCACGAGGGTCGCGCGACGCGGCCCTGCCCAAGGCGTACGGAGCAAGCGTGCCCTGCGAGGCGCGCCGTTCGAGAAGGTGGGCCCGCGGCGCAGTATGGTGAACACCCATGCCGTCGCGAACTGCAGTACCCTCGAAGCCGTCACCCGCATAGGCAGACGTCGCGCCAAGGACAACAGCACCGGCAAGCAGAAGAGTACGATAAGAAGTCATTTCAATCTCCATCTAAAGAATCTTGGCAAACGTTTGCTTGCCTTCGGGGCATACTTGGGTGATGTAATACCCTAGTATGTAGCGACGAAATGTTCTGAAATACGTCGTCTAAGGCTGTTACGTAGGATCTATGTTACAATTTTTTAAGATATACATTGGTTTGTCGCGAAGAAACTTTAGAAATACGTCCGTACGCGAAATTCCGTTCAGGACTCCTTGTTCAAAGCCTCGAAATGCAAGCCGGTCGGCAAATCCGCATGAGAACCCATAGGGAGTCCACCGCCTGTCCGGTGACAGAAAAGGCCGCCCGGAAGGACGGCCCTCCATTACCTGACCCAGTAATCCTGCGGGATCCGGGTCCACGACGAGCCCGGCTCATAGGCGGACGCACGAGGGTCGCGGCGCGACGAGGCGCCGCCATAGGCGTACGGAGCGCTATAGGCGTACGGAGCAAGCGCGCCCTGCGAGGTACGCCGTTCGAGAAGGTGGGTCCGCGGCGCAGAATGGTGAACATTGATGCTGTCGCGATTTAAAATGTCCTCGTGGCCGTCACCCGCGTAGGCAGACGTGGCGCCAAGGACAACAGCACCGGCAAGCAGAAGAGTACGATAAGAAGTCATTTCAATCTCCATCTAGTGAATCCGGCAGACGTTGCCCTGCTTCGGGCTACCGGGTCACATAATACCTTGGTATGTGGCGGCGAAGTCTTTGGAGACACGTCGTCGAAGCCACGAAATGGGTCTGGAGCGCCTTTAGTTTAAGGTCTCTACTTGCAAGGCGGACTCGGCAAATCTGCATGGAACCGAACGGCCGTTCGACTCAGTTCGGCAGCTTGCAATCGCGGGGCATTCCCTCTACAAGCCGCCCCTTCGTGATGCCTCGGCCGGGGGCTGAACGGACGGCTGGTTCACCAGCAGGGATCTTCGAGATTCCGTCGTCCCGTGTCTCCGCCTTCGAGAGTGGTTCGAGCCTTTATCCAGGGCTTGAAGGGCTCAGCGCCGGCGGCGCGTCACATGACTGAGAAAGGCTTTAATCAATGCCGCATTATGAGCACGTCTTCCTGGCGCGCCAGGACGTGACGGCCCAGCAGGTCGAAGAACTTACCGAGCAGTTCAAAGGTGTCATTACCTCGAACGGCGGTGAGGTCGGCAAGACCGAGTACTGGGGTATCAAAGGTCTGGCGTTTCGCGTCGCGAAGAACCGCAAGGCCCATTACACGCTGATGAACATCACCGCCCCGCCGGCCGCCGTCGCCGAGCTGGAGCGTCTGCAGAAGATCAACGAAGACATTCTGCGCGTCCTTACCATCCGCGTCGACGAGCACGAGACCGAACCGTCGGTCGTGATGCAGCGCCGCGACCGTGACGAACGCGACCGCGGCGACCGTCCGCGCCGCGACTTCGGCGACGATCGTCCGCCGCGCCGCGATGCGCCGGATGTTGTTGAAGCCGTTGCCGACGAGGAGGAAGAAGCATGAGCATGGGAGCCAGCCAGACAACGACTCGCCGGCCGTTCTTCCGCCGTCGCAAGACGTGCCCCTTCCAGGGCGCGAACGCACCGAAGATCGACTACAAGGACGTCAAGCTCCTGCAGCGCTACATTTCCGAGCGCGGCAAGATCGTCCCGTCCCGCATCACCGCCGTTTCGCAGAAGAAGCAGCGCGAACTCGCCAAGGCGATCAAGCGCGCCCGCTTCCTCGGCTTGCTGCCTTACGTGATCAAGTGACGCGAAGCATCATCCCGGAAGCGGCATAGCCGCCATTCCGGGATGCATGCAGTACTTACAAGCGCTTCCCGGGCGCCGCTGACGGCGCCCGGTTCTTTTTCGTTGGGGCGGACTTAGGATCCGCTTCTAACCGCTCCTGAGAGCGGGACAGCAGAGACCATGAACGCGACAACCATCCTCGTCGGACTTGCGAGCGGCGCTGCTTCGGCGGCCCTGTCGACCGCGCTCGGCTCCGGCTCGATGCTGTCGGTCTTTCTCTTCCTGTTCGCGCCGCTCCCCATCTTCATCGCGGCTCTGGGCTGGCGCCACCATGCGGGCTTCATCGGCGTCGTCGTCGGCAGCGTTCTGGCCTACGCCTTCATGGGCTTCGACACCGCTCGCGGCTTCCTGCTCTCGGTCGGCCTGCCCGGCTGGTGGCTCGCTTATCTCGCTTTGCTCGGCCAGCCGGCCGATCCCGCCCAGCCGGAAAAAGGCCTCGCCTGGTATCCGGTCGGACGCCTCGTCGTCTGGGCCGCCGTTATCGGCGCCGCCCTGGTCCTCCTCACGGTCGTCATGCATGGCGGCTCGGTCGACGCGTACCGCGCGAGCCTGCGCACGACGTTCGAAACCTTCCTGCGCGCCGAAACCGGCACGACTCCCGGATCGACCGCCACGCTCCCCGGCGGCGGGGATATCTCGCGCATCACCGAGATCGCGGTGCTTGCCTTGCCGCCGCTCGCGGCCGCCGTCTGGACCGCGATCGCGCTGATCAATCTGTGGGTCGCGGGCCGTGTCGTGCGTGCCTCGGGCCGCCTTGCGCGACCCTGGCCGGATCTGTCCACTTTCAATCTTCCGGCGCCGGCCCTGATCGCCTTTGTCGGCGGCGTCGGCGGCGCCGCGCTTCCCGGCCTGTTCGGGTTTGCGGCGGGCGTCGTCGGCGCGGCCTTCGCCATCGCCTTCACCGCGCTCGGTCTCGCGCTGCTGCATGCCGGCACGCGGGGGCGGCCCGGCCGCACACTTATGCTGTCGACGACCTATTTTCTGATGGCGGTACAGACCTGGCTCGTTCTCGTCATCGCCTTGCTCGGCGTTCTCGAATTCCTGTTCGGCTTCCGAGCCCGTATCGCCGCGGCGCCGCCACCGCCGCCCAAACCGCTCAAATAACCAACCACACTCATTCGCGAAAACACGGAGACTAAACATGCAAGTCATTCTTCTCGAGCGCATCGCAAAGCTCGGCCAGCTGGGCGAGGAAGTCCGCGTCAAGGACGGCTACGCCCGCAATTACCTGCTGCCGCAGAACAAGGCGCTCCGCGCCACCAAGGAAAACCGCGCCAAGTTCGAAGGCCAGCGCGTTCAGCTCGAGGCCCGCAACCTCGAGACCAAGACCGAAGCCGAGAAGCTTTCGGAGAAGGTCGGCGGACAGTCGGTGACGCTGATCCGTCAGGCCGGCGAAACCGGCCAGCTCTACGGCTCGGTCTCGGCGCGCGACGTCGCGGAAGCGCTGACGGTCGCGGGCTTCTCCATCGGCCGCCAGCAGGTCGTGCTTCACACCCCGATCAAGAATATCGGCCTGCACGTGATCCCGGTTTCCCTGCATCCGGAAATCGAAGTCACGATCACGGCGAACGTCGCCCGCAGCGCGGCCGAAGCCGAGCGCCAGGCCGCGGGCGAAGACCTGACGGTCCGCGACGCGGAAGAGCGTTTCGAGACCTTCAGCGAGGACGACAATCGCGGCAAGCGCAAAGACCGCGGCGATCGTGACGATCGCGCCGACCCTGCCGCCGAGGGCGACGAGGCCGCCGCGGACGACGCCAAGCCGAAGCGCAAGAAGCAGGACTGACCCCCGACCGGGTCTGAACGCCTCAATCGTACGCAATGGAACGCCCGGCCCCCGCCGGGCGTTTTTCGTTTGTGCCCGTTGATTTTCCCCCCGGCCGGATTAGCTTTTCTTCGCTTCAGTGATGTTCCTAGGGCCGCGATCGGACGCTCACGGCCTCTTGAGATCAGAGGCTGGCCATGAATGTGCTGTTGAAGCAGATGCTCCGGCGCGCCATACGCCGCGGTTGCCTTACCGTCATCACGGGCGAGAACACTCGCGACACTTTCGGCGACGGCTCCGGAGTAAGCATCGCGCTTCGCCTGAAAGACCGACGGGCGGAATGGGCCCTGGTCCTCAATCCCGAGCTCAAGCTTGGCGAACTCTTCATGCAGGGCCGTCTCGTCATGGAGACAGGCTCGATCTACGATGTCATGGAGATCGTCCTCGCCAATCTCCATAACCGTCCCTACCCGCTCAGTTCCCGCATTCTGAGCCGTGTGCGGACGTGGTTCCGGGGCCTCAAGCAGATGAATCGGGGCGAGCGTTCGGCGCGGAACGTCGCCCATCATTACGACCTCGACGCCGGGCTTTACGACCTCTTTCTCGACCCCGACCGGCAATATTCCTGCGCCTATTTCGAACATCCGCATCAGAGCCTCGAAGAAGCGCAGGTCGCCAAGAAGCGCCATATCGCGGCGAAACTTGCCGTCGAACCGGGGCACAGAGTGCTGGATGTGGGCTGCGGATGGGGCGGCCTCGGCCTTTACCTCGCCGACATCGCCGGCGCCGATGTCGTGGGCATCACTCTGTCCCAGGAGCAATTCAAGATCGCCAGGGACCGCGCCTCCGCCCGGGGGCTGCAGAACCGCGTCGAATTCCGCATCGAGGATTACCGGCACACGGAGGGCCGCTTCGACCGCATCGTCTCCGTCGGCATGTTCGAGCATGTCGGCGTCGGCTATTACGACACCTACTTCGGTCATTGCGAGCGTCTTCTGGACGATAACGGCGTGATGCTGCTCCACACGATCGGCCGCACCACCGGTCCCGGCGCCACCAATCCCTGGATCGCGAAATACATTTTCCCGGGCGGTTACATTCCCAGCCTCGAAGAAATCACGCCATCGATCGAGCGCGCCGGCCTTCTCGTGACCGATGTCGAGGTGCTGCGCCTCCACTATGCGGGAACGCTCCGCGCCTGGCGCGAGCGCTTCCTCACCAACCGCGCCAAGGCCGTGGCGCTTTACGACGAGCGATTCGCGCGGATGTGGGAGTTTTATCTCGCGTCGTGCGAGGCGAGCTTCCGCTCCGCGGACGACGTCGTCTACCAAATCCAGATATCGAAACAGGTCGATACGCTACCGCTGACCCGAGACTATATTGCCGAGCGGGAGCGCCGCCTCCGGCAGCGCGAAAAAGCGCATCTGCGTCTCGCCGCCGAATAATGCAAGCGGGACGAGACGACGCCCTTGAAACGCCTGTGAGTTACTGTTGATTGCGATTAGCGAGTCGCGGAATCTGGCGCCGCCGATCCAAAACTCAGGCTCAACACCGGACAACAGATTCTCATGGCTTTCGGCGACAACACCGCACGCGCTCTCACCGCCCTGCAGCAGCAACAGACCGGCTTCCGGCAGCTGCCGAACAATATCGACGCGGAGCAGGCGCTTCTCGGTGCGATCCTCGTCAACAACGAGGCGTTTTACCGCGTCTCGGATTTTCTGGAATCCAAACACTTCCACGAGCAGGTCCATCAGCGCGTCTACGAGGTGATCACCGAACTTATCCGCGTCGGGAAGCTCGCGACGCCCGTGACCCTGAAGACCTTCCTCCCCGGCGACATCGATCTCGGCGGACGCACCCTTTCCCAATATCTCGCGCATCTCGCGGCGGAAGCGGTCAGCGTCATCAATGCGGAGGATTACGGCCGCACGATCTATGACCTCGCGGTGCGTCGCGCGCTGATCACGATCGGCGAGGACATGGTCAATGTCGCCTACGACGCTCCCGTGGACATGCCGCCCCGCCTGCAGATCGAAGAATCCGAGCGACGTCTTTACGAGGTCGCCGAACTCGGCCGCTACGACGGCGGCTTCCAGCGCTTCGCCGATGCGCTGTTCACCGCGGTCGACATGGCGGCGAATGCCTACAAGCGCGACGGCGGCCTGTCCGGCGTCTCGACCGGCCTCAGCGATCTCGACAAGATGATGGGCGGGCTGCAGCGCTCCGACCTCATCATCATCGCGGGACGTCCCGGCATGGGCAAAACCGCTCTGGCCACCAATATGGCGTTCCACATCGCGCAGCATTTCCGCGCGGAAGATCAGCCGGACGGCAAATCCCTGACCGTCGACGGCGGCATTGTCGGCTTCTTCTCGCTCGAAATGTCGGCCGAACAGCTCGCCACCCGTATCATCGCCGAACAGGCCGAGATCGCGTCCTACAAGATCCGGCGCGGCGACATCTCCGAGCAGGAATTCGTCAAGCTGTCGGATGCCGCGCGCCGGATGCAGGCCATTCCGCTCTACATCGACGAGACCGGCGGCATCACGATCTCGCAGCTCACCGCGCGTGCCCGGCGTCTCAAGCGCCAGCGCGGGCTCGATATTCTGGTGATCGACTATATTCAGCTCTTGTCCGGCTCGGCGCGCAAGGGCGACGGCCGCGTGCAGGAAATCACCGAAATCACGACCGGCCTGAAGGCGCTCGCGAAAGAGTTGAACGTCCCGATCATCGCGCTGTCCCAGCTCTCGCGTCAGGTCGAAAGCCGCGACGACAAGCGCCCGCAGCTTTCCGACCTTCGCGAATCCGGCTCGATCGAGCAGGACGCCGACGTGGTCATCTTCGTGTTCCGCGAGGAATATTACCTTAAGAACAAGGAGCCGCGCCCTGGCACCGAAGAGCATCTGAAGTGGCAGGCGGAAATGGAACAGGTCCACGGCCGGGCCGAAATCATCATCGGCAAGCAGCGTCACGGACCGACCGGAACCGTGCAGGTGCAGTTCGAGGGGCAGTACACCCGCTTCGGAGACCTGGCCGCCAGCGACCGCCTTCCGGAACGGATGCAGGATTGACTCAAAAATCCGGACCGCCCGACATCGAAACCGGTGCACGGCTCACAGTCGATCTTGCCGCCATTCAGGCGAACTACCGCCTTCTCGCCGCGCGCGCCGACGCCGGCCGAATGCGCGGCGGTGGTCAAGGCCGACGCCTATGGCCTCGGCGCGGTCCCGGTGTCGAAAGCCTTATGGGATGCGGGCGCACGTACGTTCTTCGTCGCTCATCCGCATGAAGCGCGCGCGGTCAGAGGCGCTTTGCCTGGCGCAATCATCTACGTCCTGAACGGACTTCGCCCGCGGTGCCGCACCGGCGCTTGCGGAGGCCGGCGCGCGGCCCGTGCTCGGCAGCCTGCCCGAGATCGAGGAATGGTCCGCGTTTGCCCGCGCCAATTCCATTCCGGGTGAAGCCGCCCTGCATATCGACACCGGCATGAACCGTCTCGGCATCACGCTGAAAGAGGCCGAGAGCCTGGCGCAGCAGCGCCACCTGGATTTCACGCTGAGCCTCGTCATGAGCCATCTGGCCTGTGCGGACAATCCGGATCACCGCGCAAATGTGCGCCAGCTCGGAGCGTTTCAGACGGCAGCGGCGCTGTTCCCCGGCGTTCCCGCGAGTCTCGCCAATTCCGCGGCGACGCTGACGGGCGGCCCGCTGCGCTTCGATCTGTGCCGTCCGGGCATCGCGCTCTACGGCGGCAACCCGTTCTCCGCGCGCGAAAACCCGATGCAGCCGGTCGTGAAGCTTGAAGCGCGCGTGATCCAGATTCGCACCGCCGAAGCCGGCGACAAAGTCGGATACGGCGCGGCGGAAACTCTGTCCAAGCCGACGGTGCTCGCCGTGCTGTCGATCGGTTATGCCGATGGCCTGATCCGCGCCGCGGGGTCGAGCGATGCGCACAAGGGCGCGGACGCCGTCATCGCCGGAACGCGCTGCGCTTTTGTCGGAAGGATTTCGATGGATCTGACGGCGGTGGACATCACGTCCCTGCCCCCGGGCTCGGTCGCGCCCGGCGACATGGCGACGATCGTCGGCGACGGCATCACGATCGACGAACTCGGCGGCGCCGCCGGCACGCTCGGCTATGAAGTATTGACGCGGTTAGGTCCGCGCTTCGCGCGGACCTATATTGGCTGAAGTACGGGCTTTATGGGCTGACATCAGGCCACGCCGGGCGTGAACTTCAGCGACACGCCGTTCATGCAGTAGCGCAAGCCGGTCGGCGGCGGCCCGTCGTCGAACACATGGCCGAGATGCCCGCCGCAGCGGCGGCAATGAACTTCCGTCCGCTTCATGATGAGCTTGTAGTCGACCGTCTCGCCGACGGCATTGTCCAGCGGCTGCCAGAAGCTCGGCCAGCCGGTGCCGCTGTCGAACTTCGTCTTTGACGAGAACAGCGGCAGGTCGCACGCCGCGCAAGCAAAGATGCCTTCGCGCTTTTCATGGTTCAGGGGGCTCGAACCGGGATACTCGGTGCTCTCTTCGCGCAGGACCGCATACTGTTCCGGCGTCAGGATCTTGCGCCATTCCTCGGGCGTCTTCGTGACCTCGAACGCCTCAGCCGCTTCCGTCGAACCGCCAAACAAACTCCGCCCAAACATAAGAGCTCCAAACCCGGCCACGCCCCCCAGAAGAACGCTTCGCCGATTGATCATGGGAATCCCCTCTTTTCGTTCGGACATAGGTACGCCGGGTTCCGGAGATTGGCTTCATTGTCGCCGTTCACGAAAACGCGAACGAGGTCAGACGCCGTTGATGCTCACGGGACGCCTCCGGCGAAGCGAAGTGCCGACCATGCCCATGCCCGCCGACATCGCTGGCAGAGACCGCCCTCAAGCGTCGCAGTCACGGTTCACGGAACGCGCTCGACACTATCGAGACGATCAAAACACAGAGTCTGGACTCAAACGTCCCACACAGACCTATAGAATCTTCGATGAACGCGGAGTCGGTTTGGGGAGTTGTGCGGCAGATAGCCCGCTTTGCGGCCTCAGCTTCCAACTTCAATCACCGATGACATATCCATCGCCGCCGTGACAATGGCACGTCTCAACCATATGTGCCTGGGCGCGTCTTGCTGGCGCGCGTGCCAGGCGAGGCTCATCGTGAAACTCCCAAGATCGAGGGGCGGCGGCAACGATACGAAGCGCCTCATGTTGGCGGCCGCTCGTGCCAGGCTCGACGGCAGGGTCATGATGAGGTCGGAGCGAGCGGCGATCTCGACCGCCGCGAAGAAGTTCGGCACGCGCAGCTTCACCCGTCGCGTTCGCCCCATCCGCGCAAGCACCTCATCGACAGGTGCAGGCCCGACGCCGGTGACGCTCACCACGATATGCTCAAGCGCCAGAAAGCGGTCGAGCGTGAGTTTTCCGGCGAGCGCAGGGTGATGCGCCCGCATGAGCGTCACGAGTTCTTCGTCATAGAGGCGGCGTCGGTGGATGCCGGCCGGCGCTTCGTCGATCAGCGCCACCATCGCATCCGCGACACCGTGCTCCAGCGCTTCGATCCCGTTCGTGCCCGGCGCGACAATATCGAGATCGAGGGACGGTGCCTCGCGGGCGAGGCGCGCGAGCAAGTGCGGCGTGAGCGCGACGGCCTGGAGATCGGGCATAAGAAGCCGGATTCGACCCGTCGCCGTCGCGGGATCGAACGAGTTCGCTTCCAACATTTCTCCTACGCCTGCCAGTATCCTGCGCAGCACGGGGCGCACCTCTTCGGCACGGGAGCTGAGGACGTAGCCGCCCGGCCCATCGACCAGCAGCGCGTCCGAAAACAGCGCGCGCAATCGCCCCAGGGCACGGCTCGCGGCCGGCTGGCTCATGCCGAGCCGGTGGGCGGCCCGTGTGACGTTCTTCTCATCCAGCAGCGCCTCAAGCGCCACCAGCAGGTTGAGGTCGATCCGGCGTAAATCCACTTCGCGCATGTTGACTATATGCCACATGCATTGGACGCATGGAAATCCCGCGCCTATCTGTTCCTCTATCGAGCGAGCTGACGGAGTGGCAATCATGTATGTCGTGCTTGGAGCAAACGGACGGGCCGGCGGCGAGGCAGCGCGCGCCCTCATCGAAAGCGGCGAGGCCGTGCGTGTCGTCCTGCGCCGCAAGGAACAGGGTGAAAAATGGACAGCCCTCGGCGCGGAGGTGGCCGTCGCGAGCATCGAGGATGCCGACGCGATGGCCGATGCGCTGAAGGGCGCGTCGGGAGCGTTCCTGCTCAATCCGCCGCCGGTGAGCGGTGATCCCTATGCGCGCGCGGAAGAACTCGGCGCGGCGCTGGCCGATGCAGCACGGCGGGCGCGTCTGCCCAAGGCCGTTGTCCTGTCGTCTATCGGAGCGCAGCATGCCTCCGGCACCGGCGTCATCGCCACCCTCAACCGGTTCGAGGCCCTGCTTGACGGGGTGGCACCGGCGACCGCCTTCCTGCGGTCGGGCTATTTTGTCGAGACCTGGGGCGAGGTGGCGGAAACTGTCATGTCGGAAAGCGTGCTGCCGACCTTTCTCGAACCCTCTCAGAGAATCCCGATGGTGAGCACGATCGATGTCGGGCGCGCGGCGGCAACCGTGCTGTGCGAGGAATGGACCGGGAAGCGGGTCGTGGAGCTGGGCGGACCGGAAGACTGGAGCGCCGGCGATGTGGCGTCGGCCTTCGCGGAAGTTCTCGGCCGCCCGGTGGTGCCGGTGCCGGTCCCGCCGGAGCGCCGCGCCGCGCTGCTTGCCGAGGAAGGCGTGCCCGGCGAGGTGGCGAGCGCGCTTCTCGGCATGTATGAGGGAATCGCCAACGGCCTGTTCATGCACCAGAACGACAGCGAACACCGGCGCGGCACGATTTCTCTGACGACAGCGATAGAGCGCGTTGTCGCAACGGTTGAACCAGCCGGCCGCTGATCGTCGCCGATTGCCTCTCCGAGTTCACCGCCGAGGAATGCCGACACTATTTCGAGGCCGCCGGATACGACCTGAGTAAGTCGAATCTGCTCTAGACCGAACAGGCACGCGCGACTATATTTATTGGCCGTTTTGAGGCAACAACTTGGCGCAGGACTGGCGAATTCCTGCGCGGATATCGTTTGTTGCTTCGCGACCTCACAGACGACCAATAGTCTAAAGTCTATGTTCCTCTAATATATCTAGGGAGGGAGCAATGACTACTATATTTTCCAAGACAGCACTTCTATCTGGAGTATTAATGGCCCTTTCAACTGGGATCGGCATAGGAGACCCGATAGAAAAGAAAGGGACTACGCCCTACGTGACGCACTTCATCTTTCGGCCTTTGATGAGCATTGATATTCCCGAACTCGGTACGGCCACCACGTTGGAGGCGGTCGGAACGACCGAAAATATGAAAGGGGAAAAGATGTTCGACAAGATGTCAGCACAGTGCGCAGCACTGAACGTGGCGTCCGGCGAAAAGAAATACATCGACGGCGCTTGCGTGTTGGCAGATGCCGACGGCGACAAGATCTTCTCGACATTTGACACACGTGATGTCGACAAGTCGAAGCCTGACATGGCTTGCGGAACCCATGTCATCACGGGTGGAACAGGTAAATACAAGGGAATTACTGGAAGCGAGCCATTTGCTTGTATAGCAATGCCTGCCCTGGCTGGTCCCGGCGGCTATACTGCGATGGACATCCCGCACAACACGACCTGGGAGATCAAGTGAGTCTCTAGGCGGCGGCGGGCGGAGTTGCTCGACGCCTTCGGCTGAACTCAGCCCATGACCCGTTCCCGGCCTCCAGCGACGCCAACGCGGAGGTCGGCTTCGCACGATTTCTTGAAGTTTCCGGCCGCTTCTTCGAAGCCGACATTCGCGTTTATGCAGCTGTCAGACTCGGCAGGATACGAAGCGGCGTTTCGATCGCGACGGCCTGTTCTCGGCGACGCCCCCTGCCGATGCTGCCCTGAAGCAACGCAATCGAGCCAAGTCATTACGCGCGTGGCCCTCTATGCCCTACAATATTCTTGTCGCGTCCTGGGGAGGGGCGGGCCACCTTGGGCCAACTTTGACCGCGGCCGGTCAGTTGCGCAGGCATGGTCATACCGTTCGCTTCATTTCGCGTCCGGATGCGCGCTCGGAGGTGGAGACGGCAGGGTTTGGCTTTGTTGCCTGGCAGCGCAGCCCTCGCATTTCTCCGATCGCGGAGGAGCGCGACGGTCTGCGATACGCGTACGATTATCTTCTCTTTGGCCCGGCAGCAGCCCGCGCTGCTGACACGCGCGAGGAGTTGGAACGCACGCCAACGGATGTTCTGCTGAGCGACACCGCCCTGTTCGGATCTACATTGGCTGCGGAGGCCGCCGGCATCCCTTGCGCGCTCCTCTCGCCAACAATCAGTCTGCGACCGCTGCCAGGAGTCCCGCCAATAGGAAGTCGCTTGCCGGCGCCACAAACCGCGGAAGATCGCGAAAAGGTCGAGGATGTTACGAACCAGTACCTCGCCGTGATGAATGAGTGGCTGCCGATGCTGAATGAGGCCCGCGCAAGTCAGGGTCTTCCTCCTGCAGGCCATGTATTGGAGCTGTTCGACCGCGCCGAGCGCCTTCTGATTGCAATGAGCGCGGCATTCGATTTTGTAGCTGATCAACTTCCTCCAAATGTGCGGTACATTGGACCGTTGCTGGATGACTCCAGCTGGTCGAAGCCGTGGACAGCTCCCTGGCAACCCGGATCCGGCCGCCCTCGAGTTTTGATCTCTTTCAGCACCACAGAACAAGGTCAGGCCCATGCGCTGCAACGCTCGGTCAACGCCGTAGCGCATGCTGGTATGGACGGTGTCGCGACCGTGGGGCCTGCGTTGGATGGCACCACGCTCGACGGGCCAAGCCGGGTAACGTTGTTGCCCAGCGCGCCACATGACGCGGTGATGAAAGACGTCTCGTTAGTCGTCACACACGGCGGCCACGGAACCGTGAGCCGTGCGCTGTCCAACGGCCTGCCCGTTCTAGTCATGCCGATGGGACGCGATCAGAATGATATCGCATTGCGCGTCGAAGCCCACGGGGCCGGATTGATCTTACAGCCCGACGCCTCCGAGGTCGAAATCGCCGCCGCGTTGGCCCGCCTCGCGAAGGAGCCTCAATTCGGTATTGCAGCCCGCCGGCTCAGGGACGCCATGACGCTCGATATCAAATCAGAGCGCCTTGTCAGTGAACTGGAAGAGATCGGGCGGCTCAGGGGAGGATGAGGTTATTCACGATAGGCCTCGCCACGCCAGCAATGGGGATTCAGGCCCCTCCGCCAAAGCCGCGCCCCCCTTTGGCACAAGCCTCAGAACGGCAGGTTGAGGCCGAGGCGGCCGTCGGCGGTGAAGGCGTCGGCAGTGTCGTAGCCGACCTCGACGCCGGCGGTCAGCAGCGCGCCGCCGGCGGTGGCGAACGCCGCCTCGCCGACCGGGTGGGACGCGGACTTGGGCGGCTGAGACCTCTCTGGCCGGGGCTTCATTGTATGCCGCGAGCTTTATCGGTACTCGTCTCGCCCGTGCAGGTTACCGGAGGCGGGACTATGGAGGACCTACCAGAAGCGCTCAGCCTGCGAATGGTTCGAGTCCCTTCTGGTACAACAAAGCTTCGGGACGACAGGACCAAGCGTACGTGGCATGTTGAGCTCAAACCATACCGGATGGGGAGCGCTCCGGTTACGCAGGCTCTTTACGCGGCGGTGACGGGAACGTCCCCGTCATCATATGCCGAGGCGCATAGCCCGGTCGAAAGCGTATCTTGGCTTGATGCAGTACGGTTCTGCAATCTTCTGTCTCGTTCAGCGGGGCTTTCAGAAAGTTACCGCGTCTACGAAGACGGCGCTGACTCCATTCGGGATAGCGACGGCTATCGCCTGCCCAGCGAGGCGGAATGGGAATATGCCTGCCGTGGTGGAACGAACGGGCCGAGATACGGCGACCTCGACAGCATCGCGTGGTACCTGGAGAACTCAGGCGGGCACCTTCACCCGGTTGGTCAAAAGCAGCCTAATGCCTGGGGCCTCTACGATATGCTGGGCAATGTTTGGGAGTGGTGCTCGGATCAATATGATCCCCTTGTCTACGGTCCGTATCGCGTCTTTCGTGGCGGTGGTTGGGCTGATCGCGATAGAGGCTGTCTAGCTACCAATCGGCGTCGCAGTCATCCAACGTTCCAAATCGATGATCTTGGTTTTCGGCTTGCGCAGTCGATATGACTTCTCCACGAAAGCGGTACGCGATCACCTCGCGCGATGGCTGGAATGGGTTGCGGCCGCTTTCCACGCACTGCCGCCATTCAGCATTTTCTACGGTCTGGCGAGCGGCTCTTTATCATAAATCACCCGCCCGACATTAGACATCTCTAAATGACGGCAACGGGTGGGAATGCGTCATTCCCAGCAGACACACGAATGACGCAAGCGCGCCCAGAAGCGGACATTGTCAGCATGGAATCACACGACGACGACCTTAAGAATTTCGAGGCGCATGGCGCTGCGCCTCTGCCCGTTACGAGCGATCAGGGCTTCGTGGATCACGACGGCGCTCGAATTTGGTACGCGACATACGGGTCCGGCTCTCCCGTGATCCTGCTGCATGGTGGCCTCGGCCATAGCGGTAATTGGGGCTATCAAGTTTCAACGCTGGTCAGCTCCGGCTATCGCGCCGTGCTCATTGATAGCCGCGGCCACGGCCGCAGCACGCGCGATCAGCGGCCTTTTACATATGAGTTGATGGCATCCGACGTGCTCGCCGTGATGGACGCGCTGCAGTTGGAAAAGACGGCCGTTGTAGGCTGGAGCGACGGCGCGTGCATCGCTTTGATCCTCGCAATGAAAGCACCCGAGCGTGTTGACGGTGTATTCTTCTTCGGCTGCAACATGGACCCCAGCGGCACAAAGGAATTCGAGCCCACTCCGATCGTCGACCGATGTTTCAGACGGCACGCCAAGGACTATGCCGACCTATCGGCCACGCCGGACCAATTCAATGTATTTGTCGAAGCGGTCGGCCAGATGATGAAGAGCGAACCTAACTATTCTGCCGGGGACTTGACCCATATCCATGTGCCCGTTGCGATCGTGCAAAGCGAGCACGACGAGTTCATCAAGCCCGAACATGCCGAATATCTCGCGCGGAGCATTCCGGCAGCGGAATTGATCATCCTGTCCGGCGTGAGCCACTTCGCACCGCTGCAAAGGCCAGAGCAATTCAACGGCGTGATGCGTGCTTTCCTCGGCAAGGTTCTTTCTTGAAGGAAGATAACGCTCGGCGGCGGCTAGCAAGTCCGCTTTCGGGTCACGGCTTGCCGTAGGACTGCTCCGCAAGAGGGGCAGAGAAGGGTCGAGAGTTCTCGTTCCGGCCAGAAATTGGCCTGTCAATGGACGGTCGGATTCGCCGCCAAAAGTGCGAGATTAATGTAGCACAACATCATGATCGTATGCCCGCCGGGCCATCCCACCGCGGCTTCGGTGCCCTCGACACTTCGCAATTCCACCGTTGCCGAGACCATCGCAATTCCTCTTATGACATGACCGGCCCCGCCTTCTACGAGAGCCACTCAATCACGTCCCCCGCGCTCCGGTCCGGCGGGAACACCGGGTAGAAGACGTGCTCCACCTTGCCGTCCCTGATGACCAGCGTGAAGCGCTTCAACAGCGTCATCCCTCCGGCCTCGAAGGTAGGCAGGTTCATCGCGCGGGTCAGCTTCAACTGCTCGTCCGACAGGATCGCGAATGGCAGATGCAAGCGTTCGGCGGCTTCCCGCTGGTAGTCCGGAGATTGCGTCGAGAGACCGAAAAGGTGATCCACTCCCAGCGCCTTCAATTCCGCGAAATGGTCACGGAACGAGCAGGACTGCGGAGTACACCCCCGCGCGCCGGGGATCATGTCCCACCCCTCGGGGTTTTCGACGCCGGCTCTCCCCGTCCGGGGGTAGGCGTAAACAACGATGCGGCCCTCCAGCGCCGACAGATCAACGGTTCCGCCGTCGGTAGCAGGAAGTGATGCAGATGCCATCCGCGCGCCGACGAGGTGGCGTGTGGCCCCATCGTCAACCGGTGCCGGAATCGTCGACCAATCGGGGGCGTCCACGATGCTCTTCATGGCAGGTCTCATTCGTTGGCTTCGCTGGCCGAATTCTCGGCTTTCTCTTGTAACTTGGCGCCCTATTCGCCGCCACCGGCTCGGCATCAAGAACAAATAAGGAACATTTCTCTGGCCAAGCGCTCCCAGGTCCGGCATTCTCCGGATTCTGCGGAGCGATTCTCATGGCGAAATCCCGGTCCACCTTCGTTTGCCAGGCCTGCGGCGGAGCCCATAACCGCTGGAATGGCCGCTGCGAAGCCTGCGGCGCCTGGAACACCATTGTCGAGGAAGCCGCCTCCGCTCCGGTCGCCAAGGGCAGTTCCATCTCCGTTCGCGGGGGACGCACCGTAGCGCTCGAAGGCCTCGGCGGGGCGATCGACGAAGCGCCCCGCCTGCAATGCGGCATTTCCGAATTCGACCGCGTCACCGGCGGCGGCTTCGTGCGCGGCTCGGCCGTGCTTCTCGGCGGCGAGCCCGGCATCGGCAAATCCACGCTTCTTATCCAGGCCGCGGCCGCGCTCGGCCCGCGCCGAACACCGGATCGTCTATATCTCCGGCGAAGAAGCGACCGCCCAGATCCGCATGCGCGCCGAACGGCTCGGCCTGTCGGACGCGCCGGTCGAACTCGGCGCCGAAACCAATATCGAAGATATCCTGACGACACTTTCCACGGGGCCGGTGCCGCGTCTCGTCGTCATCGACTCGATCCAGACCATGTGGACCTCGGCGGTCGAATCCGCGCCCGGCACCGTCACGCAGGTCCGCGCCTCGGCGCAGGCTCTGATCCGGTTCGCGAAGACCTCCGGCTCAGCCGTCATTCTCGTCGGCCACGTCACCAAGGACGGACAGATCGCCGGTCCTCGCGTCGTCGAGCATATGGTCGATGCCGTGCTGTCCTTCGAGGGCGAGCAGGGTCACGCCTTCCGCATTCTGCGCGCCCAGAAAAACCGCTTCGGCGCGACCGACGAGATCGGCGTTTTCTCCATGACCGGGCGCGGGCTGGAAGATGTCGCCAATCCGTCCGCGCTGTTTCTGTCGAGCCGCGACGTCGCCGCGCCGGGCGTCGCGGTGTTCGCCGGCATGGAAGGCACGCGGCCGATCCTCGTCGAGATCCAGGCCCTGGTTGCGCCCTCCTCGCTCGGCACGCCGCGCCGCGCCGTGGTCGGCTGGGATTCCAACCGGTTGTCGATGGTGCTCGCCGTTCTCGAAGCCCATGCGGGCCTGCGTCTCGGCGGACACGACGTCTATCTCAACGTCGCGGGCGGCCTGCGCATCCAGGAACCCGCAGCCGACATCGCGGTGGCGGCCGCCCTCGTCTCGTCCTTCGCCAATTCCGTACTGCCGCAGGACAGCGTGTTCTTCGGCGAGGTCAGCCTGTCCGGCTCGGTGCGTCCCGTCGCCCATGCCGGGCTACGCATGAAGGAAGCGACGCGCCTCGGCTTCTCGCGCGCCATCGGCCCGTCGGGTTCGCCGAGTTCCAGCGGCAAATCCGAGTCGGGAATCAGCCTGAACGGCCTGACCTCACTCGATTCGCTGGTCGCGGATATCGCGGCGCGGGGCGTCCGGGCCGGCCGTCCCCAAGCAGTTGCATAGGACGCGGCCCTGTGTCCCGTATTCATGCGTGACGCGAAGGAAAGGCAAGGCTATAAGGGCGCCGCGACGGGCGGACCGTTGAGTCCTCCAGATTTCTTGATCCGACCGCCAGGGCGATTACATGCCGATCACGCTCCTCGATTTCATCGTTCTCGGCGTTATCCTTCTGTCGGCCCTTCTGGCCATGATCCGCGGCTTCACCCGTGAAGTCCTGTCGATCGCCTCCTGGGCGGCGGCGGCGGCGGCCACGATCTACTTCCTTCCGGATGTGCGCGACTGGGCCCGAACCCAGATCGACCTGGAACCGAAGATCCTCGCCGATGTCATTGCCGGGGCTGGTATTTTCCTCATCACCCTGATGCTCGTCTCGCTCGTGACGATGCGACTCTCCGATTTCATCCTCGACAGCCGCGTCGGCCCGTTCGACCGCGCTCTCGGTTTCCTCTACGGCGCCGGCCGGGGGTTCCTCCTCGCCATCATCGCCTTCCTGTTCTTCGCCTGGCTCGTCCCGGAACGCTCGCAGCCCGTTTGGGTCGCCGACAGTGCGTCGCGGCCCGTCCTGGAAAGCGCCGGACAATCGCTTCTCGCGATGTTGCCGGAAGACCCCGAAGCCACCATCTTGAAGCGGCTGAAAGGTATTCCCGGCACAGGAGATCCGGCGACGGTGCCGGATTCGGATCCCGCGGCGCCGGGCGCGCCGCCCGCCGAAGGCGGTGCACCGCCGGCCGAGCCCGCGCCGGGTGAAACCGGCTATCGGCCGACGGATCAGCAGGAAATGCAGCGCCTGCAGAACACGACCAAGGCGCCTAACTGATTTCGGATCCGCATCAGGCCGGTCCAGGAGCGTGCAATGAACATACTGGCCGGAGGAAGCTCCACGGACGATTTCTGGCGCGAGCTGGAAGCAGATCGTCTTCATGAGGAATGCGGCGTCTTCGGCGTCTTCGGTCATCCGGATGCCGCCGCCATCACGGCGCTCGGCCTTCACGCCCTCCAGCATCGCGGTCAGGAAGCATCCGGCATCGTCACCTACGACGGCAACCGCTTCCACGCTGAAAAACGCCTCGGTCTCGTCGGCGACAACTTCTCGGACGCTTCCGTCATCGCCCGCCTGCCCGGCTCGGCCGCGATCGGCCACAACCGCTATTCCACGACCGGCGAAACCATTCTCCGCAACGTTCAGCCGCTGTTCGCGGAACTCGAGACCGGCGGCTTCGCCATCGGCCACAACGGCAATCTCACCAACGGCCTGACACTCCGCAAACAGCTCGTGCGCGACGGCGCGCTGTGCCAGTCGACGACCGACACCGAAGTCGTGCTGCATCTCGTGGCCCGCAGCCAGCGCAACCGCTTCCTCGACCGCTTCATCGACGCCATACGCCAGCTCGAGGGCGCCTACGCCTTCGTCGCGCTTTCAACCAAGAAACTGATCGGCGCGCGCGATCCGCTCGGCATCCGTCCGCTCGTTCTCGGCCAGCTCGACGGCCATTACATCCTCGCCTCGGAGACCTGCGCGCTCGACACGATCGGCGCGAAGTACATACGCGACATCGAGAACGGCGAAGTCGTCGTCATCAGCGAAGACGGGATCGAATCCCACAAGCCGTTCCCGCCGCAGCGCGCCCGGCCCTGCATCTTCGAATTCATCTATTTCTCGCGTCCGGACTCGGTCGTTCAGGGCAAGAGCGTCTACGATGTCCGCAAGCGCATGGGCGTTGAGCTCGCGCGCGAAAGCGCGGTCGATGCCGATGTCATCGTTCCGATCCCGGATTCCGGCGTGCCCGCGGCGCTCGGCTTCAGCCAGGCGAGCGGCATCCCGTTCGAACTCGGCATTATCCGCAACCATTATGTCGGCCGCACCTTCATCCAGCCGACGCAGCGCATCCGCGAACTCGGCGTGCGCCTGAAGCATTCCGCCAATCGCTCGCAGGTCGAAGGCAAGCGCATCGTCCTGATCGACGACAGCCTCGTGCGCGGCACGACCTCGGTGAAGATCGTGCAGATGATGCGCGACGCGGGAGCCAAGGAAGTGCATTTCCGGCTCGCCAGCCCGCCGATCACGCATTCGGATTTCTACGGCATCGACACGCCCGAACGCGACAAGCTGCTCGCCGCGCGCATGAACCTCGAAGAGATGCGCAAATTCGTCAATGCGGACACCCTCGCCTTCCTGTCCATCGACGGCCTCTACCGCGCGATGGGCGAAGAAGCGCGCGACCCGGCGCGGCCGCTCTACACCGATCACTGCTTCACCGGCGATTATCCGACGCTTCTCACGGACATGACCGGCGAAACGCATCCGAAGCAGCTTTCGCTTCTCGCTGAAGCAGGCTGATCCTCTTCCGATGTCAGCTCCAGATCTTAACGGCAGGATCGCGCTCGTCACCGGCGCCTCGCGCGGCATCGGCGCCGCCGTGGCTGAACTCCTGGCCGCGGCCGGTGCGCATATCGTGGCCGTCGCGCGGACGACCGGCGGCCTCGAAGCACTCGACGACCGCATCAGGGAAAAGGGCGGCACCGCCACCCTCGTTCCGCTCGACCTCATGGATTACGACGGCATCGACCGTCTCGGCGGCGCGCTCTATGAGCGCTTCGGCAAGCTCGACATCCTCGTCGGCAATGCCGGCTTGCTCGGCCCGCTGAGCCCGCTCGGCCATATTGATCCGAAGCAGTGGGAGAATGTGCTGGCGGTCAATGTCACCGCGAACTGGCGTCTCATCCGCTCGATGGATCCGCTCTTGCGCCGGTCCGATGCCGGCCGCGCGGTCTTCATCAGCTCGGGCGCCGCGACCAATGTCCGCGCCTTCTGGGGCCCGTATTCGGTGTCGAAGGCGGCGCTCGATGCGCTTGTACGCACATACGCCGAAGAGACGCGCACCACGCCCGTCCGCGTCAATCTCTTCAATCCCGGACCGACGCGGACGAAGATGCGGGCTCAGGCCATGCCGGGCGAAGACCCGATGACGCTGCCGACGCCCGAAGAGATCGCCGCGCATATCGTGAAACTTGTGGATCCCGCGCTGAGCGAAACCGGAATGCTCTACGACGCGAAACCCGCGCGGTTTCTCAGCTTTCAGCGTCCCGTTTAGACCCGCCCTCTCCGAACGGATTTTTCGGCTCGCGGAAGGTGAGACGGATCGGCGTACCCGGCAGTTCGAACGCTTCGCGCAGGCCATTTACGAGATAGCGCACATAGCTTTCCGGCAGCGCTTTCGTGCGCGTGCCGAACAGAACAAAGCTCGGCGGCCGCGCTTTGGTCTGGGTCATGTAGCGCAGCTTGACCCGAGAGCCGCGCACCGCCGGCGGCGGATGCTGCTGCAGCACACCTTCGAGCCAGCGGTTGATCTTGGCCGTCGGGACGCGCTTGTTCCAGATTTCGTAGGCCTGGAGAACGCCCTGCATCAGGCGGTCGATGCCTTCGCCGGTCGCGCCCGACACTGCGACGAGTTGCATGCCGCGCACCTGTGACAGAAGCCGGTCGGCGGATTCGCGATGACGTTTCATCGCGCCGGCGCGGTCTTCGATCAAATCCCATTTGTTGAGCGCGATGACGAGCGAGCGGCCTTCGCGCGAGACGAGATCGGCGATCTGCAGATCCTGCTTCTCGAACGGAATGGTCGCGTCGAGGAGAACGACCACGACCTCCGCGTACTGGATCGAGCGCAGCGCATCCGAGACCGCGAGCTTTTCGAGCTTGTCCTGCACCTTCGCCTTGCGCCGCATGCCGGCGGTGTCGACGAGACGGATTTCCTTGCCGCGCCAGTTGAGCGGGACGGAAATGGAATCGCGCGTAATGCCGGCCTCGGGGCCGGTCAGCATCCGGTCTTCGCCGATCAGCCGGTTGATGAGCGTCGACTTGCCGGCGTTCGGGCGCCCGACGATCGCAACCGAGAGTGGGCCGCGCGGCCCCTCCTCTTCGCTCTCGTCTTCCTCCGCGTCGAACTCGGCATCGCCGAGCGCACCGCGCAGGGCCTGGTAGAGATCGGCGAAGCCTTCGCCGTGTTCGGCCGACAGCGGAACCGGATCGCCGAGCCCGAGCTGGAACGCCTCGTACGCACCGGCGGTGCCCTCCTTGCCTTCCGCCTTGTTGGCGACAAGCACGACGGGCTTTCCGGATTTGCGGACGATCTCGGCGAAATGGCGGTCGTCAGGCATGAGGCCGCTGCGCGCATCGACGACGAAGAGAATCGCATCCGCGTCGGCGATGGCAGCCACCGTCTGCGCCGTCATGCGGCCGGCGAGCGAAGACTGTTCCGCATCCTCAAGACCGGCAGTGTCGACGGCGGTGAATTCGAAATCCCCGACACTGGCCGCGCCTTCGCGGCGGTCGCGCGTCACGCCCGGCTGATCGTCGACCAGCGCGAGGCGCTTGCCGACGAGACGGTTGAACAAAGTGGATTTGCCGACGTTCGGGCGGCCGATGATTGCTATGACGGGCATTGGCCGACTTTCCCGCGTGCTGAGCGCTTAGCGCGGATTGGGTGGCAGCGGAGGCGCCGGAGGCACCTGATATTGCTGCTTGCGGGGCGCGGTGGTTTGGGTTGCCGTGGCCGGAGCGGCATTCGGGTCGGTGCCCGGAGCCGGAGGCGGCGTGGAGGCCGCCGGAGCAGCGACGTGATCGGCCGGCATGGTGGCGCCGACATAATCGCTGTTCGGCGGGGGCAGCTTGCGGGGGCCCGCAAAGCTCGTACCCGGCGCGAACACCGGGCGGCGTTCGCCCGGAAGAATCTTATCCTTCTCGGCGAACGGGTTCATTTTCGAAACGGATCCGCATCCCGCCAGAGCGAGGGTTGAGGCGCAGAGAAGAAGAAGAGTGGCGATGCGACGTGACATGATGCGCTTGTCCTTGAACATCATGGCGCTGGCGGGGCAGCGGGAGCGGGCGAACCGGCTTCGGCCGGTCCCGGGGCGGGCATGGGAGCGGATGCGGGCGGTAGCGCCGGCGAGCCTGCAAGTTCGGCGCCGGAGGCGAGATCGAGCAGAAGCTGGCCCCGCGCGCGCGCGCCCTGCGGCGTCTCGATGTCGGAAATGAGTTCCTGTGCCCAACGGCGGGTGTCGGCGACATTGCCGGCCTTCCAGGCGGCAAGGGCCAGGATTTCGCGGGCGGAATGGCGCCAGCTGTTGCCTGTCGCGGCCAGCGGCTCGACGCGGCTCGCGACATCGGCCTGGCTGCCGGTATCGACCAGAAGGAGCGCGGCCCGGATGCGGGCAAGATCGCGCGCCGGGGAAGACACCGAAATATCCTGCGCTATCTCGTCGAAGCGCGCCGCCGCGGCGGCCTTGTCCGTCGCCGCCAGGTCACTCGCCGCGCGGAAGCGGGCCAACAGGGCGTAGCCGCCGGGACCATCCTTCGCGATCGCCTCCAGCGCGGCCGCGGCCTGGGCGCTGTTGTTCTCCTGCCGGGTCAGTGCCAAAGCAGCCTCGAAGCGGGCCCCGGTTTCCTCGGCCTGCTTGGCCGAATACCACTCCCACGCGCGCATGCCCGCGACGCCGAGCACGATCAGCACCGCGACCGCAATGACGATGGGACCGAAGCGCTTCCACAGGCGCGTCATCCGCTCGCGGCGGAGGTCCTCTTCGATCTCGTTGAAAATGTCCGCCATGACAGTCCGTCTGTGAAGTGAGTCTGCCCGTTTGGGGAGCGGCGCGCACCATAGACATGCAGGGGTGCAGAGGCAAACTTTGTGTCAACGCGAACTATTCGGCACCGCTTCGACATGCGCCATCCCCGAAAAACAGAAAAGGCGCCCAAAAGGCGCCTTTCGCTGTTCCCGCCGCGGGAAATGTCAGCGCGTGCGGCCGTACACGACATTGACGATGTCCTGGCGCGGAATGCCGACATCCTTCAACAGGCGGTCGTCCATGCCTCGAAGATGGCTGACGGCGCGACGACGGGCAATTGCAGTCCTGATAAAATGAATAATAAACACGGGTTAGGGCTCCTTTCGCCGTTTTAATAGGCATCTGGCGCACTTTCCGCCATGCACAGGTTCGCAACCCGGCTATGCATTGCTCATCCCGCGATCAAACCTTGCGTTAACTCAATTCTGACATCCCTATAGGGACGCTTCAGGCTGAAGCTGCTGGGACCTTTATGATCCGGGTGGATTTCAACAAACTGCGCTTTCTCGTCATCGACGACAACGCGCATATGCGCCGTATTCTGCGGACGCTCCTGCATGGCTTCGGCGCCCGCGAAGTCTATGAGGCCGAGGACGGCGCAGCGGGTCTCGAAGCCTACACCACCTATCTTCCGGACATCGTCATCACCGACTGGGCCATGCCGATTTTCGACGGACTCGAACTGACCGCGATGATCCGCAAGCCCGGCGCCAATGCGAACCCCTATGCACCCATCATCATGCTGACCGGCCATTCGGAAAAGAGCCGCGTCCTGCGCGCCCGCGATGCCGGCGTCACCGAATTCCTGTGCAAGCCGATTTCGGCCAAGGCGCTTTACCAGCGCATTCTCAACGTGGTCGTGAACCCGCGTTCCTTTGTACAGACAAAGGACTATTTCGGACCCGACCGGCGCCGCACGCCGTCGGCAAACTATATCGGCCCCGAACGCCGCACCGGCGGCGATGTCGAAGTCATCGAGCAGCAGCCGCTCTACAACAAAGCGCGGGGGGCAATATGAAAGACGCGAAGCGCCGCCAGGAAAAACAACCCGAGACAATCGTCCACAAGGACCACACGGTCATTATCCCGCCACCGACCTTGCGCGACCGCGTCATGTCGATCGGCACCGGGACGAAAGACGGCTTCGACACAGCCGCGCTCGCGCGCGCCGAGGAGGCTCTGGCCGCCCTTGCGACCGATTTTTCCGCGTGGATGCGCGACGAGGCGACAAAGCTCGAAGCCGCGCGCGAGACATTCCGTGCCGCGCCCACAGACCCCGACAAACAGCAGGTGCTGTACCGCGCCGCGCACGATATCCGCGGCCAGGGCCGCACATTCGGCTATGCGCTGGCGGGCGAAATCGCCGACGGGTTGTGCGACCTCATCGAGGGCGCGGAAACGATCGACGCCCAGGTGATCGAGCTCATCGATGCCCATATCGACGCGATCCGCGCCGTGGTGCGCGACGACGTCCGCGACGAGACCGACAAGGTTGCGCGCAAGCTGATCGACGGGCTGCGCACGGCGCGCGAAGCCATTATCGGCGTCGACCGTTTCATCAAGATCGCAGCCGACATTTACTGATCAGCCCGGCTTTGTGAACAGCAGCCATCCGCGCGCGTTCCGCGCGGATCAGGCCGCCGCCAGCCGTTTCCCTGCGGTCGGCTTCAGCGTCTCGATCGCCTGTTCGCGCGCAGCTTCCGCCACCATGCGCTTCAGAATCTCCGCCGGGCCGGCAAGATCGTCCGGCACGGCCTTGGCCAAAGCACGCTCGGCGACATGGCGCCGGGCCTCGGCGCCCGACACATCGCAATCGCGCAGGTCGATCCAGGCCTCCAGCGCCTCGCGGAAAGCGCCATAAACCGTGGGCGGAAATCCGGCGTCCTGGAAGAGCGCGCGGAAACCGGCGCGGACGGGGTCCTGCAGCAGGCGCTGGACACGTTCCATGTCCACTCCGGTCAACTCCGCGAACGCGGCTTCGACAAAATCCATGTCGCCCATCAGCAGTGCCCGCAGAACCAAGGCGGTCGTCAGCTGTCCGCTTTCGCGAAGATGGGTGACGAGCGGCCGCACCGTCGGCAGGGCTTCGGCGAGCGCGAGCGTCGCGGTCTCGCAGGCGTCCTGCGTCATGCGGCGCACGCGCTCCTCGTCCAGGCTGAAATGGGAGACCGCCGCCCGGCCGAGCCGGTCGGCGAGTTTCAGCATCAGTTTCTGGCGTTCGGCCACGGGAAGATCGTCGCGATCGAGCAGCGCCCCGCGCACGCTGGCGTCGGAGCCGTGGCGTTCGACGAGACGCGCGAAGGCGCGGTAGGTGATTTCGGCATGCGGATTGCGCGCAAGAACCGCGCAGGCCATCGGCCGGCCGATTTCGGCGAGCGCCGCCGCCACGGCGGCCGAGAGCGGGCCGCGCGCGGCGATCGCCGCCTGTTCTTCTTCGCCGCGGATCGGCAGAAGGCCGATCAGATCGCTGTCGTGCAGGACGGGCGAAAGCATCAGCATCGGCACCGCCGCCTCCGGCGAATCCTGCGCCAGCGCGAGAACGACATGGCGCGGCGCGAACGGACTGGGCGCGAGCGCTTCCGAGATGTTGCGCCGGACATCGACGCAAGGGTCGTCGAGCAGCATGGTCAGCGCCGCTTCCGCCGCCTGCTGGTCGGCCAGATCGAGGCCCGAATAGAGATAAGCTCTTGCAAGAGCACCCGCGCCTTCGGCGCGCTGTGCGGCTACCGCCGTCGGAGCCCATTCCAGAAAGCGCTGCACAATCATGTCAGATGTCCCCGGCCTTCGCGCCGATACCCGGTTTGAGGAAAGTTGAGAGATCGAGCGGCTGCCGCGCGGACATATCCGCCGCGCTGCCGGCGCCCTGCGTAACCACCGCCTGTTTGACCGACGCCCGACCGGCGGTTCCGGCCGGGGCGAGGTCCGCCCAGATGCCGTGTACATACGACGACACCGGCGGCCGCCGCGCGGTCTGGAACATGGAATGAAACACCTGGCCGTCGCCGGCATAGGCGAGAGCGGGGCCCGAAGGCGTGGCATTGGTGAAGAAGCTCGCAGGCCCCTGCCCCACGAATTGCGCGGGCGGCTCGGCCGCGTTCGCGATCATGTCCGCGGGCCGGACCGAGGTCGCGTCGTGCTTGCTGACGACCTTGGCCAGGACTTCGGCGGCGCTGAGAGCCTTGCCGCCCTTGTAGAAGATCGAACGGTTGGCGCTGGCGGCGTCCGGGAACGCGTTCGCGGCCTTGGCGTCGGGCGCCGCGCTCGCAAGACGGATGAGATCGATCGCGCCCTGCGCGCCGAGGAAGTGCGCGGCGTAGAGCTCTCCCTCGCTCGGCGGGCGGCGCAAGGCCGCGCTCATCTGCGCGCTGTTTTTTTCGGTGAACTCGCCCGCCATCAGCGAGGAGACTTCGGTGTCGTAGCGAAGCCCGAGAACGCGTTCGCGCATTTTCGGATCGGCGATGCTGTAGCGGCCATTGGCCGATTGGGTGATGGCGGCGGCTTCCTTGGCGAGCCCGTATTTCGGGCCCTCCTCCTTCACCATCTGGAACCAGGTCTGCTCCACGAACTGGAACATGCCCGCCGCCGACGAGGTTTTCGCCTTCGCCGACGGGTCCATGCTGGACTCGCGCATCGCGGTTTTGACGAGGTAATCGAAGCCGGCGCCGGTCGCCTGCGCGGCCTTACGGAGGCTTCCCGTAATGCCCTGCGTCACATCGCTGACGGACCAGACGCTCATGGAGCTGAAAACCGACCGGTTGGAATCGCCCTTTCTTGGGCGCCACCCACCTTCGGTCCAGTATGGTAAACTGAAGGTTAACGCTCAGCGCTGCCGGTGCATTTCGAACAGGCTTGAGACCTCCGCATAGTCCGCGAGATAGCCGCAGCGCCCGACGGGCCGCGCGGCGGCGGTGTCGAACAGACCGTCTGCCGTCAGATACGCCATATCGATATGGACGCCGACGACCTGGCCGGTGATGAGGAAACTCTTCAGCGGACGGCCTTTGAGATCCTTCAGCTCGATGATGTCGAGCAAACGGCATTCCAGGGCGGCCGGGCTCTCGGCGATGCGGGAGGCCCGTACAACCCGGCACGGCGCGGGTGTGAGGCCCGCCAGAACCATCTCGTCGACGCCGGGAGGGACCGCGGCGCCCGTCTTGCTCATCTGTTCGGCCAGCGGCTTCGTCGCGAGATTGAAAACGAATTCCCCGGTCTCGCCGATATTCCGCGCCGAATCCTTGAGGCCCTCGCTCGAAAACCCGATGATCGGCGGCGAGGAGCAGAAAGCGTTGAAGAAGCTGTAGGGCGCGAGATTGCCGCGCCCGTCCTTGTCCACCGTCGAAATCCAGCCGATCGGGCGTGGCGCGATGATCGCCTTGAAGGGATCGTGCGGCAGACGGTGCCCCTCAGCCGGATCGTAGAAATGCGTCTCGCTCACCCCTGCCACCGCGTCACGATCTCATCGAGCGGCGGACGCGGCCGGTCGGACGGCGCCTCTGCGGCCGTGCCGATATAGATGAAGCCCGCAACGCGTTCGGCGTCGGCGAGGCCCAGAATATCGGCGGCCGTCTTGTCGTAGGCGGCCCGGCCGGTCAGCCAGTTGGCGGCGAAGCCTCCGGCATGGGCCGCGAGCATGAGGTTCATGCACACCGCACCCGCCGACAGCACCTGCTCCCATTCGGGGATTTTGACGTGCGGCCCCGCGCGGCTGACGACGATGACGGTCAACGGCGCATCGAACCTCTTTTTGTCCCCAGCGATCTTCTCGGCGTCGGCGCCCTCAACCGCGAGGGCCGTTTCAGCCAGCCGGTCGGCGAGCCGTGCGCGGGCCTCGCCCTCGACCAGGATGAAGCGCCAGGGCGTGAGTTTGCCGTGATCGGGGACGCGGCTCGCCGCTGTCAGCAGGGTTTCGATCTGAGCCTGCGAGGGCCCCGGCTCGCGCAACAGGAAGGCCGGCACGGAACGGCGGCTGAGCAGAAGGTCTGTGGCGTCGGTCATGGGATCCTCGTGAGGCTGTCTGTTTGGCAAATGCGGCGGGGCACGGCAACGCCACTAAGGGCGTGTCTTGCAAAAGCCCGGGTTTTCGGGGAAACGAGTCGGATGCTGAGCCCCCTCGCCCGAGGCCTTCTCGCGGCCACCCTCCTGCTTTTCGCGTCCGGCTCGGCCGCGCGGGCGCAGATGGACCTGAATTCACTGGCGCCGCAGGACGGGATGTCGATCTCGGTGCCGTCGCCGCTCGAAAGCTCCCCCGACCAGCAGCGGCGCAGCCAGACGCTCGCCCCGTTCAGCCCCGGCTCGCAGACCAAGACGGTGCTGAGCCTGTCGGCTCTGTTCTTCGACAAATCGGCGCCCATCGACAGCGGCCTGCGCTGGCGCGTCTTCTCCGACCAGCCGGACTTCAACGGCAATCACGCGCTCGTCTTTGAAACCATCGAGCCCAAGCCCTTCATCACGCTCGATCCGGGCGGCTATATCGTCCATGTCGTCTACGGCCTCGCATCCGCCACCCGGCATGTCGTGCTCGGCACCGAATCGGTCAGCGAGGAAATCGCGCTGAACGCGGGCGCGCTGCGGTTCGCCGGCACGGTCGGCAACAAGACGATCCCGTCCGCCGAGCTGAGTTTCGAAATCCACCGCGCGGACGCCAATTCCGAGGAACTCGTCGCGCAGGTGAGAGCCGGGGAGCTCCTGCGGCTGAAGGCGGGCGCCTACCAGGTCACATCCACGTACGGACAGGCCAACGCGAAGGTCATCTCCGAGCTGCGCGTCGAGCCGGGAAAGCTCACGGAGGCCGCGGTGCTGCACAAGGCCGGCCGCGTGGATCTGCGCCTTGTCGCCGATGGCCGCGAAATTCCGGATGCCTCCTGGAGCCTTCTCACGCCCGGCGGCGACGTCGTGTCCGAGAGCCTGCCGGCCATCAAGAACGTGGTCCTGGCCGAAGGCGAATACGTCGCCGTGGCGCGCTATGAGGGCCGCATTTTCCAGAAGCCCTTCGAAGTCCATTCCGGCCGCGCCGAGCGCGTGGACGTCGCGGCCAACATGGCCGCGCCGCCGGAATAGAGACGAACCGGTTTACTCCCGAAGATCAGGCGGCGTCGCCTCCGCGACGAGCGCCTTCAGCGCGTCGTCAAGCATGGCCGGATTCTGGTCCGGCGAGCCGAGCCTGCGGATCGACACCATCCGCTCCGCCGCTTCCTTGCGCCCGACCACCGCGAGCACCGGCACCTTTGCCAGCGAATGTTCGCGGACCTTGTAGTTGATCTTCTCGTTGCGAAGATCGGCCACGGCGCGCAGGCCTGCCTTGTTCATCGCGGCCACGACTTCCTGTGCATACGCGTCCGCTTCCTGCGTGATCGTGGCGACCACGACCTGCACCGGAGCCAGCCAGAGCGGGAACGAGCCCGCGAAGTGCTCGATCAGCACGCCGAGGAACCGCTCCATCGAGCCGCAGATGGCGCGGTGCACCATGACCGGCACCTTCTTCTCGCCGTCGGCGCCGATATAGAACGCGCCGAAGCGTTCCGGCAGGTTGAAGTCGACCTGCGTCGTGCCGCACTGCCAGTCGCGCCCGATGGCGTCGCGCAGGACGTATTCGAATTTCGGGCCGTAGAACGCGCCCTCGCCCGGATTGATCGAGGTCTTGATCCGGTTGCCCGAACGCCGCGCGATCTCGCGCAGCACGTCGGCCATCACGTCTTCGGCGTGATCCCAGGCCGCGTCGGTTCCGACGCGCTTGTCGGGCCGTGTCGAGAGCTTCACCACGATCTCGTCGAAGCCGAAATGCGAATAGGTCGAGAGGATGAGGTCGTTGATCGCGAGGCATTCCTCGGCGAGCTGATCCTCGGTGCAGAAGATGTGGGCGTCGTCCTGCGTGAACCCGCGCACGCGCATCAGGCCGTGCAGCGCGCCCGACGGTTCATAGCGATGGACGGAACCGAATTCCGCAAGCCTGAGAGGAAGATCCCGGTAACTCTTGAGGCCATGCTTGAAGATTTGCACATGGCCCGGGCAGTTCATCGGCTTGATCGCGAAGACGCGCTCGTCCTCGGTGTCGTCGCCGGCCGACTGCGCCTTGAACATGTTCTCGCGGTACCACTCCCAGTGACCGGAGGTCTGCCAGAGCGAGGCGTCGAGAAGCTGCGGAGCGTTGACTTCCTGATAGCCGAGCGGCCGCAGACGGCGCCGCATATAGGCGATCAGTTCCTGGAAAATGGTCCAGCCGTTCGGGTGCCAGAAGACGGTGCCCGGTCCTTCCTCCTGGAAGTGGAACAGGTCCATCTCGCGGCCCAGGCGGCGATGGTCGCGCTTTTCGGCCTCTTCGAGCTGATGCAGGTAGAGATCGAGCTCTTCCTGCTTGGCGAAAGCAGTGCCGTAAATACGCTGCAGCTGCGGATTGTTGGAATCGCCGCGCCAGTACGCGCCCGCGACCTTCATCAGCTTGAAGGCGGTGCCCACCTTGCCCGTCGAGGTCATGTGCGGACCGCGGCAGAGATCGAGCCAGTCGCCCTGCTTGTAGATCTTCAGAGATTCGCCTGCGGGAATGGCATCGACGAGTTCGACCTTGAAGGTTTCACCGCGCGAACCGAAAAATTCTTTGGCCTGGTCGCGCGTCCATTCTTCCTTGGTGAACGGCCTGTCCTTGGCGACGATCTCGCGCATCCGCTTTTCGATCGTCGCGAGGTCTTCCGTCGAGAACGGCTCGTTGCGGTGGAAGTCGTAATAGAAACCGTTTTCGATCACCGGGCCGATCGTCACCTGCGTGCCGGGGAAAAGGCTCTGCACCGCTTCCGCCAGGACATGCGCGGCGTCATGCCGGATCAGTTCCAGAGCGCGCGGGTCTTCGCGGCCGATGAAATCGATCTTGCAGTCGCCGTGAATGACATCGGCGAGATCGTGGATCTGGGCGTCGAGCGCCATCGCCACGGTGCGCTTTGCGAGCGAGGGCGAGATGGCCTTGGCGACATCGAGGCCGGTGGTGCCGGCGGGATAATCGCGTGCGGCGCCGTCAGGGAAGGTCAGAATGGGCATGGGAAAGAAAACCTCGTGCTCACCCCTGCGAACCAAGCAGGTAAGCGGTTTCGTGTGTGGTGCAGCGCGCGCTTCAGTCGAAGCGGTGCGCCATGTGGCGGCCGGTCCAGCGACCGTAGCGCCACGGCATATACCAGCGTCCTGAATCGGACAATTCCTCAGGAACCGGATCATAGCCGGCGGCGCCGAGCGGGTGGCAGCGGCAGAGCCGCGCCGTCATCATCCAGCCGCCCGCCCAGGGGCCGTGCCGTTTCACTGCCTCTTCGGCATAGGCCGAACAGCTGGGCTCATACCGGCAATTCGTCCCCAGCATGGGTGATATGAAAAACCGGTAGAACCGGACGGGAGCGAGAACGAGGGCGTTCAGAAGGCGGATGGCCCCTACTCCGCGGCTTTTTTCCGGGCCTCGACCTGGTCGACGGCATCGACCACGGCATCGAAGGTCAGGAGGGTCGAGGCATGGCGCGCCTTGTAGTCCCGGACGGGCTCCAGCACCGCGAGGTCTTCCCAGCGGCCCGTGGGGGCCGGACCGCCCTCCTTCAGCATTGCGCGCATGGTCTGGCGGAGGGTGCGAAGCTCCTCGGGGGTCGAGCCGATCACATGGGCGCCCATGATGGAGGACGAGGCCTGGCCCAGAGCGCAGGCCTTCACGTCCTGGGCGAAATCCGAGACCTTGCCGTCCTCAAGATTGAGGTCGACAGTCACGGTCGAGCCGCAGAGCTTGGAATGGGCGGTCGCGGAGGCATCCGGGTGATCGAGGCGCCCCAGATGGGGGATGCCGGCGGCCAGTTCGAGGATCCGGCGGTTGTAAATGTCGTTCAGCATTATGACTTCCGACCGCTTACGTACCGAGTGACGAAGCCCTATATGGGCATTTCGTGCCGTAACCCATTTTGCGGCTTTCGGGGTGAACATTATATAGGTGCTCGGCGCGTCGTGCGATATGCACCGCGGAGAGTTCAGAATGGCCGGCCGTGCGGGGCCTGGCCTTGGAAGGTTTCATGGACGCGATCATCAAGCAGTACCCCGCCGCCCTCAAACCCGCCGGCGTCGAGCGCCGTCCCTCTCGCGAGGAGGCCGAAGAGGCGGTGCGGACGCTGCTCTCCTATATCGGCGACGATCCGACCCGCGAGGGCCTTCAGGACACGCCCAAGCGCGTCGTCAACGCCTATGCGGAGCTCTATGCCGGCTACAAGCAGGAGCCCGGCACCATGCTCGACCGCGTGTTCGAGGAGGTCGGCGGCTACCAGGACATCGTCCTCGTCCAGGACATTCCGTTCTATTCGCACTGCGAGCATCACATGGTGCCGTTCTACGGCAAGGTGCACGCCGCCTATTACCCGACCGACGGCGTTGTCGGCCTGTCGAAGATCGCGCGCGTGGTCGACGTCTATGCCCGCCGCCTCCAGACGCAGGAAAACCTGACCTCCCAGGTCGCCGAGGCGATCGACGCGGTTCTGAAGCCGCGTGGCGTCGCGGTGATGATCGAGGCCGAGCATATGTGCATGGCCATGCGCGGCATCCGCAAAGCCGGCGTCTTTACGACAACGACGCGGTTCACCGGCGCGTTCGCGAACGATCCGGCCGAACAGGTGCGCTTCATCACTTTGGTGCGCGGCGGACAGCGCTGATCCCATGACCGCGCTTTTCACCGCTCCCGGCTCGCACAGTGAAGTCGAGGAAGGGCTGGCGCTCGCGCCGCGCTTCGACGCCGACGGGCTCGTCACCTGCGTGGTGACGGACGACGCGTCCGGCGCGGTGCTGATGGTCGCCCACATGAACGCCGAGGCGCTGGCGAAAACCATCGAGACCGGCGAGGCGCACTATTATTCGCGCTCGCGGAAAAAGCTGTGGAAGAAGGGCGAGGAATCCGGCCACGTACAGACAGTGGCCGAGATGCGCGTCGATTGCGACCAGGACGCGATCCTGCTCAAGGTCCGCGTCGCGGGAACCGGCGCGTCGTGCCACACCGGCCGCGTGTCGTGCTTCTACCGCAAGGTCACGCCCGGCGGCGCGCTCGAATTCGTCCAGGCCGAGCGCGCGTTCGATCCGGCGACAGTCTACAAGAAATAGATCTGCCCGCTCTTCTTCAGGCCGAGGCGATGTAGTCGCGCATCGCGCTCGCTTCGGCTTCAAGCTCGCCGAGCCGGAACTTCACCACGTCGCCGATCGAGATGATGCCGCAGAGACGGCCGTTCTCCACGACCGGCATGTGGCGGAAGCGCCCCTCCGTCATCCGCTCCATGATCGAGCGCAACGGATCGGCCTTGACGATGGTCTTCACCGTTTTGGTCATGTGCGACGAGAGCGGGGCCTCAAGTGCCCCGGCGCCGAGCTCCGCGACCGCGCGCACGATGTCGCGCTCCGAAAGAATGCCGAGAATGACGTCATCGCCGGCCGTCACCACAACGGTGCCGATGCCGCGCTTGGAGAGAGTGCGCGCGGCTTCCGCCAGGGTGCTGTCCGGCTGAAGAGTGACGACGTCGCGTCCCTTGATGTCGAGTATTGCCGCAACATGCATGTGAGTAACTCCCACGATAATCTCCCGACCCCTCTTCTGACGCGGGGGTTCGTCTGGACCGTACGTTGAAAGATGATCGCGCCGAACGGCCGGGGGATCAAGCGCGGCGGCGCAGATCGTTCAAGCCGAAGGGAAGTTTCGGATCGAAGAGCGGGAACAGCAGAAGCCCGCCAATGAAGCCGCCGATATGGGCTTCCCACGCGACCGGCGACGAAGCGCCGCTGAAAATGGCGCCGAGCCCATAGACAAGATTGATACCAAACCAGATCGCGACGAAGACGACGATCTGCCGGGAGCGCCACAGATCTCCGATCGGCACCGCGGGCACGGCGAACGCCGCCCTGCCCCGCCGCCGGAACGCGCCGAGCGGACCGCCGGCCTCGAAGATGAATCGAATCGCGGCCGCCGTCAGCCCCGAAATCGCGGCCGATGCGCCGATAACGGGCGTGATCTCGCCGAAATGAAACAGAAGATGCGTCAAGGCACCCAAGGCCGCGGTCGCCGCCATGAAGATCAGAAAACGGGCGCTTCCAAACCGCCACGCCACGGCGCTGCCGAAGGCGAGCAGCCAGATGCTGTTCACCGCCAGATGCATCACGTCGCCGTGGAGCCCCGCATAGGTGACGAAGGTCCAGATATCGCCGCCGATCCCGCCCGGGAACACGGCCTGCGTGAATGCCGGGTCGTAGCGGGCCGGAATGAAGGCGAAGAGAAGCAGCATCTGCAGCTCCTCGTCGCCGCCGAGAAACCCGCGCGCGATGTGAATCGCGACCAAAGCCGCGATCGTCCACCCGACGACGGGCGGCGCATTGAAAATGGGTTCGCGGGACGGTTCCAGGATGGGCTCTCTCACGGCGTTCAATTGGAACGCATGGGGATGAAATGCAAGCGACAGAGAGGTGATCGGCGAAAAGCTTCCATCATCACAGATCGTTAACTCTGTCTCCCTATGTTTGGCCCGGACCATAAAAATCGGCTTTTCCGGTTTAGGTACGGACGTTTGTCTTGCACCAATTGCAGCCGATCCCCAAGCAGAAGCCCCAGGAGCGCCGGCGTCACTCGCGGGTGAAGGTCCTGTTGATCGGCCGCTATATGCTGAGCGACCGCTGCGAATATCCCTGCCAGACCGTCGACATTTCGCCGGGCGGCCTCGCGCTGGTCGCGCCCGTCGTCGGGCGCCCGGGCGAACGCGTCGTGGCTTATTTCGATCATATCGGCCGAATCGAAGGCACGCTGGTGCGTGCCATTCCGAACGGTTTTGCGATGACGGTGGCGGCAACGCCGCGCAAGCGCGAAAAACTCGCCGACCAGCTGACCTGGCTCGCCAACCGCCAGATTCTCGGCCTCCCCGAAGACCGCCGCCACGACCGCCTCGCGCCGCAGGCCACGCGTTCCTTCATGATCATGCAGGACGGCCGCGAAATCCCCTGCCGCGTCGTCGACGTGTCGTTGTCGGGCGCCGCGGTCCATGTCGAGATCCAGCCGCCTCTGGGCACGCCCGTCACCCTCGGCCGCACCGCGGCCAAAGTGGTCCGTCATTTCGACGGCGGCGTCGCGGTCGAATTCCTGCGGCCGCAGAGTATAGATCTTCTGCGCGAGCAGTTCGGCGGCAACTAGGCCGCCTTCCTTTTCCCTGCCGTCCCTGCATGTCAGAGCTAAACGCCTGCGAAAGAACAGCTTTCGCATGGCTAACGATACCTTACCTGAATGCATAGATTTACGACGGCCAACTTAGACTGACCTCAAAGTATAGCTGCCATATTGAACCTCGACGGACGAGGAGCGGTTCAATGCGTTGCGTAGCGAATACTTCGACGAGGAAAGCAATCGCCGCTGTAAGCGGTGCCTGCTTTGCCCTGCTTCTTTCGGGAGCGGCGCATGCGGTCGAAGCAGACACTCAACCGGCGATGAAGGTCTTTGGAACGGCACGTGCGCCGATCGGCTACGCACAGTTCTGCTCGATCCAGCCGTCCGAATGCACGGGCCGCGGCCCGAAGACGGCACGCGTCTCCATAGACGCCGTCCGGTTCGAGGAACTCGAACTCGTCAACCGCGCCGTCAACACCGAGATCGTGCCGGTGACCGACCAGGATCTCTACGGCGTCGCCGAGAAGTGGACCTATCCGGTCGATCGCGGCGATTGCGAAGATTACGTGCTGCTGAAGCGCAAGACCCTGATCCAGGCCGGATGGGATCCCGCGACGCTTCTCATCACCGTGGTGCGCGACCTGAAGGGCGCGGGCCATGCCGTACTGACGGTCGTGACCGACAGGGGCGACTTCGTGCTCGACAACCAGCAGGAAGGCGTCATGCCCTGGAACATGACCGGCTACGAATATGTGAAGCGGCAATCGCAGAGCGATCCGAAAGCGTGGGTCTATGTCGGCCCGGCGCGTGCGGAAACCGGAGTTGCCAGCACAGAACGTTGATTTCGAAACGCGCCCGGGTCGCAACCCCTCCCCGTCCCCACGACCAGGTCGCGGAGGGCCGGTTTCCCACCCCGGAACCGGCCCTCATTTTTTTAAGGGCTCTCACTTTTTCACGGGACTGCTTGCCCGGCGCGCGCCGCGCGTTATGACTTCGCGGAGCGGCAACGGGAACAGCGGCGTGAGGGGACTGATCTCTGCGGTACTTCTGCTGCTGGCTTTCGCGGGCATCGCCGTGGCCGCGCTCGGCGGACATCTGCAGGGCTTCGACCGCACTTTGCTGCTCGCGCTACGCACCGGCGATGCGCACGATCCCATCGGCCCTCATTGGGTCGAGATCATGTTTCTCGATCTCACCAGCCTCGGCAGCTACACGATCGTCACTGTGATTACTCTTGCGGTCACAGGCTTCCTGCTGTTCGACCGCAAGCGCGGAACGGCCCTGCTGGTGCTCACCGCGGTGGGCGGTGGAACGCTTCTCAACAATCTGCTCAAATATATGTTCGATCGGCCCCGGCCCGATCTCGTCGCGCATGTCGTCGATGTACAGACAACGAGTTTTCCCAGCGGACATGCGATGCTGGCGGCGACGGTCTATCTTACGCTCGGCGTGCTCCTGGCGAGCACGCAACGCCGCAGATCCGTCAGGATCTATATTCTCGCGCTGGCCGTCGCGATCACCATTCTGGTCGGCGTCAGCCGCGTGTATCTCGGCGTCCACTGGCCGACCGATGTGATGGCGGGCTGGTGCGCGGGCGCGGCCTGGGCGACGATCTGCTGGGAGATGGCGCGCCGGCTTCAGCGGCGCGGCAAAGTCGAAATGCCGGAAGATTGACGCGCAGCCGGCAAGGCCGAGAATTACAATCCGCCGGCAAAGCCGGCAGGTTGAAACTCAGCTCGCGAGATCTTCGGCGAGAATGGCCATCTGAAAATTGAAGGACAGTTCGCCGTCTTCTTCGTCGCGGAAGAGAACGCCGAGGAATTCCTCGCCAAGATAGATTTCGGCCGAATCCATCTTTTTGGGCCGGGGAACGACGCGGAGCTTCTCGTTGCCGAATGTGCGGCGCAGATAGTTCTGAACCTGCTCAACTTCTTTCTTGTCCACGCGCACGTCCTTTCGAATTCGATGTTGGTCGCGGTGTTGCACAGCCGCGCCGCGTTCGGCAAGCGTACGCAGTTAAATCACAGGGTCGAAAATGTCGGCTTCGGTGAGCATATGGTCCATGCTGCGCGAGGGATCGGCGCACGGCGCAAGGCCGATGACGCGCGCCGGAACGCCCGCGACCGTGGTGCACGGCGGGACCGGTTTCAGCACGACGGAACCGGCCGCCACGCGCGAGCCCGCACCGACCTCGATATTGCCGAGAATCTTGGCGCCCGCGCCGAGCAGCACGCCGCGCCGGATTTTCGGATGGCGGTCGCCCGATTCCTTGCCGGTGCCGCCGAGCGTCACGTTCTGCAGAATCGAGACATCGTCTTCGATGACGGCGGTCGCGCCGATGATGACGCCGGTGCCGTGGTCGATGAATACGCCCTTGCCGATCGGCACCGCCGGATGAATGTCGACCTGCAGCGCGCTCGACATGCGGCTCTGCAGATAAAGCGCCATGTCCTTACGGCCGTCGAGCCAGAGGCGATGGGCGAAGCGCTGCGCCTGAAGGGCGTGGAAGCCCTTGAAATAAAGCACCGGCTCGAGAAAACGGTCGCAGACCGGATCGCGGTCGACCACGGCGGCGAGGTCGGCGCGGATGAAAAGCCCGATCCCCGGGTCGGATGCGATGGCATCCTCGAAGGCCTGGCGGATAATGCCGTCGCCGAGCTCGTCATGCTCCAGGCGGGCGGCGATGCGGTGCGCGATCGCGGTCTCGAGCGTGTCGTGGTGCAGGATCGCGGCGTGCAGCAGGCCCGCCAGTTGAGGCTCGCGCGCGACAACGACCTCGGCCTCGGCGCGCAACTGGTCCCAGACCGGGTCGACGGTCAGGAGACCGACTTTGCTGCGCGAATTAACACTCTGAGACATAACGGTTTTCCCGTGAGATCCGGCACCCTAGCACATGCTGCTGAACGGGCTCTGAACCCCTATCTAGTGCCGATTTGGGTTGGACGGAAGTGGCGGTTTTTTACCTCTCCCATGGGGAGAGGTCGAGTCACGCCGGCAGGCGTGGCCGGGTGAGGGTGTGGGGCTAATCCGGATAGCTCGCGCCCCTCACCCCGCTCGGCCTGCCGGCCGAGTCGGCCCTCTCCCTATGGGAGAGGGAGGCTACCCAAAAACGCCACCACGCCTTCCTTGAACACCTTGTCGCCCACCGCCCTGTTGTGGTCGCGGTCTTCCACTTCGATCACTTTCGAGCCCGGGATCGCGGCGGCCAGCACATGCGGGTCGCCCGCCACCGCATCCTTGGTGCCGACCACGATCAGGACCGGGCATGTGATCGTCGCCAGCATCTCCCGCGTCAGCGGCAGGCGCGGCGAGCGGATGACGGCGGCCAGCGCCTTCATGTCGCCCTTGGTGGCCTCGGCGAAGACGCGGAAGGTGCGGGCATAGCCGTCCGTGACGTCGTCGCGGTGCGGCGCTTCGAGAGCTTCCGCGATCTCGTCGGATTTCGGGGCGCCTTCGAACAGGCGCCCGCCCATGCCGCCGATGACGAGGCTGCGGACGCGGTCCGGATGCTCGGTGGCGATCAGGGTCGCGACCCTGGCGCCCATGGAATAACCGACGAGATCGGCACGCGCGATTGCGAGCGTGTCGAGCAGCGCCAAAGTGTCGCCCGCCATGTCGCGGATCGTGTAACGGCTCGAATCGTAGATTTTCTCGCTCGCGCCGTGGCCGCGATGATCGAAGGCGATGACCCGGTAGCCGGCCTTCACCAGGGTGGAGACCCATTGGGTGCCGGCCCAGTTGACCTGCAGGTTCGACGCAAAGCCGTGGAGCAGGAGGACGGGATCGCCCTCGCCCTCGTCGATATAGTTCAGCGTCAGGCCGTCCGAGGAAAAACTGGGCATTTCGAGACCGTTGATGGTGGCAGGGCGGGACGAATAGCCGCTCGCCTTCCGGGGGTGAAGCGGTTAATTAGCAGACAGGCGCAAACGACAGACGGGACGACAGACGTGGCCGAGATCCGCACACCCCATTTCCACAACACCGCGGGCCATCCCTCGGTCAGTATCGGGGTCCGTGAATTCATGTGCATCGGGGCCCGGCCGCCGTTCGATCATCCGCATGTCTTCCTCGATATGGGCGACGACGACGAGATGGTCTGCCCCTATTGCTCGACGCTCTTCAAATATGATCCGAAGCTGCACGGCGGCGAAACCAATCCGCCCGATTGCGTCTGGGAAGCTTCGCCCTCCCTCGCCATCTAAATGCCCGCTGCGCGCCCGATCCTGATCGCGGGCGCCGGGATCGGCGGCCTGACCCTCGCCATATCGCTTGCGAAAAAAGGCGTGCCCGCGCTCGTCGTCGAGCGCGCGCCCCGGCTCGACGATGTCGGCGCCGGAATCCAGATTTCCCCCAATGCGTCGCGCGTGCTCGACCGGCTCGGTCTCGGCCCGGACCTCGACGAGGCCGGCGTGCAGCCGAAAGCGATCCGCATGATCGACGGCAAGAGCGGCGCGCCTCTGGCGCAGATCCCGCTCGGTTTTGCCGCGGAACGACGCTGGGGCGCGCCCTACCGGATGATCCACCGCGCCGCGCTGCAGCGCATTCTGGCGGCGGCCGCCGCGAAGGCCGGGGTCGAGATCCGGCTCGGCACGGAGCTCGTCGATTTCGCCGAGACGGAGAAAGGCGTCGTCGCGCATCTGCGCACCCGCGCGGGCGACGATGCGATTGCCGCGCCCGCCCTGATCGGCGCCGACGGGGTGCGCTCTCTCGTACGTACGCGCATGGGCGGCGAGACCTTGCGCTTTTCCGGACAGGTGGCGTGGCGCGCAACCGTCGCGGTTCCCGCGCGCGCCGAGACCGGCGTCTGGCTCGGACCGGGCGCGCATCTCGTGACCTATCCGGTCGACCGCGCCGGCACGCTCAATCTCGTGGCGGTGACGAAGGGTTCCACGCCCGGCGACGGCTGGGCCCTGCCCGGCGACCGCGACGTCTTGATGCGCGCATTCCGGGGCTGGGCCCTGCCCGTGCAGAAGCTTCTCGCCGCCGCCGAAATCTGGATGACATGGCCGCTCTACGACGGCAGCGCGGCGCGCGGCAGCGGCGTCGTGACACTGCTCGGCGATGCCGCGCACCCTGTTTTGCCGCATCTGGCGCAAGGCGCGGCGATGGCGATCGAGGATGCGGCGGTTCTGGCAAGGAGGCTGAAGGACATGCCGCCGGCGCAGGCGTTCCGGGCTTATGAGTTGGCGCGGAGGGAACGCACAGCCGCCGTGCAGGCGGCGGCGCGGCGTAATGGGGATATTTTCCGGATGAGCGGGCCTGCGGCCTTTGCGCGCGATGCGGCGCTGCGGATCATGGGTTCGGAGCGGCTGGCGGCGCGATTCGACTGGGTGTACGGGCATCGGGTGGAGTGAGGTGTTCTTCCTTGTCTCCCGGACAAGCTGTGCGCAGCACAGCGCGATCCGGGACCCAGGAGTGAATCGCGCCGAAGGCGCACTATCTCTGCAGCGCTGATTATAGAGGCGGCTGCGCCGCCACTTCGCTCCTGGACCCCGGATCTGCGCTGCACTGCGTGCAGCTTGTCCGGGGTACGCCACAGAGCGAAAACCAAGCATTGATTGACATTTACGGCCTCATGGCCCATGTACCGGCCATCGCCACGGCGATCTTTGGCGTTCAGGCCGCGTGAACGGGACTTATAACAGTCCTCGTCCGCCAGACGCCCCCGGAACCATCCGACAGCCCAGTTACGCGGGGCTCTCTCCCAGACCCCCGCATTACCCGCGACCGGTAGACACCGGAGTTCGCGTCCTGCGGCTTTATGAAATGAGACATACATAGTGACTTCTTTTTCCGATCTCGGCCTTAACCCGTCGATTCTGAAGGCGCTCGCCGCCCAGAACTACACGGTACCGACCCCGATCCAGTCGCAGGCCATTCCCCATCTGATGGGCGGACGCGACCTTCTCGGCATCGCCCAGACGGGCACCGGCAAGACGGCCGCCTTCGCCCTGCCGATTCTCCACAGGCTCGCGGCCGAACCGAAGCATGCGCAGCGCCGTTCGTGCCGCGCGCTGATCCTCAGCCCGACGCGTGAACTGGCGAGCCAGATCGCCGAAAGCTTCCGTACCTACGGCAAGAATCTCGGCATGTCGGTCGCCACCGTGTTCGGCGGCGTTTCGCCCGGACCGCAGGTCCGCGCGCTGTCCGGCGGCATCGACGTTCTCGTCGCCACCCCCGGCCGCCTGCTCGACCATCTGCGCGGCGGCATGCTGAACCTCGCCCCGGTCGAAGTGTTCGTCCTCGACGAGGCCGACCAGATGCTCGACATGGGCTTCATCCGCGACATCCGCAAAATCGTCGCGGCGCTTCCCAAGCAGCGCCAGAGCCTGTTCTTCTCGGCCACCATGCCGCGCGAAATCGGCACGCTCGCGGGCGAGCTTCTGAAGAACCCCGTTGAAGTGGCCGTGACGCCGGTGGCGAAAACCGCCGACCGCGTCGAACAGCATGTCGCGTTCGTCTCGTCCGGCGACAAGCGCTTCCTGCTTGCCAAGCTCCTCGCCGATCGCGGCATGGACCGCGTTCTCGTGTTCTCGCGGACGAAGCACGGCGCCGACAAGATCGCCAAGCATCTCGTCGATTCCGGCATCGACAGCGCCGCGATCCACGGCAACAAATCGCAGGGCGCGCGCGAGCGTGCTCTTGCGGCCTTCAAGGCCGGCAAGACGCGGGCTCTGGTCGCGACCGACATCGCGGCGCGCGGCATCGATGTCGACGGCGTATCGCATGTCGTGAACTTCGACCTGCCGAACGTGCCGGAAAGCTATGTCCACCGCATCGGCCGCACCGCGCGCGCCGGCGCGACGGGCATCGCGATTTCGTTCTGCGCGGCCGACGAGCGCGGCCTCCTCCGCGACATCGAGCGCCTGATCCAGCAGAAGGTGCCGGTGCTCGAAGGCTATGAGGCTCCGGCCGGCCAGCGCGACGACGGCCGCCCGGCGGCTCCGCAGCAGCACCGTCGCGGCGGCCAGCAGCCGAACGGCCAGCAGCGTTCGCGCGGCCGCGCCAACAATGGCGCCCATAACAATGGCGGGGGCGGAAACGGCGGCCGTGGCGGCCAGGGCCAGAACGCCCAGCGCAGCGGCGAACCGCGCGCCAACGGCGACATGAACCGCATGTCGTTCATGAAGCCGTCGCGCGAACCCGCGCGTACGTGAGTTTCAGAATTACGAACTGAAAAAGGGGCGCTTCAAGCGCCCCTTTTTTGTGTCCCGGACAAGCTGCGCGCAGCACCCAACTCGGGCTTGCCCGAGTTGGGCACATGAGTGCCAACTCGGCATAGCCGGGAGTGCAGACGGGACCTGATCCGCCGCAGGCGCACTGATCCCTGCGCGCGGCTGCGCCGCCGGTGGACCGGCGCCGCATGCGTGCAGCTTGTCCGGGACGACCCTGCGTCACCGCATCGCCGTCCGGGAAGGCTAACACGGAAAAGGGACGCCCAAGGCGCCCCCTCCATGCAATTACCCAAGTGTCAGCGCAGGCCGAAGAAGCTCAGCACCGCGATAATCACCACAACCAAGCCGACAAGATAAATGATGCCATTCATATCGAACCTCTCCCATTTCCCAAAAATGGAACGTTGAGAGGGGTGACTGGTTCCCGTGCGTCACAAGGCTGGAGATAATAAAGATAATAAATTGAAAGGAACAAATTCACGGTATCTTCGTTAAATGCAGCAATGTTGCCTTCAGTTCTTGCTGTCAGGCCCCCTAATGTACCCCTCAGCGGCATTTGCCGAAGACATTCTCTCCAGGGCCCTGGCGGTCATCGGTTCAGGTGATTCAACTTTGCTGGCGGCTCTCGATGAGCTCGCGGCCCCGATCTATGTCACCGACGCCGAAGGGCTGATCACCTATTTCAACCCGGCCTGCGTGGATTTTGCCGGCCGGACGCCCGAACTGGGTGAGGACCGCTGGTGCGTCACCTGGAAGCTCTATTCGGACGACGGCCGGTTCCTGCCCCACGACCAGTGCCCGATGGCGATGGCCATACGGACGAAATCGCCCGTGCGAGGCGCCACGGCGGTCGCGGAGCGGCCGGACGGCACGCGCGTCACCTTCGTCCCCTACCCGACCCCCCTGTTCGCCGAGGACGGCAGCCTGAGGGGCGCCGTCAATATCCTGATCGACGTCACCGATGCGCGGCAGGTCGAGTTCCTCCTCGCCCAGGCGGAAAAATGCCGGAGGCTGGCGCGCGCGATCTGCGATCGGCAGACCGAGGACACACTCGGCACGCTCGCCGTTCAATATGAAGAGAAGGCGCGCGCGCTCGCCATCAAGGCCGGCAACATCGCTCTCCTGTAAGTCTGCCGAACGAAGAGCGGCTTCACTGCACCGACGAGAAGGCTGTCGGCGTCAGAAAGGATGTCGTGATGCTGGCCACCAGCATGCCGTCCTTTTCGCTGTCCGCGCGCACCTTGGTCCACAGCGGATCTGCCTGGAACGCCCCCCATTTTTCTTCCCGCTCGGCGAGAGATTCCCAGGCCAGAAGATAGTGAAGATCCTGATTGGATTCGCCGATCAGGGTCGTCCAGAAACCCGCCTGCCGGATCCCGTGCTTTTCGAAGAACCCGAGGGTGTGGTCCTCGAAACGCTTCATCACCGCGGACAGGCGGCCCGGCATGCAGTGGTAAACACGAAGCTCATAAATCATGTCATTCTCCATGGCGCAGCAGGCCGACCGCCATCGTCACGATCGAATGGTTCGTGTTTGCGCCGATCACCACCCGGCCGGCATTGGCCATCATGACTTCACCCTGATCGACGATCAGAGTGAACAGGTTTTCGGCATATTGGGGCTGAGCTATAGCGTCGATTGCTATAGCTCACCAATTAGCGCTATCATGAGTTATAGAAAAGGATTCTATAGCTCATGACCTGGAACTGGGAAAAGCCGGACTGGCCGCAATTCTCATATGATTCCAGCTCTTTAGCCGGATTTGAGGAACAATTCCTTCGCCGGTCGGGGGAATTTATCGGTGCGTTCAAGCATATCGGGCCCGACGAACGGGACATGCTGCGCGTCGAGCTGATCAGCGAGGAGGCCCTGAAGACGTCCGAGATCGAGGGCGAAATCCTGAACCGGGACAGCGTCCAGTCCTCGATTCGCCGCCAGTTCGGCCTGGGGCCGGAACAGGAGAAGGCCTCGCCCGCCGAACGAGGCATCGCCGAGATGATGGTCGATCTCTATCGCGGGTTTGCCGATCCCCTGACCGACAAGACGATGTTCAACTGGCACGCGATGGTGATGAGCGGCCAGCGCGGCCTCGGCGCAATCGGCAAGTACCGGACGCATTCCGAGCCCATGCAGGTGATTTCCGGACGGATCGACAAACCCACTATCCATTTCGAGGCCCCGCCGTCTTCGCGCATGGCCGCCGAGATGAAGGCGTTCGTCACCTGGTTCAATGAAACCCATCCCGACGGCGGCAAGCCACTGCCGGCGCTGACGCGCGCGGGCATCGCGCACCTGTATTTCGTCTGCGTGCATCCGTTCGAGGACGGCAACGGCCGTATCGGCCGCGCGCTTGCGGAAAAGTGCCTGGCGCAGAACCTCGGCCAGCCGAGCCTCATTGCACTCGCCTACACCATCGAGCGCGGGCGCAGCTTCTATTACGATGCCCTGGAACGTAACAACAAGGAATTGGAGATAACGGACTGGCTTGCATATTTCTGCGAGACCACGCTGCAGGCGCAGGAGAACACCAACAAGAGAATCGACTTCTTCATCGCCAAAGCACGATTCTACGAGCGGCTGCGTGGCCGACTGAACGAACGGCAGGAAAAGGCCGTCGCGCGACTGTTCAGGGAAGGTATTGAAGGCTTCAAGGGCGGGTTGAGCGCCGAGAATTACATCTCCATCACCGGGGCATCGCGCGCGACGGCAACAAGAGATTTGCAGGACCTCGTCGCGAAAGGCGCGCTTTCGAGGACCGGTGAATTGCGCCATACGCGCTACGCCCTCAAACTGGACGACGGCGCTTCACTGATTGAATAACAATTGTCCTTACACTGACGCGGAGGTCGAGACCGTATCGTGAGTGAGAAGCTCTACTTTGAAAAGGCGAAGGAGCATCGGGGCGAATACTTCGTTGAGTATAATCCGCTCTATCCCGGACAGAACTTCGCGCATCTGGAAATAACATTCCTTGTCGAGCCACCGCTAGAACGCGTGATCGAGGTCCTGAATCAGGAACTGGATCTTTGGATGAGCCGCTATCCCGTCACGCTCATGGCCGCTGCGTTCGACGATACTGGCAGCGTCATCGATCCTACTCCCAACGCTTCTAAATCAAGCCTGCACCTTGTCGGCTGGATCGATGAAGGCGGTAAAATCAGCAGGTCGTTTAATCTCGGCGATATTGATCCGCCGCGCAGGCCCGCGCCCACTTACGAAGAACTGAAAGCGATCTATCGGGATATCCCATACAAGACGGACCACGAACGTCGTCAACACATCAACGCGAAAATCGGGAAGACCCGCACCCAAACCCGAATTCTCATAGGCCTTTTCCTGTTCTGGGCGTGTCTCATTCCGGCCGGCTACCTGATTCTTGAACAGTTCGGACCTGATTGGATCGCCTACACTGCTTTTGCTTTTGCGTTCTGGGAGCTCGTTCGCACCGGCCTTAAGCTCTCCGGCTACGTCAAACCCAGCAAAGCCGAAAAGGAAGCATCCGAAAAACAGCTACGGATGAGACATTATTTCATCCACTGCGAGCAAAACCCAAAGGCGTTCGCGCGACTGCGTTCCGAGAACCTGGCAGAAGATTTGAGAAAAGGCATAGTTCGAGAGTCCGAAGAAATCCGCTCCGTCTCGCCCCACTAGAAAAGCGGGCCGTCCGGCCCGGGCGTCACGGCCGTGTAGTTTGCGACGCCAAGAACCTGACAGACGGACGATACCGGGACCGCTCCGGCGAATACGTCCGCCAGCTTGCCGGCCACCGATGTCGGCTTTGATGAGGTGCCGCGTCCCACGAATGTGGTGCGGACGGTGGGAATCGAACCCACACTCCCTTTCGGGCGAGGGATTTTAAGTCCCTTGCGTCTACCAGTTCCGCCACGTCCGCGCGTGGCGGCACCCTAGGGAGAGCCGCTCCGGCCCGCAAGCAGGCCGGAACGGCCGTTCATGGGAGGATGTCAATGCCGGGTCACCGCGGCATAGGCGGCCGTGTGTTCGATGCCGAGCGTCCGCAGATCGTCCTCGATCGGTTTGAGACGACCTAACACCGCGGTCTCGATGCGTATCGCAGCCTTGTGTGCGCGCATATAGGCCCTGACTGAATTCAAAAAGCGGCCGGAACGCGAAGACTTCCACTCTTCCATGTCATTGCTCCCCTTGGTGCTTTAAGCCCCCGCACCGACTTTCGCGCCGGTTTGTGTCGGATACACGACAAACGAGTGGTGATGCGACATTTCGCGCAAAACGTGCGGCGGAGGCATGGAAGGTTTGACGCGCCGCGCGCGATTCGAGCGGAAGGCGATTAAACAGAGAGACGATTAGACGGACAGCGCCGCGCGCACCGTCTCCAGCATCGCGACGACCTCGCCGCGGGCCTTCGCCACCTTTGCGGGATCGCGGCCGCGCACGACGAGGTTGGTGTTGTAGGCGCCGCGCTCGTCCTGGAACGGATAGGAGCCGATCGACACATCCGGATACCGCGCCTGGATCTCGCCGAGCGGCGTTCCGATATCGCCTTCCTTGGCGTTGGCGAGAACCGTTTCGGACACGACCTTCGGTCCGGTGCGCAAGGTCGGCACGACCGCCGCGAACATCGACTGCATGACCCTCGGCACGCCGGCCATCACATGCACATTGCCGATGCGGAAGCCCGGCGCCCGCGACGCTTCGTTGACGATGAGATCCGCGGTGTCGGGAATGCGCGCCATGCGCATGCGCGCGAGGTTCAGCTTATCGCCGGGGAAAATCTCGCGCAGCGCCGCCAGCGCTTCGGGGTGATAATCGATGCCGACGCCGAACGCCTTCGCCACCGCGTCGGCGGTGATGTCGTCATGCGTCGGGCCGATGCCGCCGGTGGTGAAGACGTAGGTGTAGCGCGCGCGCAGCGCGTTCAGCGCCTCGACGATGGCGGGCTCGTCGTCGGCCACCACCCTCACCTCCTTCACGTCGATCCCGAGTTCCGTGCAGCGCTCGGCGATGAAGCCTGCGTTCACGTCCTTGGTGCGTCCGGAGAGAATTTCATCGCCGATCAAAAGGACGGCGGCAGTGACGATGTCGTGAGCTGTCATAGGGAGATTGTGGACCGTGGATATAGAGGCGGGCAAGCGCGGAACCGCTGAGCGGCGGTGAAGTTTCTAGCTCAGGTGAATCCAACATTGGGGAGAGTCCCATGCCGGCAAAATCCGGAGCCCAACAAAAGGCCGCGGGCGCCGCGCTCGCGGCCAAACGCGGCGACATGCCGAAATCGAAACTCCGCGGCGCATCGAAAGAGATGGCCGATTCCATGTCCGAGGAAGAACTCGACAAGATGGCCTCGACCAAGCGCAAGGGGAAACCCGAGCACGTAACCAAGAAACACTGACTGATGTCAGGGGAGCACATGATGGACAATTCAGAACGAATACGCTTGCGCGCCTACGAAATCTGGATCCAGCAGGGCCAGCCCGAAGGCCGCGAATTCGATCACTGGCAGCAGGCCCGCCGCGAAGTTCTCGGCAGCCAGGCTGAAAACCGTGACGAGAACGAGGAGTCGCAGCCGGAACAGAAGCCGGCCGAACGGCAGCAGTCCGACGAAGAAAAGCTGAAGGAATCGACTGAGCTGGGCTGATTTCGCGCCCGCTCTTCACGGGCATGGCCGGGCATTCCCCGGCCTAGCCCCTACCGCCTCGCCGCCGCCGTGGCCGTCGCCGCCACCGCCGTGACCGCCCGCCTCCGCCTCGCCCACCATCGCCTCGTCCGTCATCGCTGCCCCGGTTCAGACTCCGGCTCGGGCGGCGCCCGTGCGGCGCGCGTCTGTACATCGTCGCTGCGCTCGTCGATTTCGCCGGGGATATCACAACGAAACGGGGTTTTTACACACAACTACACGTATTAGTTGTGTCGGCGGCCCGGGGAACCCCGACTGAGTCTGAGTTGTGGGACTCTATTCTTAGCTTGGTCTGTCCCCTCGGGCGCGGCGGCGATGTCACGGCACGGACGTTGCGGGTGGCGTTCGCCGGTCCAACCCAGTTCGGCGTCACACCAAATGACGGAGACAGGCATGACGTCCAACCAAACGGTTCTGGTTCTCGGCGCAAGCGGCGGCGTTGGCGGCGAAGTGGCTCGGCGCCTGGCGGCCCGAGGCTGGACGGTTCGCGCACTCAATCGCAACCCGGAGCAGCTTTCCGCTGCCGACAAGGCGTCGGGTTTCGTCTGGGTCCGGGGCGACGCGATGTCCGCAGCCGATGTGGCCGCGGCCGCCGAAGGCGCGTCCGTCATTATCCACGCGGTCAATCCGCCGGGCTATCGCAATTGGGGTCGGCTGGTACTGCCGATGCTTGACAATACGATTGCCGCCGCCCGCGTCACCGGTGCTCGGATCGTCCTGCCGGGTTCCGTCTATAATTTCGGCCCGGACGCCTTCCCCGTACCGCACGAGACGTCGCCGCAGCATCCGATTTCCGTCAAAGGCCGCATTCGCGTGGAGATGGAGCGCAGGCTGCGCGCCGCGGCCGAGGCAGGCACGCCGGTTCTGATCGTGAGGGCCGGCGACTTCTTCGGCCCGAGGGCGGCCAACAACTGGTTCTCGCAAGGACTCGTCCGGGCCGGCAAGCCGGTCACCGCGGTCACCTATCCGGGCAAAAGCGGTATCGGCCATCACTGGGCCTATCTGCCTGATGTCGCCGAGACGATCGTGCGGCTCTTGGAAATATCCGACGTGCTGGAAGGGTTCGCTGTTTTCCACATGGAAGGACATTGGGATGCGGACGGGACGCAGATGATCGCGGCCATCCGCAAGGCCGCCGGCAATCCGGACATCAAGGTGCGCCGGATTCCCTGGCTGTTCATGCGGCTTCTGTCGCCCTTCGTCCCTCTGTTCCGCGAACTGACGGAGATGCGCTATCTGTGGGCCATTCCGATCCGCATGGGCGATGCGCGGCTGAAATACGTCCTCGGTGCCGAACCCCACACGCCGCTGGACCTTGCAGTGAGAGAGACTTTGATCGGTATCGGATGCGTGCCCAGGGTGAGTCGGCAGGAAGCGATAAACGACATCCGCGCCGATCAGGAAGGAATGGTTTCGAACGCGGTGATCCCCGGCGGAATGACGGCCCAGGCCGGACGGTCGCGAGTGAAGATCGCGATTGTCGGATGGAAGACGGACGGATCGTCCAGCGAGCCCGCATAGATCGTGTGCCAGTCGTCCCGGCCCACGACTCCGCCGAAGACCAGGCTTCCGCACACCGGACAGAAATTGCGGACGGAGTCTCGGCCGCGTGCCGCATTGGACGTGAATGTTCGGGTTTCACCGCTGAATCGCAAAGCGGAACTCGGATAGCCCATGAACGGCACGAAAGCCGAGCCGGATGCTTGGCGGCAATCGGCGCAGTAGCAATAGCCCGCGTAGTGCGGCTCACCCTCGGCTTCGTATCGCACCGCGCCGCACAGACAGCCGCCGGTGTGGAGCTGCACGTCTTCACTCATCGCCAACGGCATTCTCCCGGCTGAGGTCCGCTTCCGGACTGCCTCATGATGCTACAACCGACGCGGCCTTCTCGAAGGATGGGCCGCGAGCACCACGTTCGTCATGCCCGGGCTTGTCCCGGGCATCCAGAGGGCAGCACGTGGGGCGCTGGATTGCCGGGACAAGCCCGGCAATGACGGTGGGTGTCGCCGGACGTCCGCTTCCCACTGCCTCATGGTGCTACAGCCGACGCGGCCGTCTCGAGGTATGGGCCGCGAGCACCACGTTCGTCATGCCCGGGCTTGTCCCGGGCATCCAGAAAAGCCCCGCGTGGGGCTCTGGATTGCCGGGACAAGCCCGGCAATGACGGTGCTTGCGGCTGGCGGCGCGAGTTACGACACCGCGTCGGCGCGAGCGCGTTGACGAACGGCACTTACAGGAACGCCGGGAAGACTCTCAGCCATGTGCTTCGATTGCACTTGAGAGCGCCTTGGCGACATCGGCGGTCTTCGCCGAGCCCCCCATGTCGCCCGTCCTGGTCGACGGCTCCAGCACCGACGCATCGACCGCACTCTCGATCGCCGCGGCGGCAGCAACGTAGCTCTGCTTGTTGCGCGTCTCGCCAAACCAGCGGAGCAGGAGCGCGGCGGAGACGACGAGGCCCAGCGGGTTGGCGATGCCCTTTCCGGCAATATCGGGAGCCGAGCCGTGGCCGGCGTTTGCCGCTGCGAATTTCTCGCCGACATTCAGCGCCGAGGCCAGGCCGAGGCTACCGGCCAGGGCATTGGCAAGGTTCGACAGGATGTCGCCGAACATGTTGCTGGTCAGGATCACGTCGAACGCCTGCGGGCGCGTATATATCTCGGCGGCCATGGCATCGACGTCGATCTCGCGAAGCTCGACATCGGGATAATGTGCTGCGACCGCCTCGACTTCGCGCCAGAACAAGCCGTCGGTTATTTGCAGCACATGGCGCTTGCCGACGAACGTAACGTGCTTACGGCGCCCGCGCGCGACCTCGAACGCACGTTCCGCGATGCGCTTCGACGCTTTGGCGGTAATGAGCCGCATCGACATGGCGATGTCCGGCGTAGGCATGAATTCGCCATAGCCCTGATAAAGATTGCGGTCGGCATAGAAGCCTTCGGTGTTCTCGCGCACGACCACGCAGTCGAGACCGGGATGGGCCTTGGGCACGTTGGCTCGGCTCCGGGCGGGGCGGATATTGGCAAAAAGCTCCAGCCGCTTTCGGATGGTGCCGGGAATGTTTACGCCGCCTTCGCTCAGTGGCGGATAGGCGGTCATACCTCCTGGCCCAAGCAGCACGCCGTCGGCTGCCAGTACGCCGGCCATTGCACTGTCAGGCAGCGTGGTGCCAAGGCGGCGATGGGCAGCCATGCCCACCTCGTGCACGTCATAGTCGATGCCAAGACCGAAAACCTTGTCGGCGGTGGCCAGTACATCGAGCGCAGCGGCAACGATTTCAGGACCGATATCGTCCCCTGGCAGAACGGCGAGTTTCATCATCTTCTCCCTCGGGCACGTACGGCCCGGCTAGCAAAAATCGTGACAGGATCAGGAAGCAACAGGGCTTTCCGTTGGGAAAACCCAGACATTATTTGCGGGAAATTCGCACCAGACCGGACCCGACGGCAGCGGCTGGCTGCCCTGCGCCTTCAAGTTCAGTCCGCTGCCGTTGAGCCGATATTCCCAATAGGAACCAAGATAGAGACTGGCCTCCAGCTTGAGCGGGATGCGGTTCGGCCCGGGACCGTCGACGATGCGCGTGTGCTCGACGCGCACGATCCCGGTGGCGGGAGCGCCTTCCCCCGCGCCCATCCCCTCCGGTGCGCGCCCGACGAGCGACCAGCCCGTCCCCGCAATGCCGACGCCACCCGCGCCATCGGCGATCATGCGGCCGGCGATGAGATTGTTGTTGCCCAGGAACTCCGCCGCGTAGCGGCTATTGGGGCTGCCATAGATCTCCAGCGGAGCACCGCTCTGCACGATGGCCCCATCCTTGAGCAGCAGGATGCGATCGGCCATCGCGAGTGCCTCGCTCTGGTCGTGCGTTACCGCGACCGCGCAGAGCTCCAGCTCCAGTATGAGTTTACGGATCCAGTAGCGGGCTTCCTCGCGAAGCTTGGCGTCCAGGTTGGACAGCGGCTCGTCGAGCAGGATGACGCGCGGCTCATAGACGAGGGCCCGACAGATGGCGACACGCTGCTGCTGACCGCCCGAGAGCTGGTAGGGATAGCGATCGCCCAGCGCGCCGAGCCCCATCCGCTCCAGCATTTCTTTCACGCGGCGTGCGATGTCGGCCGATGAGACGCCACGAATCTTCAAGCCGAAGCCGACATTCTCGGTGACCGTGCGGTGTGGCCACAGCGCGTACGATTGAAACACCAGCCCGATGTTGCGCTTCTCGGGAGCCATCAGCAGATTCTGCCTTGAATCGTAAACGGTCTTGCCGCTGATCACGATTCGACCCTCCTCCGGTACTTCGAGACCGGCGATGGTGCGCAAGAGCGTGGTCTTGCCGCTGCCGGACGCTCCGAGCAGCGCGATGATCTGGCCTTTGTCGCCGGTAAATCCGGCGCCCTTCAGTACGTGCAGCGCACCCAGGGTTTTGTGAACATTTTCGACCACAAGTTCAGTCATGTATGCGGACTCCGAGCCGTGATGCGAGGGCGAGACCAGCGGTCGTCATCACCACACTAATGAGGGCGAGCGCAGCGATGGTGTCGAGCGAACCGCTTGCGACCAGCGAAACGATGAGTGAGCCGATCACCTCCGTTCCGGCGCTCATCAGATAGACGCCGGTGGCGTATTCACGCAGGAAGATGATCATGATCATGGTCCACGCGCCGAGCAGGCCGGGGCGGATGATCGGGATTACAATGCTGCGCCAGGTCTGGCCGATGGTGGCGCCAGCCGTACGGGCGCCCTCCTCCAGTTCCGGCGCCACCTGCATCAGCGTGCTCTGGATCAGCCGCAGCCCATACGACAGGCCAACGACGATGTAGGCGATGAGCAGGCTCAGGATCGTCGCGCGGATCGGCCGGAGCAGCGGGACAAACAGGAAGATCCAGAAGAATGCCAGGCCGACAACGAGGCCTGGAAGCGCGCGAGGCAGCAGAACGAGATAATCGAGCGCCGTATTGCCAAGGCCCTGCCAGCGATGGCTGGCGAGCGCGATAAGGAGATAGGCGAAAACCGCAACGGCACCGCCGAACACGGAGATCAGAACGGTGTTGAGGACACCGCGCGACAAAGCGTCGATGCGGAACAACTCCTCGAAGTTTGCGAGCGTCAGATGGTCCAGCAGATTGACCCCCTGCCCCCAGGAATCGACGAACGCGCGTACAAGGATGCCGCCGAGGGGAAGCCCGACCGAGACCAGCAGCCAAAGGCCTATGCCGATCCACGCCACCGCCTGGCCGCCGGTGCCGAGGCGGATGCGTGTGACGCGCGATCCTTTGCCGCCGACCGCGGCGAAACGCCTGCCGCGGGCCAGAAGCCGCCGCTGCGCGAAGACCAGCGGCAGCGTGACCGCCAGCAGCACGACGGCGACCACGGCCATCAACTGGTAGGACGGCACGCCGAGTATGGTCGTGAGCTTGTAGATATAGGTGGTAAGCACCAGGACCCCGCCGGGATCGCCGAGAACGAGCGGCAGGCCGAAGCTTTCGAACGCCAGCATCACATTCAGCCCGACGCTGAAAATCAACGCCGGCATGATCAGCGGCCATGTCACGTTCGTCGCGACCTGCCAGATGCTTGCTCCGCTGGTACGCGCAGCCTCCTCCAGATCACCGGGGAGGTTTCGCATGGCGGCTGAGGCGTAGAGGTAGACGTGCGGGACGTGGCTCAGGCCGGCGATCACGATCAGCCCACCCAGTCCGTATATGCTCCACGGCACGAAGCCGAATATCCGCTGGAAGCCGAGCGTCACGAAGCCTGACGGACCTACCGCGACCGTGTAGCCGAAGCCCAATACAATGGCGGAGAGGAACATCGGCACCAGCACGATGCTCTCGAGCCAGCCGCGGCCTTTGAGGTCGGTCCGCGTCAGCAGAAAGGCCAGAATCGCGCCAAGCGGCACGCAGATCGAGACGGTGCCGATGGCGAAAATCGTCGTCGACCAGAGTGCGCGATAGAAATCCGGATCCGCGAAGACATATTCGTAGGCGCTTGTACCTACGCGTGAGATCGGTGAGAAGAATGGGCCCGTCAGAAAGCTCTGGTAAAAGATCAATCCGACGGGCGCCAGGACGAGGACGGCCAGCGTCGACAGCGCAGCCATGCGGAATCCAGTTGCATCGGCGCCGTGCTGCATCGCTCCCTACTCCGTCTTTTTTTCTATGATTTGTTACTTCTGGAATGCCTGCTTCCAGCGCTTGAAGAAGCCGGCGCGCTTGGTCGGTTCCAGGTCGGCGAGCAGCGAGGCATCGAGCGGGATCGGCTTCAGATTGCCGGATGCCAGCTTGTTGGCGGTCACGTAATTGTCACCGCTGGTGTCAGACCGGATCGCCGGCAGGCCGGCTTTCGCAACCGCTTCCTGGCCGGGTTTCGACAGCATGTAATCGAGAAAGACACGTGCTGCGTTGGGATGAGGTGCGGCTTTGGAGATGTATGCCGCGCGGGATGCCGAAATGGTGTAGTCGGTCGGGTAAACGACGACGAGATTGGGGTTCTTGGCCGCCCACTGCGCGGCATAGGCGCCGTTGACGTTGAAGCCGATGGAGTGTTCGCCGGAGAGTATCTTCTCGCGAATTTGCCCGGAACTCGAATAGACCTTGCCGTCGGCCGCTCCGAAAGCGTCCACCAGGTTCCAGAATTTGCCGTCGATGTGGACATCGGTCGCCATGGTGACGAAGGCCTGCGCCGACTTCTCGGGATCGAATGTCGCGACCTTGCCCTTCAGCTCGTTCTTCTTTGCAGCCAACAGGGCCAGCAGTTCCGCATGGGTCTTGGGCGGCTCGCCCTCGAAGACCGTCTTGTTGTACATAAAGACCGAAGGTTCGACGGTGGTCAGGTAGGCCGTGTCCTTATAATTCGCCCACGTCGGTACATTGGCCGCTTCCGGCGACTTGTAGACCGCCGCGTGACCTTCCTCGACCAGCAGTAATTGGAGGTCCAGTCCGTTCGACCAGACGAGATCCGCGCCGACCTGACCCGCGGCGGCTTCGCTGACAACCCGATTATAGACCGCGCTGCTGGAGAGGTCGTTCCACTGGACCTTGATGCCCGGGAATGCCGCCTCGAAGCCGGTGATGAGGCCTTTTGCCTGCTCGGCGTCCGTCGGCGAATAGATGCTGACGGTGGCTTCCTTGGCGGCCCCCTCCAGCAGTTTGGCGTAATCCGCCGGGTATCCCGCCGGCACGGTCTGCGCCGAAGCGGCGCTCAAACCGGACAGCAAAAAGGGAATGGCAGCCCAAGCCCGCGATTTGCTCAAGAACGACATTGCGTTTCCTCCCCATTGATTTTGATCAGTCTTTTCTTCGACGCGTTCCGCGCCGTTCTCGTTTTCCGCCGTCTCGCCTGACTGCCGTCATTGCCAGTCGGCCGGATCACTTGGGTTTAGAATTGTCTTATGTGATCATATAAAGCAAGATCGTTCTTCGCGCATTTGTCGGCTTTCGCCCACCGACCGGCTTCGCGCTCCGTCCTTGCGTTTCGCGGAGGAAGGCAATTATTGGCTGGGGCACAGACGGACTGCCGGGGACTGATCGTGGTCAACTCTCTTCACAAACAGCTCGCGAACCGGATTTTGCTGCACATCCGGGTGTCGGGTTCTGAGCAAGGCGACCATGTCACGGAGAGCTCGCTGCAGGATCTGCTGGGCACCTCCAGGGCGCCGATCCGAGCCGCGCTGGCACAGCTTGCGAAAGAGGGCTTCCTCCGGCGCGTGCCCAATCGCGGCTATTTTGTCGGGACGATGCCTGCCGAGGTGGATCAGACGGCAAGTGAGCCCGCCGTGGACGAGCGCATTTATCTGAGTATCGCGGAAGACCGACTGAGCGGCCGCCTCGCCGATACGATCAGCGAGAACGAAGCGATGCGCCAATACGGCATCCCGCGCACGCGGCTGCGGCGCATTCTCGACCGTATCGCGCGAGAAGGCTGGATCGAGCGCCGCGAAGGGCGCGGCTGGACTTTCGTCTCCCTCATCGACTCCGTCGATGCTTATCGGGAAAGCTACGAAATTCGAAAGACACTCGAACCTGCCGGGCTTCTGTTCGAGAGCTTCCGGTTCGACACTGATCTGGGACGCAGACTTCGCGAGCAGCAGGAGTTCGTGCTCGGTGGCGCCTGGCGCACGCTGTCTCAATTCGAGCTTTTTGAGACGAACTCACATTTTCACGAAGGTGTCGCCGGGATGTCCGGGAACCGCTTCCTGTGGGATATGATTGCCCGTCAAAACCAGTTGCGGCGCCTTGTTGAATATCGCCAGGTACTCAACCGCGACCAGGTGCGAGGTCAGTGCGAAGAGCACTTACAAATTCTCGGTCTCCTTGAAATTGGCGACCAGGAACAAGCGGCGGTGCGGCTTCGCCTTCATCTCGATGCCGCCATGCTCCGCAAAGCTCAGAGCTCCATGTTTCCGGACCCCAAAATTATGGTCGAGGGCCAGAAAGAGAATGGAGCTCGCTCAGCGGGCGGAACAGCAGAACTCAAACGGGGCACTGAACCGCATAGATCCACAAAACCGTCGCGCCGTGCGTTGACGACCGATTGAGGACGCGGTCCGGCAGGCGCGCCGGGATAGCCGAGATAAAGACACGTCGCCGGCCTGCAGCTTATCCTGCACGCCGTCGATCTCCGCGAAGGCGCCCTCCCGGGGCATCGATACGCCCCGGCAGCGGCGCGTTACGCCACGGCGTCTCGACGACGCCCTTGAACCTGATCGCCGACAGGATCCCCAGCAGGACGAACGCGACGAGCACGCCGATCTGCGCGACGAGGAACGGCAGCTCGGTCTGCGTCGGCGCGAGCGCGTTGACGAACGGCACTTTCAGGAACGCCTGCACCACGCCGACAAAGGCGAGCAGGTAGACCGAGATCACCACCCCGCCCGCATAGAGCCAGCGCCAATGGCCGGTGTAGTGAAAGACATAGGCCGCGACGAGAACGACCGCGAACACCGCGCTCGCGACAAGGCCCGTGGCGAAAGCCGGCGTCACGCCGCCGAACGGGAACATGAAGCCCGTGACCGTGCAGGCAATGGCGAAGATCAGAAACCACTTCGTCCACGGATTGGACACGCGCCCGCCGAGCATGGCCGCGATCACCGGTATGCCGAGAAACAGCGCGATCAGGCTGATGATCGTGTGACCCCAGGTCAGCAGCATTACGTAAGACATGAATCACGTCCCCCAACTTCTCTCCTCTATAGGAGATACCAGTTTGGAATGGGGGTAAAGTCGGGCATTGAAGCTGCGCGCTGCGAAGTCTGGGACTAAAGGCGCGCAAACATATCTGGCATCTGTCCCAGAAGTCCCGACTGCCACGCCAAGCACGCACGCCTTCAGAATCTCGAACATACTGCCCGCACGATGCGAGTGCGATAGGCATATAGACCCACCAGAAGATGTTGTACTTTCCTCATAGATCGGAAAAGTTGTTGTGGCAGCTGGATTCGAGAAACGATGACCGACAGAAATGTGACGCAGTTACGCCCCCACCTCGAGCAGAAACTCCAGGCTCCACTCTCGAAGTATATGGAAGCGCCGAACCTAATCTTACTCGCTGAGCCTGGGGCAGGCAAAACTCACCTATTCCGCCATTTCGCCCGAGAGACGTCTGGTAAATACATTACAGTTAGGGCGTTCCTAAATCAGCCTATCGAAGATAGCCCGGCGCCGCTCTTTATCGATGGTTTGGATGAGAAGAGGTCGGGAAGGAACGACGATGCCAGTATAGACGCCGTCGTCCAAAAACTATTCGAAATCAACTGGCGCCCAATTAGGATTTCCTGCCGCCAACGCGATTGGCTTTCGGACGCGGATTCCGAAGCATTCCAGCCTTACTTCGACGCCAATGGCGGATCAGTCGTTTTATCGCTAGATGTTCTCTCACGAACTGAGCAGATCATCTTACTAGACGAATTAGATCAGAGCGAACCCGAGAAGTTTCTCGAAGCGGCTCAATCTCGCGGATTGGAGGATTTTCTACTCAATCCGCAAAATCTCAAGATGCTCGCGGAAGCCGTCAGTCGGGGCAAATGGCCCGAAACAAGAAAAGAGCTGTTCGAAACTTTTACCAATATTCTTCTCACAGAGCATAGTAACACTAGGCAAGCAGCTCAAAGCTCGCTCTTCACTGCAAGTGAACTCGAAGAGCCGGCAGGCCTAGCCTGTGCAGCACGTTTGATCGGTGATGTCGAAGGCATCAGCCTGAAACCCAATAGCATTGACCCAAACTTTCCAAGCTATCGATCACTCGGCTATCAAAATCCAGACAGAATGGAGGCTGCACTTACACGTCGCGCGTTTGTGAGCGGCCATCTCTTAGATACAGTCGAATATTCACATCGAACGATCGCCGAATTTCTTGGGGCAAAGTATCTTTCGTCGCAAATCAAGAATGGGCTCCCGTTAGGACGGGCCCTGGCCCTACTGGGAATTGACGGCAAGCCAACATCCGAGCTGCGTGGCATTCACGCGTGGCTTGCAGCCCTTCTCCCGGGTAATGCTGCACAATTAATTTCTTCCGATCCATTCGGCGTCCTTCTGTACGGCGATGCCGGGGCCCTTGGGCCGTCTGACCGATCTGTATTGCTAGAATCCTTGGCACACCTATCCACTCAAAACCCATGGTTCTGGTCAAACATCCAATCTTCTCCTGCGCTTGGCGCTCTAGTAGGCGTCGATATGGTTCTGCAGTTTCAAAAATTCCTCCGATCCCCGCATACTGAATTCTCGCTCAAAGCCCTTATCCTCGATGCCCTGTCTGTGGGAGGCCGGCTCCCCCAAATGGAAGCAGATTTGTTGAGGATCGCATCTAATCGTACGGCCGCGTTCGGACTTAGAAGCCGAGCGGTCGATGCGCTTGCTGCATTAAAGACAGCCGGAAAAAAGACGCTCTTTAAGCTGTATAATGGTTTAGGAGCTAGCCATTCAGATATCCGCCTCAGGGCAGAAATAGTTTCCGAAATCTACGGGGACCACTTAGCTGCGCTGGATATCAGCCAGTTAATCCATGATTCACTCGCATGTAATGACGCACTGACCACTGGTACACTTTGGCCCATTTATCGCGTCGTACCGATAGATCAGATCGCCGAGATCCTAGATGCAATAGCACCGATAGAACGGAGAACCCGCTCGCGGGCGGAGAGACGTAATGATTATGAAGTCGCAATAATTGTCGACCAGTTGATGGAACGCATCTTAACTTCACCTGTAACTGTTGATCCAGATCAATTATGGAGGTGGTTATCAACTCGACGGAAGATACGGGGAACCTACGGCAGCGATGGCGGGGATACACTAAAGGCCGCTCTTAGTAAAAGAGATGAATTAGTTTTCTCGGCTGTCGCTCATTATCTTCGACACGTTGGGCTTGGGGAATCAAAGTGGCGCGTACTTCAAAAGATTCGAGAAAATACCTTTCACATCATCGACGAAGATCATTTGTTAGAGCTGATTGCTCATCAGTCAAATGCCCCTCGTATTTCACGCGATCGTCGAACTTTTATATATTCCCTCGCTCTTCAACTCTCATTTTCAGGATCGACGAAAAGTTTGTCGGTTTTCGCTCGCTTGTTCGATCAACCGGAAACATGGAAATACCTTACTACGACGCGCGACGAGTATCTCTTCTGTCCCTTGGAACAATGGCGCTTGCAGCAGGCGCGACAGACAGCAAGGGAGCAGAACAGAAGGACAATTGGGAAAACAAAAAGTCGTCGAGATTTTCTGAAGTATAAAGCAAGCACTGAGACCAAGCCTCACTTCGGATGGCTGAAGTGGATTGCGAAGGTCTATTTCGCTCTCTTTTCAGACGTCGATGGACAATCGACACCGGCTGAGAGACTGGCTGCTGAACTGGGCAACGACAACGTTGATGCTGCTATTCAACGACTAATCGATTTTCTCGCGAGTGAACACGTACCTACTCTCGCGAGCATCTCGACGCTTGCCGCTCAAGAGAAGTATTACGAATGGTGGTACGCTATAGTGGCCGGCATGGATGAGGCATGGAACGCTAATGCTGACCTATCGATATTTTCCGACCACCTATTAGAAGCAGGACTGGCAATTGAACTTTTACACCCGGTCCATGGGTACAACGGCGGGCATAACCAACAAGAGGAGAGGCCAGACTGGAAGCAAGCCGCACTATCGCAACGGCCAGCTGCGGTTTATAAGGTCTATTCCACAATAGCGTTAGCCAGACTCGCCATCAGCCGCGAAGGTGTTCAAGGATTAAGCGCTTTGCTTTCCATGCCTCAGCTGGCACCATTTAGAACAACGCTCATATCTCAGTTGCTTCGTAAGTACGATCACCTTCCCCAGCACTACACCGATGATATACTACGTATTGTAATCGCAGATGCGAAACTACGGGTTGATTTTCTCAAAACCGCTGACGAAGCTCTAAAATCTAAGAAACTCGATAATCGCGCGCTTTGGTTGGCGGCAGCATTTTTAATTGATGAAAAGAGGTTCGGACGCAGAGTCAAATTATTCGCAAGAAACGATCTCTCGATCGTATGGGCATTTAGAGATTTAGTTAGGGTGAGAGACAATACGCAAGAACAGAAAATTGGCGTATCTCAGATTGAGTATATAATTCAAACATCCGGAACATACTTTCCGGAGTGTGGTCACCCCGCCGGCGGTTGGTCAGGCGATCAAAATGATTGGGATGCCGCCGAATTCGTTCGTGCAATGATCACGAGTTTATCAAATACCCCGGGACGGATGGCCGCAAATGCGTTCAACAGATTATTGGCCATACCAGAGCTGTCATCATATTCTGAGTACTTAAGACACGCCTCTGCCGACCAGAAAGTCAAGACTATCGAATTCGAGTACCTACAGCCAACTTGGAATCAAGCAGTTTCGACCTTGAAGAATGAAGCTCCAGCGAATATCGCGGATTTACACGCCTTAGTAATTTCTCAGTTGCGTGACATAGCTTCGATAATCAATTCCGGAAACACAGACCTTTACACGCGATTCTGGAACGAGGATAAAAATGGAAACGTGACTTTGCCGAAGACTGAAGACAGTTGTCGAAATGTATTGGTCGATCTTCTTAGACAAAGAGTGTCTCCCCTCGGGTTACGTGTGGAACCAGAAGGCCATATGGCCCGACAGCGGCGTAGTGACATAATTGTGGTTGATTCTTCAAAGAAGATAGTCATTGAACTGAAACGGCACTATCATAGTAAAGTGTGGAGCGCTGCTCGCGATCAGCTCGACAGGTTCTATACAAGAGATCCGGAATCTCTTGGCCACGGAATTCTAGGAGTTTTTTGGTATGGAAAGCGTGGACCTAAGTCAGCGCCTACGCTTGCCGGCTTTCCCAAACCCGCATCCGCGATCGAAATGGAGGAAATCCTCCTCGGCCTTATACCTGCGGAGGCACGAGCTCGTTTGGAAGTGATCGTCATCGACGTCTCTGGCGATGAACTGCCACTTATATTCCCACAACCGCAGAGATCTTCCCGCCCTCGATCCCAGCCATTAGCCTGAGCATCGTTGCCTAGCACTCGCGTTAACTCAGCAACGGATATACCTGTCCCTACGCCGCCCGCTCCTGCCCCGCCACGCACACCCGGTTCCTGCCGCCGCTCTTCGCCCGGTAAAGCTCCCGATCCGCCGCGGCCAGTGCTTCGTCCAGGCTCTGCCCTTTGTGCCAGGCGGCGACGCCGAGGCTGACGGTGACGGGTTTTCCGTCCGTCAGGCGGACGGTGCTCTGGATGGATTCGCGCATGCGCTCGGCGAGGTTTTCGGCGCGGCGGGTGCTTACCTCGCGGAGCAGCACCACGAACTCCTCGCCGCCGAAGCGCGCGGCCACATCCTCGCGGCGGACGCCGCAGGCGATGCTGTAGGCGATCTGTTTCAGCACCTCGTCGCCGGCCGCGTGGCCGTATTTGTCGTTGACCCTCTTGAAGCGGTCGATGTCGATGGCGACAAGCACGCAGCCTTCCGAAAATTCGGCCGCCTCGATGAAGGACCGCCGGTTTCTGAGGCCCGTGAGCGGATCGGTGTCGGCGAGATCGCGCAGGTTTCTGAGGTCGGAGACGAGCTGGTCCGTGGTGCGGCTCGCCTCTTCCTCGACCTGAAGGCGGAGCTGTTCTTCCAGGCCGAGACGGGTGAGAAGCGAACGCAGCGACGCGGACAATCGCTCGACCTCCTCGGAGCCCCTGTGCAGGCCGAGCATGCCCTGATGGGGATCGCGGCCGATGCGGTCGGCTTCGTCGGCGAGCGCGCGCAGCGGCCGCGACAGGCGCAGCGCCAGCGGGCCGCCGACGAGGAGGCCGAGAAGGCCCGCAAGCGCGCCGATGACGGCGATGATCCAGGTCATGCGCGTGACATCGGCCAGCGCAATGCCGAGCGGCTGCCGCGTAATGACAATCCAGCCGAGATCCGTGCCGGCGCGATCGCGCGTGACCGCGAACGCGTTGAGACTTTCCTTTTCGTGCGACACGCCCCTGCCGGCTTCATGGGCGGAATCGGCGCGTTCCTCCGAGAGGACGCGCGTGCCGACCGGAGCGCCGAGAAGCGCGGTGCCGTCGCGGCGCAGAACCAGGATTTCGGTGCTGGGGTGAAGATCCGCGCTGAGCGCGGCATCGCGCAAAGTCGCCATCCACGCCCAGTTGACCTTCGCGACGAGGACGCCCAGCAGCTCGCCGTCCGGACCGTAGATCGGCTGCGACACGTCGAAGACCTGCGGCGCCCGGGCGCCCGGCACGCGCTGGCGGAGATTGATCGCGGGGTAGACGTCGCCGACATAGGAGCCGAGAAGGCCCTCGTCGAACCAGGGCTTTCCCTTCGCCGACGTGCCTTCGAGGAAGCCGCCCGTACCGGCCAGGATGCGGCCGTTGCGGTCGGCGAAACCGAGCCAGGCATAGATGCTCGAACCCTCCTGAAGGAGTTCGAGCACGCGGCGGATAACGACAGGATTGGCGCGCGCGTTGTCGCGAATGGGCTCCAGCTCGGCGAGGAAGGCCATCTCGCGGAGACGTGAATCGACGCCGCGGCCGACGCGATCCGCCATCGAACTTGCGACCGCCGAAAGATCCCCGCTGATGAGCTTTACCGTATGGGCGCGGCTCGTAACGACGGCGCCTATGCCGACGCTCGCCGCGACCACGAGCGCCGTCAGGCCCGTGACGAGCGCGATCTGGAATCTCAGCGGCCGGGAGGCGAAGGACTGGAACAGCTTCATGCGGTCTCGATTCCACTCGAGACTAGCCGCAATATACGTATTTGAGCTTGCGAAAGACGGTTAAATCGACGTAAAGACGCTCAATACTATTAGTATACGTACGTTATACTTCCACAATTGCGTAAGGTTTACCGTTTTCCTTGCCGATGCCGGCCGCGACGTTGAACACCGGCACGCCTTTCGGCGTCGCGCCCCTGTAGGTGCCGCGATGGGCGTGGCCGTGGACGACGGCCGAGACGTCGAAACGGTCGATGGTCTCGGCAAGGCGCGAACAGCCGAGATAGGCGTAGATCTGCTCCGGCTCGCCCACCACGGTCTCCTCGATGGGAGAGTAATGCAGCACGACGATCTTCTTCTCGGTCCGCAGCGAGCGCAGCGCGATTTCGAGCTTGGAGCACTCCTCGATCGTTTCGTGCACGAAGGCCTTCGTCGCCTTCTCACCGAACGAGCCGAGCATGCGGCGGCCGAAGCCGCCGCCGAAGCCCTTCACGCCGGCAAAGCCGACGCCTTTGTGTATGTGCGCGTTCTCGCCCAGCACGCACAGGCCGCCCTGGCGCAGAATGCGCGTGACCTCTTCAGCGTGGCCGCTTTCGTGATCGTGATTGCCGAGCACGCCGACCGCCGGGATTTTAAGGAGGCGCAAATCCTCCGCCAGGATCTCGGCCTCGCGCGGCCGGCCGAAATCGGTGAGGTCTCCGGCGAGACAGAGAATATCGGCGGTGTCGTTGAGTTCGTGGAAGACCTCGCGCCACGGCGAGACGGAGGCCTCGTGGACATGCAGATCGCCGAGCGCCGCGATGCGGACGACGTCGTGCTCCCTGGCGTGCTGCGGATCGTCGTTGGCGGCGGGCTCGAACGTGGTGTGCGTGGCGGATTCCTGCATGGGGGCTATTCCTTTGAGGGGGAATGTCCGGGGGTGGAGGTGGGTTCCCTTTCGGCTGCTGACACTCCTCGTCTCCCGGACAAGCTGCACGAAGTGCAGCGCAGATCCGGGACCTCAGGACTGAATCGCGCCGAAGGCGCTCTGAATTGATGCAGCTTTCATTGAGAGGCGGCTACGCCGCCACTTCGCTCCTGGACCCCGGATCCGCGCTGTGCTGCGCACAGCTTGTCCGGGGTGCTAGGTCTGCGGCCTCAGGCTGCGCAGAGCGTGCTGTGCGCTGGCCCGCAAGGTGTCGCTTGGCGTCCCGGCTGACGCGCTCATGCGCAGGCCGATCAATGTCACCTTCATGAACTCGACGAAGGTCTCGTGCGAAATGGAGGCGTCTATGGTGCCCGCCTCTATGCCGCTGAGGCGGCTCGGTTCCAGCCCCGCGGAGAGGCTCCGCCATGCGTCCTCCAGCACGGCGTTGACGTCGGCGTCCGCCCGTCCGAATTCGGCGATTGCGAATATCCCCAGCGCCTGTCCGCCTTCCTTTTCCATGCGGTCGACGAGATCGAACAGCGCGCGTTCGAGCCCGTGGGGTCCCTCTATCGCGGCCAGGAACCGCGCCACGTTGTCATTGGAGTTCCGCCGCAGCGCTTCGAGATAAAGCAGCCGCTCGCCGCCGAACTCCTGTTCGATCTGCTCGGAGCTCAGCCCCGTCGCGCTTTGAAGCTCCTGCGGATCGGTCCGTCCGGGGCCGGAGCGCTTGAAAACCTCGATCGCCCCCCGAAGCGATGCCTCGCGATCGAAACCGCCGAGGGCAGCGATCGTGCCCTGGAGCCATTCGCCGGGCGACGGCAGCCAGCAGCACCAGGCGCCGACCGTGGCCAGCCCGGGCCCGCAGAACATGTCCGAGGCAATTTGCAGAACAGTCCCGCAGCATTGGTGTGGTGTTGCTCGTTTTGAGCGTTACCGTAGGGGAGTTTTTTGAGTCGGTGAATCAAGTTTTCGCCAATGGTTAGACTCACTTGGCGAAAATCCCTGAACCACCAATAGAAGCGCTAAGCCCCCAGAACCGCTAACCCACGAGATCCGCGAAGCCCCATTCGGCGATGTCGATGAGGTAATCCGGCGGCGAGAACAGCCGGCCGCGGCAGATCCTGGTCTTGCCCGGGGGCATTGCGCGCTGGTCTTGCAGGCGGCCCATCAGCTCGTCGAACAGCCAATCGGGCACGCAATGGCGCTCGGTCGGGTAGATGAAGCGGAAATTGAGGACGTGGATGAGAAGAACTTCCCAGTACTGCTCCGCGTAACCGAGCAGCCGCTTCCAGTCGATCTGGCTGTGCTGCTTCAGGATGACGTGCGCGATATCGGCGCCGTCATAGCGCTCGCGGTTCTGGACGAAGATTTTCGACCAGACGAGTTCGGTCGGCGCGATGAGCTGGACCTCGATGCCGTAGATTTTGGCGGTGTGCTTTTCGGAAAACCAGCTGTCGGTGATCGGCGTCGCGGCGGTGCGCGAATTGAAGATGACGTCGAAGATCTCTCCGTTCTTGCTCACCTTCGCGATCCAGCGCTCGTCCTCCACAATCGTCTTGTGGCCGAGTTCCTGGAAGTAGCAGAGGATGCGCGGGTAATCGCCGGCGCGGCAGAACACGTCGAGGTCCTTGGTCGGGCGGCGGATGCCGGTATAGCTGCCCACCGCATAGGTGCCGGCGACCATGAACGGCACGCCGCACTTCTTCAGGTGCTTCAGGCTGTCGGCATAAAACGCCTCGGCCTTGGGCGAGACCGGCATGCTCTTCGTCGCGACATGCTGAGAGGTCATTCCGCGCGGTTTCTCCCTGTCCTGCCCCCGTCTCGAACGCGCGGGGAGAAGGCAAAACACTGAGGTGCGAAGGAAGGTTCCTCGCGTACGTCCCGGCAAGCGCACGAAGTGCAGCGCCGGGATCCGGGGTCCAGTGATCGAATCGCGCCGAAGGCTCACTGCGTATGAGTCTCGAGCGGCAGCTTCCTCGGGAGTGCCCGGGCTGCGGCTCGCCAACTCGGCTATGCCGAGTTGAGCCCCGGAATCATGCGCAAGCCCGTGCTCAGGTGCAGGCTTGTCCGGGGTCCGGACACGGACTCAAATCCCCGCGCCCTCTGTCAGCGTCGCAATAAACCGCGCCGTTCTCGGCTGCTCCGGGCGCACGAAGATGTCGCGCGGGTTTCCGCGTTCCACCACCCTGCCGGCTTCGAGGAACACCACATCGCTCGCGATCTTCGAGGCAAGGCGCAGATCGTGGGTCGCCATCGCCATGGTCGTGCCTTCGCGGGCGAGCTGCGCCAGGACTTCGACCACCTCCTCCGCAAGCTCGGGATCGAGCGCCGAGGTCGGCTCGTCGCAGAGCAGGACCTGCGGCGACGGGGCGAGCGCGCGCGCGATCGCCACGCGCTGCTTCTGGCCGCCCGACAAAGTCGCGGGCCAGGCCTCCGCCTTGTCGGCGAGGCCGACCTTGTCGAGCAGATCGAGCGCGCGGGCGCGGGCTTTCTCGACCGGCCATTTGTGCACGGTGAGCAGGCTCTCGGCCACGTTCTCCCAGGCCCTGCGGTGCGGGAACAGCTGGAAATCCTGAAACACCATGCCGGTGCGGCGGCGCAGCGCCAGAACGCCCGCCTGGTCGACGCGGCCGCCGGGCGTAAAGACAAGCCTGTGGCCGCCGATCTCGACCGTGCCGGAGGTCGGGATTTCGAGCAGGTTGATGCAGCGCAGAAGCGTGCTCTTGCCGCCGCCCGACGGACCGATGAAGGCGGTGACGCCGCCCTCCTCGATGTCGACGTCGACGTCGCGCAGAACCTCGGTGTCGCCGAAGCTCTTGTGTATGTGCGAAAGGCGGATCACGTGCGCGCCTCGATGAACCCGCCATAGCGGCCGAAGCGCTCCTCGACGCGGACCTGCAGGGCCGACAGGACGGAACTCAGCAGAAGATAGATCAACGCCGCCTCGACATAGAGGATCAGCGGCTCGTAGGTCGTGGCGACGATGCGCTGCGCGGCCTGGAACAGTTCGGGCACGGTGATGGCGGCGGCGAGCGAGGTGTCCTTCACCAGCGAGATGAAGGTGTTCGACAAAGGCGGCACCGCGACGCGCGCGGCCTGCGGCAGGATCGTGCGGCGCATGGCCTGCGACCATGTCATGCCGATCGAATAGGCCGCTTCCCACTGCCCTTTCGGCACCGAGGAAATGACGGCGCGCATGATCTCCGACGTGTAGGCGCCGACATTCAGCGTGAAGCCGATGAGCGCCGCGACGAAGGCGTCGAGCACGATGCCGACGCTCGGCAGGCCGTAGAAAATGAGGAACAGCTGGACGAGCAGCGGCGTGCCGCGAAACACCCAGACATAGAACCGCGCGATGGACCGCAAGGGCCGCGAGCCGAACAGCCGCGCCAAAGCCGTGGCAAGGCCGACGACGAGCCCGAAGGCGAACGACAATAAGGTGAGAGGCGCCGTGAATTGCAGCGCGGCCCACAACAGGGGCCCGAGCGAATCCAGCATCAGGTTCAGCCAGTGCGGCACGCGAACACCCTCCCCCCGCTCGAACGAAAGCGGCCGGACGAGTTACGCCCGGCCGCTTGTCCCAGTCCAGAAGTTACTTGGACCCCAATCCTACTTGGAAACGTCGGCTCCGAAGTATTTCTGCGAGATCTTCTCGTAGGTGCCGTCGGCCTTGATGTCGGCCAGGGCCTTGTTGATCGCCGCGACGAGATCGGTCTGGCCCTTGCGGACGAGGACGCCGGAATAATCGGCGCCCTCCTTGGTGGCCGCGATCTTCACCGGGGCGTCGGCCTTCTTTTTCTTGAAGTCGAGGAAGGACAGGCTGTCATTGATGGTGGCGTCGGCGCGGCCCTGAAGGACGAGCTGGATCGACTGGTCGAAGCCGTCGGTGGCGACGAGTTCGGCGCCCGATTCCTGGGCGAGCTTGGCGAAATTCGAGGTCAGCGACTGCGCGGACTTCTTGCCCTTGAGATCGGCGAACGACTTGATCGCGTCGTTGTCGGCCTTGACGATCAAGACGGCCTTCGAGGCGATGTAGGGTTCGGAGAAATCGTACTTCTTCTTGCGCTCCTCGGAGATGCCGACCTGGTTGATGACGGCGTCGTAGCGGTTGCCGTCGAGGCCGGCGATGAGGCCGTCCCACTTGCCTTCCAGGAAGTCCGGCTTGACCCCGATCTTGTCGGCGATGGCGCGCCCGATCTCGACATCGAAGCCGACCAAAGCGCCCGAGGCGTCGTGATAGGTGAAGGGCGCATAGGTGCCCTCGGTGCCGATGCGGAACGTGCCCGACGACTTGATCTTTTCGAGGTCGGACTGCGCGAAAGCCGGCACGGCTGTGGCCATGCCGAGCAGGGCCGCCAGAGCGAGGGAAGCGAAGCGTTTCATCCTTGGGAACTCCTGTGGGCCGCCGCCGGCGCCCCTTCTGAAAATAGGCCGCGCCTTACGGTTTTCACCGGGCGCGGTCTTCATGTAGAGGATGCGTGGTTTAATTACAGATGTATAGTAGACTTTATTTCTATATTACGTATTTTGTTGTGTTTTATTGGCTGTGTCCCGGGGCCGCGAAGCGGAGCCCGGGACCCATACGCCGTGAGCTCTCGGCTCTATCACTGACCTCACGGAGTATGGGTCCCGGACAGCGGCTGCGCCGCTTCCGGGACATACACCACACCCACCGCCTCATCCTGACGGAGAGGGCTCGTCAGGATGAGGTTGGGAGGACGCGGCTATGGCCCTCAATAATGCGGCGGCGGCGGTTCTTCGCCCTCGTCCGCGCCCGCGGACTGCTCCGCCCGCGTCACGCGGTCGGCGAGGTTGGCGATCTCGCGCGTCAGGCGGTCGATCTCCTTCCATTGCGAGGCGACGGTCTTGTTGAGGTCTTCGATGACCTCGTCCTGGTAGGCGATGCGGGTTTCGAGGGCGTCGAGGCGTGCGGCGTCTGTCATGGCGCGGGTTTAGCAGGCTATGCGGCGCGGCGCAGCAGACGGGTTTTTCTCTCTCCCCTTGAGGGAGAGAGCCGAACTCGAACCGATAGGTTCGAGCGGAGAGAGGGGTTCCAGGGCGACTCATCGATAGTCGCTCGCTACCCCTCTCTCGGCTCGTGCTGCGCACGAGTCCGCTCTCTCCCTCAAGGGGAGAGAGGAGGAACCATCAATCCAACGTCTGCCTGAACCGCATCACCGCGATCGTCATCGCCACCAGCATGAACGCCGCGAGCGCGCCGACTTCCGGCGTCAGGTCCACGAACCCCGCCCCCTTCAGCATGATGCCGCGGATGATGCGGAGGTAATGCGTCAGCGGCAGGATCTCGCCGAGCCATTGCGCCCATTCCGGCATGCCGCGGAACGGGAACATGAAACCCGACAAGAGGATCGACGGCAGGAAGAAGAAGAACGTCATCTGCATGGCCTGAAGCTGGCTCGTCGCAATCGTCGAGAAGGTGTAGCCGACGGCGAGATTGGACAGGATGAAGAGCGTCGTCAGCGCGAGCAGAAGAGCAAGCGAGCCCGCGAGCGGGACGCCGAACAGCGCGAAGGACGCGCCGAGGATGATCGACATCTGCACCGCGCCGACCAGGACATAGGGCGCGATCTTGCCGATCATGATCTCGACCGGGCGTATGGGCAGCGAGAGCAAGCGTCTCCATCGTGCCGCGCTCGACTTCGCGCGTCACCGAGAGGCCGGTGAACAGCAGCATGGTCAATGTCAGGATCGTGCCCATCAGGCCCGGCACGATGTTGAACGTGGTTTCGCCCGTCGGATTGTAGCGGCGGTGCAGGATGAGTTCGAACGGCGGCGCCACGGCCTGCAACCCCGCGGCTGCGCCCTGCAGATCGCGGGCGAAGACGCGCGCCGGTAGCTGCTGCAGCGCGGAGATGGCGTTGCCGGAGGCCGCGGGATCGGTGGCGTCGGCGATGACGAGAAGCGCGGGCTTTTCGCCGCGCATGATGTCGCGGCCGAAATTCACCGGGATCTGCACCGCGAACTGGATCTTCCCGGCAAGGAACAGATCGTCGAGTTCCTTTTCGCTTCGCACGATGCGCTCGATGTCGAAATAGCCGGTCGCCTGCATCGCGCCGAGAAAGCTGCGCGCGAACGCGCTGTCGTCGAGCTGCACCACGGCGGTGGGCAGTCTCTTCGGATCGGTGTTGATGGCGTAGCCGAACAGAAGAAGCTGCATCAACGGGATCATCACCATCATGGCGAAGGTCAGCCGGTCGCGGCGGAGCTGGATGACCTCCTTGATGAAGACCGCGCGCACGCGGCTGAGGGCCGAGCTCGCCGCATTCATTGGAAATTGTCCGTGCTGCGGCCCATCAGTTCGATGAACACGTCTTCAAGCGTGGGCTCGGTTTCGCGCCAGGCGTTCGGATGTGCCTTGCGGTGCGCGGCGATGGCGGCGTCGAGCTTTGTGCGGTCGCGGCCCGAGACGTGAAGCTCGGCGCCGAACGGCGCGACCTGATCGACACCGGGCGCCTTCTCAAGCTCGTCGGCGAGCGCGGCGAGGTTTTCTCCGATCACGATGTAGGTCGTGAGCCCCGAGGCCGCGACGACCTCGGCGACCGTGCCTTGGGCCAGCAGTTCGCCATAGGCGATATAGGCGATCTCGTGGCAGCGCTCGGCCTCGTCCATGTAATGGGTCGAGACCAGGATCGTCATGCCGCCATGGGCGAGATGATGGATCTCGTCCCAGAATTCGCGGCGCGCTTTCGGATCGACGCCGGCGGTCGGTTCGTCGAGCAGGAGAAGATCGGGCTGCGGAAGAATGCAGGCGCCGAGCGCGAGACGCTGCTTCCAGCCGCCCGAGAGTTCGCCCGCGAGCTGCGAGGCGCGGTTTTCCAGCCCGAGGCGCGCAATCGCGGTTTGAGCCACGCCGCGCGGATCCTTGATGCCGTGGACGCGGGCGACGAATTCCAGGTTCTCGCGTATGGACAGATCGGTATAGAGCGAGAATTTCTGCGTCATGTAGCCGACATGGCGCTTGATCTCGTTCGACTGTTTGAGGATGTCGTAGCCGAGGCAGGTGCCGCGCCCGCTGTCCGGCGTCAGCAGGCCGGTCAGCATGCGGATCGTCGTCGTCTTGCCGGAGCCGTTGGGGCCGAGAAAGCCGTAGATCAGGCCGCGGTGGACCTGCATGGTCAGGTCCTTCACCACCGTCCGCGCGCCGAAGCTCTTGGTCAGCCCCTCGACGTCGATGACCACATCGGGCGTGGCCGGTTTGCGGGCGGCGACGGCGTTCATGGCGCCCCCTCCGAACGAACAGCGTCCAGACTGACGCTGACCGGCAGGCCGAGCGGCAAAGCCTCGCCATTGGTCAACCGGGCCTCGGCGCGGAAGACGAGCTTGCTCCGCTCCTCCTCGCTGAAGATGACGGGCGGCGTGAACTCGGCCTCGTTCGAGAGGAAGGTGAGCGTCGCCTTTATGTCCGTACATCCATCGCATTGCACGGTGACCGACTGGCCGAGACGCAGCGCCGAGAGCGAAGGCTCCGGCACGTAGAAACGGACCTTGCGGTTGCCGGGCGGCAGCAGCGCGAGCACCGGCTGGCCGGGCGCGACGACTTCGCCCGCGCGGAAATAGATGTCCTCGACACCGGCCGCGACGGGCGCGGCGACGCGGCGTTTCGCGAGCGCTTTCTCGGCGCCCTGGAGGGCGGCTTCGGCGGCGGCGATCGCAGCTTCGCGGCCGACCAGTTCGGCCGCCGTGATCTGGCCGCGCACTTCCTTCAGCGCGGCCTCGTCGCGATCGAACGCGCTTTGCGCCTGCTGCATGCGCGCTTCCGAGGAATAGCCCTTCTGGAACAGAGCGCGCTGGCGGTCGAGTTCGGAGCGCGAAAAGTCGAGCGCCGCCTTGGCGCGGCTCTCCGTGGCCTGGAGAATCGCGATCTGCTCCGGTCTTTGTCCGGCGGCCTTCAAATCCTCAAGCCTCGCGGCGGCCTCGTTCCGCGCCGCCTTCTGTTCCTCGTCGTCGAGCGCGAACAGATGCGCGTTCGCCTCGACCTTGCTGCCGGCATCGACGGCGAGTTCTATGATGCGGCCCGTGCTTTCCGCGCCGACGAGAAGAAGATCGCCCTCGATATAGCCCTGGAGCGTGTTGCCGGCCCCGCCGCGCGGCCAGAGGAAAAAGGCGGCGGCGACGAGCACCACAGCGGCTGCGGCGATGAGGATGCGGCGTTTCATGGGACCGAGCCTTTCAGGCCGCGGATCAGAAGATCGGCATGGGCATCGAGCAGGCCGGAGGTGTCGAGCGTCTCGATCCTGTCGAACAGGCCCGTCCATACAATGGCGACGAGGAGCGGTGCGACGACGAGCTGCGGAAACCGGGCGACGGCGTCCGACGTGAATTCGCCGCGCGCGACGCCGCGCTCGACGATGGCGCGGACAGTGGCCATTCCGCGCGTGACGACTTCGCGGTGATAGACGCCGGCGAGATCGGGAAAGCGGCCCGCTTCGCTGATGATGAGGCGCGCGATGTCCTTTCGGCGCGTGCCGAGCACTTCCGTCTTCCCCCAGGCGATGAGGCCGCGCAGCATGAGCTCGGCCGGCAGGTCCTGCTTCATCAGCGCCTCGCCCGCGGCCCGGATCGGCGATGCGAGCACGGAGCGGATCAGCTCCTCGAACAGAGCCTCCTTCGACGCGAAGTAGAGATAGAGCGTGCCCTTGGCGACGCCGGCCCGCTTCGCGACATCGTCGAGCTTCGCGGCGTCGAAGCCGCGCTCGAGAAACACATCGAGCGCCGCATCGAGCACGGCCTGGACGCGGATCGCGCGTTCCTCGGGAGTGAGGGCGCGCGATGCCCGGCGGCGGGGGGCTTTGGCGGGGGCTGCGGTTTTGGCCACGGGAACGGCTTTCATGGTGACTGACCGGTCAGTCATAGCATAACGCCGTATCCCGGACAAGCTGCACGAAGTGCAGTGCAGATCCGGGATCCAGGGGTGAATCTGCGCCGAAGGCGCACCGAATTAATGCAGCATCAATAGTGAGGCGGCTGCGCCGCCACTTCGCTCCTGGACCCCGGATCTGCACCGCACTTCGCGTGGCTTGTCCGGGGAACGGGCCCTCCTCTCCCTTCAAGGGAGAGGAGCGTTGTGCTGCGCACAGCTTGTCCGCGGAACGCGCATGTCCCGGGGCTGCGAAGCAGAGCCCGGGACCCATACGCCGTGAGCTCTCGGCTCCACTCACTGACCTCACGGAGTATGGGTCCCGGACAGCGGCTTCGCCGCTTCCGGGACACGCTTCGCGTGGCTTGTCCGGGAACGGGCCCTCCTCTCTCCCCTTGAGGGAGAGAGCGGACTCGTGCGCAGCACGAGCCGAGAGAGGGGTAGCGAGTGAATCAATGCGTCGCCCTGGGAACCCCTCTCTCCGCTCGAACCTATCGGTTCGAGTTGGCTCTCTCCCTCAAGGGGAGAGAGAAGAAGCGGCGAGACAAAACGAGCCACGCCCGGCCCATAACGCTTAAGTCTATCGTCGGGCGGGGTGGCGAAGCAGAGACGAAACGCCTATCTCGCGACGAGCCACGCTTTGCGTGCCCTCCCCTCGAGCCGCGAAGAAGCCCGTGCACACTCCCGTCAATATTCGCGACGCGTCCTGCCATCCGGGCATGACGTTTCGTTCCTTCGTTCTGTTCGTCGCCGCGATCATGGCGATGAACGCGATCTCGATCGATTCCATGCTGCCGGCTTTGCCCGAGATCGGCCGATCGCTCGGCATTGGCGAAAGCAACCAGGTGCAATGGATCGTTACGGCCTATCTCCTGGGCTTCGGCGGCGCGCAGATCATCTACGGCACATTGGCCGACCGCTACGGCCGCAAGCCCGTTCTCCTGGCGGGCATCGCGATCTACACCGCCGCTTCGCTGTGGGCGACGTTCTCGACCTCGCTCGAAGCCATGATGATTGCCCGCGTCCTGCAGGGCGTCGGCGCGGCCGCGACCCGCGTTCTCGCCGTCACCATCGTGCGCGACTGCTATTCCGGCGCGACCATGGCGCGCGTGATGTCGCTGACCTTCATCGTATTCCTCGCGGCGCCGATCATCGCGCCCTCGCTCGGCCAGATCGTCGTCCTGTTCGTCTCCTGGCACTGGATCTTCGGGCTTCTGACCGCCTATGGCGTGGCGGCCTTCATCTGGGGCTGGCGCAAGCTGCCGGAAACCTTGCATCCCGAGGACCGGATTCCGATTTCGGTGAAGGCCGTCGCCGGCGCGTTTCGCCTCACGCTGACGACACGCATCGCCATCGGCTACACGCTCGCGGTCACGCTCATTTTCGGCGTCCTGTTCGGCTTCATCAATTCCGCGCAGCAGGTCTTCGCCGAGACGTTCGACGCCGCCCATCTCTTCACCTCGATCTTCGCGGCCATCGCGGCGTTCATGGCGGTGTCGTCCTTCGTCAATTCGCGCGTCGTCGAAAAGCTCGGGCCGCGCGTCGTCTCGCACACCGCTCTGTTCGGCTTCACGACGTTTGCCATCCTTCATGCGCTGACGGCGTATCTCGGGCTCGAAACTCTCCTCACCTTCTCGCTCGTCCAGGCCGGGCTGATGTTCTGCTTCGGCCTCATCGTGTCGAACTTCAATTCGCTGGCCATGGGCCCGATGGGCCATATCGCGGGCACCGCTTCGTCCGTACAGGGCTTCATCGCGACGACGGGCGGGGCCCTGCTCGGCTTCGCTCTGGGCCAGCAGTTCGACGGCACGACCGTGCCGCTGGGGATCGGCTTCACGGTGTTCTCGCTGCTCTCCATCGGCTGCGTGCTGTTTGCGGAAAACGGCCGGCTGTTCGGACGGGCGCAGCTCTACCGCGCATAAGGCCGCGGCTCGCGCGCGCCTCGATAGCGCCTCTCCCCGCGCCCAAATTCGCCGCCGCGCCGCCGCAAAAACGCTCCGGCCTCCCGGCGAGCCTGAACCTCGTTCATTCCGGCCGCGACAACGCACGGGGAATTTTCGCGTCCCGCGGCCTTCCACGGGGAGATTCCATGCGCAGTTTCGCTGCAGTTTTTGCCATGACCATTCCGGCCCTGGCCTTTCCCGTCTCGGCCGCCGAGATCGCGGTTCCGTCCGTCATCGACGCCGTCGCGGTCCATCCGCGTTCGGCCATCGTCACGCGCACTCTCGAGGCCGATCTGCAAAGCGGCGCCTCCACGCTCGTCCTGAAGGGTGTGCCGGGGGGCGTCGACGCCGCCAGCATCCGCATCGAGGGCACGGGCGAGAATGTCAGCGTGCTCAGCTCGGATTTGCGCACGATCCCTTACGTGCCCGCGCCCGCCGCGAACCCGGAGCACGCGGCGCGCGCGGACGCGCTGCGCGTGGAGATCGACACTCTGCACGGCGAAATCGAACAGGCCGAGACGCTGAAGGCCATGGCGGGCCGCTATGCCGAGGCATCGCCCGCCGACATGAAGATCGAACAGAAGAGCTTCGACGTCACGAACTGGCGCGAGGCGTGGAACGCCGTCTCCGACCAGCTGAAAGTGGTCGACGAGCGCATCCGCACCGCGACGCGCGCCTTGCGGGAGCGCGAGACGGAACTCGCGCGCATCGAGGACGCCGCGCCGGAGAACGGCCCGAACGACCCGCAGCACGAAATCCGCGTCGATCTCGAGGCCAGGGCGGCGACCCATGCGAAACTCCGCGTATCCTATCAGGTCGCGGCCGCGAGCTGGCGGCCGGCCTATGAAGCGCGGCTGACGACCGGGGCCGTGCCGAAGCTCACCATCGAACGGCGCGCGGTGGTGACCCAGGCGACCGGCGAGGACTGGAGCGGGGTTGCGCTCACCGTCCATACATCGGACACCGAAGGCCGCACCTCCGCGCCGGACATCACGGCCTGGCGCGCGGCGATCGCGCCGGTGGTTCTCTCGGAAGGCGCCGGAGGCGCGCGCAGCAAGGCGACCTACGACCAGCTCGCCGCCGCGCCGCGCATGGCGGAACCCGCCGCGCCGGCCGTCGCGCAGGCCGAGGCCGAAATACTGAACACCGGCTACACGACGAGTTTCGTCATTCCCGGCCGCGTATCGGTGTCGGCGGACGGCGCGAAAAAGACGCTGCTCATCGCATCGCGCGAGGAAACGCCCGTCGCTCCGCATCGAGACGACGCCGAGCCTGGACCCGGCCGCCTATGTGCAGGCCGCATTCCGCCTCGGCGACGAGACGCCGCTCTTTCCGGGCAATATCACGCTCTACCGCGACGGCGCGCTTGTCGGCCGCGCGGCCCTGGCGCTGTCGGCGCCGGGCGAAGAGATCGAACTCGGCTTCGGCCGCGACGAACGCGTGCGCGTCGAGCACATGCCGCACGCGCGGCGCGAAGAGGGCCCGCGCCTGTTCGGCGACCGCAAGACCGACACGAAGAGCTTCAAGACCATTGTGACGAATTTCCACGACACGCCGGTCTCGGTACGCGTGCTGAACCGCATCCCGTTCTCGGAAAACGAGGCGATCGAGGTGCGTGAAGGCAAACTGAACCCGGAACCGACCACGCGCAATTTCCGCGACATACGCGGGGCACTGGCATGGGACTTCGAGCTTGCGCCGAACGGCAAGCAGGAGATCGCGCTGGGCTACAGCGTGTCGTGGCCGCAGAGCGGCGCGATCCGGTACGACGATCTGACGAATTGAGCGTGGCGCCTTCTCTCTCCCGAGCCAAGTCGGGTTTACCCGACTTGGCCATTCAAAGCGCTGAACTCGGGAACACCCGAGTTCAAGTGCAAAGCGCTGAACTCGGGAACACCCGAGTTCAGGTGGCAGAGGGCGATCCTCTCGATAGTCAGAGACCCCTCGCCTGAGCGAGTTCGGCCGCGCACCCGACAGCCTTCGTTTCGGCCACTTCGCGCGACCGCGAATGGCGTTCGTCGCCGAATTCCTGGTATTCGATGACGACCGAGTGGATGGCCTCCCGCTTGACCCCGATGTAACCGGCGCACGTGGCGATGTGCGGGTCCAGCTGGTTCCAATGTTCGCGAACCCCGCCGGGTTGGAAGCCGAACTCTCCGCGCGCACTCAGCACGACGAGCTGTTTTCCCGTCATGATTGGCTCAAGCGGCCAGTCGCCGCGTCCGAGATCGAAGGAAAAGGTGCGACCGATGCGGATGACCTGATCAAACCAGGCCTTCAACGCACTGGGCATTCCGTAGTTGTACATCGGCGTACTCAGCACCACCACATCGGCCGCTTCGAGCTCGGCGATTGCGGCGTCGGACCAGGCGAGGGTCTCACACATCGCCGCGTCGCGCTGACCGGGCGGGGTAAAGCAGGCGGCGATCCAGGCCTCCGTGACGTGCGGTGGCGGATCAATCGCCAAGTCGCGGTGGAGCACCCGGTCGCCCGGCCGATGGACGAGCCATTCGTCGACGAACAGCTTCGACAGGCGGCGGGAGAGCGAGCGTGTTCTGCGCGGGCTTGCATCGAGCTGGAGGATGGTTGTCATGGTCTTGCTCTTTCGAAAAGCCGGCTCACGCCGACGCCATTTTGAGGCCGGCCACGCCGCCGATGATGGCGAGAACGGAGATGAGCTTCGCCGAGGTTAGGGGCTCGTCCAGCAGAACGAAGCCAAGGACTACGGTCCCGAGCGTGCCGACGGCGGTCCAGATTGGATAAGCGATACTGACCGGGAGGGTCTTCATCGCGAGCGTCAGCAATCCGATGCCGCCGATCACACTGATCACCGTGACGAGCGTTGGCAGCGGACGCGTAAAACCGTCCGCGTACTTCATGCTCATCGCGAAGCTGATCTCGAATACGGCGGCACCCGCTAGATAGGCCCATGCCATGGTTTGCGCCTCTGTGTGTGGTTGAACTCAACTCATCCGCCTAACCCCGGCGTTACCGACAATTGAGCCTTGAAACCGCATCCTACAAACGCGAAATTCTCAGTCGATGGATGAGCTGGGCTCACCTGATGATTGGGAGGGTTGATGCGCCGTTTGCCGCCGCTCGGGTCCTTGCGGGCGTTCGAGGCCGCCGCTCGCAAGGCAAGCTTCAAACAGGCCGCGGTCGAACTTGGCGTTACGCCGACGGCGATCAGCCACCAGATCCGCCAACTCGAGGCTGATCTTGGTGTGACGCTGTTCGAGCGACAGACGCGGAAGGTGGCGCTGACGGCAGAGGGCAGGACGCTCTATCCGGTCATGCGGCAGGTCTTTGACGCGATGGCCGAAGCAGTGGACGCAGTAAAACAGCGGCCAGCTCGGCGGATGGCGACGTTGTCGGCGACCGTGGCGTTCACCGCCAAACTGCTTGTGCCCCGCGTTGCCAGCTTCCGCGCGCTTCATCCGGGCTGGGACCTGCGGCTTCATGCTTCCGATGATCCGGTCGATCTGGAGGCCGGCGAAGCCGACGCTGCGATCCGCTACGGCCATGGAAATTATCCTGGCTTCGCGACGCTGCCGCTGATGAAGGACAGTTTCGCGGTGGTGTGCAGCCCTCGCATCAAGCTATGCGAGCCTGAGGATCTCTCGGACGCAACCTTGATCCACTTCGAGTGGCGAACAGCCAGCGCAAAGATCAGCCTGCCGAACTGGCGCTCATGGGCGGAAAACGCTGGGCTGAATGGACTGAATTTCGACGCGGGCATTACCTTCAATGACGAGAGCAGCGCGATCCAGGCGGCCATCGCGGCGCAGGGCGTGGCGCTGTTGAGCCTGCCTCTCGTCGCGACCGAACTCGCATCCGGCGCCCTGATCCAGCCCTTCGGGCCGGTGCTGAAAGGACTGGGCTACGATCTCGTTTATCCCGTCAGGGCCGGGAACAGCCCGCCCGTCACCGTCCTGCAAAGCTGGGTGATGAAGGAACTCGCTCCTGGCTTGCCTTTGGAAGGTTAAGAGGGGCGACTCGAGCATGTTCGGCGTCCCGGTCGATGCGTTCCACGAATGGTGGCGCGACGGGAACCCGCGCCGCCGGCATGGCTCGTCCTTCCGTCGCCCGGCGGAGAGGCGGCCCCTGGCCCGGAACCCCCTCCACCGCCAAACATTGACTCTGATACCCCCCAAAACGGAGGACCGAGATGGCACAGGAGCTGAAAGGCCGCCGCATTGCAGTGCTTGCGACCGATGGTTTCGAACAAGTCGAACTGACCGAGCCGGTGAAAGCGCTGAAGGCGGCGGGCGCCGAGGTCGAGGTGGTGTCGCCGAAGGAGGGCGAGATCCAGGGCTGGATGCATCACGACAAGGCCGACAAGGTGAAGGTCGACCGCCCCCTCGCCTCCGCCAAACCCGACGATTATTCCGCGCTCGTTCTGCCGGGCGGCGTCGTCAATCCCGACTCTCTCGAGGCTTGAGCCGAAGGCCATCGCCTTCGTGAAGCACTTCGTCGACAGCGGAAAACCGATCGGCGCGATCTGCCACGGGCCGTGGACTTTGATCGACGCCGGCGGCGTGAAAGGCCGCAAGGTGACGTCGTGGCCGAGCCTGAAGACCGACCTGATAAACGCCGGCGCGAAATGGGAGGATTCCCAGGTCGTGACCGACCATGGCCTCGTGACCTCGCGCAAACCCGGCGACATTCCGGCGTTCAACGCCAAGATCATCGAGGAATTCGCCGAAGGCAAACACGCCAAGCACCAGGCGGCGGAGTAGTTACGCGCTCCCACCCTCTCCCCTTGTGGGAGAGGGCGACTCGGCGCGGTAGCGCCGAGCGGGGTGAGGGGTAACGCCCTCTCGATAGTCAGAACACCCCTCACCCGGCGACCGCTGCGCGGTCAGCCGACCTCTCCCACAAGGGGAGAGGTAAGGGCGCATCGCTCTTACGGCATGCCATTCCCAGCTCAGGCCACCGCGGATATTTCACTTCGCGGCCGCGTCGTCGCGCTGTATATGCTCGTGTTCCGCGCCGGGCCCGCCGTCAGCGCGGCCTGCATCGGCTTCGCGGCGCAGTGGATCGGGCTACAACTTCTAATCGGGATCTGCGCCGTGCCGTGCGCCGTTATCATTGTCAGGCTGCGCTCGCGGCCGATCTTCGCGTCTGCTTCCCCCGCCCCCATTCCGGCGGAATAAATGGCGACGACCGACACGAATACCCGGACCGCCGAGACCGTGGCCGAAACATCCGGCAGGACGGGCCTCGTCATCTGGGTCGTGGCCTCGGCCTATTTCATGCTGAACCTCGACGGCACCGTGATCGTCACGGCTTTGCCGGCCATGGCCGCGGGCTTCGGCGTGACGGAGATCGATCTCAGCATCGGCATCACCGCCTATATGATGGCGCTTGCGGCCTTCGTGCCGCTCGGCGGCTGGCTCGCTGAACGCTACGGCTCGCGCCGGATTCTGGCGGGCGCGATCCTCGTCTTTACATTGGCGTCGCTCGCCTGCGCGGTGGCGCCGAATGTCGGTCTGTTCGTCGTGGCGCGCGTCATCCAGGGCCTCGGCGGCGCGCTGATGTTTCCCGTCGGGCGGCTCCTCGTCCTGCGCAATACGCCGAATTCCGGCATGCTGCGCGCCATCTCCGCCATCACCTGGCCGGCCCTGATCGCACCGGTCATCGGGCCTGTGATCGGCGGCGTGATCGTGACCTATGCGAGTTGGCACTGGATCTTCCTGCTTAACCTGCCGATCGGCATTGCGGGCGCGGCCCTCGTCCTGATCGCCGTGCCGGACGACAAGGGGGCCGAGCGCGTGCCTCTCGATGTCCTCGGCCTCGCGCTCTCGTCCTCGTCGCTCCTGCTCCTGATCTATGCGCTGGAGACGTTCAGCCATCGCGAGGGAAACTGGGCGCTCGCGACCGGCGTGGCGTTTGCGGGCCTTGCACTCGGCACGGCCGCGATCCGGCATCTGAAGCGCACGCCCGCGCCTCTGTTCGGGCTCGGCCCGGTGCGCGATCCGGTGTTCTCGATCACCTCGCTCGGCTCCGGAAACGTGCTGCGCACCGCGATCAACACGGCTCCCTTCCTCCTGCCGCTGATGTTCCAGCTCGGATTCGGCCTCAGCCCGATCGATGCCGGCACTCTGGTGCTCGCATATTTCGCCGGCAATCTCGCGATGAAAAGCGCGACCTCGCCCATCCTGAAACGCTTCGGCTTCCGCAACGTGATCCTGGTCAACGGGGCATTGGGCGCGCTCGCGCTTCTTGCCTTCGCCGGTCTCGGCACCGGAACGCCATGGCCGCTGACTTTAGCGGTTCTGTTCGCGGGCGGGCTGTTCCGCTCCATGCAATTCACCGCCCTCAACACGCTCGGCTTTGTCGGCATCGCCGCCGAGGAACGCGCCTCGGCGACGACGCTCTGGAGCATGAGCCAGCAGATATCCAACTGCCTGGGCGTCGCGCTGGCGAGCCTGGCGCTGAGCGCGTCTTTGGCGCTGAACGGGCGGACGGTGCCGGAGACCATGGATTTCCGCTGGGCGTTCGCAGTGATCGGGGTTCGTGGGCCTGGTGTCGGTGCTGCGGCTGGCGCGCTTGCCGCGGGATGTGGGTAAGGACATTACGGGGTGACTTCCCTTCCCTCTCCCCTTGTGGGAGAGGGCCGAACTCGGCGCGGCAGCGCCGAGCGGGGTGAGGGGTAACGCCCTCTCGATAGTCAGAGACCCCTCACCCGGCGACCGCTGCGCGGTCAGCCGACCTCTCCCACAAGGGGAGAGGTCGGGTGTTCCCGAGTTCAGCACTTGAATGGCTAAGTCGGGTAAACCCGACTTAGCTCGGGAGCGGTAAGAGGGATTATCAAAGGATCGGATCGATGGCGCGCCAATACAAGCAACCAGGAAAGTTCGCTCCTCTCTCGGTGCAGCATTTGGTCTTCGACGAACGCGATCGTATTCGAAAATTGTTATCGATGACCGACGATCTGGAATTATTCTTAGCTGTAGCGCGTATTGGACAGAGGCCGAAACGCACAACATCCCTGAAAACCGTGATGTAGCGCAATTTTCCGGACGAGCGACGTTCGGGCTTTCAAGTCGATGGAGCCGGACGAATTCAGAGTTGGGAACTTGAGACATTGCTCGTCGAAGCGACATTAGGCACCCCCAAACGACGTGGGAGGCGCGAGCCATCCCAAAAAAATGGAATTACTTTTGGAGCTAGTCTCCGCTCTCCGATCTGCGGAAACATGCAAGCGGGGGGCAGGCGATGATCGATAAGCGGAGAAAAACATTCTCAATGGAAAGATAAATCGCATAATGTACCGCCAGTTCGCTTGGCAAGGCCGCACCAGCAATATCGCTGATCCAATCCGATGGAATTCCATTTTTTCCAATCCTGATCTCACCGCCATCTATCGTGAGAGGATTGGCGCAAGCCCAAGAGCTATAATGTTACTTGGGCTTTGTATGGACGAATTATTCTGGGATCAACCCGCTGTTGCAAACGTGGCTCCTCACTCCAGCCTTGGGATATCCCAACAAGACATTGATGCATTCTTTCGGATTACATCTCTTCCCCTCGAGCGAGACTGCGTCGTAAGTGCTCGAAAATAGTCGCAACTCATGTTGCGTTGAAGTGGGAAGATAGTGAGGGAAATTGCGGATGGACACCAGCAGGCGAGGCGAGAAGAGGAAAAATAGAAGAAACGACTTGCTTATCGAGAAAGTCCCTTTCGGGAAGCTCCACTTCTGACTTTCAAATCGGGGAATTCGGCCGCTTACACTCGCCGCATTTGGACAGCTGCTTTTTTGGCGTATCACCAGCGGTCTTTACTTCGACAGTCATATCGGATCTCAGGGCGCGTAACCTCATAGGTTCGGGCTTCGAAGAGTACGAGCGACGCCTAATCTCCGCGGCATATCGGGATGTAACTGTCGCTGGAGAGGAAGAGTATGGCCCCCGAAAGGAACGGCGCCGTACTCCAGATATCCTAGTGTCGCAAGGCGGCGCATTGAAACTCGCCATCGAGTGCAAGGCCAAACGTCTTCCCTTGGCCACGGCCGTAGGCGCGAAGGACCAACGCCACGAGCTCGCAGTTAGCGAACTTGCCAAAGGTGTATTTCAACTCGCCCGTTTCCGAGAGGACATAAGAAAAGGCGAGTATAGTAGAATTAAGGAAGCGGCGAATTCCCAGTTTGTTGTGCTCGTTCTCGATGATTGGATATTCACAGGGCCTGTAACGAAGAAAGAGATTTTTTCTAAAGCGAGCGATCTGCTCGCACGAAAAAATATAAAATTGAGTTTTGAAATCCGAGAGATCGTCTTTTGCACCGCTGCAGAGCTGGATAGCCTCACAAGCCGCTTGTCCATGGATGAGTTGATCGATTTATTTCGGAAAAACGGCCTCCCGAAGTACCGAGAATATTCCGCTGTTCCTCTAGCAAATGAGTTATTTCCAGGCCGCGCGAAAGGGCGTGACTACCCATTAGCCCACGAATTGGATGACCTCTTCCCACCAGAGGTTCGAGGTCGCAGGGATCTTGAAATGGCGGACGCTGGTTGATGCGTGTGATGTAGAGTGGCTGGTGTCTGTATGGTCGACGGCGCCCTTCCTCGCGGGCCTGACCCCACGCGACGTTCAGGGAGCGCTGCGCTCCGCCGCCACGTCCTGCGGTTCGCCATCGTCCGCACCCCTCCTCCCGGCCGCGCCGTCGCGCGCCACCGACACGGCGAACGCGAGGATGAACGTCGCCGACATCAGCAGCACGATTGTCGGCGCGGGGGCGCTGTCGATGAAGAAGCTGAGGTAGACGCCGCCGAACGACGCCGCTATCGCCACCGCGACGGAGAGCGCGAGCATGGCGCTGAAGCGGCGCGTCAGCAGGAAGGCGATGGCGCCCGGTGCGATGAGCATGGCGATGGCGAGGATGATGCCGACGGCCTTGAGAGCGCCGACGATCGTCAGCGAGATCAGGCACAGCAGGCCGTAATGCAGCAGCTTGACCGGCAGGCCGAGGGCCCGCGCCTGCACCGGATCGAAGGCGTGGAGCAGCAGGTCCCGCCATTTCACGATGATGATTGCGGCGGTCAACGCCGCGATGAGCGCGGTCTCGGCAATGTCGCGCAGGCCGATCCCGAGCATGTCGCCGAACAGGATGTGATCGAGATGCACGTCGCTCTGGATCTTGACGTAAAGGACCAGCCCCAGGCCGAACATGCCGGAGAACACCACGCCCATCACCGTGTCCTGCTTGATGCGGCTGTTGTCCTTCAGGAAGCCCGTGGACAGCGCGCAGAACATGCCGGCGGCGAACGCGCCCACCGCATAGGGAAAGCCGAGAATGTAGGCGATGACGACGCCGGGAAACACGGCGTGGGCGATGGCGTCGCCCATCAGGGACCAGCCCTTCAGGACGAGGAAGCACGACAGCAAAGCTGTCGGCACGGCGACCAGGACGGAGATCGCCAGCGCGTTGCGCATGAACTCGAACTGGAACGGCATTATGAGGGTGTCGAGCACGCTCACAGGCTTGCCTCCAGCGCATCGGCCGATCTGCGCCGCGCCGCGAGCATTCCGTGCTTGGGCGCGAAGAAGAAGGCGGCGAGGAAAATCAGGGTCTGCAGCACGACGATGATGCCGCCCGTCGCCCCGTCGAGAAAATAGCTGATATAGGCGCCGGTAAAGCTGGTCACCGCGCCGATCAGGACCGCGATGACGATCAGGCGCGGAAAACGGTCGGTGAGAAGATAGGCGGTGGCGCCGGGCGTCACCACCATGCAGACGACGAGAAACGCGCCCACCGTCTGCAGCGCGGCGACGGTGCAGGCCGACAGCAGCGTGAAGAACATGATCTTGAGCCGTGTCGGATTCAGCCCGATGGAGCGGGCATGGCTCTCGTCGAAGAACACGACCATGAGGTCTTTCCATTTCACGAGCAGAATGCCGAGCGACACGAAGCCGATGAGCGCAAGTTGCAGAATGTCTTCCGGCGTGATGGCCAGGATGTTGCCGAGCACGATGGTCTGGATGTTTACGGAGGTCGGCGACAGCGACACCATGAACAGGCCGAGGCCGAAAAAGGACGAGAAGATGAGCCCGATAACGGCATCCTCCTTCAGCTTGGTACGCTGATTGAGGAAGAGCATGGCCGCGGCGGCAAGCCCGCCGGCGAAGAAGGCGCCGATCGAGAACGGCAGCCCCAGCATGTACGCGCCGGCTACGCCCGGCACGATGGAATGCGACAGCGCGTCGCCGATCAGCGACCATCCCTTCAACATCAGATAGGCCGAGAGAAAGGCGCAGACGCCGCCGACAAGCGCCGACACCCACATTGCGTTGACCATGTACTCGTAGGCAAAGGGTTCGAGCAGCACCGCCATCAGTCCCTGCCCCGCGTGCCTGCCGGTTTGTCGCTGTAGATGACCAGCGGACGCTCGTCGTCGGTGATGACGCCGATCGCATGCGGCTCGCCTGCCTTGTCGCTCAGCACGAGTTGCCGGAGCACGCCGCCGAAGGTCTTTTCGAGATTTTCCCGCGTAAAGACATCGGCCGTCGGGCCATAGGCCAGAACCGTGCGGTTGAGCAGCACGGCGCGATCGCAGAATTCCGGCACGCTGCCGAGATCGTGCGTCGAGACCAGCATGACGCGCCCCTCGTCCCGCAGCGAGCCCAGAAGGCCGACAATGGCATCTTCCGTGGTGACATCGACCCCGGTGAACGGTTCGTCGAGCAGGATCACCCGGGCGTCCTGCGCCAGCGCACGGGCCAGGAAGACGCGCTTCTTCTGGCCGCCGGAGAGTTCGCCGATCTGGCGCGTGCGGAAATCGCTCATGCCGACGCGCTCGAGCGCGGTCGCCACCGCCTCGCGATCCGCCGCCTTGGCGATGCGCATCATGCCCATACGGCCATAGCGGCCCATCATCACCACGTCTTCGACGAGAACGGGGAAGTTCCAGTCGACATCCTCGCTCTGCGGTACATAGGCGACGAGGTTCTTCTTCAACGCCTGATCGGCCGGCTGGCCGAGAATGGAAATCTCGCCCTTCATCAACCGCTCGAAGCCCATGATCGCCTTGAACAGAGTGGATTTGCCCGAACCGTTGACGCCGACCAAAGCCGTGATGGTGCCCGTCGGGATCTGGAAACTCGCGTCCTGCAAGGCCGTATGGCCGTTGCGATAGGTGACCGTGGCGTGCTTCACCGCAAGCCCGGCTCCCGCGTCCGGCGCGGGAGCGGGAGTGGCTGGGGATCGTAACGGCAGGTTCATTCGGTCAGGCCCTTTGCGATCGTACCGGAGGTGACACGCAGGAGATCGATATAGGTCGGTACGGCGCCGTCCGCTTCCGTGAGGGAATCCACATAGAGGACGCCGCCGTATTTGGCGCCCGTCTCGCGCGCGACCTGCTTTGCCGGATCGGGCGAGATGGTGCTTTCCGAAAACACCACCCCGATGGCGTTCTTGCGCACCGCATCGATGACCTTGCGGACCTGCTTGGGCGTGCCCTGCTGATCGGCATTGATCGGCCAGAGATAGAGTTCCTTGAGGCCGAAATCGCGTGCCAGATAGCTGAACGCGCCCTCGCTCGACACCAGCCAGCGCTTCTGTTCCGGAATGGCGGCAAGCTCCGCCTTGATGGGAGCAATGGCGTCGCTGATCTTCTGTTTGTAGGCCTCCGCGTTCGCCGTGTAGGCCGCGGCGTTTGCCGGATCGTGTTTCACGAAGGCGTCGCGGATGTTGTCGACATAGATCAGCGCGGACGCCGGCGACATCCAGGCATGCGGATTGGGCTTGCCGGTGTACGGACCCTCCACAATGCCGATCGGGTCGACGCCTTTTGAGACGACGACGCCCGGAACGTCGTCGAGGTTCTGGAAGAATTTTTCGAACCAGAGTTCGAGGTTCAGCCCGTTCCAGAAAATCAGCTGGGCACCCTGCGCCCGCAGGATGTCGCCCGGCGTCGGCTGGTAATTGTGGATTTCGGCGCCCGGCTTGGTGATCAATTCGACCACAGCGGCGTCGCCCGCAACATTCTTCGCGATATCGGCGATGACGGTGAATGTGGTGACGGCCTTGAATTTCTCCGCTGCCTGAGCGCCGGCAACCGAGAACCCGACCAAGGCCGCCACTAAGGTGGTCAGGGCCGTCTGCCTTATCGCGAGAAACATCAAAACCGCCTGTTTGTTGCGAATGGTTCGCAATTCATTGCATGAAAGACGTCCAGTTGCAAATCATTCGCAAAAACAAGACGCTGTGCACCACTGTGCTCCACCTTGCCCACAACCCCTTCCCGCGCCTAAACCTCCCTCACCATGTCCCACAACACATTCGGCCACCTCTTCCGCGTCACCACTTTCGGCGAGAGCCATGGGGTGGCGCTCGGCTGTGTGGTCGATGGCTGCCCTCCTCTGCTGGAGCTGAGCCTCGCGGAGATCCAGGGCTTTCTCGACAAGAGGAAGCCCGGCCAGTCGCGGTTCACGACGCAGCGGCGCGAGGATGATGCGGTCAAGATCCTGTCCGGGGTGATGGAGCGGGAGGACGGGGTTCTGGTCACGACCGGCGCGCCCATCGGCATGCTGATCGAGAACGTGGACCAGCGCTCCAAGGATTATTCCGAGATCGAGGGCAAATACCGGCCCGGCCATGCCGATTACACCTACGACGCCAAATACGGCATCCGCGACCATCGCGGCGGCGGGCGCAGCTCGGCGCGCGAGACGGCGATGCGGGTCGCGGCCGGGGCCGTGGCGCGCAAGGTCATTCCGGGCGTGACGATCCGGGCCGCGCTTGTGTCCATGGGCGAGATCGAGATCGACCGCGCGCGCTGGGACTGGGCGGAGGTCGACAACAATCCGTTCTTCTGCCCGGACGCCGAGGCGGCCAAGAGGATGGAGCCCTATCTCGACGGCATCCGCAAAGCGGGTTCCAGCATCGGGGCCGTGATCGAGGTCGTGGCCGAGGGCGTGCCCGCCGGCTGGGGCGCGCCGGTCTACGGCAAGCTCGATGCGGATCTCGCCTCCGGCCTGATGAGCATCAATGCGGTGAAGGGCGTCGAGATCGGCGACGGGATGGGCGTGTCGCGCCTGACCGGCGAACAGAACGCCGACGAAATGCGCATTGGCAATGACGGCCAGCCGGTGTTTCTGGCGAACCATGCCGGGGGGATTCTCGGCGGGATTTCGACGGGGGCGCCGGTCGTGGCGCGGTTCGCGGTCAAGCCGACCTCTTCCATCCTGACGCCGCGCAAGTCGATCGACCGCGCGGGCAAGGAAATCGAGGTCTCGACCAAGGGCCGTCACGACCCCTGCGTCGGCATCCGCGCCGTCCCCATCGGCGAGGCCATGATGGCGTGCGTGCTGGCGGATCACTATCTCCGGCACCGTGGGCAGGTGGGCTGACGGGCTTGGCGTATGTCCCGGAAGGCGCGGAACGCGACTGTCCGGGACCCATACTCCGTGAGGGTTGTGATTGAGCCGAGAGCTCACGGCGTATGGATCCCGGGCTCTGCTTCACCCAACTCGGGCTTGCCCGAGTTGGGATTTGTGATGCCCAACCCCGGCAACAGCCGGGTTGGGTGCCCGGGATACACGGCTGTAGAGGACTGAAAGCAGGTACATGACCCAGGACCCATTCGCCCGCGTTCGCTCCGCCATCGACGCCTTTTCCAAGGGGGCGATGGTTGTCGTGACCGACGACGACGACCGCGAGAACGAAGGCGACATCATTTTCGCCGCCGTGCACGCGACGCCCGAAAAGCTGGCCTTCACCATCCGCCACACCTCCGGCATCGTCTGCGCGCCGCTGACGGCCAACGAGGCGCGGCGGCTCAACCTCACGCCCATGGTGTCGAACAACGACGCGCCGATGCAGACGGCCTTCACCGTCTCGGTCGACGTCAAGCACGGCACGACGACCGGCATTTCCGCCGAGGAACGCACCGCGACCGTGCGGGCGCTCGCCAACGGCAATATGGGCGCCGGCGATTTCGTGCGGCCCGGCCATGTGTTTCCGCTGATCGCCAAGGAAGGCGGCGTCCTGATGCGCTCCGGCCATACGGAGGCGGCGGTCGATCTCTGCCAGCTCGCGGGCCTGCCGCCGATCGGCGTGATTTCCGAACTCGTCAACGACGACGGCACGGTGATGCGCGGGCCGCAGGTCATGGCGTTCGCGGCGCAGCATTCGCTGCCGCAGATCTCGGTCGCGGAGCTGATCGCCTATCGCCAGTCGCGCGAAAAGCTCGTCACGCGCGTCTCGGAATTCCCGGTGCCGAGCGAGATCGGCACGCTGAAGGGCTATGGCTATGTGACGCCGTTCGACCAGGTGCATCACCTCGCGCTCGTCCACGGCGAGATCGGCGACGGCCGCAACGTCATGGCGCGGCTGCACCGCGCCGATGCGCTGACGGATGTGTTCGGCGGCGCGAAAGCGATCCGCGCCTCGCTCGCGGCGATGAAGACGGAGGGACGCGGCGTCATCGTGTATTTACGCGACGGCACCGCGGGCGTTCCGGTCCATCCGCTCGGAGACGGCTCCTCGACGGAAGAAAAGCGCGTGGCGCAATGGCGCGAGGTCGGCCTCGGCGCGCAGATCCTGAAGGATCTCGGCGTGACCTCGATCCGCCTGCTTGCATCAAAGGAACGCCATTATGTCGGCCTTGCCGGGTTCGGCATCGACATCGAGGCGACGGAGATTTTGGAGTGCTGATCAGCCGTATCCCGGAAGGCGCGGACGCGACTGTCCGGGATCCATACTCCGTGAGGGTAGTGATAGAGCCGTGAGGTCACGGCGTATGGGTCCCGGGCTCGCGCTACGCGCGCTCCGGGACATCGAGGCAGCATCTGCAGCCCATCTGAGGAGCCTGCGCACAGGCGTCTCGTCGGATGGTACGGCGTAGAGTTCAGGTGCGGCTTCGCCGCGGCTTTAATCCTGGACCCCGGATCACGCGATGCAGCTCGTGCACGCGGTCCGGGGTACGATCGGAGGAACTTGGTGTCGCTGTCCGGCCGGGGGCCCGGTTTTCAATGGGGGCTGTTGATCGTCCTGTCGGCGATCTTTGCCGGGGTGCTGGAACTGGTCCGGCTGCCCGCGGCGCTGCTTCTCGGGCCGATGATCGCGGGGATTATCGTCGCCACCAATGGCGGCGCGCTGAAAGTGCCGCGTCCGCCCTATTTCTTCGCGCAGGGTCTCGTCGCCTGCCTGATCGCCCGGGGCGTTACCGGGGAAATCTTCGTCACCCTTGCCCAGCACGGTCTGCTCATCGCCGGCGTCATCGCGGGCATATTGGTTGCGTGCGCCAGCTTCGGCTACATCCTGATGCGCCGGCAGGTGCTTCCCGGCACGACCGCGATCTGGGGCTGCTGGCCCGGCGGCGCTTCGGCCATGGTGCTGATGGCGGAGAGCTACGGCGCCGATGCGCGGCTCGTCGCCCTGATGCAATATCTCCGGGTCTTTCTCGTCGCCGCCATCGCGTCCCTGGTCGGACGGCTGTGGGTCGGCTCCGGGCCGCCGCCGGTCGAACTGATTTGGTTTCCGGCGGTAAGCTGGCTGGGACTTGCGGAGACGTTGGGACTCGGGCTGTTCGCCATGCTGATCGGCGTCTGGGGCGTCGTGCCGGCGGGCGCGTTCGTGGTGACTTTGGTCGTGGCCTCGGTGCTGCACGCCGTCGGCTTTGCCGAGATCGAATTGCCGCCCTGGCTTCTGGCGCTGACCTATGCCGCCATCGGCTGGAACATCGGCCTCGGCTTCACGCCGCAGATCCTCGCCCATGCGTGGCGGATCCTGCCGCAAATCCTCGTATCGATCGTCTCGCTCATCGGGATCTGCTTCGGGTTCGCGTTCCTGCTTCACATCTTCGCGGGCGTGGATCTCCTCACCGCCTATCTCGCGACGAGCCCCGGCGGCGCGGATTCGATTGCGATCATCGCGGCGTCGACCAATGTCGACATGTCGTTCGTCGTCGCCTTGCAGACCATGCGGCTGTTCGCGGTGATGCTGATCGGGCCGCACATCGCGCGGTTTTTCGCGCGGCATCAGGAGAAAGCGGAAGAGCCGCCCACGGCGCCGATGGATTGAGGGTGTAGGGACGTCGATCTCCAGCCTCAGTGGGGCGTATGTCCCGGAAGGCGCGTAGCGCCTGTCCGGGACCCATACTCCGTGAGGTCAGTGATGGGGCCGAGAGCTCACGGCGTATGGGTCCCGGGCTCTGCACCTAACTCGGGCTTGCCCGAGTTAGGCTTCTCTAATGCCCAACTCGGCTATAGCCGAGTTGGGTGCAGCCCCGGGACATACGCTCCGTTTTCGGGCTCCGCGCCCTACTTCGCGAGCAGTTCCGTGAGCCGGCCGCTCGGCGCGTAGATCTCCGCGATGCGCCAGCCCTGTTTCGTCTTCACGAGATCGAGCTTCATCTCGAACGGCTCGCCGAAATTCTGGAACGTGACCGTGCCGACGGCCGTGCCGGGCTTCGGCTCCTCGACTGCGATCTTCACGGCGTCGATCTTCCAGTCCTGCGCGTCGATGAAGGGGTCGCCGTCGAGTTTCGGCACTTCGCCCTTGGCCTTGGCCTGTTTCGTGTCGGCGTCGATCAGGGCGGCAAGCTCCGGCGTGAAGGCGGCCGCGATCGCCGCGCCGTCGAGCGGCGGGCCGTCCGCGCCTTTGTACTGATCGTAGATCGCGTGCAGGAACTGATCGGCGCTCTTCTCCTGCGCGGATGCCGGCGCGGCGACGAGGACGAACGCGGCGAGCGCGACAAACAGGCGATGGACCATGGAGGGGCCTTTCGTGAGGCCCCCTGTTGTAACCCTAGAAGCCGATCAGAAACCAGACCATGGCCGAAAAGCCGACGATCAGCGCCACCAGAGGCGCGATGCCGACGGCGACGCCCATCGCCGTCGCGCCTTCGAAATCATGAAAATCCAGCCCGCCGCCTTCCATCGCGTCGTAACCCGCGACCACGATGAGCCATGTGACGATGGTGACGGCCACAAAGAGAAGCAAACCAAGAACAATACGCATCACTGCCGGTCCACCGGGTTTGGTCCGAGATCGCCAAAGCGAAGCGCGGCGGCAATCGCGAAAGCGGATTTCGGATTATGGGACAAGACCTTTGGTCGCCCCGCGTCGACCGAAGGTTCGGGGTTTAGTGCCCCGCGGGAAAATCCGCGGCTTCGGTAACCTCGGCCCAGGCCTCGAAGTCCTTCTTCAGAAGGTTGATCTTGCCGCGCCCGCTCGCGAGCGCCGCTTTGCCGAGCAGAAGACGCAGCGGCGGGTCCTTCGCCTCCACGGCTTTCACGATGGCCTCGGCCGCGCGCACCGGATCGCCCGGCTGCTTGCCGCTGTAGCCGCGTATCGCCTCGATCCGCTTTCCGGCGGTTTCGCGGTAATCGGGAATCGTCTGCGGCACTTCGTTGGCGGAGCGGCCCGCCCAATCGGTGCGGAAGCCCGACGGCTCGACGAGCAGAACCTTGATGCCGAGCGGCGCAACTTCCTGAGACAGCGATTCCGACATGCCTTCCACCGCATATTTGGTGCCGTGGTAATAAGAGGAGGTCGGAAACGACACGATGCCGCCCATCGACGAGACGTTGACGATGGTGCCCGAGCGCTGCTTGCGCATCTGAGGAAGAACAGCGCGCGTCGTGTTCACGAGGCCCCAGACATTGATGTCGAACATCTTGTGCACTTCAGCGAGATCGCTCTCCTCGAACGAGCCGAAATAGCCGATCCCGGCATTGTTCACGAGTACGTCAATGCGGCCGAAGTGCTCGATCGCGGCCTTCACCGCGGCATCGATCTCGGCCTGTTTCGTGACATCGAGCTTCAGCGCCAGAGCAATGTCTTCCCGGCCCTTGACGAGGTCTTCGACCTGGGCGGGATTTCGCGCGGTCACGACGGTGTGATAGCCGAGAGAAAGTGTGTGGCGGGCGAGTTCGCGGCCGAAACCGGTCGAACACCCGGTGATGAACCAGACGGGATTTGTAAGCATGAGACTGCCCTAATAAAGCAAAACCCCCACGAGTGAGATGGGTATGGAAGGCAACGATGTCAGGGGTGCCGGTTCAGGCCTTTTGTCGCATAAGTTGCACCGGAAATGCGCTAGGGCGCTTTCCGGTTGAACAGCCCGCCCGCGACTTCGCGGAGCGTCGGGGCTTTGCGCGCCGCGAACGGCAGCGGACGGCACACCGCGATGGCGGCGAGGCCTATGCGGGCGGTGAGAATGCCGTTGATGACGCCCTCGCCGAGCCGCGCGGAAATCTTGGCGGCGACGCCGTGGCCGACGATCTGGTCGAGAAGCCCCTCGCCCGCCGCCATGCCGCCGGTGACGGCAAGATGCGTCAGGACATGGCGCAGCAGGCGGAAGAAGCCGAGCGTGCCGGGACGCCCGCCATAGACTTCGGCGATCTTGCGGATCAGAGCGATGGCGGTGGCGGCGACCATCGCGACATCGACGATCGCGCGCGGCGCGATCGCGGTAACGACGGAGACGCGGCTCGCGGCATTCGCGACGAGGCGACGGGCTTCGAGATCGAGGCCCGTCATCAGTTCGCGTTCGGCAAGACCGACGAGATCGGAGCCATCCATGATGGCGCGCTTGTCGCGGGCAAGATTGGCGCGGCCGCGCGCCGTGTGGGCATTGTGTGCGTACAGCGTCTCGAGATCGGAGACGACGGCGAGCGCGAGCCCGCGGTCGTCCTGCACGATCGCGTCCTCGGCGCGGGCGCGCAGTTGGTCGATCCGGTTGATGCGGCGGATGGCGATGAATTCGCGAAAGGCGATGATGACGAGCGCGAACAGGAACAGGCCGGCAAGGCCGATGCCGACCCAGCCGAGCCATTCATTGCGCGCGAACAGATCTTCCACGAGGCGCGTCACGCCGAGGCCGAAGCCGAGGGAAATCAGGCCGCCGAGCGAGGTCCAGAACAGGGTCGCGAGCTTGGAGCGCTTCGGCCTGGTGGCGGTCGCCACGGCCGAGACTTCCGCGATCTCGCCGGACGAGGTCGGCGGCTCGACGAGCAGGTCCGCGATGTCGGTGTCCGGGTCGGCGAAGACGAGTTCCGGATCGTCGAGGCGGAAGGTTTCGGGCTTGCGGGGCTTCGTGGGCATGGCACTCACATAACGACGGGCGGCGGTTGCGCCAACCTCTCCTGGTACAGGGCGGCGGGTGTGGCACATGTCCCGGGGCCGCGAAGCGGAACCCGGGACCCATACGCCGTGTCCTCTCGGCTCTATCACTGACCTCACGGAGTATGGGTCCCGGACAGCGGCTGCGCCGCTTCCGGGACATACGTCACACCAACTTGTCCCCCAGCAAAAACTCGAGCACCCGGTCCATCCTGATATGCGGCAAACGCGGAATCTCCCATGGGCCCCCCACCTTTGGCGGGCGGAACTTCAGAATCCCGACATCGCCCTCCCCGCCATCCGCGCGGCCCTTGTAGCCCCCGGGCGACAGCGCGGTTTCCGGATCTTCCGGGAGGTCGCCGGGAAACACTCCGATCTCTTCCTCGCCCGTGAACACCTGGTTGTCCGAGCGCTCGCCCGGCTCCGGCGTGCCGGCGATGACCGGAAGCTCGTTCTTGCCGCGTTTGGCCAGCGCCTCGCGCGTGGCGCGCACCGCCGAGATGGCCAGCACGTCGACGCGGGCGCCGGCGAATTGCGCGCGCTCGCGGGCGCGCTGGACGAGACGGGCGAGGATCGCTTCCAGCCGGTCGTGGCTGGTGTGGTGCAGATGATCCGCCTTGGTGGCGGCGAACAGGATGCGGTCGACGCGCGGGCGAAACAAAGACGTCAGCCAGGAATTGCGGCCATGGCGGAAGGCGTCGAGCACATCCGTCAGCGCGGATTCGAGATCGGCCACCGCGTCGGGCCCGGCATCGAGCGCGGCCAGCACGTCGACAAGGACGATCTGGCGGTCGAGGCGCGCGAAGTGATCGCGGAAGAACGGGCGCACGACCTCGCGCACATACGCATCGTAGCGCCGCGCCATCATGGCAAACAGCGTGCCCGGCTGCGGCACGGCATCCGGAGCGACATCGAGCGGGGCGAAGGTCAGCATGGGCGAGCCTTCGAGATCGCCGGGCATCAGGAAGCGGCCCGGCGGCAGTGCCGACAGCGTGTCGCGCGCGGAGCGGGCCGCGCGCAGATAGGACGTGAAGAGATCGGCGGAGGCTTTTGCTTCGGCTTCGTTTTCCGGCGCTGACGGATCAAGCTTTTCGAGCTGCCTGTGCCAGTCGGCGGCGAGTTTCCTGCGCGCGCCGCTGCGGCTCATCGCGACGGTCTCGGCGGAAAACTGTGCGTACGTCTTGCCCATCAGGCCGAGATCGAGCAGCCATTCGCCGGGATAGTCCACGATGTCGAGCGTGAGAAAGGTCGAGCCGCGGCGCTTGCCGAAAAAGGTCTCGGAAGCGAATTCCAGGACAAGGCGCAGCTCCGAAATGCGGCGCGTGGATTCGGGCCAGCGGCGCTCGTCGAGCAGTGCCTTCAGATGGCTTTCGACGTCGAAGCGCGGCACCGCGTCGTCCGGCTGGGGCGCGAGGCGCGCGCCGATCAGGCGGCCGTCGGCATAGGCGCGGAACAGCGGCAGCCGGCCGCCCTTGATCAGCGTATTGACGAGAGCCGTGATGAAAACGGTCTTTCCGGCGCGCGACAGGCCGGTGACGCCGAGGCGCACCGTCGGGTGCAGCGCCTCGGCGGCAACATCGAGCACGTTCGCGGCGGCGATGCGGGCTTCGTGGGTAAGGTCGGAGAGTTTCATGGAGCTCCTATCCCTCCCCTGCAAGGGGAGGGCCGAGTGCCGCGCACGCGCACCGGGGTGGGGTCGCGGACACCGAGCAGTACCCCCACCCCGCTCGCGCTCCGCGCCGAGTCGGCCCTCTCCCACTTCGCGGGTGAGGGATGAAAGCGTGCCGCCCAACCCGCTCATTCGCCCTTGATGCCGAGATGCTTCGGCGTCTCGAACGCGAACAGCCAGGCTTCCTTCTGCTCGATCGCGGCCCACGGCATGTCCTCGAAATCGAGCACCGCGATCGCCCCGGTCGGGAATTTTTTCTCAAACCGTTCGGCGACTTCGGGCTCGGCGCTTTCGGCGAGCATGCCCGTCAGGCTCTCGAGGGCGGGATTGTGGCCGACGAGAAGAAGGGTCCGCACATCCCCCGCGGTGTCGCGGACGATGCCCAGAAGCTCCTCCGGCGAGGCCCCGTAGATCAGCTTCTCGAACGTGACCTGCGGCGGCGGATCGAAAGCCTGGCTCGCCAGTTCCCAGGTCTCGCGGGTGCGCACCGAGGGCGAGCACAGGACGAGATCCGGGACGATGCCCTGCTCCTCCAGCCACTCGCCCATGCGGCGCGCGGCATGCCGGCCCTTCTCGGTCAGGGCCCGGTCGCGGTCATGGGGATAATCTTCGGGCCTGTCGGCCTTGGCGTGCCGGAAAAGAACAAGTCGCAGCATGTCGAGGTGTGGCTTTCGGGCAATGGGTGCACGGAAAAGGAACCCTATCACGCGAGGGCCCCGGCGAATCGTCTGTCGTTAAGCTCCTGTATGTCCAATTGGTCATAAATTCGACATCCGTGGCACGGAAACCGAGCCCGCCCCACAGAGGGCGCGACACAAGATAGTAGGGTTCACAAGGAAATAGTCCCGATGTTGGTTGCACAACGTGCTGAGTCCGCTTTCGAACGTCCCCTCGACCTCGTCCATCTCTCCCGCCAGACGCTCGGCGACCGCCAACTGGAACGCGAAGTGCTCGCGATCTTTCGCCGTCAGGCCAGGCAGGTGCTGTTTCAGCTCGAAGCGATGCACGATCCCCTGAACCGTCTTGAGATCGCCCATGCCCTCAACGGCTCGGCAAAGGGCGTCGGCGCCTGGCGCGTCGCCACCGCGGCCGAGAACCTCGAAAACGCCTCCCGCAACGGCCTTCCGGCCGGCGAGCAGGTCGCGCTTCTCGCCGAGGCGATTTCCGAGGTTGTCGATGAAATCGACGAGCTTCTGACCGAGGCTTGAGCCCGGTCGCCGTCCGGAGCTATCACAGGCTCTGGCGCTAGAGGCTGTTTCGTCTTACATCCAGCGCAGTTTGAGGGGCGGCTTTGCCGCCCTTTGTCTATGTCCCCACGAGAGAACATGCCCAGCATTACCTTCATCGATTCCGACGGCGAAGCGCGCACGGTCCAGGCCGTCAATGGCTCGACGGTCATGGAAGCGGCCATCCAGAACGCCATTCCCGAGGTCGAAGCCGAATGCGGCGGCGCCTGCTCCTGCGCCACCTGTCACGTTTACGTGGACGATGCCTGGACCGAGAAGGTCGGCGGCCCCTCTCCCATGGAAGAAGACATGCTGGACTTCGCCTTCGAGGTCCGGCCGACGAGCCGGCTTTCGTGCCAGATCAAGGTCTCGGACGCCCTGGACGGTCTGACGGTCCAGACCCCGGCACGGCAGGGGTAATTCCCGTTCCTTGTACAAGCCGTGCGCAGCGCCTAACTCGGGCTTGCGCGAGGTGGGTAACCGAATGCTCAACTCGGCTATACTTGAGTTGAGTTGTAGATCCGGGGTCCAGGAGCCAAGTGGCGGCGTAGCCGCCTCTCAATAGAGCTGCAGGAGTTTAGAGGGCCTGCGGCGCGCTTCACTCCGGGGTACTAGCCCTCATTTTAGAGCAATTCCGGGTTGCCCCGCGGGGCTTCCCCTCTGCATGCGGGCGGTTTAAGACACGCCCACTTTCGAGGCAGTTCCCGTGGCGCGTGCGGCGCCCGCAAATAAAGATGCACTGTTCATGACCGAGATCATCAAGACCGACGCCGTCATCATCGGGGCCGGCCCCTGCGGCCTGTTTGCCGTGTTCGAGCTCGGCCTGCTCGACATCAAGGCCCATGTCGTCGACATCCTGGACAAGGTCGGCGGCCAGTGCGCCGAGCTTTATCCCGAAAAGCCGATCTACGACATTCCGGGCCTGCCCGTGGTGACGGGCCAGGGCCTGACCGAAAACCTGATGGAGCAGATCAAGCCGTTCGGCGCTGAATTCCATCTCTCGGAGATGGTGCAGAGCCTCGAGCGCCTGCCCGACAATTCGTTCCGCCTGAGCACCAATTACGGCACGTTCTTCGAGACCAAGGTCGTCATCATCGCGGCCGGCGGCGGCTCGTTCCAGCCGAAGAAGCCGCCGATCTCCAACGTCGACGAGTTCGAGAAGGAATCGGTGTTCTACTCCATCCGCAAGATGGAAGAGTTCAAAGGCAAGAACGTCCTCATCGTCGGCGGCGGCAACTCGGCGCTCGACTGGACGCTCAATCTCGCGCCGATCTGCGGCAAGCTCACTTTGCTTCACCGCCGCGACGATTTCCGCGCCGCGCCCGACAGCGTCAACAAGATGCGCGCGCTGGTGGCGGAAGGTAAGGTCGATCTGAAGATCGGCCAGGTTCAGGAGCTCAAGGGCGCCGAAGGCAAGCTCGCTTCCGCGACGGTCAAGGGTTCGGACGGCGCGATCTTCGACATCGAGGCCGAAGCCATGCTGCCGTTCTTCGGCCTGACCATGAAGCTCGGCCCGCTCGCGGAATGGGGCATCCATCTCAACGAGAACCTGATCCCCGTCGGCACCGAGACGTTCGAGACCTCCGAGCCCGGTATTTACGCGATCGGCGACATCAACACCTATCCGGGCAAGTTGAAGCTCATCCTGTCGGGCTTCCACGAAGCGGCGTTGATGTCCCAGGCGGCGGCGCGGCGGATCAATCCGGATCGCAAGATCGTGTTCCAGTACACGACCTCCTCGACGAGCCTGCAGAAGAAGCTCGGCGTCGCCTGAGTTCGGCACGCCCCGCTGACACCGATCCACGTCCGGAGTTCGACCGGGGCACGATCGGGCCGAAGCGTGTAGTGTGCAAGCCACAGGCTTGCACTATTTCAGCTCGCACAACCTAGAGATGCGCCCAATACGCAACCTGCCGCTGTCGGCCGCGAATGAAGACTGTCGTGCATACACCTATACCGGGCGTTTCGTGACCCATCGAACACATTGTATCCACCTGTGGAACCACAGATTTCGCATCAGGACGTGGAAGCCGATTCGTTCGTTCTTGACGGTGCCCGCGCGCGTGATGAATCCGCGCGCCGGCTGCCTTCCTGCCGCCTACTTTTCCCTATGTTTTCCACATGAGCCGACGCAGCAAAGACTGTGTTGCGACACGCAATTCCCGGTATAGTTAAAAAGTCGTTAACGACGTTTGGGACTTTCCTTACAACTTGCATTAAATCGGCACGGACCGTCTGTAGGATCAAAAGGCGGCGGACTAAAAGCTCTCCTGCGAAGGGCCACTTCGCAAAAAGAGCTGGGGGATCAAGGACCTATTGAGGGTTCTGCAAACGACGGGCGACGTACGGGCCGGGGGGCACGTTGTCGTTCTATCGTCTGCCTCCAGTAGTACGCGCGGCCGAATTTGTAGTGTACGGCAGCGAGGCAGAAATTAAGATGGCGACGTATCCCAGCACGGCTCAAAATCCGTCTGACGCGGCTTTGTCCGCGATTGAGTCAGCGCTGAACCTCGACGGGCCTGCGGGCGACGAGGATCTGTTCGCCCAGGAGGGCGCCCGCTCCGGGTCGACGCTCACCGCTCACCAGCGCGCCGCCAACGACGACGCCCGTTCGTTCAGCCACGTCCTGCATGGCCTGCAGCGCGGTTCCTCGCGCCTTCCGCTCGTTCTCGCGACTTTGGGCTCCGCCGTCTGGGTCGGCCTCAGCTTCATCTATGCGCGCACCCTTGTTACGCCGGAATTCGGCGGTCTCGACATCGCGACGCCCGACGGCCTCGGCCGCCTCGCAATGCTCGGCATCATCATTTCTGCGCCGGTCGTGTTCTTCTTTACATTGGCCGCGCTCGCGCGCCGCGCCCAGGAAATGAAGCTCGTCGCAAGCTCGATGACGCAGGTCGCGATCCGTCTCGCCGAGCCCGCCAAAGCGGGTTCGACCGCCGTCGCCACCCTCGGCGAAGCGGTGCGCCGCGAAATCTCGGCGATGGACGACAGCATCGACCGCGTGCTGACGCGCGCCGGCGAACTCGAAGCCAGCGTGCGCGGCGAAGTCGTGACGCTCGAACGTACATACCGCGACAACGAAGAGCGGATGCGCACCCTGATCGACGATCTGCGTCTCCAGCGCGAGACCCTGGTGCAGAACGCGAGCGAACTCTCCGTCACGATTGCCGACGCCCATACCGGCCTGTCGCGCGAACTGTCGGTTGCGAGCGACGCGCTGACCGCCTCCATCACCGAGGCCGGCAGCCGCGTCACGCGCGCGCTCGGCGACAAGAGCATCCAGATCACCCAGGCCGTCGGCAATGCCGGCGATACCCTCGTCCAGTCCGTGACGATGCAGAGCCACGGCGTGATCGACCGCCTGAACGAGACCTCGATCTCGTTCAACCGCAATCTGGCCGACACCTCCGACCGCCTCGCCTCCGAACTCGGCGCCCGCGCGGTCTCGATCCAGGACACGCTGCTTACCACCTCGAACGACATCGCCCGCACCTTCGACGACCGTTCGCGCGCCGTCGCCGACAGCTTCGTCGTGACCTCGAACCGCATCTCCGACACGCTCGAGGAACGCGCCCAGTCGATCGGCCTGACCTTGACCACGACGACCGCGAACCTCACCGCGACGCTCGCCGAGCGCGGCGAAAGCGTGTCGCGCGCTCTGCTCGAGAGCTCGACCATCGTGACGCAGACGCTGTCGCAGCGCGCACAGGAAATCGCCCATACGCTCGTCACGACCGGCAGCTCGCTGACGACGACCCTGACCGACCGCGCCAGCGAAATGACGGACGCGATCTCCGACACCGGCGCGCGCATCGCCGAAACGATTTCGAGCCGCGGCGCCCTCGTCAACGAAACCCTGGAACGCTCCGGCAAGATCATCGCGACGACCTTCGTCGAGCGCGCCGAGACCCTGACGCAGACCCTGATGGCGACGAGCACCGACATCGCCGCGACCATCACGGAACGCGTGTCCGACGTGAACGACACGCTGAAGAACACCGGCGAAAGCCTCGTCCACGATCTGTCGCTGCGCGGCTCGGAGATGACGATCAAGCTCGACGAGACGGGCACCCGCATCACCGACGTCCTGAGCGAGCGCGGCGCCCGGCTTGCCGACCGCATGGAAAGCGCGAGCCTGCGCATCCACGACGCCATTGTCGGCCGCGGCGAAGCCCTGGAGACCGGCCTCGACGAAATCGGCACGCGCGTCATCGAAAGCATGGACAACCGCATTCTCGCGACGCGCGATGCGTTCGAGCACGGCTCTCGCGGCTTCGAGGACATGCTGACGAGCAGCGCGGCCTCGGTCGAGCGCGTCCTGTCGACGACGTCGAACAGCATCGCGGAAGCGATCACCGAGCGCGGCGACGCGCTGACGGACCGGCTGAGCGCCACCGCCGACCGCATGCAGGACGTCATCGTGATCCGCGGCGACGAACTGGAATCGCGCATCATGGCCGCGACCGGAAGCATCAACGACGCGCTGGTACGCGGCGCCGACACCTTCCACGAAAAGCTCGCCGACCGCGTCAGCGAGAGCGTGATGCATGTCCGCGACTCGCTCGACGGCGCGGCCACGAGCCTCGGCGACCAGCTGGTCGGACGCGGCAACGAAATCGCGGCTCAGGTTGCCTATGTCGGCGCCGAACTCGCTCAGTCGATCTCGCAGCGGTCCACCAAGGTCAACGAGGAACTGGCCGAGACCGCCGACGCCCTGGCCCACACCCTGCTCCATCACGGCGCGATCGTGACCGACGCCATGTCGGCCTCGATCGGCGAACTCGACATCCTGATCCGGGGCCGCGCGCAGACGATCGCCGACAAGATCGGTACCGACGCCGTCTTCCTCGAAACGAGCCTCGCCGCGCGCGTGCGCGAACTTGAAGATGTCCTCGACGTGCGCGGACCCGCCGTGGTCCAGGCGATCGAGACCCGCACCTCGGCGCTCGAAAGCTCGCTGATCACCGGCACCCAATCGCTGGATTCGACCCTCGGCCGCCACAGCGAAACCATCGATTCCACGCTTGGCCGTCACAGCGAAGTCCTGCATTCCACGATCGAACGTCACAACGAGGTGCTGGACTCCACGCTCGGCCGCCACACCGAGACGATGGATTCCACGCTCGGCCGCCACGCCGAGACCATGGATTCGACGCTCGGCCGCCACGCCGAGACGATGGATTCCACGCTCGGCCGCCATGCCGAGACGATGGATTCCGCGCTCGGCCGTCACACCGAGACCTTCGATACCCTCATTACCCGCCGCGCCGACGAGCTCGACCAGTCCGTCGCCATGCGCCTCGAAGGCTTCAAGGAAAACGCGAGCGAGCGGATCGAAGAGATCGGCGGGCACCTCGACGGCCGCATGGCGCGCATCGGCCAGGGCCTCGACGCCCGCGTCGAGAGCTTCAACGACATGCTGGCGGGCCGCACGATCGAACTGTCGCGCACCCTCTCCGACGGCGGCCGCGACCTCACGGAGACGCTCGACGAGCGCGCGCAGAAATTCGCAGCCGACGTCGAGCACCGCGCCAATGCCGTGGTCGCGGCGCTGGAGCAGCGCGCCGACTACGTCAATACAGCGCTCGGCAACAAGGCCGCCGAAGTGGCCGAGACCCTCGACACCCGCATCGGACGCTTCGAGTCCGCGGTCGTGGATCGCCTGGACGCGGTGTCGTCGACGCTCGAAGAGCGCGGCAACAATTTGACCCAGCATCTCTCGGCCAGCGTGGAATCGGTTACCGACACGCTGATCGTCGCCGCTTCCGAAGTCGAAGGCACGCTGGAGAAGCTGACCAAGGAATCGATCGAGCAGCTGCGCGAGCGCACGATGAACCTCGCCGAGATCCTCGGCGAGCGCAGCTCCGAGCTGTCGCGCGTGCTCCACGAGGACGGCGGCAAGCTGCTGCAGACCATCGAGTCCAACCGCACCGACCTGATCGGCGAAGTGAACAAGGCCGGCGACGCGCTGGTGCGCGCCATGGAAACCCAGGCCGGGCTCGCCTCGTCCGCCCTCCTCTCCTCGGTCGACCGCATCCGCACCGATGTCGCCGAATCCGTCACCGCGGTCGTCGAAACGATCTCCGGCGAAACGCTGCGCGCCTCGTCCGCCCTCGTCTCGTCGGTCGACCGCATGCGCACCGATGTCTCTGAATCCGTCTTCACGGTCGTCGAAACGATCTCCGGCGAAACGCAGCGCGCCTCGTCCTCCCTCCTCTCCTCGGTCGACCGCATCCGCACCGATGTCGCCGAATCCGTCTCCGCGGTCGTCGAAACGATCTCCGGCGAAACGCTGCGCGCCTCATCCGACCTCCGCACCGCCGGCGAAGAGCTGCGCGGTTCGGTCGTGGGCTCGCTGTCCTCCATCGAGACGACCTCGGCCGCGATCCGCGACCTTGTCGGCCGCGCCGCGGAAGCCGTCGAGGAACTGGCGAATTCGACGGGCGAGAAGAACCTGGTTTTGGCCGACCAGATCGAGCAGCTCCGCAGTGTCGGCCGCGGCGTGCTGGTCGATCTCACGGGCCTGACCGAACGCTTCGACCAGCAGGGCCGCGCTCTGACCGACACCGTGAACGCGATCGGCTCGACCCAGCACGAACTGGAAGGCACACTGGAAAGCCGCCGCCGCGCGCTCGAAGTCCTGGCGCAGACGATCGACGGCCGCACCGGCGAACTCGACAATGTGCTGAGGGGCTTTGCCCACCTCATCAACGAGAACCTGGCCGGCGCCGAGGAACGCGCCCGCTCGGTCGGCGCCAGCCTGTCCGACGACGTGGCGACCGCGACGCGCTCGCTCCAGGAGCAGTTCAGCGCGCTCCGCGACGTCTCGAACGAGGAGCGCGAACGCACCGCCCGCGCTCTGCGCGCGACCTACGAGAGCGCCTTGGCCGAGATGACCGGCCTCTTGAAGAACGCCTCCGAAGGCCTCGGCGGCGTCGCCAAGGACATGCGCGGCATGACCGCCTCGATCCAGGCGGATCTCGAAGTGACCCGCGAGGAAGTGCGCCGCGGCATCACGCAGATGCCGAAGGAAACCGAGGAAGGCACCGCCGCCATCCGCCGCGTCGTCTCCGAGCAGATCAAGGCGCTCAACACCCTGACCGAGATCGCCTCGCGCACCGGCAACGACGTCGCCGATCCGCGCCAAGCCGATCGTCAGGCGGAGTACGCCTACGAACCGCGTCGCCAGGAGCCGGTCCGCGAGCGTGCCGTCGAAGGCGCGCCCCAGCGCCGTGAAGCGCCGCGCTCCACGGGCCGCCGCCCCGAAGACGCAAGCCCCGCCTCCGACGGCGGCTGGCTGACGGGGCTTCTCGCCCGCGCTTCCGACAGCGAGCCGATCCAGCAGACGCGCCGCCCCGCCCCGGCTCCGGCCGATCCGCGCCGCGAGCAGAGCGCCCACCGCGCCGTCCGCTCGACGCTCGGCTCGCTCGACAGCCTGGAACGCGACATCGACCGGCTGATCGACGACAAGACCATGATGGATGTCTGGGAACGCTACCGCCGCGGCGAGCGCAACGTCTTCACGCGCCGTCTGTACACGGCCGACGGCGTGCAGACCTTCGACGAACTGCGCCAGCGCTACGGCCAGAGCCGCGAATTCCGCCAGACCACCGACCGCTACATCTCCGAGTTCGAGCGCCTGCTGGATGAAGTCTCGCGCAACGAGCGCGACCCGTCGGTGGCGCGGAGCTATCTGTCGTCGGAAACCGGCAAGGTCTACACGATGCTGGCCCACGCGGCCGGGCGGTTTGACGAACTGGTGTGATCGGGATCGACCCGACGCCGAAATAACAAAGGGGCGCTTCGAGCGCCCCTTTTTTATCTCTCCCGGCCTGAACTCGGGCGCCATTATTATACGGGTATTATTGACAGGATAAATATTACCCTGGTATAAAACTGGCTCCTCAGCTATGGAGCCTGCCACGTGATCGAACTTCTTTCCAAGCCATGCACTGCTTTCGAGGGCAGCGGGCTGTTGTCGTCCGGCCCGCTGATCGAGGTCGTATTGGCGGTCAAGAACGCGGTGGAAGACGGCGCGGCGAAACCTGTCCTCATTTTCGATGATGCGACGGGGCGCGTGATCGACTTCGATCTCCGGGGCACGAAGGCCGACGTCATCGCGAGACTTTCTCAGTCATCGTCGGACCCCGGGCCCCGGCGCACGTCTTCCCCCGCTGCATCCGAGGAACCAGCGACCGAGCCCCGTGGTCGCGGGCGACCCAAGCTGGGAGTGATCGGACGCGAAGTCACCTTGCTGCCGCGCCAATGGGAGTGGCTGGCCGCACAGCCGGGTGGCGCTTCGGTGGCGCTCCGAAAACTCGTGGACGACGCCAAGCGGACCGGAGGCGCGATGCAGAAGATGCGCGCGGCGCAGGAGGTCGCCTATCACTTCATGACCGCGATGGCAGGTGATCTGCCCGGTTTCGAAGAGGCGACGCGCGCTCTGTTCGCGAACGATCGTCTCCGGTTTGAGCAACAAATGTCGGACTGGCCCGAGGACGTACGCACCTACGCAACACGGCTTGCCTTCGGCGGGCCGGCCGATGGCTCGCCGATTAAATAAGCAAAGCATCGAAGCCACGACGGCGTTCGAACGCGCCCGCAATCTCGAACCGGCACAGGCATCAGGCCGCGCCTTCGTCCGCTCACGGTTGGAGACGCGATGCTTTGCATCGCTCCTCACCCGAAGCTTGGGAATGGGGCGGGCGTGGCTTTACATACTCCGCTGTGCGGACGGCTGTTATTACACCGGCACCTCACGCGACGAACTTGAAAGCCGGATCTCCCAGTACAACGCCGGTTATTTTGGTGGCCACACGTCGGAGCGATTGCCCGTCTCGTCCCTGAATTTCCGGCGCAACACCGAAAGACGCGCGCCCACCGCACCCGATGGACGCGAACTCGCCTATCCGTATCAACGAAGCTCGGCGCATGCCGGGAATGCATGCCCAAGCGAGCAGTTCGCGGGAAAGCTTCTTACCAGCGCAATTTCGGCGCAATTTCGCCGGAAGCTCATCGAACTGGCGAACGGACGCCGGAGCTCATCCCAACTCAGGCACGGCGCCAGCGACATCAGGACACTCCAGAGCCCAAGGAGGATACCATGAACCTCGGTGCACTGCCGCGCACGGCTATCCTAGCTATTGTCCTCGCCGCCGGAATGACAACCAGCGGCGCCGCTCAACGTGCCGACACGGAAGAGGAATCCTACGGCACGATGGAAGGGATGGGGGGAGAAAAGACGGAAATGCACGGTCACAGGGGGATGCGTCCTCACTTAATGGGGAAGATCATCTTTGCCATCGCCGACACGAACGGTGACGGCGCACTCTCCTTCGAGGAAGTGACGGCCATTCACAAACGGGTCTTCGATGCCGCGGACGCCAACAAAGACGGCAAACTTACACCTGAGGAAATTCAGGCGTTCATTCGGGGACGCTAAGAGCGGATCCCGAGATCGGCGTCGCTGACGCAGAGACGATCCTGCCCTTGGCGGCGGCGCGCTTGAATCGCTGTTCCGACAAACAAAAGGGGCGCCGCAGGCGCCCCTGAACGTCCCGATCGGTCCGAAGTCTCAAACCAGCCCGCTGGCCCAGCCGACGAGTTCGGTCAGCACCTGGCCGAGCGCCTGATCCAGAGCGCGCGACGCCTCGGCGCCGGTGACCGCGCCGGCGGCCACCTGGGCCTGGAAGACCCGGCCGGAAACGACCTTGCCGCCATTGCGGTTGGAAATGATCTTGGCCGCGATCTCGACGATCGCCGCGCCCGCGCCGACATTGACCTCGAAGGCGCGGATGTCGGTGATGAGCTGGTAGTCGCCGGAAATGCGGTCTTCGGCCCGGCCGACCGAGCCGATGCGGCCGGCGTTCTCGAAAGACTGGACGAGGCGTGTCTGGACAAGGCTCGGCAGCCGGTCCGACCATTGCGCCGCCGGCACATACGAGACCTGGCCGCCCGAGCGGGCCACCATGCGGTTCGAATCGACGGTCTGGATGGCGGTAGGTTCGAACACGACGAGCGAGCCCTTGCCCGCCGTGTTGCGGCCGGAAAAGGATTGCGGCGCCGAGAGGTCGAAGGTGGCCATAGGTGCTTCACGCAGCGACATGCAGCCGCCAAGCGTGAGCGCCGCGACAGAAATCGCCGCCAGCTGTGAAAGTCTCAGCACCCTTATTCTCCGCCCCGAACGCCGTGCGCCCTAACCCCAGGTCGCAACAGCCAGCCTCTCAGCGCGGACGACTATACTCCGGAACGCCGCCTCCGCCAAACAGGAACCTCTGGGGATTCTGCTCAAGGTTGCGGACAACTCTGTCCACGCCGGACAGAGTTTCCCTGCCCGACGCAATAAGTCCACTGAGATCACGCAGACCGCGACCAGTAAAATCCGACATGTCACTCGAAAGAGACGCTGTGCGCTTGTCGAGGTTCTCGGCGAGGATCCGGATCAACTCGGCCGTTTTCTTGACCTCGTCGAACACACCGGCATTCGTGCCGTCGCCCAGCAGGCCGTCGGCCTTCTTGAGCACGCTGTCGACGCGGACCGAGGCCTCGTTGAGGCGGCCGATCATCTGGCGGGCATCGGCGACCAGCCCGTCGACGTTTTCGGTGTTGCGGGCAAGCGCGTCGGAGAAGGTCGCCGCGTTGTCGACGATGCGCCGGACCTTGTCCGGATCGATCTGGGCAAGGCCTTCCGAGAAGGTGCGGATGTTCGTCACCGAGTTCGTCAGCTTCGGTTTTGCCTCTTCCACGAACTGCTCGACGTTGAACATGATGCCGTCGGCGCGTGCCAGCATTTTGCGGGCGGCGTCCATCAGGTTCTGCATCTCGGACGGGATGGCGACGAGGACCGGCGGGCCGCCGTCGGGTGCGGCCGCGAGTTGGGGCGCATCCGGCTTGCCGCCTTCGAGCATGACGGAAGCCACGCCCGTAAGGCCCGAATATTCGAGCTTGGCCTTGGTGTCCTGGCGGACCGGCACCTGCGAATTGACCGCGATGGTGGCGTTCATCTTGCCGGGCTCCGTCGGCGAGAAGCCGAGATCGGTGACCTCGCCGACGCCGAGGCCGTTGAACAGCACGACCGAGCCGCGCGTCAGCCCCGACACCGAGTCGGAGAAGACGACGCGGTAGGTGGTACGGGCGCCTTCGAAGTTTCCGCCGAACCACCAGACGAAGGCGAACGCCCCCGCGGTGACCGCAAGCGTGAAGAGGCCGATGATGATGTGGTTTGCGCGGGTTTCCATCGCGTCCTCAGGTTCCTGCGGCAGCCCGCGCGCGCGGGCCCTGGAAATAGGCTTTCAGCCAAGGGTGATCGGCTTTGCGCATCTCGGAAATCGGACCTTCCTTGAGGACTTTCTTGTCCCCGAGCGCCGCGATCCGGTCGCAGGCCTGCGCCAGACTGTCGAGGTCATGCGTTACCATGAAAACGGTCAGTCCCAAAGTGCGCCTGAGCGTCATGATCAGCTCGTCGAAATCCTGCGCGCCGATCGGATCGAGGCCCGAAGTCGGCTCGTCGAGGAAGATCAGTTCCGGATCGAGCGCGAGCGAGCGCGCCAGCGCCGCACGCTTGATCATGCCGCCGGAGAGTTCCGACGGATAAAGATCGGCCGCGGCTGGTTTAAGGCCGACGAGATCGAGCTTCAGCATCGCGATCTCGTCCATCAGGCGCGGCGAGAACTTGGAATGCTCGCGGAGCGGCACCTGGATGTTCTGCTTGACGGTCAGCGAGGAAAACAGCGCGCCGTGCTGGAACAGGACGCCCCAGCGCCGCTCCACGGCGAGGCCTTCCTGCAGGCTGGCTTCGTCGAGATTGACGCCGAACACCTCGACCGAGCCGCGCATCTTCGGCACGAGGCCGATGATCGCGCGCGTCAATACCGATTTGCCGGTACCCGAGGCGCCGACGACGCCGAGGATTTCGCCGCGCCAGACATCGAGGTTCAACCCATCGATGATGATCTTGTCGCCGAAGCCGGCCTTCAGATCGCGCACGCGGATGATCGCGTCCCGGTGCGCGGGCGCTGCTCCCCTGTCGACGTAAACGCTGCCGGTATCCATGGTCACATATTAATCGCGGAAAAGAAGATGGCGAACAGGCCGTCGAGAACGATGACCATGAAAATGGATTTGACCACCGAGGCCGTGGTGCGGATGCCGAGCGATTCCGCCGAGCCTTCCACCGCCATGCCTTCGATCGTCGCAATGAGGCCGATGACGAGCGCCATGAACGGCGCCTTGATCATGCCGACGACGAAGCTCTCGAAGGTCAGCATGTAATCGACGCGACCTATGAAGACGTCGATGGAGATGCCGCCATAGATGAGCGCGACGAGCGCCGCGCCGCACAGGCAGGCCATGGTGGAGAGAAACGTCAGCAGCGTGAGGCCGACGATCAAGGCCAGCATGCGCGGCAGGATCAGGACTTCGATCTCGTCGAGCGCCATGACGCGGATGGCGTCGATCTCCTCGCGCATTTTCATCGAGCCGATTTCGGCAGTGAAGGCCGAACCGGAGCGGCCGGCGATCATGATGGCGGCAAGCAGCACGCCCATTTCCCGCACCGCGAGAATGGAGATCAGATCGGCGGCGAAGATCGTCGCGCCGAAATAGCGGAGCTGGAAGATCGACTGCTGGGCGATGATGCCGCCGACAAGGAACGCGATGAGGCAGACGATCGGAACGGCGCGCAGGCCCACGAGTTCGAGGTGATGCACGAAGCTCGTGTAACGGAAACTGCGGGGCCGCAGCAGAACGCGCCCCGCCGTGGCGACGACCGCGCCGAGGAAGCCCGCCCAGTCCGTGAGATCCTTGCCCGCCAATTCGATGCCGCGTCCGATATCGGCGACGAGGCTGAGCACCGGGTTGAGGCGGCGGCGCGCGGGACCACTCGCTTCGCGCGGCTCGTCCTTGGAGATGGCGTCGATCAACGTGCGCTGTTCGGGGCGCCCGCCGTCGATCGTGGTGGTCCCGCCGCTCGTGCCGATATCGCGGCGCAGGCGGTCCAGGAGATGCGCGCCGACCGTGTCGACACGCGTGACCGCGCTGAGATCGAGCGTGACTTTGCGGCCCGCAAGCCCTTTGGCCGTGCTCTCGACCAAAGCTTCCAGATCGTTGGCGTGCCGCGCCGTCCATTCGCCGGACAGGCGCAGGCGATGCGCGCCGCCGGGCGCGGAATCGGGAATAGCCTGGTTGTCGGCGGTGAACGCGGCCACGAGCAGAATCCGAGTGGAACAGTGAAGCCCGAACGTTGTACCTGAGAGGCAGCTTCAGGTGAAGCCAAGAGGAACAATGGATGGCGCGCACGCTCAAAGTGTTGCCCGAGAGTTGGCCGATCGCCGGCCGCTTCACGATTGCGCGCGGTTCGCGCACCGAGGCCAAGGTCCTGGTCGCGGAGATTTCGGACGGCGTGCATACAGGGCGCGGCGAATGCGTACCCTATGCGCGCTACGGCGAGACCGTGGAGAGCGTCGCGACGGCGATGGAGGGGCTTGCCCCTCACGTCAGGGACGGCCTGCAACGCCCTGATCTTCAACCACTTATCCGACCGGGCGCGGCCCGCAACGCGATCGATTGCGCGCTGTGGGACTTCGACGCCAAAGCGGCCGGCAAACGCGCCTGGGACATCGCGGGCCTCCCCGCCCCGGATCCAGTGACCACCGCTTTCACGATCAGCCTCGGCACGCCGGACGAGATGGCGGCGGCGGCGGAAGCGGCCTCCGGCCGCCCTCTCCTCAAGATCAAGCTCGGCGCGCCCGGCGACGCGGCGCGACTTGCCGCCGTGCGGCGTGCGGCGCCGGATTCCGAACTCGTCGTCGACGCCAATGAAGGCTGGAGCGCGGCGAATCTCGACGAGAATATCCGCGCCTGCGCGGACGCCGGAGTGACCCTGATCGAGCAACCCCTGCCCGCGGCAGACGATTTTCCGCTCAAAGCTGTGGATCGCGCGGTCGCGATCTGCGCCGACGAAAGCGTCCACGACCGCGCCGGACTGGCCGCGCTACGCGACCGCTACGACGCCGTGAACATCAAGCTCGACAAGACCGGCGGGCTGACCGAAGCCCTTGCAATGATTGAGGAAGCGGAGCGGCTCGGCTTCGGTGTGATGGTCGGCTGCATGGTCGGCACATCGCTCGCCATGGCGCCCGCGCTTCTGCTCGCCGGACAGGCCCGCTACATCGATCTCGACGGACCGCTTCTGCTTGCGCGGGACCGGCCGGATGGGTTGAGATATGAGGGTTCGACAGTCTATCCGCCCGGCCGCACTCTCTGGGGCTGAAAGAACTGCCCCGAACATTGCCCGACTCGGCGATCTTCTTAAGATGAGGGCAACTTCTATCGGCGAACCTTTGCACCGGGAACTCAAGGTTCGACAACAGGGCCGCTCAATAAAGATATGACGAGTCCTCCAGCAACGCCGAATGATGACTACGATGCCATCGAGGCCGCGGTCATGGACACCGCGCGCGGCCGCTGGTTCCTCGCCGAATTTGCCCGCCGCAACCGCACCGCCGACACGACCCTGCTCCTCAGCGCCATCGAGCGGCTCGAAAGCATGCTCGATCGCGACGACAGCCCACCGGCCCCCCACGAGCCTGTAACGACACGGGCAATCACCTCCAGCGCCGCCTCCGAACTGTTCGCGGTCGATGCGCATGTCGAGCCGGCATTGCTTCCCGCGCCGCCAGGCATTCCCTCGGCGGGCCTGCCGGACGACGGCAACAGGACCTGGGTGATCGACGAACCGCCCTCGACGGAAGCGCTGCGCGAAAAGTCCGAGGACGAGGACGACGACATACTCCTGCCGGCGGACGGCATGGCCCGTCTCCCGCCTCTGCTGTCGGCGTCTTCCAGCGGACCGCGCATCGAGCGACCCGCCCCGCTGCAAAGCGCGATGCTGGCCGCCGCTCTGGCGCAGGCCGAGGAAACCATGGCCCGCGCCGCAGAACCCGAACCGCCGGCCGCGCCGAGCGGATATTCGCCGAGCGCGGTCGATCCGAGCGAGCTGGATGCGCTGAGCTTCGAAGAGAAGTCGGTGTACTTCGCCTGACCTTCTTCCCCTCTCCTGCACTGAACTCGGGTGTTCCCGAGTTCAATTCTTAAGCGGCCAAGCCGGGTAAACCCGACTTGGCTCGGGAGAGGCCACCCGCCGCTCAGAAGGTCTGAGGAGGAACGAACAGGCAGATCGTGCGATCGGCTTCGTGCGTATCGCCGAAGCGCGGCGAGCAGCGGTGATAGCTACCGTCCGGCGAAGGCTGGGCGGTGTCGTAGGGAATGATCTCGCCCGTCGCCTTGACGCCCCATCCGCCCTGGAGCGCCATGACGTCGTCCTCCGAGATCTGTAGACAGTCCCGATTCTGACAACAATGTACGGGGTAGTTCCATCCGGAGGGTGCGGGATGAGCGGTCGCGATCTCGAAGCCGGAAAGCACAAAAAACACGACCGCGAAGGCGAACCGGATCAGAATCCTCATCGGCGGCCTCAAAAACCTTGAATACGCTCACGGCATCCTCCACACGGCCAAAAGACAGGCAGGCTGCCCGACGACACGCTGGAGGCCGGCGACGACCCGGGCATCCCCGGGGCGAAGCTCGGCATGATCGGCGAAGGGGGACTTCGCACCTAACGGCGACGAAACCTTCCCGCTCGTCTAGACGCGGAACGCAAACGCGCGGGCGGGGGTTCCCAGCCGTGCGATACCTCGCCGACCGGGGGTCGACCTCGTGGCGGAGGCCCGCCGGACAGAAATCGGAGACACCCACCACCTGACGGCACCCCGTCGGGCGTATTTACGATCTGCCGGCCGCGCCGACGGGACAGCCGAAACCGCACACATGAACGAAACGGGCTAGGACTCTGACGAGACTACTCTCTTCGGCACCAGCCGCAGCCGGGTTTTCGCTCTGCGCCCGCGGTGGGCATGCTTGGCCTTGGCCGTACATTGTCAGCAATTCGCGGGCTACCGAAAGACCGCCGCAAGCACGGCACGGCCGCTCGCGGATCGAGATTCATGCAGTCGTGCGCGGGAAATGCGGGGTCTCATGCCTTCGCCGCACACGCCGCGGTCGCTCAACGAATGCTGGTCAACTGTTGACAATCTGAAGCGGCAGACAGAGCATGCCCTCAAATCGAATGCCTAAAGGGCATCGTATTAGGGAGACGTCATGGCGTTTGTTGAGCTCGACGGTCTGACCAAGCGCTACGGCGAGTTGACCGTGGTCGATCGCGTCGATCTCGCAATCGAGAAAGGCCATCTTGTGTGTCTGCTCGGCCCGTCGGGCTGCGGCAAGACCACGACCCTTCGCCTGATCGCCGGCTTCATGGAGCCCTCCGACGGCAGGATCAGAGTCGGCGGCAAGCAAATCTCGGCGCCGGGAGCGACGATGCCGCCCGAAGCCCGCAACATGTCGATGATCTTCCAGAGCTATGCGCTCTGGCCGCACATGACGGTGTTCGAAAACGTCGCCTATGGGCTGCGGCTCCGCAAGCTCACCACTGAGGATGTCCGCGCCCGAACCCAGCGCATCCTCGCCGCCACCAAGCTGTCCGAACTGACCGCACGCTATCCCAGCGAATTGTCAGGCGGCCAGCAGCAGCGCGTCTCGCTCGCCCGCGCGCTCGTCATCGAGCCGGAAACCCTGCTTCTCGACGAACCGCTCTCCAATCTCGATACCAATCTGCGCGAGGAGATGCGCTTCGAGATCCGGCGTCTGCACGACGAGTTCCGCTACACCACCGTTTACGTGACGCACGACCAGATCGAGGCGATGACCACGGCGGACATGATCGTCGTGATGAACAAGGGCGTGGTGGAACAGGCCGGAACGCCGGAGGAAATCTACGAGAAACCGACGACGGAATTCGTCGCCCGCTTCATCGGCGGCACCAATGTCTTCAAGGGCCCGCGCGTGGGTAAGGACGGCGTGGATTGCGGCGGCGGATTGATCCTGCGCTGCGGCGGCGGCGACTTCGCGAACGGCCAGGACACCGCCGTCTCGGTCCGCCATCACGACATTGAGCTCAGTTCCCGCCAGCCGGGCAACGGCGAAACCAATTGGGTGCCGGGCGAAGTTATTCGCCAGGTCTATCTCGGCTCCCACCGTGACTACCTCGTAAGCAGACCAGGCGGCGAAACGGTGCGCGCTATTGCACCGGTCGATGTCGCGATCCCGGCAGGCCAGAAAGTCTGGCTGCATTGCCCGCCTGAACACTGCCGGGCACTCGCGCAATAACAAACTGGGGAGATAACGCACATGTGGAAAACACGAGTGGCAGCGGCAACCCTACTGGGCGCTGTGGCATGGACCGGAATGGCGCTCGCCGCCCCTCCGGCTCCGTATACGGCAACGCCCGAACTGATCGAGGCCGCCAAGAAGGAGGGCACGGTCGTCTACTACACCGCGACGGACGTCTCGGTCGCGGAAAAGCTGGGCAAAGCCTTCGAAGCCAAATATCCGGGCATGAAGGTGCAGGTCGAACGCGCCGGATCCGAACGCGTGTTCCAGCGCGTCGGTCAGGAATATTCGAGCGGTATTTACAATGCCGACGTGATCGAAACCTCGGACGCCTCGCACTTCCTGTTCTTCAAGGACAAGAAATGGTTGACCCCGGCGGTTCCCGAAGATGTCGCCAAGCTGTGGCCTGAAGGCGATCGTGACCCAGACGGGCAGTTCGCGGCCTTCCGCGCCACCCTCACCGTCATCGCCTACCGCAACGACCTCGTGAAGCCGGAGGACGCCCCGAAGACCTGGACCGATCTTCTGGATGCAAAATACAAGGGCAAGCTCGTCAAGGCGCATCCCGGCTACAGCGGGAACATAATGACGTCGACCTATGCCCTCAGCCAGCTTCTGGGCTGGGAGTATTTCGAAAAGCTGGGCAAGCAGGGTGTCATGCAGGTCCAGTCCTCGACGGAACCGCCGAAGATCCTGGCTCAGGGCGAACGCACCATCCAGGCCGACGGCAACGAGTACAACATCTTCATCCTGCAGGAGAAGGGCGTCCCGATCACGATCGTCTATCCGCCTGAAGGAACCTCGATCGCCTACGGCAATGCCGCGATCCTGTCGAAGCCGCCGCACCCGAACGCGGCCAAGCTCTTCTATTCCTTCATGTTCACGAAGGAAGCGCAGCAGCTCAACTGCGATGACGGCGGCCTGCGCTCTGTGCGTCCCGACGTGACCGAAAAGTCCAGCCGGACGCCGCTGACGAAAATCAAGCTTCTCGATTCCGATCCGGCCAAGGTCGGCGCGGCCATCGAGGAGATCAAGGCGAACTACGAGAAGTATTTCGGGACCTGAGGGCGGACCATGACCAGCATCACACTTCCCGGCGGCCGTCCCAGCATCAGAAAGTCAGTCGGCTTCGACGTATCGATGCCGCTGTTCCTGGTGCTGGCCGGCGTGATGTGCGTGCTGGTCATCCTGCCTTTGTTCTGGCTCGGCTTCTACGCCTTCACCGACAAGACCGGGGCCCCGACATTCGCCGTCTTCACCAAGCTGGTCAGCGACCCGACGATCCGCCGGGCATTTCTGATCTCGATGGGGATGTCGGCCTGTGTCGGGGTACTCTCCTGCGTCGTGGCGACGCCCCTCGCCTGGCTCGTCGCGCGTACCGACATACGCGGCCGGTCCGTCATCCGCGCCCTCGTCACGGCGTCCTTCGTGACCCCGCCCTTCCTCGGCGCGATCGCCTGGCAGATGCTCGCGGCGCCGAACAGCGGCATGATCAACGTGCTCTACCGCTTTATCTTCGGCCTCGAGCACGGCGAGTACATGGTCAACATCTTCACGTTTACCGGCCTCGTTTTCGCCACCACCTGCTATTCGTTCCCGTTCGTTTTCACTTTGGTCGCCAACGCTCTCGACAGGGTGCCTTCCGACCTTGAAGAGGCCTCCGCCATTCTCGGCGGCAAGCCGCGGACGACGCTCCGGCGCATCACCATCCCCATGGTGTTGCCGGCGATCCTCGCGGGCGCGCTCGTCTCCATGGTGCAGGCGCTGACCCTGTTCGGCACGCCGGCCATTCTGGCGCTTCCCGCCGGCTTCCACGTCATTACGACCAAGATCTGGAGCTTCTTCCAGTTCCCGCCCCGGCTCGACGTCGCCGCCGCGAGCGCCCTACCGCTCCTGATGATCGTGGTGTTCCTGATGTGGAGCAAAACCTGGATCCTCGGCCGACGCGGCTACACCGTGCTCGGCGGCAAGAGCGGCGTGCCGCGGCTGACCAAGCTCGGCAAATGGTCCGGGCTCGCCTGGCTTTACGTGATCGTGGTGATGAGCCTCACGATTTTCCTGCCCTATATGGCGCTGTTCAAGACGGCCGTGACCCACACCGTGTCCGAGCCGCTGACATGGGAAACCTTCACGCTGCACAACTTCCATTTCGTGCTGTTCGAGTTTTCCGCGACGCAGCTCGCGATCTGGAACACGATGCTTCTCGGCGTCGTCACCGCGACCATCGTCACCGGCATGGCGCTCGTGATCGCCTATCTCGTCGCCCGCCAATCGGTCATGGGCTCCGGCCTGCTCGGCACGCTTGCGACGGCGCCGATCGCCATTCCCGGCATCGTGCTGGGCGTCGGCCTGTTCCTGTCCTACGCCAACCCGACCTTCGGGCTCTACGGCACGCTCTGGATCCTGCTTGATCGCCTTCATGACGCTCGAAATGCCGGCCGGATATCAGCAATTGTCGGCGGCGTTCAACGGCGTCCATCCGGAGCTGGAAGAAGCAAGCCGCATTCTCGGCGCAACCAGGCTGCGCAGCCTGTGGGACATCACGACCCCCCTGCTCCGCACCAGCATCGTCGCCGCATGGTGCTTCATCTTTATCGGCACGATCCGCGAACTGTCCGCGACCATCCTCTTGACCACCGCCAACACCAAGCTCGTCTCGGTCATCATCTACGATCTCAACGAAAGCGGCGATTTCGGCGCCATCTCCGTCCTCGGCATTCTCCTGTTGATCGTCTCCTTCGCGGTGGTGTTTATAGCAAACCGCGTGCCGCTGATGGGCCGGATCCGCCCCGGCTGAACTCGGACAATCAGCGGCTGACCACGAACGAACCGGACAACCGGACGAAGACCCCCCACAACATGACGCGGCTTGCCGCGCCGACAAGGAGCGCAGGTATGCGTACGCACAAGATCGCCGTAATCGGCGGCGACGGAATTGGTCCCGAAGTGGTGGATGCCGGGGTCGAGGTCCTCGAAGCCCTCGCCGAACAGGGCGGCCTCGCCTTCGATTTCGAGCGGTTCGACTGGGGATCGGACTATTACCGGAAGACCGGCCGGATGATGGCGGAGGACGGTCTCGAAAGACTGAAAGGCTTCGACGCCATCTATTTCGGTTCGGTCGGCGATCCCGATCTGCCGGATGCGATCACGCTCTGGGGCCTGCGCATCGCGATCTGCCAGGGCTTCGACCAGTTCGCCAATGTCCGCCCGACGCGGCTTCTGCCCGGAATTACGAGCCCGCTGCGTCCCGAACTCGGCAAGCAGATCGACTGGGTGATCGTTCGCGAGAACAGCGAAGGCGAATATGCCGGCGTCGGCGGCCGCGTGCATCAGGGCCTGCCGATCGAGGTCGGCATGGATGTCTCGGTGTTCACGCGGGTCGGCGTCGAGCGCGTCGCGCGGTTTGCGTGCGAGCTTGCGATGAGCCGGCCGCGCCGCCTGCTGACGATCGTGACGAAGTCCAACGCCCAGCGCCACGGAATGGTGTTCTGGGATCAGATCTGCCGCGAAGTGATCCAGGATTTTCCGGACCTCACGGTCGACTGGATGCTGGTCGATGCGATGACGCAGCGCATGGTGGCGAAGCCCGGCACCATCGACACCGTTCTCGCGACCAACCTTCACGCCGACGTGCTGTCGGATCTCGCGGCGGCGCTCGCCGGCTCGCTCGGCATCGCCTCGACCGCGAACATCGATCCTTCGCGCAAGCGCCCCTCGATGTTCGAACCGATCCACGGTTCCGCGTTCGACATCACCGGCAAGGGCGTCGCCAACCCGCTCGGCTCGTTCTGGACGGCGAGCGACATGCTCAATCATCTCGGGGAACGACAGGCCGCGGCGCGGTTGATGGCGGCGATCGAAACGGTGACCGGGCGCGGCGAAGTCCTCAGCCCCGATCTCGGTGGACGCGCCACCACCCGCGAAGTGACCGATGCGGTGATCGCGGCGATCCGCGGCGCGAACGCCTGAGCGGAGCGCGTTCTTCCCTCTCCTGCGAAGCGGGAGAGGGTCGACTCGCGCGTCAGGCGAGCCGGGGTGAGGGCAAGCACGAAATCAGCGATCATCGCGGATTTGGAAACGGATGACGGCGAGCATCGTGCTTGCCCTCACCCCGCTCGAGCCTGACGCGCTGACGTCGTACCCTCTCCCGCTTCGCAGGAGAGGGGGAAAAGCAAGCTCATCAGGCCGCGCTGGCCTGATCTTCTTTCGGTTTCGGCTCACCGCCGGTGAAGAACGTAAAGAACGCTTCGTAGACGAGATCGGGACGGTGCTCGGCGGGGTAATGACCGGTCGGGATCGCCCAGCCCCTGAAATCCGGCGCCCACAATTTCCAGTTCTCGGTCGGCTTCAGGTGACGCCCGACATGGCTGTTGGAGCCCCACAGCGCGAGCACCGGGCACTCGATCTTCCGTTTGGCGCCGAAATCGGCCGTGTCCATTGCAAGATCGAGCGTGACGGTCGCGCGGTAGTCTTCACACACCGCGTGGATCTGCTCGGGCGTCGTGCAGCGCGCATATTCCTTGAACGCCTCGGGCGAGAAGATTTCGAGGCCGACACCTTTCTTGTTCAGCTTGTACTGAATGTAATAGTCGAGGTCCGCGCAGATCAGCTTTTCCGGGAACGGCGCCTTCTGGGCCATGAAGAACCAGTGATAGCTTTCCATGCCCCAGCCGAGCGTCACATTGGTCAGGAGATTGTAGGTCGGAACGATGTCGAGCGCGCAGAAGCGCGTCACGCGTTGCGGCTGGTCGAGCGCCATCCGGAAACCGACGCGCGCGCCGCGGTCATGCCCGGCCACCGGGAATGTGTCGAAGCCGAGAGCGTCCATCACATCGAACGCATCCTCGCCCATCGCGCGGAACGTATAGGCCGCGTGGTCCTCGCCGCCGTCGGGCTTGGAACTGTCGCCGTAACCTCTCAGATCCATGGCGACCACCGTGAAGGTTTCGGCCAAGGTCGGCGCGATCCGGTGCCAGCTGACATGGGTCAGCGGATTGCCGTGCAGGAGCAGCAGCGGCGGCCCGTTCCCGGCGACGGCAACATTGATCTCGGCGCCGCGCGTCTTGATCGTCCGGTAGGAAAAGCCGTCCATCAGCGTACCGGGCTTGTATGTGAGCGGCGGAATGGCGCCGGATGGTTTTGCGCCGCTCGTCGCCAAATCCTGCTGGTCCGTCATCTGGGTCTCCCTGTCCGAACCAGCACGGTCGCGCCGCGCGCTGTTTATTGTCAACAGTGCGTAAGTTGATACTCGCCGCGCTACCCTCTCCTGACTGAACTCGGGTGTTCCCGAGTTCAGTTCTCAGGGCCAGGTCGGCTATACCCGACTTGGCTCGCGAGAGGCTGGGAGTCACCCCGCCGCTTTCGCGCGTTCCATTTCCTGGATGAAGATCTTCGCGCAGGCCGCCCAGCTGTGCTGCAGCGCCAGATCGCGCGCGTCCTTGCGCTTCAGCTTCAGCGCGCGGAGCGCCGCGGCGCGGAGATCCAGGTCGAGGGCTCCGGCTTTGGTGCCGTCGAGAACGTCGAGCGGGCCCGTGACCGGGAACGCCGCGACCGGCACGCCCGAGGCGAGCGCTTCGAGGATGACGATGCCGAATGTGTCGGTGAGGCTCGGAAACACGAACACATCGGCCGATGCGTAGGTACGGGCAAGCTCCTCGCCGGTGCGCTCGCCGAGGAAGACCGCCTCGGGATATTCCTTCTCCAGCGCCGCCAGCGCCGGGCCCGCGCCGACCACGACCTTGGTGCCCGGCAGATCGAGCTTCAGAAAGGCGCGGATGTTTTTTTCAACGGCGACGCGGCCGACATAGAGGAAGATCGGCCCCGGATAATCGAGCACCTTCGTCTTGCGCGGCTTGTACATCTCGCTGTCGACGCCGCGCGTCCAAGGCCGGACCTTGGTGAAGCCCTTGCCCGTGAGTTCGTCGGCCAGGGATTTGGTCGCGACGAGCGTGCCGCGCCCTGCATTGTGGAAGCGGCGCAGCAGCCAGTAGGTCAGGCTTTCCGGGATCGGCAAGCGCGCGCGCAGATATTCCGGAAACTTGGTGTGATAGCTCGTCGTGAAGCTCCAGCCGCGGTTGAGCGCGGCGCGGCGCGCGGCCTGGCCCAAAGGCCCTTCGGTGGAGATGTGCAAATGGTCCGGATCGAAGGCGGCGATGCGTTCCGCAACCGCGCCCGGCAACGTCACCGCGAGGCGGATTTCGGGATAGCTCGGCATCGGAACGGTGCGGAACAGATCGGGCGTCAAGAACAGCACGTTATGGCCGAGCAGCCGCACTTCCTCGGCAACCCGTTCCAGAGTGCGCACGACGCCGTTGACCTGTGGGTGCCAGGCGTCGGTCACGATCAGGATGCGCATGAAGCCGCCTCGAATGTCAGGCGGCGGAAACCAGAGCGGTTTCGTGCTCGCGCTCGGCATCGTCTTGAAGCAGTCGCACAGACTTTGTCCAGCGGATGATTTCGAACGTGCCGTCATAATTTTCGGCGATCGCCGTGCAGCTTTCGACCCAGTCGCCGGAATTGATGTAGAGCACGCCGTTCTTCATGTCCTGGACCGCGGCGTGGTGGATGTGACCGCAGATCACGCCCTGGCAGCCGAGCCGCTGGGCTTCGCCCGACAGCGCGTCCTCGAACTCGGAAATATAATTGACCGCGTTCTTGACCTTGAGCTTGGCCCAGGCCGACAGCGACCAATAGGTGAGCCCGAGCTTGCGGCGGAACACATTGATATAGGTGCTGATGCCGAGCGCCGAGACATAGGCCCAGTCGCCGAGCAGCGCGAGCCAGCGCGCATGGCGCACCACCATGTCGAACAGGTCGCCGTGAATGACGAGATAGCGGCGGCCGTCCGGGCCTTCGTGGATCGCGTTCTCGACGACGTCGATGCCGCCGAAATGCGAGCCGTAATAATCGCGCAGGAATTCGTCGTGATTGCCGGGAATGTAGATCATCTTGGTGCCGGCGCGGCCCTTGCGGAGCAGCTTCTGCACGACGTCGTTATGGAGCTGCGGCCAGTACCAGCCGGCCTTCAGGCGCCAGCCGTCGACGATGTCGCCGACAAGGTAGATCGTGTCGGCGTCGTGGACCCGCAGAAAATCGAGAAACAGCTCCGCCTGGCAGCCCTTGGTGCCAAGGTGCACGTCCGAGATGAAGAGCGTCCGGACATGCCGATTCGCGGGGCGTATTGAAGTCATGCACCCAGAAAACACCGTTCCATAACGCCATTGTGACAGTGTGGAAGGGGTTAAATGCCTGTCCCGTCTTGCCCTATCAAAGACCCCGCTTGGGGTGCCCCCTCCCTCCCCCTTGTGGGGAGGGCCGAGAGCGCGAAGCGCTCCGGGGTGGGGGCGCGGCCTCTCCGCAGCGCTGTTTCCTGTCGATCGGCCATCACCCCACCCCGCTCGTGCTTTCGCACGAGTCGGCCCTCCCCATTCAGGGGAGGGAGAGGGCCTCAGGCTTTCCAGAGGGCGTGGAAATGGTGAACGGGGCCGTTTCCGTGGCCGACGTGCAGGTCGTCCGATGCCCGGATCGCGCCCGTGATGTAGGCCTTGGCGATCTTCACGGCGCTCCGCACCGTTTCGCCGTGGGCGAGACCCGCCGCGATGGCCGAGGAGAGCGTGCAGCCCGTGCCGTGGGTGTTCCTGGTCGCGACGCGGCGCGCGGCGAAGCGGCTGAGGCCGTCCTCGTCCAGAAGGATGTCGACGCTTTCGGCCCCCTGCCCGTGGCCCCCCTTGAGCAGCACCGCGCGGCAGCCGAGCGCCAGCAGCGCCTCGGCCTGGCGGATCATGTCCGCCTCGTCGACGGCAATCGGTTCATCCAGAAGTGCGGCGGCTTCCGGCATGTTGGGCGTAATGACGAGCGCGCGCGGGATCAGGATGGTGCGCAGCGCCTCGACGGCTTCGGGCGCGAGCAGGCTGTCGCCCGAGGCCGCGACCATGACCGGATCGAGCACGATGGTCTTCTGCCGGTAGCGGTCGAGCGAGGCGGCCACGGTTTCGATCACGGCGGGCTGGGACAGCATGCCGATCTTGACCGCGCGGACGTCGAGATCGTCGAACACCGATGTGAGCTGTTCGGCGATGAAGGGCGGCGGCACGTCGTGGATCGCGCGCACGCCTTGGGTGTTCTGGGCGACCAGCGCGGTGATGACGGTCGCGCCGTAGACGCCGAACGCCGAGAAGGTCTTGAGATCGGCCTGGATGCCCGCCCCGCTCGTGGGATCGGTGCCGGCAATCGTGAGCGCAATCGGTATCGTGGGAGACGTGCTGGCCATTCCCGCTTTCCTCCGCCGGCATGACCCGGATCAGGTTCGTGGGTTGGCTGCGGCCCCGATGACCCTCGCCTCTCAGCACGCTTGCGCGCGCACCCCAAGCAGACGGGCTGTCACATAAAGTGCGAACGCACGGGGTGCAAGCATGTAGGGCAGTTCAGGGAGAGGCTCAGGCGGGGGGCTGGGCCGCCTGCAGAGCGCGGCTGCGCTCGATGCCGCGGCGGCGCTCGTCCTGGATGACGATAATGCCCGAGGCGACGACGACGAGACCGCCGGCGAGCGCGAACCAGTCCGGCAGGTCGCCGAAGGCGAACCAGCCGATCGACAGCGCCCAGATGAGCGTCGTGTATTCGAACGGCGCGATGACGGAGGCTTCCGCATGGCGGTAGCCGGAGGTCAGCAGGATCTGGCCGACACCGCCGACACAGCCGATGGCGACGAGCTGGGTTGCCGTCCAGGCATCGGGCCAGACCCAGCCCAGAGGCAGGCTCAACAGCCCGCCCAGCGACGACAGAACCGTGAACCAGAACACGATCGAGGCCGTGGTCTCGCTCTGGACGAGGCGGCGGATCTGGATCATGGCGCAGGCGGAGAAAAACGCGCCGCCGAGCGCGAACAGGGCGCCCTGGGAGGCGTTCGCGTCGCCGCCTCCGGAGAAGGCGCGGAGCAGGCTGCCGTCGGCGAGATGCGGCCAGAGCATGATGGCGACGCCCGCAAGGCCGAGCGTCACGGCCGCCATGCGCGACAGGCGCATGGGTTCGCGCAGGATGAGGGCTGCGAGCAGAACCACGATCAGCGGGCTTGCGTAATTGATCATGGTCGCGTCCGGCAGCGGCAGGCGCGCGAGACCGGCGAACATGCAGAACATCGAGATGACGCCGACGCCCGAGCGCAGGAAATGGCCGCCGAGGCGCGTAGTGCGTACAGCGCCGAGCTGGCCCGTCGCAATCAGCCAGATGAGAATCGGCACCAGGGCGAACGCGCTGCGCGCGAACACGACTTCGCCCGCCGGCACGTCCTCGCCGACGCTGCGGACGAGCGCCCCCATCACGGTGAAACAGAAGGCCGAGGCTATCTTGAAGAGGATGCCAGTGAGCACGACACCCGGTCTATGGCGGACGAAAAAAGGGCCCGCGCGCCCGGAGGAAGGCGCGCGGGCCCGTTGTGTGCAGGACCGCGAAAACAAAGTCACCCTAATCCTTCGTCGGGAGAGGCGCAGCGCAAATTTCCGTGATCGCTTGTGGCGGGATGCGAGGGCGACAAAACGTGCTGGAACTTTGCTCCCGCCCCGCCGTTTGGGAATGCGCGCGGATGAAATTTCCCTGTCATCACCCACGCTTAAGTTGCGAATCAGGGACCGTACTCAACGAAGAGAGAACTCCATGTCGGACGTCTATCTTATCGAAGTCGGCGGCCAGGCCGTCGGCATTGTTGCTCGTGACGAAGACGGAAAATCCTATCGCTTCCATGCCGCCGTACCGCGCGCCTACGGGCTCGACGGACGGGTGTTCCGCACTCCAGACGATGCCCAGCAGGCCGCCCGCAAGGCGCTTTCGGAACCTGCGCCCCTGCCCCAGCACAGCTTCGACCACGCCGCCTGAGATTCGGGCTGCGACGCCGAGCGCACATCGCCGCCAGCCGTCAGTTCGGCTGGCATGCGAGTGCATGGATCGAGGCCTGCCGAAGCCGGTGCCTCATCGCCAAAGACGTCGTTCCGGAGAATGAATATCTTCCTGTAGTCTCCGGAACGACTGGCGGCCGTCGAGCAGAAGAAGCGGGCGAAGGCCGACCTCATTCAGTATATCACCGAGCCCGATTTGGGGCTGGTTGAGCCGTTTTACCGCAGCTATCCGGAACCCGAAGTCCGACGTGCACTTATCGATCCAAACCCCTGATTAACCTCAATTTCCGCCAAGGGGTCCCGCCCCCTTCGGGGAACCTTCCGGTTGCAAGATCGAGGACAGGAAGCCCTTGATTTTGCACCTGCAGATCGTGCTAGGCTTGGTTTCAGGAGGGCAGTTAAGCCCTTCATCAGGGGGAAACTAAAAAATGAACAACGTCAAACTCGTATCACTGGTCGCTCTCTCGCTGGCAATTGGCGCCGGCTCGGCATTCGCTCAGACGCCTCCGGCCGCTCCGAAGGCCGCGGCCCCGGCCGCCCCGAAGGCCGAAGCCAAGGAAGAGATGCCTAGCCCGGCCGTCGAGGCCTATGCCCGCGCATTCCTCGCCAAGTGGGCTTCCGACCCGAAGCTCATCGCGGCCATCAAGGAATCCACCGCGAAGAGCAAGAAGTACTCCTACGACGACGTCCAGATCATCGACAATCAGTGGCGCATCGCGAAGAGCGGCCTCGAAAAGGAAAAGAAGGCGGCCACCTCGCTCGGCGAACTGACGACCGACAAGATCGAAGACCACCTCAAGAAGGGCGAAGCGCTCATCAAGGAAGTCCGCGGCAGCGCGACCTCCAAGTTCCTTCAGGAACAGCTCGACAAGGCCGAGCCCAAGGGCGCCGTCACCGAGATCTTCGTGATGGACGGCTGGGGCTGGAACGTCGGCCAGACCGGCGGCACCTCCGACTTCTACCAGGGCGACGAAGGCAAGTGGCAGGCGACGTTCGCCTCGGGCGATCCGAAGGAAGTGGAAGTCCTTCCGATCGTCGAGGAAGACGGCATCAAGTACAGCCACGTTTCGCTGCCCATCAAGGACGGCGGCAAGAACATCGGCGCCGTGACCATCGGCGTGGACGTCACCAAGGTGAAGTGATCCGTTACGGATCGCCGATCGCCGAAAGGCTTTGAAAAGGGCGGCCTCGGCCGCCCTTTTTAATGTCCGGACCCTGGGATGCCCGTCCCTCCCCGCACAGGAAGACGAAGATGAAGCTGCCCACCTTCGCTTTACCTGGCCTCGCTTTACCTGGCCTCGCTCTGCTCGCGCTCTCGGCCGGCACAGCGTCCGCACAGCAGGCCATCGCGCCCGGCCTCGAACACGCGCCGAAAGTCACGCAGTACGCGCGGACCTTCCTCGCGGGCTTCGTAGCGGATCCAATGCTTCACGCCGTCGTGCGGGAATCGACCAAATCGCACCGCAAGCTCGGCTGGGACGAGGCCCGCGCGCTGGACCGGCGCTGGCGCGACGAGCGCGCCGACGGCAAACGCGACGGGCTGGTGGACGCCATTGCCGCCAACGCGCTTTCGGCATGGCTGAAACAGCAGATGGCGGGCGCCGCGAACGGCGCCGTGACCGAAGTTCACGTCATCGACGGCCTCGGCTGGAATGTCGGCGAGACCCGGGAGAGCGCGGACTTCTTCCAGGGCGACGAGCTTCAATGGCAGGAAATCCTGCCGAATACGGCGGATGCGGTGATCGTGTCCGAGCTCGAGGACAATGGCGGCAACGGCCGCACGCTCGCCCTCGTCTCGCTCCCCATCGCCGATGGCGACGTCAATATCGGCGTGGTGACGCTCGGCGTGGACGTCAGCAAGCTGCCGTAAGCGGCGCCGCCGCGGTTGCGGCCAGCTATCCGACGCAAAGCAGAGGCCTGTTCTCGCAGGTGATTGTCTGCGTGGGATGCGTCAGGCGCATGCCGGCTTGTATATTACGCGCCTACTCCGCGATCCGCGCGAACCCCACATAAAACACAACGAGAAAGGGAAAGAACGTGATCGCTTATATCATCTATTGGCTTCGCCTATCCGGTGCGGCTCATCGCGCTGGCGAGGCTGCACGCAACCACCGTGTCCCCTCAGACAGCGATCTGGCCATTCTCGGCCTGCCTGCGCACGTATTCGTCCGCTAAGCCGAGATCAAGAGAACCGACCAACGGAGCGGCCGCGAGGCCGCTCTTCGCGTTTCTGGGCCTCAGTTCAGTCGACGCCGCACAGGCCGGCAAAGGCCGGATCCTCGCCTTCGTCTCCCTGCCCATCCCGACGGCAATAGCGGCGTAGTGACGCCCGGCCTGGACGTCAGCAAGCTGCCGTAAGCGGCGCGGCGGCGGCAGTCGTCGCGACATTGATGCCGGACCGCGACCCGCTGCGTGTCCCTTCAGAAACTCTTTGCCTTCGTTGCCGCCACTGTTCAAGTTTCCCTCAAGGGACACGCACTGGGAGGAACGATGGCAAGCGCGTTCACCGACCTCGTGGCCGTGGCTATTGGTCATGCCGATACGATTGCCCTTGTTTGCGGAGGTGCTTTTGCGCTCACGCAATATTGGCGTCAGAACCACTGGCAGCGAAAGCAATTTGCTGCGGAGCAGGACAGGCTGTTCCGGAACAACCCTCACGTCGTGACCATCGTCGGAATACTGAATTGGGGAGAACTGGATGCGCCCCTCAGACCGGAGTTCTTGGCGGCCGATCCGGCACGCGGCGTTCAACGCGTATCCCGCAAGGAGCTTCTGGCGGCCTTGACGTCCTTTGATCGCTCACGACGTCTGACCGCGGACCAGGAAAGGCTGCTCCAAAGCTTCCACAGCTTTTTGCTCGAGCTGGCGTTATTACAAAAGCACCTGGAGTCCGGCTTGGTCGACGAAGACGATTATCGCCTCTATTTTCGCTACGAATGTGGACTTGTTTGCGGGGGCGAAATTGTCGAAGCACGTCGCACCGCAGAGGGTGCGGCGGCCGAAGAGCGCAAACTCCAGCTCGCCATGATGAACTACCTCCGAAAATGGAACTACTCGTACACGCTTGCCTTTGTCGCGCGGTGGTATCCTGAGGCGGGCGCGGATGTGAGTACCGGAGGTTAAATGCCCTTTTTCGGCCGGCGCCAGGCGCTTGCGGGCGAGGTCGACGCGTTTGCTTTAATCAGTCTCGTCGATGGACTGTCGGGACGCCCCAGGTTTCCGCAGAATAGAAAAAGCCCGCCACGGCGGACCGGGCGGGCTGAAGTTTGGGAGGATACGCCCAAAGTGGGCAGCAGCAACTATCCGTCGCTGTACTGACGCCGCCCGCAAGGTGCGGCGCCCTTCCGGCCTTGCGGCGGGGAATCTCAGATTTTACCGATCCAGTCCGCGCGGCTCGGCAGCACCCTGCCCCTGACCGATGATTTCACGTCCACCCCGCCGCTGGCGCGACGAGAAGCGAGAAGATCAATCGAAGTCGAAAATTTCGCCGAGGAAGGACTTGCGCTTCCGATGCCGGGGGTCGTGCCGAGAGTCGTGCCGGGAGTCGTACCTGTCGCCTTCGGAGTACCGATCGTGGGAAGGCGAAGCTGGTCGGTGCTGCGGTGCGGGCGCCTCGTTCGGCACCTGCGCCGACCTCTCGATTATCTTGTCCAGCTCGCCGCGATCCATCCAGACGCCGCGACACTTCGGACAATAGTCGACCTCGATTCCCTGCTTCTCCGTCATGACCAGATTTGAGCCGTCGATTGGACACTGCATGCGACATCCTTCGTGTTTGAGGGGCGTGACCCCAGTGACTTCCTGACATCCCACCGTTTGGCGGGGGTTTCCACCGTAAGGCCTTGCGACAAATACGGCCCCCCGGGAAATACGGTGTGTTCCCGAAGACACTCCGCTCCGCGTGTCCTCAACCGAAGGCAACCCGATCACCGTTCTTGGCCATGTTGTCCGAATATTCGGCCTTATGATGGCCGTAGGGATGGTTCTAAGCCGAACCACGAAGAAGGTTACCACCGCCGTAACTACGTTGATGATAAGGAAGGCCGGATACTTCAGGGCCAGGACCACGAACCCGACGGCAACACTGCACAGCGCGAGTTTCTACGTCCGGTTCATGGAGATTCCTACCGCTTCCGGCCAATCGACCTTGAAGCATCGAGCCGCGGGACCGGCAGAAATAGTCATGCCAATCGGGCGAGGCAATGCCTTTCTTTGCAAGTAAGAATAGGTCGCAACTGAAGCGGAGAAACGCTGTACCGACGCCCTTTCCAGCCTCGCGGCGGGACGTTCGCCTCGATGACGCGATGGGGCTTTCGCCCGCCCATCGTTCCCGAGGACCTGACAACATGTCACCAAGGAATATCGGCTCAAACACGTTGCGACCACAGTCTTAGGTCAGTTCACAAGGTCGGGCAGTTCGAACTCCGGACATCGCGATGAATGTCCATACGAACCGATCGCAATATGGCCGACTGAGCGTTTCGGCGGCCATCACGCCACCGCTACGCATCGCTCGCCCCTGTTCTCGTGGCAATTGACGTGATCGCGGAACTCGATTGCCTCGAGCCGTGGTGGCCGCTGTACCTGTCCGCGTCGCCGGAACACGAGAGCTCAGTGCCTCGTTGATTATTGCGCTCGCGTGAGCGTGCAATCTCAACCCGGGAGTGGACTATGCGAAATCGCGCTCTCGCGGCCGGGCTCCTCGCCTGCGTCGCAATCTCACCATTCGCACTCGCTCAAGGAAGCCCGCCGGCCAACCAGGCGCAGCAAGGAAAGCCCAGCGGCATCTTCATTCCGACCCTCGAATCCGGCAAGTTCCGGGCTTCGGATCTGATCGGCCAGGACGTTTACAATCAACAGGACGAAGGCATCGGGAGCATCGGGGACGTTATCCTCGACCGGAACGGCCAAATAAGCGCCGTCGTCATCGACGTTGGCGGAGCAAATGAAGAGGTGGCAGTTCGATATGACGCGTTGCGGTTCGAGCCCGAGAAAGAGCCTGCCGCCCAAGCCGTAAACGGATCTCGGGATACGGCCGGCCGCAGTTCGACTTCCAGCACACCCGACCGTGCGGCGGGAGGCCAAGCGGACCCGCCAAAGTCGAAAGGTAGTACCGCCGAGGACGCCAACCAGAGTTCGGCCGGCTCCCTGGACTCGACAGTGCACGCGAGGATCGTGCTGAACGTCAGTCGCGAAGATCTCAAAAAAGCGCCAAAACTGGACGACAGCGCGGCGCGCGCGCCAAGCCAGAGCGGATCACAGAAATAGCCAGGGGAGACCACGTTCCGGGCGGGGTCTTTCCGTCATCCTGGGAGCGCCAGGCCCGGCAGCTCAAGGCGGGCAGGACGCCCGCAGATGTCATGACTGATGCAAAGGGAATAGCCATGGAGCAAGCAAAGCGTTTAGCGGCCTTCACGATCGACCGGATCGGGGAAGATTTCGGGATTCACATCGAAACGGAGGGCGGAGACCAGTTCGATCTGGTGGTCACCTATGATCAGCTCGACATCATCGCAGACCAGATAGACGACGCCCTTGAGGGGGACGACGACCAAAAAGGTCCCGGATAATCCAAATGTTTTCCGCCGCGCTTGCTGAGAAGATCAACAGGAAGGCCGCGTAACAAACAAGGACGTCCCGGCCGGCCTTCCTGCCGGGGCGTCCGCTTCATCGACAGCAACGACCGTTCGATCAGGGTGCTCTCACGATCTTATGCCGACCGGTTCACCCCAGTCGCCCTCACCGCGGCCATAAGCGCCTCGCGATCGTTGCCGTGCCTCTTGATGAGATCGCGAGCCTCGGCTGCTGAGATGCCGTGCTTCTCGGCAAAGTGCCGGACCTCATAATCGTCGCTGCCTGAAACCCGGCTGCGGTCCGGCTCGCGCCTGTTTTTCTTGTCGTCAGTCATTGGATTCCTCCCTTCACGTGGTGATATTCCCGGCCTGAATATGTAATTACACATTCCGCTAGCGCTCACCGGGAGACGTCGCCACGTATTTCTATTTAATTTTAAGGTCGATGATCTGGTTCCATAGGAATATAAACTGTACGCTAGCAACTTTTGGCCGCACTAAATGCCGGCTTCTAGTTTTCGGAAATGGTCTACGTCTTCCGCTCATCTGTGATGAAGCGTACACGCGTCCTGGCCGTGCCGGTTTCAGGACTTCGCGGCCGTGAGCGTGTCGCGGCCGTTTCCGCGCTCTAGATGAGCTGCCGGGCGCCGGCGCGGAGCGGCATAGGCGGCCCGAGTTACGTTTCCGTCTCTGGACGCGAAGACAGGGTGAACCGAAAGATGGCCCCCCGGGGTATGTTCGGCGAAGCCCACATCCGTCCCTCGTGGGCCTCGATGATCGAACGGCAGATCGACAGTCCCATGCCCATGCCGCTGGGCTTGGTGGTGTAGAACGCGTCAAAGACGTGGTCCAAACTCTCCGGCTTCAGGCCCGGGCCTGAATCTCGCACTTCCACGAGCACGCCGTTCGAGGCATCCCTCTCGGTGCCGATCAGCAGCTGTCGCTCCCCGTCGCTGACCCCGCTCATCGCCTCGACGGCATTCATGATCAGGTTGAGCGTCACTTGCTGCAACTGGATCCGGTCGCCCTGAATGAGCGGCAAGTCCTTGGCGAAGTGGGTCTGCAGCGAGACGCCATTCTTCAGCACTTCGTCTCGCGTCAGGGCGATGACTTCGAGGATGGTTTCGTTGATGTCCAGGCTTTCCCTCCGCGCGGGAGCCTTCTTGATGAGGGCGCGAATCCGGTCGATGACTTCGCCGGCTCGTTCGCCGTTCTCGATGATGCGGTCAAGCGCCTGCCGGACCTCTTCCAGATCAGGCGGTTGGGCGGCAGCCCAGCGCCGAGCGGCGGAGGCGTTTGTGATCACCGCAGCGATCGGCTGGTTGACTTCATGGGCAATCGAGGCCGTCAGCTGCCCCATGGTCGTGACGCGATTGACGTGCGCGAGCTCCGTCTGCGCCTGTCGCAGGGCTTCCGAGGCCAGCATGTGCTCCGTGAGGTCGTGGGCGATGAGCAGCGCCGCCTCTATTCGGTCCGAGTCCAGCCGCAGAGGGGAGTAGGTCACCGCCATGTAGCGCGCGCCGACAGAATAGTTGAACCACTCTCCGTACCTGACGTCTTCTCCCGCGCAACACAGGTCCAAATGCGGCTTGATCGTGTGTTCGAAGGCTTCCACGCCCACAATATCGGTCATGTGCCTCCCGACGATGCTCTCGGCCGGCATTCCCCAGTTCCGCGCAAAGACGGGGTTGACCCGTTGGTACCGGTAATCTCTTCCGACGATAGCTATGGCATCAGGTGAGGTCTCGAACACCTGCCCGGTCAGATATTCCGCCCGCTTTCGCTCGGCGATCTCAACCGTCAGGTCCGCATTAGCCGCCGTCAGTTCCGCGGCTCGCTCTGCGTCTCTGACCTCAAGCTCATCTCGCGCTCGCGTAACCCTGATCATCACCAGCGCAAAGATGAGAAACACAAGTGCGTACACAACGACATCAAGAACGCGAACCGCAGGATCGGCTTCAGGTTGGAGGACCTCGAGGAGATGGACGCGGGCCAGCAATGAGAGCAAAGCTGCGAGAATGCCGGGCTTGGTGCCGCCGTACCAAAACGTGATCACAATTGCGGATAGTGCAAGTGCGGAAAAAGCCTGAGGCAAATGGAAGTATAGAAATGTATGCGCCAGGCCGTAAGCCGCAGCGACCGAGCCCACAGCTAATCCATAGCGCAGGGCAACAGACGCTGCTGGCCGTGCAATCCATTTCGCCTTGCCGAGATCGCCCATCGTCAAGAGTTCTCGCGCGCCCCGACAATAGCTCCCGTGGAGCGGCGCGCAAATGGCCTTCGGGCCTTCAGCTGCCGCCGATAGTGCCGCGTTTGTTAGGCCGGTCAACGGCTTCCCAGCAACTCGTATCCTGAGACGGGCGAATTGTTCCCGCTGGCCAGATCACAAAAGCGCGCGGATCAGGAGCGGTCCTCATCACCGCGCTGGTCCACCGGAAGCATTCCCTTACCCGTGCGTTCGGCGAAATGGAACCCCGGTCAAGGGCGCAATATGCTCAACGCTGATCGTCAGGATGATGTCGGGGAACACGTACGACGATCTCGACGTTGCGGCTCTTCGGCGCTGACATAGCCAGCCCCTCGCATTCCCACCACTTCATCTCCGCGACCGACCACAACGGGTGGCAGCACATTAGCCAAGTGTCAGTACACGCCTTTTAGCAATACGCCGGCGGCGGCGCAGCACGCAAGCGTGGGGATCATTCCGACCTTGAACCGGAGCATGGCGATCATCGCGGCGGCGGCGAGGCCCGCCGCGGCCCAGTCGATCGAGGACAAAACCGGCAAATCGGGGCCGATCCCGGGAAGATCCCGGACCTCGCGGAACACGACATGCAGGGCAAACCAGAGCGCAAGGTTCATCACGACGCCGACGACCGCCGCGGTGATGGCCGTCAGCGCCGCCGAAACCGCCCGGTTGCTGCGCAGCGCTTCGACGTAAGGCGCGCCGGCGAAAATCCATAGAAAGCTCGGGACGAACGTCACCCAGAGCACGAGGAGCATTCCGAGGCAGCCCGCCGTGACCGGATCGAAACTCCCGGGCGTGCGGAACGCTGCGAGAAAACCGACGAACTGAAGAACGAGAATGAGCGGACCCGGCGTTGTTTCGGCGAGGCCCAGGCCATCCACCATTTCGCCCGGTGCAAGCCAGCCATAGCTCTCGACGGCGGCCTGGGCGACATAGGCAAGAACCGCATAAGCGCCGCCGAAGGTGACCACCGCCATCGTGCTGAAGAAGGCGCCCATCTGGGTCCAGAGACTGTCGGCCCCGAGCATGATGCGGAGTGTCAATACAGGCCCGAGCCACAGGATCATGCCCGTGAGAAGGACGCGCAAGGACCGTCGCCATGACGGATCGGCATGCGCCAGCTCGCCGCGCTCGAACATGACGTCGACGACGCCCTTCACGTCGGGCGCGTTCTTGCCGCCATGCCCGCCTCCGGAAAAATGGGCCGGAGCGAACCTCGAGCCGCTCCATCCGATCAGGCCGGCCGCCAGGACGATGAGCGGAAAGGGAATATGGAAAACGAAGATTCCGAGGAAAGCCGCGACCGCTATCGCGACCATGATACGGTTTTTCAGGGCGCGATTACCGATCCTCAGAACCGCTTCGACGACCACCGCCAGCACCGCGGCCTTGACCCCGAAGAAGATGGCGTCGACCAGCGGCACCTCACGAAACAGCGCGTAGCTGATGCTGAGCCCGACCATCACCAGCGCGCCGGGCAGGATGAACAGGAGCCCGGCGATCAGGCCCCCGAGCGTGCGATGCATCAGCCATCCGATATAGACGGCGAGCTGCTGGGCCTCGGGCCCGGGCAGCAGCATGCAGTAATTGAGGGCATGCAGAAAACGCTGCTCGCCGATCCAGCGGCGTTCGTCGACCAGTTCCTTGTGCATGAGGGCGATCTGCCCGGCGGGTCCGCCGAAACTCAAAAACCCGATCTTGGCCCAGACTTTGGTTGCATCGAACAAGGTGGGAGCCGCCGGCACGGCGGCCTCCGTTGTGACAGCGCTCGACATGACCCCTCCCCCTACGACGGCTTCTGGCCGGACGGCCAATTATGCACCTCTTCGGTGGCATCCCGGCACCAGCGATAAAAGGCGTCGTATAGCAGCAGTCCCGCGTCGAGTTGTTCGAGATCGTCGCGGAACATGCGGGAGAGACCGAGCGAGGCGGCGAGGAACCCGGATGCCTGCGGCACGAGGTCGAGGCGCGCCGTGTCGGCGGCACGCACGATACTCGCCAGGCGGTCCAGGGGCTCGGACACAAGGCCGAATTCCTCGATCATCGTATCGAACGTGCAGCGCTCGCCGCGATGGCTCCAGAATACGCCGTCGATATCGAACGGTGTCGCGTTGAAGCGTTCGGCGACCGCCGGAACTTCCGACGCCGCGACGAAGAGAAAGACCGCGCGGGGATCGATGAAACGGCGAACAAGCCAGGGGCACGCGATGCGATCGACCTTGGGCCGTGCGCGCGTGACCCAGACCGTGCGTCCTTCCGGATTGGATGGGGGAATTTTCCGGGTACTGGCCAGGACGCCGCCCGCCGCGCACCAGGCTTCGAAACCGCCTTCGAGGGTTTCGGCGGCGATCCCTTCGTGGCGGAGCCAGGCGGCAACGCCCTGGCTCAGCTTCAGTCCTTTTTGGCACACGATGACGGTGTTGCGACCGGCATACTCCTTCGCCCAGGACGAGACCGCGTGATGATCACGGCGCCGGGCGGCCGGAAGGAGGCGCGGGTCGGCATCGAAGTCTTCGCTCGTACGGACGTCCACGATTGCGGGCGCGGTCGGAAGACCGACGAGGCGGGACAGTTGAGAGGTGGTGATTTCAGTGTTCGACGGCATGGCGTCCATCCCTCTTGGGAACATGGACGCGATATTTAGGCTGCCGCCTCACGGGGTAATCGCGAATAACCCCTTGCCTGGTATCTAGTCCGAAAGGTCTCTCCGGGCAAGGCATGGCGACCGGCCTAACGCGTCAGCAGCGGCCACAAGCCGAGCACGATGACGGCAAGGGCGGCGGCGATTTCCAGGATGCGGCCGGCCCGTGACCGAAAGGATTCCGTGCTCGCGATCACAGGCAGCAGCGTGGTTCGGAGCACGACCGCCAGGAGTGGAAAGGCGGCGACGGTCACGATCATGCCCGCGGCAAAAGCTCCGGACAGCATCAGTCCGAAGGCGAGAAGTCCGTTTGTGACGGCGTAGGTCATGATGAAGGTCGTCAACGGGCAAGGCACGAGCCCCGTCACGAAGCCGAGCGCCGGACCGGACCGGTCGTGATCGTGCGAATGGGTCCTCAGAGCCCTCGAAAGCATCCACAATCCCACGCAGACAATCAGAATCTGGCTGGCAAGCTCCAGCATGGGCGCGCGGCCGGCCCCGCCGATGGTCCGTTGCAGAAGGGCGAAACCGCCGAGGACCAGAAGCACCGCCGAGCCGACATGCGTAGCAATCAGGATGGCGCTGGAGCCGACCGCACCGGGAAGCCGCCCTTCCCCGGCATAATGCGACGCCAGCACGGACTTGCCGTGGCCGGGAAGCAAAGCGTGCAACATGCCGAAGCCGAACGCCATGCCGATCAACGGCGGCACCCCTGCGGGCCCCGCTGTACGCAACGCGTTCAAGGCTTCCAGCGCGCCGGAATAGAGCCAACGTTGCAGTTCGAAAACTGAACCCATCAAGAGACCCGGCTGATCGATACGGTAGCTGCGTGACCCGTCTTTAAACCCAGTTCATGGCGATTGCCGCAAGGACAAGATAGCGCCCGAATTTGGCGACGCTGACGATCGCGGCAAGCACCACCACGACCGCAAGGATCGCCACGCTCATCCATATCGTCCTGGTTCTTGTCGCCACGCCACCAACAGCCAATTAAGGGCGGGAAGATGTCTGAAAGCATGCATGCTCCCGGTGACCCGCTGGAGCGATCCGGCGGCCAGTCCGTAGAGCACGCCGAACACGGATGAGGCCGCCAGCACCGGCAGCATGACCACCTTGAGCGGTACACCGCCAGCAGCGCGCATATGCGGAATTATTGTTCTCCTCCGCACCGACGTGTTGCTGCCGCTGTATGGCTCTTCCTTCACCGGATTTCCGGTCTTGCCGCCGGCGCATGACCGGCGAACATCAAGTGTAGGTACGTCCGTGGTTGTACGCCGGAGAACGATTTCTGGAAGCGATAAGGAGAAAGGCAATGTATGCGAAGTTTCTTACCGGCACTGCCCTGCTGTTGATCGTGGCCACCACCCCTGCCCGTGCGGCCCCGGATTGGACCGCCGTCGGTCAGGCACTCGGCAAGTCCGGAACCGAGATGCCGGACGGCGTCTATCGTGTCGGTCTGCCGCGCTCCGATCTGAAGGTCACGCTCGACGGGGTCGAGATCAAGCCGACGCTGGCCCTCGGCTCATGGCTCGGCTTCCAGCCGATGGGCGATGAGGCCATGGTCATGGGCGACCTCGTGCTGACCGACAAAGAGGTCAAACCAGTGATGAAGAAGCTCGCCGAGAGCGGCATCGAGGTAACCGCCCTGCATAACCACCTGCTGCGCAGCGATCCGGCGATCATGTACATGCACGTCGAGGGGCATGGCGATCCGCTGAAGCTGGCCGCAAGCCTGCACGCCGCGCTGGCACTCAGCAAGACGCCGTTGGGCTCCTCGCCCGGCGGCCCGGCGCAGGCCGTCGATCTCGACACGGCCGCCCTCGACCGGATCATCGGCCACGGCGGCAAGGCCAGTGGCGGTGTCTACCAATTCACCGTTCCGCGCGCCGAGGCGATCACCGACGGCGGAATGACGATCCCGCCGTCGATGGGCTCGGGTATCGCCATCAACTTCCAGCCGACGGGCGACGGCAAGGCGGCAACCACCGGCGACTTCGTGCTCATCGGGTCGGAGGTCAATCCCGTAATCCGGGCGCTGCGTGAAAACGATATCGAGGTGACGGCCGTGCATAACCACATGCTCGACGATCAGCCGCGGCTATTCTTCATGCACTTCTGGGCCAATGACGATGCCGTCAAGCTGGCCCGCGGACTCAAGGCCGCCCTCGATCAGGTGAACCTCGGGAAGAACTGATCCACGGCCGATCGACGAAATCGTAGCGTCAGCCGTGCGGCAAACATCGGGGGCGGCCGTGATCAAAGGCGCCCCCGTACATGTGGATCATCCCGGAATCTCTAAGAATGGTCGCTGACGGTGGGCCGAACCGTTGTTCCGGGTGGCGGTGCACCTTTGGCCGACATTACCACCGCAGCCTCGGCTGGCAGCCCATCCGTTACTTCGACCTGGCCGTTGTCGTTGAGCCCGGTGTTGACGGCGACCCGCGTAATGCGATCGCCGCTGACCGTGTAGACGAAGCTCCCGTTGCCGTCGGTCCCGATCGCGGCGCTCGGCACCGTCAGAGCGTCCGTGTGTCGATCCGTCTCCAGCGCGACTTCGGCATACATGCCTGGGTAAAGCCGCTCGTCTGGGTTCGGCAGATCAATCTCGGTACGCATGTTGCGCGTCTGAGCATCCAGACGGCGGGCAAAGCGTGTGATCGTGCCGACGAGCGACGCGCCATCTAAGCCGAACGGCTTGACGACAGCGACATCCCCGGCACGGACGCGCGGAGCGTCGGCTTCCGGAACGTCGCAGAACACCCGGATGGTATCGATCCGCTGGACCTTGAAAAGCGGCGTCGTCACGGTCGAGGTGGCGGCCTGGACCAGATCGCCGCGATTGACGAGCCGTTGCGCCACGATGCCGTCGAAGGGCGCGACGATCTTCGAATAGGCGAGCACCGCCCTTATCCTTTCGACGGTCGCCGCAGCCAGATCGGCCTGTGCCGCGACCGCGGCCTGATTGGCCTCCGCCAGGCCGACATCGGCACGGGCGATCGCGGCCTTGGCGCTGATGTCATCGAGCGCCTGATCGCTGACCCAGCGCTCCTCGGTCAGTGTTGCCGTGCGTTTGAGCGTCACCTCTTGCAGCGCCAGATCCGCTTTGTTGTGGTCGACTTGTCGCTGTGCCGTCTCCAGCATCTTCTGACTGGCGGCCCGCTGGGCCTCCGCTTCGGCAAGCTCCTTCTCGACTTCCGGCTCTTCGATCACGGCGAGGGTCTGTCCCTGCTTGACGTGGTCGCCGATGTCGACGCGGACCTCCGACAGATATCCCGAAACCTTGGCAAAGAGATCGGCATCCTCGAAGGCTTCGAGTGTCGCGTTGCTTTTCAGCGTTCGTGAGACGGTGGCGCGCCGTGGTTGCACGACCTCGACAGGAAGACGATTGTCGGTCGCGGTCGCGGCAGTCGCTGTCGGCGGCGCTCCAGTGAAACGCATGACCGCAAAACCCAGCACGCCGATAAGAGTCACGACGGCCAACATCTTGGTCATGGGGGCAGCGCGGAAATTCGGTCTGTTCATGATTGCCTCGATCTACGCCGTTCCTTTGGCCGCAAGGTCATCGCCCGCGTCTCCGGCCTCTCGGTCATCGGCAGTCGGAGATCGGGAACCGGGTTCGAAATGAGGACTACGCGGGTCGGTCGGATCGAGCGACACGGATGTCCGGGAACGATTAGTCTGGAGCATGACGAAGAGCGCCGGCAGCACGATCAGCGTGGCGCAGGTCGCGCCGCCCAGGCCGCCGATCACGGCGCGCCCGAGTGGTGCCGTCTGCTCGCCGCCCTCGCCGAAGCCGACCGCCATCGGGATCATCCCCGCGATCATCGCGAGGCTGGTCATGAGGATCGGGCGCAACCTGCTGCACGCACCGTCGATCGCGGCTTCGCCGGGAGCGCGGCCTTCCAGCCAGTTCCGTTCGGCAAATGTCACGAGCAGAATTGCGTTCGCCACCGCCACGCCGATCGACATGATCGCGCCCATGAAGGATTGGATGTTCAGACTGGTTCGGGTGAGCCACAGCGCGATCGCGACGCCGGCGACGACCGCCGGAATGGTCAGCCCCACCGCCGCGGCGAGCCGAAACGACTGGAAGTTGGCCGCAAGCAACAGCAGAATGACGCCCGCCGCCACCAAAACACCTATGCGCAACGCCGCGAACATCTCCTGCATCGGCTGAACTTGGCCTCGCACGGTCACGTTCACCCCTTTGGGCGGCTGTCCCGCGTCGCTGATCGCCTGCTGTACTTGCGCCGCCGCGCGGCCCAGATCGTCGCCCATTATATTCGCGCTGAGCGTCAGCATCCGCTGCATGTTGTAGCGGTCGTATTCTCCGAGCGCGGTGCCGTTGTCGACAGTGGCGACGTTGCGCAGATCGATCTGCTGCGCCGCGCGGCGAGCGATCGGGAGGTTCCTCAGCTCCTCCAGCGAGTTCATCCGCTGTTCGGGAATCTCGACCTGGACCTGGTAGCCGACGCCGGTGGCGGGGTCGGCCCAGTAGTTCGCCGCCGTGTAGCGGCTCGACGACGTGCCCGCGACGACCGACTGTGCCACATCGTTGGCCGTCACCCCCAGCACGCCGGCTTGCTCGCGATCCACGTTCACGGCCACGGTCGGATAATCGAGTTCCTGTTCGAAGGTGAGGTCGCGCAGCGTCGGGACTTGCCCCAGCGTGCCGCGAAGTTTCTCCGCGTACTGCCGCGTCTCTGAAAGCTTAGGGCCGCTCACCGCCACTTCGATTGGAGTTGGCGCCCCGAAGCTCATGACGCGGCTGACGATGTCGCTTGGCTCGAATGAAAAGCGGACCTCTGGCAGCTCCTCGGCGAGCTTTCGGCGCAACTGTTCCTTCAGCTCTTCGACGCGGATTCCGGCGGTCCGCTTGAGCTGTACCTGCAACACCGCCTCTTCGGACCCCGATGACCAGAGATAGATCGTGTTGATCGGGTAGTTGGGCGGCTGCGTACCGACGAAGCCGAGGCTGGTCTCCACATTATCCGGTCCAACCTCGCGTTTGATCGCGTCGAGCGTCTGCAAGGCGATCTGCTCGGTACGTTCGATGCGAGTGCCTGGCGGGGCACGCAGGTGCAACTGGAATTGGCCGGTGTCCACCACCGGAAAAATCTCGGTGCGGAGCGCGCCGCCGATCACAACAATTACGGCCGCGGACACAACGAGGTACGAGATCACGACGGTTCGCCGTCGCTCGATGACCGCGCGGGCGAATTGCCCATAGCGGCGACGCAGCCGGTCGAAAAATGTTTCGCGCGGGCTCCCGTGGTGTGCGCCCCCTGTCCGCAACACCCACACCGACAGCACCGGTACAAAGGTGCTTGAAAGGAGATAGGACGCGACCATCGAGAATCCGACCGCCAGGGACAGCGGGACGAACAGGTTGTGTGCCGCGCCGGTCATGAAAAACGCAGGGATGAACACCGCAAGGATGCACAGCATTGCCAGGAAACGCGGCACCGTCGTCTCCGCCGTCGCCGCAAAGGCGGCCCCGGCGAGGCTGCGACCGCGGGCAAGATGCGTGTGGATGTTCTCGATGGTGACCGTTGCCTCGTCGACCAAAATCCCGACAGCCAGCGCCAAGCCACCCAAGGTCATAATATTGATCGTCTGACCCGACACCCAAAGCGCCACTGCGGCCGCCAGGATCGCCAGCGGGATGTTCAGGACGACGACGAGCGCGCTGCGCCAATCCCGCAGGAACAGCAACACCATGAGCCCGGTCAGAACCGCGCCCAGCGCGCCTTCGAAGGCGAGGCCGCTGATGGCGCGCGTTACGTAGGGAGATTGGTCGAACTGATAGCTCACCTCGACGTCGTCGGGCAGCGCCGCTTGAAAGCGCGGAAGATTTTCCCTCACCGATGCGACGACCGCGAGCGTCGAGGCGTCGGCGCGCTTGGTCACAGGGATGTAGACCGTGCGGCGGCCATCGACCAGCGCATAACCGGTCTGGATGTCCACGCTATCGTCGACCGAGGCAATATCGCGCAGAAACACTGTCTGCGTACCTTGGGAGCGTACGGGGATATTGTTGAGTTCTTTGATGTCCGAGACGACCGAATTGACCGGCACCATCGGCATCAGATCGCCGATGCGAGCATTGCCGGAGGGGCTGACGATGTTGCCCGCGCCGAGCGCACGCACGAGCTCGTCGGGCGACATGTTGTAGGCGCGCAGTTTGTCCGGATCGGCACGAACGACGATGGTGCGCTGACTCGAGCCGAAAGGGGGTGGCGCCGAGACGCCCGGGAGCGTCGCGAAAAGTGGCCGGACCTTGAACAGCGCCGCGTCTTGCAGCTCGGCGACCGATCGAGTCTTGCTGGAGAAGACGAGATCGCCAACCGGCACGCCCCCAGCGTCAAACCGCATGACGAATGGCGGCACGGTCCCGGCCGGCATGAACGCGCGGGCACGGTCGACATAGCCGACGGTTTCGGCCAGCGCCTGGGCCATATCCGTGCCGGGGTGAAACTGAAGTTTGACGAGTCCGACGCCTTGGATCGATTTGCTTTCGACGTGCTCGATTCCGGTAATGTAGAGGAAGTGGTACTCGTAGTAGTTGACGATGAACCCCTCCATCTGCGCCGGGTCCAACCCGCCATAAGGCTGTGCGACGTAGATGGTCGGCACGCCGAGATCGGGAAAAATGTCGCGGGCCATGCGGTCCAGCGCCAGAACGCCAGCCATAACAACCGCGACAACCGCTATCAGCAGCGATATCGGCCGGCGCAATGCGAACGAAACCAGGTTCACCGTCGTCCGCTCCTCAATTCATCGCGGATTTGGCCTGCTGATAAAAAACAAGCCCCATCGGGAGGGTACCGCGGGGCTTCTCGGGAGAGCAGCAACCTCGGGAGGGGGTCTGCTGCTGCTATCGTTTCAAGGTAGGTTTGCTAATAGCTGCCTGAAATCATCCATAGATATTGGATGGGTAACCAAAACGCAGCTTTCGAACGCTGGTCCATTAACGTCCCGCCAAGGAACCTCTCTACAACGGCCAGTTCAGCTCGGTGCGCAGGACCACAGCCAACCTAGGCGTGACGTTCATAGGCATCAGGATGTCTGCGCAGATCTCGCGAGTTGCCTACGGGCCCCGGCCGAGCAGTTCCCCGGCTTCAATCGCGGAACGCCGGCACGGGGTCTGCGTTGGCTGGAGAGATAAATTCGCGAGAGACGCGTCCGTGAACACCCATAAGCTTCTTACCTCCTTTGCCGCCGCAGTCTTGGTCGCGGCCGGAAGCCCGGGCGCGATTGCACAGACGAGGACGATCCAGTCCACCATGGTCCCGAACCTCGACACCCCACTTTCCACACGCCGGGTGTCGACCTCGATGCTCTCTACCTCCACCTCTAGCTTCGCAAACACCGTTGCGCCCAGCGCGACCACGCTCCCGGGTGGCGGCAGCCAGGTTCCCTCATCGCCGGCATCATCGGGTATCGGCAGCAACGTGCCGCTGTTCGGCACATTGAACCTATCGGCACCGAGCGTGTCGGGCGCAATCAACCAGTCCGCAACACGGTCGCAAGGCACCGATTGCACTGGCTTTAACACGCAATCGAACAAGGGCTCCGGTTCAATCAGCGCGTCGACTTCGGACTGCGTCCCCGGAGGATCGCCGACCGGCTTCGACCGGTCATCGTCACCACCGGGCGGCCTTGGCACGACGCCATCCACTAGGTCCCGCACGACATCATCGAGAGCGCTCGGCACGTCGGCGATCATGAAACGCCCCTAAGCCCGCTGTGCGTCCCGTAGCGTCAAGCGTTCGCGGGGCGCGTCTTCTTTGACGACCGCAGCCGGACCAACGCGTGTCGTGCGATCTCTGAAGGCGCCTGCTCCGGAACGGAAATACCGAGCTGACATCAGGAAAAGGAGTGGAGGACAGGCAGCCCGGCGACGACGCCGATCATCACGCCCCTTCGGCCCTCGCGTCAGCGTTCTTCCGGCGGCTTGATCCTCGAGAATTGCCGCAACAAGGCGAGATCGTACGCCACCTTGAGCGCGCCCGCGAGCACGAGAGGCCAGCCGAAGGGCGTCACGGTCAACAACCACCCGGAGAGGAGCGGCGCGACGGCGGATGCCAGGCTGCGCGGCACGGCGGTGACGCTCGCCGCGGCGGGCCGCTCCTCCGGTCGGACCACCGCCATCACGTATGAGGACCGGGTCGGGACATCCATCTGCGACAGGAGCCCCCGGGCGATCAGCAGCCCGAACGCAGTCCAGACCGTCGGCGCGAACGCCGTCAGGATCAGGAAGAGATTCGACGGCAGGTGCGTGAACACCATCGTGTTCACCAGCCCGAACCGCCGGGCCAGCGGCACCGCCGCGAAGTTCGAGACGGCGGAGCACAGGCTGGTCACGAAGAATATCGCTCCGACCGTGGAGATGCTGATCTCGAAACGCTCGCTGAGCCACAGCGCCAGGAGGGCGTTGACGACCAATCCTCCGCCGAAGGCATCGACGGAGAACAGGGCCGCGAGGCGGTAGACCGTGCCGCGGGATGGGCCGAGGGGCGCCGGCGGCCGGTCCGTCCCGACCTCGGCCCTGGGCGACAGACCGCGATAGAGCAGGAACGTCAGGAATCCCAAGACGCCGTAGAGACCGAAGAGGATGGTGGTCACGGTCGGCGGAGCGATGTAGGGCGCGAGCCAGTCCACCGCGCCCACCGAGAGCGCCCCGAGGGCACCGAAGAAGGCGCCAACGAAACTGTAGCGCGCGAACGCCGCCGTGCGCTCCTGATCGCCCACGACATGGGCGATCACCGTATGCTCGAGCGGCAGGAACACGCTGACGTCGCCGCTGGACGGGTTGAGCGTCCCGACGAACGCGATCAGCAGCAGCGGCCAGAAGCCTTCGATCCCGGCAAAGCCCAGTCCCGTCGCTGCCATTAGGAGGGCGGCCGCCAACAGCGCCCCACGTCTCGGGATGCGGTGTGCGACAAGCCCGATGCCGAGCGTCAGCAGAGCGGACCCCAGCAATGTCGCCGTCGAGACGATTCCGACCGCGAAGGCATCGTAACCAAGGAGCGCCAGGTGGAGCGGCAGCAGGATTGCGACGTAACCGTCCCCGAAGGCCCGCAGCGACCGCGCCCAGAGAACCCGGTTGATATCCGGCGGCAAGGTCTTGCGCGAGACGTCTCGATGGCCCGCCCCGGAATGGGGCTTGGCTTCCTCCCCGCCTTGGCGCTCTGCCTTGGAGACTGGAGCGCCGGTCAACTCTTGGCGACCTTGACGTGATCAAGGGCGGCGCGCAGTCCGCCCAGGAGCTTCGGGGAATCGTCGTTGGCCCAGATATGCATGAACATTGGCCCAGATGTACATGAAGAACAGTCGTGGCTCGTCGTTGAGCATGTGGTTGTGCTGCCAGCCTCGTCGATCAATCCACGGCCGATCGACGAAATCGTAGCGTCAGTACGGTGCAGTTGGCGAGGACCTGTAGCATCGTGGCGCCCCGTTGATGGCTCAGTCCATGGCGGGCTGGAGGCCCGCATGCATGTTCTGATCCAGCGGCAAAGTCTCTTTTCCCTAATTCGTAAGCAGCGGCCACAGGCCGAGCCAGCGCTGCATTTCGAAAATGGAACCCATCAATCGAGGACCGCAAAAAGGAAGTCCTCAATTCTGCGGAAGTTCATGCCCATTTCATGGTGATTGCCGCGAGTACGAGATAGCGCCCGACCTTGGCGACGGTGACGAGCGCGAGGAAAACCAGAAACGGTTCGCGCAGGACGCCCGCCATGACCGTCAGCGGATCGCCGATAATCGGGACCCAGCTCAACAGGAGCGACCATTTTCCACGGCGATGATACCAGCGCTCCGCGCGGTGGAGACCGGCGCTGCTGAACGGAAACCAGGGCCGGTCGCGAAAATGTTCGAGCCACCGCCCCAAGAGCCAATTGATGACGGCGCCAGTCACGTTGCCGACGCTCGCGACAAGGATGACGATCACAGGCGAATAATCATGGAGCAGCAGTCCGACGAGCACGGTTTCCGATTGCATCGGCAGAACCGTCGCAGCGGCGAGCGCCGTCAGGAACAGGCCCGCGTAGACGGCGAGTTCGGCCATCAGCCGCCGGCCGTGAATGTCACCGAAGTCCGGAAGCGATGCGGCTTGCGCCGGCAAACCGCTCCAGCCGTGATAGCCGACATAGAGGCCGACCGCGACGATCAGGATGCTGGAGAAATAGGGCGCCCGGCGGGCGAAGGTCGAGAACCACGACCAGCGTTTTGTCGCGTGACGGACGCTCAGTGCTGCGGCGGCCCCGACGGTGACGAGCGTGATCGCAAGACCGATCGAGAAGCACAGCACCAGGGCGAAGCCGAGCGTGATCTCCTTGAGCTGAAGACACAGCAGAAGGATCGTGATGGCCGCGGGGCACGGGATCAGCCCTCCGGTCAGGCCGAAGAGTACGATCTGCCACGTCGTTACATTGCGGTTGGCGAACTGGCGGCGGATGTCGTTGGCGTGCGCCAGTTCGTGCGCATCCTGATAGCCGTCGCTCGCAACCTCCAGCCCGTGCAGTTCCTCGTGCATGTGATCGTGGCCGTGTCCTTCCACGAAGGACAGGTCGTAATCGTGGCTATGGCCGCCATGTCCAAGGCTGACCCGCGCCTGGAATGCGTGCGGTTCCGGAATCTCCTCGACGGATTCGAGATAGTCCCCGCGATCGACGAACGCGAATATCTGTCGCGCGCCGTCCGGCCGCTCGGTCACGACCGTCACATCCGCTGCGGCCCATCTATGTCCGCGCTCGCTGCGAATGCGCCAGCGCGGCGGGACGCCCTCCTCGAAGACTTCGACGGCGATCAGGCCATGGCCGGTGTCGATGCGACGGACGTCTTCGCCGTGATGATGATCATGATCATGGCCGTGAGCATGGGTGTGGCCATGCTCGTGCCGCGCAGCGCGCTGCTGGTCCCGCCAGGTGCGCCACAGCATCCAGATTGCGATCGAGATGATGATCGCGGCCGAGGCGAGCTGAAAATAGGGCTCGAACGTCTCGGCATCGACGCCACGCCACAGATAGAGGCCGCCCAGGGCGATGCCCCAGACCACGAGCGTGTGAGACAAGGTCGCCGCCAATCCCAGCAAGACGGCTTGCGTCACGGTTCCCCGGACCGCGACGATGAACGCCGCCATCATTGTCTTGGAATGGCCCGGCTCCAGCCCGTGCAACGCACCCAGAAGAATGGCACTCGGGGCAAAGAGCCAAGCGTGCGTGGAACTTTGCTGAATCAGCTCGGCGAAGGACGGCATGACCTACTCACAGATATTTGGTGATTTCCTTGAACTCGTCGACCGTGCGGCGCTGCTCGCGGGGGAGCGGGCCTGCCACGTCGTCAAGGCAATGGTCCAGATGGTCCTGGATCAATGTTTTCTTCGCCTGCCCGATCGCCTTTTCCACGGCATGAAGCTGCTGGGCGATGTCGAGGCAGGACCGGCCCTCTTCGATCATTTGGACAATGCCCATCAGATGCCCGTTGGCGCGCTTCAGCCGTTTGACGATCGCAGGATGGGTTTCATGAAGATGAGGTTCTGACATAGCCCCTCCTATCCCCCCTGGGGGGATATGGCAAGCGAGACCGCATGCGTCGCAAGCGGCGTACAAAGCGCCATTCCTGCTTGCGGATTTGCGTTCCCGCTTCGCAGAAAACACATGCGCATCCGCCCGTAACGATCTGCGATCGCTCCTTATTCCTGGAGCGCCGGCGGCTTTATCCAGTGTTCACGCGAGCTTGATCGGAGACGGCGCCGGAAGAGCAAAATCCCGCTCGGGAATCGGCTACACTTTTAACGCGAACCTACCCAGGGGGGAGATATGGACGACGAGACTCCGAACTCGGTCGCACGGAAACCCGCCCGCGCGCCGGAATTCCGTTTCGAGGTTGTCGACCTTGCCGAAGCCGCGAAGATATCGGTTGCCAAAGCGAGACGGCTGATCATGACGCACGGGCATGACCGCGATCGCCTGGTCGAAGCGGTGCTTCAGATGTCATCCGCGAACCGGGATAATTAAAGCGAGACCCCGTCCAGTTGTCCGGACGGGGGTCGCCGGTTTTCCAGCTTTCAGGGCGACACTGCGACTGCGACGGACGGATCCCTTGTACCGACAGAGATAATCGGAGGAGCCGCCCAAGCGGCTCCTCCGCAGCGCCCCGAACGACTATTCACCCTCGTCGCCGCCGAAGAAGTCTCCACCGCCTTCGTCCGCGGCGGGCTCCTTGGCGTCGGCAGCTTGAGCTTCATTGCCGCCGAACATCCCGGCGACCGCATTGCCCAGCAGCACGCCACCCGCGACACCCATCGCGGTTTGCGCGGCTCCAGCGAGGAAGCCTCCGCCTCGGCGAGGGGAATCCTCGTTTTGCCAAGGGCCTTCAGATCGACGCGGGCCCGTGGGCACCGATGTGGGGCGAGAAACGGACGCCGATGGTCGCTGAGCGCCGCCAAAGATGGAACTCAGGAGCCCGCCGCCGCTCCGCGGAGAACCAGCCGTGCGGGCTTCGAGTTCCTCGATGCGCCGCTGGGCATCTTCCAGCGCCTGCTCCTGCACCACGATGGTCTGGGCCATGTAATACGGAGCACCCGGCTGGCTCGCGACCCGTGCTCGGATGAGATTTTCCGCTTCCGGATCGCGTTCTGGACCTTGCCTCTCCACCTTGCCCAATTTCTGGAAAAGGCCGTCGATCGCGTCGCGGGTCTGGTTGTCCAGCATTGTCTGTGTCTCTCTGGATGTGGTTGCGTTTCTCACGCTTCGCGCTGCCCGGTGAGGTTCAGGAGCAACTGGAAGATGTTGACGAAGTTCAAGTAAAGCGACAGGGCGCCCATAACGGCGAGCTTCTGCTGGGACTCGGCCCCGAGATGCTCCGAGAACTGTTCCTTGATTGTCTGGGTGTCCCACGCGGTGAGGCCCACGAACACAAAGACGCCAACCACCGACACGACGAATTGCAAGGCACTGGAACCCAGGAACAGGTTGACGACGCTGGCGATCATCACACCGATCAGGCCCATGATCAGAAACGATCCGAACTGGGTGAGGTCGCGCTTGGTGGTGTAGCCATAGAGGCTGGTGGCGCCGAACATCGCTGCTGCGATGAAGAAGGTGCGGACGATGCTCGTGCCCGTGAAGACGAGGAAGATGGAGGCGAGCGACAGCCCCATGACCGCTGAAAATGCCCAGAACATCATCTGAGCGCGCGCGGCTGACATTCGCTCGATCCGGAACGAGAAGAAGAGCACGAAGGCCAGCGGCGCGAGCATCACCACCCATTTGAGCGGTGACGAAAAGATCGGTACGTACAGCGCGGGGGTTGTCCCGACGATGTAGGCCACAAGACCGGTCGCGACCAGCCCAAGGCTCATGTAGTTGTAGACCCGCAGCATGTGCTGCCGCAGGGCTGAATCGAATACGGCTGCGTCGACCCGCTGGTTGGCCGCACGCGAGACGAAATCTGTGTTGGACATGTTCTGCTCGCTCTCTCTGCTCGTCGGTTAGTGAAGGGACTTCGTCAGCCCGATGGCGGCGCGGGCGCCGCCATCAATACTGCCGCAGGACCCGAAAGGGAGAACCCCGGTCCGCCCCAACCCTTCGCAAAGTTTTGGTGTTTGCGAGGCATTGCGCAAAATCCGGCTTTCTCGAATCCAGTTTCGGACACCTAGCGAAGCCTTTTGCATTCAGAGGCTTCGCAGATAGGGTAGAACCTCGACAAACCCGCGATAAGTCATGTCTATCGAGACATAAACGATCACCGCCAGGCCGACATACGCGATCCAGCGGTGGCGCTGCAGCAGCCGGGCAATGAACGTCGCCGCAAATCCCATCATAGCGATGGCCAATGCGAGGCCGACGATCAGAATCAAGGGATGCTCGCGAGCGGCGCCTGCGACAGCAAGAACGTTGTCAAGTGACATCGAAACGTCGGCGATTACGACCTGCATGACTGCTTGGGCGAACGTCTTGCGTGGCGGGATGCCGGCGATCGTGCCGTCCGCGTTGACGACGAAGTCCCCGTGGCCAGTCGAGGCCACGCCTTGGGTGCTGCGGAGTTCGACCCACATTTTCCAAGAGACGTAGAAAAGCAGCAGCCCGCCAACCAGCATAAGCCCGACGATCTGAAGCAATTGCGTTGTCGCGAGCGCGAATCCGATGCGCATCACCGTAGCGGCGGCTATGCCGATGACGATGACCTTCTTGCGGTCTTCGGCAGGTAGGCCAGCAGCAGCCAGGCCGATGATGATGGCGTTATCGCCGGCGAGCACCAGGTCGATCATGATGACCTGGAGCAGCGCGCCCAATGATTCAGTGGTGAATAGTTCGGCAGTGAATAGTTCGGTCATAGGGCCCCTATGCAAAGTGTCGAGGGCCCTGATGATCCTCCTGGAGTGATCTCAACGGAGATCGGCCAGGTGCGCGGGCCCCCAGTTACGGGATAGCAGTCCGACATCGCCGCTCTTGCGAGCGGCCAGAGGGGCCCGGTCTACGTGGTGGTTTTCAGAGAGAGGCGATTTTGGCGATCTGTGACGAGTCCGACAGAATTGCGGCGCAGAAGCCAAGCGCAAGCAAGCTTCCCGCAACGTCCCAGACTGACAGCTGCTGGTTTTGCCGCAGGCCACGGCACCAAGCGTAAAAGCCCAGCCCGCCGCCTGCAGCCAGCATGATCGTGGCAAAGACCGGCAAGGCAAGCCCCTGCGGCGAGAGCACCGCGGTTGCAGCAGCGGACCCAACGAGGAACAGTGTCACTACATCAAGCGCTGCGGGGTTAAGCTGACCGGGATGACGCGAAATGCTGGAATTCAGCCGACCTTTCAAGAATCATCTCCCACTGAAACTGAATGCCGACGCCAGCTAATCCGCCGAGCGTCTCTTCAGTGGGACAAGATTAAGAGAATGCCCCGTGGGCGTGTATTCGTATCGATGGGGTGGTAGAACTACGGGCTCGTTCGGCGCAGCTGTATCGCCTGACGCACAAGGACAGCCACGCTCTCGGCCGACATTTTCTGCATGATCTCGGCACGGTAGCTCTCAACCGTGCGTGTGCTGAGACCCAGTTTCTCACCAATCGCGTGGGAGGTAAATCCGGCGACGACCAAGTCGAAGACTTCCCGTTGGCGTGGCGTAAGAAGTGCGAATTTTTCTTCGGTTTCCTGAGCTCGCCGAGCGTCACGCCTCTCCTCGATTCCCGTGACCAGCGCTCGGTTTATGGCGGCGACGAGAGCCGCGTCGTCAATGGGTTTTTCGATGAAGTCGGTCGCACCGGCCTTGATCCCGGCAACCGCCATGGGAACATCCGCATGACCTGATATCAGAATGATCGGCACATCGTTCCTTGAAGAGCGACATCGCCGCACAAGTTCAATACCGTCCATACCCGGCATACGCACATCGGCCACTACGCAACTGGGATCTGAGGAGATTCGCTTAGCGGTGGCACTCAAATAAGCTTCCGCCAATTCGAACGTCTCGACCGCAAAGCCGAACACGTTCATCATTTCTCCGAGGGCATCGCGAACTGCTGCCTGATCGTCGATGATGTAGACCTTGATCACGTATCTAAACCTCCGTCCGCTTGAGAGGCACCCAGAATCGAAATTCGGTAGCGCCGGCCTGACCGTTCTGAAGCCAGATCTGGCCGCCATGCGCCTCGACTATCGTCAGGCATATCGCCAAACCGAGACCAAGCCCGTCGTCCTTGGTAGATCGGAGGGGCTCGAAAATATTTCTCCGACGTTTGGGTGGAACGCCAGGTCCGTTGTCCCGAACGAAGAATTCCATGCGTTCCGGGTCGCTTCTGCGATCCGCCCCGATCCATATGAATCCTTGTCTGGATGGGTCTGAACCTATCGCCTGGACCGAGTTGTGGATCAGATTCAGAAACACTTGCAGGATTTGCACGCGGTCGACGTCGATCTCCTGATCCTCAAGCACAAGCTCCGCTTCAACCGAGACGCCGGTCCGGATTTGCGACTGCGACAGGCTTGGTACTTGAGTCAGAAGATCATTTGTAAGGACTGTGGAAAGGTTCAGCTGACGGCGCTTTAGAAATTCACGCATCCGGCGCAGCACGGCGGCAGCGTGGTCGATCTGGGTAATCGCAGTTCCGAGATTGTTGGCAGCCCGCGCAAGGTCAGGCTTGTCGCCTCCGATGAGCACTTGCGATGACCTTATAAGAGCCCTGGTTGCCGTCATCGGTTGGTTGATTTCATGTGCCAGCCCGGATGCCATGCTTTCGACGATCGCGAACCGTTCGGCCTGCGCACTAGCTTCTTTCGCGCTCTGAAGCTTTGCTTCGGCGATTTTCGCAATGTTGTCGGAACGTATGCGAGCATTCACTTCAGCTCCTACGAACAGGCCGGCGGTCGTGAGGGCGAGCATTGCGGTCTGAAAGTCGAAGAAGATGCCGGCGTTGGCTCCGATTGCATGAAGGATAGCGCCAAGCCCGAATTGAACGACCGCTATTGCAACGCAGGCGCCATCGAATCCATATCTCACTGCAGCAATTACGATCGGCACGAAGAGAACGGAGAAATCGTCCAGCCCTGTCCTCGTCAACAGTACCAACGCAACACCGATCATCGCCACATGGAGTGGAATTTCCGCATATTTCAAAACATTCCGGGCCTGCAGAAGTTTTTCGAAATCGACTCTCAGCAGGCGTAGCGCAAGAGGCGTCATCACCATTATGCCGACGAGATCGCCGATGAACATCTGTAGCAGGATGCTTTTTTGCGAATGCTCTCCGGAAATGAACATGACGGACAAAAGAGCAGCGACGAAAAGCGAGGCAAATGCGCCTACCAATGCGAGAGTCGCGACATCGCGGATCCGGTCAAATTCGAGATTCTCGCTGACGAAGGAGCGAATTATTCCCGCCGCCATGGTGTAGATTAACGACGCGACAGCAGCGATCGTCACCACGGAGTACCAGTACGAGCGCGTATCCAGTAATATGAGCTCGGATGTCACAATCGCTACGAACAGAACCCACCCATAGGAAAGCCCGCGCGCCAGCATGAATGCAAACAGCACGCCTAGTCCTGGATTCCACGGGGAAACGGGAAGGCCGCGAAGCTCTTGAAGGAAGCTGAACCATTCCAGAAGAAGATATAAAAGAACAAGCAGCCCAATGAGTAGAAACCGCACGCGGCCGGCGCGCGACCGGCCCAAGACGTCCGTGACGCTAGATTGTGGCTTGTTGTCCAATCGCCCGCCTTTCGTGTGTCGTAATCGTACAACCGAATAGCATAACTTATTCGGATCCACCCGAGCTTGAATGTATCGTCACGGTTCCGAGGGCACATCGTGTGGATTGCGCCTCATGCAAGCTGCCGAAGATCGTCGAGCCTTAGTCGTACCGTCTGGATGGCGCGACCGCGCAGCGCGCCGTAGACGGGATCGAATCGCCGGCGACGACTTCGGCACATCGCCCAAGCACTCGGATTCAAGAGCATCGTGGCGCGAGGCTTCGATGTCGCGGAGGCGCAGATTCAAGCCGCTCGGCTCAGCGCCCGCGATGTCGCCGGACGCCCGGGCCCTGCGGACTTCGCTGAGAATCCGGCTTCCGCGGCCGAACCGCCCGGAAAAAGAAAAACCCCGCCCGGTGCCCCGGACGGGGTTGTTGCCTCGGTTTTTCCGAGATTGAAGCGGCGGACGATACTCCGCCCGATATCGAGATTAGGAAGGCGCGGTCTGCCGACCGGCAGGCCTCAGCGGCATGTCTTTACGCTGCGGACGATCCGGTTGCCATTCTTGCGGGTCACGACCTTCTTGAACGTGCAATTGCGGCGGCGATCGACATGAACCACCTTACCGTAGTGACGGCGGGGTGCGACATAGCCCCGGCCGTGGTGGCCGCCGTTACCGACATTGACGCTGACGCTCGCGGCGGATGCAGGCGCGGTCGGAGCGACAAGGGCGGCGGCGCCCAGCATGAGAGCAACAGCGGCAGAGGCGATGATCCTGATCATAGTGGTGATGTTCTCCATGAGGCTCCGGTCTTTGCCGGCGCGGAGGAACGGCCCGTGTCCCGCTTGGGTTCCTCGTCCATTCGTCTATGCTCGCGCGCCGAAACAAAAAGACCCGCCGCGGCGAACCGGGCGGGCCTTGGTGCGACGTCGAGGAAACGAGACGCTCAGAAGTGGTAGTTGATACCAGCCTTGATAAAGCCACACGGTGCGTTAATCGCCAGGAATTGCTCAAGTTTTCGCAGGCAACGCCGCATCTCAAACATCTTCAGGTTGCAGTATTACCGATATTCCGCGCTTCCTTCGCGACTCACGATTTCTTGTCCAGCAGCCGTTTGATGTCCGACCTGATCTCGATGACGGCTTCGCGAAGCCACGTGTTCTGCTCCTCGATCCGCGCCACGCGCTCGGCCGTCACCTGCGTCTTTTCCAGCGCGTCGACCCGCGACGAGGTCGTCGCCGCCCACCACACCACGCCGCCTGTCTGTACGAGCATTCCCAGGATCAGCGCGACCGGCACGGAGCGGTCCACTTTCCATTTCTGTTCGGGCCATCTCTGTTCAGGACGTGGATTCATCTCTTTGCCTCCGGTTTGCGGCAGAGCGCGTCCCATGCCGCATTGTGTTCCTTGACGCCCCGCACCGTCTGGCCGGTGTCGGCGACCGACCAGCCGATGGGCTCGAACACGCGGCATGTGACGCCGGGATCAATCGCGACGGTAGCCGTCGTCCGCGCGCAGCCCGCCGGGAGCTGCATCGCGAGCGCGAGCGGCGCGGCGAGCTTCAAGGCCCGTATCAACGGCTTCATTGCCGGCTTCCTTCTGTTCGATGATCGCCGCGTTGCGCCCGGCCTGTTCGGCCTGCCGCGCTGTGAGAAAGGCAATGGTGGAATTCCACGCCTTCACCACAGCGGACAGGAACGGCAGCAGCTTCGAGAGCATGCTCATTTCGTCGTGACGTTCGGCTCGCCCACCCTCGCCGCCAGCTCCGCCGTCGCGATGACCTTCGCGACCTCGGGCAGCGAAGCGGCTTGCGAGACGAGCGCGGTCTTGCGGCGGAAATAGATCGAGGCCAGAAGGCCGACGATCGTGACCACGCCGGTCACGACAAGTTCGCTTTCGGCATCGACGATAACGCCCTTGGCGACGAGCCAGACGGCGAGATATCCCGCGAGCGTACGGGCAGCGCTGGTCAGCGCCGGAACGGTGATTCCAAACATTGCAGTCTCCAGTTTGTCAGGGATTGCGCGGCGAGGCCCGGCCGCGCGCGGGATAGTGAATACGCCCTGTGCGGGCACCATCTAGTCGGGATGCAACCCTCAGAAGCATTCCTTGGGATTGCCGGGAGCTTCGGCATGCCGATTAGGCTTCAGGAGATCGCCGATCTCCGCAGAATGGGGCGGTGGTTCGAAACGTCATCACCCGCAAGTCTGCTGCAGGTCGTCGTGGGAGCCCTCATCCTGAGGAGGGGCGAAAGCCCCGTCTCGAAGGATCGGTAGCGACCTCAGAACCTGTGGGCCATGGTTCGAGACGCGATGCTTCGCATCGCTCCTCACCATGAGGTTGAAGAGGCGTCGTGAGCTTGTTCGGGAAACAAGGTGTATGTCCCGGGGCCGCGAAGCGGAGCCCGGGACCCATACGCCGTGAGCTCTCGGCTCTATCATCAGCCTCACGGAGTATGGATCCCGGACAGGCGCTCCGCGCCTTCCGGGACATAGGCCACACCTACCGCCTCATTCCGAGACACCCGCCATATGCGGCCGGCTGGCTGACGGTCCGTATAATATACCGCGTCGTGTCCGGCCGCGCTCAGGCGGCGCGGACGCGTTCGATGAAGCCGGTGACCTGAGTGCGGAGGGCTCTCGACTGCTGCGCGAGGTTTGAGGCCGCGCCGACGATCTGCTCCGAGACCTCTCCCGTCTGCTCCGCAGCCTGGGTCACGCCGGCGATGTTCGCCGACACTTCCTGCGTGCCGGCCGCGGCCTGGTCGACATTGCGTGCAATTTCCTGGGTCGACGCACCCTGCTCTTCCACGGCGATGGCAATCGCCGCCGAGATTTCGTCGATATTGCTGATCGACGAACTGATGCCGGTGATCGCCTTCACCACTTCCGCGGTGGCCGTCTGGACGGCCTGGATCTGCGACGCGATTTCTTCCGTCGCCTTGGATGTCTGGGCGGCGAGCTGTTTCACTTCCTGGGCGACGACCGCAAAGCCCCTGCCCGCCTCTCCGGCGCGCGCGGCTTCGATCGTGGCGTTGAGCGCGAGGAGATTGGTCTGCGCGGACACATCGCCGATCAGGCCCACCACCTCGCCGATGCGCTGCGCGCTCGTGGCAAGGCTTTGAACCAGATTGACGGTGCCGTTGGCCTGATCGCTCGCGGCTGAGGTGGCGCTCGCGGCGGAGCTCACCTGCTGGGATATTTCGCGGATCGACTTTGCCAGCTCTTCCGCCGCGGACGAAACCGTCCGGACGTTTGTCGTGGTCTGCTCGGCCGCGGCGGCGACCGCGGTCGACTGGCGGCTGGTTTCCTCCGCCGCCGCGCTCATGCTGCCGGCGTTCTGCTGAAGCTGTTCGGCCGAGGCCGAAACCGCCTGGACCACGCCCATCATCTCGGCCTCGAACTGGTCCGCCAGCTGGTTCATCATCGCGCGCTTCTCGGCTTCGGCGCGGGCCTTCTGGCCCGCCTGCTCCTGCTCGTGCTGACGCACCTTGATCGCGTTCTGCTTGAACACCTCGACGGCGGCCGCCATCGAGCCGATCTCATCCTTCCGCGTCGCGCCCGGCACGTCGACATCGGTCTTGCCTTCGGCGAGATGCGCCATCGCATCCGTCATCTTCGAGATCGGCGGAACGACGGAACGGGCAATGAGAATGTTCAGCAGCGCGGCGGCGACAACGCCCACGGCGAGCGCGCCGATCATCAGGAACTTGGCGAGCGACGCGAGCGCCGCGTCCGCTTCCGCCTTTGCGTTTACGTCGGTCTCGATGAGATCGGTCGCCTTGGCCATCGCGCTTTCGAGCTTGCTGAACGCCGCCATGAACGACGGCATGTCTCCGCGCGCCGCGGCCGGGTCCGTCAGCGCCTGGGCGACGATCTTTTCGGCAGCGCCGATATATTCGGCGAGAGGGTCTTTGAGATCGCGGAACGCCGCGGTGATTTCCTTCGGCAAATCGAGCGCTTCGTTCGCCTTCAGACTTTCCTGGAAGTTCTGCACATGTTCGGCCAGGTCGGCGCGGACATTCGTCTTTGCCTCGGCCGTCCCCGACTCGCCGGCCTCGATCGCCCCGAGCACGTCGGCTCTCAGCGCATCGTGCATCATGTCGGCCGACATATGGTTCCGGAGTGCATGGGACGATATCTGCGACGTCTCGATCGCCGTGGACAGCGCCGACACCGTCCAGATTCCGATGCCGCCAAGAACCAGCATCAATCCTGCTGTCGCCGCTCCGTTGATGAGAAAATTCCGCCGTAAGCTTTTGGTCGGCCGTGCCATCTGAATGCCCCCGCTAAGTCGACCGCCCCCAGGCAATCGTGAGAGCTTCACCCTCCGGTCGTCATGGTTAATTTTTCGCGAGAAGATCGGCACGGCAATTCTCATTCAAAAGTAGTAGGCGTATGTATACGTACAAAATGTATGGACAACAAATAGGCTCGCATAAGTTGCAGGCGCACCGCCTGGACGTGCATCCATTCGAAATTCCGGGCTGCGCCCAACGCTGCAGCGAGCTTGACCTGGGCGGGAACGTTCGACGCCTCACGCTCTTCAAACGCGGATTCCGATCGAATCATCACCGCCATCCTCTGCCCAAAACCCGCCGCAGACGGGTCGCGAAATGGACGCACCGTTGGGGTGACTTACCCGCGCTGAGAGAATGTCAGCCCGTTTGGGCAGGGTTGTTATGCGTAAAATCTGGTGTGCGTTCCTGCTGGCCCTTGCGGCGGCTGTGGGCGATGGCTGTCGCGGCTCCCGCAATTCAACTCAACAGCAAGGAAGGCGTGCTCGCATGGATCAACGCGTATGATCCCGCGCGCGACTTCGCACGCGCCCCTTCGGTGATGAAGGCCGCCAGCGACTACGGATCGCTGTCCGATCCCGAAAGCGCCGGCATGTATGTCGGCTTTATGGCCGGGCTGATCGGCGGAAATCCGAAGAGCGCGAATGCGACCATCGAGAAACTGCTGGCGATGCGCTCGGCCGATCACTGGTCCATCGTGCGGGCGATCGCCTATTCCGGCGATCCGGACTGGCGGGGATTGCTCGAGAAGTATCGCCCGAAAATGCAAACCCGCGATCTCATGATCCAGCGATTCCTCGAAGGCAAGCTGCCGACATTCGACACCCCGCCGCCCGAAAAGAAGAGCTGGACGAAAAAGGCCAACCCGGCGAACTGGTTCAAGGGCAAAGGCAAGGGCAAGGGCAAGGAAGAGGACGACACGACACCGCTCAACGAGCGCGCGGACATCGTCGACGTGCACTGGGGCTATTACTTCGCCACCCGCGACGACAAACCCTTGGTGCGCATGGTCGAACTCCTGCCCTGGTCGGAAGAACGCGACAGCTTCGAACGCCTGACCATCGGCAGCATGGTGAAGTACACGCTTGCGATGAACGCCTCGCGCGATTCGAAGCTTCTGGCCCGCCTCAAGGCGCTGCAGCCGAATACACAGGACAAGGTCGCCGCCAAGCAGCTCGCCGAAGCCATCGAGGCCGCCGAGACCGTGGAGATCGCAAAGCTGCGCCGCGACGCGCTCGGCCGCATGGAGGATCTCAAGCGCATGGGCCCCGGCTACAAACGGGATGTGTCGTGGTGGGGCAAGGTCGGACAAAGCGCGCTGGCGCTCGGCTGCATCGGTGCGGCGGCCGTCGGCGCCGTGGCGGTCGGCCTGCCCTGCGTCCTCGGCGGGGCGGCGTCGTCCGCTGCGCTGAATTTCTGGGGCGGCTGACGAGCCTTTGTTCCGCTCGGACTGAAATCGGACGCTCGCGGCAACGCTGAAGCCTGGAAGAACCAGGATGCACGGGCCGCGAGAGCAACCGTATTTACGGCCCCCGAGGCGTTGACCTGGGGTGTAACCAGTTTTCAAGTCATTCCATGGGAACAATTCGGCTCGCTCCGGATTCGAATCCCCATGCTGTGGCAAACCACATCCAAGCCGCGCGGCGTCCCCCGGCTCCCTTCGGGCTTCATCGTGCCCTGCCAGCCGGTCCCCGCGCGCCGCGTGCCGATCGGCCCCGAATGGATTCACGAATTCAAATTTGACGGCCAGAGAATCATCGGCCGCAAAGCCGGCGATCGGTTACAGCTCTGGGACCCGTCGGGAAACGAAGTCACGGCCCAGTTCGCCTCCATCGCGACCGCGCTGCGGGCCATTCCCCACGACTTCGTCATCGACGGCGAGGCGCATTGCGAACAGCCCGCCGGCGGGCCGGTCCTCCGTGCTTTGCGTTCGTTTGCCGGCCGGTCCTGCGCCGTCCTGATGGCGTTCGATCTGCTGTTTCTCGACGGCGAGCACATGCTCGGCGTGGCCTGCGAGGAGCGTCGGGCGCGTCTGAAGACGATTCTGCCGGGCGAAGGCGGGGTCCTCCGGTTCTCCGAGAGCGTCGAGGGCCCGGACGGCGAGCTGCTGCTGGAGGAGGCTCGCCGGCACAAATTCGAAGGCATTGTCTCCAAACGGAAGGCGAGCCGCTACCGGTCCGGCCCGTTCGGCGACTGGCGCGAGATCAAGTGTTCGACGTACCGCCCTTCTTCATCGCACGATGCACCGGCCGGCAGCGACGTGAGAAGGTGATTGGAAAACGTACAGACACCGGGATCCGGGCGCGGGCCATCCCTGGTGCACGGCCTGGGCGGCCCCGCAAAAAAAGCCCCGCGACAGCGGGGCTTTAATTTTGTGGGGTCCCTTTTGCTCGGTTAAGCGCCGTAGGGGCAGCGCAGTCCGAGTTCTTGCGTCCGAGTTCTTAGAACTTGTAGCTCGCCTTCACATTGATGGTCTGGATTTCGAGTTCGTGATTCGAAATCGTGCCGGACGCCATCAGATGTCGACTACCGAGAAGTCGGCGTCGTCGAATTTCATGAATGTGTATTCGAGCACCAATGATGAAGTTATCGGTAATGGCATAATCTATGCCGCCGCCCACGTTGAAGCCGGAGATAAAGTCTCCGTCATCATCGCGGAACTCATCACCAACATCAATCTCAAAACCATCGAAAAAGTCGACATTGAAGTCGGCGCCGGACCAACCGCCCTTCGCGTAGAAAAGAGCCCGATCCCACGCAAAGCCGATCCGGCCCGAGACGGTCGCGATGAAATCGACATTATGGCGGAACTCGTTGTTGCGGATGACCCCGACGTCGTCTTCGAAGTCATTGTTGAAAATGTCCTCGAAGTCTGCCGCGATCACCGCCCCCTCAATACCGAATACGAAACCGCCGCCGGTCTGGAAGAGGTATCCAATCTGGCCACCGCCATTTATGCCATCTTTGTGGCGGCCAAATTCGTCACCAACATCGAAGTTCGATGTCCAGGGTAATCGGGGTCGACCATCGTAGACGGTACTAAAATCGAGCCTGTTGTCGTGCCTTTTCGTGGCAAACCCGACCTGCAGGCCGATATAGGCACCCGTCCAGTCAAACGCTATGGGTTCCGGTTCCGGCTCGACCACCGGCAAGTCTGCTGCGAAGGAAACTCCGGCGGAAAAGACCAGCGCAGCGCTGGCCAACAAGTACTTTTTCATGTGATGCCCTCCAGTGGAGGACACAACCATGCAGTGTGTCGGCCACCAATGTCTGTAGCCAACGTGCAACACATACAAAAAACCCTTTATGGTTGTAGGGGAGAAGCGGATCAGTCCACAGACGGCCGTTTCTGAGAGGTTTGTCCGGAACTGGAGGGTTTGCAGGACGGGCCCGCGCGGGGGCAAGCCTGGACCGGACGATCCCATATCGTACGGAACAGAATGGCCGATGACGGCGGCCAGGCTTTGTTTTACAACCCAAGCGTTCACTCTCCCCTTGGATGTGGAGGAGCCGATGCTCAAGTCTTCGGAGCTGTACAAGGAGGCGCGCCGCAGTGCGGACATGGCTTGCCGCGGCGTCAGCCCGCCGATGTTTAAAGGTCTGTCTTCGTTCGAAAAATCGCTCACGGAAACCGGCGAGAACAAGCCGGGAAATCCCCGCGAGAAGAAAATCCCCACGAAAAGACCAAGGCCCGCTCGCGGAGCAACAAACTGCTCTAGGACGCTCCACCGCGCCACCTTGGTCGAACAAGCGGAGGTTCCGGGCCGCTCTACTTCGGTCTTGCCCGATCTGCGCCCTGTGGGAAAGTAACCAGGGCCGTTCAACGGAACGAATTACCCGCGCCGGGAGTATAGCTGGATGGGAACGCCTCCGACCGATGCCATTAATCTCGCGCACGCCCTTCATGAGGTGCAGGTAATCCTTGCCCGCAAGACGAGCGACAAGATCAAGCTGCGAGACCTCACCCTCCTGATGATCGATCAGGACATGAACAAGCGGCTGGATCGCATTCTTCCCGAACTGCGAAAATGATGCGGGAGGATTTGGGCTTCTGACGCTCTAATGGATCGACCGGCTGCCTTGGCCACCGAAAACGCCCGTCTCAACGATGAATATGAGCCGTCTTCGGTTGTCGAAAACCTCAATTTCCCCCGGGTCCACCCCGGCCTCGATCAATGCCTGTACCAGAAGACAGGCTTGTCGTTTGGCGTCGTTGAGACCCGCGAGGTCTACCCCTTCGGTATCGGGATAGAGCCCGTTTTGTCGGCGAATATCAAAGAAGTACAGTGCCATCGCGTCTGGTATCCAGTGGCGAATGTACGTGGCTGCAGTTTTAAACTGACCTGTTCTCCGATCCCTGCAACGCCTTGAGCGCGTCGCGGTCATGGCCGCTCTTGTTCAGAATTTGGCGCGCATTCCCGGCCGAAATGCGGCGGCCTCGCTAATTTCTGTTCTGCCGTCCGCCCTCCCCGTCACCGGCCGCCGGCGAATCGCAATCGCAATTCGCCTCAAACAGGCTCTCGGGGAATCAACCGATCGCGCCCCAATTGCTCGAACAGGGCGAAGAAGGCATCGTCGGTCGGCTGGTATGCCGTAAAGCCGAGCCGGCGGCTCTTCGACATGTCGGTGACGACCTCGATCGGACGGCCCAGGTCCGCATCGGTATGCCAGGGCGAGATGAGCCGGTCGATGTCGGGTTCGACGAGGCCGTTGCGCCGTGCGATGTCGCGCCAGACTGCCGCATCGTCGGCCATCTGCTGTTCGAGCGGTCGAACCATGCCGTCAAACGGTCCGGCGCGCACGCCGAACCAGCCGGCTATCCGCCCCCACATCCAGCTCCAGCGGAAGATGTCGCCATTCACGACATTGAAGGCCTCGTCGGCAGCCTCCGGCGTCGTTGCCGCCCACAATATGTGACGGGCGAGCAGCCGTGCGTCGGTCATATCGGTGAGGCCATTCCATTGCGCCGCGACGCCGGGAAATCGGAACGGTCTGCCGGTCTCCCGGCAAATGGTCGCGTAGACCGCCAGCGTTGTGCCCATGTTCATGGCGTTGCCCACTGCCTTGCCGATGATCGTGTGGGGGCGGTGCACGCTCCAGTGAAAGCCCTCGCGCGCGGCGGCGGCGAACACCTCATCCTCCTGCGCGTAGTAGAAATTCTCGACGTCGAGCCGACCCTGCGCCTCGCGGAACGGCGTCTGCGGCAGTGCACCCCGCCCATATGCTTCAAACGGCCCGAGATAATGCTTGAGGCCGGTGACGAGCGCGACATGGCGCACCGCCCCGGCGGCCGGCAACGCCTTGAGGAGGTTGCGCACCATCGCGGCGTTTACGCGGATATTCTCGGCCTCGGTCGGCTGCCGCAGCCAGCTCGCGATGATGACAAGCGAAGGTTTCACGCCACGAAGCGCATTTGCCAGCGACGACGAATCCAGCAGATCGGCGGCGAGCGGCGTGACACCGGGCTGGTCCACGGGCCTGCGGGCAAGTCCGGCCACCTGCCAGCCCTCCTCGACCAGAAGGGTGGAGCTGGCGCTGCCGACGATACCGCTGGAACCTGCAATCAGGGCCGTCTTGATCATACGACCTCCTGCGGCCTAGTTCCGCGCTGGACCCGCGCCGGCCTGAATGCCGGAACCTGTACTCACCGAGAACGTTTCACGGTGCGATCGGCTGGGTGCGGCGCTCTCCCGTGGGCGTATTGACTGCTCTCCCCGCCCAGGGTCACGACTTTGGTTGAGAGAGCTCATCGCGCTGCTTGGTCAGGAGTTCGAGTTCCGCCTCCTGATCGGCGATGCGTTGCGACATCCGGTCTTCGTCCGCAGCGCCGGAGTATGCCGCCGCTTGCTCCATCAACTCGCGCAGGTTTTCTCTTACGACAGCTATGCGCTCGTTGAGCTCCGCGATGTTCCGCAGAATGTCAGGCATGGATGATCTCCTCGGTGTCCCCGCATCGGATGACTCTCCCCCGCAAGGTTCAAAAGAGAATTAGGGCACCGACAACGCACTTTCCGGAGTGACCTCTTCCACAGGCCGGGACGGTACGTTCGGAAGGAGCGGCCCGGGGGCGCCCTGGATCTCCCGGCGCGCCCTCTCCCGGTGCCCATGTTCGCGGCCCTCGGGCCGGCCCTCGTCATGCCGGAGAGCGTAAGCCCGAAGGCGGATCAGTTCTTCCGTGTCGCCGAACGTCATTACACCTGGCCCTTGCCGGCCGCCGCCCGGCCGCGACGATCTTCATGGGAGGCTGGAATTCCTTCGCCGGGATCGAGTTCCCTCGAGGCCGCCTCGGTCTTCGGCCGGAGAGGCAGGCGCGCGGCGGGGGCCACCGGCCGGCAGTCCGGGCCCGATCAGTTTGCTACCGAGAGCTCCCGATTTTGTCGTCCACCAGCGAGGCCGGAATAGTCCGTCACCAGCCGATGATACGCCGCTTCGGCTACACCGTAGCTTTCGCCGGCCGTTTGGAGGAGCTTTTCCCGATCGCGAACCACGACGAGCTTCCTTCGGGACGCGATCAATTGATTGCCTTCCAGGCAATGCAGCGCCGTAGTTACTCCGGCCCGGCGAACGCCGAGCATCAGCGACAGAAAATCATGGGTGACGGGTATCTCGTCGCCAACCCGGTCCTGACACATCAGGAGCCAGCGGGCGAGCCGCTGCTCGATCGTGAATTTGCCGTTGGCGAGCGCCGTCTGTTGCACCTGGACAGCGAAAGCTTCACGGTACCGGTTGAACAAGGATCTTGCCGAGGGACTCTCGTGCAGGACGTCCAGAAAAGCCTCACGCCGGATGCACAACGCCAGGACGGGAATTTGAATGAGGACTTTGTGCAGTGAGGTGGTTATCTCGCTCAGCACGTGGATCCCGGTCATCCCCTCCGTGCCGAAATGTCCGATCTCGATTTCGATCGTTCCCGAGACTGCGACGACGGAGGCAAGGCCCCTCTCCGGAAAATAGATGTGCTCGATGGCCCTGCCCGGCTCCTCGATGACATGATTGGAGCCGAGATGCGCCTCCTCGAAGTGAGGGGCAAGCTGTGCGAGGTCGTCCGGCCCGAGCAGCCTGAGAAGTCGATTGGCGGGACTGACTTTATCCATCCGCAGAGTTGCCTTCAGCATCCGTTTCGGCGCCGACACTACGAAAGCCTAACGCCAAAAGTATAAGTCGAACAGTGCTTCGTCGCATCTGCGTATGTTTTCGGCCAAATCAAATGCTTTGAGCGGCCCCCGTTCCTCTCGGAATCCTAGATTTCCTAAGTATTCACCGCGACCAAACACCCGAACGGGCGCCAGGCTGCTCGCGGCTTCGGCTGGGCAAGCGCATCCGGCATCGCGAAGGCAATGGGTCAAAGGTCCGCGGCGACGGGCGTCTCACCCGCGCGTCCTGGTCGCGTCTTCATGGAAATTCAGGCACCGCCTCGGCCAGTTTTTCGGCGTTTCGGATGGCGACGCATCGTGGCGTCTGAAGTTCGATGACCCCCTGCCGGCGCAATTCGGTGATTCCGCGACTGACGGTCTCCACTGCGATGCCCAAATGGTCGGCTATGTCGTAGCGCGACATCGGCAAGCTTACGGCGGCGCCCTGATTCTCCGACAAACGGCGGGACATCAGTAAAAGATAACCCGCGATTTTATGCGTCGAACTGGTGCATCCCTGGACGAGAATATGTTCCTCGAGACGGCCTATGGTTTGACAGGCGCGTTCGTGAAAAATCCGGAAGAACCGCGGACGGGTTTCGGCAAGGGCATTGAACTCGCCGCGCGTGATTTTCGCGGTCATAGCCCCGTTTGTCGAAGCCTCGTAGGAGAAGCGCTGAGTGGCATCCACTCGCATGCCGAAGAAATCGCCGGGCATGATGAGGTCGATAATGCGTCGGTGGCCGTTTCGCAGCGTCAGGAACTTCCGAACGCTGCCTGATAATATCCATCCGATCGAGCCATTCGCGACGACCGAGTCGCAGCTTTCCCCGTGACGCCATCGTTTGATATTGCCGCTGGCAAGTTCCTGGGTGAAGGCGAAAAGGTCCTCTTCTCGTGGCCCCTGGAGCGTCTGACCCGCTCCGGCCGCCCAAACTGACATTCGCTCTTGATCGATATTTGTCATGGCTGGACCTCTCTGGCGGCCCCACCCATACAAAACCCTCTCGATCAAGATCGGGGCAAATAGGGCGTTACCTAAGTAATTCACCTAGGTCGGACCCTGTGCCTTATGTCCCCGGGTGATTGCGCGGAAGCCGCCGCGTGCGGGTCAGTTGGCCAGCCAGATCAGAAAGGCGATGAAATCGGCGGTGAGAACGGCCACGCCGACGAGCCGGAAGAACAGGCCGAAGCCTGCGCTGTCCGGGCTACGGGCCGATCTGACGATCACGTGCCCGACAACGAAAAGCAGAAGCCCCAGAAAGGCAACTCCGCCGAGGAAACTGGGTGTCATCGAAGCCCCGTTCATTTCGGGTACCCGGCAAAAGGCAACTGCCAATGCGGGCCGTCCTTAAAGGAACGCCAATCGCCGCCCCATTCGATCGGGATTTTTTCAGCCTTGGCGGCGGCTTTGATGATCGGCGCGAGTTTGTGATAGAGCGGCCAGTCCCACGAGATCTTGCCGTTCAGCATCGGCACCACGTCGACCGCGTGCGAGACCTGCGAGGGGCCGGCCTTCAGGTGCCGCGAGTTGAGCGTCCGGGACGCACCGGCGGCCTTGAGCTGTTTCTGGCGCGCGAGCGTCCTTACGCCTTCGATGACGCGAAAACCGATCGTGGAAGCGAGCGCGGCGCGGCGGATCACCCGCACGAGATCGGGATGCACGCCGACGAGCTTCTGCTCGCTCGAACTGTCGAGGACCATGGTCTTTCTCCGATGTGGGAAGGCAGAGGTGCACGGCAACGCGACGGGATCGTCGCGTGAGAACACGGCGAACGATAGAAAAACTCAGGCTATAATAGGAATATTATCGTTTCTGGCCAAATCGCGACGCTCCGGCGGCGATGCCAAAAAGTATGTGGAAAACCTCAACCTAAGGTTGAAGCCTCTTGACCTTATGAAAAACGCTGTTCTTGACGGCTGAGTCGACCCGGTCTAGGGTTTTTACTTATGGGTGCTGTCTTAACTTGGTCTCTCGGAGGTTTCGCCGCACTTTGCACCGCGTGGGCGGGCATTGCCGCGTATTCCGGACCTGAAGACATCAATGACGACCGCTTTTGGCGCGGCGTCGAATTCTGGACCTATGCCGGCGCAGCGATCCTGTTCGCCGGCCTGTGGAAGTGGTTCAGCGCGTAACCTCCCCGCATTGCGGTCCCCAGATCACGGCCTTCCGGCCGAAACGCTTTCGGGTCGATCCAAACGAATATCCATCGAAGCCGATGGCCTGAGAACAGGCGACCCACTCCAGCAAACAGCTGGCCTCGTCGACCGCGCGCACCAGGCGATCCTGCGTGACCCACGACACATCTCTCGAGGCCGACCCGCTTGATGGGGTACCGTTTTCCAAACGCTATCGCGGCGAAGACATGCACAGCGCTTAACGGCGGCTATGTGTTCGACATCCTTGGGTGACGGACCCCCTCACTCTTCCGAGCTGGAGCCGTTGGCAGGGGTCACTACGGACAAAGCATCATCGCCCCTACACCTCTGGGATTTGGGAATGAGGACCGCAGATTTGCGGGCCGGCGATCGGCTGGTTACAAACCCGGGCGATGGCAGGCCGTGATCTACAGCGTGAACAGACTGCCCCGGAGGGGCTTCGGGCGGAGGTGGTAATCGCCAGCCTCGGGCCCAGTTGCCAGACCAGGTTCCAGATCAACCGCTGGCTCGCCGGCAATCCGGCGTCCGGCGCGGCGGCGCTCTCGGGGGTGTTCGATTGGCAGGCGACACCGCTCCCCGCTCTGCTGGAATACCTACGACGGGACTTCTGCGGTATGTTTGAGCGCGAAGATCTTGCCTGGTTTGAGGGCCGCGTTGTCCACCGGCGGTTCGGCACGAGCTTCCTCCATCGGTTCCCCAAAAACATCGCAGAGACCGACATCGGCAAGTATTTCGTGTCCGCGCTTCATAAGCACGAAATGGCCTGTGAGCGCCTGCGGCTGGAGCTTAACGAGCCTGAAGTCCCGCTGCTGCTGGTGGTCGGACAGGCCCTTGAGCCGGCCGTCGCGGACGAGATCCTTGCGATTGCGCAGCGTTCGAACCCAGCCAGCCTCACCCGGCTGCTCTGTGTGGACGCCGTCGGCATGCCATCCTCGCCGCCGCGTTACGGATGGGAGGGCAATGACGCCTTTTGGGATGAGGCACTCGACCTGGCCGTGAGAACACGGTGATGCATGGAGACCAATGATTTACATTATCTTGATGTAGATGGCATTGCCGCGTATCCGGACCTGAAGACATGATCAATGACGACCGCTTTTGGCGCGGCGTCGAATTCTGGACCTATGCCGGCGCAGCGATCCTGTTCGCCGGCCTGTGGAAGTGGTTCAGCGCGTAACTTTCCCCGCATTGCGTCCCCCAATCACGATCGGACTTTTCAGCGGCCCGCCAGGGTCGCGGAACAGCCTGAGCACATCTGATCCCGCATAAGCAGGACCACCGACACCCGGAGGCATCGCCAGAGCGCCGACAAACGCCAATGGAGACCTTTGTGTACGAGTGGTTGTAGTTGACGCCGGTTACAACCTACCGCTAGGCTCTTGAAATGAGCGCCGCGCTCCGCCTTTTGGCAGAGGACCCTCACCCGCCCCGCGGGCCTGCAATTGGCGATCCCTGCGCGGCGCTCATACCCAACTCGCGAAAAAATGGAGGGAACCGTGCAAGTTCTGCGTAGGTTCTGGGCTTGGTTGGCCGCGAGCGTTCAGTATGCCGACGAGGTTGTGACCGACGAACCGATTGACGATGTGAACCGGCGCGAAGTCGGCTTGGGAGGCCGTAGCTCCCGGATCGAAGCAAGCGGTCGGGGTTTACGGTCGAGCGGTCGTTAGGCCCGCAGTATGAACGCCGCACTTTCCTCTTCGCTGTCCTGGGTAAGACCCTCATCGCCTTAGGCGTGCTGCTGGCGATTCCAGGCGCGGCGCTCGTCCTTGCGGGAACGCTGATGCAACAGGACACCGAAACCTGAGCGGTCCTTGCTGGCTGCTTTGACGGCCGCTCGATGTCGTCGTCGGTACGAGGTTTTTACGCACGAGGCCTGCCTTCATCGCCTCGGCCGCCGGAATTTCCGGACCTCAGCCGTACGGGCATTTGAGACGTCGCCTGCCGATAGAGCCCCCTCGCCTCATTCGGCTTTGCGTACGAAGGCATGGCCATGACGCAGACAAGCGCCAGCGCCGCGAGAATGCGGTGATGCATGGAGACCTCTGGGATTGTGGGGGTTTGAAAAAGCCCGCCGATTGTCACAAGCGGCACTGTTGACTACCCTCGTCCGCTCTCGGGGGGGACACAGTGCAAATCGGAATTTCCTTGCGGTCGGCCGGCAAGTCGCTGGCCCACTCACTGACATCGTTGCTTCGCCAGTTAGAAGAAGCCGAGGTCAACATAGGCCGCAGGGGCGAGCACCTGTTCGCTATCGACATCCTGAGAGGTCTCGCGGCGGTCGCATCCTCGTTTATCACTACTTTGCGTTCTTCCACCCGAACGTGGGGGAAGTTGGCACCTGGGCAAAAACCGACCGCCGTTCATTCCGTCTGCTCGAACGGATCTACCTTCACGGCATGTTCTGCGTTCAATTCTGTCTGGCTTTTACCCGGCTTCGTATTCGCCCATTTATACGCGGTTTTATACTTTCGGGTCCGCGTCGCTTTTCATGAGCGGCGTTTTGAGCGCCCTAATTACTCAGCACCATTGCGAATATTACTCTCACGGCGAGCACGGTTTTCCAAGTCGTGTCTATCTCGCCGATCGGGATCAACGGCGGTACGTAGGTGAACTATCTGTCTGAGCATGTTCGCGCTATTTGCTGTTTCCAGTCATTTTGTCTGCGCTTCGATCCGCGAAACGATCGCTGCAACAGTTACAAGTAATTGCGCTCGTCGCTCTGGTCTGTTAAGTTTCGACGCCAAGTAATTTTCGAAGCCGTTCTTCCGTCGGAAAAGGCTTTTTTGATTTTCAAGCTCGACGCCGCTCGTACAGGTTGCCAGAGTTCGTTCTCGGAACATGTGCAGCGTCCCTGTGGAAGCCGAGGTTTTCGAATAAGGGCGAGCCGAGTGCGTGACGCTGGCGATCTTTGTGATTACTTGTCTATTTCTTCAACGGAATGACGCAGCGTAATCTGACCTTTTAAACGTAACGGCCGTTCCGTGCTTTTGCTGCAGCGATAGCTTTATGCTGCTAATTACAGACCCAAACTGTTGGAGTGGCCGCCCGCTCGTTTTCCTCGGCGAGATAAGTTATGGGTTCTACATCGCAATGCAACTTGCGTTATTCCTGCCGGTGAGTTCTCTGCTGCGTGGATGAGACAGGCAGGAATAAGGACGGCGGTGATAATTTTAGTTGGTCTGGCCGGTAACGGCTTTGATCTCAACCTTCAGTCACCTGCTTATCGAACGGCCTTTAATGTCCCGTCTGAAAACGAGGTTGGCGCGTCGTGTCCGAACTTGCGCAGGCGCCGAGGCAGTTGGGTGTACTGACCGCCGTTGAAGTTGAGCCTGCAACGTTGCTTGGGAAGTAGTTCGCAGCCATCGTGTTGACACGTCGCGGAGCATTACAGAAGCTCCGCTCGGCGGTGAAATGGGCCATGCGGGGCCGGAGTCACGCCGCGGGCCCAGGTTTGCGCCCTTAATTACGAGAAGCCGACCGGAGGCGGCTGTGTTGTATTCGGAGTAGGTGTGCGGCGTAAGGTTGCGGGCCGCTCCTACCCTCAATCAGAAGTTAGCTATGACAGCAGCAGCAGAACAGACCATCTCGGGTTTCCGGAAGCGGCGAACCATCCGACAGCACCTTGCGTCTCTCGCCCGTCTTCCGATGAGGTTGAGCCGGTCGATCCGGAAGCGCGTTCCGAAGGCCCTTTGGCGAATAAGACATTATTTTCGCGGCGAGACGCTTAGCTTGATCTCGCTCTCGGACTTCACCAAACAACATCCAGGGGTAAAGCTGTTCCGGGTGAGTGACGCAAGAAAAACGCCGATCCGGCAGCCGGCATTCGTGGCCTTCGCCCCGAAGATTGACCGATCAAAGCGGTTTCTCGTCGAGCCGCAGATCAATGTCGTCGAGCATCGCGACGCCACGGCTCTAGCGGCCTCAGACTTCATTCTTAGGGATGGCTATTGCATCCACCCCGATCAGTTCGTTCCCGAGCGCGACGTATGCATGAGCGAGCGATATGGGGTGACAAAGCTTGATCTTCGCAAGCGACAGATGCAGCACGTCTTCGAGTCCTCCCTTCACATGAAGGCGGCCATTTCCCTACTCGGCCAATGCGCGGGGAATTACGCTCACTTTCTAACGGAAGTGCTGCCGAAACTTCCGGTGATCGATCAAATCCCCGCCTACAAAGGCCTACCCATCCTCGTTGATGACCGGATACATCAGAACCACATAGAAGCGATCAAGCTTTTTAACACGAAGGGCCGGGAGATCGTGAGGGTACAGAGCGGCCATCCGGTTCGATGCGAGCGCCTTATCTCCATTTCTCCGGTTGCTTGTGCGCCTCCGGAATATCGGACGTTCGTTGAGCAAAACAAAATGCCGGTCATCCCCCCGGATGCATACGAGTTCAGCACCTATGCCCTTTCACTTCTTCGGGAGAAAGCCCGGTCAACGCCGGAGCCCAAGACGAATTGGATCGGGAAGCGAGTTTATATCAAGCGGCGCGCTCTCTCTTACGGAAATGATCGGAACATCATCAACGCCTCAAACGTCGAGGACTTTGCGCTTCGCAGCGGTTTCGACCTCCTCGAACCAAGCTCTCTGACAATACAAGAACAGATAGACGCGTTCAGGGACGTGGAGGAGGTCATTGCCCCAATCGGCGCGGCTCTTGCGAACCTCGTATTCACGAAGCCGGGATGCAAAGTCACCTGCTTGTCCGCCTATTTCGACGGCGGGGAATACGACTACTGGTCAACGCTCATGGCCGCCCTTGGGCACGAACTGAAGTTCGTCGTCGGCCCTCAGATTGAAACGCCAGGTGGGCACCCGCTTCATCACGACTACCGCATCAGTATGAGCGATCTAGCGGCGGCGATAGCGGATGAGCCCGCACCGAGTGGCTGCTGTGCCGGGCTGCTATCCGGGTGAAAAGAGCGCAAGCTCAGTACGGAGCCGCCGGAACGGTGAAGCCGCTCGCTAGGAGGTTTGGTAAACTCCCTGCATACGCAGGAGGGTGCTGTTCGAAAAATTGGCGTTTGAGAGGAACGTCGAGCCTGTAACACTCCCCTGAAGCAAAATACCGACAGTGCTGCCAGTGTCGAAGTTAGCGACAATTGCCCCGGATGTAGAGGTGGTGCCGGTATAGAAGCCAGCGTACAGCGTGGACGAGTTTTGCTGGACCGCAAACGGAAGACCCGACAGACCGGCATTACCTACAGCGGCACCTTTGCTTGAAAGGGTAATCTGCATCGCCACAAAGACTAATCGTCCTACTTTCGTGTAGCTACCGCTCTGCACAGAATAGGTGATGCCAGTTGTCACCCCGCCGAAATCGAGAGCAGGCGTCCATGCTCCCTCTTCGTAATCATCGAGCGTGTTGGCGTTGGCGGAAGCGTTTTGCGTGGCCGGGAAAGCGATCTGCCCGGCCGTGGTGATCAGGCCAGTGAAGGTCGGCGCAGCGGTCGGCGCGGCTCCGATGGTCGCGAGCATCGCGGCTGCGGTCGTGTCGTCCAGAAGCGCGCGCGCTGCGGCCGTGCAGGTGATTTCTTCGACGTTTCCCGCACCTGCGGTCGAGCGGCCGAGAAGCCTGTCCGTTGCAGAAACATTCTGCATCTTGGCGTAGGTGATGGCGTCGTTATCGATAGTCGCGACAGTCCCCGAGCCTGAGACTGTAAAATCCCCATAGTCGCCGTCTGCGAGGCCCGCCGAAGGCGTTTCAAGCTCGTATGCGTCTTCCGTCCCGTTGACCGTCAGAACCTTCCCAGCATCTCCCGGCGCAATGACGGGCAGATCAACGCTTGCCGCGGCAGCAGCGGCGGCGAGTGCTGACGCTGCCGCATCGTCCGCGCTCGCATCGGCAGCAACAGCGCTGGCAGAGGCAGCAGAGGCCGAACCGGCGGCGTCTGTAGCCGCGCTCTCCGCATTCGTCTCGGCTGTCTCGGCGTTCGTTTCGGCGGTCTGGGCATCGGTCGCGCTGGAAGCGGCGGCGGTCTCCGAGGCGGCGGCATTCGTCGCGGCGAGTTCGGCGGCGGTCTGCGCGGTCTCGGCGTTGGTTTCAGCGGTCTCCGCATTGTTCTCGGAGACAAGGGCAGCAGCAGCACTCGCGGCAGCGGCGGCTGCATTGGCCGCAACATCGTCTTCCGACGCGAGGGCGGCGGCAGCGGACGCCGCCGCTTCCGTCGCACTCAGTCCCGCCGCGTCTGCCGACGCCTTCGACGCCGCCGCGCCAGGCACAACGCGCATAATCACGCCGCGCCGTGCCACGGTCATTTTCAGCGTTGCCCGGCCCCTCACCGGCATGATGACGGCCCGACGTGGGTTTACCGGCATCACGCTCATGATACGAGCCCGTCCATGATGGACACGGTGCCGGCGAAAAGCTGGACTTCGGCACCGTTGATCGTCAGCAGAATGCCGACCTCATAGGAGCCGGGCGAGGCGTTCCGAAGATCCGTATCGGGGATGGTGAACACGAGCGCGCCCGTGTCCGCGTCATAGGTCACGCCGCTTCCGAGGGTCTTTTCCACGTCGAGGCATTTGCCCTTCACGCGCACCTTGGCGGCCGTCACAACAGGGTTGAGCCCGTCGAGATCGGTCAGGGTGATCGTCTCCACCCAATCGGCGCGGTTCGAGACTGGCTCTAGCTGTCCATCGTACATGAGCGACCTCTGGGATTAAGGGTGTTTGCGGTTGCGCTGGACGGGGGATTCGCGCGGTCGATAGGGTGCCCGCCTCGAATTCAGATGCTTGAGGGTACGCGAATCGATCGCACGTCTTCTAGACCGCTTGGCGTGCAGGACAGCCCAATGACTGCTGTCGGACCGCGCCTCGTTTCGCGGATAGACCTCGATTGCGCGCCGCTGTCCGAGCGCGCCTTTCCGATGATCGCCAGCATCGAGAATGCGCCGCATTCTCGAGGTCGGGTCACGCAACGTCACCGGCAACGCCGATCCGCGACAGGTTCTCGCAACGCCATCGAATACGTCGGCTTCGACGATCCGCGAAGGTGAGGACACGTGAGCGTCGTCGGAGATGCTCATCGGCTATCCGATTATGCTCCGAAGGAGCACTTCGACGTGGTCTACTCGAATGAGCCGTCTTCGAGCACCTGCTGTTTCGCATGGAAGGTCGCCATGGAAATGCAACCGGGTTATGAAGGTCGGCGGCATGGTCTATCACTGCACACCCACCCGGCGTGGCCGCGAACACGAGATGCCGTGAGACTTCTGGAGATTCCCGACGCAGCGGCTTTCACGCGATGTTTAACAAATGCACCGGATTCGAGCTTATCGAAGCGACCGAGGGCACCCCGGCTCGCCCGTATCCTATCGCGCCGGGCCGATCGTATGCGGCGTCTGTACCGCCAGCCCATCAACCTTGGCGTCGGTGCCCTAGCCCGCAAGATCGGCCCTTACCGCGACGATCTTTGAAATGGGAGATCGGCGCCGATGATGTGCTGGACTCGATGTACCCAGCATTGAGGGCGAGCGTTTAGGTACTCAAAGCTTGATGTAGACGGTGATGCCGACGAGCGGCGTGAGAGTCGAAACGGCCGTTGGGCTGGCCGAGCCTGCGGTGACGGTGTGAGAGTGAACGCCGCTGCAAGTCGGTCGACGGTGTCGGTCGCCTCAGGGTGCCCGGCCAAGCCGTCAATTGTAGGCTGAAGATCCCGAGCTGCCGTAACGCTCGAGGCGGGGCATGCGCGCCGTCCGAACTCGTTGTGCCGGTAATCTGCGGGATGTTCGCGGCAAGGAGCGTGAAGCTCGTGAGCCCATCACCTCGCCAAGCGTGGTCAACCCCGGAGTGACGCCCGCCGCCGTGTTCCCCATGTCGTCGAGCGCGACCATGCGCGGCCACGGAAATCGGGGAGCGCAATCGTCTTGTTGGCTTCGAAATCAGCCGTGGCAGAAACCCCTCGCCCGCCTGAAACCGCGAGTGTAGAATCCGTCTGCCAGAGATGTTCAAACAGATCTTGCGTGTCGGCGTTCGCGCGTTCGGTGGCCCCCGATACGGCAGATCCGATGTTGCGACCATTGAGGCGCACAAAGCCCGCGATGATGCCCGTACCATACCGGGTTTTCGTGTCGCCGGTCTTCAACAGCGCATCGGGATCAACCGGGACTTCCGCCCCGCCTCCGCCCTCGCCCGGCCCAACGATCGGCATGGCGTCGTCATCGTAAATCACGACACCTGCCGAGGTCGTTACACGGACGCGATAGAAGCCAGCATCCTCGTTAAAGAAGACCGCAGGGAAGCGCCCGGTACCGTCCGTCTCGACATATGCCGGGTTCGGCACGGCCAGCGAATAATCGGTGTAGGTCGTGAGCGGTGTGGATGTGCCCGAGGCGAAGAAATACGCCCGGTAGGCCACTGCCGGCCGCCCATCCGCGCCGATCTGCTGGGAGCGGGCCTGAGGCCATTGCCCGGCTGCGAGCACTGGTAGCGCGCAGGACACGAGAATGAGCGCCAGCGCGCCCGTGAGGAGGCGTTTGAACATCGAATTCTCCGAGGTCTGGAAACGGGATAGGGCCGCGGACCCCGGCTTGCGGGGGCCGGCGAACGTGCCTAGGTTGCGCCTGCCTGGGGAGGTTCCCAATGCATCAGCTTATCTTCTGAAGTTCCGCGCTTTGCCGCTCCGGCGGAAGCGATTGGAAGTCCTCGCTTACCGGAACCTGCACACCGTCGATATCGATGCCATCATCAAGGCCTCCGGAGAAGATACGAGGGGATCGGCTGGCGGTTGGCCGCCTGGGCTGGCGCGGGTGCGGCCGGGGTACGGAAGCCGCTCACCGCCTTCGCTCCGTCGAAGTCGCCGAGTTTCATCAGGGAATCCGTTGCCTTGCCGACATCGAAGCGCCCGTCGGCATCGTATGCGGAGGACACCGCCTGCTGCCGCCCGAGTTTGAGGGCCTCGGCGTCGTTGCGCGCGCGCTTGTCCTTACGCGCATCGGCAATGCCGTCCGCCCAGGTCTCGGAGATGCCCGGCTGACCCTTGAGTGTGAAGTCCGGTATGTCCCATGCCATGTCAGCCTCCCTGTCCGAGTTTGATAAGGCCGGTCACGGCGTTGAAGATGTTCATGCCGCTCTGGTCCTTCGATTTCTGATATTCGGCCTCGGCCTGGCCCTGCCCGGTTTCGGTGTTCCAGCCGATCTGCCCCTTGGTCCCGGCCGTATTGTAAGCGGCGGTGCCCTGCCCCGTGCGCACGCCCGCTTGCTGGCCCGCGACATTGACGCCCTGGCCCATCAAGCCACCCAGCCGGTCGAGCCAGGCATTGCTCTCCGTCGAGGCGAGGCCGGCGGCGCGGTCCTGCAGCGCGGTCGCGAGATTGCCGGAGCCGAGATAGCCGCCGGCGGAGGCCGAGCGTTCAACCGCCTGAAGCGCCTCGTCGCGCGCGAAATCGTAACCGGCGCTCTTGCCGAAATTCTCGCGCGCGGCAGCCGCCGCGTCGGCACCGTTCAGCCCGAGCGCGTCGGCATAGGCGCTGGCGCCCTTCTTCGCCACGTCCGCATAGGGCGCGAATTCGCCATAGGCCTGATCGGCAAAGCGGTTGTAATCGCCCAGGCCCTTGTCGAGCTCGCCATACGCCACGTTGCGCCCGGCGCGCAGCCCGGCCTTCTGGGCGGCGGCGGCTTTCTTTTCGTTTTTGTCGGAGAAGAGATCGAACAGTCCCATGATGTGCCTCGATCGTCGGAGAAGAGGATGCTACCGCCAGGCCATCGCCGAGATGGCATTGGCGGGAGTGAATGTCAGGTTGAGCGACCCGGGCGCCGATCCGCCGGCCTGTCCATACGACAGCCTGTGGAAGGACGGCGACGTGGAAATGGAGCCGGTATCCGTGACGGGTGGGCTGAATGTGACGGCGTTAACTCCGCCATTCGCTCCGATTATGATAACCGCCTCCTGCTCGACCCCGGTCAGGGCAATCGCCGTTGCGTCCGTGTCGGAGTTGTAGGAGTTCTGAGCGTGCGGAATGTCCGAAAGGTGATCTTTCAAAGTGTAGGTGATGAGGTTTTCGGCCGCGGCCCCAGAACCGCCGCTCCAATTGGTGACGATCGTTGCGGTCGTCCCTGTCGGCACCTTGGCCCAGAAAAAGATGATGTTCCGCCGGGCGCCCGTGACAGGCTGATACGTATTGGTCGCGACCCCGCCTATCGTCGCACTTGTCATTATGCTCGGGTCCACGACGGCGATGCTCGTGACACAGATCACGAGCCGGTCGATGCTCGCGGCTCCGATCGCCACGCCGGCATAGGTTCTCGTTCCGGAGAAGCCCGAACCGCCGCTGCGAGCATCCGTCAGCACCAAACTCGGCGGCGGAAGGCCGATGACGCGCGACCGGCCCATCAGGCCGCCAGGTTGCGGGAATAGTTGATCTGTACGCGCGCGCCGAGACAGCCGGAATTCCCGGAGATCGTGTAGGAGATCGTCTGCCCCGCCGTGAACGTGTTGGCGGCCGCATGCGTCTGTTCCGTTTCGGTCGTCGAGACCGCGTTCGCGGTCGACCCGACATTCACGCCGTCGATCTTCACCCGAACGGAACAGGCGCCGGCCTCGCAGTCCGTGACCGTGCTCGCGATCGTCCCGGCGAAGTTGACCTTCTGCTGCACGACGATGTCGCCGTTGACGACTTTCGGAACGAAGTCGCACCAGCAGTCGACCTGCGCGCGTCCGGCTTTTCCGGCCAGCCCGGTATCGAGATCCGACGTGTCGCCCGCATAGTCGACGAGCGCCTGGAACCAGCGGTACCAATCCGGATCGACGAGCCCGGTCTCGGGGCTGACGACGCGCTGAAACGGCTCCGGAAGCGGAGGCAGGTCGGGCATGACGTCTCCGATTGTGTTGGCGGCATGAGCCGCATCCCGGGCCGCGTGCACTCAATTCGGCTATAGCCGAGTTGGGCATTCAGCAATCCCAACCCGGGCAAGCCCGAGTTGGCTGCACATCGCGTGATCCAGGAGCCAGGAGCGACGTTGCGCCGAAGTCGCGCCGAATTACTGCTGATGGATCAGACGACGGCCCGAACGATCGCGAGGCCCGCAAAGAGCGCGCCGATCGACAGATTCGGAGGCGGCTACGCCGTCACTTCACTCCCGGACCCCGGACAAGCTGTACTGCGTACAGCTTGTCCGGGGCGCGAGGTCACTGCTTGTCCTGAGGACGAAGTTCGCCATAAGACCAGTCGAAAAACTCCAGCACGCCCGCTGCGTCGTCGTCGAACCGCGCGTGGTAATTATGCGAGTGCGGCGCGGGAATCTGCGCCTCGCCCTCGCGGAATCCGAGAGACCGGAGGAACGACGCGGCCCACTCGGTATCACCCCGGACATGCAGAAGGTTGTGACGGTCCCAGACCGCCGTCATACGATCGGCCGGCGAGTGAAGCCAGAGATCGTGGCGCCCGTCTTGCGCCAGAAATGCACCGAAGCGCGCCAGGAAAGCGTCGGCGTCGCCGCGCGTGATCTTGGGGCTCTGGTAGCGGCCGGGCTCGCCCTCCCCGCGCGGGGTGTGGAGCACATACAGCAGGAAGAACGGCGGCCGGGCGGCGAGAACGAGCTGCCGCAATAGGTGGAGCGCGACGGAACCTGTGACGCCGGCAATCAGATGGGGCGGCCCGTCTCCCGGCGCAAAGGAGAAGACGGGATCGTGGACATGGTCCACCCATTCACTGCCCGACATACAGGAAAGTTTTCCCGTGTCCGCATCCATCAGCGCGTCCGCGTTGCCGTTCTGGCACCTACTACGCCAAGGAGTTCAAATGCTAGCGCGGAACGTCGAAGTTGCCGCCCAGACCTCAGCAATCCACGCCCAGGATCATGGGCCGTGCGCCCTTCGCCCTGACCCTTGCGCGCCGGAGCGCGAAGGCCCTGCCGGCGAAGTCGATGTGGTTCAGCTTGTCCGTGGCCCAGGCCGTGACGGATATGTCGAACTCTCCGCAGGACATGCACTTTATGGATTTTCCGGCGGATGAGGCCGGGGTGACGTCTTGCGCCGTGCCCCGGCAAACGGGACATCGGATCGTGGCGGTTCCCGGCCGATCTCCGTGAACGCGCGGCTGCTCGTGTTGACCCATCGCTCCTGCCTCCCGAAAACTCGAGACAGGATGGTTGCGTACAGGCCTCGAATACAACCGGTGGTTGGTAATACCCGATCGTCCACAAGCTTATCGGTGATGGGACAATCGATGCGATTGACAGCGCGCGAAATACGCGCAGCGCAGCGGAGCGTCCTACAGAATCATCCTGAGGAGCCCGCCCGTCGGGTTCCCGCCACTCACCCTATGTACCGAAGGCGGCTAGGCCGACCCGGGTGGGTGTCTCGAAGCGCGGGCCGCGCCCTGGGAAGGTTCGCCTGGGCTCTCGGATAAACGGGCCAGGGCGCCTTTTTCCCCGGTGATATCCTGCTTGGTCCCGAAAAGCCGGACAGGAGCACCGTTCTCGTATTCCACGTTGGCCACGATGCGGATCCACCGCAGTTTGCCGAGCGCGGTTATGATCTCGGCGTCGAGCGTAAAGCCGGTGCAATTCTGAATGGCTCGTGTGCGGACATCCTCCAGGATCTGCCGAGACTCGTAGGTATAGAACCCTATGGTCTCCTCGCGGGTTAGCCGAAATCCGCGCGGAACCTCGAAGAGGTCATAGACGGCATCGCTCCACGTCAGGGTTTCAAAGGGCAACAGGCATTCCCAGATGCCGGGCTCGGCGGCGTCTGCCGCGCGCTCCAATGGGCTCTGCCGGTGTACCGGTGCGCGGTCTGTTTCAAGCACACGACCCTCCTCGACAGATTGGAACTTATCCCAATTTTACGGTGGATTTTCCGATTCTCCAATTCGGTGCGGCGAGCGTATCCCGGACAAATACAGTATCGCCAAAAGCGCTGCGCGGAGCGGCCGGCTGCGCTCGCGGATCAGGATTTATTTACTCGGACCGGGGACCATCCCGTCATGCGAAAGGTTGTCCGCTTTGACACGCTGGCCCGTCTGCGCAGGGCCTACGGCTCACTTTCCCGGCCGCCTGGCTGGAAGCCTCCTCGGCGGTCGCGCGGCGGTGCTTGGCTTTACCCGTTTGCCATCTTGATGATGGGCGTGGCGGGGTTCGTGGTCGTCTCACTGGTTATATGACCGCGCAGGCCGCAGCGTACCCCCGGCAAGCTGCACAGAGTGCAGCGCAGATCCGGGGTCCAGGAGAGAAGCGACGGCGCAGCCGCCTCAAAATCAATGCAGCAGAAATTCAGAGCGCCTTCGGCGCGCTTCACTCCTTGATCCCGGATCACGCGATGCCCACCCAACTCCGGCTTGCCCGGGTTAGGATCGTCGAATGCTCAACTCGCTATAGCCAAGTTGAGTGCACGCTGTCCGGGTGCGCTACCGCCCCTGCTGCAGCACCGACATCGCGCCGCCCAGCAGGCCGAACTCGCGCGGGTCGGACATGCGGATCTTCCAGATCCGGCCCTCATGCCCCGTCACCCCGCAGCAATTGACCGTGATCTTCTGCCGCCTCTTGCCCTGGCGGCCGAGCCGGCGGATCACCGGGTTGGAAAACACATTGCCCCCGTCGTCCGACCACGAGATCTCGACGCCCGGATCGCGCTCGATCGGGTCCTGGCCGTCGTCCTTGCCGACGCCCTTCACGAAGTCGAAATCGGCGCGCGTCACCCGCATGCCGTAGGGGAAGGTCTTGCATTTGCCCGACCACACCTCGACGACGAGCGGCTGATCGAGGTCGCAATGAAGGCCGCTGTCGGGCTCGATGAGCTTTCCCGACAGCCGGTCGCCGTTCAGCCATTTGCCGAAGGCGAAGATGGAATTTCCCAGAATGCGGCGGCTCTGCTGGAGATGGCTTTTCCCCTCGGCCCATTTCCGGGTCGTCAGGTCCAGCGTCCATGTCCATACCGGGCACGAGAACTCCACGAAGGCATGGCCCCCGGTGATGGTGCAGCTCGCGCGGATCGTGCTCTTGTCCACGGCCTCGATCTGGCGGTCGATGTCCGGCGTCGACAGCCGCTCGGAGGCATAGCCATTGAGCGTATGGATCGCGTTGTCGGAGCCGAGATAGAAAATGCCCTTGTTGAAGCCGCTCTCGTGGCCGGTGATGCCCCATTTCGCGCCAAGGCCGGGGCCCTTGATCACCGCCTCGCGGCGGAACGGAAAAGCCGTCGGGTTCGCGACGTTGGAGAACACCTCGATCGAGTTCGGACCCCAGAGCAGAAGCCGGCTGTTGTAAAATGTCGCCCGCATCAGGTCGTCCGGGTCGGTGTCGGCGGAGGTGAAATCGAGCGCGCTGACCGTCGTCGCGTTGATGCCGGAGGCGAAGCAGCGGCCGTCCGCGATGGGGAAAAAGAAATAGCCGTCGCCCCAGCACACATCGGTCGGCTGAGGCAAATCGGCGTCGACCAGAGACGCCGCACCCGTCGTCGCGTTCACCGTGAAGGCGCCCTGCTCCGTCACGGCAATTGTCTCGAAGGTCGGCAGTTTGTTGTTCCTGGCAAAGGACACCGGCTCCGTGCCGTCGAGATTGCCGAGCGGCGTCACCGCGCCCGCGTCGTCGAACTTCACCAGTCTGCCGGCGAAGGCGGCATAGATCGCAGGTCCCGCCAGCATGGCGCCGCGATAGCCCGCCTCGGTGCTGTGGCCGAAGGCTTTCAGCCCGGGCGCGCGGCGGATGACGAACGGGTTCTCGGCGTCCTCCGCCAAGGGCTCGATGAAGCCGTTGACGATCCGCCCTCCCGTCTCGGCCCGGTTCTTCCCCGGGTTCGAGCCGGTCGGAAACGGGATCGGAACGTCGATCATGTCAGCAATATCCGGTGTCGTTACATTCGGCCTCGCGGCCGTAATCGGTCGGCTGGGCTTCGCCGGTCGGCCGTCCGCGCCGCATCATGCGCAGCGCGTCTTTCGCCGTGCGGGCGTTGCGCTCCAGCGCGATTGCCTCCTCGCCGGTCTTGCCGAAATCCATGCGGAGATCGAAGGCGAGCACGGACGCGACGAGGTTGAACCATTCGTCGGGGATCGCGCCGTCGTCGCCGACATAGACCACCTCCTCGGCCGCGAGCTGGGCGAGGCAGGGATCGATCCCGTCCTCGATCGCGCTTTGGTCCTCGGCCGACAAAGTCTGGCCGGAGGCCAGCACGCCGAGATGCTTCGCCGCCCGTGCGATGAGCTGGTCCCTGGTCTTCGGCATCAGGCGCGTTCCTTGCGGGGGTTCGGCTTCGCCGGCTTCACGGATTTTGCCGTGCGCTCCGCGTGCTCCACCCCGAAATGCCGGTTGGTCGCGGCTTTGGCGAGGATGTGCGGATCGGACACTTCAAGCGGCACATTGGCCTTGAACAGGTATTTGCCCCATTGGGATTCGGCGGCGTCGCCCTCGGGCGGGATGTAGGTGATTTTTGTCATGACTCGGGCTCCTCGGCCGTCGTGTTCAAAAATGGGATGAGGCAGAACGACTGGTTCCCCCCTCTCTCCCGAGCCAAGTCGGGTTTACCCGACTTGGCCATTCAAGTGCTGAACTCGGGAACACCCGAGTTCAGGTGGGAGAGAGCCGACTCGAACCGAAGGTTCGAGCGGAGAGAGGGGTTTCTGGGGCGGCTCATTGATTCACTCGCTCCCCCTCTCTCGGCTCAGGAGAGGTGAAAGGCCCTGTCTCCCGGACAAGCTGCACGCAGTGCAGCGCAGATCCGGGACCCAGGAGTGAATCGCGCCGAAGGCGCTCTAAATTGATGCGGCGTTAGCTAAAGAGGCGGCTGCGCCGCCACTTCGCTCCTGGACCCCGGATCTGCACCACGCTACGCGTGGCTTGTCCGGGGAACACGCAGGAATGTCCGCATGCCCCCCGCGCATCAAAATCACGCATCGCCCACGGAGGCGAAATAGCCGGTGTAGACGCCCCAATCCTTCAGCGCGGAGCCGCCGGCCGGGATCTTGGCGAGCTTGGCGACGCCGTAGGCCATCTCCACGCCCGAGCCCTTGATGAAGCCGTAATCGTCTTCCTTGCGCTCGGTGGGCTTGGGCATCTGGCCCCAGGCCAAAGTCGCCGCCATCTGTCCGCACAGGAAAGACGGCGTGACGTCGATCCCGGACGCGCCCGCGGCCGCGACCGTGCAGAGATCGTCGATCTCCGGCACTTCCCGCACGATGACGCCGTCATAGAGCAGGTCGCCGTCCTGGAAGAGCGGGTTGTTGTCGATGGCATCGCCTTCCCGCGCACGAGCCTCGCGGTTGGCCGCCGTGATGACGGCATCGCCCTTGAGATCGCGGAACTGATACGCGCCGCAGAACAGCACGTAATATTCGCGGCCGTCCTTGGTCTTGTAGGGCCGGATCCTGGGGCTCGCTTTCCTGGCGCGGCGCTTCATCAAGGTCACGGCCGCCGCCGTCAGCTTGTCGGCCGCGGCGTCGACATTGGCGAGCGCGGTCGCATGCGTGCCGGAATAGTTCGACACGCTGGCGCCGAACTGGACGCGGTCCACATTCGCCGCGTTCCAGGCGTTCTTTTCGGTGGCCGTGGCCGCCGAATAGAGAATGCCGTTGACGCGCTGGCCGCCGGCGGAGCCGAGACCCGACGGTGCCGCCGTCGAGGGCAGCGCATGCAGCGCGAGGATCAGCTCGTCGCGCTGCAATTCCTTGCCCCAGTCCGACAGCAGCGGCTTGGCCTCGCCGAACACATCGGCCGAGTCCTTGTGCTGGTCGGCCTTGTTGGTGGTCACGGCGTTCCTCGCCCAGTCGAGCCAGACGCGGAAGCCGTAATTGTCGATCGCCTCTTCATTGCCGACAAGCGTGCCGGTGCTTTTGGCGGCGCCGGAAAGCTTGGCGACGAGCGGGATGTTGATCTGCTCGCCGCCCTGTTTCAGCTCGTAGATGTTGCGGATGATCGAGGTGATGTCGTCGCCGTAATAGGGCGAGAACAGGTTTTCGCGGACATATTCGCGGACGATCTCGGTACGGAACCGGATCATCTTGTTGGTGGAATGCGTGGTGGTCACAGCCATGGTTTTGTCTCCTGTCCGCCCGCCCTCTCGGGACTATCGGCGGCGTGGCAAAGCGTCGTGGAAAAGCTCCGCATCGCTTTCGGGAAAACGGCCGCTCTCGCGAGAGCCGCCGCTTGCACCGCTGAGCGAAGGAAGCCGCGTGGTCGTGTATGGACGTCCCGTCTGGGAGGCGCCCGCTTCGTCGCGAAGCTCCGCAAGAAGGGATTTCCGGAACTCCGGGTCCTTCTTCAAAGCCTCGCGCGCCTCGCCGGCGATGCGGGCGCGCCAGGCGGCCGGGTCGTCCCCGGCCTCGCGCAGCATCTCCCGCTGCGAGAACCATTTCATCAGGGCCTTGCCGGGGTTCGGCGCGGCGATGATGCGGTCCCGGTCGCGGGGGTCTCCGGCGTGCGTGATGCGGGAGAGAAGGTTGAACGCGGCCTCGAAAGTCTGGCCGTGCGCCTCATGCGCGTCTTCGAAGGACGAGGCAACCTTGTCGCGAACCATCTCCTGGCGAATGCTGCCGCGCACGAAATCCGCATACCCTTCCGGGTCCATCAGCGGGTCGGGCGTTTCAGGCGCCTCAGGTTCGCTCCTCGGCTGGAGCCGGCGCTCGAGCGAGGTCAGCCGCTGCTCCAGGCTCGCATTGCGTTCCCGCAGAGTGGCGTTCTCGGTCTCGGCATCCCGGCGCTTGTCGGTTTCCTGCTGCAAGCGCGCGAGCGGCACACGCGGCGAACGCCCCTTGCGGGTGTCGTCCCCCGTGCTCTCGGCGGATGCCGCGCCCTCGCCCTGATCGGGCTCGGCCGTGATGTCCGCGTCGGTGCCCTCTCCGCCCTCGTCCGCGCTGGGCGCGGGTCCCAGTGCGGAGGCCGGCTCGTCCTCGGGGCCGGCGTCGCGGAGAGCCGCTTCGAACATGCCCCTGTCCTCGTCCTGTACGGACGCGTTTTCTCTCTCGATTCCCATAAGATCCGTTCCTCGCAGTATCGTTGCTGATTACGAAACGCCCTGTCTCGCCGGGCGGAGTGCGGTGTACGGGCTGTGAGCCGCCCGAGGCGCTCGCCGCGTATCGTGCGGCGGACGATTGGATGATCCCGTCTCCCGGACAAGCTGTGCGAAGCACAGATCCGGGACCCGGAAGTGAATCGCGCCGAAGGCGCTCTAATCCGTTCAGCGTTAGCTAGAGAGGCGGCTGCGCCCAACTCGGGCTTGCCCGAGTTGGGATTGATGAATGCTCAACTCGGCTATAGCCGAGTTGAGCCACTTCCCTCCTGGATCCCGGATCTTCAACTCAACTTGGCTATAGCCAGAGTTAAGCAAGCATTTACAATCCTAACTCGGGCAGCCCCGACTTGGGTGCTTCGCGTGGCTTGTCCGGGGAACGCGCTTGCGCGCCTGCCACACCCACCACCCGAAACTTTCCGGGTTCTGTACGCATTCACCCGGAACAAGCGGACCTGTCTGTCCGTTTCGCCTGAATGGCGAGGTACTACTTCGATTTCGTCGACGACGTCAGCCGGCCGGATTCCTGCGGAACCGAACTGCCGGACCGGGATGCCGCGCGAAAAGAAGCCGTCGCGGCCCTGGCGGCGATCGCGGCGGATTCGATGCGTGGCGGACATGAAAAAACCCTCTGCATGAACGTCCGCGAAGGGTCGAACCACGGGCACATCATCAAGGTGTGCCTGACGGTGACCGTCGAAGAGTGAGGGGCCCCGACGCCGGATGATCCAGTCTCCCGGACAAGCTGCAGCACCGAACTCGGGCCTGCCCGAGTTACAGAGCTGCACGTGAGCGCAGCGCCGATCCGGGACCCAGGATTGAAGTGGCGCCGAAGGCGCACTCGTATTCCTGCTGAGATTTATAGAGAGGCGGCTGCGCCGCCACTTCGCTCCTGGACCCCGGATCTTCACTGCACTTCGTGCAGCTTGTCCGGGGTACGCACGATATGCCCGACATTCGTAATGACAACATAGGGCGGCGCATCGTCGGCGAGACGATGGTGGAACGCCTCGCCGGCGCAGTGGTCGTTGACCTTCAGGACGCCCAGCCTGCCGCGCGAGGCGGCTTGGGAGGCTACGCGGCGCAGCCATTGTGCATCACTTAGGGTTCCGGTGCCGGGCCGACCGTCCCGGGGTTTCCCGTACCATTCTGTACGGAAGCGGCCGGTTCCCCCTCTCCCGCCTGAACTCGGGTGTTCCCGAGTTCAGCACCTCGATGAACTCGGGTGTTCCCGAGTTCATCACTAGCCAAGTCGGGTAGACCCGACTTGGCTCGGGAGAGGCAACATCCACCCCGCCGCCATAACAAAACCATGCGGACGCCCTAGATGGCGGAGGGGCTTCGAATTCAAGTCGGAGACTTGAAATGCAGCATCTGGCGCCCACCCTGGCCATCACATTGGCCCTCACGGGCTCGGCATTTTCCGCCGGAAAGCCCACCGCTGCCGACGTCGTCATCATCATCGACGGCGTCGATGCCGGCAAAGGCATCGTCAACGTTGCCCTGTGCGATACCGGGCCCCTGGAAGAATGCAGAAAGTTCTCCGGCGGCCAGCCGGCCGGCGCGGAAACCCTGGGCTTCCACTTCTCCGGCATCCCGCCGGGCCGCTATGCCGTCGTCGGATACCAGGACATCGACGCCAGCGGCGGAAACCAGCGCAACATGCTCGGAATGCCCAAGGAGCCCTTCGCGCTGGGCAATGGCACGGACGTAAAACTGTTCCCGCCACCGACCTTTGACGATCTGGCCACGCCCATCGTGGAAGGCCCCAACGTCGTGCGGCTGACGCTTCGGACGGTGACCGGGACGAAGAAGAAAAAGGACGTCCCGACGCTGCCGCCGGAAGCGGTGCCTTTGGTGCTGGTCGACTTGCCGAAGCAGTAACCCCCATGTCGAGGCCGAAGAGTTCGATGCGGCACCTGGCCACGGCTCTGGCAATCACGTTTGCCCTCACCGGTGCGTCTCTCGCCGCCGGAGAGCCCGGCACGGCCGAAGTCGTGATCATCATCGACGGCGTGGATGTCGGCAAAGGCATGGTCGACGTCGCCTTCTGCGATTCCGGCCCGCTGGACAAATGCACCCAGTTCGGCGGCAAGCAGCCGGCCAGCGCGGAGACCCTCGGCTTCCGCTTCGAAAACATCCCGCCCGGCCGCTATGCCTTTGTCGGATATCAGGACCTCGACAGCAGCGGCGAAATGGAGCGCAACTTTCTCGGAATGCCCGAGGAGCCCTTCGCGCTGGGCAATGCCGGCATGGACGTAAGACTGTTCCCGCCGCCGGACTTCGAGGATATCGCCACAACGGTCGTGGAAGGCCCCAATACCGAGCGGCTGACGCTCCGAACCATGAGCGGGACGGCCAAGAAACCGGATGTACCCACCCTCCCGCCGGAAGCGGTGCCCTTGATGCTCGTCGAACCGCCGAAGCCGCAGCCGTAGCCTTGTCCCCTCTCCCCTCTCCCGAGCCAAGTCGGGTTTACCCGACTTGGCCACTTAAGAACTGAACTCGGGAACACCCGAGTTCAGTTGGGAGAGGGCGACTCGGCGCGGTAGCGCCGAGCGGGGTGAGGGGTAACGCCCGCGCCGCTTACGCCTGACCGGATAGCGCGCAAAGTTCCTGCGCTGGGGCAAACCTCGGTCGTACCTCAGCGTAAATTGGTATAACTTGATCCAGATTTTACGTGGCCCGACATATGTCGGCATGAGCGAACACGTCATCCTTCTTGCGACACTCACTTTCACTGTGTTGATCGTGGCGGCCATCGTATGGACCTGGCCCTGATCACGCTTGGCGAGAACGAGCGCAACACCGAATGCCCAGGAAGCCCTTCGCGCTGAGAAAATGCCCGCAATGCGCGGAGGCGAAACTGTTCCCGCCTCCGGACGTCCGTTGCTGAAAGCCCTGGCCCCGACAGGGGCCGCCGGCGGTGAGCGGGAGAGGGATAACGCCCTTTTTGATAGTCACTCCCCTCACCCGTCACACTTGAGTATGACCGCGGCTTCCTCTGCCGGCGCAAATCGCACCGCGGTAAGGCGTTTCAGCGTGAAATTGGTATAACTTGATCCCGGGTTTTACATGGCCGACATAAGCGCGCATGAGTGAATCTGTCATCCTTGTTGCAACCCTGGCCTTCACCGCGTCGATCGTCGCGGCGATCGTATGGACATGGCCCCGATCACCTCTTGGCTCAGAGACCCCTCACCCGGTCACGCTGGCGCGTGACTCGACCGAGAGCCCCCTCACCCGGTCACGCTGCCGCGTGACTCGACCTCTCCCACAAGGAGAGAGGGTGGAATTGCGGCCGGCGCGACGGAATCCGTCACGCGCAATCTGATTCCGAATCGCACAATCCCGCTCAGAACACGCGAGAGATACATCACTCCACGCCGCAACCCCGCGCGAACACACCGCCCTATCCCCCCGTACTCAAACAACAAATCACGCTCCGCTCTCTTCACCTCACGCATCCGTGATCTGCGTCGCGTCAGAAAACAGGCGCACCGATTCGCGTGAATCGCCTAGCCTGCGCGTGCGACACCGCCAACGGGGGAATACCGATGACGACGAAGCCGAATGATTCCGGCGTACGGACGCACACGTCTGTACACAAAGAGCATTTCGAAATCCTCGATCTCGCGGAAGCCCGCGAGATCCCGGTCGCCAGGGCGCGAAAGCTTGTCCGCGAATATGGACATGCGGGAGATACGCTGAGGCAGATCGCCCGGTTTGCGCTCACTGTGGACGCGCCCGGCCGAAAACGCGGCTGACACGCCGCACTTCCCCTCTCCCGCGAGCCAGGTCGGGTTTACCCGACATGGCCATTCAAGAACCTGAACCCGGGAACAACCGCGTTCAGCGGAGAGGGCCAACTCGACCCGAACTCGGGTTTACCCGAGTTCGGGTCACTTCAGTGCTCAACTCGGCGATAGCCGAGTTGAGCGGCGAGCGGGGTAATCCGCTCGCGGGAGTCCGAGCCCCCTCACCGGTCACGCTTGAGCAGCGTGTGCTTCCTCCGCTGGCGCAAATCGCGCCGGGGCCGTGTCCCGGTTTGAATTTGGTAGATGCCTCAAGGCCATAAAGGCGAGAAACGCCCCGCCGGCGCGCCGACGCACCGGCCCGACGAAGACGTGACACGACCGGGCATTCCAGCGCGACGGGCGTCTGAACGGGCGTTTCGCACGACCCTGGGCAGCGCGCTTGCTTCTAGCCTCGTCGCGGTTGGCTCCTACATCCCTTAAGCCGGAGGAACTGCTTCGCCTCCTGCCTCCTGTGTGCCGCTGCCCGCGAAATGATCGCGTCCCGCGCGACAGGGATCTCCGAGAAGAAAACCGATCGGGAGGAAGGAATGCATCGAGGATATCAACTTGTCTTCGTGGCGGCACTGCTGTCGACGAGTGCTTTGGCTGAAGCCCCCGTTGCACCTGCGAAAGTTACGGGCAATTTCGAGGGCGATTACACAATCCTCCAACCACTTGCGGACAAGCCCGCTCAAATTCAGATTCCTGTGTACGGCAATGTGCACTACGTGCCCTCAACGCCTGAAACCATCACCTGGGGCTACCTGCCCAACAAGGACTCCAAGCCGTTTCTAACCGTGCCCTCCAGCGCGGTGGTGGTGTTCGATACGGTTTCCCATGAGGGCATCTTGGAGGATCAGGGGCGAAATCCGACGAAATACTTCGGCGCCTATGGCGTCGGCCAGCAGCACATCCTCACGGATGCAGCGGCGATCGCCGCGTCGCGGATCGAGCACGACTTCATCCAGGCCGGGCCGCACATCGTGACCGGTCCCATCGAGGTCGAAGGGGCCGAACCCGGCGATGTCCTCGTGGTGGAGACGCTGGACCTGAAACCGCGCGCTCCCTACGGCGTCGTGACCAACCGTCATGGGAAGGGCGCGCTGCCTGGCGAATTCCCCGAAACGGAAAAACCGGATCCGGCCGCGTCGGCCGAAAATCCCGAGCTCTACCGCAATGTCTCGATCTTCACGCCAATCCGGAAGTTTCATAACCATTGGTACGGAGTGATGCAGAACAAGGACAAGGAAGACGTGTTCTTCCCGGTGGACCCCTTCCTCGGCATCATTGGAATTGCGCCCAATACGAGCGAGAAGCCGAATTCGATCCCGCCGGGAGCCCATGGCGGCAACCTCGATGTTGCAGCAGCCATGGGCGTTGGCTCGAAGCTCTATCTGCCGGTCCAGGTTGCCGGCGCTCTGTTCTATGTCGGAGACCCCCACAGCGCGCAGGGCAATGGCGAGGTCGCACTCACGGCACTTGAACTGCCGCAGCGGGCCACACTGCGGCTCACGCTTCTCAAGAAAGGCGATGAACGCATCCCGGGCAAGGAGCTGAGCCAGCCATTCGGCGAGACCGACGAGTTCTGGATTCCGATCGGGCTCAATCCGGACCTGAACGAGGCCATGAAGGACAGCGTCCGTCAGTCGATCGGGTTCTTGAGCCGGAGCCTCAACATGGATCGCGCCACCGCGTTCGCCTATCTGAGCGCCGCGACCGATTTCAACGTGTCGCAGGTCGTGGATCGGACGAAGGGTGTCCATTCCCTGATCCGCAAGGCTGACTTTGCCGGCACCTCGGTCATGCGAGAACCGCCTCTATCGGCGGTCAAGTAAGGACGCCTTTTTTCCCTCTCCCCGAGCCAAGTCGGGTTTACCCGACTTGGCCACTTAAGAGTTGGGAGAGGGCCAACTCGGCGCGGTAGCGCCGAGCGGGGTGAAGGGTATTGCGATGAATCTTGTCATTCGCACTGCAAAGGCCGTCGTTACAGGCCTGCTTGTCCTGGGTATTCTCACCTTCGTACCGGCCGGGACTTTGGCCTATTGGCAGGGCTGGGCTTTCATTATTGTCCTCACGGTCTCGACGAACATCATCGGCGTCTATCTCGCACTTACGGATCCCGTATTGCTCGAGCGGCGCATCAAGGCCGGGCCCGGCGCCGAAACGCGACCGTTGCAGAAAGCGCTTATCGCTCTCGCGTTTGCCGGCGCGATCGGGCTGGTGATCGTCTCCGCGCTCGATTATCGCTTCGGCTGGTCGCATGTGCCCGCATGGGTTTCGGTGTTCGGAAATGTCCTCGTGGCGCTCGGGCTCATGATCGACCTCCTGGTCTTGCGCGAGAACAGCTACGGTTCCGCAACGATCGAGAAGATGGAGGGCCAGAAGGTCATCTCCACCGGCCCATACGCATTGGTGCGGCACCCCATGTATGTCGGCGTGCTGATCATGTTCATCGGCGTGCCGCTGGCGCTGGGCTCATATTGGGGCCTGCTCTTCATGCTGCTCAACGCGCCGCTCCTGATGCTGCGCATCCTGGACGAAGAGAAAATGCTGAGATCGGACCTCGACGGCTACACGGACTATGTGCGGACGGTGCGCTACCGGCTGGTGCCCGGACTGTGGTGACTTTTCTCCGATTGGCTGCGATGTGCTCATGAGGAACCAAGGCGCGAAAGCTTGTCCGCGAATATGGACATGCGGGAGATACGGCAGATCGCCCGTTTGCGCTCACCGAAAACCCGGCAGACACCCCTCCCTTCCCCTCTCCTGCGTGCTGCAGAGCAATCTCGGAATCCGAGACGAACTGCTCCCGCCGCCGGGCTTCGGCGTACCTGCGAGCTGTCCGGCTTTGGATCGTTCTCCTCTTTCAGGCGTTTAGACTGCTGGAGCTCGCTGGCGCCGTGCGTCGGAAGGCGAGCATTTCAAGCGATTCCTCTGGCTAGTTCCTCCTAATGAGCGCACAAAGTGTGGCTCAGCATGCAAACTCGGCGAGACCGAGGGCAGAAAGCAGTCATGTCATCAAATTCAGTTCCCCTCGTCCTCGTCGTAGAAGATGAAATGGTATTACGGATGCGCGCTGTCGATATCGTCGAGGATGCTGGTTTCAAGGCGGTCGAAGCGGTCAGCGCCGACGAAGCGCTTTCGATCCTGGAATCGCGATCCGACATATCTCTCCTGCTTTCCGACATTCAAATGCCCGGCACCATGGACGGGTTGAAGCTCGCCCACGCGGTGCACGATCGATGGCCGGGCATCAAAATCATTCTGGTCTCGGGTCAGGTCCAACCGACCGACGAGGATAAGCCTGCCGACAGCCGCTTTTTTGGCAAGCCGCTTGAAGTAAAACAGATGATTGCCGAGTTGAAGGAGATGGTCGGTACGGGCGTACTGAAGGTCGTTCCCGAGGCGGCCATTCCGCTGGCGGTTGAAGCGATCGCCAAAAATGGACCGCGGCAGGTTCGATCGCAGCAGCGCAGGAATCGCTGACGGCGGAAAATGACGCCCTTCGCCTGTCTGCTGGAACAAGCGACTATCGATGCGGAGGTTCTGCTGGCGCAGGCCGGTATTGACGCGAAGGAGCGTGAAGCGGCGGACAAACTGCAGAAGCTTATTCTCGAGGAACTGCATCATCGGATCAAGAATACGCTCGCAACCGTAAGTGCGATCGCATCTCAAAGCATCCGGATGGCGACGAGCCTCGATCATGCGCAGCAGGCGATAGAGGGACGGCTGCTCGCATTGGGTCGGGCCCATGATCTCCTGATGCGGGTAAGTTGGGCGAAGGCCGGGCTGGCTCACACGGTGCGCGGCGCCACCGAGCCCTATGACAGCAAAGGCGACGGGCGATTTTCTTTCGACGGACCGGACATTGCGATCGCCTCCGGAGCCGTCATCGCGCTTGCGATGACATTCAACGAGCTATGCACCAACACGACCAAGTTCGGCGCATTATCGGTTCCCGAGGGCCGTGTAATGATTTCCTGGAAAATCGACGATGCAGCCCAGCGCTTGCGCCTGACATGGACCGAAACCGGGGGACCATTCGTGCAGGAGCCAACACGCCGGAGCTTCGGCACCCGCATGATGGGTTCGCTCGGGCAGCAGTTGAGCGGCAAAGTGCAGCTTTCCTACGAGGCCACCGGCTTTGTCTACGTGCTCGACGTTCCGTTGAGTTCGCTCACGGCGAGGCCGTGATTGTCTGCCAGCGCGATCGTTCCCCTCGCGGCGGCGGCTCCTCCTCTTCCCTCTCGGGAGGGCGCGCCGCTTCGCAGCGGCGCTCGTCGCGATCCGGGCCGGATTCCTTTATGCTTGGCGCAAAGCGTGGAGAGTTCTCGGGACAATGGCTACCCGACAAATCGAGACGAGTATCGAGATTGCCGCTCCGCCCGCGCGGGTGTGGGGGATCCTCACGGACTTTGCCAGGATGCCGGCCTGGAATCCGTTCATTAAGTCGGTCTCTGGCGATCTGACGACCGGCAGTCGCCTCTCTGTTCTCATTGCACCGCCGGGCAAATCCGGAATGCGGTTCAGGCCGACCGTGATTGCGGTTCATCCGGAGCGCGAACTGCGATGGTTAGGCCGCGTGCTCATTCCCGGTCTATTCGACGGCGAGCACTATTTTCGCCTTGATCCGATAGAGGGCGGCCAAACGCGCTTCACCCACGGTGAGAAGTTCTCCGGCCTTCTGGTCCCGCTGCTTGGCGGCGCTCTTTCCGCGACAGAGGCAGGATTCCATTCAATGAATGCGGCCTTGAAGAAGCGCGCCGAAGGAAGTGACGCGTAAGCGGTGCCGTCGACCTCGCAGGCGCCGAAGCGCAGCGCGTTCACACAGGTTTGACCGGCTGGCGCAGGATCGTCTTCAGCCTCGCGGGTTCGGTCTTGCGCGGATCGCTCAGGTAGATCTCGTGATGCAGGCCATTGAAGGCCATTGCCCTGGCCGGCATCACGTCGCGATGGAGCCGTGCCAGTACCGGTCCTTCGTCGTCATAACTGCCGATATGCAGGGTCTGGAGCGACAGCCCTTCCGCATAGGGCTCGAGGCGCAAGCTTTCCGGCGGTTGGCCGAGCTTCTTGCCCGCCTTGGCGAGGCCATCACCGAAAGTCTCCTGCGTGACGAAGTCGGGCGCCATGATCATCATGGTCCAGCGCCACTCGTCCTTTGCGCGCGTCAGGAAGCTCGCGGGATCATCCGCCCACCACAGCCCTTCCAGCGGCGGGACGACATAATCCTTGCCCACCGCCTTGGCGGCAAATTTCATGGCGTAGCTCACCGCATAGAGCCATTCGACCGCGGAACGATAGGCCGGAGAAATGTTGGGATCGCCTTGACCATCGACCTTCACGAACTGCAGCGCAGGCACGTCGACCGCGACGAACTCACCCGGCGGCGGGCTGTAGAGTGGCTTCAGGGTCTTCCGGAAATCGATCTTCTCCATGGTGGTGTTCAGCTTCTTTCTCGTCGTTCCGGTCCATTCAGGGTCGGCGGCGCGTGGCTGCGAGCTTCATCGACGGAGCAACATTGCGATCTTGGCACCCATCAACTTCGCGATGAACTTGACGGGAAACGTCGGGTAGCTCGGCACGTCGTTCGGAAGTTCGCTGCCCTCAGGCCTGAATTTCGTATAGATGCGCATCTGCAAGGGCGGGACGTCCTCCGAAAAGCGCGCTCGACACAGCGATAGCCAATGCCCCTTTTCAAAGTCGAGGGATATTGCGGAATTGCAGCAGCTCGCCACGACCCGTTTCGTCGGCGATGTCTCCTTGATCCGGTAGTCCTTGAGGAGTGCTGAGCCCTTCGAGAATCTGATGCGATCCTTCCGGTAGAGAAGATAGGCGGTTCCGCCGTCGGCACCCTGAACGGGCTGTGCGTTCGGAAGCGCTTCGATCTGACGCGCACCTTCCTGGCAATCGTCGCAGTAGCAGGCAGCACCCACAATCGGCGCACCAATCGCTTCGATTTCCACGCTTCCACAGGCGCAGCGGACAATCCTGCCGTTTCCTGACGATGCGGACATTCTTGCTCCTGTAGTCATACGCACTCGATAACCTACGGGTATCTCGTCAGCGGCGCGTCCGCAACTTTCACAGGAATGTGAAAATATGTGATTGGTCCTCAAGCAGATGAGCCTTCACGCTAGAGCCGCCAGCGGCTGCGTTAGCGCAGTTGTCCGTACAGGCAAGAAAGTCGACCGACCATATGCCGAAGACGCCCGGCATTGATCGCGGCGGCGACGGATATGCTCGCTAGATGACCCCCGCTAGGCCTCACGGTTTTGCAGGAGGTCAAGGCTATGACTGACGTTCAGCAAATGACGAATGGCGGCAATACCAGCATTCGCCGGTTCACTGTGAACATCCCGGAAGTGGAGCTTGCCGACCTTCGCCGGCGCATAAGCGCAACGCGGTGGCCGGACCGGGAAACGGTCGCGGATGAATCGCAAGGCGTGCAGCTCGCGACGATGCAGAAACTCGCCCATTACTGGGAGACGGAATACGACTGGCGCAAGGTCGAAGACAGGCTGAACGCCCTGCCCCAGTTCATGACCGAGATCGGTGGACTGGACATTCACTTCATCCACGTTCGTTCCGAGCACCCCAATGCGCTTCCGATGATTATCGCGCACGGTTGGCCGGGCTCGGTTCTCGAGGAGATCAAGCTCATCGGACCGCTGACCGATCCAACCGCATATGGCGGGAAGGCCGAAGACGCATTCGACGTCGTCATCCCGTCGATGGCGGGCTACGGCTTTTCCGGAAAGCCGACAAGCGCCGGCTGGGGCCCCGAGCGCATGGCCCAGGCGTGGGCGGAACTGATGAAGCGCCTTGGCTACACCCGCTACGTGGCGCAGGGCGGCGACTGGGGCGCGCTCGTCGTGGACCTGATGGGGGTGCAGGCGCCTCCGGGATTGCTCGCCATTCACACGAACATGCCTGGCGCGGTTCCACCCGACATCGACAAGGCGGCCTTTACCGGGGCTCCGCCGCCATCCGGCTTTTCAGCCGAGGAGAAGTTCGCATATGACCGGCTCGCCTTCTTCTACAAGCACGGTCTGGCCTACGCCCAGGAGATGGGGAACCACCCGCAGACGCTGTACGGGATCGCGGATTCGCCTGTGGGCCTCGCCGCCTGGATGATCGATCACGACCTGCGCAGCTATGAGCTCATCGCGCGTGTCTTTGACGGTCAAACGGAGGGTCTGACGCGAGACGACATCCTCGACAACATCACGCTGTATTGGCTGACGAATACGGGGGTCTCTTCGGCTCGTCTCTATTGGGAAAACAAGCTCGCCTTCTTCGCGCCGAAGAACGTCGCCATCCCGGTTGCCGTGAGCGTCTTTCCGGACGAGCTCTATGCAGCCCCGCGCTCTTGGGTAGAGAAAGCGTATCCCCAGCTGATCCATTACAACAGGCGCGAGAAAGGCGGACACTTCGCCGCCTGGGAACAGCCGGCACTGATCACCGCGGAGCTCAGGACAGCGCTTCGGTCGCTGCATTGAGATCGACTGGCCCTTCCCCTCTCCGAGCCAAGTCGGGTTTACCCGACTCGGCCACTCAAGCGTAGCCGACGGGAGCACCTCGAGTTCAGTGCGGGAGAGGGTCGAGTCGCGGGCACGCGACCGGGGTGAGGGGTATACGCGCTCTTCGATGGTCTCAGTCCCCTCACCCCGCCGACCGCTACGCGGTCAGCCGACCTCTTCCCACAAGGGGAGAGGTGACCATCCAGCACCAACGGGACGCCCGAAGGCGTCCCGCTGAATCGCATGGGGCCCGATCAGTAGCGGCGATAATGGCGCGGGCCGCAGCGGCGCTCGACGATACGACGCCATTCGCCATGGATCCTCGTACGAACGACGACGCGCTCGCAGCGGGGCGCACGCCTATAGGAGTCGTCGTAGTAGCTGTAGTGCCGGTAGCCGAAACCAAAGCCTCCATGTCCGCCGTGATGTCCACCGTGGTGCCAGCCACCACCGCCGTGGCCTCCCCCGCCACCACCGCCGTGGTGTCCCCCGCCGCCGCCGCCATGATGACCTCCGCCACCACCGCCATGGCCGCCGCCACCACCGCCGTGGCCTCCCCCGCCACCACCGCCATGGCCGCCGCCGCCACCAGGGAAGTAAGGCGCTGCGGCAGCCGGAGCCGGCGCCGAAGCAACACCAGCGCCGAGCGTCAGAACCGCGGCGACAGCAATGGCCAATTTGCGAAACATTGTTCTCTCCAATCTACGGGTCCGAAAGGGACCGCTTTGGCGAAAAACTAGCGGCTTGGGAATGAACTGCTTCTGAGGCTGCGGTTCATGTGAGGTTCATCCACGCGGTGAGCGAAATCACGCACGTCTCGAGTGTAGCTCTCGACCAATGCACTGAAGGGAATGCCCGCTGCCGGTAGCGTGAGGACCGCGCGATGTTCCCCTCAGTCAGCGCTCCGGGGTCAGGGCAAGCCGTATTCCGACAACGCCCCCTCACCCGGTCACGCCAAGCGTGACTCGACCTCTCTAAACTCCCGCGCCTTGCGTATTTACTTTTCCAGCGAGCGGACGGCGCCAAAGCGGCGCCGTCCGAAATCAGATTTATCGTCGGATCTTCATCAGAGCGTCCCGCCTGCGCCACTGGACATAAGGGATCGCGATCAGCCCGCTGACGATGAGGTGCCAGACGACCACGCCCAGCACCGCCTTCTGGTCGGGAAAATTTTGTCCGGCGATCGCCAGCGCGATGCCCGGATGACGCGCGGCGGTCGCGAGGGACAGCACCGTCTGGTCATAGTGTTTGGGACCACCCAGCAGGTGCCCGGCAATCAGACCGACCAGCGAGAAGAGGACGAGTGCCAGCAGCGTTCCGCCGCCGACCAGCCCCCTGAGGAGCGGCCATGCGGCGAAGAGGATCGGCAGCGCCGCGGCGACGAGAATTGCGGTTGAGACGATCGAGAGCGGTCTGGCCACGCGGTCGGCGATGGCGGGTGCGAGCCGGCGCGCGAGGAGGCCCACTCCCAGGGGCAACAGGATGGTGGTCAAGACGAGCATCGCGACCGCGCTCCACGTCACGTGCATTTCCTTCGCGAAAAGCTTACCGACAAGGCTGACGCCCGAGGGCACGGCCACGACGGCGAACAACGCGGCTGCGACCAGCAGACCGATGGCGTACGGCTCCTCGCCGCCCGCTTCGGTCTGTTTTTTCGGAAGGAGAGGCGGCACCGGGGAAAGCGCCAGCGCGATAAAAGTCACCTCGACGGCGGGATGCAGCTCAAAGACGGCCGCCATCGCGACCGCGAACACCGGCATGACGACGTTCATCGACAGCAGAGACCGCACCAACAGCTCGGGACGCCGGAACAGAAAGACCGCCTCGCGCAGGTCGGCGTGCAGACCGAGGCTGAACACCATGAGCACGATGCTCGCCTTCGTGATCAGCGGGATGAGTTGGTCGAGGCTCATGTCCATGCACGGGACTAAAACAGACGGTGGCAAACAAGGTTACAGGGCTGCTGTAACGGTTACTCGAAAACTGTCTCCCCTCTCCTGCGAAGCGGGAGAGGGTCGAGAGCGCGTCAGCGCTCCGGGGTGAGGGCAAGCACGATGCTGTTGATTGCTTTTCCTACAACGTCCCCTCACCCGGATCGCGCTACCGCGCGACTCGACCTCTCCCGTAAACGGGAGAGGCGAAGAGGCCCCTCCCTCTCCCCTTGTGGGAGAGGGCCGACTCGGCCGGCAGGCGAGCGGGGTGAGGGGTTACGCCCTCTCGATAGTCAGAGACCCCTCACCCGGCGACCGCTGCGCGGTCAGCCGACCTCTCCCACAAGGGGAGAGGTGAGAACCGCGGCGAGCGCAAAACTGTAACGACACGTCCGCACTGTTCGCTTGCCGGGAGGACGGTTGCCAGGACGACGTTTATCGCGACGGCCTGGAATTCTTCACGCGGTTTTCGCGAGTGAAGGCGCTTGCCTCCGCTCTTAAAAAGGAGCGCCCCTTGGCTATACACGGCTCGCTAACGAGGAGGGAGGGAGACAACGTAGTCCTCAACAAAATCCGGCACACACCGGGAATGCATTACGTGTCCGAACAACTGTCACGCTCGGGCAAATTCTCGAAATTCCAAGAAAGGCGCGGCAGCTCACCTTTCATCTCCTCGCAATCGAAAGGCAAGTCCTTGCGCTTTGCAAGGACGAAAGAGACGATCCTCTCTGCGGGGTCGCCGCATAGCTCGTCCGGTTCCCCGGCCTGCCCTGACAAATCCGTAGACTAGCCCATCGCTCGCTGAGGCGCGTTCACAACGACGCGTCCGGTTTCCTCTGAACTTACGGACGTCCGAATATCCACGTCGATCCCAAGCGCGACCAAAAAAGCCATCAAACGTTCGGCGCTAAACCCGGACACAAGGCCTCGAGAAATTTTCGAAATCTTCGCTTGGTCGGTTTGAAGCATTTTCGCTGCCATAGTCTGCGTATACTTACGATCTACAATTACTCGAGTGATTTCCCGAGCTATTTCGACTTTCAACCGATCTTCCGGGGACAGGGTGATCCCGAGATCTGAGAAGACATCGCCTGATCCACGAGTAACGGGGCGTTGTTCGTCTTTAACTGGCACTTCGCTTCTCCACTCGTTTTTCACGCTCACGCTGCATCTGTTCGTAATGTTCTAATGCGCTCTTGAGCCGGTGCTTTACCAACGCGACATCGGGACGCGGAGTTGCTCGGCCCGATTTCGATTTTTTCATGAAGGCATGAAGTACATACACCGCCTCAGCGAAACGTACGGTATAAACCGCTCGATACGCGTTGCCGTCATGACTGGAAACGACCTCCAAAACATGTGCTCCACCGAAGCCGACGAGAGGGACCACATTGAGCCCTTTATCCCCGCCCTGCGCCAAATAGAGTGCAAATCCGACTTCCCGTTTAACGTCGTCAGGAAACTTCGACAGGTCGTCGAGGCTCGACGCAATAAAGCAAACGTCTTTCAATTCCGCCCCCCAATGGGTTTGCGCTTTGGTGTTTCACCGTAATGATCTCCCCCAAAAGTAAGCGGTTTTCCGCCTTATACTTCCTGTCTCAGTGGAGTGCTTATGCCATATCTGGCATACCGCGTCAAGGGCCTCCCCGAGCCTGTCTATCTCCGGCCGGCCCGGCCAACCGCTCACTCGTCTCCGCCGCATAATTCAACGCCGCCGCCTTGGTCCGCGCCGCCTCGCTCTCCGTCTTCCCGATCTCCGCCTCCCCGCGCCGATCGGCGTCGTTGACTGCGCCATGCGTACTGTCAAACCATCAAGGGCGCAGCCAGTAGCGACTGAATAACACCAACATTAACTGGCAGGGCTGCCCCCCTGTGAAAACTTGCCCTGAAGTTCTTAAAGCTGAGAAGGACTTGACTTCAGGGCGAGACTCTTCCAGACTTCACGCGCGCAGCTAAATTGCTCCAAGAAGACCGGCGCGCCTAAGGGACGCTCATTTTCTCGCGGATACGCGGCATCTCTCTCGGCTTCACCTCATTCCAAAGAAGACAACCCTATGGTTTGGATGATCGGCTCCGACGAGGAGAGCGCTGCGCTAGAGGAGCTTTCATCTGCTAGCGATAGGGCGGCAGCCATTCTAGCGGCGGTCATCGTCGAAAACCGCCTTACCGACGCGCTGAAAAAAATTCTGCACGATGACACAAAGGTGGCCAACGAGATGTTCCGATCCTCCGGCCCGGTTGGAGTGTTCAGCGCAAAGATTGATTTAGCCTTCCTGGTTGGCCTCTGCAGCGCCGACGCCCGACGTGAACTCGTAACTGTCAAGGACATCCGAAATGCGTTTGCCCATTCGCTGGCGGTTACGGATTTCAACACTCAAAAGATCGAAAATCTGACTCTGGAACCTCAAACTCGTTGAGCAATGCACGTTCGACTACGGGACAACACCAGAACGCGGTGCTGGCTTTCTACAAATCGCAATCGACCAGCGCACGCTTAAGCTGAACATGCCGCGGCAACGCTACATCATGACCGCTCAAGTGATGATTGCCCTTCTTTCGGCACCTGCGGGGCGGATGCCGAACCCGCGTTTTTGACCGGGCTGCGGCCTACGTTTCTCCGAATGCCGCAAGCCGCTCACTCGTCTCCGCCGCATAATTCAGCGCCAGCGCCTTGTTCCGCGCCGCCTCGCTCTCGGTCTTCCCGATCTCGGCCTCCCGCGCCCGCCCGGCAAGAGGGTCCTGCCCCTTCGCCCCTTCCAGCATCGTATTGATGCGCTTCTTGGTGCTCGCGGGCAGCGCCGAGAGTTCGATGACGACCTGGGGCGGCACCGGCACGCCGGCCGCTGCGAGGCTCCCCAACAAATCGAACGTGTCGGCCATGGTCGTTACAGTGTCCGGGCCCTCGTCGAGCACCACATCGACATCGAGCGAGCCCAGCGCGTTGACCAGAACCGGCCGCCCCGCTTCGTCCAGATCCAGCCCGTTGACCTGGATGAACTGCGCCAGGCCCTCGTCGTCGGTGACGCGGATCCAGCGTTCCGCCGTCCAGTGGCTCTGCACGGCGGACCACACCGCGCGGTAGACGCGCAGCTTCCAGTCTCGATACGAACGCAGGAACGGCCCGAGTTCGGAAATGCCGGCCTGCTGCAGCAGCGCGATGGCGCGGCCGGATTTCGCGGAGGTCTCCTGCCCCAGCACCGCCGGGTTCGGGCCGAACGTCTCGATCTCGGCTTTCGCTTCAGCCAGCATTTCGAACTGGCCGGCCATCTGCGCCTGCGAAATCCCGTCCTCGACGGCGAAGCGCTTGCGCACCTCGCCCCCGCGAAAGCAGTATCAGTCGCAGACGCGAGTCGTCCTTACGACTCTGCGGCCATTAATCCACCGAACGGACCGGCGCTCATAGCATTCGTCACGAGTAGCGCTGCGGCCGCTGTAAATACGGACGCCGGGGCGGCCTGGGCGATAGTCGCGGTCGCGGTCGTAGCGGTCGCCGTCGTAGCGGTCGTCATAATAGCGGTCGCCGCCCACTCCAAGGTCGATACCTACCTGCGCAGCCGCCGGTGAAGTAAAGGCGGCAGCGCCAATAAGGGCGGCCAAAGCGGCCGAAGCGAGATATTTGGTCATGGTCGATCCCTCCAGGATCATCTGAAAGGGAAACGGTCTGGCGGCTAAACGGTTTCATGCCCGCCACAGATACGGGCTGAAGCAGATCGGGTCGATGCGATTGCGTTTCGAGCTGGGGAGCCGCTTCCGCCAGGCGATCCAGCCGACGACTATTGATAGTGTCGCCACGACAAGCGGCGGCACCCCGTGCCCGTATTCGCCGTGGAGGGTGACGGTCGCGAGCGCCGCCAACATCACGGTGCAGCCGAGCGCCGAGCCCCACAGCCGCGTCCGTGCCTGCGCCAGCAGAACGGCGGTCGTGAGTTCCAGCGATCCGGTCACGAAATGGAACCAGTGCGGGTATCCCCACCGCAGATATTCCTCGTAGATAGACCCAGGGGCGAAGATGTTGCTGAGCGATCCCACGACGAAGAAAGCTGCAAGTGCCAAGGCCGAGACTTGGCGCCATGAAATCTTTGACATTTGTCCAACCTTTTCTGACAGGGCGCCGCGGAGGACCTGTGTGGTCGCGCCAAGAGACGGCCGGCCGCGACGCATTCATTCCGAAGGAGATGCGAATTTCCGGAGCAGGTCCGAAAGTCGCATCTCATCGCTGATCCGCGGACCTACGCCGTGGCGGCCTTCTGGGCCGCCGCGAAGACATCGCGGGGAAGCGTTGTGCTGGCGACGTGCTCCGTGCCAGCGACGCCGAGGTCCATCCAGCCCGCGTTGACGGCCTCGAACATCGCTTCAGCCGGTCCGGTTTGGCCCTTCGGGATGCCGAACTGCTCGAACGCTGCCGGCCACTCGGCCCGCGGGACAGCGAAGGCCTTGACTTCGCGCTGCATGACATCGCCCAGTTGCGCTGCGACTTCATCCGCGCTGACCATCGAACCAAGTTCGATGACGCGATGCCCCGACCACGCCGGCCCGGTCAGCAGCGTCGCCACCTCGGCACCGATGTCGTTCGTCGCGACCATCGTCGATTTCCGGCTGGTCGGATTGTAGTAAACTGGGAGCGTGCCGCCCTGGGCGACGTGCAGGCCGTAAAGGAAGTTCTCGAAGAACGCGCCGGCGCGCACGACAGCGACCGGCGACGCCAAGTCGCGAAAGCCTTGCTCCAGCAGCGACAGGGCGGTGATCATTCCCAGCCCGCTGGTCCGGTTCGCCCCCATCGACGAGAGCGCGACCACACGCGGCGGCGCGGCCTTGGTCAGCACCTCGACATAGTTCGCGATGACGCCCTTGGCTTCCTTGAAATCCGGCGAGGGGGCCCAGACTGCCGGCAGCATGACGAACGCGCCGTCGACGCCGTCGAGCGCCCGCTTGATCGCTGCCGTGTCGTTCCAGTCGCCGTCCACCAGTTCCACGCCCTGGTCCATCCAGTCCGCCGCCTTCTCGCGACTGCGGACCAGCGCGCGTACCCTCTTGCCGTGGGCCAACAGATGCCTGGCCGTTGCGCCGCCGACTTTTCCTGTAACTCCCATAACTAGAAACATGCGTATTCTCCCGGTGCTAAATGGTCTATATTCTAGGGTAGGTCTCATATAAAGACCTTAGACCTGCACCGTAAGGAGGCAGTTTTTTGTAACCAGGAGAGAAAAAGGGAACCGCATGAGCGACGCATTGAGCGCGATCGAGCGATTCAGCCGATATCAATCGGACGACGCCCAGTCAGTAGAACCCGTACATTGCCCGGTGCGCGACGTGCTCGACCGCATCGGCGACAAATGGAGCATACTCATGATCATGACCCTCGCGACGCGACCGCAGCGCTTCAGCGAACTTCACCGAGCCATCCGCGACATCTCCAAGCGCATGCTCACCCAGACGCTGCGCGACTTGGAGCGCGACGGACTTATCACCCGCCATGTCTTTCCGACCAAGCCGCCGAGCGTTGAATATTGCCTTTCCCCGCTAGGCCAATCCCTGCTGGACCCGATGGCGAGCCTCATCGATTGGGCCGACCGTCGTTATTCCGATATCCATGCCGCGCGCGTCCGCTTTGACGGAGCACCCTGTGATGTCCAGCGCTAGTGATCTGAAACAGAAGTTCGCATCATCGCACCGAATTATCGGTTCACGCCCTAATAGGTCGAGTTGAAAGGTGTTTCTCGGACCTTAGGGCCGTAGCTCAGGCCCCTCTTCGTCCGGCCCATTCTCATCTCCCGCAAACGGGCGAGGCGAAGAGAACGCCATCCCCGCCAGCCTCTCGCTCGTCTCCGCCGCATAATTCAGCGCCAGCGCCTTGTTCCGAGCGGCTTCGCTCTCGACCTTCCCGATCTCGGCCTCACGCGCCCGCCCGGCCAACGGATCCTGCCCCTTCGCCCCTTCCAGCATCGTATTGATACGCTTCTTCGTGCTCGCCGGCAGCGCCGAAAGCTCGATGACCACTTGCGGCGGCACCGGCACACCGGCAGCCGCGAGGCTCCCCAGCAAATCGAACGTGTCGGCCATGGTCGTTACAGTGTCCGGACCCTCGTCCAGCACCACGTCGACATCGAGCGAACCCAGCGCATTGACCAGAACCGGCCGCCCCGCTTCGTCCAGATCCAGCCCGTTGACCTGGATGAACTGCGCCAGGCCCTCGTCGTCGGTGACGCGGATCCAGCGTTCCGTCGTCCAGTGGCTCTGCACCGCCGACCACACCGCGCGGTAGACGCGGAGTTTCCAGTCTCGATACGAACGCAGGAACGGCCCGAGTTCGGAAATGCCGGCCTGCTGCAGCAGCGCGATGGCGCGGCCGGATTTCGCGGAGGTCTCCTGCCCCAGCACCGCCGGGTTCGGGCCGAATGTCTCGATCTCGGCTTTCGCCTCAGCCAGCATTTCGAACTGGCCGGCCATCTGCGCCTGCGAAATCCCGTCCTCGACGGTGAAGCGCTTGCGCACCTCGCCCTCGCCCGGCAGCACTTCGACATAGCCGTCGGGCTTTGCGAGTTCGGCGCGCGCCTTCTCGACATCGGTCACGGCGCCCTCATCGGCGATGACGCGGCGCGTGTTCAGGAGATGCAGCGCCTTGGAGCGGCGGGCGTTGATTTCGTCCTGCGGGCTTTTCAGATGCCGCACCAGGCCGTAGCGGTCGCCGTCATGGTCGACGAAGGCGGAGAAGGCGAGATAGCGCGGCATGGTCTTGCCGCGTTCGTCCGTGAAGGGCGATGTGCCCTTTGCGAGCTCCAGCCCGCTTGCGTAATGACAGAAGCGCCATGCGCTGCGCTTGATATACCAATGTTCGATGATGCGCACGCGCTTCTGTTCGGTGTCGATCCAGCGCCGCTCGCGATCGGCCTGGGCCGTGGTCTCGATGTCGCCGCCGGATGAAATCAGGCCCGACAGCGCGTCCGCGTGATCGGGGTAAAGCTCCTGCGCGGCTTCGAGGTCGAGCCATTTGGCGACGCCCATATAGCGCGCATCGGAGAAATCCTCGCGGAAGCTCCGCGGGTCGTAGAAGAAGAGATCGGGATCGACGATCGAGAGCGTGATCTCCGGATCGCCGTGATCGCCCTGGTCGAGGCCGAGTTCGCAGACGGCCACGCCTTCGATCGCGGCGTCGCGCACGCCCTCCGCCTCAAGGCTCTCCCAGCGCGCGCGGTCGAGCGCATAGCGCAAAGCGGCGGTGCCGAGTTCGGCGCCCTCCTCCTGGCGCGGCGTGCGCGGAAAGGCTTTCGGGTCCTGCCGCAGGCGCTGGACGACGCCGACCACGCCGTCGATCTTGCGGTTGATGCGGTTGAAGGTGACGACCGGCTGCTTGCGCTTGCGAAGCGTCTTGATCTCCTCGGGAGACCATTGATCGCCGTGGTAATAATGCCGGGCCTGGCGCGCCTCTTCGATCTCGTCGTGCTTCGCGCCGCCCCAATCCGTGTACTGACGGCGGAGCTGCGCGAGCGTGTAGAAATCCTCGCTCGTGCCCTGTGGGTCTTGCGCCATGAGGCACCTCAATCGTCCTGGAGTTCTCTTGAAGAACCTCGAATGCGCGGCGCCGGAACAATTTGGCACCACGACGCGGTGTCGTTTGGCACGACTTCGGCCTGCCGGTTTGGCCGGCGTGGTTGAAACGATCGGCGCTCTGCAACCACTGCGCAGGGAACACGCATTGCAGGCAGGCGTTTAAGGCAGGGGGTCAAAGGAGAGAGAACAGATGAAACCAGCCATGCTCGCCGCAGCCTTCGTCGCTCTTGCCTCTGTGGCGCCGGCCACGGCGCAAGTCGCAGTACAGATCGAACCTGAGGTTCGTGATTACGTCATCAAGGAGGGGCGAGCCTCTTCCGTGACGATTGACGGCGATCTTGCCGTTGGCGCTGTCCTTCCGGACACCGTTGAGATTCACACCATCGAAGGCGTGCCGACCGCTACGAAATACCGCTATGCGGTCGTGAACGACAGACGCGTCCTTGTCGATCCCGGCACCCGAAAGGTAATCCAGATCGTGGAGTAAAAGGCGTGGGTCCCCGCTTCGGCGGGGGCCCCTCTTGGCTTATCGCTGCGTGCGTCGGCCGGAGCGCACGCACGCAGGTCTCAACGACGTCCCGCCTCAATAGGTCTTGAAGCTGTCGCTCTCGCCGCCACCCGTCGTGCGATAGCCGGTATCGGCCGGGGCTTGCGTGCCCGTCGCGCGTCGGGGCGCGGAAATGTGGTCGAGCAATTGCCCGAGCAGCGACAGCATATCGACTTGGTCGTCGTGCACGCCGGCGGGAAACCTCAGCAGCTCGCTCTCGAACTCGGCGCGCCACGCGGCCTGCGCCGGCACGTGAAGCCCCGACATCGACATCCGCCCGCGGATCGCCTGCGCCCGCACCGCCTTGTCGTGACGCGAGGGAAACTGGCGGCGATGCGTGAAGGCTTTGCGCTCAAGGGCTCTGCGCTGCAGGAACGGCCCGAGCGAAGCGCGGATCTGGCCGCCCTCCTCCGCCCATTCCAGCGGCTTCCATTTCAGCACGAGATCGCACCACGCCTCGATCCAGGCGGCGCTGTCCTTCTGGCCGCGCCAGAGATCGAGCAGAATAAGCCGCTCGTCGGCATCGATCCCGAACACGCCGTGCACGGTGTAATCGCCGCCGTCTTTCGTCACCGCATAATCGGACGCGCCGTAGACGCGCATATCCGCGCGCGCGGGCGTGCGGACAATGGGGATCAGCCAGCCGCGCTGGAAATATTCGCCGTCGTCCGGAACCGGGTTCTGCTGGTAGAGCGAGGCCCAGGTGCGGGCATCGCTCTCCTGTTTGCGGGTGCGCAGAAACGAGCCGTAATCGTAGCCGCCGGGATCGTCCCACAGCATGGCGCCGGGCGCGCGGCCCAAAGGATCGCCGGGCAAAGCCTCGGCCGGAAGGTTCAGCACGCGGAACGGACGGCCGAGCGCGGTGAGCTGGCGCAGAATGCGGCCCGCGAGATCGTCGTCGTGCCAGCGCGTGTGCATGATGACGCGGCGCGCGCCGGGTTTCAGGCGCGTCGAGAAATCGTCGACATACCACGACCAGATGCTGTCGCGGATCTTGCGGCTCTCGGCATCGGCGCGCGAGCCGAACGGATCGTCGATGATGCCGAGATCGGCGCGAAAGCCCGCAATGCCGACGCCGACACCGACCGCGTAATATTCACCGCCGCTCTGCGTGCCCCAGCGATGGGCGGCCCGGCTGTCGGCGGACAGCGAAAGATTGAGCGCCGCGCCGGACGAGCGTGACGAGATTGCGCGTCTTGCGGCCCCAGCGTTCGGCGAGTTCGGTCGCGTGCGACGCGGAAATGACGTTGCGCGCGGGATTCCGCGCCAGGAACCAGGCCGGGAACAGCATATTGACGTAGGTACTCTTGGCCGAGCCCGGCGGCATGAAGACGAGCAGCGTGTCGTTCTCGCCGCGCTCCAGCACTTCCAGTTCCGCGATGAGAAGCCTGTGATGCGCCGCCGGGTCGAACCCGGCATGGCGCGCGCATGCGGTGAGGCTTCGCCGAACCGCACGGCGCGCCAGAAGCGCCCGCGCCGCCGCCGCGGCCGATATCGGCAGGTTCATGCTCGCTCATTCCGTTCATGCCTTTGCGGCCTGCCTCCCTCTCCCGAGCCAAGTCGGGTTTACCCGACTTGGCTCGGGAGAGGAAAGACGACCACTAGTTAGGAACTGTAAGTGCTTACCCGCCTACAGTCCGCTTGAGGGCCGGGGGACGTTAACGGTTCCGTCAATGCGCGGCCATCGTACAACCTCGGCAAGGCCGCAGTCTGGTCATACTGGAACCACTCGAATCGGGTTCGCTGACCGTGCTGCTCAAAGCAGCCGTTCAGATGGGAGAACACTCATGAAGCTTAATCTTCTTGCTGCAGTGTCGGCCTTGAGCCTGTGCGCGGTGCCGCTCGCGATTACCCCGGCCAGCGCCCAGGGCAAGAGCCAGAATGCTCCTGGTCAGCAACAGATGCAGCCGGGTTCGGCTAAGACCTACGCTCCCGGACAGGTCAAGCCGGAAGGAGGGAGCGCCCGTGAAATCAGCGCCGGGGCATCAGAGTTTGGACGAACAATCCGGGCGCAGCAGCACCGGCGAGTCCGTAGCGCCCGTGGCGCCCGAAAAGCCCGCCAAGAAGGCGTACTGACACAACAAGCCTGTGCCCCGATTTGCATCGCGCAGTCGGGGCACAGCGCACCGTTCTTTCATGGCTTCGCCGAACCGGGCTGCGCCACACTTGGCACCTCATCCTGCTCCTCACCATGAGGTTGAAGATCGAGGCCGAAGATCCCGGCGCAGTTCAGAAATTCTGAGGAGGAACGAACAGGCAGATCGTCTGGTCGGGTTGCTGCAGTATCGGCGAAATGCGGCGAGCAGCGATGAAACCTGCCGTCCGGCGAAGGCTTGGCTGTCACGTACGGAATGACCTCCCCCGTCGCCTTGACGCCCCATCCGCCCTGGACCGCCATGACGTCATTGTCGGAGATCTGCACGCAGTCCCGGTCGCGGCAACAATATGCCGGGTAGTTCCATCCGGAAGGCGCGGGGTGAGCCGTCGCGATCGAGAAGCCCCCGACCAGGAGCGCGATGAGCGTGAGGGCGAACCGGATCGGGATCCTCATCGGCGGCCTCGCGAACCTTGATCGGCGACGGCGAATTTCACGCCATTTGCGGGGACGAAACCTTGACGCCCGTCAGTGTCGGTTGCCGCGCCCTCCCGGATCCGAGTGGACTGCACCCGCCGCGGCGCGCGGTTTCCCTCGCGGGACCACGCCTCGGTGGATACTGCGGACCGTCTCGCGGACGACGTCGCATTATTTCTCGCAATGTCTATCCCGCGGTCGTGAAACGAATTTGGGATATTCGCATTTATTCTGCGATGGCGCTTCGCGATTGAAAGGCCTGCCCTCACAAGACGGTGCGAACCTCGAAGCTCTTCGCTCATGGCCGTTCCAACGTGACGGCGGCGATCCCGCGAAGCGCCATCGCTTTCGAGCCTGCCCCGAGAAGGCGGTGCGCTTTGCGGCAAATAGCCGTCTCGGTTCTGGAGTACGCTTGGAATCCCGCGGCGCCATCGTTCTTTGCACGGTCATGACATGGTCGAGCGCGAGCGCGGTTCTGTTCGAAATCGTGCCGAAACCAATCTTATTTTTTGTCGTTACTAGGAAACGGCGGCCATTCTCGGATTTTGGGTCGGCCGAAAACTCGGCACGGGCGGATTCACCGCCGCAGCCGCCCGTGCCGAGCGATGGCTCGCACTCAGGCGCTTGAACCAAACACGCCGCGTCCTCCGGAACACAGCGCGATGACCATTGCTCGTTTCGCTGCGGTTTCCGCATGTCGCGGAACGCTCCACTTCGCGGCCCCAGGCCTGCACCACGTCGCCTTCATCTGCGAGTTTCTCTTTGTTCGCCGCCATGTCAGAATCCGGCCAAGCGAGGACGGTGATCGATGATGTCCAGCCATCGGCAGTATGAGCACGTCCGAGGAATTGCTTCTGAATCACCTTCCGCAATTCGGAGAATCTCGTCGTGAACCTCCGGACATTGATGACGCTACATTCGGCGACGATCGGCGGGCCTGATCCCCGTCGCGCAAACAAGAGACACCCCCAATGATCGCCGACTTCATCGCGACGACAAGCTTCAACTTCCTCCCGCACCTGATCGCGCTCGTCAGCGCCTATGTGCTCGCCCTCCCGATCGCATGGGACCGGGAACATGAAGAGCGCAGCGCGGGGCTGCGGACCTTCCCGCTCGTGGCGGTCGCCAGTTGCGGGTTCGTGCAGGCCGCCGAAACCATTCTTCACGGGCATCCCGAAGGCTCGGCCCGCATCATCGAAGGCATCATTACCGGGATGGGCTTCATCGGCGGCGGGGCCATTCTCAAGGTCCGGGACTCGGTCAAGGGCACGGCGACCGCGGCCAGTCTCTGGAGCACGGGCGCCATCGGCACGTCGATCGGCCTGGGCGCTTACGACATAGCGATCCTGCTCTCGATCATCACCTTCGCCACGCTGAAGGCGATGAAGCCTCTGAAAGACCGCAGGACGTAGCCCCTGCGCGGCTGCGCCTGCGCTACTCGCCGTCCCCACCGCGGCGCGCAATCTCGGCCAATTCCTCGTCACTCATCTCGTTGAGGGTGCGCGCGGCGGCTTGAAGCCGCTGCTCGCGACGTACGCCGGCAAGCACGCCCATCTCCCGGATCGCGGCAATTGCTGCCGAGGACTGTTTGGTCTTCATCGCCAGAAGCCGCGCGCCTTCGGCAAGGTCGATCAGCTGCGAGGCTGTAATCACAGTGCGTTCCGCCATCCGGGACTGGAGCTCGGCAACGCGGTCGGCAACCTTCGGCACCCGCCCAAGCCTCCAAGCATTTTGCTGGCACGGGCGATAACCCGCAGCTGCATAGGCGTCCGACTTGGACATCCCCCTGGCGAGATTCTGGGCGAACAGTTCATGGCGTGCATTCGGGAGTACCGGCATGGGAATCCCTGTCTCGTATCCAGGAGCGAGGTGCGCCGAAGCCTGGGGCCGCGCCGGCGGGGTTCGGGACGCATGCGCCGTGGCCGAACACCCGAGTTCGGCGACAATAATTCTCAATTCGGCCAGAGCGGAACTGAGGTGCATTTCGGACATACGCCACAACCCCTGGTAATCCGGCGCAGTCTACCCAGAAGGAACGTGCCCCAATTTCTCCATCTACTTGCGGAAGTACTTCCCCGTTGACGCTAAGAAGGAGCATTCCCGCCGGTTGATGAACCTTTTAGGTAAATTTACCAATTAACACGTTTGCGGTTGTGAAATTGAAGCCTTCGAATACCGTCGGCGCAACCGGGAGATTACATCATGTACCACGACACTGAAACGCCTGCCGATACGACCTCACAAGACCTGGCGCCGGATTGGTCGGCCGAACGGGAAGAGACCACTCGCCGCACCGACCTGCAGCAGATTCTGGAAAGGGCCGTCGTCGACACGCTCGAGGCGGAACCTCGGGTCGCGCTGTCCGCCGGCCGGGAGAAACTCGGCGCCCGCACGGGCGACTGGAAGCGAGCCGCAAGGGCCGTTGAGCAGGCGCTCCGGCAGCTTCTTTCAGCGGAGCAGGCGCGCAGGGAAGCCCTGAAAGTCCTGGAAACCGCTTACCTCAATGTCGAGCAGACCTCGCAGGCCCTGACGTTCCCGCTGACCTCGTTCGACCAGAAGGGCGGCGAGACCAGGAACATCGACCCGCTGTTCCGGCAGAGCGAAGAAGCGCTCGACGAAATCGAGCGCGCCGCGGACGAACTGGCGATCGCGCAATTGTTCTGCCGTTCGGCATGGGACGCCTATGCCCGCGCGCTCGAACAGGAGCAGCAGTGCCGCTCGCAACTGCAGGCATCGGGACGCGCCGCCTGAGGCCGCCGCGATTGCGCTCTCGTCTTCCGGACAAGCTGCACGAAGTTGCCCGAGTTGGGCGTGCAGCGTGTCCGGGAAACGGCCAATGCGCAGCCATCGCGCCGGACGCATATTGCGTCGGCTGGGAGCGCGCCGGGCCTCGTCCTTACGGATGGCCTGCAGGGTCACGCGCTTCGTCCATCTAAAATCAGACTCCGATTTGGAATCGCCGTCAAGCGGGTCTTTCCGTCTCCCGGACAAGCTGCACGCAGTGCAGTGCAGATCCGGGACCCAGGATTGAATCGCGCCGCAGGCGCACTGAATCCATGCAGCATTTACAGAGAGGCGGCTGCGCCGCCACTTCGCTCCTGGACCCCGGATCGGCGCTACACTCCGTGCAGCTTGTCCGGGGAACAGCCAATGCATATCGCGTCGGCTTGACCCGACAGCCAGTCCACCTCGATACTCGCAGGGGGGACTTTCACATGCGACTGGCACTTCTGACTGCGGTGTTTCTGCTCGCCTGTGTCGGCGGCGCATCGGCGCTCAATGCGCGGGACGCGGAAATCCGGACTCACCACATCAAACTGCATCACCTCCTGTCTGGCGCCATGAACAAGCGGGACTTCAATGGCTGCGACACGGTGCGGATGCGGCTCAGCGTAACGCGAGGCGGCAGGGTCTCGGTCGTCAGACTGGAAACGAAAAATGCCGAGCTCGGGAAAGCTGCGCGGATGGCCGTTGAAAGTTTGAGGTTACCGCCTGCGCCGAAAGGCTTTACCGACCCTTACATCGTCACCGTACCGTTCCGGTTCCATTGCTGAGATACGTGGCGGATGAAGCTGACTTGGGCTGGCCGGCATCATGATCCTCATCCAGTCCGCCGAATAATGTACATATCGTCTCATGAGGCCGCCGATGCAGGACCCTATTCTCGCGCTCAGGGGCGCGGCCATCGCAAGCATCGACGTCAGCTACGGCCATCTGTTCCTGCGTACGGAAAACGGCATCGTGCTGAAGATCGCCAACGAAACCGAACTTCATCTCGCGCGATCGTATGAGACCGGCGCCGTCATTACCGACGTGAATATGGAGGCGTCGGCCATAAAGCTGGCTATCGGCGCCGACAGCTAATCTGCACATATTGTACAAGGACGAGAATTATCGTGGGCCGGAAGCATTTGAACTCTTCCTTCCCAATGGTTCGTCCTGCGTAGATCGCGGCCCGGAGTAACGGTCGACCCTATTCACGTTTAAGGCTTGTCCCGTTAGGTCAGGCTTGGGCGTCTCCGCGCCCTGACCGACCGCGACGTTACCGCGCTTCGCGGCCCCTTGCAGTTTCGCCAGCACCTCGTCCAGCGAGAAACTGCCGGGCTTTGGTCACGGCGAGACGGGCCTTTGTGATCGGGATGCCGGCTCTCTGCGAACTCTCGAACGCCATAGTCCTCGCGGCCTGACACCCGGTCTGCTCGGCGATTTTCAGCGCTCCCCCGGCCCGGACCGCGCAGCCCCGTCAGGATTGCGGCAACCACCGCGAAAAGGCCGTTCGAGGGGAACAATCACAGGTCGCATATGTTGAGCTTCGGGCACCACAATCTTTTCGATTGGAAACGATTGGAAACGCTCATGACTGACTATTCGACATCCCCCCACAGCGGGCCTGGACCAGACCCCCTGAACTACTCCGCAGTGTCGCCGGCGGAAGATGTCCGCACCATCATGATCAATCAGATTGCCTGGGGTGCCGTGTTCGCGGGCGCCGTCGTCGCGCTCTTCGTGCTGATCCTGCTCAACCTCCTCGCCGTGGGGGTTGGTCTGGCTGCCGTAAGCCCGACAGAAGGTGATAATCCATCGCCCCAAGCGTTCTCGATCGCGGCCGGGCTCTGGTATGTCGTCTCGACGCTGATCTCCGCGTTTGTCGGCGGGTTCCTGGCGGGAAGGCTGTCCGGGAAGCCCGTGGACAACACGGCGGGCTATCACGGCCTCACCGCGTGGGCGGTTTCGACTGTGTTGCTGTTGTACCTGCTGTCGGCCGCGGTCGGCGGGGTCGTCGGTGGCGCAGCGAATTCGCTTAGCGGCCTGGCCGGAGGGCTCGGGCAAACCGCAATGACGGCGGCTCAGACCGCTGCGCCTGCCCTCGCCAACACGCCGGATCCTTTTGGCGGCATCGAGCGCCAGATCCGGGGCGCCACGGGCGGGAACGATCCCGCGGCCCTGCGCGATGCGGCTGTCACCGCCATAAGAGCCGCCCTCACCGGGGACGAAGGGCAAGCGCAGGATGCCCGCGAAAAAGCGGCACAGGCTTTGGCGACGGCACAAAACATTCCGGTCGAGGAAGCGCGGACCCGGGTCGACCAGTTTGCGCAGCAGTATCGCCAGACAGTCGAACAGGCAAAACAGCAGGCTCTCCAGGCGGCCGAGACAGCGCGAAAGGTGGCCTCGAGCGCGGCGATCTACGGTTTCTTCGCCTTGCTGATTGGTGCCATCGCCGCATGGTTCGGCGGACGGTTGGGAACAGTCACGCCGACGGTGTCGGATCCTGCCCGCTACGGCACGCTGTCAGGGATGCGCCGGTACTTCTGAAATTCTCCGGGGAGGATTCAACCTCCTCCCCGGAGCTGCACTCGTCCTGCCGCAGCCCCTTTGTAGTGCGGGCGCATGTTTCGTGCGTACGTACCTATGAAGAAAGTGGTTCTATGCCGCCAGAGAAGGTGGAGACAAATCTCTGCTCAAACAACCTGTGTTATTTCGGAACCCGCGCCGATCGAATTGATTGAGGCTTGGTGGCCGCATCGCAATATCCCCACCCTCGTGGGCGCCCTATACCCAGGCCAACGCTCAGGCGTGCTGCGGAAGCGGGCTCGCCCGGAACCCGCGTGCCGCCGTCAGCGGTCCTCTAATGAGGAAGGCAGGGTCCTTCCGCACTCCGAATTGCCCGCTATCGTACTAAACCACACGTAGTTGTGGTGTCCGTGTAAACGTCACAACTCCTAGTAGCGTATTGTGTGTAATGTGTAGCGTAAGGAGTCCACCGATGCAGCCCTTCCAGTCAATGGTCGTCCAGGATGGCAAGAAACGCGTGAAGCTGAACTCGTTCGAAGATGTTCGGCAGTTCCTGGCGCCGAGTGACTGGGGCCGCCCCCTCGGGGTCGCTCGCATCGTGTGCGATGCACAGACCCACAAGGAGCAGACCGAAGCACTGGTCCAGTTCCGCAAATGGGCGCGCGTTGCCGGCATCCTGGAGAATGATCTCGCCTGAGGCATGCCGGCGTTGTCCACCCGAACGGCTTGAGATCCATGATGCCACTTCAGAGGTATGAAAGCGGTCGCGTCTTTCTTGGCGGTGACGATTGCGTTCACTTCGGCATGCTGGTGCCGGGAACGGACAAGATCATTCCGTGCCGGGTCAGTTGCGAAGCGCTGGACGAGCATTACGGCGCCAGCCTCGAAGATTTTCTCCTGGCCTTCGAAACCTATCGTGGGGACATCGAATACGCCGCCGCGGCAAAATTCGATCGTTTGATCGAACCGGACAAAGTTTCTGTCACCACAGATGATCTGTAGGAATCCGACATGCCCCTTCAGCGATATCAGGCTGGAAACTGCTTCGAGGAAGGCGGTACCGTGAATTTCGGGATGATCGACGCGCAATCGAATCTCATCATTCCCTGCCAGGTCACCATGGAAGCCATCGCAAAACTGTGTGGATCCGAGGGTGAGCGAAACTGCCTCGCCGACTTCGAGGAATGCCGGCAGAAGATCGAGGCTGCCGCGAGCGCGCTCTACGACCGATTCGGCGGGAACGGAATGGCTTCGTAACCGCAGACGAGATGGCGGCGTAAGTTCGAAGCGGGTCATGAGGCTGCTGCGGCGCTCCAGGATTGAGCGCGTCGTTTATGCGGTCCTCAGCGCCGCTCGTCCTCGGGTGCTGGCAGCAGCACGCCCTGCATCATCAGCCAGCGTTCAACTGCCAGGGCGGCCGCGTCCTCGCGCGAGGGCATGTGCGGCTGCTCCATTCGCCACAGATCGAGCGCCGCGACGACCGGCTGCGGCAGCAGGCAGACCACAGTAAACGGGGGTATTTTTTCGATCATTGGCGGCCGTCCTGATGTTTCTGCATCTATCTCTCGGGGGGCTCGCGTCCAGTGTGGGCCGCAACGATTTTCCGCACTTCGGCCGCGGGTCCTCGGACAGCGCGGCGGGGTCATTCGTGACTGGCCACGAGCTGCTTGCCGAAATTGTACACCAGCGCGGTCTTGGTGGTGCCGAGATGAACCCATTCCGGCGCGCGGGTCTGGATCGCCTTGAAGAATTCTTCCGAGCGGGTGCGGGCCTTGGAGTGCAGCGTGTCGTAGCTTTCGAACTTCGCCTGGAAGGCGAACTCGCCGATGAGGATGGACTCGGTCGAGCGGTCGCGCCACACCGCGATGGTGGCTTTCGCCACAAGCCCATGGCCGAAATCGAAACCGCCGACGTTCACCTGCACCTCTTCCACCGTCAGATTGTTGACCAGCGAGATCGGCACGCCCTTGTGCACCGGGCAATGATCGGCGAGCACGGGGAAGACGGAGGAGATACGCTCCAGCCCTTCATCGAGAACGAGACCGGGGCTGAGCAGCACGCAATTGTGCGAGTACAGCGAGCGCATGCCGCCGACGTTGTCCTTCAACGGTAGCAGCTCCTCCTTGAACTTGATGTTGGCGGTGCCGTTGAAGTGCGGGGTGACGTCGACCTTGGCCGCGACGTCGAGGTCCGGGTGGCGGAACTTCAACGTAAGCTCATGCTCGGGCTCGGGCCAGCCATCGGTGTAGAAGGTGCGTTTGCGCAGGATGAAGGCGTTTTGGTAGAGGTCGTACTCCGGGGTGTCGTAGAACCGCACCTCGCGGACCTGGCGCTTGAAGCCGTCCTTGTTGGTGCCGACGGCGATCTTGAAGTCCGGCGCGATCAGGCCGATCTTGTTCCAAAAGACCTCGAATTGCCGCGCATCGAAAAACCGCTCCGGGCGGAGCAGGATCTTGTATTCACGGTAGTGAACATCATCCATCGGAAGCCTCGATACCTTCTGCGCAACACCTCCCGGGGGCCTGGACTGAACCTTTGCCCTGGGAATGCAAGTGGGCGGACAGCGACCGCCCTTGAATCAACCGAAGGTTTCAGCGGCCTAACCAAAACAAGAACTGCCGGGAGATTTTCGCCGTCATGCGGCGTCCTTTCCTCTCCCGAGCCAAGTCGGGTTTACCCGACTTGGCCATTCAAAGTGCTGAACTCGGGAACACCCGAGTTCAGGTGGGAGAGGACAACTCGGCCGGCAGGCCGAGCGAGGTGAGGGGTATCTGCCCCTCGATTAGCGCCGTTACCCCTCACCCCGCTCGAAGCCTAACGGCTTCGAGTCGCCCTCTCCCACAAGGGGAGAGGGAGGCCGCAGGCCGCACGTCTCCCGGACAAGCTGCACGCAAGCGCAGCGCCGATCCGGGACCGAGGATTGAATCGCGCCGAAGGCGCACTGCATTCCTGCTGAGTTGAGTATTGAGGCGGCTGCGCCGCACTTCGCTCCTGGACCTTCAACCGAGTCCGCTGGAATTGCTTCCTGAGGACGTCATGCGGTCGCGCTCCTCGGTAATCGCGCCTCGCGTGCCGCACTGCAACAACTCGAGCTGTTCCTGGAGCGGACCTTGGCGTTCGCGCGGAGCGATCGTCAGCAAGTCCTCCAGGGCGGCGCGCAGGCGACGTGCAACTTGCGGTGATCCCGCCCCGGCCATTCGGATCTCGTCGAACGCAAGGTGGACATAGTCCTCCCAGGTCATCGACGGCGTCACAAGACGCACTTGCCCGTTCTTGTCCCGATATCGACCATCGGGAAAGGATCGGGTCGCCAGCTGACGCAGGCAATCATGCAGCCGGTCGATCGCCTGCACGGCCGTCGTCGGATCGAGGAAGGGGCCGTCGGACAGCGAGCGCTCGGCAATGTCCACGAGCATCCGCAGACCGTAGGCCATATCTTGATCGAGAGTCCGCTCGAGGCCCAGCTGCACCGAGCGCGCGGCGGCGTTCATGTCGACCCGTTCGCTCGGGCCCGAAATCTCGAATAGAGGGGCGCCCGCCGGCACGAATTCGCCCAACGCGGGCCGAAGCGTCAGGACGCAATTGCCCGCCTCGGCAATTCGCACCAGCGCTTTGTGATCCACCCGAGTGATGACTCCGGAGCGTGGCGCGCGGATCTCCGGTCGTTCCAGGCGGGGTGTCGCGCCAGCCTTCGCGTAGAGTGAATCGAGCAGCTTGCGCGTATCCGATCCAACGAGCTCGATGAGTGCCGATACCCGCAGCGCGCGTCCGATGTGATTGACGTACCAGACGAGCACCATGATGCTGATGATGACCAGTACGAACGCGACGACCACGGCAACTCCCGGAACCACGCCTTGATCCCCGGTTTGCACCTCGCGTAGTGCCATCATGGCGTGCGCGAAGGTGCCGACGAAAATTCCTATCGCGAGCTGGCTGGGCTTGTCCTGCAGGATGCGCTGGACAATCCGCGGGGAGAATTGACCCATCGCGAGCTGTACGACCACCATGGTGATCGTCAGGACGAGCGCCGCGAGACTCACCATCGATGCCGCCACCGTGGCCAGGATCTCGAGGGCAGCTTCCGGGCCGCCACTGATTGACTGCGGCACGAGGCGGTACTCGTACGCCTTGTCGATCGCGATCGTGCCAAAGGAAAGACCGACGCCCGCGAGCACACACATCAGCGGAACGAACCAGAGCCCCGGGGACAGGCGAGAAAACAGTCTGAAGGGGCTCATAGGCGGTCCTTATTGCACCTGGAGTTGATTTGCAGGTCGTGCAGGCGGTCTAGCCGGAACCGCCGGTATCTTGGCTTGCACAGGCGGTGCGCACCTGACGGGCGCCGCCTTCCAGGCAATAGCGACCGCTCCCTGAGTTCCGCCTACGCCGCGCGCGCTTCGCCTTCCCTCCGCGGGTCTTGCTCTCTGCCTTCGGCCGCTAGTCTGAGGTAGCCCTTCCAGGATGTCGTGCGGGGGGCGCAACTCCGAACTGTGGGAGTCGAGTCATTTCGCGCCTGAATCGTTCCAGCGGCCGGAACGAATCTCTGCGGGGCGCATCTGCTCCACGGAAGGAGATGTGCGATGCCGCCATCAGACCCCGATGCGACCGGTCGCGTTGTTGGAGCCTTGCGACGGCTTCAGGATCTGGCCCGCCGCAAGATTGATCCGGACAGCACCATGACGGCCGACGAGTTCGTCGACGAAGCCCTCGCCGAAATCGACGACGTGCGGCTCAACGAAGCGCTGGAGGTGCTCGAGCTGACGCTTGACGAGGACGACGTGGATTAAATCAAGAACATGGAGGCGACGGGCTCCAGACGCGATCAACCTGGACGTTGGTGTCGAACGGTTTTCTGAAGAGACCTTGGGCGCCGCTCACTTGGGCGATTTCGCTAGAAAGCGATCGACCGAAAGGGGTCCGGATCCTCCCAGGACGAGTGCCACCAGGCACGCGAGGTAAAGGAGATCGGTTTCATAGCCCGGCGGCCCGAACTGTGCGCCGGTCGCCGTTATTGCCTCAAGCTTGATTGAGCTGAAGCCATAGGGCAGGTGCACGGTGAATATCGCGGTCAAAAGAACGATCGCCATCGGTATGCTGGCCAGCGGCACGAGCGCACCAAGCAGCACAGCCAGCCCGCCCAGGATCTCCACCGTGATCGTGAGCCACCCCAGCACATGAGGCGCCGGAAGGCCCATCGCGGACAAGATTGCAGGGAATGCATCAAAGCCCCTCGCCGCCTTGGCGAAGCCGTGTTCCATGAAGCCGTATCCAACGACCAGGCGTAGCGGGATCGGAGCCCAGCGGGCGATCGAAGGACGGCTGATCAGATCGGGAAGATCGCGCCATGATCGCCGCCTTTCTTCAACAGATCTCATTGGTTCCATTGATCTAACTCCAGTTGAGTTTCCGGGCGAGAAACTAACGCGAGCTATGTACGCATCCTCCGGATATATCCTCCTCGCTTGACGTGACATCCTGCGTTGTCCGTACGTCACACCGGGAACTGTTTCAGCTGAACGTTACAATTGGGGCCTCAGCGTTAGGCCCCGCGGTCTATTCCGAGTTCATTCCGGGCGAAGGCAATAGCGGAATGCCATTTCGCCGCATTATCCTTGCCCGTTGGGACTGCAAAGAGATTGCATATCCAGTCAACTCGGCTGAGATCGGATATGCGGCTCCCGAACGGCAGCATCTGGTCTTGAAGATCGTCGACGTAGTAGAACTCATAGCCGGACAACAACTCCAGGAAACATTTGGGATCGACGCCTCTCTCGCCAAGGGCGATCGGATTGTGTTCAAAAAGTATGCTCGGGCGATCTTCCCGTGAAAGCAGGTCCTTGGCTCCTCTGAGCGCAGCGATCTCACTTCCTTCGATGTCCATTTTCATGAGGGTCGGATGCACGCCTGTTTCCGCGCTAAACTCGTCCAGAGTCGTCCCGCTCGCGCACACGATCTGCTCGCCTTGAATCTCGCAAGCGGCCTGATCGGAGATCACGTGCGAAACCAGGGAATTACGGCGAGTGAACGCAATCCGCAGGTTTCCCGGTGTATCGCTGAGCGCCATGGGAACCGGACGGACCGCATCGTGCACGCCGAGCCGGTTCACCGAGATCTCGAGCTTGGCAAATGTCGCAGGAACCGGTTCGAACGCATAGATTTTCGGTGCCCGGCCGGCAAGCATCTGAGCAAGATGAGTGGAGATGAAGCCTACATTCGCTCCCAGGTCATAGACGGCAGGCTTTGCCGCCTGCCTCAACCAACCCAGACTGAGTGCGAGTTCTTTCTCGTACGCACGAGGATGGTAGAACGGATACTCCGATAGGTCGCCAATGTGACATACGAACTCGTAGCCCAATCCACTTCTGGCAACGAAATGACGAAGCCCGATACCTGCCAACGCTCTGAGCCACAACAGTCGTAGCCCTCCGCTGATCACGGACACGTTCGACGCGGCGCTCGTCGGCACAAAATCGGAAGAGCCGCAAACGAGCTTCATGCCGCGTCTCACAACGAAATTTCGTGTTCTCTTCGGCCACTCCGATAACCGTTGCGGCGAGCAGCAGATGGATTTCCTCTGCGCTTCAACAGCGTCTTCTTCAATCATTGAAGTCCCAAACTCTCGATGCGATTGATATCTGCTCGCGCGAACACCTCAAACCCATAGCGATGAGCTTGGTCGCGCCCGGCGAAACTTGGTCTGATAGAAGCCGACATTCCCCAGATACCGGCGTTCCAGTCGCTAAGAATTGTAATTCACCGAGCAAGGCCGACGTCTCCAGTGGTGCTGCCACCGTAGATAGGCTTGGCACGTGTTGCCGGAATCATCCGTAGGTATTGGCGCGTAACCAAAACCAGAACCCCTGCCGTCCTGTCTCCCGGACAAGCTGCACGCAGCACCCAACTCGGGCTTGCCCGAGTTGGGATTGTGAACGCTCAACTCGGGCTATCGCCGAGTTGAGTGCAGCTTGTCCGGGGAACGGCGCCACCAGCCCGAAGCGGATTACGAAATCCGGGGTTCCACCGCACGGAAGGCATTCGCGGAAGCGTCCGGAAGCGTGCCGAAACCAAGATTGAACTCAGCGGTTGAATCCACTCCGGCCAGCCTCGCCCCCCGGGCGGCCGAAACTCGGTGCGGACGGGTTTATCCATTCCCGTTCGCACCGATTTTCTGATCATGGCCGGGCCGCGGAAAATCTACCCGCCGCGCGGCTCGATCAACAGCTTCGCTCCGACCGCGAGAAACATGCATCCGGTGATGCGGTTGATCGCGCGCGCCACGCCGGGCCGTCCGACCATACGCCGCATCGGCACGGAGGCGCCGATCAGACATGCGAACCACACCAGGCCGACGGCGATGTGGATGCCCGCCAGCAGAAGCGAGAACGCCGCGACATTGACGTCCGCCGGCACGAATTGCGGCAGGAACGACACGTAGAACACACCGGCCTTCGGGTTGAGCAGATTGGTGGTCAGGCCCTTGACGAACGGATGTGCGGACATCCGCTCCGGTTTCCCGGTCGGCGCCGGACGCGCGGCCGATGCGGGGCTCCAGAGCAGGTCCACGCCGAGCCAGATGAGATAGAGCGCGCCCGCGATCTTCAGCGCGGCATAGGCGAATTCCGACGCGATCAGCAGCGCGCCGAGCCCGAGCGAAACCGCACTTCCCCAGACGAGGCAGCCCACCGATATTCCGGCCGCGGCCAGAACCGCGCGGCGCGGGCCGTCGACGCTGGCCGAGCGCACGACCATGGCCGTGTCGAGACCGGGCGTCAGCACCAGCACGATCGCGGCGAGGAGAAAGGCGGCGAGCGATTGGGCGACGGTCACTGCGCAACCGTCCGCGGCCCGCCCCGAAGGCTTCGGCTCCGCGTCGCGGAAGCAACCGTTCGCCGGATGAGGCGTTGAGGGCTATCGCGCAACGAGGTTCGCCATGATCAAGATATTGCTCTGGGCCGTCGTCATCATCTTCATCATCGGCCTTCTCGTGACGACCGGCGTGATTAAACTGCTCATTCCGGGGTGAAACAAGCGGGCTGCGCGAAAGCCGTGTTCTGTGGGCCTGCTCAAGCCCCCCGCCGCTTGACGCAGCGCATCATGCGTTGACGCCGCCGGCGTTTCCCGCCGGGCCGCGCTCCCACCTGCCCTCTTCGTGTAGCCGAAGGAGGCGGTGTCCCGCCTCCTCCAGGCCATGTCAGCTGTTGATGGCGATGCGCTTGATTTTCGTGTTCAACGACGTCATTACACGACAGGCATTCAGCCGCAGGACCGACCTTCTGGATCTTCCAGGATGTTGAGGCGGAACCTGACGACTCTCTGTCCATGCAAATTCGTGCGCCTCCGCCGAGGTCTAAGGAGCAGGCGCTGGCGGAGATGTAGCTGGCGGCGGAGATGTAGGTGTTTCACTCGCCGGGGCGGTTCCAGTATCGGTTGTCGCCCGGTCTCGACCAGACAGCATCACGAAAGCTAGGATGATTACGACAGCTATGACCGCTGCGATGATAGTGGTTCGGCTCATCAGAGGCATCTCCCGAGGCGGTGTTCAATACGACAACAGGCGACTTCGTGAGTCGGGATCCTGAAACGTCGATGTCGCCATACAAGCGCGGCGACATCATGTCGGACACGATGCGCCATGACGCTGATGCGGCCGACATTTCAGCACATTCGGACGGGATCGTCAGTGACGCTTCAGTTCGTCGACCGACGGCGATCAGAAACGATAGTTGATGCCGGCCTTCACTAGGTGAAGGTTGACGTCGACCTCCCCGGCGTCGCCATCGAGAGTGAGGCCATTCAGAATGTCGTAGGACGACGTGTCGCCCAGATCGACATACTGATATTCCGCCTTCAGCGAGAGACGTTCCGTCAGCGCATATTCGAAGCCCGCGCCAAGAGTGTAGCCCGCGGCCAGATCGGAGGTGGTTTCCGAGAATGGGATGGTGGGAAAAGGAGAGAGGATGTCGCCGGCCGCTACCGTTTCAACCTCCGAAAAGGCCACGCCGCCGGTGGCGAACAGCAGGACGTCGCCGAAGGCATACCCCACCCGGCCTCTCGCCGTGAGAAGCCAGTCCATGCTGGTTGAGAGAGTGCCGTCAACGGCGGCAACAGGCGCAAGGAGTCCGAAGAAGGGGCTCTCTTCGCCGTCGAGATCGAGAAACGAGGCGTCGGCCTCGATGCCGAAGACCCATTGGCCGGTTTGCCGGCTGTACCCGATCTGAGCGCCCGCCAGAAACCCGTCGTCCTCGGCGTCTGCCGCGGGCTCAACGGGGGCGAAGAAATCGAGTTCGTCGTAAGACGCGTCGGACCAGGCATATCCGCCGTGTGCGCCGATGTAGAAGCCGCTCCAGCGATCACCGGCCTCGACCATCGCGGCGTCCGGGGCCGGAGCGGCCGGCATATCGGCGGCGAAGGTCGGCGGTTGCGAGCGCGCTCAGCGCGGCGCCGGCGAGAAGCAGTGATTTCATCGGGTCCCCCAGACCCGCAAGCTAGCAGCGCTCCCGCGCCGAAACTGTACCGCTCGGGTTACAGGCGCACGAAACCGATGCCACAACCTATGCTGGAGAAGGACGTTGCCGCCGCAGCAGCCTAAGCCGTGAGGCTCTCCGTATCATTGCTCCACCACGTGAAGAGAGACGCTCCCTTCTTGCAGACGCGGTAGCCCATGATGTCGGGATTTTCCCGTTTTATGGCGACAAACTGATTGTCCGCCTCGTCCATCGCCGTTTCGATCGATGCGGCGTGTTCTGCGGCCGCAGCTTTTATGATTGCGGGCCTGTGCTTCGGAAGGCCGATCCACTCGATGGAGTACATGGCTCACCTCCTCTGCCCGAAAGCCTAAAGCGAATGTGTCCGGAGCGCGATATCAATTTCGCGTTACGCCGGCGCGCCTCCCGGCGGAACGAAACGCGGCCTTGATCGTTTAAGGGGCGCCGTGCCGCGTCCGGGAATCTTTTCCCGGTTGCCCCGTTGTTTCGAATTGCGAGGACGCTTTGAGCCGCATCAGTGAAACGACAACGCTTCTTGTGGTGACGCACCACGAGATCGACGATCTCCTCAACGAGTGGATGGCCGAACAGCGCAACCCCTCGCTGACCAAATCCATGGTCGTCGACATGGCGCTGCGGGAATGGCTGATCGCGCGAGGCCGAATTGTTGCGCCAAGTCCGCTCGAGCTCGAGGATCAGTTGCTGAAGCTCGTCGAAAAGGCCTTTCCCGACAAGGCGCCGCCGGACACCGAAAAGCCCACCGAAAAGCCCACCGAGGATTTTCTCAAGATCGAAGACACAGGTCCCGACGAACCGTCGAAGGCTCGTAACGCGCCACGCTTTCTCCCCTGCCCGGCTCCCCTGCCCGGAAGCCGGCCTTTCTGTGGGGATAAGACCGAACTATCCCGTGACGGGAAACGCCACGCTCTTTCAGATTCGAACGCGTCGTCGTTTGAGTCTCACATGGGGGTGGATTGGATGCTTCGGATCGTTCTTGCTCTTGCTTTTGTTGCCGCGCCTTCCCTGGCTGTGGCGGATCGTTCGGACGCGGATGCCTGTTCGCAGAAACTGTCCGGGCTGGCGCTTGAGACCTATCAAGCCTCGATCGGCGGCGCGCAGAGCGGCAAGTCATTGAAGCAGGCCATCGGCGGATATCTGAAGCCGCTCGTCGAGTCCGGAAAGATTTCCGAGACCGACGGCAAGAAAAGCGGCTTCAGGGCCGCGATGTGCGTACGCCTCGTCCACCGAAAGTAGCAGGAAGCGTTTCAGCCTTTGTTAAATGGCCCTCCTGCACCTTGCTGACGCAGCATGGATGCGATTCTTGCACTTTGCCGGGGGGCAAATCGGATGTTCAGCAAAAGGAACGCGGATCTGGAGGCCAAGTTCACGGCCATCGACCGCGTACAGGCCATCATTGAATTCGATCTCACCGGCAAGATCCTGACGGCCAATCAGAATTTTCTAGGTGCGGTCGGTTACTCGCTCGACGAAATCGCCGGGCGCCATCACAGCATGTTCGTCGAACCCGGGCATGAGGCCAGCGAAGATTACCGCCAGTTCTGGGAGCGACTGAGACGCGGCGAGTTCCAGGCCGGGCAGTACAAGCGCCACGGCAAAGGCGGCCGCGAGATCTGGATTCAGGCTTCCTATAATCCGCTGATGGGCCGCGACGGAAAGCCGTTCAAGATCGTAAAATACGCAACCGACATCACCCGGCAGAAGCTCGAAGATGCCGACCGCGCCGGCCAGGTCTCCGCCATTCGCAAGGCGCAGGCGGTGATCGAGTTCACGCTCGACGGCGTGATCCTCGACGCCAACGACAATTTCCTGACGACGCTCGGCTACGCGCTTCCGGAAATCAAAGGCCAGCACCATTCGATGTTCGTCGAGCCCGCTTACGGCAAGAGCGCGGAATACGCGAATTTCTGGGCCAGCCTGAAGAAGGGCGAGTTCCAGGCCGCGGAGTACAAACGGATCGGCAAAGGCGGCCGCGAAATCTGGATTCAGGCCTCGTACAACCCGATCATGGATCCGTCCGGCAAGCCCTATAAGGTCGTGAAGTTCGCGACCGACATCACCGACCAGGTGAACCTCCTGGCAAATCTCCGCACGATGATCGACCGGAACTTCGGCGAGATCGATCAGGCCGTCGCGCGTTCGACCGGCGAGGCCGCGGCCGCTTTGGGCGCCGCCGGAGCGACGACCGACAACGTGCAGCAGATGGCGGCCGCGACGGAAGAGCTGGCGGTTTCGGTGGCGGAAGTTTCGCAGAGCATGGCGAAATCCCGCGCCGCGACCGACAAGGCTTACGAAACGGCGGATTCGGCCGGAGACTTCACGCGCCGTCTGTCTGAAGCGGCCGTGTCCATGGGCGGCATCGTCAGCCTCATCCAGAACATCGCGGCGCAGATCAACCTTCTGGCGCTCAACGCCACGATCGAATCCGCGCGTGCCGGAGAGGCAGGCCGGGGATTTGCCGTCGTCGCGCAGGAGGTGAAGAACCTCGCAAGCCAGGCCGCGAACGCCACCGAGCAGATCAGCGCGGAAATCAACGGCGTGCAGGCAATTTCGACCGATGTCGTCGGAGCTCTCGATTCAATCCGCTCGTCGATCGAAGCGATGCGCGATCATGTCGTCGGCGCCGCGGGCGCCGTCGAGGAGCAGAGCACGGTGACGCGCGATCTTTCCGCCAGCATGCAGCGCACGGTCCGGGAAGTGGAGAGCATCTCCTCGAACATCCAGACGATCTCGGGCGCGGTTACGCAGGTCGGGCAGGCCGTTTCGACGACACGCGACGCCGCGCAGGTTCTGGCGCGCTAGCGCCGGCGCGGTCCACCGGCCGGCGTCCGCGTTGCGAACGCTTCGGGGATTTGAATCTCCCGGGATCCGCAAAGCGGACCCCGGGAACCTATGGACTCTGAGTTCTTCCGTTATCGGGATTTTTTGTACAGCTTCGTCGCAATTTCATAGAACTCCTCAGGCGCATAATCGGGCGTGAAGGCCGACGGAGTTCCTTCGAGCTCGGGGATTTTGCCACCGTCGGGAATGCCGTCCACGACTTCGAGTTCGCCCGGCGGGTCGCCCGGAAGCGCGGTCTCTCCCTTGCCCCAGATGCCGGCCATTTCCTTGTAGTCGTCGGGGCTGAAACGATAGAGGCGGCGATGCGATCCCTCGGCGAGGTATTTCTGGCACTCCGGAATCTTGTCGAGGAGGATGTTCGGAGTCGGAAGCATCTTTTCGATTTCGACGCCGGTCAGCTTCTTGATCGCCAGCGCATAGGCATGGGCATGAACCCCGCCGCGGACCAGAAGGTAGCCGCACACTTCGCGGCCGGTCGGCTCGGTCATGGTTTCATAGACGCGGAGCTTATGGAGGCGCGCACCGCATTCGAGATGAAAATTGTGCAGGAGATCGAAGATCACGTTTCCCGTCGTGGTCACGAAATCCATATTCCATGAGGCCCCGTTGCTGTTCATCGGCAACGCGCCTCCGCCGTTCGCCAGGAAAGAGGCCGCAAGGCGAATCTCCTGCATGTCGGAGAACGGGGCATCGCTGATATCGGCGTCCTCCTCCGGATCGCCCGGCCCGTTGTTGAGAAGGGCGACGCCGTTGCTCACGAGTTCGACATGGCCGATCTCTTCGGCGGTGATGGCAGCGACCAGACTGTAGAAGGGACGGAGCTTGGATTTGCTGCGGAAATTGAAACTCTGGAACATGTAATTACCAAGCGTTGACATCTCTCCGTATTTTCCACCCAGCAATTCCTGCAGCGCAGCGCCCGCGTTCGGGGTGGATTCCTTCGGAAGGGGAAGTTCGATCTGCAGTTTGTCGACACGCATAAACATGGGATTTCCGATCTTTTTCGGGAACTCCGAGTCAACGCGTCTGTGTCGAATTGGATTTCAGCCGATAGCGTACGAAAGAAATACGCCGAACGGCGCGCAGCGGTGCGAACCGCCGCCTCACATGTGACAGGCCCAGCCTTCTTGTCGTCCCGTCCGGACTGTCAGAAAAGGTTGTGCCGACCGTCCGACCGCGTGATAGCGCCGTAGACTTCGAACGCATTCCGCTCCCACCCAATTGTGGCGCAGGAGGCCATCCGTCCCGGCTTCCCAGACTGCCATCCCGTACATCTCGAAGGGCGCGTCGTTCGGCTCGGTGCCCATGAAGCCGTTATTGCGACCGGTAACCCGCCAACGAGAGGCCACGCGGCTGCCGTCCTGGCTTTGGAACGTCTCCACGACATTGAATTCGAAATCGTGAACCCTTGCCTGGAAGTCCTTCACCCAGGCCTTGAATGCTTCGCGGCCCACGATGTCCTGACCGCCGGAGGTGATGACGAAATCCTCTTGCACCAGGCGATCGATAGCGTGGGGGTTCTGTGGTTGCTTTCATGCCTCACGCTTGGCGGTGATCAGAGGAAGTGGTGTCGGCTGGCTTCCGTCATCGCCCTCGAAGCGGTAGGGCAGGATGCCGTGCCACAGGATGAGGCTCGTCATCGCGAGAAAGAAGGGGATCTGGACAAGCAGCCGCGTGCTCGCGCGCCTCTCCGGAATGAGGTGCCAGACGACAATGCCGGCGAGGCCCACCGCGTTCAACTCGAACGAGGCGGATGTAAGGGTCGCACCGAGAGACATCTGAGCCACCGTGGCCGAGAGGAACGAAGGCGTTCGCCGTTGGGATTCGACGGTTCGGAAGGAGCCGCGCCAGAGGAAGTCTGACGCGGCTCTTCGTCGGCAGATCAGGGCTTGATCGGCCTGACGAGGTTCGTCTCGGCGGTGTCGACGACGAAGACAGCGAGGAGGCGCGCCGGCATCGTCTCGCTGTCGTTCGCGCTCACGCCGTGACGGTCGCCGGGCATCTCGGAGAAACTCTCTCCGGCGTGGAAGACCGTCACCGGCCCGTCGTTTACCTGGCAGCGGACGGCACCTTCCAGGACGGTCGCGTAGATGAAGGCGGAGTCCGGATGGGTGTGGGCCTCCGAGTCCCCTCCCGGACCGTACTCGACGAGCACCGCTTTGATGCTCTTGCCGGGTACGTTGGGGAGCTCGTGCTCGTAGACGACGGTGGCCTTGGAGGCCTTGCTGGTGTCGTGCGCCTGTGCGCCGAGCGAGGCGGTAAGGAGGAGGGACACGGCGAAGATCAGGGTTCTGGTCATGGTAACCTCACGGATGAAAGATGGGTCGAACGGTTACGAAGGGAGCGCTGCCGTCAGCGACGGGGGGAGGTCTTGAACCACTCGTCGAAGGTGATCCGTCCGAGCTTCGGATTGTCGTTCGACACCAGCGACAGATCGTCGAGACGGGCGCCGAAGTACTTGGCTTCCACATCCGCCGTGACGGTCCGGCTGTCGTTCGTGGCCTTGAGGTAGCGCCCGACGAGCGCGCTGAGGCGCGAACGCTCCGGTCCGGCGATCTCGATGGTTCCGTTCGCGGGAGCTGATAGCGCCACTTCCGCCATCACGTCCGCGACGTCGTCGGAGGCGATCGGCTGCACGAAGGCGGGCGAGAGGTGGACCGTCGTCCCCGATGTCCCGGATTGGACGATGCCACCCAGGAATTCCATGAACTGGGTCGAATGGACGATCGTGTAGGGGATGGCGCTGTCCTTGATCAGCTTTTCCTGGAGAAGCTTGCCGCGGAAGTAGCCACTTTCCTGAAGCCGCTCCGTGCCCACGACGGAGAGGGCCACGTGGTGCTTCACGCCCGCCACCTTCTCCGCGGCCAGGAGGTTGCGGCCGGACGTCCCGAAGAAGTCGAGGACGGCCTGGTCTTCGAAGGACGGCGAGTTGGCGAGGTCGATCACCACCTCCGCCCCTTCCAGGGCCGCCGCCACTCCTTCTCCCGTGATCGTGTTGACTCCGGTGTCCGGCGAAGCCGCCACGACCTCGTGGCCTCGCGCGCGCAGCCGTTCCACCGTCTTGGAGCCGATGAGGCCGGTGCCGCCGATGATAACGATCTTCATGATATTGCTCCGTTCGCAGCCACCCAGCGCGGCCGCGTTCTCGTTGTTGATGTGAAGTGACGTGGAGGCTTAGTTCAGCCCGGCCTTGTCGAGACCGTAGGACTTGTCGGCCGAGCCGGGCACGCTCTTGAAGGCGATGCCGACGCGATTCCAGGCGTTGATCGCCATGACGGAGAAGGTGAGGTCCGACAGTTCCTTCTCGGAGAACTGGCCTCGCACACGCTCGTAGAGCTCGTCGGGGACGCCACCCTCGGGCAGCTTCGTCAGCGCCTCGGTCCAGGCCAGGGCTGCCCGTTCGCGCGGAACGAAAAGGGTCGACTCGCGCCAGATCGCGACGTGGTGGAGGCGGAGCTGGCTCTCGCCTGCGATCGTCGCCTGCTTGACGTGCATATCGAGGCAGAAGGCGCAGCCGTTGAGCTGGGAAGCACGAATCTGGACGAGGTCGCGGGTCCGTTCCTCGACGACGCTTTTCTTCAGCGCGATGCTGAAGTCCATGAACTTCTTGAATAGCTCCGGCGACTGCTCGGGGTAGTTGATGCGCTGGCTCATCGCTTCATTCCCTAATTAATCCGATTGAGGGAAGACGACATTCGCCCACTTTGGTCGCCGGCCGATATCGCACCGAAGGCTGGCTCTCGCTGACCGGTGGGCAGCGGAGCACCTCTACCTTCGGGTAGCCTGGGTATCCCAATCAGGCAGGAGCCGCAGATGGTTGCGCAGGGATGGATGCGCTTGTCTGGGGCCGCCCGAGACGCCGTTTTTTCGGCAGCCGCGGATCTAAACGGACCAGGTATCTCCACTCCGATCAGTCGCGGGGGATCCGCCGGGGCCGAATTCACCCAACAGACCGGCACATCCCCACTCCGGTATGGGACAAACCCGCCTTTCATCTGGTCGACCGTGGAGGGGCTTCACCCCTAGCGTCGTCCACGGGCCTAGAGCTCCTAGGCGATCGTAGCCGGATGAATTGGGCGCCTCGCAGATGTCCATACGTGGTAAGGGAACATTGCCGTATGCTAAATGCAACTTTGAAAACCGATGCACCGCGGGATTCCATCAATCCTCCGACGCATCCATTTTGCCGAGAGTTCCGATGCTCCGAGTTTAGAAGCCTTGGGTCTGATGTCGGCCGGGATCGTCCATGATCTTGGCAATACGTTTCAGATCGTCGCGAGCGCCATAAACATCCTCAAAAGGCATCCACAGATCGAGGCGACGGAAGCTCTTCAGCCCATTTTGGATGGCGCGGTTAATTCGATAGAGCGCGGCAATGCGCTGATTCAGCATGTCCTCGGCTTTGCCCGCCAGAACGATGCTCCCGACCAGGATGTGGACCTAGTCCTATGCCTGACCGCGCTGGCGCAGCCCTTGCGCTGGATCGTCAAGGACGAGATCAAACTTGATATCCAAGTTGCCGCAGACATGCCTTCTGTGGTCTGCAACCGCTGGAATCTCGAGAATGCTCTCCTCAACTTGGCTCTTAATGCGCGAGACGCAATGCCGGATGGTGGTTTGCTCGCGATCATTGCGAGCCGCTGCGGCGATGACGGCGTCGCGTTCCGTGTCCACGACACGGGCAGTGGCATGACACCTGAAACGATAGCGCGCGCATTCGAGCCGTTCTTCACCACGAAGCAGAAGAAGCACGGCAATGGCCTCGGACTAGCGATGGTACGTCACTTCGCGGAGCACGCGGGCGGAGACGTAACTATAACAAGCAAGCTCGAGCTCGGCACCATCGTGACGCTGCGCCTGCCCCTGCGACCACGATCAAAAACCTAGCTGGCCGACATTGAGGACCTGTTACCAGCGCCCGCCCCTCACCCACTCGGGCACGACCGCAATATCGGAATGGAGAATTGGAAGCACGCGCCGCCTTGAGGGTGGTTTGAAGCTGAAATGCTTCCCGCATGCGCTGTAATGATTGACTGGCAGATGGCGAGGCCCATCCCCATTCCGCCTTCCTTGGTGGAGAAAAAACCTTCGAAGACGTGATCGAGATTCTTGTCTGCGATGCCTGGCCCGCTGTCCCGGATCGAGACGACAACGAGCGCTTTCTCTTCATCGACTCCGATTACAAGATCGATATTGCGCTCCGACGGATCGGCCTGTGCGATGGCCTGGATGCTATTGACAAGGAGGTTGACGATCACTTGCTGAATCTGGACCCGGTCCCCGATGACCTTGGGCAGCGCTGAACCACCCCGGATCGACAGGTCGATTAACTTGGACTCGATGTCGTACCGGACAAAAAGTAGGGCCTCTTCGACCACCTCGCGCAGGTCGAGCGGAATCCGCCGCGGCTCATCCTTCACGGCCGTGGACCGGATGCGTTGAATGATGTCGTTCGCGCGACACGCGCTGGATACGATGCGGGCAGTCAATTGCTTGGCCTTCGCGAGATTGGGATCGTCTCGCGACAACCAGCGCAGGCACGTTTCGCCATTTGTGACGATGGCCGCGAGAGGCTGCCTGACTTCATGAGCGATCGAAGTCGCAAGCTCGCCCAGCGTCGATATCCGGGCGGCGTGGGCGTGATTTGCCTGGAGCTGTCGAAGCTGCGCTTGCGTGCGCAGCCGCTCGGTTATGTCCGATATGGTGATGAAGGTCGTGTCGAGCTGTTCGGGCGGCGCTGGAAAAGTGACCGAGAACAGCACCTCGCGCGTCTGACCGTCGAAGGTGGCGATCCTGGTTTCTTCAGTATAGTTACGCCGACCCTCGAAGTGCGCAGTCATGACTCGCTTGGCCATGTCGGGGGTGGCAGTGAAGAGATATCGGACCGGCCGGATGAGTTCGGCCGCATTGCGCCCGCGGAAGAGCGAGACCGCCTCCCGGTTGACCTCGGTTACGCGAACGATGTCTTTAGCGAGCTCGACCATCTCCGGATGCGCGGCGAGAAGGGGCGCGATATCGGTTACGCCTTCCGATCTGAGGCGGTCGAAGATTTCTCCCGCCGGACGCGCGTCGACCTGCCATAAGGCGGTCGGCATATAATGGATCAGCTTGCGGTAGCGGTCTTCGCTGGCTTGCAGCTCCCAGGCCGTGCGGTCGTCGTTTGCCACACCATCGATCATCAGGAACATCGTGTCGGTACGGCCGCGCTCCAGCGAGCGCCATGCGGTCGCGGACGCATGGCGCAATAACCCATTGCCTCCCAGAGGGCGCGTCTGCGTGATCCCCTGGGCGTTCTGGGTCATTACCGCGGCGAGAAGTTCGGCCAGGATATTGCGGTTCTCCGCGGGCCAAAATTCTAGAGCGGGTTGTCCGATCATACGTTCGCGATCGACGTTCCCGCCAAAGAGGCGGACCGTTCTCTCGTTGACATCTACGATGCGTGTACGTGTCAGCAGCTCTTCAAGCCGGTCTGGCTGCCCTTCCAGATGAACGGGGATGCCCCGGCTGCCGGGCGTGACGGTCTGCTCGATAAGCGAACGCGCATCCGAGCTGTCGAACTCCCAGCAGGCAGCCGTGGCGCGCCGCAGATCGGGGTGGTGGCCTGCGCCGGCGATAGCGGTGTTGGCGCTTCTTCCATACTCGACGATGTCGCGCGCCATCCCCAACGCATCCCGCCGGACGGTTTGCCTGACCAAAGTCGTTATCTGCTGCCCCGCCGCGGTGCGCCGGCGCACAGGACCGTGCCAGACTCCTTCTCGCAGCAGCAGGCGCCACTGCTCTTCATCACGGGTACGACTGGCCGCGAAATCGCCAATTCCGCAGCCGATCGTCGCCATTGCCGGCCATCCGTAAAGAGCTTCGGACGCCGGATTCCAGTACCGGATGATCCCGTCGACATCGCAAACGATGACGCTCTCGCATGCAAGGTCGGCCAGCTCCATTGCGGCAGGGGCATCCAGGCTTTCGGCAAAAGCGTAGGGTTCTTTGACCATTTCGGGCGTCTCACCTTGCGGACGTTTCACTCGTCTCGCCCGAGCGCCGCCATGAGATGACGGATCAGGACCTCGTCGTTGACCGGCTTGGTCAAATAGGCAAACGCTCCCTCATCCAGAGCGCGCGAACGATCAAGCGAGGACTCGGAGGAGGTAACAATGATGACCGGCAGCGACGAGCCCAGCGCCTTGAGCTTCTTTTGCAGCTCCAGTCCGCCGATGCCAGGCATCCGCAAATCGGTGATGACGCAGTCGAACGCCCCCGGCGCATAAGCCGTCAGGAAGGTTTCCGCCCGATCGAAGGTTAGGCATGACATAGCGAACACCTGAAGAAGATCGGAGAGGGCTTCGCGCATGGCGTCGTCATCGTCGACGACCGCAATGACAGGCGGATTGGGCAAACGGATGGTCCTTACTGCTATGGCCCATCTGAGCCAGATGCCCCGAATTTCGCGAAATCCGCCTCACGTGTAACTATGCTAAGGTCTAGTCTTTCTTTCTTTGTCCGCACGCTTTCGGGTAAGGATTCCCAGGCGCGGATGAGCGTCCCGACCGAGTCCGCATGCATCTTGCGCATCACGTTGCCGCGGTGAAGCTTCACGGTGACCTCCCCGATGCCCAGGTCGAAAGCGATCTGCTTATTCAAGCGGCCGCGCGCCACTTCACGCATGACCTGGCGTTCGCGCGGGGTGAGAGTGGCGTATCGATCAACATGCTGCTTGACGATCTGTGCCGTCGCCCGCTGTGCAAAATCCCTCTCGATCCCGAGCATGACCGCATCCAACAAAGTCTGGTCTCGGACCGGCTTGGTAAGAAAATCGACGGCGCCGGCCTTCATCGCCTGAACGGACATCGGAATGTCGCCATGAGCGGTGAGGAAGACGATCGGCTTCACGTTGCCGCTCGATGCGAGATGCTGCTGGAAATCGAGGCCGCTTAGGCCCGGCATCCGCACGTCCAGGACCATGCACCCGGGCCGTTCGTGAAGCGCGGTCTCCAACAGTTCCCGTGTCGAACCGAAGCAGACGGCATCGATGTCCACGGACTGCATCAGCTCCACGAGGGCGGCCCTGACCTCTTCATCGTCATCCACGATGAGGACCAGTGCGCGCTCCGCGTCAGCGCTACTCATTTCCATGGGAGACCTCGTAAGCCTAATCTCCGGACGCAAATTTCCTCCCGTCCCGCGGTTCGCGCGGGGTTCCCGGTCGTCCGGAGACCGGGAATGGTATTGAATCCGCTGGATGCGCGGCGCCCCCTTGGCGGGACCAGGAACGTGCGAACACGCGCCTCGGGGACCTATTGCGCTGCAACCGACTGGCGGAGCCAGTCGTCGAAGTGCGTCGCGCCGACGCGCGGGTTGTCCCCCGGGGTGAGGGATCGATCGTTCACTGCGGTGCCGAAATAGCCTGCGCGCGTATCGGCAATCACCGTGCGCGGATCCTTGGTCGCATGCAGATAGCGGCGGACACTTTCGTCGAGGGGGATGCATTCGGGCCCGGCGATCTCGATCGTGCCGTTCACCGGCGCACCGAGCGCGGCGTCGGCCATCGCGTCAGCCACATCGTCGGACATGATCGGCTGAAAAAGAGCCGGCGACAGGCGAATGGTTTGCCCAATGGTGCCCGACTGCGCGATTGCGCCCACAAACTCAAAGAACTGCGTCGAGCGGACGATCGTGTAGGGAATGCCGGACGCCTTGATCAGTTTTTCCTGGGCCAGCTTCGCACGGAAGTAGCCGCTGTCCGGAAGGCGGTCAGCACCAACGACCGAGAGCGCCACATGATGCTGCACACCAGCGGCCGCTTCGGCGGCCAGCAGGTTCCGGCCTGACGTTTCGAAGAACTCCAGAACCGCACGATCTTCGAAGGACGGCGAGTTCGCCACGTCCACGACGACCTGGGCGCCAAAAAGCGCTTCTGCCACCCCCTCTCGCGTGATGGTGTTGACGCCCGACGCCGGCGACGCCGCAACCACCTCGTGGCCATGCTGACGAAGCCGGTTGGCGAGCTTGGTTCCGATGAGCCCGCTGCCTCCAATGATGACGATTTTCATATCCCTCTCCTAGGGTTGGGGGCGACCGCATCCGTCGCGATCGGGTAGGAGGAGGATGCCCGCAGGCGGGACGGAAGACCTTGCGGCGACCTTCAAACACCGTTGAATTTGCCTTGGACACTTGTCCAAAAAGCCCGAAATCACCACATGGCGAGCGGCCGACCGGGACGCTGTTCTATGCGATGACCGGCGTGCTATCGAAATGACGTGCTATCGAAATGACAGGATCAGCCTAGGCGCCTCGGCTGCATGCGGTCATGGAGTGCGTGACCGTGCAGTTCGTGTTCGAAGACTATGTGCTCGACCCTGACCGGCGGGAGCTGACCCGAGGATCCGAGACGATAGCGATCGGGCCCCAAGTCTTCGACCTCCTGCTCCATCTGGTGCGAAATCGCGAACACGTTGTCACCAAGGACGGACTCCTGGACACCGTGTGGGGCGGGCGCATCGTCTCGGAATCAACCCTGACCAGTCATATCAACGCGGTCCGCAAGGCCGTCGGTGACAGCGGGGAGGAACAGCGCCTGATCCGGACAGTCCCCCGCAAAGGGTTCCGATTCGTTGGTGAGGTCATAGAATCACGACCACCGCAGAGCTTCGAATCCCTTGCGGCCGAGCCTGCCACGTCGCACGAAGCCCCGGCACAGACTCTGGTCCTTCCCGACAAACCGTCGATCGCTGTCTTGCCGTTCCAGAACATGAGCGGCGACCCGGAGCAGGAGTATTTCGCCGACGGCGTCGTGGAGGACATCATCACCGCGTTGTCGCGCGTTCGTTGGCTGTTCGTCATCGCGCGCAACTCGAGCTTCACCTACAGGGGTCGGGCGGTGGACGTGAAGCAGGTGGGCCGCGAACTCGGCGTGCGCTACGTGCTGGAGGGGAGCGTCCGCAAGGCTGCGAACCGCGTGCGCATCACGGGCCAGCTCATCGATGCGACGACCGGGGCGCACCTCTGGGCCGAGCGCTTCGAAGGCTCGCTCGACGACATTTTCGAGTTGCAGGATCAGGCCGCCGCGAGTGTCGTCGGAGCGATTGCGCCTGAGATGGAGCGGTCGGAGATCGAACGTGCCAAGCGCAAGCCGTCCGGAAGCCTCAACGCGTACGACTATTATCTGCGCGGAATGGCCAATTTGCATCGGGGAAACAGGGAGGCCATCGAACAGGCGCTGTCGCTGTTCGCCGAGGCAATAGAGCTCGACCCCGATTTCGCGTCCGCCTACGCGATGGCGGCGTGGTGTCATCACTGGCGCAAGTTAAATGGCTGGATGACCGATCCCTCTCAGGAGGTGGCCGAGGGTGCTCGGTTTGCCCGGCGGGCGGTCGAATTGGGCAGGGACGATGCGGTCGCGCTCACGCGAGGCGGCCATGCGCTGAGCTATCTCGTCGGTGACGTTGATGGCGGCATTGCATTGGTCGACAGGGCGCTTGTGCTCAATCCGAATCTCGCGGCGGCTTGGTTGCACGGCGGGTTCATGCGCTGCTGGCACGGCGAACCGGACGGAGCGATCGAGTACTTGGCGCGCGCCATGCGCTTGAGCCCCCTCGACCTTGAAATGTATCGCATGCAGGCGGGAACGGCGGTGGCGCATCTGCTCGCAAAGCGCTTCGACACGGCGTCGTCGTGGGCGGAAAAGGCACTCAACAACTTGCCGAGCTTCCGGATGGCGGGGTGCGTCATGGCCGCGAGCCACGCGCTTGCCGGACGGACCAACGACGCGCGGCGGGCGATGCAACGTTTGCGTGAGGTCGATCCCGCCCTCCGCGTCTCCAATCTCAAAGACTGGCTCCCGGCCCGCCGACCGGAAGATCTCGCGATGTTCGTGGACGGCCTGCGAAAAGCAGGGCTGCCGGAATGATGGCCGGATGCCCGCGGATGGCACCGATCCGAGTTCAAGCCGGTCACGCCTGCGCGGTTGCACGGGAGCTCCCACAGGCCGTCCCCGCGGGCGGGCACCGCCCTTCGGTGCCCGCCCGTCGCGCCTTCGCCTATCAATTCGAAGAAACAACGCCGCGTCCTCGCGAGGCGGAACGAGCGAGACGTCCCTGCTCTGACGAGCGGGAGAGCAGGACACATATTCGCCTGCGCTGCGAGTGGTCGAGGCGATGCGCTGGAAGGTCGCCTATGAGACGGCAAGCAAGGTGCCTGCACGGTCGAGACCGAGCGCGTCATCCGCGGTCGGCTGAAAAAGAGCTTCGGCATCCTGAACAACTTCCACGCTGCGATGGGCGCCTACTAGGGCGTGAACTCATTAATGCTATGAGCACGCGCCCTAGTTCGGGCCTAACCCAACAGGCGGTCAGTACTCCCAGGGACCCGGTACGCAACGAAAGACGTCGCCGTCGACCGCCACATGGCAGACGGACGGGAACGACAGGTGAGTGGCCAGCAGCGACTCGCGGTTCGCCGCCAGCTCCCTCAAAAGACGGATCCGAACGCGGGCCGCCTCCTCGGGGTCGTGTTCGAAGCCGTTGTGCCAGTCGGGGTGCTCGAACCCGACCGCGAACACGGCGTCGCCCGCGAACGTCAGCCGGTCGCCGCCGGACGCCAGGCGGACCACGCTGTGCCCGGGGGTGTGGCCGCCGGTGCGCTGGACGAGGACCCCCGGCGCCACCTCATACTCCTCATCGAACAGCCGCAACTGGCTGTGGTACTCGGCCAAGAACCGCTTGGCGGCCGACCGAAGCGCGTCCGGGAACCCCGGCGGCATGGAGACGCGGGAGAAATCGGGCGACTCCCAGAACTTGACCTCGGCGGCCGCCACGTGGATCCGCAAGTCTGGACGCAGCAGGTCCTTCACCCCGTCGACGAGCAGCCCGCCAATGTGGTCCATGTGCATGTGGGTCAGCACCACGTCGGTCACGGATGCGAGATCGACGCCGGCGGCCTCCAGTCGATGGATCAATTGCCCGGCCCGCGGCAAGTCCAAGCCCGGGTCCATCCCTATCCCAGCGTCGATGAGTATGGTCCGGCCGCCGCTACGCACCACGACCGCGTTGAGCGCCCACTCGAGCACGTCCGGCGGCAGGAACATATCGTTCAGCCAGGCCGCCCGGACGGCCGGGTCGGCGTTGTGGCCCAACATCGCGCCCGGCAGCGATAGAACCCCATCGCTGACCACCAGCACGTCAATCTCGCCGACCCGCACCGCGTAGCGCGACGGAACCAACTCGTCGGGCCCCGGTCTACCGGGGTGTGAAGTGTTGTCTACGCTCATGTTTGTCTCCTGCTGACCGCCGCCTTACACGCGGCATCGACGACGCTACGTTGAGGCGTGTTTGCGGTCGATTGGGTCGAGGGAGAGGGCGAGCCATACCACGGTACAGGTCCTGTCACTCAGGACACGGTGCGTCGAATAGCCGACGAACTCGTCATGACCCAGCTCGCCGATCGGTAGCCGCTTCTCAACGTCGCCCGCCATCGCTGCACCGAAGCATTATGCGGATCTGTCCATTGGTTCGGTCGGCCGTGGGAAAACGCACGAGGCCGCGCCCCAGTCTTACCAGGCCCGCCTCACCTTGGAGTGGACGGCGACGGCCGTCCGCAACAGTGTGATCTATACTACGGTACAGTACCTCTCTGCTGTAGATCCAATCGACGGCAGGTAGTCGCCTCCTTATTTTTCTCACGTCCAACGACCGATCTTGCATCGGCGAAGAACGGAGAGCGCCATGAAGAAGAGGTACATATTAATTGCCCTTACGCTAGGGATCGGCACCGCACTGATCTTTGTAGGTCCACTGCTCATCAACCCACCACGAACGGTTGCGAAAGCTTCGACTGGTGGAATTGACGTTCGGTTCAGGGAGCCGGGTGCGCCCAAGGATTTGCCGTCATTCGACGATCACTACCAACGGCACACCGGAGTTCTTGATGTTCTCCGCTACTATCCGCCGCGTAGTCAAGAGCCGGTCGTCTCTTTGTACGCATTCCTTGCCGCGACAAGGAGTGTTCAGATGGCTGCCTCGAAATTCCTCCGAGGCGTGTCCTATTGTCATCACTGTAAGTACAGTTTGATGTTCGGCGTCGTAACCGAGTAGCGGACACCAATTTCAAGGACAGGACACAATGGATCGGGTGACCTTGCGGAAGAGCGCCATTGCCATGTGCATTGGCGCCGTGGTGGTCGTGGCCGCGGGATGGGCTTGGGCTCGTTCGAGCGGCGAGACGTCGACCGACAACGCTTATATCCGCGGGGACGTGACCTCGCTCGCCCCAAAGGTTGCGGGCTACGTCATGGCCGTAGAGGTTGCGGACAACCAAACCGTCCGAGCGGGTGACGTCCTGTTCCGGATCGACGATCGGGACTACCGCGCGCGGCTTGCGCAAGCCGTGGCCAATGTCGACGCTGCTCAAGCTCGCCTCACCAATGTCGATGCGGAGACCCAACTTCAGCATGCCCTAATTCGGCAGGCCGAAGCGCAACGCCTCTCGACCGTGGCCGAGTTGAACCTCGCGACAAGGGCATCCGACCGCCGCCGCGAACTTATTCGCAGCAGCACCGTGAGCCAGGCCCAGGTCGATGAAAGTGACGCAGCGCGGTCGAGAGCCGAGGCGGGCGTTTCAGCGGCAGCAGCAACGGTAGAGGCACAGAAGCAACGCATCGCCGTCCTTGCCACTCAGCGCGAAGCTGCCGTTGCCGCCGTCGCGCAGGCACAGGCCGCACGCGATCTCGCCCAGATCGATCTTGACAGCACCGTTGTACGTGCGCCGGTCGGCGGCGTGATCGGCAACCGCCAGGTCCGCATCGGCCGGCTTGTCGCGCCGGGAGCCTCCTTGCTCGATATCGTACCGGTCGACGATGTGTGGCTCGTCGCGAATTTCAAGGAAACCCAGCTCGAACATATCCGGCCGGGCCAGCGCGTCCGCATCACCATCGACGGCTACCCGAACGAGACGTTCGAAGGTTTGGTGGACAGCTTTGCGCCTGGCAGTGGGTCCGCCTTCAGCTTGCTCCCCACAGACAATGCGACAGGGAACTTCGTTCGCGTCGTTCAACGCGTACCGGTGAAGATCCGGTTTGCCAGCAATCCATTGCCCGGCCGCCTCGTGCCCGGCCTATCCGCGCGCGTCGAGATTGACCGAGGAAGCGGCTCATGACCCGGCCGTCGCCGCCACGCCGAGCCGCGAAAGACCTGCGACAGGAGTTCTTCTTGTCGCGGGCATTGTGCTTGCGACGCTGACGGAGGCGATCGCCAGCACCGTCCTGTCGCTCGGGCGCGGCGATATCATCGGCGACACCTATGCAACTCCTGATGAGTTCGCCTGGCTGGACATCGGATACACCGCTCTGAAGCTTATCGGGTTCATGACCGCTCCTTGGCTGCTGAGCCGTGTAAATCCGCGCAGCCTGATCATCGGCTCAACCCTGGTCATGGGCACGGCATGCGGCATTGCCGCCCTCACCGCTCGGTTGGACCTGCTGGTCGCGCTCCGCACCATACAGGGCTTCTCCGGAGGCACTTTGCTTGTCGGGGGCCAGGCGATCATTTTTCTCGCCTATCCGCGATCCCACCAACCGATCCTTCAAGCCCTGTTTGCGATGGGGTCGGTCGTCGCTCCCGCGACGATCGCCCCGGCCCTCCAAGGGTGGTTGCTCGACAGTCAGTCCTGGACATGGATCTTCTTCAGCATCGTTCCGGTGGCCCTGACGGCTGCCGGACTCCTGCTGATCGCGGACGGCCCCACGCCCGCCAAGACCTCGGTCCGTCCGTTTGATTGGATTGGCTTCTCTCTGATCTCCGTCACGCTTTTCTGCTTCACCTATGTCTTCAGCCAGGGCAGCCGATGGGACTGGTTCGAGGAACCTCGCATCCTGTGGCTGACCGCGATCGGCTCAGCCACTCTGCTGGCATTTCTCGGCCAACAAGTGATCGCCAGAGGCCAAGGTCTGCTCGATTTCACCTCGTTCCGGTCAGACGATTTTTCCTTCGCCTTTATCGTCAGTTTTGTCGCCGGTGCCGCATTGTTCGGGAGCGCGTACTTGATTCCCTCGTTTGCCGTCTCCGTCCTCGCGTTCACACCTACCGACGCCGGCCAACTCTTGTTGCCAAGTGGCGCGCTTTTCATCGGCGCGCTCCTCATGGCCGCCTTCCTCGTGCAGGTCCGCCGCGTTCCTCCGATCGCCACAGTGCCGTTTGGGATCCTGATGGTCATGGTTGCGATGTGGATGCTGTCCGGCTCGACCAGCGAGAGCGGCGCGGACGACATGATGGCAGCCCTCCTGTTGCGCGGCTTGGGCCTTGGCTTCCTGTTTCTATCGATAACCCTGACCGCTTTCAGCAATCTCGGCAGTCGAAACCTCGCGTCCGGGATCGGTCTCTTCAATACCGGTCGCCAGCTTGGCGGCCTTATCGGAGTCGCCGGACTCCAGACCCTGATCGATCACAACGTCGCCGCCAATGTCGCGGTGCTCGGCGCCCACGTCACCGCAGGCGTTCCTGCGGTCGCAGAGCGGCTGACGACGACGACAGCCATGCTCGCTGCAAGAGGATTGGACGCCGCGGCCGCCAGCCGGGCTGCCACGAGCCTGCTGGCCAGGGTCGTCACGGGTCAGTCCACGGTGATCGCCTTCGACACGGCGTTCAATGCAGTCGCCCTACTTTTTGTAGTCGCCGCGCCCGTGCTGGTCGCCATCAAGATCGGACTCTCCCGATACGCGAAAATGCGCGCTGCGCGGCGACCCAGGACCGAGGAGCCATACGCAGGTGCTGGCCCCGTCCCGCTGCTGGAGACCGCGCCCCATCGCTTTGGAGCACGCAGCCCTAGCGTCAGCGGCAGCGCGACGGCGCACAACGCCGCCATCGCGAGAAACGCGGCGCCGCCGAAGCGCGCGTAGAACCGCCGCCGGGCCCGCGCGCGCGATCAGCGGCGGGCCGATCAGGAAGAACACGATCACCTCCTCCGCCGCCTTGCTGAAACAATAACGGCGGGTCACCCCCGCCGCTTTCATTCCTCGATCTCGCCTTTGGCTACCTGGCTCCCGGAGGCCCTCGTCGGCGAAGACCTGCCTTCCTGCCGGCAACAAATTCGCTCCCGCCGGAATATCTTCGGGCGCTCGCTGGTACCTACGTCCTGATAACACACGGCAGCTCCGGCTTGAGCCCGAACATGGAGCAGACCCACTCGGGCCACGCATGTCACTACAATTCCCGGACTGAAGTCCGTTCAGCCTGTACCACAGTATAGGAAATCCGGCCTTCCGGACAGTAGCTATCGTTACGTCCCACAGCGCATCATGGCTCCCAACATCGCATGGACGCGCTGGTCCAGCGCGATCGTTACGCCGCTCAGCTAAAGGGAACTTCCAGGATGAACGCCCCCGCCGACTCAGACATTGCTCGCCGCGGATTCCTTAAATTGGCAGGAGTCACCGTTGCGCTGCCATTGCAACCCCCAACCACGCTAGCGACGCTCGCAGGCGTGTCTGTGACTACGGCGGTTGCAAGCGCGCCGGTTGCTGTTGCTGCTTCAGCAGAAGCCGCCAGCTCTACCTCTCCCGGTTACCAGCATTTCAGTGTCGAGGAGGCAGCGTTTGTAGAGGCACTCGTCGACACGATGTGCCCGGCGGATCAGCTCACGCCCTCGGGCAGCGCGTGCGGCCTCGCCACCTATATCGATCGGCAGCTCTCCGGCGCCTATGGAAATGGCGGGCGCAGTTACACAGCCGGCCCGTGGCAATCGGGGAAGCCTGAACAGGGATACCAACTATCGTTGGATCCTAAAACCTTCTTCAGCGTCGGCGTCGTTGCTGCCCAGGCCGCGTGCCAAGCTGCGATGGGAAAGCGGTTCGAGGAGCTCGCGAGTCCGGAACGCGATGTGTTTCTGCGTTCGCTTAGCGAAGGCAAAGCGACCAACGATCGTGTGCCGCTCGCATCCTGGTTCAACGAATTGCTTTACCCGCTTTTCGAGCAAGCCTGCTTCGCGGATCCGATCTACGGAGGTAATCGCGACAAGGTCTTCTGGACGATGATTGGGTACCCCGGGCTGCCAGCCTTCAACACGCTCAATGTAACGCAGTTTCGCGGCAAGCCGATACCAGCCGCCACACCGCAATCCATCCAAGACTTCAGCTAGGGATCTGCATTATGCCCAAGACACTTCCAAGACGAACTGTAGTCCTAATCGGCGGGGGATTCACGTCAGCATTGATCGCGCGGCAGCTCGCTCCGAAGGGCGTGGACGTCGTCGTTCTCGAACGCGGGATGGATCGCACACACGCGGCGTCGAACGAGATTCCAAGCCAGCGCGATGAACTGCGTTGGGCCATTCGGCATGAAAACGCCCAAAACATCGGCGGTGATACGTACACACTACGTCACAGTTCAAGAGAGTCGGCTCTGCCCGCGCGGCGCCTGGAATCCTTTATCCCAGGCGAAGGTGTGGGCGGAGCTGCCAATCATTGGAATGGGCAGAGTTTTCGTTGGGCCGAATACGATCCCTCGTTGCGGTCGCATCTTGAAGCCCGGTACGGCAAGAAGGCCCTCCCGAAAGATCTGATCGTTCAGGACTGGGGCGTAACGTATCGGGAGCTTGAACCCTATCACGATCTTTGGGAGAAGCTGTTCGGCATAGCTGGCAAGGCTGGAAACTTGCGTGGCCACATCCAGGCCGGCGGCAATCCGTTCGAGGCGCCGCGGCAAAACGGCTATCCGCAACCGCCGCTCGAAATCCTCGAATCCGGAATCATATTCGAAGCGGCAGCACGGAAGCTTGGCTACAAGGCGTTTCCGATGCCGGCGGCGAATTCTTCGGGAGTCTACACAAACCCGGACGGCATGCAGCTTGGGCCCTGCCAATACTGCGGTCATTGCGAGCGCTTTATCTGCGAGGCCAATGCCAAGGCCAGCCCACAGCTGTTGCTTTATCCTTGGCTCGCCCGTCACCGGAATTTCGAACTCCGCACTCAGGTGCAGGTCATCGGAATTGACTGCAAGACTGGCAGCAAGACGGTAAGCGGCGTCCGTTACATCGATTTGGTAACGGGCGAAGAGTTTTTACAGCCCGCGGATGTCGTCGTTCTCGCGGCTTTCACCATGAGTAACACCAAGCTTCTGCTTACGAGCGGAATCGGAAAACCGTACGATCCTAAGACTCGCCGCGGCGTTGTCGGCAGGAATTTCTGCCATCAGACCATGTCGTCCGTAAATACTTTCTTTCCGGATCGCTGGATCAACCCGTTCATTGCGACAGGATCGTCGCAGATTGTGGTGGACGAGTGGAACAATGACAATTTCGACCACGAGGGGCTCGGCTTTCATGGCGGTGGCTACATCTATTCGAATGTCACCAACGGTCGGCCGATATCATCACGTCTCCTCCCGCCCGGCACGCCGCGGTGGGGGAGCGCCTGGAAGAAAGCAAGTGCGGATTGGTACGCGCACGCCTTCACGATCAGCGTCCACGGCAGTTGCTATGCACACCCTGAGAATTACCTCAGTCTTGATCCGACGTACAAAGACGCCTTCGGGCTTCCCCTTGTCCGCATGACTTTCGATTTTCGTGAAAACGAAGTGAAGATGAGTCGCTTCGCGACCCAGAAGGCGGCGGAACTTGCCCGCGCATCCGGCGCAGCAATCGTCGGAGCCGCAACACCACGGACGGGACCCTACGATGTGCGCGCCTATCAAACGACGCATGTCACGGGAGGCACACCGATGGGGTCGAACCCGGCAACGAGCGTCGTGTCGCCACATCTGCAGCATTGGGATGCCGACAATCTCTTCGTCGTCGGCGCATCCGTCTATCCGCAGAACTCCGGCTACAATCCAACGGGTCCGCTAGGCGCACTTGCGCTCCGACTTGGCGACGACCTCGCATCCTATATTGATCGGCCGCGTCGGCTTTGATCGTACAAAGGAAGTGCAGCATGATCGTTATATCCATCTTGTACGTATTACGTACTCGAGCACGGTGTCTTCTGGTTGCCGCCTTTTTCGCGCTTCAAGCATCGAGCATGGCCCACGCGGATGATGCCGCTGACGGTAAGAGCGCCTTTGCAGTTTGCTCAACTTGCCACAGCATCAATGGCGGCAAGGGTCTCGGGCCGCCCCTCAACGGTGTCATCGGGCGTAAAGCCGGTTCCGCTCCGGGCTTCAACTACAGCCCGGCGATGAGACGAGCGGAGATCGTTTGGGACGAGACGGCGCTCAACGCGTTCATTGAAAATCCCCAGCGGGCTGTCGTCGGCAATCGCATGCCCTTTCCCGGGCTTCCGGATGCGAGTAAGCGGGCGCGCATCATCGATTATCTCAAGACGCTGAACTGAGCGATTCATCGCTCGACATCGCCTTCTGACCGCGCATTTCGCGCGTTCACCTTACCTTCAGTTCATGCTGGATGGACCACGGGACAAGGACTTTCAGGTCGTAAGTGAGCGTACCCGAGCCGGCGTCATAAAGTGGCGAGGATGATGGCATCGGTTGGGACGTCAGGGCGGATTCCGGCCTGACGTCCCACGATCCACAGAGTGTTCAACGGCGACTACGCTCTTCAGCTCGTATTGATGGGGATGGCGGGTGGATCTCGCCAAGGGACTCCAGCGGCAGCGCAGCTGTCTGGCACTGGACGCGGATGTAACCCTGCCCTCCCCCTCAAGCAGCCGCACAACTCGTCCAGGGCGCATGGAGACCTCTCGTTCGAAACCGTCGACGCGGATTTTCGCCGCGTCATGCGCAACACACGTCCCCCGCTCACTAGACGAAGAATGCACGGGCCGGGCCCTACTTCGACAACGACCTAGCCGATGAAGCCGTGCTGCCATTCCTGGCCCCGGGCTTGTCCATGCTCGAGGCCTGGACGAGGCTTTCGTTCAGCGCATTTGTTCAATTTGGTCGGCGGCCGAGATCGTACCGAAGGCCGGCACTAACTGACCGGTGGGCAGCGGAGCACCTCTACCTTCGGGTGGGTTGGATACCCCAACCAGGCAGGTGGCCGCAGATGGTTGCGCCAGTGATCGTCTCGTCGGGGGCTTGGCGCCGTCGAGAAAAACGTTCACTGCGGTGCGCGCGCGCAAATCGATCTCTGAAAACGTTGGTCTCTCGCCAAGCTGAAGCACAGCTTCCAGATGAATGTTTCCGTGGAGCATTCCGAGAAACTGGCGGGCGCCGGCTTCGCAATCCGCGAGATCGATTTCACCGGCCTGCTTCGCATTTGCGAGAATTTTCGTAAGGACAGCGATGGCCGGCTTATAGCCATGCTGCGCGTAGGCCCGTGTCGCGTCCGGGTAGCGGTCCGCTTCGCGGATGGCTGTGTAACAAACCTCCAGCAAGGACGGGGTCATCATCGCCTCGAGAAGGTTGCGTCCAATGATGAGGAGAAATTCCCTGAGCGGCAGAGAAAGCTCGTCGGCACCGACCCTGAGTGCCTTGGACCAGTATTGGCTGACGAGGTTGGCGAACTCGTTGACGAGAAGTTGCGCTACGCTCTCGTGCCGCGTTGCCTTCTCGCGGAGTAGCTCCCGGTAGAGACCGTGCGGCGTCCATGTCCAGCTCGACCGCCCAAGCACAAACGCCGTGAGAACCGCGCAGTTAGACCAACCGCGAAACTGGCTCGCTTTACCTGGGACCGCCTCGCGGACGCGAAGCATATCGCCCGTCCCACCCCACCGGAGAAATTTGACGGCATCGGCTGGCGGCAAGATCGTCACCATCATCCGCGACCACCACGGCTCCACGAGCAGCCAACTCCCGGTGTTTGTGGGTCGCATGGCAAAGACGTGCTTATGCTTTTGATCGACGAACCGATGCCACCATTGCCGTTGAAGGCCGGGTACGAAACAGATGATCCAGTCGACGGGATCGACGGTCACCGGCGATCCGTTCTCGTCGGCGCTGTTCGCCAAGTCCGGCGGGACATCGCCGACGACCTTCAGTCTTGAAGGGCTCTCTCTATTTCGCCTCAGCCAAAACCGTCTCGCCTGTGCAGCATCATTAACTGCGCTCATGGAGTGGCGCTCCTCGCGCTCGCGCATCCATGAACGAACCTTTCAATGCTGGCCTTGACGCGGTCGGCGGCTGCTCCCTCCTGGCTCGTCGCCGGATTCAGCATGAGTGCTTGGTAGAGCGGCTCCCCTAGCAGTCCCATCAATTGCTCGGCGTATAACTGAGCGTCCGATATCGACAGGATCCCTCTTTCATTTGCTTCCGACAGAAACTCCCGCAGCTTCAGTGTGACCCTCCCTGGCCCCGCCTCGTACACTCGCTTCTTGAGAAGAGGGTTATGCGTACCTTCGGCCATCATCATCCGAACGAACCCAACCAGGGTGGTCGAACATTCTTCCCAAGCAAGGAGTCCGAAGGCGATGAGGGTATCGCGTGCATCGTCCAGGGTGCTGGGGCGCCCCCTCCTCGCCAATGGCTGCGATATGAGGAAGGCTTTGTGTTCGGCAATCGCGACGACGAGATCGTCGATGCTCTCGAATGTCGACCGGATATCTTCTGCCGAATATCCGGCGCGATCCAAAATACTATTGAGGCCAGCGAGCGTGTCGCTCGGACCAGCGAGGGCCTCGCTGATCGCCAGCACGATGTCGGTGCGAGCGTCCGGCCTCGATTCAGCATTGTCCGGTCGAGCGGGAATTAATATGTACCTATTCCTCATGGCGCTCTCCGTTCTTCGCCGATGCAAGATCGGTCATTGCACGTGAGCGAAATAAGGGCGGCGACTACCTGCCGTCGATTGGATCTACAGCAAAGAGGTACTGTACCGTAGGATAGATCACCCCGTTGCGGGCAGCCGTCGCGGTCCACTCCAAGGTGGCGGGCCTTGTAAGACTGGGTCGCCGCCTCGTGCGCTTCCCCATGGCCGGACTGAACCAACGGACCGATCCGCCTATGCTTCGGTCCAGCGATGGCTAGCCACGTCGGCATGACGCGGTTTGCCACGGACAAAGGCCTCAAATCACGCCCACGCCACCCGGATATCGACGCCGGGCGCGTAATGCGCTGCGGCAAACAAGCGAAAGACCAGCCGCGGACATCCGGCCATCATTCCGGCAGCCCTGCTTTTCGCAGGCCGTCCACGAACATCGCGAGATCTTCCGGTCGGCGGGCCGGGAGCCAGTCTTTGAGATTGGAGATGCGCAGTGCGGGATTGAGCTGACGCAAACGTTGCATCGCCTGCCGCGCGTCGTTTGTCCGTCCGGCAAGCGCGTGGCTCGCGGCGATGATGCTCACCGGCAGCAGGAAGCTCGGCAGGTTGTTGAATGCCTTTTCCGCCCACGACAACGCCGTGTCAAAGCGCCTTGCGAGCAGATGCGCCGCCGCCATTCCCGCCTGCATGCGATACATTTCAAGGTCGAGGGGGCTCAAGCGCATGGCGCGCGCGAAGTACTCGATCGCTCCGTCCGGTTCGCCGTGCCAGACGCGCAGGAACCCGCCGTGCAACCAGGCTGCCGCGAGATTCGGATTGAGCACAAGCGCTCTGTCGACCAATGCAATGCCGCCATCAACGTCACCGACGAGATGGCCGAGCGCATGGCCGCTTCGCGTGAGCGCGACCGCATCGTCCCTGCCCAATTCGACCGCCCGCCGGGCCAACCGAGCACCCTCGGCCACCTCCTGAGAGGGATCGGTCGTCCAGCCATTTAACTTGCGCCAGTGATGACACCACGCCGCCATCGCGTAGGCGGACGCGAAATCGGGGTCGAGCTCTATTGCCTCGGCGAACAGCGGCAGCGCCTGTTCGATGGCCTCCCTGTTTCCCCGATGCAAATTGGCCATTCCGCGCAGATAATAGTCGTACGCGTTGAGGCTTCCGGACGGCTTGCGCTTGGCACGTTCGATCTCCGACCGCTCCATCTCAGGCGCAATCGCTCCGACGACACTCGCGGCGGCCTGATCCTGCAACTCGAAAATGTCGTCGAGGGAGCCTTCGAAACGCTCGGCCCAGAGGTGCGTCCCGTTCGTCGCATCGATGAGCTGGCCCGTGATGCGCACGCGGTTCGCAGCCTTGCGGACGCTCCCCTCCAGGACGTAGCGCACGCCGAGTTCGCGGCCCACCTGCTTCACGTCCACCGCCCGCCCCCTGTAGGCGAAGCTCGAGTTGCGCGCGATGACGAACAGCCAACGAACGCGCGACAACGCGGTGATGATGTCCTCCACGACGCCGTCGGCGAAATACTCCTGCTCCGGGTCGCCGCTCATGTTCTGAAACGGCAAGACAGCGATCGACGGTTTGTCGGGAAGGACCAGAGTCTGTGCCGGGGCTTCGTGCGACTCGGCCGCAAGGGATTCGAAGCTCTGCGGTGGTCGTGCTTCTATGACCTCACCAACGAATCGGAATCCTTTGCGGGGGATTGTCCGGATCAGGCGCTGTTCCTCCCCGCTGTCACCGATGGCCTTGCGGACCGCGTTGATATGACTGGTCAGGGTTGATTCCGAGACGATGCGCCCGCCCCACACGGTGTCCAGGAGTTCGTCCTTGGTGACAACGTGTTCGCGATTTCGCACCAGATGGAGCAGGAGGTCGAAGACTTGCGGCCCGATCGCTATCGCCTCGGATCCCCGGGTCAGTTCCCGCCGATCAGGGTCGAGCACATAGTCTTCGAACACGAACTGCACGGTTACGCACTCCATGACCTGGTGCACCCGAGGCGCCTGGGCTGCACCTGTCATTCCGAGAGCACGCCGGTCATTGCATAGAACGGCGTGCCGGTCGGCCGCCCCTCATGTGGCGTTTTCGGACTTTTTGGACAATTGTCTTTTTGGACAAGTGCCCAAGGAAAATTCAACGGCGTTTGAAGGCCGCCGCAAGGTCTTCCGGTCCGCCTGCGGGTATCCTGGCAGGCCGAAGCGGCCGCTGGAGTGCAGCATCACGTGGCGCTCTCGGTCGTTGGTTCTGACCGCTGCCTAACTCCGGATTGGAGTTGGATGTGACGGTCGAAGAGGAGCCCGAACCGCCCCGCGAGGCTGAGGAACTGGCGGCCAGGGATCGCCCCTATCGGCTACAGGTCTCGGCATCGAGCGGGTGATTGCGACTTACGATCCGGCGTATGCGCCGGCGCCTGCTTCAACCGGAAAGCGATCCTCGAAGTGTTGCGCGAGGCGGGGCAACCGCTGTCGACCGCGGACTGCGCGAACCGCATCGCCGAGCGGCATGGCGTGGCGGCGAACGATGCATCAGAATTG
>CAWAYQ010000002.1:0-78565 GCA_963786225.1 uncultured Alphaproteobacteria bacterium
GCTACTGGGCAGGCTCCGTCTAAAAAAAGGCGGCTGGAGGTGGTCATGATCAGCGTCCTGCGGAGGATCGCGTGAGGGCGGCGCAAGCAAAATTAGAAGCCGCGAAATGAGTAAAATGGCTGATGACCATCGCCGCGCTGAAGGTGGTTTTTGATCGCCAATTCGCTTGCGAGGTTGTCGATGCCGCTGCGGGATCGATGTCGGGTCATTCAGTTTCCCGAACCCCGACCTGAGGATCTTCCCGCCCTCATCCGCCAGATCACCGCCGATATCCTCGCCGACCAGGGGCTCGATCAGCGATGGATCCTTCCGCTCGACGACGTCGAGGCCGCCGCCATCGAGGAGGCCTGGCCGGGAGGATCACTGCGCACATTACGGAGGATATCGACGTGGTGCTAACCTCCCGGGACATGAAGCACTGACGCAAACCGGGAACGCAGGGCGCATCTTTCGCGCAGGTGCGCCGCCAGTTCGCGAGCCCCACATTTCGGCCCGTTGGGTCACTCGATCCGGCATTCAAGGAGATCACTCATGACCCATTCCGCCCTCACGCCAGGGTCGGTGGCTGTTGTTACGGGCGGGGCGGCGGGTATCGGCCTCGGGGCGGCAAAGCGGTTCGCGCAGCTCGGACTGCGCGTCGCCATCGCCGACCTCGGCGCGGATCGCCTTGACCGCGCCGCAGAAGAGGTCGCCGCCCTGGCGAAGGGCGGCACGAGCGACGTCATGACTGAGGAAACCGACGTCAGCCGCATCGACGACCTGCGCCGCCTCGAGGCGGCAGTGCGCGACCGCTTCGGCGGCACCGATGTCCTGATGAACAATGCCGGCATCCAGCCCGGCAGCAACATCTTTGGGCCGGCGGAGAATTGGGAGCGGGTGCTGGGCGTCAATCTGTGGGGCGTGATCCACGGCACGCAAATCTTCGTGCCGAGCATGATCGAGCGCGGTCGGCCGGGCTTGGTCATCAACACAGGGTCAAAGCAGGGCATCACGACGCCCCCCGGCGACCCGGCCTATAATGTCTCTAAGGCTGGCCTGAAGGCTTTCACCGAAGCGCTGCAACACGAGCTTCGCAACACACCGAACAGCCGGATCAGCGCGCATCTGCTGATCCCGGGATTCGTGTTCACGGACCTTGCCGCCCGGGGGCGCCCTGAGAAGCCGGCCGGCGCCTGGACGCCCGACCAGACCATCGACTTCATGATGGAACGGCTGGAGGCCGGCGATTTCTACATCCTCTGCCCCGACAACGACGTGCCGCGCGCGCTCGATGAGCGGCGTATCCTCTGGGCCGCCGGCGACATCCTCGAAAACCGGCCGCCACTTTCGCGCTGGCATCCGGATTTCGCGAGGGCATTCGAGGCGTTCAGCGAGGATAGGAGCTAGCGATCTGCAAGCCCTTGAGAAGCCTCGGCGACAGCCTGTGCTGAAGCGCATCCAGCCCACGAGATTCCGACTATGGTCGCGACGAGAAAGCTGGCAGCCCCTTTGAGTCCTTGCATCTTGTCTACAACGACTTGGCGAATGGATCGGAGGCGTTTTGCGGCCATCAAACGCTCCCAACTGGCCGAGGCCTGTCATCCGGTCTTCATTGCACCGCGCCGCATATTGTAATACGCTGTATTACAATATTGGTGGAACCCGATGAGCAAGCCCGAACTGTCCGGCCCGATCCCCATCCGCATTCCAGTCGATGTCCTGGCCGAAATCCAGAAGATCGCTGATGCGTGCGACCGAACCCGAAGCTGGGTGATGGTGCGGGCTCTGCGGGCCTATCTCGCGGGCGAAGGCGCCGACATCCTGGCGGTGGTCAAGGGACGGGGGCAGGCGGCTGAGGGCGACGTCCGCGACATGGAGGACGTGCTCAGCGAGATCGAGGCCATCGTCCGTCCGAAGGTTGCCTGAAACGCCCAACACGACGCTCTCGTAATCAGCGACCTCCATCTATATCTGATTTTGGGCGCTTCATCCGCTTTTAGGGCGGCGAATAAGATATCGTATATGCTACGCAAACAAACGGATTATAGGATCGCTCGTCACCGATAGTATGTTGTTGGTTGTACTATCAAAAACTTAGCGCGCGATTATGAAACATTATACTACAAAGTTAGCGGCCGCTGCTTTGGGCGCGATGTTGGCGATCAGTTCGACGACCGCAACAATGGCCCAGGTGGCGAGCCCACACGTGCCGCAGCCGGCTGTCGATCCAAATTCCCAGGTGGCTCCGAGCACCTTCGGGATGAGGGGCGGTGCCACCAGCGTTCCGGTGAGCCCGGGCTCGGGTGCCGGCACTGCGGTGCCGTTCTACGGCCCGACGCCTTTGTCGGGCCCCAGTGTTTCCGGTGCGATCGATAGTTCGACGCGCTCCCGCAGCACCGATTGCACCGCCACGGGCACGCGCTCGAGCACGGGTAGCGGCTCGACCAGCGCGACGACGACAAACTGCTCGTCCAGATTGCCCACCGCGTCCGACCCGCTCGGAACATTGCCGATCATCCGCAGCCGCTGAGGACCGACCCCTAAAACATCGTTGCCGACACGCGGGCTACCGATGAACGGTGCCGATATTCACGGCTCCGCACTCGGCATACCAATGTTCTGGATCGGGCATGGACGCGGCTCTGTTTCGCGTCCCTAGGAGAGGGTTTTTGGCTGCGGCGGCCTGTTTCGTCAATTGAGCACGCTTACGGGTAAAACGCGCGCAATCTAGTGTTCCACTTTCACTCGTTTGCTTGCCCGGCTCCCGGAGAAGCCAAGTCGCATAAGATATATTATGGAACCAAACTATAAGCCAAGCGAGGCGTCACCGGCGGCACGCGTTCCCGCGCACCGCCGGTAAACTGAAGCCGCTTAGGCCAGCTTTTCTGCCGTCATGTGCCAGTGCCACGAACCCGGCGTGGAATGCTCCTTGTCAGCGAGCGTGCGCAGTTCGAAGCCCTTGAACAGCGCCACCAGTTCGGCGGCGCTGCAGTAAAAGTGCGGATGGTCCTTTTCGTCATCGTCGTCGTTGACGAATGTGTCCGGCGCGACCTCGGTGCCAACGCCATATGTGACGCCGCGCTTCGAGAGCATTGTGCCCTGATAGATACCGCCGGGCTTCAGCACGCGGTCGATCTCCGAAATCGCCTGGCGCACGATTGAACCGTCGCCGTGATAGATCACGTTGAAAGCCAACACGTAGTCGAAATGGGCGTCCGGGAACGGCAGTTCGGTCATGGGCGCAGCCTGGATGGCGACGTTCAACCCCATATCGGCGGCCGACTGGCGGACTTCGGACAGGCCGGACTCAGCCATGTCGATCGCGTGCGTCTCGAAGCCCATCCGGGCGAAATGGAGAGCATGCCGGCCAACGCCGCAGCCGAGATCGAGCACGCGAAAGGTCTTCCCTTCGGTGAGCAGATGCTCGGAGACCTCAAGAACATCTTCATGCGGCTTCAGCCAGGCAGCCCGGCCATCAGGCGTCGCCCAGCGGCCGTTCCATGTCAGATGGGCGGTATCGGTTTTCATACGTACATGCTCCTTATTTCCCTTCAATAATTCTCTTGCGTGCGAACGATCCGCCCTGCTCGACTGCGAGGACCAGGACGAAGATCATCAAAATGATGGTGGCCGCGGTTTGATAATCGAACATGTCCATCGCCACTTTGAGCTCCAGACCGACGCCACCGGCGCCGACCAGGCCAAGAATGACCGACGAACGCACCGACTTTTCCAGCGCGAACAAGGATGTCGTGATGAAGCTCGGCAGTGCCGCGGGAATGATCGAGCAGAAGATCGCGTCGGAACGGCGCACGCCCTGAGCCCGCAGCGCGTCCGCCGGGCCCTTGTCGGCGTCTTCCATGGCTTCGGCGAAGAAGCGGCCGACAAATCCGGCGGTGTCGACCGCGATCGCCAGCGTTCCCGCGAAAGGTCCGAGCCCGACGGCGATGACGAAAATCAGGGCCCAGACCAGATCCGGCACCGTGCGGAACAGCGCGAACAATCCGCGCGCAATCATGCCCGGGATACGATTGCCGACCAGCCCGCGCGCGGCCAGAACCGAAAGCGGCAGTGCGAGCACGATGCCCGTCAGCGTGCCGGAAATCGCCATCTGGAACGTTTCAACGAGCGCCTTGAAGATCGAGTCGAACCGTTCAACGCTGGGCGGCCATGAGCGCCCCAGAAAGTCGGCGAGTGCGGGCAAGCCGCGCACCAGTTCCCCCGGCGACCAGCCGGAGCCGTCCACCGCCCAGACCAGCACGGCGATGCCGGCCGCATAGGCCATGAAGGCCAATGCCGAAGGACGCTCGAAGCGCCCTGGCAACGGCCGGCTGTGCGCCGCTTCAATGGTAGAGGTCACGCAGACCTCCGGGCGGCAGCGCACTGGTGGTCGAATCGATCTTCAGCGCGCCGCTGCAAAGGCCGAGCACGCGATCCGCGTAATGGATTGCGTGATCGAGATTGTGCGTGGTGAATATCAGGGTCGCACCCGCGGCGCGGCTGACCTTTTCGAAGGTTTGCATCACGTCCTCGGCCGCGGCGGGATCGAGGCTCGCCACAGGTTCGTCGGCAAGCATCAGGCGCGGCTCGGACACCAGTGCCCGGGCAATCGCGACACGCTGCGACTGGCCTCCGGAGAGGCTGTCAGCCCGACGCAGCGCGAGATCGGCCAAGCCGACCTGATCGAGCGCATGAAGCGCCCGCCCCCGCACGTCGGCGGGCGCGAGGCCCTGAAGCCAGCCGAGCGGGCCTGACCGCGCGCCGAGCGTGCCGTGAATGACATTCGAAAGAACCGACAGACGCGGAACGAGATTGTGTTTCTGAGCAACGAAGCCGATCGATGAACGCAATTCGCGCAATCGGTTCGGCGGCATCGCGCCGATCCCCTTCCCGAAGACTTCAACCGAGCCTGACGTCAGCGGGATGAAACCGAGCAGCGCCTTCAGCAGCGTGGACTTGCCGGCTCCGTTGGAGCCGACCAACGCGACGGCCTCGCAGCGATTGATTTCGAAAGTAATGCCGCTGAAGACCGTACCGCGTTGCCGGTACTCGACCGTCAGGTCGCGGACCGCAATCTCCACCTTACGTTCCGGCGCCAGGGGCGCCGGAACCACGTCGAGGTTGAAGGCGAGAGCGAGGCTCATTCGCCCACGAACTCGGAATACTGCGGATGACCGATCGCCTTGAACATCGCGCGCACGGGGTCGTAGGCCTTGTCGTCGATGGCGACCATGTCCATGCCGCGGAACTTCTCGTTCTCGCCGCCAACCGAGACGATCGCCTCGGCGATTTCCGTCTTGTGTTCAACGACGGCTTTCTGGAGCGCTTCGAGCTTTGCGGCTTCGACATGAGAGCCGGCAAGAAGCACGTCGTTCGGCAGGTCTCCCGACCGGGCGATCACGCGGAACGCGCCCTGCGGGACGGTCTTGTCCTTGGCGCGGACGCCGTTGATCCAGCTCGTATAGTTGACGCCGAACGCTGCGATATCGCCGCGCTTCAGAGCCTCGTGCGCAACCCCCCGCGAAATGTGGGCGATGCCGCCGAGATCCTTGGCCGGGTCGACGCCGTAGTCGACCAGGAGCTGCGACGGGCAAAGATGGCCCGATGTCGAGCCGACATCGTCCATCGCGATCTTTCTTGCCCTTGAGGTCCTTGGGGCTGACGATGTCGGAATTCGCCATCACGACGATGCCGCAGAAGTAATCGGGACGGCTCAGGCCGATGACGGCCGTGGCCTTGGTGACCTTGTTGATGACGACATATTCAGCCGGGCCCGTAATGACGAAGTCGACGCGCTTGGCGCGGAGGGCTTCGGCGGCGGCGGTGCGGTTGTTGACGGGATAGAACTCGAAGGTATGGCCTGAAGCCTTCTCGAGCGCCGCCTTGAACGGACCCCATTCGGTCTGCAGCCGCTCGAGCCCTTCGACATCGGTGATGGCGAGCTTGAAGTTATCGGCCATGGCCGGAAGGGAGGTCAGCATAATCGCGGCGCCGAACGCGGCTGCGAGCACGGATCGTTTCATGGTGAAGCCTCGTTGGGAACGGGATCGGCTCAACCCCACACCCCTCTCCGGGCCAGGTCAGTCGAGCGCCGCTTCGTCGAGCGACCGGGCCAATGAAACCAAGGCGGATGACATCGAAATGACTTCGGCGCTTGATGCGGTTGCATTTCCACAGAGGACTATCTCGGCGTGCATTACATGGCGCCCTTCCCCGGATTGCCGCGAGGCTTGGAAAAGAAAGACAGCCTGAGATGGCCGTTGAATTTTCGAGAGGAGCGGGCGGCTAATCGAACGCGAGCGTGAGACCGTCGTACGCCGGCACGACGTTGTCGGGCAGCGTTTTTAGCAGCGTCCGGTAGTCGAGATCGTTGTGGAGATTGGTCAGCACCGCGCGCCGCGGCGCGAGCATTTCGATCCACCCCAGGGCTTCGGCCAGTGTGAAATGACTCGGATGCGGCGCGATGCGGAGCGCGTCCACGATCCAGAGGTCGAGGCCGCGCAGATGGTCCACTTTTTCGTTCGGAATGGCGCTGACATCCGGCGTATAGGCCATGCTCCCGAAACGAAGCCCGAGCGCCTCGACACTGCCGTGCGGCAACCGGAACGGCACCGCAGACACGGTTCCGCCCGGCCCGTCGACGTTCGTGGTCTCGCCGGGCACGAACCGGTGCTCGATCAGAATCGGCGGATAATCGCTTCCCGCCGGCGCTTCGAACGCGTAGCCGAAACGCTGGCGCAGTTCCGGAGACGTGACGGGATCGACCCAGGTGTCGATGCGGCGCCGCGTCTGAACGAAAAACGGTCTGAGATCGTCGATACCGTGCGTGTGGTCGGCGTGATCGTGTGTGATGAACACGCCGTCCAGCGCCGCGACGTTCTCGCCCAGCATCTGCTCCCGGAGATCGGGCGATGTATCGACCAGCACGCCGGTCTCGCCGTGTTCGTTTGTGCGCTTCACCAGGATCGAGCAGCGCCGCCGCCGGTTCTTCGGCTCGTTCGGATCGCAGCGGCCCCAGCCTTGCGCCACGCGCGGCACGCCACCCGACGACCCGCAGCCGAGAATGGTAACGCTGCGGCTCACGCGGGCGTCTCGCCCGTGAGACCGAGCGCTGCGCGCGGCACTTTGCGGAACAGGCGTGCGAAATTTTCCGTCGTGCGGCGCGCGGTCTCATCGAGCGACCAGCCACGCACCTTCGCCAGAACGCCGGCCGTGTGGACGGTGAAGGCAGGCTCGTTGGTCTGGCCGCGATGCGGCATGGGCGCGAGATAGGGCGCATCGGTTTCGACCAGGAGCCGATCGGCCGGAACATCGGCCGCGATATCCCGCACGGCCTGCGAATTCTTGAAGGTCAGGATGCCGGAGAACGAGACATAGAGCCCGAGCTCGACGCCGCGCCGCGCCAGTTCGGGGCCCGACGAATAGCAATGCAGAACCGCCGGGAAAGCGCCCCGCCCGGCTTCCTCTTCCAGGATGCGGATCATGTCGTCGTCGGCGTTCCGGGCGTGGATCACGAGCGGAAGCCCGGTCTCGCGCGCGGCCGCGATATGCGTGCGGAAGCCGGCGGCCTGCGCGTCGCGCGGCGAGCGGTCGTAATGATAATCGAGCCCCGCTTCGCCGATCGCGACGATCTTCGGATGCTCGGCCAGGCGGATCAGTTCGTCCTTCGTGACGTCAAGTTCTTCGGCCGCGTTGTGCGGATGCGTGCCGACGGAGCCGTAGACGGTGTCGTAACTGTCGACGACGTCGAGCACCTGAGCGAACTTCCGTACGCGCGTCGAGATCGTCACCATGACGCCGACGCCGGCCGCCCTGGCGCGCGCAACCACGCCGTCGCGGTCAGGCGCGAAATCCGGGAAGTCCAGGTGGCAATGACTGTCGACGATCATTGGCGGATCAGCTCGCTGCCGCCTCCTCCGGCTCGACATAGCGCGGGAAGATCGGCGCGGGCGGCGGAAGATCGGCGCCGGGCTTCAGGCGCCCCCCTTCCCCGAGGGCCGCGAAGGTTCGCGCATCGGCCGGGACGGCGAGCAGGTCGAGCAGCTTCCCGGAGGCCGTGGGCGTCACCGGCTGGGTCAGGATCGCGATGTTCCGGATCACTTCGATCGTCGTGTACAGCACCGTGTCGCGGCGGGCCGGATCGTCCTTGAGCTTCCACGGCTCCTCGGAGGCGAAATAGCGGTTCGCATCCGCTACCACTTTCCAGATGACCGCGAGCATGGTGTGGAGCGCGAACTGCTTCATCGCCCCGCGCGCTTCGCCGATCAGCGCATCGGCGGATGCGAGGATGGCCTTGTCCGCGTCCGTGAACGCGCCATAGGCAGGAATCTTCGCGCCGCTGTTCTTGGCGATCATCGACAGCGAACGTTGCGCAAGATTGCCGAGATCGTTGGCGAGATCGGCATTGATGCGGCTGACGATGGCCTCGTGGCTGTAGCTGCCATCCTGCCCGAACGGCACTTCGCGCAGGAAGAAATAGCGCACGGGGTCGACGCCATAGGCATCCGTCAGCGTGAAGGGGTCGATGACGTTGCCGACCGACTTCGACATCTTCTCGCCCTTGTTGAACAGGAAACCGTGTGCATACACGCGCTTCGGCACGTCGAGCCCGGCCGACATCAGGAAGGCCGGCCAGTAGACGGCGTGGAAGCGGATGATGTCCTTGCCGATGATATGGACATCGGCGGGCCAGTATTTCCTGAAGCTCTCGGACGCTGTGTCCGGATAGCCGACGCCCGTGATGTAGTTCGTCAGCGCGTCGACCCAGACATACATGATGTGTTCGGGCGAGCCCGGCACCTTGATGCCCCAGTCGAACGTCGTGCGGCTGATGGACAGATCCTGCAGGCCGCCCTTCACGAAACTCACGACTTCATTGCGGCGCGCATCCGGCCCGATGAAATCCGGCTCGTCCGCGTAGAGCTTCAGCAATCTGTCCTGATACGCCGAGAGCTTGAAGAAATAGCTCTTTTCCTCAACCCATTCGACCGGCGTGCCCTGCGGGCCGAGGCGCACTCCGCCCTCACCGATCGTGGTTTCGTCTTCGGCATAGAACGCCTCGTCGCGCACCGAATACCAGCCGGCGTATGTATCGAGATAGATATCGCCTTTCTCTTCCATCTTCTTCCAGATGGCCTGGGACGCGGCGTGATGGTCGGGCGAGGTCGTGCGGATATAGCGGTCATGGCTGAGGTTCAGCCGCGCGCACATCTCCTGGAATTTCGGCACGTTCCGTTCGACGAGTTCGGCCGGTGTGAGGCCGGCCTTCTGCGCCGTCTGCAGCATCTTGATGCCGTGCTCGTCGGCGCCGGTCATGAAGAACACGTCGCGGCCGTCGAGCCGCTGGAAGCGCGCTATGGCGTCGGCGGCGATGGCCTCGTAGGCGTGGCCGATATGCGGCGCGCCGTTCGGATAGGCGATGGCGGTCGTGATGTAATAGGAGGAACGCTCGGTCATATCGCCCTGGGACAGCTCAGCCGCGCGTCGCCGCGGCGAGATCGGAAAAGATCGCAAGCACGAGCGGGCGTCTGTCGAGATTGTAGATCTCGGCCTCGCGGGCCGTGCGGGCCGTTTTCTCCCACAGCGCCGCCCAGGCCGCAAGGCGGGCATCCCCCCTTGCGGCACCGAGGGTTAGCCGCTCATGGAGCCAGTCCTGGACGAAGCCGATGAAGAGCTCGAACCCGGCGGTTCCGCCTCTCCCCGAGATCTTCTCGGCGAGCCCGTGAACGGCGGAATGGTCGATATCGGGCAGACGCTCCAGCATTCCGGTCAGAATATCGCGCATTGCGAGGCTGTCCTCGGCCAGCATCGCGGCCGCCCGGCGGACGGAGCCTTCGGCGGCTTCGGCGACCCGCCTAAGTTCGTCCGGCTCGGTCGATCCGGTCAGATCCGGGAGGCCCTGCAGCACCTCCAGGACATCGCCATCGGAGAGTGGCTTCAGGAGTAGCGTCCGGCAGCGCGAGCGGATGGTCGGCATCAGCCGCTTCGGCGCAGTCGACAGAATGAGAAAGAGCGAGCGCGGCGGCGGTTCCTCCAGAACCTTCAACAGTGCGTTCGACCCGTTGGTGTTGAGGTCGTCGGCCGTGTCGATGATCGCGATGCGCCAGCCACCTTCGCCTGCCGTCGTCGTGAAGAACGAGACGAGCTTGCGCACCTCGTCGACGCGGATTTCGGCGGCAAGGTTCTTCCGGTCGGCGGTGAGGCCGCGTCGCAGCACGAACAAATCCGGGTGTGCCTGGTGGGCAACGCGGCGCGCGGGAGGCGCGTCGGGATCGATCGAGAGATCGGTTGCTCCGGCGACAGCGGGCGCGGCTGGATCCGGATTGACCAGAATGAAGCGCGCGAGCCGGTACGCCAAGGTCGCTTTGCCGATGCCCTCCTCGCCGCCGATGATCCAGGCATGGTGCATGCGTCCCGAGCGGTAGGCATCGAGCAGGTTTTGCTCGGCCTCCCTGTGCCCGGCGAGATGCGTGCTTTCGCGCGGATGCGGCGTGTCGTCGAGGCGGTCGGGTTCGAGCTGGTCGCCGTCGCTCATAAGGCGCCTTCCAGGCCGTAACGCGCTGCGATGTGCGTCCATACGGCGTCGGCCACGCGGTCCGCCGTGTCGCCGCCGTCGATGACGCGAATGCGATCGGGCTCGTTCGCGGCGATGTCGAGGAAGGCCTGCCGCAGCGAACGATGATATTCGATTTCCTCGGCTTCGAAGCGATCCGGCTGGTTGCCGCGCGAACGCATGCGCGCACGGCGCAGGCCCTCTTCCGGTGCGAGGTCCAGGATCAGCGTCAGTCCCGGCATGGTTTCGCCGACGACGACCCGCTCGAGCGCACGCATGATGCGCGGGTCGAGATTGCCGAGTGCGCCCTGATAGGCGCGAGTGGAATCGAGGAACCGGTCGCAGACCACCCATTCGCCGCGCGCGAGCGCCGGCTCGATCGTGGTGCGCAGATGGTCGATGCGCGCGGCCGAAAACAGAGCGGTCTCGGCAAAGGCTCCGAAATGCTTGGCCTGGCCGGACAGGATGATGTCGCGCAGCTTTTCCGCCTCGGGCGAACCTCCCGGCTCGCGCGTCGTCACGACCTCGTTGCCGTACGCACGCAACCGTCCGGCCAGAAGCTCGACCTGGGTCGATTTCCCGGCCCCCTCGCCGCCCTCGAAGGTGATGAAGCGCCGCGGCCCGGCGACGGGATCAGACACGAGGAACCAGCTTTAGCGTGACGGTGTGCAGAGCGGCGGCGAGGATTTCGTAGCCCGCGTCGTAGGCGCGGCGAAGAAGCGTTCCTTCCGCGATGTCCTCGTCCGCGAACAAAGGCACTTCACGCTGCAGGAGATTGTCGCGCCAGATCCGCAGCACGCCGACGCGGTCGCCGCGCTGCACCGGCGCGGTGACCGGTCCCCGATAGACGACGCGCGCGACGATGCGGCTATTGCCGTCCTTCGGCACCGGCAACGTCACCTGCTCCTGCGCGATGAGTTTCACCGAACCTTTCGTGCCGCCGAACACCTGTGCGTCCGCGACGACGTCGCCGGCCTTGAAAAGGGCGCGGTCGATATAGCCGGTGAAGCCCCAATCGAGCAGCGCGGCGGCAGCCCTGCTCCGCGCCTTGTCGTCGGGAAGGCCGGCCAGGACGGCGATCAACCGCTTGCCGTCGCGCACGGCGGAGGCAACGATCATGTGCCCCTCGCCCGCGACCGAGCCGACCATCAATCCATCCGTGCCGGTATAATCGCCGAACAGCGGATTGCGGTTCGACTGGCGCACGCCGCCGAAGTCGATCTCGTCTTCGGCGAACATCGGGTACAGATCCGGATAGCTTGTCACGATGTGCTGCGCGAGCCTTCCGAGATCGCGCGCCGTGGTCCGCTGGCCGGGCGCGGGAAGTCCGGTGGAATTGACGAAGACCGACGACGTCAGTCCGATTTCCTTGCCGTATGCGTTCATGCGTTCGGCGAATTTCGCCTCGGTCTGCGAGATGCCCTCCGCCAGTGCGATCGCGGCATCATTGGCGACCACGATCGTGACGCCGCGGATAAGATCGCGCACCGTCACCTGGCTGTTCGGCCGCGCGAACATGGTCGTTGTGCGCGCGGGCGCGCCGCCCGTGCGCCACGCATTCTCCGACAGCTTGAACGGCGCGGTCGGCGCCAGCCAGCCGCGCTTGATCTCGTTGAACACGACCGAGAGCGTCATCAGCTTGGCGAGGCTCGCGGGCGGGAACGGCGCATCGGCCTCCTTGGTGTAGAGGACGGCATCGTTGGTGGAATCGATCAGGACGGCCTGCCGGGCATCGCTCTCGAACGTTTGCGACGCGGCAGGCAGCGCCGGCAGCACAGCAAGCGCTATCGTCAACCAGCAGCCGATCCGGAAGGGCAATCGCTTCGCCATATGCACGCGACCTCGTTCGCGCCGTACTTAGCGCGAGCCACGCCAGGGGTTCAATGCGGGATCGTTAGTGGAAGCCGCCGAGTGCGGGATTGAAGGCAAAACCGCTCAGAACCGGGGAAACCATCGCATTGGTTCCCTGATGCGTCAGCGGTTGTGAACTGGTCATGCCGCCGAAACCGGCATCGATTCGCGAGGCTATGTTGACCGGCGGCGTGGTCGTCGCGGGGGTCGTGGTCGCAGGCGGAGCGGTCGGCTGCCGGGGCTGCGGCGGCGCGGCGGAGGCGATGACGGCCTGCGGATGGGTCTGTTGCGGGGTAACCGGCTGGTGAGACGGCGGCGCCGGGCTCGGCAAGGTAGCCTGCTGATAGGAGCCGGGAGCGGCGGATTGGACGTCGAGGCTGGCGACGGCGATGTTCAGCGCGTGCCCTTTCTCGCGGTAGGTGGCCATCAGCTTGGCGTCGTCGCTGCCCTTCAGGGAGGCGGGGCCGACATAGTCGATCCGCACCCGGGCCATGCCCTTGTTCTTGAAATCCAGGACCTCGGCGACGCGCTGCGAGACGTCGAGCGCCCTCTCACCGTGGAACGGTCCGCGATCATTGACCCGCACGACGATGGATTTGCCGTTGTTGACGTTCGTCACGCGCGCATAGGACGGCAGCGGCAGAGTGGGATGGGCCGCAGAGAGCGCGCCCATGTCGAAAATCTCGCCGTTCGCGGTCATGCGGCCGTGGAAGGCGGAACCGTACCAGGAGGCAAGGCCTTCGGCCGAATAGGTTTCCGGGATGTCGGAGGGCGAATATATCTTGCCGGCGACCTCATAAGGCTGCCCGACCTGCTCGCGGCCCCCGCCTTTCGGCACGGGCTGGCCTTCTTCCACAACTTTCGGGCTGGCGGCGACGCCAAGCCGGGGATCCACGGCGGATTTTCCGGAGCACGCGGCCAGGAGAATCGCCACGATTCCAACGGATGCGGCACGCGCGGAAACGCGGAATCCGGCTGATTTCCCCGTATTCCGCAGCGTCGGCCCCGGAGCGTCGCTCATCCCTACCCCGTTTCGAGCTGCACAGCGTATGACGGTGGCCTTTTCAAAGTGGCGAAACTGGGGCGGCTTCCTGATCTTGGGCGTGCCGAAGTCTCGCTCAGAATCAGAGTGCTGAAGGATTAAAGTGAACGCGAAGCATAGGGCAGACTATTCATGTGAGAAATCGCACGTTTGATCGGTGTTCGTCCGTGAATATTCATTTATTTTTCTGAACGATGATTTATTCAATACAGACAAGGACGGATCCGTAATTACAACGTTCAACGTCAGTTGCTTGACGAACTTGCGAACCAGTTGCCGGCGAAGCTCTAAAGTCCCTCCGCCAACGCGACCCGATGTCGAGGTCATTCGTCCAAAGAGGCAGGTCATCAATCCAGACCTTTGGAGCTCAACAGTCGAGCTTCTGGGTGTCGGCAGGCGTGGTCGCTTATATCTTTTGGACCGGCCGAACCGGCCATGACCTACCAACACTCTGCCGAGTAATGCGACTGACCACCCATGGAGAGTGATATGACCAAAACCACTCCGGAGCAGAACAAGGCGCTCGTACTTGAGGCATTCGATACGCTGTTCAACAAGCGCGACTACGAAGCCGCAGCCCGCTTCTGGTCAGAGAGCTACATCCAGCACAGCGCCCATATCGAGCCAGGCCGCAACGGGTTGTTCGACCTCATCCGCAGCGCGCCGGACACTCTGCGCTACGAACACCAGCTCATCTTGGCGGAAGACGACTACGTAATTGTTCACGGGCGTTTCACTGGCAACGGCCGTCCAGTCGCATGGATCGCGGCTGACGTAGTCAGGATAGAAGACGGTCACCTTGCCGAGCACTGGGACGTGCTTCAGGACGAGGCAACCGAAGCCGAATCCAAAAGCGGGCGACCGATGTTCGGCGACCGTTTCCCTGGCTGAATTTATCGAAGACGTTCGGAGACGCTTGCCCGCAGTTCAGCCAAGTTCCGGAGGTCCTCGGCTGAACAAATCTGCTCCGTCGAGAGGGGCTCGCCCAAGCTGCGTTCGCGGAAATCATAGACCGCAAGATGCGCTCCCCGTGGGGTGAGCGCTTCTACTATGAGCTAAGCGCAGGATAATATTCGGCAATTCTCAGTCCATTGGCGGACGGGGTGGGATTCGAACCCACGGTGGAGTTGCCCCCACGGCGGTTTTCAAGACCGCTGCCTTAAACCACTCGGCCACCCGTCCGCGCGCCAGTCACCACACCGCCGGTTTGAGGGCAAGTACCCCCGGCCCATTCAATTTCAAGCATCCGGCTTTACCTGGCGATGCATGGATCTGAGTCGGCGGACATCGCCCGTTTCGAGGGAGTTCTTCTGCACAGGCGGAAGAAAAACGGGCGGCACGCTCTCCAATTCCGCACATGTAGCGCTGATGGTTTCAGGAGGTTGCGTGCGGAAGCAACTCTTTCCGCCAGGGCGTCGGCGAGAGGATTTCCTGCAGAAATTGCAGGAAATGGGTGGTACGGGCCGCGCGGCCATGGCGCGATCCCAGCAGCGCAACGACATCGGCGGCGGGAGGAGACCACTCAGGCAGGAGGCGAACCAGTCGCCCGGCCTGAAGGTCTTCCGCGACATCCCATTCGGAGCGAACCACAACGGCAAGGCCAGCGAGCGCCCAATTGCGCACGATCGCGCCATCATTGCTCGACATGGCAGGATGGATCCGTACGGATTCCGTGCCGAAGCTCTCGTGGTAGAAGCGCCAGTGAGTGGCGTCTTGGCTGTTCTCGCGCAGCGCCGCGCATGCGTGGTGCTGCAGATCTTTCGGGCTATCTGGCGCGCCCCGCCGCGCCAGATAGTCGGGTGAAGCGCACAGGATGCGGTCGTTGCGCGCCAGCACCCGCATCTGCATGGCGGAGTCGATCAGCTCGCCGACATGGACGATAACGTCCCACGACTCGGTCTTTTCCGAAATCGGGTTGTCAAACAGATCGAGCCCGACTGAGGTCTCGGGATAGCGCTTGTGGAAGTGTGCGGCGGCGGGCGCGACGAAGCGCCGGCCGAAACCGAACGGCGCGGCGATGCGCAGGTGCCCGGTCACGGTGCCGCGCCGGCTCGCGAGTGTCTCGGCGAGGTCGTCGACCTCGGCGATCAGCCCCCGGCCGCGCGTCGACACCAACTCGCCCTCATCGGTGAGAGTGAGGTGCCGGGTCGAACGGTCGATGAGCCGCACGCCGATCCGTTCTTCTAGTAGACGCAGCCGCTGCGTCACCGCGGGCGGAGAAACATCGAGCGCACGGGCGGCGGCCGCCAGCGAGGTCGACTCTGCCACGATCGCGAAGAAACGAAGATCATCCGTCGAGATCATTAACGCTCAGCTTAATTCACAATCGGCATCGAGCTTAGTGGAGTCATCGGCCCCGCGTCGATAGCGTTGCTGACGGTCCACGGACCGGGACGGTCTTCGGGATCGGCCGGAAGGAGACGCCAAGATGGAAGTCAGGGGAAACATTGCGCGCCAGCGCATGGAGCGCGGCGAGGTCGCGATCGGCATAGGGGTCAAATTCGCTCGTACCATCGACATCGCCAAGGCCATGAAGGCGGCCGATTTCGACTGGCTGTTCATCGATCTCGAACATGGCTCGATGTCGCTCGACACAGCTTCGCAGATCGCGACGGCGGCGCTTGATGTCGGTATCACCCCGCTGGTCCGCGTGCCGAATGGCGAGTTCGGCATGGCGACGCGGCTGCTCGACAACGGCGCCATGGGCATCGTGATGCCCCATGTCGACACCGCCGACGAGGCGCGGGAGATCGTCTCGAAGCTGAAATTCCCGCCGGTCGGCCACCGGTCGGTGTCGAGCGGCTTGCCGCATCTCGATTATAAGCCGCTGGGCATGCGCGTGATCGCCGAAACGCTGAACGCGGCGATGCTGAACGTGGTGATGCTGGAGACGCCGCAGGCGATCGACAATGCCGAGGAGATTGCCAGCGTACCGGGCATCGACGTGCTGCTGATCGGCTCGAACGACCTCTGCGCGGAAATGGGCATACCCGGCGATTTCGCCAATCCGCGGCTCGGCGAGGCGGTGAGCCGCGTGGTCGCGGCCTGCCGTAAGTACGGAAAATGGCCGGGCTTCGCCGGCGTCTATGACGAGTCGCTGCTGCCGCGCTATGTGGAGCAAGGTCCGCTTTTCGTGCTCTGCGGCACCGACATCTCAATGCTGATCGCCGCCGCGAGCCGGCGCGCCAGCTTCATGCGCAATCTGACGAGCAGCGCGGCCGAGGCACAGCGCGCTGCGGTCTGACACAAGGGGCGAGCAATGAATATTGATGTGGTGGGGCGCCCGGTGCGCGTGGGCGCGCATGCGCTTGAGGACTGGGTGGCGGTGGTCTTCGAGCGTTGCGGAGTGCCGCAGGCTGACGCGCGCGTCACCGCCTCGGTGCTGGTGCGCACCAATCTCCGCGGCATCGACACCCACGGCGTGACGCGGGTGCTGCCCTATATCGAAAAGCTGCGCTCGGGCGAGGTGAACGCCGCCGCCGCGCCGCGTTCCGAGGTGCGCGAGGGCGTGCTGCATTTTGACGGTGACGGCGGGCTCGGCCAGCTGGTGGCCAGTCGCGCGGTCGATGAGGCGGTGGCGCTTGTCCATTCCCAGCCGGTGGCGATGGGGCTGATCCGCGGCAGCGGCCACCTCGCAGCGCTGGGCCTGTTCGTGCTGGCGGCCGCCGAGCAGGGCATGATCGCCCTGCTCTGCCAGGAAACCCCGCCGCTCATGGCGTTGGCCGGCGCTCTCGGCCCCGCCATCGGCAATAATCCTATCGCCTATGCGTTCCCGGTCGCCGGCAGGGCGCCGCTGGTGTTCGACATGGCGACCAGCGTGGTGGCGCGCGGCAATGTATTGCAGGCCGCGCGCGACAAACTGCAGATACCGGAGGGCTGGTCGATTGGGCCGGACGGCGCGCCGACAACAGACCCGCAGGTTGCGCTGAAAGGCGCCATGCTGCCGGTCGCCGGACACAAAGGCATCGGCCTCGCTATGCTGGTACAGGTGCTGGCGGGCAGTCTCAGCGGGTCGGAGAGCGCTGAGAGCGCCGCCAGTTTCGGCGCGGCGAGTTCGGCCGGCAATGTCAGCGCCTTCCTGCTGGTGATCAATCCGGACCGGGTGATCGGCCGCGCCGCGTTCGACGCGCATGTGGCTCAATGGCTGTCTACCTACACCGGCGCATCGGGCGCGGACGCCCGCTACCCTGGCGAGAGGGCGGCGGCGTGCGAGGTCGAAAGGGCGCGCGACGGCATCCCGCTGCCGATGGGTGTGGTCGCCGAGTTGCGCAAGGTCGGCGAACTCGTAAGCGTGCCCTTCGATCTGGTGCCCGGCGCATCCATCTGAAACATCGACTGATATCCAGAATACGCAGATGACGGGCACGTTCCGACATTAAGGCTGGACTTAATCGAATAGTCATCACGGGCGGAATTGTTGCCGATGGCCGAGTTGGCCATGCTCAAGAGTGATGGATGTTCACGATGCCTCCCTCCCGCTCGACCGTCCCGAGGCCGGTGACGGCGAGTTGGCCGTGTCGGCGACACGCGAGCCCTTCGACACGCGGGCGACACCGGCGCTCGTGGTCGAGGCCGCGCGTATGGACGCGAACATCGAGCGGATGCGTCTGAGACTCGCGATGCCCGCCCAGCACGATCGCTATCACGTCCACGAGAGACGGTTCGCGGAACATCAAGGCTATCTGGCCGCGGTTCGGCGGATGGTGAACACCGGGGGACCAACAGCCTCCGCCTGAGGCTTCCATGCATAAAAGGACGCACGTCAGCGCAACTAAATCGAGCTTCGGGAAACGAGGCCGACAGGTTGAGGAAACGGCCATTTTGGGAGGAGTCCGTGAGACTTTTATCAATGTTTGCCATCGCCGCGTCGATGATCTTCTTGCCGACGCAACTCTACGCGCAGAACCCTGCGCGCTCCGTCACCATCGTCCTGCCTGAAGCCCTGCAGACCGTCGAGCCGTGCCAGTCGGCCGTCTCCACCGTCGGCCGCGTGATCAAGCAGAACGTAACCGAGACGCTGACCGAGCTCGATCCCGACACCGGAACCATCAAGCCGCGCCTCGCCACCTCGTGGGAGCGGCTGAACGACGACACCTGGAGCCTCAAGCTGCGCGAGGGCGTAAAATTCCATGACGGCGCGCCGTTCAACGCCGACGCGGTGATCTACTCAATCAACCGCACCATGGACACAGCGCTGACCTGCATGGTTCGCAACAAGTTCTTCGGCAAGGTGAAGTTCAGCTTCAAGGTCGTCGACCCCTACACGCTCAACATCACCACCGACCCGGCGCAGCCAATCCTGCCGACGGTGCTCAGCACTATGACGATCACCTCGCCCAACACCAAGATGGGCGAAGCCAGCCGCAAGCCCGCCGGCACCGGTCCGTACGCGATGACGACCTGGGACCCGGGCCAGAAGATCGTGCTGGACCGCTTCGACGGCTATTGGGGCGAAAAGCCCGACGTCGAGCGCGCCACCTATGTCTGGCGCACGGAATCGGCAGTGCAAGCGGCCATGGTCAGCGCCGGCGAGGCCGATATCGCGCCGACCATCGCGATCCAGGATGCCAATAATCCGGCGACCGACTTCGCCTTTCCGAACTCGGAGACCAGCCGTATCCGCATCGGCTCCGACCAGGCGCCGCTGAACGACGCGCGGGTCCGCAAGGCACTGAACCTCGCCATCAACCGCGAAGCCTTCCGTGGCAGCATCTTGAGCAAGGACGTCATACCGGCCTCCCAGCTCGTGGTGCCGGCGATCAACGGCTACAACCCCGACCTCAAGCCGTGGCCGTTCGATCCGGCTGAGGCCAAGCGCCTGCTCGCGGCCGCCAAGGCCGACGGCGTGCCGGTCGACAAGGAAATCCGGCTGATCAGCAGGACCAACATCTTCCCGAACGTGACCGAGACGATGGAAGCCCTGACGCAAATGTGGGGCGATGTCGGGCTCAATGTGAAGCTGCAGATGCTGGAAGTGGCGCAGGTGCTGAAGCTCGGCACCAAGCCCTATGCGCCGGACCGGCAGCCGACCCTGGTCATCGACCAACACGACAACAACACGGGCGATGCGTCCTTCACGATCCTCTACAAATATTCTTCGGACGGCGCGCAGTCGGACTCGAATGATCCCGAGGTCGATCGCCTGATCAAGGAAGGCACCGCCTCGGTCAATCCGAAACGGCGCGAACTCTACGAGCAGGCGTTCGCCCGCATCCAGCAGGTGGTGATCCCCGACGTGATGCTGTTCCACATGGTCGGCTACACCCGGGTCAATCCGCGGCTGATCTTCCGGCCGACGATCGCGACCAACAGCGAGCTGCAGCTCGCCCAGATCAAGTTCAAGTCGTCGTGAGTCCCCTGTCCGGCCGGCAAACACCAGGCCGGCCGGACAGCACTTTGATGCCGGCGCGAACAATCCGCGGCGCCATCACGATCAACCAGACAAAACAGATTCCCGGGAGGAGACCATGAGGCACTGGACATTGCCCGCCGCCGCGCTCGCCACCTTCTGGCTGGCCGCCGGCTCTGCCGCCGCCGAGGCGTCCAAGGACGTGACGATCGTGCTGCCGGATTCCATCGACAACCTCGATCCGTGCCGCTCCGCGCGCAACGATGTCGGCCGCGTCATCAAGCAGAACGTCACCGAGACGCTGACGCAGATCAAAGCGGAAGACGGCTCGCTCCAGCCTCGCCTCGCCACAGCATGGCAGCAGATCGATCGCGATACATGGCGGGTGACGCTTCGCAGCGGCGTAAAGTTTCACGATGGCAGCTCGTTCGACGCCAATGCGGTCGCGCATTCCATCGAGCGCACGCTGAACCCGAAACTCGACTGCACCAACCGGCAGAAATTCTTCGGCGGCGTAACGCTGACGCCGAAGGTGATCGACGCGCAGACCCTCGAGATCGCGACGGTGCCGCCGCAGCCGATCCTGCCGACGCTGCTGAGCACCATGACCATTGTGCCGGCATCGACCCCCCTCGACCAGGCGGTGAAGAACCCGGTCGGCACCGGCCCCTTTGTCTTCAAGGAATGGGTGCCTGGCCAGAAGGTCGTGCTGGAGCGCTTTGACGGCTATTGGGGCGACAAGTCCGAGGTGGAGCGTGCCATCTTCGTCTATCGCGGTGAATCCGCCGTGGCGGCGGCGATGGTGGCGACCGGAGAAGCTGACCTCGCCCCCTACATTGCCGTGCAGGATGCGACCGACCCGAAGACCGATGTCGGCTACCTCAACACCGACACGGCGCAGGTGGTGCTCGCCAACAATGTGCCGCCGCTGAACGATATCCGCGTGCGCAAGGCGCTGAACCTTGCGGTGGACCGCCAGGCATTCATCGGCACGATCCTCAGCAAGGATGTTCTGCCGGCGAGCCAGCTCGTGGTGCCGTTCATCAACGGCTATGCGCCGGACCTCAAGCCGTGGCCTTACGACCCCGATCAAGCCAAGAAGCTGCTGGCTGCGGCCAAGGCCGATGGCGTGCCGGTCGACCGTGAACTGACGTTGTTCGGCCGGCCGGGCTTCATGGCCAATCTGCCGGACGTGATGAGCGCGCTCGCCCAGATGTGGGAAGCGGTCGGCCTGCGTGTAAAGACACAGATGATCGAAAAGGCGCAGTTCATCGAGCTCGTCAGCGCCCCTCACCCGGCCGACCGGCCGGCGGGCATGTTCCTGAACCTGCACGACAACTCCAGCGGCGACGCGGTCTTTACGCTGTTCTTCAAATACAGCTCGAAGGGAGGGCAGAGCGAACTCGCCGATCCCGAGCTCGACAAGCTTATCATCGATGGCGGGCAGGCCACCGGCGACAAGCGGCGCGACCTCTACCAGCAGGCGTTCCGCCGCATCACCAAGGATATCGTGCCGGATGTGATGTTGTTCCACCTCGTCGGCAACAGCCGCGTCGGGCCGCGCATCGACTTCAAGCCAAATGCGCTGACCAATAACGAGCTGCCGATCGCCGCGATCAAGTTCAAACCGAAATCCTAGCGAGCGGGATCGGGAGGACAGCCATGTACAGCTATCTCGGAAAGCGTGTTGGGCAGAGTGCGCTCTCGATGATCGGCCTGATCATCCTCGTATTCTTCCTTGCACGCCTGACCGGTGACCCGTCGGCGCTGTATCTCCCGATCGACGCCACGGCGGAGATCCGGCAGGAATTCTCCGCGCTGCACGGTTTCGACCAGCCTGCGCTGGTGCAGTTCTGGAGCTTCCTTGCCGATCTCGCGCATCTCGATTTCGGCGAGTCGCTGCGGCAGGCACGCCCTGCCCTCGCCGTGGTGCTGGAGGCTTTCCCGACAACGCTGACGCTCGCCGCTTTCACCATGGCGATCTCGGTGTCGATCGCGATAGTCACCGGCGCGCTCGCCGCGTGGCGGCCCGGCGGCTTCTTCGACCGCGTCACCAGCATCCTCTCGCTGCTCAGTGCCAGCGCGCCGAATTTTTGGGTCGCCATAGTCGGCATATTGGTGTTCGCGGTCGGGCTGCGGCTGCTGCCGACATCCGGCATCGGCGGGCCGAGTTACTGGGTACTGCCAATCGCCGTTCTCGTGCTGAGGCCGTGCGGGCTGATCGCGCAGGTCGTACGCGGCTCGATGATCAACGCGCTGTCTTCCGCCTATGTAAAGACGGCGCGCGCCAAGGGCGTGAAGAGCCGCGCCATCATCTTTGTCCACGCGCTGCGGAACGCCATGCTGCCGGTCATCACGGTGGCCGGCGACCAGGCGGCGGGCATCATCAACGGCGCCGTGGTGGTGGAGACGGTGTTCGGCTTCCCCGGCATCGGCAAGCTCTTGATCGATGCCATCACCTATCGCGACTTCGCAGTGCTGCAGGCCGCGGTCCTCGTCACCGCCGTCGCGATCTTCGCGCTGAATATCATTATCGACATCGGCTACGCGCTCCTCGATCCGCGCATCCGGCACATCTGAGGACAACAGCTACCAAAGATGAACCGCACAATGACCTCAACCCTGCCCCCGACGACGACCGCGGTTACGAAAGAAAGCGGCGCCCTTGTCACCTCGCTGCGTCTCCTGATGCGGGACAAGCTGGCTTTCATCGCCGCGCTGTTTCTGTGCGTGGTGGTGTTCTGCGCCGTCGCCGGGCCGTGGCTGCTCGGGCCGGAAGCCACCACGATGAATTTGCGCATGCGCAACGCGGCGCCATTCTCGCTGGACAAAGGATGGGTGTTCTTTCTCGGCGCCGATACGCTGGGACGCAGCATCCTCGCCCGCATCATCGTCGCCAGCCGCAACACCATCGCGGTCGCGGGTGGCGCGGTGGTGGTCTCGATGCTGATCGGCACCGCGCTCGGCCTGATCGCCGGCTTTCGCGGCGGCTGGGTCGCCAGCATCATCATGCGGCTTGCCGACATATTGATGAGCTTCCCCTCGCTGCTGCTGGCGGTGGTGGTTCTATATGTACTCGAGCCTCGGGTATCCAATGTGGTTCTGGTGCTCGCCATCACCCGTATCCCGGTCTATCTGCGCACGGTGCGCGCCGAGGTGCTCGAGGTACGCGAGCGCATGTTCGTGCTGGCGGCGCGAGTGATGGGCGCGAGCCCGTGGCGCATCGTCTGGCGACACATCTTGCCGGTCGTGGTGCCCACGCTGATCACGGTCGCGACGCTCGACTTCGCCTTCATCATGCTGGCGGAATCCAGCCTCTCCTTCCTCGGCCTCGGCATCCAGCCGCCGGAAATCAGCTGGGGCCTGATGGTGGCGGACGGGCGTAACTACCTGTCCTCCGCCTGGTGGCTCGCCTTCTGGCCCGGGCTTGCCATCATGCTCACGACCACCGCGCTGAATCTTCTCTCCAACTGGGTGCGCATCGCGACCGACCCGAAGCAGCGCTGGCGCCTCGAACAGAGCAGCACGGGCGCAGCCGACAGAGGCGGGAGATCGCGATGACTGAGGTCGCGATCAACGGCAGCGAGCATTTGCTCGAAGTCGAAGGGCTGAGTGTCGATTTCCATACGCGGCAGGGTGTTGTCCGAGCGGTGCGGAACGTCAGTTTCCATCTCAACCGCGGTGAGACTTTGGCCATCCTCGGAGAAAGCGGATCAGGCAAGAGCGTCAGCGCCTCGGCGATCATGGATCTGATCGACACGCCGCCCGGGTTCATCCGCTCCGGCTGTATCCGTTATCGCGGAGAGAATCTGCTCGCCGCGACTTCGGAACGACGCCGTACCATCAACGGCCGCAAGATCGCGATGATCTTCCAGGACCCGCTGGCGGCGCTCAACCCGGTCTATACGGTCGGCTGGCAGATCGCCGAAATCTTCAAGGTCCACGGCGAAGCCGCAGGCCGCGAGCGCGAGGAATCGATCCGTCTCCTGGAGCGCGTCGGCATTCCCGAGCCCGCGCGTCGCATCGATGACTATCCGCACCAGTTCTCCGGCGGCCAGCGTCAGCGCATCATGATCGCGATGGCGATCGCGCTACGGCCGGACCTGCTGATCGCCGACGAGCCGACCACTGCACTCGACGTCACGGTGCAGGCGCAGATCCTGCGGCTCCTGAAGGACCTGCAAGGGGAGACCGGCATGGGTCTCTTGCTGATCACCCATGACCTCGCCGTCGCCGCCGAGGTCGCCGAGCGGGTTGCGGTGATGCAGGACGGGCGGATCGTCGAGACGGGCCCGGTGCACGAGGTGCTGAGCGCGCCCCGCCATCCCTATACGCGCCGGCTGGTGGATTCTGTGCCCGGCCGTCACGGTTTTTCCGCGGCGCAGGCCTGCGAAGGCGAGACGCTTCTGGCGGTGCGCCACCTCTCCAAGACCTACGAGTTCACCAGTCTTTTCTCCCGCAAACCCGTACTTGCGGTGCGCGCGGTGGACGATGTCAGCATCGAATTGAAGCGCGGCGAGAGCCTCGGCATCGTCGGCGAGAGTGGCTCCGGCAAGTCGACGCTCGCCCGCACCATCCTCGGCCTCGAGGACGCCAGCGCGGGCGAGGTGCTGTATCGCGGCAAGAACGTAGCCGGCTTTTCCCGCGAGGAGATGTTCGCCTTCCGCCGGCAGATCCAGGTCGTATTCCAGGACCCGACCGCCTCGTTGAACCCATTCATGACGGTCGGCCAGATCGTCGCCGAGCCATGGGCGATCCATAAGGATGTGGTGCCGCATGCGCAGCGTGCCAACCGCGTTAATGAGCTTTTGGAAAGCGTCGGCCTGAAGCCCGAGCATGTACAGCGCTACCCGCACCAGTTCTCCGGCGGCCAGCGCCAGCGCATTGCCATAGCCCGCGCGCTCGCGCTCAATCCGAGCATCATCGTCTGCGACGAGGCGGTCTCGGCGCTCGACGTCTCGATCCAGGCGCAGGTGATCGAACTGCTCAAGGCGCTCCGCCGCGACTATGGGCTGTCTTACCTGTTCATCGCCCATAATCTGCCGGTGGTGCGCGACTTCTGCGACCGGGTGGCGGTGATGTACCGCGGCAAGATCGTCGAGGCGGGCGATACCGCGGCCCTCTTCGCCGCGCCCCAGCACCCCTATACGCGCGATCTGCTGGCCGCGAGCCTGGCCGCCGATGGCATCGCCTTAGGACCGGGCGCCGCACCATCAGGCTCAACTCCCACCACACAAAGTGCAGCAGGATAATATGACCGAACGTCGGAAGTACCGCATCGCCGTCATCCCAGGTGACGGCATCGGCAAGGAAGTCGTGCCGGAAGGCGTCCGAGCGCTGGAGGCCGCGGGCCGCAAGTTCGGATTCGACCTGCAGCTCGATCATTTCGACTTCGCCTGCGCCGACTATTATGTCCGCCACGGCAAGATGATGCCCGACGACTGGAAGGCGCAGATCGGCGGCCACGATGCGATCTTCTTCGGCGCGGTCGGCTGGCCCGAAAAGGTGCCGGACCATGTCTCGCTGTGGGGCTCGTTGGTGCTGTTCCGGCGCGAGTTCGATCAGTATGTGAACCTGCGCCCGGTGCGGCTGATGCCCGGAGTGCCCTGCCCGCTCAGTGGCAAGGTGCCGGGCGATATCGATTTCTATGTCGTGCGCGAGAACACCGAGGGTGAGTATTCCGCGATCGGTGGCCGGATGTTCGGTGACACCGACCGCGAGATCGTCATGCAGGAGACGGTAATGACGCGCTTCGGCGTCGACCGAATCCTTCGCTTCGCCTTCGATCTCGCCGCCAAGCGCGGCAAGAAGCATCTCACCGCCGCCACCAAGTCCAACGGCATCGCGATCACCATGCCGTACTGGGACGAGCGGGTGGAGGCGATGGCGAAGAACTATCCCGACCTCAAGTGGGACAAGTACCATATCGACATTCTGGTCGCGCACTTCGTGCTGCACCCGGAATGGTTCGACGTGGTGGTGGCCTCGAACCTTTTCGGCGACATCCTCTCCGACCTCGGCCCGGCCTGCACCGGCACGATCGCCATCGCACCGGCCGGCAACATCAATCCCGAGCGGAAATTTCCTTCGCTGTTCGAGCCGGTGCACGGCTCTGCGCCGGACATCGCCGGCAAGGGAATAGCCAACCCGATCGGCCAGATCTGGTCCGGCGCGATGATGCTGGAGCATCTCGGCGAGGCGGAAGCCGCCCGCGCGATCGTCTCCGCCATCGAGAAGGTGCTCGCCGAGCCGGCGTTGCGTACCCGCGACCTTGGCGGCAAGGCCAATACCGTCGATTGCGGCAAGGCTGTCGCCGACGCAATCGCCTGACCTCCAGCACGGATTGAGCTCATGACCGCGAACGATCGCAATGTACTGGTGACGATCCGCTTCTTTGACGGTGAGGCGATGGCCGTGCTGAAGGACGCCGGCTGCAACGTCGTCGTCCACGAGCCGCAAGGCCAGAACGACGGCACTTTCACCTCAGCGCAGATCCTCGAAATGCTTCGCGGCATGCAGGGCTGGGTGGTCGGCCATGCCTGGGCGACACGCGAAGTGCTGGAAGGCTCTCCGTCGCTCAAGGTCATCGCCCGTCGCGGCGTCGGCTATGAGCGGGTCGATGTCGAGGCGGCGAAGCGGCTCGGCAAGGTCGTAACGATCGCAGCCGGCGGCAATGCGCCGTCGGTCGCCGACCAGACCGTCGGCATGATGCTCGGCGTCGGCCGGCGTTTCCGCGAGATGCAGTCGTGCATGGCGACCGGCGACTGGTCGATCCTGGTCGGCACCGAGCTGTACCGCCGCACCGTTGGACTGATCGGGTTTGGTCGCATCGCCCGGCACGTGGCGCGACGGCTCGCCGGCTTCGAGGCAAATGTACTGGTCTATGCACCGCGTCCCGACAAGGAGGCCGCGGCGGAGTATGGCGTGCGCTTTGTCGACCTGCCGACGCTGCTCCGCGAGAGCGACTATGTCAGCCTGCACGCGCCGCTGACCGACGCCACGCGTCATATCATCGACGCGCAGGCGCTGGCCGCGATGAAGCCGGGCGCCATCCTCATCAACACCGCCCGCGGCGGGCTGGTGGACGAGGCCGCGCTGCTGGAAACGCTGCGCGGCAAGCGCATCCTCGGCGCCGCGCTCGACGTGTTCGAGGGCGAGTCAGACCCGGCGTTGCGGCCGCTGGTCGACGAACTGGTCAAGCTGCCCAATTGCATCGCCACGCCGCATTCCGCGGCCTCCACCAACGAAGCGCTGGGCCGCAGCAATGTGTTGTCCGCACGCTCCGTCGTCGCTGTCCTCGACGGCGGGATGCCGGTCGCCGACGGCATCGTGGTGGACGGCCGGATCCCGATCGCAGCCGGGGCGCACTAGCTCCGGTTTCATGTTCCAAGAAGGAAGGAAACGATCATGTCCCAAGCAGCAGTCAAGGAAGCCTCGAAGAGCTGGCCGGCCGGTTACGCCATCAATCCACGGGGCGCCGGGCCGACCAAGGAGCAGGTCGAGGCGTTCAAGAAAGTCCCGGCGGCGTGGGCGAGCGACTGCCTCGGCCGCTCGACCGGCTCGGTCGGCCTCAACCGCTACCACCCGTCGCTGACGCTGATCGCCGCCGGCCCCGCCTATACGGTGCGTGTGCGGCCCGGCGACAATCTGATGATCCACAAGGCGCTTGAACTCGCCCAGCCGGGCGACATCATGGTCATCGACGGCAGCGGGGACCTCACTCAGTCGCTGATCGGCGGCAATATGCGCCTCACCGCATTGCGCCAGAAGCTCGCCGGGCTCGTGATCGACGGCGCGATCCGCGACATCGGCGAGTGGGACGACGAGATGCCGTGCTGGGCGCGCGGCATCAATCACCGTGGCCCGAGCAAGGACGGCCCGGGCGAGATCAACGTCTCGATCTCGTGCGCCGGCATGGCGGTGAACCCGGGCGATCTGATCCTCGCCGACGCCGATGGCGTGATCGCCATTCCGCCGGCCGAAATCCCGGCGCTCATGGTGCGCATCCGCGATCAGGAGGCGAAGGAAGCTCATCTGAAGGTCGCGAACGTCGCCGGCACCGCAGATCCCGAGCGCTTCAACTCCATCCTCCGCGCCAGGGGCTGCCCGGTCTAAGTCCCGCGCAAGACCATCGCGGCACGGCTTTCGCCGTGTCGCGGCGGTCCGCCCGGCTACGTCTCCCAGAGGTCCCGGAGAGCAATCGGCTCGCCGTCCTTCACCTTCCCGTCGCGCCCCCCGCGGTTGCCGAGCTCCCGGCTCATTCAATTTTAAGCTTCCGGCTTTACCTAGCCATGCATGGATTTGAGTCCCGGGGACAATCGGTTAATGGCCGTTGCCGAAGACATGCTGCCGAACGAATGGAGCGTGGAGCATTCGGCCGCCGCGATCGAAGACGACTGGCGCGCATTCGAGACCCACGCGGTCGGAACCCCGTTCCAGTCCTATGAGTGGATCGCCAACCTGCTCGGCGAGCCTTGCGAACGGAAAAGTGCGGTCTTCGTGCTCGGCCGCCGCAACGGCAGGCTCCGCATCGCCTTCCCGCTCAGCCTGTCCGGCGGAAAGCTGAGCTGGCTCGGCGAGACCTGGAACAATTACAACATGCCCCTCGTCGCGCCGGATCTGTTCGCGGCTTTGGACGAGCGCGGCGTCGACGCGATCTGGCGCGAGGTGCGTACGCATCTCGGCAATCCGTCGGCAAGCCTCCTGCACCGCCAGCCGGCCGAAGTCGGCGGACATCCCAACCCTTTTGCCGGATGGGCCAAGGTCCGCGAGCCGACCGGCGCTTACGCGCTCACGCTCGGCGATGATTGGGAGAGCTTCTACGAAGCGCTCCACACGATCGAGACACGGCGGGGCCTGAGCCGCAAGCAGCGCAAGCTCGCCTCCGACGGCAATCTCGTCACGATGCGGATCGAGGATCCGGCCGCGCTTCGCGAGCACGTCCTGCTCATGCTGAAGTGGAAGTCGGATCAGGTCGATGCCGCCGGCGGGCGCAACGTGTTTTCCGGTATGGCCGGCCGCGAAATCTTCGCGCGCTTTGCCGAACGGCATCCTGAGAAAGTCCGCCTCTATGCCATGCATCTCGACGGAAAGCCGATCGCGATCGTGTTTCTGTTCGAGGGCAAACGCTGCCTCGTCCTCTACCAGATGGCCTATGACGACGGACCGACATCGCGCCGCTCGCCGGGCAGGCTTCTGCTGAATTACGTCATGGAGGGGCTCATGACGGAGAAGACTTACGACCTGCTCGATTTTTCGGTCGGCGACGCGTCCTACAAGAAGGAAATCTGCAACCGGACGACCGAGCTGACGCACAGCATCATGGCGCATTCCCCGGCGGGCCTTCCCGCCGTCCTGAAGGAGCGCCTGGGGACGTCCCTGAAAGCGGCCATCAAGTCGAACCCGGTGCTTCTCGGTGCGGCCGTCCGGGCCAATGCCGTCCTGAAATCCCTGACCGGACAGAAATCGGCAAAGGCCGGCTAGCCGCAATCGCTTAATCCGATCAGGAGATAGGTTCCGGCGATTGCATGCCGGGTACCGAAGCTCTACATCATCCGCAAATGCAACCGATCCAACCCCTCGGCGAGACGGCGCGGTTCAGCCCGCTGATCGATCCGTTCCAGCGAGAAATCACCTATCTCCGGGTGTCGGTGACGGACCGCTGCGACCTTCGCTGCGTCTATTGCATGGCGGAAGACATGACCTTCCTGCCGAAGAAAAATCTCCTGACGCTGGAAGAGCTTGACCGGCTTTGCTCGGCTTTTGTGGCGCGCGGGGTCAGAAAACTGCGCCTGACCGGCGGCGAACCGCTGGTGCGCCGCGATCTGATGACGTTGATCCGCTCGCTGTCGCGTCATCTCCAGACCGGCGATCTCGAAGAACTGACGCTGACGACCAACGGCACGCAACTCGCCCGCTACGCCGCCGAACTGGCCGATGCCGGCGTGAAGCGCATCAACGTCTCGCTCGATACGCTCGACCCCGCCCTCTTCCGCAAGATCACGCGTCGGGGCGATATCGACCAGGTTCTCGGAGGCATCGCCGCCGCCCGCGCCGCCGGCCTCAAGGTCAAGATCAACACCGTCGCCCTCAAGGGCACCAACGAGGACGAAATCGAGTCCATCGTCGCCTGGGCGCACGGCCTCGGCATGGACATGACCCTGATCGAGACCATGCCGCTCGGCGACATCGACGGTGACCGGACCGACCAGTACCTGCCGCTGTCGCTTGTCCGCGCGCGGCTCGCTCACCGTTTCACCCTGAACGATCTCGGTGACCGCACCGGCGGCCCCGCTCGCTATGTGCGCGTGGCCGAGACCGGTGGCCGCCTCGGCTTCATCACGCCGTTGACCCACAATTTCTGCGAAAGCTGCAACCGCGTCCGGGTCACGTGCACGGGCGAGCTGTTCATGTGCCTCGGCCAGGAAGACGCGGCCGATCTGCGGGCCCCGCTGCGTGCCTCGGAGTGCGATGACGCGCTTCATGCCGCTATTGAAGAAGCGATATCGCGCAAGCCGAAAGGCCATGACTTCGTGATCGACCGCGAACACAGGCGGCCGGCGGTGTCCCGCCATATGTCGGTCACCGGCGGCTGACCTTCCTCTAATACCAAACAATGCTAGGTTTTCGTGGCGGCGCGCCTGAACTATGCTGGGCTGCACATGAGAGGGCTGTCCGACAAGGGGCGTATCGAACGGCTTATTTCAGCCGTGAGTTCCGTGCGGCTCCTCGGCTTTCTCGTCATCGCCAGCCTGGTACTGCCCGCGGCTCTATTTGCGGGCTTCAGCTATCTCAGTTACCGCGCCCATTTCGAAGCGGCCGAGTTCAGGCTCGGCCAGACTTTGGATGTCGCCCACGAGCACATGCGCAAGGTGTTCGAGACGCACGAACTCGCGACTCTTCACGTGCTCGATCTTCTCAGCGGTAAAAGCGATCAGGATATCCGGGCGAACGAAGCTCATTTTCATCGCCGGCTAGCTGCGCTCAAGCACGCTATGCCTCAGGTCCGCGATATCCGTGTCCTCGACAGCAACGGCAAAGCCCTGGTGTCGGCGAGCATCTATCCGTTCGTCGGTGGGCCGAATGTCGAAAACGAGGAGTTCTTCAAGGTACTTCGGGAGAACAAGGCAGAAAGTTACGTCACCGAAGTCATGCGAAGCCGCGCGCGCACCGGCATGTATTTCCTCGAGACCCGCCGTTGGCAGGACGAGCACGGAAAATTTCGCGGCGTCATCTCGATCTCCGTCGAGCCGAACTACTTCAAGGTCTTCTTCAGCGGCTTCCCGGAAGGAAATGTATTCAGCCTGGTGCGTGACGACGGCTCGGTCCTTGCCCGCTATCCGGATGTCGCGGAACCCGAGGGCGCGCGCCTGACCTCCGGGCGCGGGCTTCTCACGGAGATCGAACGCGGACCTTTGGAAGGCCGGTACCGCGCGACATCGGACGCGGATGGTGTCGAACGCATCGCGAGTTATCGCAAGCTCCCCGATCAGCCCCTCTACGTCACGGCCAATTTCGGGCTGCCCGACGTCGCGAAAGCCTGGCGTAACGACATGATAAGCCATCTCCTGCTCGCGGGGCCTGCCACGTTCGGGCTGTTTCTCATCACGTTTCTCGCCTATGCGCAGGCCCGGCGTGAACGCCACGCGCTGGAACGGCTGCGGGAAGAAATCGATCTGCGCCAGCGCACCGAGGCGCAGCTTGTCCAATCGCAGAAGATGGAAGCCGTCGGCCGCCTCACGGGCGGTATCGCGCATGACTTCAACAATCTTCTCACCGTCATCATGGGCAATCTCGAAACGGTCGTCCGCCAGTTGCCGAAAGCAGGTGAAAGGGTGAAGCGTGCGCTGGCGAATGCACAACTGGGCGCCGAGCGCGCGGCGTCCCTCACCCACCGCCTGCTGGCCTTTTCGCGCCGTCAGCCGCTCGAAGCCAAGCCTGTCGATCTGAATGCGCTCGTCGCCGGCATGGCCGATCTCATGCGCCGCACCATCGGCGAAACGATTACGATCGAATCCCAGCTCGCTGCCGGCCTCTGGATAACGGTGGCGGATCCAAACCAGATCGAGAACGCGCTGCTCAACCTTGTCATCAATGCGCGCGACGCGATGCCGGACGGCGGGCGTCTCACGATTGCAACAAAGAATGCCGAAATCCGCGAAGGCGACGCGACTGCGCACGGCCAGGAAATACCGCCGGGCGCCTATGTCGTCCTGCGCGTCGCCGACAACGGCAGCGGCATCCCGCCCGATGTGCTCGGAATGGTGTTCGAGCCATTTTTCACCACCAAGCCGACCGGAAAAGGCACAGGCCTCGGCCTCAGCATGGTCTATGGCTTCATGCAGCAAACCGGGGGGCATGTGAGGATCGAAAGCGAGGTCGGCCGCGGTACCGCCGTATGGCTTTATTTTCCGCGGAACGACGGCGCGGCGCTGATGCAAGCGATGGCGAAGGTGGACATTCCGATCGAAACAGCGGGCAACGGCGAAACCATTCTCGTCTGCGAGGACGACGAGGGCGTGCGCAACTTCAGTACGCAAACGCTTCGAGATCTGGGCTACCGCGTCGTCGAGGCCGACGACATGAACGGGGCGCTCGAGAAGCTCGACGCAAATCCGGAGATCGCAGCCCTGTTCACCGACGTCGTACTTCCGGGCGACGGTGATGGGCGGGTGCTCGCCGATGAAGCGCGGCGCAGGCGGCCCGACCTGAAAGTGCTGTTCACGACAGGCTACACGCGCGATGCGATCGTGGTCGACGGACGGGTGGATGAAGGTGTGGAACTATTGAACAAGCCGTTTTCATCGACCCATCTGGCGCGCCGGATACGAGCTTTGTTTGATTCCTGATTGTCCCTTCCCGGTACGTGGAACCCGTTCGCGGAGGCCGCGTTCTTCCCGCACCTAACCACTCGCCGCGGGGAGAGACATCATGGCCGCCGTCAAAACAATGGACGATCTGTTCCTTCATCTTCTGAAGGATATGTACCACGCCGAAAAGCAATTGCTGAGAGCGCTGCCGAAAATGGCGAAAAATACCGAATCCTCCGAACTGAAAAAGGCCTTTCAGACCCATCTCGGCGAGACCGAGGGCCAGGTGAAGCGCCTTGAAAAGGTGTTCGACATGCTCGGCAAAAAGGCCCAGGGCATCCCGTGCAAGGCCATGCAGGGCCTCGTCGAGGAAGGCAAGGAAGCCATGGACGAGGTCGAGGATGCCGAGGTTCTCGATGCCGCCCTTCTGGCCGGTGCCCAGGCCGTCGAGCACTACGAGATTTCCCGCTACGGCACCCTGATCGCCTGGGCCAACCAGCTCGGCCTCAAGGACGCCGCCCGGCTGTTCGAGCAGAACCTTGCCGAGGAAAAGAACGCAGACAAGCTGCTTAACGAAATCGCGCTCGGCAAGGTTAACCAGAAGGCCGCCTGAAAGCCGTCATGCTGGGGCCGGCCCGGCGCTTTTGACGAAGAATGGGCCCGCTCGGCGGGCCCTTTTCCTATCCAGCTTGGACAACTTCCGAATTCCGCCTCATCCGTGCTATAGGCCCGGCCAATCGCGGCCCTCTGGGCCGCGCCTCTTTTTCGGATGACATTTTATGGACGATAGGCCCGCCCCTCGCGTGGGGCTCGTCAGCCTCGGCTGCCCCAAGGCGCTGGTCGACAGCGAACGCATCATCACGCAGCTTCGCGCCGAGGGCTATGAGCTGTCGCCGAGCTATGCCGGCGCCGATGTCGTCATCGTCAACACCTGCGGCTTCCTCGATTCCGCCAAGGCGGAGAGTCTCGAAGCCATCGGTGAGGCCATGGCCGCGAACGGTAAGGTCGTCGTCACCGGTTGCATGGGCGGCCAGCCCGAACTGATCCGGGACAAGTTCCCCAACGTTCTCGCCATCACGGGGCCCGCGCAATACGAGGCCGTCGTCGGTGCGGTGCACAAGGCAGCGCCGCCGCGGCACGACCCTTTCATGGACCTTGTGCCCGAGCAGGGCCTGCGGCTGACGCCCCGTCACTACGCCTATTTGAAAATCTCCGAGGGCTGCAACAACCGCTGCTCGTTCTGCATCATCCCACAGCTGCGCGGCGATCTCGTCAGCCGGCCGGTGGGCGATGTCCTCCGCGAGGCCGAGAAACTGGTGCGGGCCGGAGTAAAGGAACTCCTCGTCATCTCCCAGGACACCAGCGCTTACGGCGTCGATATCAAATATGCCGAGAGCAAATGGCAGGACCGGCAGGTTCGCACCAAATTCCTCGACCTCTGTCGCGAACTGGGCGACATGGGCGTATGGACGCGTCTCCACTACGTGTATCCCTATCCGCATGTCGACGAGGTCATTCCGTTGATGGCGGAGGGCAAGATCCTGCCCTATCTCGACATCCCGCTGCAGCATGCGAGCCCGAACGTGCTCCGCGCGATGAAGCGTCCGGCGCATCAGGAGAAGACGCTGGAGCGCATCCGCCGCTGGCGCGAAATCTGTCCGGACATCACGTTGCGCTCGACCTTCATCGTCGGCTTTCCCGGCGAGACGGAAGAGGACATGCAGATCCTGCTCGACTGGATGGATGAAGCGCAGCTCGACCGTGTCGGCTGCTTTACCTACGAGCCGGTGGCCGGGGCGCCGGCGAACCAGATCGCCCTGCCCGTACCCGACGAGGTCAAGCAGGAGCGCCAGGGCCGCTTCATGGAAAAGCAGGCGCTGATTTCGGAACGCAAGCTGGCAGCCAAGATCGGCAAACGCCTCGACGTCATCATCGATGACGTCGACGACGAAGGCGGGGCTCAGGGCCGCTCGAAGAGCGATGCGCCGGAAATCGACGGCGCCGTGCATCTGCGCAGCCGCCGCAAAGTGCAGGTCGGTGAGATCGTCAGCGTCAAGATCGAAGACGCCGACGAACACGATCTCTACGGCACGGTCGTCTAGGTCTCACGGCACCAGGATCGTCGAGCCCGTCGTCGCGCGCGCTTCGAGCGCGCGATGTGCCTCGGCTGCGTCCTTCAATGCGAAGCGAGCCCCGATCTCGATCTTCACCTTTCCACTCGCAACGACGTCGAAAAGATCGTTCGCCGTCTCGTCCAGGGTCGCCCGCGTCGACGTGTAATGAAACAGCGTCGGGCGCGTCATGAACAAAGATCCCTTTTGCGCCAGCATGGAGGGTTCGAAGCCCTTCACCGGCCCGGACGAATTCCCGAACAGCACCAGCATGCCGAACGGCTTCAGGCTGTCGAGCGAGCCGATATATGTCGCCTGCCCCACTGAATCATAGGCCACATCGCATTTCGCGCCGTCCGTGATCTCGGCGACCCGCACGGCTACATCCTCCGTCCGGTAAAGAACGGTGTGATGCACGCCGTTCGCGCGCGCCCGCACCGCCTTGTCCTCGCTGCCGACCGTGCCGATGATTGTCGCACCGAGATGATTGGCCCATTGCGTCGCGATCGAGCCGACGCCGCCGGATGCGGCATGGAACAGGATCGTATGGCCGGGCTTCACCGCGAATGTGCGGCGCAGCAAATAACGCGCCGTCATGCCCTTGAGCATCATGCCCGCGGCGGCTTCATCGGAAATGGCGTCCGGCACTTTGACGAACGTGCTTTCCGGCGCGGTGATCTCGGTCGCATAGGCGCCATTTACGTTCGCGGAGGCCACACGGTCCCCCACCGCAAAGCCCGTGACGTCCGCTCCCACTTCCTCGACGATGCCTGCCGCTTCCTTTCCCAGGCGGAACGGCAGCGGCTGGGGGTAAAGCCCGGTCCGGTGATAGACGTCGAGGAAGTTGACGCCGATGGCCGTGGTGCGCACCCGCAGTTCCCCGGGCTCGGGCGCGCGTCCCGGCGCGTCCTCGTAGCTCAGGACTTCCGGTCCGCCATGGGCGTGAACGACAATTGCTTTGGGCATGACCGACCTCTGATGAGAACGTGTGTCCGGAAGTGTAGCCGCAAGGCGCGTTTGCCTGGACTCATACCTAAGCCCTGGTTTTCGTACGGCGATGGGGCCGAAGCCCGCGAGCGTGGAAAACCACAGCGTGGCCAATGGTACCGACACGAGCGGAACCGGCAAGGACGACGATCAGGTGGCCTTGCTCCGCATCGACGGGTCGTTCTTCTTCGGAATCGCCTCGTGCATTGTTGAAGCTGTCGAGATCGCCGGCACTCTCCCGCGTGCTCAGCTCCGCGCTGCCGGACGCACCAACCCGATAAGCAGGAAATAGAGACCGACCGCCGCGAGGCCGATACGAACCGCAAGGGGCGGTTCGAGATTCCACCAGATCGCAAGCGCGCACAGGACGCCGACCATGGTCAACATGCCGATATTCAGAGGGCGGAACCGCCTCACCCGCATCGGATGGACGAACGCCAGCGGCGCAAAGGTCAGCGCGGAAAACAGCACTACTGCCCCGAGCACCACCCAAGGACCGGGGTTCAACACAAAGGCAAGGAAGGCGAACAGATTCCATGTGGCCGGGAAGCCGCGGAAATGCCAGTCGTCCGTCTTCATCCGAACATCGGCGAAATACAGCGCGGACGTAACGAGGATCAGCGCGGTGGCGGCCAGGGCAAATGTCTCGGGCAAAAGCCCGGCGCGATACATCGCGTAGGCCGGAACCAGCACATAGGTGATGTAGTCCACGACGAGATCGAGGATTTCGCCGGAGAATTCGGGCGCCGTCCGCTTCACGTCGGCGCGCCGGGCGAAGCTGCCGTCGACGCCATCGACCACCAGCGCAAGAGCCAGCCAGCCGAACATGGCCGCGAAATGCTGGTCGAGAGCTGCCAGAAGGGCCAGGAAGCCCAGCACGGCCCCGGAGGCCGTGAACGCATGGACCGCGAGGCCCGCGGCGTGCGATTTGCCGCTGGGGGCGTCCTCCCGAGGCTTCCCGGTCTTGGCCATGAGACAAACCTAGCATTGTTGCGGACGCGTGAAGACTTTATGCCTTGCGACGGAAGGTCCGGAAAGCGGCATGAGCAGATCTCTGGAAACGCAGGTAGTGGTGATCGGTGGCGGACCGGCCGGGCTGGTCGCGGGCACGCTTCTCGCCGCGTCGGGCGTGCCCACGGCCCTTGTCGCGCCCCCTGCCCCGGCTGATACCCGCACTTCGGCCTTGATGCAAAGCTCGCTCAAGGTTCTCGAGCGAATCGGCGTCTGGCCTGCGCTCGCACCGAAAACCGGGGCCCTCAAGAAGCTTCGTCTCGTCGATGCCTCCGGCGGTCTGGTTCGTGCGCCGGAAACCCTGTTCGATGCCGCCGAGCTCGGCCTTCTGGCGTTCGGGTACAACTTCGAGAACACAATTCTCCTCGCAGCGCTCCGCGAAGCGGCCGGCAATTTTCCGCATCTTGCGGTGTTCACTTCGCGTGTCGCGACCGTCGAGCCCGGTCCGGACACCGTTCGCGTGCGGCTCGAAAGCGGCGAGAACATCACCGCCCGCCTGGCCGTCGGCGCCGATGGGCGACAGTCGCTCTGCCGTGCCGCCGCCGGAATTGAGGCCAGAGACCGGGATTACCCTCAATCGGCACTAACCCTGAACTTCAGCCACAGCCGCCCGCACGCCGGCATCTCGACCGAATTCCATCGCCGCGGCGGCCCGCTCGTTCTGGTGCCGCTTCCCGGCGATCGCTCGAGCATGGTTCTTGTCAATACACCCGAAGAGATCGCTCGTCTCGACGCTCTCGGCGGCGCCGCGTTCGGCCGCGAACTTGAAGTGCTGACGCACGGACTTCTCGGCCGCATCACGCCGGACGAAGCGCGCGGCGCGCGCCCGCTGGGCGGCCTCTCGGTGGACACTTTCGCCGCCAATCGCATCGCGCTCGTGGGTGAAGCCGCCCATGTCCTGCCGCCCATCGGCGCGCAGGGCCTCAATCTTGGTATCCGCGATGCCTCGGCGATCGCCGAACTCGCATCGGATGCTGTCGGCAGCGGCAGGGACCCCGGCGTCCCCGAAATTCTCGCCGCTTACGACAAAGCCCGTCACGCCGACGCGCATCCGCGCCAGATCGCCGTCGATCTTCTCAACCGCTCGCTGCTCGCCGACTTCCTGCCTTTCGATGCCGCCCGCGCCGCCGGCCTTTGGGCCTTGGCCTCGCTGCCTCCGCTGAGACGCGCGGTCATGCGGCGCGGCATGGCGCTCGCAGCGAACCATTGACCATGAACCGGGCCAGCCTGCGCCGCGCGTCGCGCGCGCTCTACTACCGCGCCGAATATGCAGCGTTCCGCGCGATGGCCGCGATCCTGAAATCGTTTGGCGTGGATCGGGCCTCTGCATACAGCGGGAAACTCTGGCAGGTCCTCGCGCCGCGCACGCATCGGCACCAGGCGGCCTTGCGGCATCTCGAACTGGCTTTCCCGCAGAAGAGCCTTGAAGAGCGCGAGCTTATCGCGCGCGATGTCTGGGACAACCTCGGCCGCACCACCGCCGAAGCGCTGCTGATTGAAAAAATCGCCGCCGAGCCGTGGCGCATTCACATCAGATCTCCGGACGTCATGGAAATCATAGCCCGCGAGAAAGGCCGTGTTGTCGTGGCGTCCATGCATTACGCGAATTGGGAATTGATCGCGCCCGCTTTCAAGGCGGCGGGTTTCCCGATGGCCTTCATCTATCAGCGCGTGAAGAACCCGCACGCCGAACTCTATCTGCGCCGCCTGCGTTTGAAAGTGTTTCCAGGCGGCGTCTATCCCAAAGGCGATGTCGCACCGCGCCGCCTGATCTCATGGTTGAAGTCCGGTAATCCGGTTCTGATACTCGCCGACCAGCGCACGGGCGATGTGCCTGCCGAGTTCTTCGGCCATCCCGCGCCCTCGACTCCCCTTCCCGTGTTCATGGCGCGAAGCTTCGGCGCGCCGCTGATTGCGGCCCGTCTCGTGCGTACGCATGGCGCGCATTTCGATCTTTATCTGGAAGTCGTGCCGGTCGCCAACAGCGCGAGCCGCGAGCGGGACGTGACGGAGGCGACGGGAGCGCTTCAGGCCCTGTTCGAGAGCTGGATCCGGGAAATTCCCGGCCAATGGATGTGGGCGCACCGGAGATGGCACCGCCAGGGACCGCCACTTGGCTGGACCTCGCCGAGCGCGGCACAAAACAAAACGCGCGACCCGAAGGCCGCGCGTCGAAAATCGAAGAGCTGAAACCGCTTCTGTTTTACTGCGTCTTGACGGGAGCGGCCGGCGCCGTTGCCGGGGCGGCTGCACCGCTCTCCTGAAGCTTCTTGCGCTGCTCCTCGGCACGCTTTGCCAGTTCGCTCTGCAGCTTGTTCTGGCCGTCCTCGAAGGCTTTGCGCTTTTCCTCGGCCACTTTCGCGTCGAGGGCCTTTCCGTCATAGGCGGCGGCGAAGCCTGCGAGCGAGACGCGAGCGCCCAGCCATTCACCCTTCTGGTTGGCGAAGAAGATGTTGAGGTTCTGGCCCTTGCGGATATTCGCGAGGATGTCGTCGCTGAGCAGAACCTCGGTCACGCATGCATTGGGGAAGCAGATGCGGTAGCGGCCCGGGATCGGTGTCTTGGCATCGTCAATCACAAGGTTAACGCCCGGCTGGATCAGGAAACCCGGGGGCACCATGGCCTCGATGATGCGCTTCTTGTCCTTGTCGCGCGTCACGTCGAGAACACGGATCTGGCCGCGGACATTGCCCTGACCGTCCAGTATGTAGCTCGCAACGGAGCAGAGTTCGGTCTTGGTGGCTTCGTCCTTGCCGCAGACCTTGAGCCATTCCGGCGCCGGGCCGCCATTCGTGGGCGCGGGTACGGTCGGTACGGTGACCGTCTTGGCCGGGGCCGCAGGAGCCTTCGGGGCAGCGGGAGCTTTCGGGGCAGCAGCCGGCGCGGCAGGAGCCGCCGGCGCCTGGGCCATCGCAGGCGCCGCGAGGAACATCGCAAGCGCGGCTGCGGACAGCGCGATCCGGGCGGAGGGCATGCGGACGAAATCGTTCATTGTGTCGTCTTTCCCAATGCGGACGTTATGGCGAAGGAGTGCGCCCCGGTCCCGCGTCTGATCGAGGGGGTGTGTCGGGGCCAAATACGGCATCACCATGACGGAACACAAGCGGTTCTGCGCTTTGTGGACGAGCGATGCAAACATGTACGCGTCGCCCGGCCGGCCATGAGCCTGTGCTAGCGTCGATGTATGGCGAATCAGACGCCCTGTCCACGGCGTGGAAGACGCCGTTTCCCCCTTGGCAGAGCCCTGGGCCTTTTCGGCCTTCTCGCCTTTGCCGCAACGGCCGGTGCCGAGCCGGCGGCGCATCGCCCTGGGCTGGCGATGCACGGCGATCCGGCGCTTGCACCCGGCTTTGCGCATTTGCCGTATGTAAATCCCGCCGCCCCCCGGGGCGGCCGCATCGTTAACGGCGTGCTAGGCACGTTCGACAGCCTCAATCCCTTCGTGGTGCGCGGCACGCCACCGTCCGGAATCATCGCGAACAACGTCATCGAGCCCCTGATGGCGCGCTCCTACGACGAGCCGTTCACCCTCTATGGGCTTCTGGCAGAAAGCGCCGCGACGCCCGAGGACCGCAGCTATGTCGAGTTCCGGCTCAACGGGGCAGCCCGGTTTTCGGACGGAAAGCCGGTCACCGCGGAGGACGTGATCTTCTCCTGGCAACTGCTGAAAGATCGCGGAATGCCCAATCACCGTACCTATTACGGCAAGGTCGCGAAAGCCGAGATCATGGATCCGCGGACGGTCCGCTTCGATCTTTCCGGCGCGACGGACCGCGAACTGCCTCTGATCCTCGGCCTGATGCCGGTCCTGCCGAAACACGCCGTCAATCCCGAAACCTTCGAGGCGGGCGGGCTTACCCCCCTCATCGGTTCCGGCCCTTATGTCATTACCGGAGTCGATGCCGGCAAAAGCCTGACCCTGACCCGCAATCCCGATTACTGGGGTGCAAAGCTCCCGGCCACGCAGGGCTGGGGAAATTACAGCGAAATCCGGTATGATTATTACCGCGACGCCAACACGATGTTCGAGGCCTTCCGCAAAGGGCTTTACGATGTTCGGCCGGAAACCGATCCCGCCCGTTGGGCCTCGGGTTATGGCGGACCGGCGCTGCGCGAGGGACGCATCGTCAAGGATGAAATCGAGAGCGGCGCGCCGAAGCCGATCAACGCCTTCGTCTTCAACACCCGGCGCCCGCTGTTCAAGGACGCACGGGTGCGCGAGGCGCTCGGCCTGCTGTTCGATTTCGAATGGGCGAACGCCAATCTGTTTCACGGTGCGTACGCCCGCACCGGCAGCTATTTCGAAGGCTCGGAACTGTCGGCGCGTGGCCGTCCCGCAAGCGAGGCGGAACGCGCGTTGCTCGCGCGCTTCCCCGGCGCGGTGCGCGAGGACGTGCTTGAGGGCACATGGCAGCCTCCGAAAACAGACGGCTCCGGGCGCGACCGCGACAAGCTGCGTGCCGCGCTCGATCTGTTTCTGAAGGCCGGCTGGCAGCTCAATGGAGGTGAGCTGAAGAACGCTGCGGGCGAACGGTTCCGTTTCGAGATCCTGGTCCGCACCAAGGACCAGGAACGCATTGCCATCACCTATGCCCGCGACCTTGCCCGTGCCGGTGTGAAAGCGGAGATCCGTCTCGTCGACACCGTTCAGTTCAACGCGCAGCTCCTGTCCTACGATTTCGACGTCACGCAGTTTGCCTGGGACAATTCCCTTTCGCCCGGCAACGAGCAGAGCTTTTACTGGGGCTCGTCGGCGGCGACCTCGCCGGGCACGCGCAATTACATGGGGGCCACCGAGCCCGCGATCGACGCGGCCATCGCGGCCATCGTCCAGGCGAAAGGCCGCGACGAACTCGTCACGGCGACGCGGGTTCTCGACCGGATCCTCATATCGGGCTTCTACGTCGTGCCGCTCTACCACCTGCCAAAACGGTGGATAGCGCGCTGGAGCCATATTGGCCGCCCGCAAAAAACGCCACTCTATGGACCGATTCCCGAGACGTGGTGGCGGGAGGTCGGGCAATGAAGCGGCGGGGGGCTGCGCTATGATCCTGACGCGGGCCTTCAACGCGCCGGAAAGCAATGGTCTCGGCGAAGACGTCACGATCGACGCTCTTCTGCGCCGCCACGCCGCCAAAAATCCCGATGGCCGCGCCGTCATCGATCCCGCCGACCGGCCCGTCTTTACCGACGGCCGGCCACGCCGCCTTTCCTGGTCGGAACTCGATAACGAGGTCGAACGCGTTTCGCTCGGCCTCAGGGGTCTCAGGCTCGGCCGCGACGCCATGGTCGCGCTGCAGATGCCGAACACGGTGGACGGCATAATCGCGCTGCTCGCGGTGCTGCGCGCGGGTTATGTCGCTTCGCTCCTGCCCTTGGCCTGGCGCCGCCGCGAGATCACGCAGGCCCTGACGCGCATCGGCGCCAAGGCGATCATCACCGTCTGCCGATCGGGACCGGTGCCGCACGCCGCCGTCGTGTCCTTCGCCGCGATCGATGCCTTCACGCTGCGCTTCATTCTCGCCTTCGGACGCGGCGTGCCGGATGGCGTCATCTCGATCGACGAGCATCTCGACAATCTGCAACGACCCGAACTGGAACCGGACTCCGATCGCACCGGAAAAGCCGGCCTCCATGTCGCGCTCGTCACCTGGGACGCGACACCGACGGGTTTCGCCCCGGTCGCGCGCACGCAGGGCGAACTGATCGCCGCCGGCATGGCCCATATGCTCGAGGCCGGCCTCACCGAGGAAGACGTCGTCGCGACCACGCTGCTGAATTCGAGCATTGCCGCCCTCGCCAGCGGCCTCATCTCATGTCTTCTCAGCGGTGCGCCGCTCGTCCTGCACCAGCCGTTCTCCTCACGCGTTCTCGCCGGCGCGCTCGCCACCGAATGCATCACCCATCTCGTCGTGCCCGGCGCCGCCGCCTTGGGGCTGATCCGCGCCGGACGCTTGCCCGCGCGCCGCCCGTTGCGCTCCGTGGGCGCGGTGTGGCGTACGGGCGAAACGCCCGGCCGCGCCGTATCCAGCGGCGCGATCCAGATCGTCGACATCATGACGTTCGGCGAGATGGGCTTCATCGCCGCCTCGCGCCAGAGCGATCCGGCCGGCATTCCGCTCGGGCGGATCCGATCGCCGCGCGGCAATTCCAGGGGCCCATGCCTGATCGAAACGCGCATTACGGCCAAGGGCCATGCCGCATTGCGGGGCGCGCTTGTTCCTTCGGGCAATCTGCCGGGCGAACCTTCGCTTCCGATCGACAATGACGGCTGGGTCGATACCGGACTGCAGGCGGGAATGACGGGAGGCGAACTGCGCACCGGCGCGGCGCGTGCGGGCATTGCGCGGATCGGCGGGCTTTCCTTCCCGCGGCCGGCGCTCGAAGAGTTCCTGCGCATGGTGTCGTCGACCGCGGGCGCCGCTGTTGCCTTGCAGAAGGACCCGTTGTTCGGAGAGGCGACGCGCGCCGGCAACGGCAATCAGAAAGCGCTCACCAATACGCTCGATGCGGCGGGCGCGAGCGCCGCGCTGACGCCGCGCTCGGATGTGGACGACGAGCGCCAGGCCGTGGTGGCGTAGGCCTCCCACCTCTCCCGTTTACGGGAGAGGTCGAGTTGCGCGCGAGCGCAACCGGGAGAGGGGAATTCCGAACTCCGCCTTACAGATTGCCCTCTCTCCGCTCGCCTCAACTCGGCTTCTGCCGAGTTGAGCATCAAAGTGCCCAACTCGGGTAAACCCGAGTTGGGTCGGCGAGTCGGCTCTCTCCCGCACGCGGGAGAGAGGAAAGAACCCTAGGCTGCCTTCCGGCTCTGTTCCGCGATATCGGCGATTTTCCTGAGCAGGCTCGTCGTGCCTTTCAAGCGCTGATCCGGCGTATCCCAATCTCGACGGAAGACGAGACGGAAATCGGGACGAAGCTTTACGTCGCGCTCCTTCGACAGCCACGCGATCAACCCGTCCGGGTTGTCGAATTTGTTGTCGCGGAACGCGAGGACCGCGCCTTTCGGGCCGGCATCGATCTTCTCGATATTCGCCCTGCGGCAGAGCGCCTTGATTCCGACGATCCGCAGCAGATGGTCGACTTCCGGTGGCGGCGGACCGAAGCGATCGGCCATTTCGACGCCGAACGCATCGATGTCCGCATCGTTGGCGAGGCCCGAGAGCCTTCGGTAGAGACCGAGCCTGAGATCGAGGTCCTCGACATAGGTGTCGGGAATGAGAACCGGAGTGCCGATGGCGATGGTCGGCGACCATTGATCGGTCGCGACATCGTCGCCCTCTTTCAACGCCGCGACCGCCTCCTCCAGCATCTGCTGGTAAAGCTCGTAGCCGACTTCGCGGATATGGCCGGACTGTTCGTCGCCCAGAAGATTGCCCGCGCCGCGAATATCCAGATCGTGCGAGGCCAGCTGGAAGCCGGCGCCCAGGCTGTCGAGCGATTGCAGCACTTTCAGCCGCTTCTCGGCATTGGCCGTCAGGGCCTTGTTCGCGGGTGTCGTGAGCAGCGCGTAAGCGCGCGTCTTGGAGCGGCCCACCCGTCCCCTGATCTGGTAAAGCTGGGCGAGACCGAACATGTCGGCGCGGTGCGCGATCAAGGTATTGGCATTCGGAATATCGAGGCCGGATTCGACGATGGTCGTCGCGACCAGAACATCGTATTTCCCGTCGTAGAACGCCGTCATCACGTCTTCGAGCTCGCCCGCGCCCATCTGGCCGTGGCCGACGCCGAACTTCACCTCAGGCACATGGCTCCGCAGGAACTCCGTCACGTTGGCGATGTCCTCGATGCGTGGCACGACGTAAAAGCTCTGCCCGCCGCGGTACCTTTCGCGCAGCAGCGCTTCGCGCACGATCAACGGGTCGAACGGCACGACCGATGTCCGCACGGCCAATCTGTCGATGGGCGGCGTTGCGATGATCGAAAGTTCGCGCACGCCCGTGAGCGCAAGCTGAAGCGTGCGCGGGATCGGGGTCGCCGTCAGCGTCAGCACATGTACGTCGGCACGCAACTGCTTCAGCCGTTCCTTGTGAACCACGCCGAAATGCTGCTCCTCGTCGACGATGACGAGCCCGAGATCCTTGAACGAAATTGATTTTGCCAGAAGCGCATGCGTGCCGATTACGATATCGACATCGCCGGTCGCGAGCCCTTCCTTCATTGCCTTCGTATCGGCCTGTCCGACAAAGCGCGAGGCCTGGGCCACGTGCAGCGGGAAGCCCCGGAAGCGTTCGGAGAAGGTCTTGTGGTGCTGCCGGGCGAGCAAGGTCGTCGGCACGACCACGGCGACCTGCTTGCCGTTCATCGCAGTCACGAAGGCGGCGCGCAGCGCAACCTCGGTTTTGCCGAAGCCGACATCGCCGCAGATCAGCCGGTCCATTGGCCGGCCCGCCGCGAGATCGTCGAGCGTGGCGTTGATCGCGTTCTGCTGGTCCTCGGTCTCGTCGTAGGGGAAACGCGCCGCGAACTCCTCGTACATCCCGTCGGACAGAAGCAGCCGCGTCGCATCCTTCATCGCACGCGCGGCGGCGATCCTGATGAGTTCTCCCGCGATCTCGCGGATACGCTGCTTCAGCCGCGCCTTCCGCGTCTGCCATCCCGCGCCGCCGAGCTTGTCGAGCTGGACCTCGGTGTCTTCCGAGCCGTAGCGCGACAGAAGCTCGATGTTCTCGACCGGGAGGAACAGCTTGGCATCGCCGCCATAGATGATCTCGAGGCAATCGTGCGGCGCCCCTGCGACGTCGATGGCCTTGAGGCTCATGTAGCGGCCGATGCCGTGATCGACATGGACGACGAGATCGCCGACCGAAAGGCTCGTGACTTCGGTCAGGAAATCCTGCGCACGGCGCGACTTCTTGCGTCCGCGCACCAGGCGGTCGCCGAGAATATCCTGCTCGGCGACAATCGCGAGATCCGGCGTCTCGAACCCCGCTTCAAGGCCGACCACCGCGAGCGCGATGCGGCCCTTCGGAAGCCCCTGCGCGTCCGCCCAGCTTGCGACGTTCTGGCTTTCGGAAAGCCCGTGATCCCCCAGAACAGTGCCCAGACGTTCCCGCGCGCCGTCCGACCAGGCCGCGACCACGACGCGTTTGTTGGCCTCGATCAGTGCCGCGATGTGTTTCGCCGCGGCGTCGAACACATTGGCGTTCTCGTCCGCGCGTTCGGCGGCGAAGCTGCGTCCGGGTTTGCCGTGGGCATCCACGAGCGATGCCCCACTCGTATGCTCGGCCTCGAATGGGTTGACGCGGGCAACCCCGCTTGCCTTCAGCCGTTCCGCGAACTCGCCCGTCGTCAGGTAAAGCTGGTCCGGCAGGAGCGGCCGGTAGGGCACGCCGCCCGCCTGTTCTTCGAGACCGCTTGTCCGGGCTTCGTAATAATCCGCGGCCTGCGCGAGACGTTGTTCCGCGGCGTCCTCGGCGAGATGATCGAGCGCCACCGCTGCGCCGGGCAGATGGTCGAAAAGGGTCTCGAGTCCGTCGCTGAACAAAGGCAGCCAGTGCTCGATGCCGGGATAGCGCCGTCCCTCGCTGACGGATTCGTAGAGCACATCGCCCCGCTCCGCGGCGCCGAACTGCTTCACATAGGACTGGCGGAACCGCCGCATCGTCTCTTCCGTCAGCAGAACCTCGCTGACCGGAACGAGATCGAGCGCGCGCATCTGTCCTGTCGAGCGCTGCGTTTCCGGATCGAACGGCCTGATCAATTCGAGCGTATCGCCGAAGAAATCGAGCCGCACCGGGTCCGGATGCCCCGGCGGATAGAGATCGAGAATGCCGCCGCGCACGGCGTATTCGCCGGTGTCGCGCACGGTCGAGGTGCGCAGGAAGCCGTTGTGCTCCAGCCAGAGAACGAGCGCATTGAGGTCGACGGCGTTACCCGGCGCAACCGACAGGCTTTGCGCCGCGATCTGCTTTCGGGTGGTCACGCGCTGCACGGCGGCGTTCGCGGTGGTCAATACGATGCGCGGCCGGTCGCCCTGCCGGGTTCGCGCCAGCCGCGCGAGCGTGGTCATGCGTTGCGCGGAAATCGCGGCATTGGGCGAGGCGCGGTCGTAAGGCAGAACGTCCCAGGCCGGGAAGCTCAGGACATCGATATCCGGCGCAAAGAACGCGAGGGCCCGTTCCATCGCGTGCATGCGGGTCCGCTCGCGCGCGACATGCAGCAGAGCGGCCGGCGAATCGCGATGGCCCCGCGCAAGCTGGCGCGCGAGATCGGCCACGACCAGTGCGTCGAGGCCGTCCGGCGTGTTGGAAAAGATGAGCTGCTCGCCGCGGACGAGAAGATCGGATTCTTTAGACATTCAAACTCGCTTGCAAACTCACTTGGTCCGCGGCGTGGCGTGGAAGGCCAGAAGGCGGCGGAAAATATCGCTGTCATAGTCTGGCGGCGTCTTCACCCGTCCAGCCACCCATTCATAAAGGTCGCTGTCCTGGGCTTCGAGCAGATGCTCGAAGACATCCAGATCGGCCTCGCTCATCCGCTCGAGTTCGGCGTTGACGAACTGGCCAAGAATAAAATCCATTTCCCGGGTGCCGCGATGCCAGGCGCGGTAAAGCACGCGGCGGCGGCGCGGGTCCAATCCTTCACTTGTCCGGCTGGTTCCAGTCACGCGGAAAGGCTTATGTAGTTGAGGCGCGCGCAGCAACAAGCTTGAAGCCCGCGCGGGTTGCAGGCACCGTTCAACTCTCATGCGTCCCTCCGTCCTCAACCCCCTTTTCGCCCCCGTCGAAGTCCTGCCCGGCCTTGGCGAAAAGAGCGCCCTCCCCCTGAAACGCCTGCTCGGCCCCGAGCCGCGCGTGCTCGATGCGCTGTTTCACCTGCCGAGCGGCATCATCGACCGCAGGCACCGGCCGAGAATCGCGGACGCCCAGCCGGGCATGGTCGTCACCCTCGAAGTCACCGTCGAGGAGCACCATGCCCCGCCGCGCAACCGGAAGGCGCCTCATCGCGTCGTGGTCACCGACGGCACGGGTTGGGTCACGCTCATCTTCTTCGGGTCCAACACATCCTATGTCGGGCGCCAGCTGCCGGTCGGCGCCAAACGCTGGATATCCGGCCGGCTCGACCTCTACGAAGGCATGCTTCAGATGGTGCATCCGGACCGGATCCTCGACGAGGCCGGCCTCGCGAAGCTTTCGCCCGTGGAGCCGGTCTATCCCCTGGTCGAGGGTGTCACCCTGGGCCTCATCACCCGCGCCACGCGGGCCGCGTCGGAACGTATCCCCGTCCTGCCGGAATGGCTCGACCCGAATCTCGTTTCTTCGCGCCACTGGCCGGGCTTCCGGGACGCGCTACGCCACCTCCATCTGCCGCGCCAGCCGGAAGACGCGCTGCCGGAAAGCCCGGCGCGGCACCGCCTGGCCTATGACGAACTTCTGTCGGGCCAGCTCGCTCTCGCGCTGGTGCGCGCTCATATGCGCCGCCAGTCGGGACGGACGAGCGCCGGGGACGGGCATATCGTCCGCAAGCTCGAAGCCGCGCTGCCTTTCAAATTGACGGCCTCGCAGGTCCGCGCCGTGCAGGACATCCGCGGCGATCTCGCAAAGCCCGAGCGCATGCTGCGCCTGCTTCAGGGCGATGTCGGCTCCGGAAAGACTGTCGTCGCCCTGCTCGCAATGGCAAGCGTCATCGAGGCCGGGCGGCAGGCCGCGCTCATGGCGCCGACCGAAATTCTCGCGCGCCAGCACCTCAAGACCATTCGGCCTCTTGCCGAGGCCGCGGGCCTGAACATCGCGATCCTGACCAGCCGCGAGAAAGGCCGTGAACGCGAGGCCCTGCTCGCCGATGCCGCCTCCGGCAAGATTCATATCCTGATCGGCACCCATGCGCTGTTTCAGGACAATGTCGACTTCCACGACCTCGCTTTCGCCGTCGTCGACGAGCAGCACCGGTTCGGCGTGCACCAGCGCCTTGCGCTGGCGGCCAAGGGCCAGGCCGTGGATATCCTTGTCATGACGGCGACGCCGATCCCGCGCACGCTTGTCCTTACGCATTTCGGCGACATGGATATTTCGGCGCTTTACGAAAAGCCCGCCGGACGTCAGCCGATCGACACGCGCGTCATTTCCAGCGAAAGGCTCGACGAGGTCGTTCACGGCCTGCATCGCGCACTTGAAACCGGTGCGCGTATCTATTGGGTGTGCCCGCTCGTCTCGGAATCCGACCTTGTGGATGCGGCCGCCGCCGAAGAACGCTTTCGCGAGCTCGACCGCGAATTCCCGGGCCAGGTCGCGCTCGTTCACGGCAAGCTCAAGGGCGCGGAGAAGGACGCGGTCATGGCCCGCTTCGCGGCCGGCGAAACCCGCATTCTCGTCGCCACCACCGTCATCGAGGTCGGCGTCGACGTTCCCGAAGCCAGCATCATGGTGATCGAGCATGCCGAACGCTTCGGCCTCGCCCAGCTTCACCAGCTCCGCGGCCGTGTCGGCCGCGGCGATGCAAAATCGTCCTGCCTTCTCGTCTACAAGCCCCCGCTCGGCGAGACGGCGGAAGCCCGGCTGAAAATCCTGCGCGAGACGGAAGACGGGTTCCGCATCGCCGAAGAGGATCTGCGCCTGCGCGGCGAGGGCGAGCTTCTCGGCACGCGCCAGAGCGGCATGCCGGGGGTGCGCCTCGCCGATGTCGAGATCTACGGCGAACTGCTGGAAGGCGCCCGCAAGGAGGCCGTTCTCCTGCTCGAGCGCGATCCTCACCTCACCGGCCCACGGGGCGAGGCCCTGCGCACCCTCCTCTACCTCTTCGAGAGGGACGAGGCGGCCAAGCTTCTCAGGGCCGGGTGACCGCAGAACGGTGCCGGCAAAATAATTTTGAACCCGCCTGAACCTCTCTTTTCGAGCCCGCGACCAATAGGCATCGAGACCGAATATCCCGGCTTCAACGGGCGGGCCTCAGAGACAGAGAGGATTAAGACAATGTTTCGCAAAACTATTCTTGGTGCCGCTGCTGCCGTGACGCTCGCCGTTGCGGCTATCGCCCCGACCGCCGCTTCGGCTGGCCCGGGCATCACCATCGGCTTCGGCGGCGGCGGCTTCGGCGGCTATGGTGGGTATGGCGGCTACGGCGGTTATGGCTACGGCTACGGCGGCTGCTTCAAGAAGAAGGTCAAGGTCTGGAGCCCCTACCTCGGCCACTTCGTCTGGAAGAAGAAGGTCATCTGCTACTGATCTACCGGGTAGCATTATCGAAAAGCCGGCCTCTGGGCCGGCTTTTTGCGTTTCGGGGCAAAACGAAACCTTCCCGAAACAAATCTTTTATACGAAGCTCCCCGGCATTGAACCCGATGTCCTCCTCCAGCGACCAATAACCGAGCAGAGCAAAAACCGTGGCCGCACAGACAGCGACATCGGATGAGATCTTGATCGGCCGCATCGCGGCCGGCGACAGGCTCGCCATGCAGGTGCTGTTTGCCCGTTACCAGGTACGCGTCTTTCGGTTTGTGCTCCGGCTCGTACGCAACGAAGCTAATGCGGAGGATTTGATCAGCGAGGTTTTTCTGGACGTCTGGCGTCAGGCCGGGAAGTTCGAAGGCAGATCCAGTGTTTCGACCTGGCTCCTCTCGATCGCACGGTTCAAAGCGCTAAGTTCCCTTCGGAAGAGAACCGAGGGCGAACTCGACGACGAAGCTGCGGACGCCATTGAGGACGACGCGGATACGCCGGAAGTGACGATCCAGAAGAAGGACAAGGCCGGGGCCATACGTGAGTGCCTCAAAGCCCTGTCCACGGAACATCGGGAAATCGTCGACCTTGTCTATTACCACGAGAGATCCGTGGAAGAGGCGAGCGAGATCCTCGGAATTCCGGAGAACACCGTGAAAACGCGTCTCTTTTATGCGCGCAAACGGTTGTCCGAGCTGCTCAAGACCGCCGGCATCGATCGAGGATGGCCGTGATGACGACGAAACAGGACAACAGAGCCGAAATTTCCATGCTGCTGCCGTGGTATGCAGCTGGAACGCTCAACGCGTCGGAGACCCGCCGGGTCGCGGCGGCCATCGAACAAGATCCGGAACTCGCAAAACGCCTCGAAGACATTCGCGACGAAGCCACGGAAACTTTGGCGCTGAACGAGAGCGTGGGTGCGCCTTCGCGGCGCGTGGCGGACAAACTGTTCGCCGCCATCGACGCCGAGCAGGCCGTCAATCCCCGGGTCTACAAACCCACTTTCAGCCTGGCCGGCTGGGCTTCCGAGAAGCTCGCCGTGCTGCGCCCCCGTACCCTCGCCTTTGCCGCTGCGGCCGCGGTGGCCGTGATCGCTCTTCAGGCAGGTCTCCTCGCCGGAGACTTTGTGGACCGGCAGGCCTCCGGCTTCCAGACTGCGACCGCGCCCGATCCGACCGCGGCCGGCCCTCAGCTTCTGGTGAACTTCGCGCCGACCGCGACCGCGGCGGATATCGAGGCTCTTCTCCAGGCGGCCGGCGGCACCATCGTTGAAGGCCCGCAGGCAGGGGTCTATCGTGTCCAGATCGGGTCGCGGAGCCTCGATCAGGCCGGGGTGGACCGGGTGATCCAGATGCTGCGCGACAAGCCGCAGATCGTGCGCTTCGTCGCTCTCGCATCCTGACCGACATAAAGGAGAGCGCGATGCGTCTCGCTGCCATCTTCGCCCGTGCCGCCGTCGCGGCGGCGATCGCCGTGCCGTCTGCCATCGGCATCAGCGTCGTTTCGAGCGGCCAGGCGGCCGCGCAATTTGCTGTCGCGCCTCCCATGGGAGGCGGCGGTGGCGGCGGACGCCGTGGCGGTGGCGGCGATTTCGAAATGTACGATCCGTGCGAATGGGGCGACTGCTATCAGCGCCGCCCGATCCGTCGTTATCGGCCGCCTCCGCGCGTCTATGTGGTTCCGGACGACGACCCGCCTCCCTACTTCTACGAGGATGAATTCGGGCCAGAGCCGGCGCCGCGCAAAATCAAGCCAAAGGTCAAGCAGGCCAAGCCGAACGCGAAGGACGGCCAGAATCAGGGCCAGGGTCGAAGCCAGGCCGCGAGAGGCACCTTCCGTCCGGACGAAGTGCTTGTCGAAATCCCGCTCTCCGTTTCGGAAAGCGATGTCGACGCGCTCGCGCTTCAACAAAGGATCGAGAAGCTCGGCTCGCAGGACATCAGCCTGCTCAACACGCGCATTCACCGTTGGCGGATTACCGACGGCCGCTCACCGGAAACCGTTGCCGCGGCGCTTCGTACGGACAGCCGCGTCGCGGATGCGCATCTCAACCGCATTTTCAGCCTCCAGCAGGCGCAGGCGGCGCTTGGCGGACCGCCGCAATATGCCGCCGAAAAGCTCAAGCTCGAGCGAAGTGCACAACCTGACGCGCGGGGAAACCGCTCTCGTCGCCCTGATCGATTCCGGCGCCGACGGCGCTCATCCCGAACTCGACGGCGTCGTGGCCGATACATTCGATGCCATCGGCGGCACGTACCAGCCGCACACGCACGGCACCGGCATGGCCGGCGCCATTGCAGCGCATGCGCAGATCAACGGCGTCGCGCCGAAAGCGCGCATCCTGAACGTCCGCGCTTTCGCACCTACGGGCAAGACCAATGACGGCACGACCTTCGACGTGATCCGCGGTATGGACTGGGCGGCCCAACAGGGCGCGCGCGTGTTCAACCTGTCCTTTGCCGGCCCCCGCGATCCGCTTATGGCGCGCGTCGTGAAGGCCGCGCTCAACAAGGGTATCGTGGTCGTCGCCGCGGCCGGCAATGCGGGGCCGAAATCACCCCCGCTCTATCCCGCAGCCGAAGCCGGCGTCATCGCCGTGACCGCGACCAACGCCAAGGACGGCCTTCTCGGAATGGCCAATCGCGGCGGCTATGTCACCATCGCGGCTCCGGGCACGGACATTCTTCTGCCGGCTCCGGACAAAGCCTATTCCGTCTCGTCCGGCACCTCGATCGCGACGGCCTATGTCAGCGGCGTGGTCGCGCTGATGATCGCGCGCCATCCCGAAGCCGACAGCAAGGAAATCTATGAAGTGCTGATCGGCACGGCACGCGATCTCGGCGCGAAAGGCCGCGACAAGGAGTTTGGCGCAGGCCTCGCCGATCCGCTCGCGGCGCTGGAAGCAATGGAGCCGATCCCGCAGACGGTATCCGCGCCGGGAGACGAGCCGCCGCCGGTACGTTGATCAGGCGCCGGCAGGAACGAGGCGCAGACGGCTCACTGAAGAAAACGGCTCTCATACCCCTGGATGGACATCAGGCAGTCCTCCCGGCGGCCGAACCATTTGAATCGCTTGCGTGCGATCAGACCGTACAATTTGTCCCTGAGGGTCAGGGGGAGAATTCGGAACGCCGCGGCCATCGACCACGGGAATCCGAGATGGACGGCCATGCGGATCGAGCCGTCCGACTTGAAATAGGCCCGGCCGTTCTCGATCAGGATATTCGTCTCGTAATCTGTGGGTTCGAGGCCGAGATGGCGATAGATCGCCGTTCCGAGTGGTGTCTGCGCCGGAAGAAGGCGGAACACGCCCTGGCGATCCCGATCGAGAACAAACCGGACAAAACCCGAGCAGAGAACGCAGTCGCCGTCGAACACGATGATCGGCCGATCATCCGGAAAGTCCGGCACGGCCGGATCGCTTCGGTAGCTGTAGGGCTGCATCAGCCTTCGATACGTTTCTGGAGCTCCGGCCTGACCTGCGGCTGGATGATGCCCATCGACATGATGATCTTGAAAACCTCGTCGGGAGAGATGTCGACTTCCTGGACGCGGCTTTCGTGCATGATGACGAAATAGCCCGTCGTCGGATTGGGCGAGCACGGGATGAAGACGTTGAGGTAATTGCCGGGCGGCAGCGACGAGGCCAATCGTCCTGTCGTCGTCTCGGCGATCAGGCACAGCGACCACAGGCCCGGTCCCGGCCATTCGATCAGTCCGACGCGGCGGAAGCTCGTTCCGCCCTGCTTGAACACCGTCTGGAAGATCTGCTTCACGGCATTGTAGACGCTGCGCACGAACGGCATCCGCTGCAGGATCCGTTCGCCGAACGCGAACATTGTCCGTCCGACGAGGTTGGCGGTCAGAAAACCGAGCAGTGTGATGCCGATGACCGAGGCGAGGATGCCGACCCCCGGGATCGAGAACCGCAGATAGGTTTCCGGGTTATAGGCGGCCGGAATGAGCGGCCGGACCCAGGCATCGATCAGCGCGATCACCCACCAGACGATATAGCCGGTTATGGCGAGCGGACCCGCGACGAGAAGACCGGTCAGGAAATAGGTGCGGAGCGCGGTGCCGAAGCTTGCCCGAACAGGCACGGCCTCCAGCGGTGGGGTGAGTGGTGGAATCTCGTCGGTCATCCCGCTCCCATTCGTCTTATCCCGTGCGGGCAACAGATTGGAATTGCTCCGATCTCGCCCGCCTCTCTTGCCCGAAGGCACCCTCTCCTCATTATGGACGCAATGAGCCCATTTCGCCTACTGGCCCGAAAAGCTGTCCGCCCTCTCTTGTTCGGAGCGGGCTGGGTGCTGCTCGTCGTCGGCATTGCGGGACTGGTTCTGCCGCTCGTGCCGGGAACGGTCTTCCTGATTCTCGCGGCCGCCTGTTTCGCGCGCTCGTCGCCCCGGTTCGAGAACTGGCTCGTCACTCATCCGCAGTTCGGGCCGAGCATCGTCGCCTGGCGCACGAACGGCTCAATACCGTCGCGTGCGAAGCTGATTGCGATCGGTGCGATGCTGCTGTCGTTCGGCCTGACATGGATGACCGGTGCGCCGCCGATTGCGCTCGTCGTGACCGGGCTGGCGCTTGCGGTTGCTGCCCTCTATGTCGGCACGCGTCCGTCCTAACCGGGGAAAAGCTCGGTCCGCACTTCATCGGCAAGCTTCAGGCCGAGTGCAATCATGACCGCGCCCGTCCCCCGGTCCACCCAACGCGCAAGCCGCTGATAATGCTTGCGGGCCGGACCGCTCGACAGAATGAGAGCGAGTGTTGCGTACCAGCAGAATGCCTCGATCGCGATCAGGACGAGCAGAACGGCGTAAAACCATAAAGGCGCGTGCGTCGGTACTAGTACGATGAAGATACTTGTCCAGAACGCCGCCGATTTCGGATTGCTGAGATTTGTGAGGAGCCCGGTGACGTAGGGTGAGCGTCTGATTTTCGGGCGCGCGGCATCCGTACCGGTATCGGCAGATGGTCCGTGGACGATGATTCTCCAGCCCGCATACACGAGATAGATCGCCGCCAGCAGCCGCAGCACGCGGTACACCGAGCCGGCTTCAAGAAGCAGCACGCCCACGCCACCCAGGCTGAGCGAAACCCAGACGATCGTTCCGGTCGCAATACCGAAGCTCGCGGCGAGACCAGCCTTGCGTGACACGCTCGCCGACAGGTGACTTACCGTCAAAGTGTTCGGTCCGGGCAGCATCGCGGCGAGGATGTAGATCAATGCGAGCTGCCAAAGACTTCCGGCCAGATCCATCCTATTTCTGCCGCGCCAGCGCGAGCCCGATCCCCGCACCTACCAGCAATCCGCCGGCCAGGCGGTTTCCCAGACGTCCGCGCGCTGCGATAAGTCTGCGCGCACGGCCCGCGGCCAATGCCCAGCACCCGTCGATCAGAACGGCGATCGTCAGAAAGGTCAGGGACAGAGCCGCGATCTGGGGCGCGACCGCCCTGCCCTCGCTGAGGAACTGCGGAAAGAACGCCCCGTAGAACAGGAGCGTCTTAGGGTTCGTCAGCGAGACCAGCAGGGCACGTACATAGATCGCACGCCCCGATTTTGGCTCGGAAGGAAGGGTGAGATCGACGGCGGGCGCCCGCCATTGCCTGATGCCGAGCCAGACCAGATAAAGCGCACCGACCCAGCGCACCCATTCGAACCAGACGCCGAATATGTCCATCAAGCCGCTCAGCCCGAGCGACGCGAGCATCAGTTGCGGCACCATGGCCGAACTTGTTCCGGCGACTGTGAGCAATCCGTAGCGCGGCCCGTACGCGACGCTGTTGGCGACGATCAGCGCCACATTCGGGCCGGGAACCAGCATCAGGAGGACGACCGCGCCGCAGAAGGCGAAATAGAGCGCGGGGTCGAGCACCGGAATCACTCCACTGTGACGGACTTCGCAAGATTGCGCGGCTGGTCGACGTCGGTGCCCATGACGACCGCCGTATGATAGGCGAGCAGTTGCATGGGGACGGCGTAGATCATGGGCGTGACGAAGGCGTAAGACGTCGGAACGATCAAAGTCTCGAATTCGCCGCCCGCCTCCTTGGCTCCCGCCGGGTCCGTCACGAGCAGGACCTTGCCGCCGCGCGCGGCAACCTCCTGCATGTTGGAGACGGTCTTCTCGAACAGCGAATCGTAGGGCGCAAGAACCACGACCGGCACCTTTTCGTCGACAAGCGCGATCGGGCCATGCTTCAGTTCGCCGGCGGCATAGCCTTCCGCATGTATGTACGAGATTTCCTTGAGCTTCAGCGCGCCTTCCATGGCGATGGGATAGGACGTGCCGCGTCCCAGATAGAGCGCGTCCTGAGCCTTCGCCAAATCCTTCGCCAGTCGCTCGATCTGCGGTTCGAGCTTCAGCGTCTCGGCCATCAAGCGGGGAAGTTCGATCAGCGAGGCGATGAGCTTCTGCTCGTCCGCTTCGGATAGAACGCCCCGCGCCCTGCCCGCCGCGACGGCGAGCGATGCCAGGGTCGCAAGCTGACAGGTAAACGCCTTGGTGGAAGCGACGCCGATCTCGGTCCCGGCCAGGGTCGGCAGAACGGCATCGGATTCGCGCGCGATGGTCGATGTCGGCACATTGACGACGCTTGCGATCTGCATGCCCTGCGCGCGGCAATGGCGTAACGTCGCCAAAGTGTCGGCCGTCTCGCCCGATTGCGAGATCAGGATCGCAAGCCCGCCGTCCTTCAACGGCGGTTCGCGATAGCGGAATTCCGACGCGATATCGATATCGACCGGCATGCGCGCGAACTTCTCGAACCAATAGCGCGCGACGAGGGCCGCGTAATAGGCCGTGCCGCATGCCGAGAACGCGATGCGGTCGAGTTTCTTGAAGTCCAGCCCGTCCGGCACGCGCGCGCGCCCGGCGCTCATGTCGATGTGGTGCGCGAGCGTATGACCGACGACCTCGGGCTGCTCGGCAATTTCCTTGGCCATGAAATGCCGGTAATTGCCCTTTTCGACCATCGCGGCGCTTGCGAGCGATTTCTGGACCGTCCGCGCGACGTTCCCGCCGTTGCCATCGCAATCGCGTATGGACACGCCTTTGTGGGTCAGAATGGCGCAATCGCCATCGTCGAGGTAGCTGATCCGGTCCGTGAACGGAGCAAGGGCGATCGCGTCCGAGCCGACATACATTTCGCCGTCGCCGTAACCGATGGCGAGAGGGCTGCCACGGCGGGCGGCGATCATGAGATCTTCCTCGCCCTTGAAGATGAACGCCAGCGCGAACGCACCGCGCAGCCGGGCAAGGACGGCCGGCACCGCGTCCTGCGGCGTCTTTCCGGCATCGAGCTCGCGCTCGATGAGGTGGACGATGGTTTCCGTGTCGGTGTCGCTGGAGAACGCCACGCCGTGACCGGCGAGCTCTTCCCGCAGTTCCTTGTAGTTCTCGATGATGCCGTTGTGGACGACCGCCACACGCTCGGTCGCATGCGGATGGGCGTTGGCCTCGCTCGGTCCGCCATGGGTCGCCCAGCGGGTATGACCGATCCCGGCATGGCCGTTGAGCGGCTCCTTCTGAAGTTTGTCTTCGAGGAAGCGTAGTTTGCCGGGTGCGCGGCGGCGGGCCAGGGCGCCCTTTTCGAGGGTCGCCACACCGGCCGAATCATAGCCGCGATATTCCAGCCGTTTCAGCGCATCGACGATCTGCGGCGCGACCGCCCCTTTTCCGAGAATGCCAACAATTCCGCACATATATGATCCTCAGTGGCACCCAACCTTTAGAAGGCTGACACATTTCGGGCAAATCACGAAGATTTTCCGAATCTAACTCTTGGGCTTCCGCCGCGCCGGCCCTTCACTTCGCTGGCTTCGGATGTGCCTTGCGGCGCTCGTCGGCCCACCCGGGCTTGACCGTCTGGCGGGACCGGGCGATGCCGAGTGCATCGGCCGCTACGTCTTCCGTGATGACGCTGCCGGTCGCGATATAGGCGCCCGCCCCGATCGTCACCGGAGCGACGAGGGCGGAATTGACGCCGATGAACGCCCCCGCTCCGATTTCCGTGCGGTGTTTCCGCACTCCGTCGTAGTTACAGGTGATGGCGCCCGCGCCGATATTGGCGTCCGCGCCGACATGGCTGTCGCCGACATAAGCGAGGTGGTTCACCTTCACGTCGCGCTCGAGCACCGCGTTCTTGATCTCGACGAAATTGCCGATGCGGGCGTGCTCACCCAGCGAAGCACCGGGCCGCAGACGCGCGAAAGGACCGATCGTGACGTGCTTGCCGATATGGGCGCCCTCGAAGTGGCAATAGGCGCGGATTGTCGTGCCGTCCCCGACCGTGACGCCGGGGCCGAACACCACATTCGGCTCGATCAGGACGTCCTGTCCGATCTTCGTGTCCGCCGAGAGGAACACCGTTTCGGGAGCAATCATTGTCGCGCCGCCGTCCATCGCGGCCAGACGCAGGCGTTGCTGCAACGTCGCTTCCACAGCGGCGAGCTGGGCGCGGGTATTGACGCCCTGGACTTCGTCCTCGCCGGCTTCCAGGGCAACGGTCCTGAGACCAGCCCCACGCGCCAGGCCGACGACATCGGTAAGATAAAATTCGCGCTTGGCGTTGGCGTTAGTCACGGCGTCGAGCAGGCCGAGGGCGTGCGCGCCCGACAGCGCCATCAGCCCGGCATTGCAGAAACCGATCTTCTTCTCGTCGGCGGAGGCGTCCTTGTCTTCGCGGATCGCGACGAGGCTTCCGTTTTCAACGATCAGCCGCCCATAGCCCGCAGGATCGGAGGCCTGAAAGCCCAGCACCGCCACGGCCGCGCCCTCGGCGAGGGCCGCACGAAGCCGCATCAAGGTGTCCGGACGGACAAGCGGGGTGTCGGCGAAGAGAACGAGAATATCGTCAGCCGGCTGTTCCAGCGCCCCGCGCGCAGCGAGGACGGCGTGCGCCGTGCCCAGCCGCTCCGTCTGCACGAAGACCTGCGCCTCGGGCGCATACTTGCCGATCTCTTCGGCGACATCGTCCCTGCCGGGACCGATCACGGCCGCGAGCCGGTTCGCGCCGGCCTCCCGCGCCGCTGAGATCGCATGCCCGACGAGCGAGCGCCCGGCCGCCTCATGGAGCACTTTGGGCCGCGCGGATTTCATGCGCGTACCCTCTCCGGCGGCCAAAACGAGAGTGAGACAGGTTCTCGGCGCCATATTTCCGTTATCTCCCGCCCGCAACCGAGTGGCGGGCTTCTCCGAATCATCACGTATTACGATAAATTCAAACGCTAGGTGGAGTTTCTTAAAACCGTGGCAAACGAAGCTTCGACGCACAGCCATTCGCACCGGTTCCCGCCCGGGATGCTGGATCGTGCGCATGCGCCGGAAGGTTCGTCGTCGCTATATGTCCTGTGGGGCTTTTTCACGTTTGCCTCGATCGCCGCGGCGGTCGCCGTCTGCTTTACGCCGGGCGCGGACAAGCGCTTTACGGCCGCCATGAGTTCGCCTTCCTCCCCCGCCCTGGCGATGACGGCGCGGCTCGAGCCCGTGCCGCCGATGACCGCGCCCGACGAGGCGCTGGTTTCACGGCTTCAGATCCTAGAGGACCAGATCGGCAACCTGACGGGATCAATCCCCCAGAACCCGCCTGAGAAGACACAAACGGCCGCCCCCGCCGGGATCACGCCGGTAGCCTCGGATCCGAAGCCCGTGCGCACGACCTCGCTCGCGACCGCCGAGCCGGAGGCCGCACTGACGCGCACGTCCTTCGGGATAGATCTCGGCTCCGAAGCCTCGTTCGGGGGGCTCCGCACCCGGTGGGACAATCTCCGGAAGCAATATCCCGAACTCGGCCGTCTTTCGCCGCGGATCTCGGCCCGGGACAAAAACGGCAAGGTCGAGCTTCGGCTGATCGCCGGCCCGTTCGAGAACGCCGCCGACGCCGCCAAGGCCTGCGCCAGCCTGCTCTCCAAAGGCACGCTCTGCGACGGCGGCCTGTTCGACGGCCAGCGCCTACCTGCGAGCTGACGCTTTCCTGGAGGCGGCGGGCCGTCTAAAAGGCTCGCTATGTCCTATCCCCTCTTTCGCCCCAGCCGCCGCGCGGCCATCACCATCGCCGCCTTGGGCGCGGTCTCGCTCGGCCTCGCCGCCTATCTGCGCTACCAACTCGTCGAACCCGCGGCGGTCGGCCTTGTCTGCGATGCGGGCGCCATGACGCCTGTTTGCATCATGCGCCGCGTCTTCATCGGGGTCTTCGTCTGGAACGGCTTCGGCGCTGCCGCCCTGGTCGCGGCGGTGCTGGCGCTTCTTCGCCCGTCGAACATCCTGATCGGGGCCGCGGTGATCGCGGGCTTTCTCGGTGTCGTGCTCTACAACACGCAGCTCAGCGCGCTGGCGCTGGCTCTGCTGCCACTTGTGCTTGCGCGACCCGCGCCGGCCAAAGAATTCCAGCCAGAGTGAAAAGCAGCGCGGCAAAGCCAAGCGCCTCCCAGTTGGATATCCGCTCCTGAACGACGACGATGATCGCGGCAGCCGTCAATACCGCGGCGAATATGCGTTCGCTGAGGACATCGCCCGCGCGCGGCGCAAACAGCGATGCGAAGGCAAGCCCGACCACCGGGCCGATCAGGGTCGATGTCGCGAACTCCCGGTAGCGCGGATCGAAAACGAGGCCGAGCGCCAGATAGACCGCCAGCACCACGGACGCGGCGAGCGCGGTCGTGAGCCAGGTTTGGAGACCGAGTGGCGCCGCAGGGCGCCCGACAAGCCTGGTAAAAGCCGCCGGCCCGACGCCGCCGGCAATTGCCGCTCCGGCTATTACGGGTGCTCCGGCCGCCAGCATCAAATAGAACGATCGCGCGGCCCAGTTCGAACGGGGTGCGCGCGCCGATGGCGTTCATATGGACCGCGAGCCCGATGGCGCATCCTGAAACCGCCGCCAGGGCCGCAATCGCCACCCACCGTGACGGCATGACATTGCGTCCTCGACCGGCGACGGCCGCCGACGCGAAGACGAGAAATGCCAACGCGCCGCCCAGAATCGCCTGCTGGCGCCACTGCGGATGGTTCGAGACCGCTTCGCCCCAATGAAATTTCGGCTCGCGGCTGTCGGCGTCCAGCAGTCCCCAATAACCGCCGACCGTACCTTCGAGCAGACGCTTCCAGGGTTGATCGAAAGCCTCGATCAGATTGACGTCGTAGCCGCTGGTTTTCTGCAGCGCGACGATGTCGTGCAGCACCAGGGCCTGATCGGCGGGGGTCGCGCGTGCGCCCCAACGCATGCGGCCCTGGCTTGGCCAGCCGGTCTCCCCGATCAGAATCGGTTTGCCGGGAAATACCTCCCCGACATGTTTGCGAATGTCCGCGACATGCGCGCCCGCTTTGTCTGCCGGAACGGGCTCGTCCTCCCAATAGGGAAGTATGTGCACGGTTACGACATCGACGAACTGCGCGAGCGCCGGGTGCTTCATCCAGAATTCCCAGACATCGGCATAGGTCGTCGGAACGCTCACGCGCGCCTTCACGCTTTTCAGAATGTCGCCGAGATCTTTTTCTGAAATCTCGCCGCGCAGCAGCGTTTCGTTGCCGATGACGAGCATGCGCACGACGTCGGGATTGCTGTTGACGAGGCGGATGGCGGTTTCGATCTGCTTCGCATTGCCCGCGGCCTCGCGGCCGATCCATATTCCGAGAATCACTTTGAGCTTGTGCTTCCGGGCGAGCAGCGGAACGTTTTCGAGCCCCTGATCGACCGCATAGGTGCGGACACAATCCGTCACCTTGGCCAGATGGGCAAAATCCTCATCGATCTGCGAGGCCGGGATATGGACGTCTTCGGTGAACGGCGATTGCCCGCGCCGGAAGGGCGCATAGGACACGCAGGGGATCTTTTCGCCCGCCGCCAATGGCGAGGGCGGCATTGGGACGGGTCGGCCCATCCCCCACCAGAACAGGCAAACTGCGGCGAGCACCGCGGCGAGCAGCACAATCGGGAGACGAAACAACAAGAGGAACCCCCAGCTTTAGTGTGCGATAAACTTAATCACCCTGATTGCCAAGCGCGCGCGGCTGTGGCGACATGCGCCGCGAAAGCGTCAAAGTCCTGTTAGACTTCTATCCCCCCTCCTCCTTCGAAAAACATCTCTCCATGCGTCGTACGGTTTATGCGTTTCTGATCGTCGGCCTCCTGGCCGCGCCGCTCCTGCCCGCCCCGGTATTGGCTCAGTCCAAGCCCGAGAGCACCCAGCCCAATCCGTCCGCGCAGCAGAAGCCGCAAATCCCGGCGGTGAAAAAGAAGGGCACCGAACCGGTGCCGCCTTCGCGCCGGGCCGAATGCGCCTGGACCGGCCAGCGCATCGTCAGCCTGCTGTGGCGCGACGACGTCAACACGGCGCGCGAGCAGTCCCGATTCTACGAAATGTTCGGTTGCCCGGCGAACCACCTTCCGCTCGCCTTCCGCTGCGTGATCGAGCAGAGCCAGACCCAGCCCGATCAGAACGACCTGAACGCACGGGTCTACAGCTGCTGGATGGAGCCCGAGCAGCGGGAGGAAACCCAAGAATAAATCAGCGGCGTTTCCACGCAGAAACCAATTTTAGAGGAATTGCGGCCAACTTTAAGCCGCTTTTTATCGGCCAAGTACTACTGAAGCCGTCGGCTTTAGTGTATTCGGTCATTTGCTCCAAGTAGGAGCGCATCTCAAAGGCATTCCTGACTGCCATGCGTGTCGTTTTCGCAGCACTCGCGCTTGTAGCCGGCGTACACGCAGCCTTGTGGCTTTGGTCACGCGATACCGCCGAAGCACCAGCCGCCCCCAACCGCTTCGTCAGCCTCTCCTTCTCACCCTTTTCGCCGGACGACGACGCCGAAAAAGGCGCCACGGCCAAGGCCGAGCAGATCCGCGCCGACCTGACCGCCGTCGCCCCGGTCACGGACGCGATCCGCACCTATTCGTCGACCATGGGCCTCGACCAGGTTCCGGCACTTGCCGCCGAAAAGAACCTCAAGGTCACTTTGGGCATCTGGATCGACAAGGACGAGACCCGCAACAAGCGCGAGATCGACACCGCGATCGATCTCGCCACGCGCAATTCCAACGTCAAAGGCATCGTCGTCGGCAACGAAGTCGTGCTCCGCCAGGAGAAGACCATCGATGAGATGATCTCCCTCATCCGCGAGGTGAAGAGCCGCACGGAGACGCCGGTCACGACCGGTGAAATCTGGAACGTCTGGCTCGACCATCCGGAGCTTGCCTCCGCCGTCGACTTTCTTGCGGTTCACATCCTGCCGTACTGGGAAGGTATTCCTGCCGACAAGTCGGTCGACTACGCACTCGATATCTATGAGCGCCTGCGCACCGCCTTTCCCGGCAAGCACATCGTCATCGCCGAGTTCGGCTGGCCGTCCAGCGGGTTCAATCTGAAGGCCGCGACGACCGGTGAGATCACGCAGGCCGAGGTCCTTCGCGAGTTCACGAGCCGCGCCAATGCGCGCGGCATCGACTATAATCTCGTCGAGGCCTTCGATCAGCCTTGGAAAGGCGTGCTCGAGGGCAGCGTCGGTCCGTATTGGGGCCTGTTCGACGCGAGCCGCGTACCGAAGTTCAAATTCGCCGGTCCGATCCAGGAGCGCACCTGGAACCAGCGCATGATCGCGGCGCTCCTCCTCGGCTTCCTGCTTTCGCTCCCCGTGTTCCGGGTGCGCGGTGCGACGTTCCTCCAGGCCGTCATTCTCGCCGCCGCGGCCAACGGCGTCGGCGCCTGGTCGGCGCTGATGCTCGATCACTGGCTCACGCATTATTTCGTGTTCGGCGCGCAGGTCGCGATGGGCGTCGGCTCGGTTCTCCTCGTTCCGCTTGTCATCGTGATTCTGAGCCGCATCGAGGAGATTTCGGCGGTCGCGTTCGGCCGCCCGGCGCGGCGGCTCGTCACCGGCGCCCTCCCCGTGATTGGCGAACTCCCGAAAGTCTCGATCCACGTTCCGGCCTATCGCGAGCCGCCGGACATGCTCATCAAAACGCTCGATAGCGTGGCCGCGCTCGATTATCCGAATTTCGAGTGTGTGGTGGTCGTCAACAACACGCCCGACCCTGCGCTTTGGATGCCGATCGAAGCGCATTGCCGCACGCTCGGCGAGCGGTTTAAATTCCTCAACGCCGAACAACTGGAAGGCTTCAAGGCCGGCGCGCTGCGTCTTGCCATGCAGCACACGGCGCCGGACGCCGCGGTCATCGGCATCATCGACGCCGACTATGCCGTCGCGCCGAATTGGCTCAGCGACCTTGTCCCGGCCTTCGCGGATCCGCGCGTCGGCATCGTGCAGGCTCCCCAGGATCATCGAGATGCCGACCGCAGCGTGCTGCACGGCTTCATGAACACCGAATATGCCGGGTTCTTCGACATCGGCATGGTCTCGCGCAACGAGCAGAACGCCATCATCGTGCACGGCACGATGTGCCTGATGCGCCGCGCGGCGATGGACGATGCCGGCGGCTGGTCGTCCGACACGATCTGCGAGGACTCGGATCTCGGTCTCGCGATCATGGAACGCGGCTGGCAGACCTATTACACCCGCACGCGCTATGGCTGGGGCCTCCTGCCGAACGATTACAACGGCTTCCGCAAGCAGCGTCACCGCTGGACGTTCGGCGGCATGCAGATCATCGCCAAGCACGTCCGCACCATCATTCGCGGCGGTGTGCTTACGCCGGAACAGCGCCGCATCTATCTCGTCGGCTGGCTGAACTGGATGGGCGCCGAAACTGTCGGCGTCGTCATCGCCGTCCTGAACCTGATCTGGGTTCCGATCGTGGTGTTCGGCGATGTCGCCGTTCCCGAGGCCGTGCTGACGGTCCCGATCCTCGCCGGCTTTGCGATCTATCTCGTCCACTTCCTGTCGCTTTATCGCCTGCGCGTGAAGCACTCGCTGTTTTCGACACTGGGCGCCGCTTTCGCCGCGATGGCTCTCCAGCTCACCGTCGCCCGCGCCGTCGGCGAATGGGCGGTGAAACAGCACATGGCCTTCATCCGCACGGCCAAAGGCGGAAAGGCCTCGCAGCTTGCGTTCCCGGCGTTCTGGGAAGCCGTTCTCGGCGGGCTGCTCCTTGGCGCCGCAACGCTCGTCTACGTCGTGAACACCGACCAGGTCGTGGAAATGTACCTGTTCGCCGCGGTGCTGTTCGTGCAGTCGCTGCCCTTCCTCGCGGCCTCGGTTCTCGCCGCTCTGGAGCGCACGCCCGTCAACGATCCGGCCTTTGCCCGCAAGATCGGCACCCAGATCGCGGGTTTCATCGAGCGCGACCCCGCTGCCCAGCCGGTCCTCGCCGCCGAACCCGCTCCGGCAATTCCCCGCGCGATGGACGACATCCCGGCGGTCTGAGCTCGCAGTGGCGATTTAGGAACAAGTACCGCGATTTACGCGTTTTTCTGACATGCGTCGTGCCCGCTCGTTGCGCGGGCTCACAGGAGACCATGTCATGAGACACGGATTGATCGCCGGCATTGCAGCTATCGCAATTGCCTTGGCGGTAGGCGCTCTGGTCGCCAATTGGGAAAAGGGCTTCGCCCCCGGCAGCGCGTCCGTGCCGCAGGCGCCCATGCACGATGGCCGGGCCGCAACTGCGACCGACCCCGCCAATCCGCCTTACGTAAATCCATAAGCCTGTCAGCCGCTTCGCGGTTGAAGCGGAGCCCCTACCGCACTAAGCAGGGGCGCCCGGTCCGCCGGGCGCCCCTAATGTTGGTGCCATGGCCTCGACCGCCAATCTCTCTCGTGTTTTTCGTGCCCTCGTCACGGCGGCGGTGCTCGTCCTGCTGTGGCAGATCGCGGTTCTGATGCTGCGGCCCGAGCCGTTCATTCTGCCCGGCCCGGGCCGTGTGTTCGACGCCCTCGTCCGCGACCACGCCTATCTGTTCGGCCATGCCATCGTCACGCTGAAGGAAATCGTCCTCGGCCTCATCGTCGGTACCCTGCTCGGCATCTCGACCGCTTTGCTCGTCGCGTCCTCCGGCTTTGCCCGCCGGTGGGTCCTGCCGCTTCTCGTCATGTCGCAGGCGCTGCCGGTGTTCGCGATCGCGCCTTTGCTGGTCGTGTGGTTCGGCTACGGCCTCGGCTCGAAAATCGTGATGACGACGATCATCATCTTCTTTCCCATCACATCCGCCTTTCAGGACGGCCTCCGCCGCACCGATCCCGGCCTTCTCGATCTCGCCCGCCTCGCTCGCGCCTCACGCTTGCAGACGCTTCGCCTGCTAAAAGTGCCGTCCGCCCTTCCGGCCCTCGCTTCGGGCCTGCGTGTCGCGGTCGCGGCCGCGCCCATCGGCGCCGTGGTCGGTGAATGGGTTGGCGCTTCGTCCGGCCTTGGTTATGTGATGCTCAACGCCAATGCGCGCTCGCAGGTGGACACCGTGTTCGCCGCGCTTTTCATTCTCGGCTTTCTCGCCGCGATCTTGTGGTTCACCGTCGATGCCGTCCTGACCCGCCTGATCCCGTGGTCCGAACCCCGCCGTCTCGCCTGACATACAACAGAGGTTGCCGATGCTCCGCTTCGCCGTCGCCGCTTTGGTTCTTGCGCTTTCGCTCACGCCGGCGGCGGCCGCCGAAAAACTGACGGTGCTGCTGGACTGGTTCGTCAATCCGGACCACGCGCCCCTGATCATCGCCAAGGAAGGCGGCTACTTTGAAAAACAGGGTCTCGATGTCGAACTCGTCGAGCCCGCCGATCCGAATGCGCCGCCGAAGCTCGTCGCCGCCAAGCAGGGCGATATCGCCGTGACCTATCAGCCGAACCTCTATCTGCAAGTCCAGGAAGGCCTTCCGCTGGTGCGCGTCGGCGGCGTGGTCGACACGCCGCTCAATTGTCTCGTCACGCTTGAAGGCGGGTCCGTGAAATCGATCGCGGATCTCAAGGGCAAGAAAGTCGGCTATTCGATTTCCGGGTTCGAGGACGCCCTGCTCGGCGTCATGCTGGAAAGCGCCGGCCTGAAGGCGACCGATGTCGAGATGATCAATGTCAATTTCGCGCTGACGCAGGCGCTGATGTCGAAGCAGGTCGATGCCGTGATCGGCGCCTTCCGCAATTTCGAACTGACGCAGATCAAGATCGCGGGTGGCAAGGGCCTTGCCTTCTTCCCCGAGGAACACGGTGTGCCGCTCTACGACGAGCTGATTTACGTCGCGCGGAAAGATCGCGTCACCGACCCGAACATCAAGAAGTTCCTCGATGCCGTGCAGGACGCTGCGATCCACATCCTCAACCACCCCGACGAGAGCTGGGCGCTTTTCATCAAGGCCTATCCGAAACTCGACGATGAGCTGAACAGGACGGCCTGGCGGGACACGCTGCCGCGCTTCTCCAAATCGCCGGCATCGCTCGACCGCATGCGTTATGAAAGCTTCGCCACGTTCATGAAGGATCGCGGGCTTATCAAAAGCGTTCCGCAGATCGATACGTACACATCTGAAATCAGGTAGCACCCATGGCTTTCGCGGAGAGAGACGGCGTACGCCTTTTCTACACGGTGGACGGAGCGGAGAACGCGCCGGTCCTGATGCTCTCGAACTCGCTCGGCACGACACATCTCATGTGGGAGCCGCAGCTCGCGGCCTTCGCGACCAGTTTCCGCGTGCTGCGCTACGACCGCCGGGGCCACGGCCAATCGGATTCCCCGCCTGGCCCCTATTCTCTCGAAGATCTCGGCCGCGACGCTCTCGCCATCATGGATGCCGCGGGCGTTGCGCAGGTGAACTGGTGCGGCCTTTCCATGGGCGGCATGACCGGCCTCTGGCTTGCGACTAATGCTCCGGAGCGGATCGGCAAGCTCGTCGTCGCCAGTGCGGCGACCTTCATGCCGCCGCCGGAACTCTGGAACGGCCGTATCAAGACGGCACAGGACAAGGGAATCGAAGTCCTCGCTGCGCCGACCATGCAGCGCTGGTTCACGCCGGACTTCATCCGCAACAGCCAGGACAAGGTCGCGTTCATCCGCGAGCAGTTCCTGCAGACGACGGTCGAGGGCTTTTCCGGCTGTGCCGCCGCGATGCGGGACATGGACCAGCGCGAAACGATCGGGACGATCGCGGCGCCGACTTTGGTCATTTCCGGTTCCGACGATCAGGGCACGACGCCGGCCGATGCGGCCTTCATCATCGGCCGTGTTCCGGATGCGCGGGGTCTGATCCTGAAGGGGTCGCACATCATCAATGTGGAACAGCCCGGCGCGTTCACGAATGCGGTGCTGGAGTTTCTGGCGTAACGCCGCTCTCCGTCATGCCCGGGCTCCAGGAGGCCGGAACTCCCTGGATTGCCGGGACGAACCCGGCAATGACGGAGCAGAGCCCTACTTTCCCGCCTCGTCCTTGCCGTAATACATGACGCCGAGCTGGATCGGCTCGCGGCCGCGCTCGCGACGCGAGACATTGGTGTCGCGGAGCGAATAGACGCAGCCGCAATATTCCTGCTGGTAGAACTGCTCGCGCTTGGAAATCTCGATCATGCGCGAAGAGCCGCCGCCCTTGCGCCAATTGTATTCCCAGTAGGTGATGCCCTCGTAGCGTTCGGCGGCGCGGCGCCCGCTTCCGTTGATCTGGTTCATGTCCTTCCAGCGCGAAATGCCGAGCGAGGACGTGATGACCGGGAAACCATGCTCATGTGCATACAAGGCCGTGCGCTCGAAACGCATGTCGAAGCACATCGTGCAGCGCGCGCCGCGTTCAGGCTCCCATTCCATGCCCCTGGCCCGGGCGAACCAATTGTCCTTGTCGTAGTCGGCATCGACGAAGGGCACGCCGTGCTTGTCCGCGAAGCGGATGTTCTCCTCCTTGCGGAGCAGATATTCGCGCTCGGGGTGGATGTTCGGATTGTAGAAGAAGATCGTGTAGTCGATGCCGGAGGCGAGCATCGCCTCCATGACCTCGCCCGAGCAGGGCGCGCAGCAGGAATGGAGGAGAACCTTCTTCTCCCCACCTGGCGGGACGATGAGGTCCCTTTGAATATCGGTTACTGGCGCGTTCATGCGGCCCGCATAGCACAAAAGCCGCCCGGGCCGCTATAAGTTGAAACTAACCGATATAAACGAAGGACTTAGCCGAAGCGGCCGGTGATGTAGTCCTGCGTCCGCTGCTCGCGCGGATTGGTGAAGATGTCGTCCGTCGCACCCTCTTCCACCAAAACGCCGATATGGAAAAACGCCGTGCGCTGGGAGACGCGCGCCGCCTGCTGCATGGAATGCGTCACGATCACGATCGTGAAGTTCTCGCGCAGCTCGGTGATCAGTTCCTCGATCTTCGCGCTCGCGATCGGATCGAGAGCCGAGCACGGCTCGTCCATCAGGATGATTTCCGGGCTGACCGCGATGGCGCGGGCGATGCAGAGACGCTGCTGCTGGCCGCCCGAAAGGCTCGTGCCGGAATCCGCCAGGCGGTCCTTCACCTCCTCGAAGAGGCCGGCGCGGCGCAGCGAGCTGACGACGATCTCTTCGAGATCGCTCTTGTCGCCGGCAAGGCCGTGAATGCGTGGTCCGTACGCCACGTTCTCGAAGATCGACTTCGGGAACGGGTTCGGCTTCTGGAACACCATGCCGACGCGGGCACGCAGCTGCACCACGTCGAGCGAGGGGTCGTACACGTCGTGTCCGTCGATCTCGATCCGGCCGGTGATCCTGGCGCTCGGGATCGTGTCGTTCATGCGGTTGATGCAGCGCAGGAAGGTCGACTTTCCGCAGCCCGACGGGCCGATGAACGCCATGACGGCGCGCTCCGGAATGTCGATCGAGACGTCCTTCAGCGCATGCTTGTCGCCATAATAGACGTTCACGCCGTTGGTGCGGATCTTCTTCTTCGCATCCGGGGCGATGTCGATGTGCGCGATAGGAGAAAGCGAGAGGTCCATTTACATCACCCTGTCGGTCACCAGCGACGCTCGAAGCGGCGGCGCAGGAAGATTGCGAGCCCGTTCATGACGAACAGGAAGAGAAGCAGAACAATGATCGCGGCCGCGGTTTTCGCCTTGAACGCGGCTTCCGGGAGGTCGGACCACAGATAGATCTGCACCGGCAGCGCGGTCGCCGCATCCATCGGGCTTGTCGGCACGTCGACGATGAACGCCACCATGCCGATGAGAAGAAGCGGCGCGGTTTCGCCGAGCGCGTGCGCCATGCCGATGATCGTGCCGGTCAGAATGCCGGGCATGGCCAGCGGCAGGACGTGGTGGAAAATCGCCTGCTGATGCGAGGCGCCGACACCGAGCGCACCCTCGCGGATCGACGGCGGCACGGCGGCAAGAGCGGCGCGGCTGGCGATGATGATCGTCGGCATGACCAGAAGTGCGAGCACAAGGCCGCCGACGACCGGGGTCGACCGCGGCAGGCCGAAGAAGTTGAGGAACACCGCGAGGCCGAGCAGACCGAAGATAATCGACGGCACGGCCGCGAGGTTGTTGATGTTGACCTCGATCAGATCGGTCCAGCGGTTCTTCGGAGCGAACTCCTCGAGATAGATCGCCGCCGCGACACCGGTCGGAAGGCAGATGATGAGTGTGATCAGCATCGTGAACAGCGAGCCGGACAGCGCACCGAGAACGCCCGCGAGTTCGGCCTCGCGGCTATCGCCGCCGGTAAAGAAGCGCCAGTTGAACGTTCGCTCGATCGAGCCCTGCTCCGTCAAGGTCTGAAGCCAGACGATTTCGCGGTCGTTGAGCCGGCGGCTGCCTTCCGGAACGTCAAACGTCGTCTCGGTCCACTTCGCCGGATTGGTGTTCTGGAGCGGCATCATGACGTCGCCGTTCAGCACGCCGTCGGCCGCCGATGTGATCTTGACCCAGCCGCCATTGATGCGGACGAAGGTACTCGGATCGTTCGACGTGAAGCCCTTGGCGCTGAGAGCGACGCCAGGCGCCGACAATGTAATGGTGCCTTCGGTCGCGCTGGGCGTCAGCGTACCCTGCCCGGCTCTCTCTTCGACATCGGTGCTCTGGCCCTTCACGAAGAGATCGGCGTCATCCGACATCAGCACCCGCACACGGGCCGATTTTCCGACGAGGTCGGGATTGCTCAGAACCTGATCGCGGAAGCCGGTCGTACCGGCCGAGCTGACGAGATCGTTGAGTTGGCGGCGAGCCACGCGATCGTTTGCGCCCGGGAGCAATTGCGCGAGCGCGGAGCGCACCGGTGCGTCGTAATTACCGGCCATGAGCGATGCCGGGCTGCGGTCTCCGTTAGGATCGACCGCCGCCGGATCAACCGTGACGTCGATGCTGAGCCAGCTCGTCGTGAACGCCGGAATGGCACGCACCACGACGTCCGAGATCAGCGCGACGAGGAACAGGCCGGCGAAGGTGACAGCCGCGATGCCGTAGGCGCGGAACCTGGTTTCGGAGCGGTAGCGCTTCTTGACCAGTGCGCGGGATGCCTCCGACCTGAAATCGACCGGAGCGGCGCCGAACTTTGCGGTGTCAGTCATATTGTTCACGATATCGGCGGACGATGCGGATGGCGACGAAGTTCATCGCGAGCGTAAAGAAGAACAGCACGAAGCCGAGCGCGAAGGCCGAGAGGGTCTTGGCGCTGTCGAATTCCTGGTCGCCGGTCAGAAGCGTCTTGATCTGAACGGTGACGGTGGTAACGGCTTCGAGCGGATTGAATGTCAGATTGGCGGCAAGGCCCGCGGCCATGACGACGATCATCGTCTCGCCGACCGCACGGCTGATGGCCAGCATGAAGGCCGACACGATGCCCGGAAGCGCCGCCGGGAGAACGACCCTCTTGATCGTTTCGGACTTCGTCGCGCCCATTCCGTACGATCCATCGCGCAGGCTTTGCGGCACCGCGTTGATGACGTCGTCGGAGAGCGACGAGACGAAAGGAATAATCATCACACCCATGACGAGGCCCGCGGCCAGGGCGCTTTCGGAAGCGACGTCGATGCCGAGGCTCTCGCCCGTGGAGCGGATCAGCGGCGCGACGGTCAAAGCCGCGAAGAAGCCGAACACGACCGTCGGAACGCCGGCCAGAACTTCAAGCAGCGGCTTTGCGATCGACCGCACGCGCGGCGATGCGTATTCGGCCATGTAGATCGCGGAAAACAGCCCGATCGGGCCGGAGACCAGCATCGCGATCACCATGATGAGCGTCGTACCGACAAACAGCGGCACCGCGCCGAATGCGCCGGACGAGCCGACCTGGTCGGCGCGCATGGCCGTCTGCGGGCTCCACTGCAGGCCGAACAGGAACTCGTACCAAGGCGAGCGGGCGAAGAAGCGCAGGGTCTCGAACAGCACCGAGAAGACGATGCCGACCGTCGTCAGGACGGCCAGGATCGAACACGAAAGAAGGACGACCTTAACGACCTTCTCGACCGTATTGCGCGCGCGAAACAGCGGTGTCAGGCGGCGGAGCGCCCAGAAATAGCCGATCGCTCCGAGAGCGAGGCCGGCGACCAGGCGAGCCCAGTCGGCGATGAAGAGCGTGCTGGCATACGCATTGCCCACCGCGCGGACTTCAGGCGCGATTTCGCCGAAGTTCTGGCCCTGGGCGATGTTGTGGATTTCGCGCAGCCGGGTGGCGCGCGCCAGTTCGTCGGACGGCTGGAAAGCCGGAGGCAGCGAGGAAATGGCCTGCGCCTCGATGATCTTGGGAACGCCCATCGTCCAGACGGTGAACAGAACCGCCATCGGGATCAGGATCGCGAGCGCGACATAGGCGCCGTGATAGCTCGGCAGTGAATGGAGGTTGGACTCGGCGGCGCGGAATTTCCGTGCGCGGGCACGGCCGGCACCATAAGCCGAGAATAACGAAGACCGCTGTCAGAAGGAGATAAATCCACGCCATGGTGAGCGCCCGGTCCCGAAACGAGAAAAGCGCGCGGCGGAGAAACTCCGCCGCGCGTAATGTAATGGATCAGAACGCCTCGGCGCCCAGGGTCTTCATCGCCTTCGCGTCGGTCGAAGCCTTCGTGAATTCGGCCTTCGGGAGCGGCACGAGGCCCTTCGAGGACAGGTAGCCGTCTTCGCCGATCGCCTTCTCGGAGACGAACTCTTCGACGAACTTGTCGACACCCGGAACCACGCCGACGTGCTGCTTCTTCACGTACACGAAGAGCGGACGCGACACGGCGTACTTGCCGGTGGCGATGTTCTCGTAGGTGGGCAGACCGCCGTTGACGGTAGCGCCCTTGATCTTGGCGGTGTTCTCTTCGAGGAACGAGTAGCCGAAGATGCCGACCGCGGCCGGATTGGCTTCAAGCTTCTGCACGATGAGGTTGTCGTTCTCGCCGGCGTCGATGTAAGCGCCGTCTTCACGGATCGACTTCCACGCCTTTTCGAACGCCTTGGCATCGGCCTTCTTCAGGTCGGACATGCCCGGCAGCTTTTCGATGCCCGGCTCCATGACGAGCTCGAGGAACGCATCGCGCGTGCCCGAGGTCGGCGGCGGGCCGAGGACTTCGATCTTTTCGGCCGGGAGCGACGCATCAACGTCCTTCCAGGTCTTGTTCGGGTTGGCAACGAGCTTGCCGTCGGCGCCGGGCACGTCACGGGCCAGGGCCTTGAACAGCTGCTCCTTGGTGATGGTGAAGCTCGGGCCGCTCTTGGCGTTCGCGATCACGATGCCGTCGAAGCCGATCTTGAGTTCAACGATGTCCTTGACGCCGTTCTTCTGGCAATCCTCGAACTCGCTCTTCTTGATGCGGCGCGACGCATTCGTCGCATCCGGATGATCGACGCCAACGCCGGCGCAGAACAGCTTCATGCCGCCGCCCGTGCCGGTCGAACTCGACGACCGGGGTCTTGATGCCGGTCTTGCCAAGCTGCTCGGCCACCGCGGTGGCGAAAGGATAGACCGTCGACGAGCCGACGACCCGGATCTGGTCACGCGCCTGCGCGCCGGAGGCGAGCACAACGCTGGAAAGGACGAGCACGCTGGCGCTCGCGAGGGTGGCGAATTTCACGGGGTATTCTCCCTGAAGCTGATGTTCGCCGCACTATGGGCGAACCGGGCTGTGACGGCCGGCGTATTCCGTGCCGCAGGTTCACCTCTATGGGGCCCGCATGACGCCTATGTGACAGCGTTTTTGTGACAGCCGGATGACTATCTAAGCCCCTTCGATCCGTCGCTGAATGGCCTTTGCGACGGCTATTCCGTCGGCCATCGCGGTGACGACGCTCGGATGACTTCGGGCCGCCGCCTCCCCTATCGCAAACACGCCCTCGACGCTCGTTGCGCAGGTTTCGAAGTCGACCCGGATGAAGCCCTTTTGGTCGCGATCGAGAGCGAGGTCCTCGCTGAGCACCGGCACCGGCTCCCATCCGAACATGACAAGGATCATGTCATAAACCCGGCCGTCGATACGCCCCGAAACGCCGTCGGCATCGAAAACGCCCCTGTGGATATCCTGTGGATCGGCGCGGCTGACGAACATCCGGCTGGCGCGGACGGACCGCGCATAGATGTGGGCCGTGACGGCCCCTGCCCGTTTCACCAATTCATAATTCTCGAAGGCGTTGTCGCCGCCGCCGAGAATGGCGACGGAGCGTCCGGCAAAATCATATGCCGCGATGTGCGCGCCGGGACCGATCAAAACCCGCTCCGACGGCGCGAAGCCGCCGGTGCGCGCCCGCACGCCCGTCGCAATGACAAGATGGGACGCCGCGATGGAGCGGAACCCGCCGCCCTGCATCTCGAACGAGACATCGAAACCATCCGGACCGCGCAGGACGCGGCGCGCACTGCTGCCGAGCGCCATAGGAACACCGGCCGCCGCCAGGGACAAGCCGATCCCGTCCGCAAGGTCGGGCCCTGTCAGGCCCGGCTGGGTGGCGATCCAGTCGTTGCGGTAGGGGCTGTCGTTGAGAAGGCCGCCGACGGTCGCGCGCGCATCGGCGAGCACGGTATCGAAACCAAAGCGCGCAAGCCACAACGCGCAGGACGCACCCGCGGGGCCAGCCCCGATAATCAGCGCATCCAGCATTTCCAGCGTCCTCCCCCGCGCCGAAGCTCGCGAAAGACGCAGGGTATTTCAAGGAGAAAGCGTCAGGCGGGCGAGCCGGCTTTCTTTGCTTTGGCCGCAGGCTTCTTGGCCTTCACCGCGGGCTTCTTCGGCTTGAAGGTTTTCAGCAGCTCCGTATCGACCTGCTTTTCGGCTTCGTACCAGTGCTCCCAATCCGCGCCATGCGGATGGCCCGTCTGTTCCCATAGCGCGTAAGCGCGGACCTAAATCTTCACATCACGATCGAGCATGGACGTACTCCCCAAATCGGAGACGGCATGCTGCCGAAAGTTGTGCAATTCGAGCGGGCTAATGCCATGCGTGTATGTCGGGTCCGCCAGACGCCTGACGCAGCGTAAAGACGAGCCTTCCTTAACCTATGTTTTGCGCAGCCGATTTTGGCGGCCACGCCCACGCATGATGCAAAAGGGTCGGCGGCGCTCAATATTTGCGCATTATCAAACTCTTGAGACCTCCGGTCGCTCCAATCTGGCCTAGTCTCCCAACCTCCCCCGGTTCTGGCACGCTTGCTGCATAATCTTGCATGCAATCCTGCGTGCAAGATTTCCGAGGCGGGCTAAATGGCGACATTACTTGCGGAATACCGAACCGCGAAGACCGACGCGGCGCTTCTCCAGGGACGCCACCTTACGAAGGTCTACGCCACCAGCACCGGCCCGCTCGTCGCGCTCGACGACGTGTCGTTCGATATCAGAGAGGGCGAATTCGTTTCGCTGGTCGGCCCGAGCGGTTGCGGCAAGAGCACCCTGCTCAGCCTTCTTGGAGGCCTTGAGGAGCGTTCCGAGGGGACTTTGGCGTTGAATGGCCAACATCTGGATCGGCCGCGCGCGGATATCGGCTTCATGTTGCAGACGGCCGTGCTTTTTCCCTGGCGCACCGTCAACGAAAACATCCGCCTCCCCGGCACGATCCTGAAATCTCGACAAACGTGCGCAGGCGGAGCGCTGCGCCGAGCTGCTCGAATCTCGTCGGCCTCGCCGGCTTCGGTGACCGCTATCCGAACGAGCTCTCCGGCGGCATGCGTCAGCGCGTGGCGCTCGCGAGGCTGCTGGCCCACGATCCGGATGTGCTGCTGATGGACGAGCCGTTCGGCGCGCTGGACGAGTTTACCCGCGAGACGATGAATTTCGAACTCCTGCGCATCTGGTCCGCGACCAAAAAGACGGTCGTGTTCGTCACCCACAATATCGGCGAGGCGGTGTTCCTGTCGGACCGCGTATTTGTAATGACGCCGCGCCCCGGACGTCTCGCGGGCATGGTCGAGGTCCACCTGCCCCGCCCCCGCACCACCGAAATGATGCGCGAACCGCGCTATTCCGAACTTGTCTTCGACATCCGCCACATGTCGGGCGTCGACTGATCCCGCCACTGGAGATGACATCGTGACCATCGCCTACGACCCCGCTTTGGCGGGTGCCAGAGCCCCCTCCGATCCTCGCAGTACGATCGAACGGCATATCGAGATCGAAAAGGCGCGCGCCAAGCGCAAGCGCCTTACAAATCGGCTGCTCGCCTCGGGATTCGGCCTCTTTGTGCTGTTCACATGGTGGCTCTGTTCGGCATTGGGATTGATCCACCGGCTTATCATTCCGCCACCCGCCGAAACCTTCCAGGCGTTCTTCCGCGTCGTCGGCGCCAGTTATTTCTGGCCAAACGTCAACGTGACGTTGATGGAAATCCTGATCGGTTTCGCGCTCGGGCTCGCCAGCGGCGTCGTCTTCGGGGTCTCTGTAGCGATGTTCGACAGCGTACGGGCGACCATCTACCCCTATCTCGTCGCTCTTCAGGCTCCGCCCAAGATCGTTCTCGCTCCCATCTTCGTAACCTGGTTCGGCTTCGACCAGGCTTCGAAGATCGCGATGGCCGTCGTGATGAGCTTTTTTCCGATGTTCCTGAACACGCTTACCGGTCTTTCCTCGGTCGAACCGAACGCCGTGAAACTGATGCGTTCGCTCACGGCTTCGCGATGGCAGACGTTTCGCTATCTCCTTTTGCCCAACGCGCTTCCGACGATGATGGCCGGCGTGAAGCTGTGCTGGACGTTGGCGGTGCTGGGCGTCGTGGTCGGCGAATTTGTGGGCGCTCGGCGGGCGTCGGCTACCTCATCCACGCATTCAACTACCAGCTCGATATCAGCGGCGTGTTCGTCCTGATCCTCCTGCTCTCGCTGTTCACGCTGGTCGTCTATCAGCTGATCGAGAAGCTCGAGACCAAAATCATATTCTGGTCGGGAATGTAACGTCTGGAACCGTCATTACAACTGGAGATTATACCATGACTTGGATGACTGGCTTATCACGGAGAACCGCGTTGGCGCTGATCGCCGGTACGGCTCTCGCATTCTCCGCTTCGACGCGCTCGAAAAGATCGTCGGCGTGACCGCACAGGGCGGCCCCACCGCGCAGCTCTTCCCGTTCTTCATCGCCATGGAGAAGGGATATTACGCCGAGGAAGGGCTCGAGATTGACATCAAATTCTCGAAGGGCAGTTCCGACTGTGCACGTCAGCTCGCGGCCGGGAATGTCGAGTTCGCCATCGTTTCCGCCGCCGCGCTGATGCAGACGCAATATGCGGGCTTCCCGCTCAAGGTCATCATGCAGGTCTACTATCCGGACACGTTCGACATTGTCGTGCCGGAAACGAGCGACATCAAATCGGTCGCCGACCTGAAGGGCAAAACGCTCGGCCTTTCGGATCTCGCCGGCGGCGAAGTAACGATGACGCGCGCTTCGTTGTCCGTTGCGGGCGTGAAGGAAGGAAGCGATGTGAAACTGGTGGTGGCCGGCGAAGGCGACCCGACCACGATCCGCTCCTTCGAAGAAAAGCGCATCCATGCCTATGCAGGCGCCAAGCGCGACATCCTGCTTATCCCGGCCCAGGGCATTCCGCTTCGTGTCATTACCCCGCCGGAAGTGGCAACGTTCCCGGGCGACGGCCTTGCCGTGCGCGCGGAAACGCTGAAGGACAAGCCCGAAACTCTGGCCAAGCTCGTTCGCGCTACGCTGAAGGGTTGGGCCTGGTCGAAGGCCCATCCAGACGAGGCGTTCCAGCTGATGAAGACAAAATGGGCGGCCGCCACTCTCGGCGACAATCCGGTGGCCGAACCCTTCTGGAACTCGTTCTGAGCTACTACACGGCCCCCGCGGACGTCGCCAAGCACGGCACGATCATCCCGGCGCGCTGGAAGAACTACATGGACTTCATGCAACTCGGCGAGGAAGAGCAGAAGCCGCTGAAGGGGCCGGTTGAACTCGACGCCCTTCTGACCAACGAGATCGTGGACAAGGGGACAGGCCTCGATCTCAAAGCGATCAACTGAGCCGGGCTCCCCAGCCTCTCCTAACGCTCGGATGAACCCCGGCGGGCTCTGCCCGCCGGGATTTCAACGCTTCACTTCGTCGACGGAGTTCCGGACGATCTGCAAGTGCTGGCGCATGGCTTCCGCCGCGCCTTCGGCATCGACCCGTTCGATTGCGTCCACGACGTGGCCATGCTCGACAACGGAAAGCTTCAGGCGGTCGAGCCCGGTAAACTGCGCACGGCGGAACGGCGCAAGGCGCTGCCGGACACCGAGCGTCAATTCCGTGAGATAGGAGTTGTGACTGCCCTGATAGATCGCTTCGTGGAACTGAAAGTTCAGATCCATGTAGCCTTCAAGCTGGCCGTCTGCGGCCAAATCCGCGCATTGTTCATGCAGCGAACGAAGGGCCGTCTTTTCCGCCGCCGGCATGCGCAGTGCCGACCAATAGGAACAGAGCGCCTCAAGTTCGGCC
>CAWAYQ010000003.1:0-11841 GCA_963786225.1 uncultured Alphaproteobacteria bacterium
CTCAGTCGGAACTCATGCCGCGAGTGGCGTCAGGCGCGCCGCCAATAGCCGTCTGGTGTAAGGATCCCGCAGTTCCGTCGCTTCGAGCTCATTGGCGGCACACTGGTCCACGACACGACCCTGCTGCATGACGAGGATCTCGTCCGAGATCCAGCGCACCACATCGATGTCGTGGCCGATGAACAGCATGCCGAAGCCGCGCTTCGCCTGGAGACTTTGCAGGAGTTCCAGGACTTGTACCTGCACCGTCATGTCGAGAGCCGAGACGACCTCGTCGCACACGAGCACGTCGGGCTCGCACAGGAGCGCCCGCGCGATGCACACGCGCTGACGCTGACCTCCCGAGAGCTGATGGGGGAAGCGCGCCGCATGTTCGGCGTCAAGCCCCACATCCGCAAGAGCGGCGGCGATCCGGCCGGCGCGCTCGCGCGCGGCGACGCCGGCGAGGGTAAGCGGCTCGGCCAAGGCGCGAGCAATGCTGAGACGTGGGTTGAGGGAGCCGTACGGATTTTGAAAGATGACCTGGCATCGCCGGCGTAGCGCCCGCGGCAGAGCCGGAGTTTCGGGCGAAAGGACATGGCCGAGCAGGCGGACACGCCCGCCCGTGAGCGGGCGCAGACCGGCGACAGCGGCGGCGAGCGTGCTCTTGCCCGATCCGGACTCGCCGAGAATGCCGAGCGTGCGGCCGCGAGACAGCGTGAAGGAAGCTTCCTGCACGGCGCGGACGGGCCGACCGAAGATCCTGCGCGCAGGATAATCCACGACGACGTTGATCGCCTGCACGAGGGGGTCTGTCGACGCGACCGCGACCGCCTGGCCAGGCGCCAGCAGAGAGCGCCGCGCGGCGACAAGGCGCGCCGTATAAGGATGTTCCGGAGCCCTGAGGATATTCGCCGTCGCCGCGGTCTCGACGATCTGACCGCGCCGCATCACGGCGATATCGTGTGCGAGCATTTCGGCCACAGCGAGATCATGCGTGATTATCAGCATGGCCATCTGCCGCTTGCGCTGCAGGGCCGCGAGCAGAGCCACGATTTCGGCCTGCACGCTGGTGTCGAGGGCGCTTGTGGGCTCATCGGCAATAAGGATGTCGGGCTCTCCGGCGAGCGCCATTGCGAGCATCACGCGCTGCTGCTGACCGCCGGACAGTTCGTGCGGGTAACGACCGGCGAGCGCGGCGGGATCAGGCAAATTGACCTCGGTCAGAAGCTCCCGCACTCGGTCGGGCCGTTCGGGAAGCGGCAGCCCCCCGGCTTTTGCCAACACCTCATCGATCTGCGAGCCGACCCGCATAAACGGGTTCAGGCAGGCCATCGGATCCTGGAAAACAATCGCGACCTTGCGACCGCACAGTTCGCGCATCGCACGCGGGTTGCCCGTGGGCAGCGCCGCGCCGTCGATGTGGATACGCGAACTTGCGTCCATGACGATCCCCTGCGGAAGGAGATCCATCACCGCGAGCGCGGTCAGCGACTTGCCGGATCCGGACTCGCCTATGAGGCCCAGCGTGCGGCCATGCGCCAGCGTAAGCGAGAGGCCGTCGACGAGCCTGCGCTCGCCCTGGCGCAGGACGAGATCGCGGATCTCGAGAGCGGGTACATGCGAGGTCATCGGGACAGCCTCGGATCGATCAGGTGATGGAGAAAGTCGGTGAGCGCGTTGACGACGACCAAGCCGACGGCGGTTACGAGGATGGTCGCCTGAATGACCGGGTAATCGCGGCCGTGAATGGCGTTGAGCATCAGGCTGCCAAGCCCGGGTAACCCGAACAGAACCTCCATCGTGAGCGTTCCGGCGACGAGGCCGGCAAGCACGAGGCCCGAGAGCGCAAGCGCTACCGGCAGCGCCGTCGGCAACAGATGCCTCACGGTGATGCGCCAGGGTGAAAGCCCCTTGGCACGAGCAGTGCGCACATGGGCCGAGGTCGCGGCCTCGCGCAGTTCCTCGTGGAGCGGTTTGACTATCTGCCCGGCACCGTCGATGCCAATGATGATAACCGGCAACAGCATGCCGCCGAGCACCGGAAGCCAGTGCAGCCAGACCGAAAACACGAGAATACCGACGACACCGATGCAGAAGGTGGGCAAGGCGATCGACCACATGTTGACGACGTCCACCAGGGTTGTAAGCACGCGGCTTCCGGTCATCACCGCGCCGACCGCAATGCCCACTGCAAGCACCAAACCGACGGCGAAGCTCAAACCGGCAAAGATGAGCGTGGTCGGTAACGCGGTGCGCAGCATGTCCGAAACAGGTCGGTTGAATCGGATCGACATGCCGAAATCGCCTCGCAGGGCGCTCCCGGTCCAATTCGCGAACTGGACGATGAGGGGGCGATCGAGGCCGAGTTCATGACGCATGGCCTCTTGCTGGCTCGCATTGAGGTCTCCTTCGATGGCCTTGACGTCGACCACATCGCCGGGAACCACGCGAGCCAACAGAAACACGATCACGACGATGGCCGCGGCCTGGAGAAACATCCGGCCCAGACCGAAGCCGACGGCGACGAGACTTTTCATGAAGCCCTCGCTGTGGCGTCGTCGCGCAGGGGGTCGAGACGAAGCCTGACCGCATCGCCGACGAAGGAGAGGGAAAGCGTCAGCAGTACGATGGCCAGGACCGGCGCGAGGATGGCGTGCGGCGCCGCCTCGATGTAGCGGCTGGCCTCCGCCACCATGCGGCCCCACGTGGGCGCATCGGGCGACGAGCCGAGGCCGAGGAAGCTCAGCACGGATTCCGTAACGACACAGCGCGGAAGCAGAATCGCAGCCTGCGTGATGAGCCCGCCGACGAGGTTGGGCGCGAAATGAACTCGCAGCACGTGCAGCGGCCCGCAACCGAACAGCCGTGCCGCCGTGACGTATTCCTTGACCGCTTCGCGCCGGTAGGTCGCGCGCGCCACGAAGGCGAAGAACGGCGCGAAGGACAGACCGAGGGCGATCGTCACCGGCCCGGCGCCCTGCCCCAGCGCGACGACGAGCAGAAGTGCCAGAAGCACTCCGGGCATGGCCCGCACCAGATTGATCGCGCCGAACATCACGGCTTCCGCCCACCGGCCAAGCGACAAAGCGAGCAGCCCGAAGCCGGCGCCGAATATGAAGGCCGCCAGGGCTCCACCGCACCCAACGAAAAGTGTGGTGCGGGCCCCCATGACGAGACGGGACAGCACGTCGCGGCCGATATGGTCTGTGCCCAGCCAATGGTCCGGACCGGGCGGCTGGTTCAGCGCAAGCAGATCCTGATCGAGCGGGTCGTAGCGCGCGAGGAGCGGAGCCGCGATCGCGACGACGACGATGAGCACGACCAGGATTGCGCCGAAGCGCGCGCGGGCCGACAAGCCGGCCAGCGCGCTGCCTTCATTTGCCGTGGCAACGGCGACGGGTCATGGCTCAGACCGCAAGCCAGGTCTGCGCCACGCCGCCGCTTCGCCCAGTTGGGCGACCAGGTGAAGCCCGGCTCGTAGCCCTTCACTTCCTTCCGCATCGCGATCTGGTTCGCGGCGAGGCCGAGCACGACCACGTAGTATTTGTCCATGACCCGATGCCAGGCCGCGAGATAAAGCTTCTTGCGGCTTTCCAGCGACGGCTGGGCTACTGCCTCCCGCACCAACTCGTCGAACTCAGGATCCTGGATGCCGCCCCACAGCACCGGGTTGGGGCCGTCGCTCATCATCCGCACGTAGCGCAGGAAGATGTCGGCGCGCGGTCCCGAGCTCATGCAGTTCATGTCCCAATCGTACTGGCCGAGACGCTGCTGCGCGCCGAGATCGTCGAGCGCCACGTGGTTCACCTTGAAACCAAGCTTGCGCACCATTTGGACGACGACCTGGGCGTAATTCTCCTGCCAGGAGACGAACTCGATCGTCTCCTTCGACGGATCGACACCCGCTTCCTTGAGCAAAGCTTGGGCCTTGTCCAAATTGGGCTTGGCGTGCGCGTCGGCATCGTGCGTCGCCTTGTCGAAATAGAGATTGCCGGGCAGCACCATCTGGTTGGTAACGACGCCGGCGCCACCCGAAGCGAAGTTCATGAAAGCGGTCTTGTCGATCGCATAGGAGAGCGCCTGGCGCACCCGCGGATCGTCGAAGGGCTTTCTCGGCTTGCGGTTGTTGAACCCGACGAAGAACCAGGCGGCGTCCTTGAGGGGCGACACCACGAATTCGGGATCTGCGCTGAGCTGCTTGGCCACGTCCGCACGTACGTTCGCGATGTCGATGTCGTCGGACCGCAGCGCCAGCGCCTTGTCCACGTCATCGCGCAGATCGGCTTCGATCGCATCGAGATACGGCATGCCCTGCCGCCAGTAGTTCTTGTGCGCCGGGGCCGTGAGCTTCACCTTCGGCTGCCATTCGCCGAAGCGGAACGGGCCCGTGCAGATCGGAGTCGTGATGGTGCTGTCCCAGCCCTCGGACTTGGGCGACATGATCCAAAGTTCCGAGAGGAGGTTGGCGAGCGGCGCGTAGGGCTCGCGCAGGGAGATGACCACCGTCTGCGTGTCGGGCGTGGTGACGTTGTCGACGAGCTTGATGGCGGATGCGAGCCAACCGCCGGTGACCTTGTTCTTCACCCGTTCGATGTTGGCGACCACGTCCGCGGCCGTCAGCGGATCGCCGTTGTGGAAGACAACCCCTTCGCGCAGATGGAAAGTGTAGGTCCTGCCGTCCTCGGAGATATCGAAGGACTTCGCGAGGAACGGTTCGACCGACCCGTCCGCGGCGATGGAGGTCAAACCCTCCGCATAAATCTGCTGGACCGCGATGCTGCCCGTGTGGCGGTGCGGGTCCGCGGTGTCGAGACCAAGCGTTGCGTATTTCAGTACGCCACCACGGCGCGGCTCGGCGGCGAAGACGCCGCGCGGCAACAGAGCGGCAAAGCCGGCCGCGGCAGTGCCGGCGAGCAGCGTGCGACGGTTGAGACGAAACGTAGTGACTGTCATGAACGATCCTCCGTAGGGGATAATTGTAGGGGCCGGCCGTCCATGCCCTCGGCCGGCAGACCGAGATGGCGGAGAACGGTTGGGGCGATGTCGACTACGGCCACCGGGGTCTCGCGCGATGCGCCGGCTTCAAAGCCGAAGCCGTCGATCATGAGGACGGGGGCCTGTTCGTAGGCGTTGAGACCGCCATGCTGACCGCAGCCGAGCCGGTCGGCCTTTCCGCCGGACGGCTTCGCCACCAGGCATGAGCCCGGAACGCCGAAGGCATTCGGTCGTTCGTCGCCTTTGAGCGAGACTGCGAATGCGAGGCCGTGCCGGGCTGCCTGTCCGACGGTGCCGAGGCTCTCGGCTCCGACGACCAGGCCCGCCCAGGGCCGCGAATTGAGGAAGTCCTCCAGCCCGGCCAGGCGCGCGGCTTGATCCGGATGCACATAAATGAGCGCGGCGGTGCCGTTGGCGGCGACGACGATCTCCTCGCTATCCGGGGCGGATTTGAAGCCGGCCGTAACGAGTTCGTCCTCGATGTCGACGACGCCCGTGACTGTCTCGTGTCCGTGATCCGACCCGGCAATGAGAAGGACGTCGTCCCCTGCTTCGCGCAACGCCTCGACCGCCTGGAGCACCAGTCCGAAGTTGCGATCGGCCTCGCGCAGCACGGCCAGATGCTCGGGAGAACCGAGCAGGCAGTTGTGCTGGATATGGTCCGGCTCGCCGAGCCAGAGCACGGCGAGAGCAGGCCCCGGACCCGCGAGCGCGTCGGTCACGAAGCGCTCGGTCATGGCACGATCGCCGACCGCATCCAGCGTCACATTCAATTGCCGTTCGCTCGGAAGCGGAACGCGCCCCGGGCCGAACGAACCGGCCCGGTGATAGACATGCCCGTGGCCGTCGGGATCATGCGCATAGGCCGCGCCGGGCGAGACATTGTTGAAGATGATCGCGCCGCCATGGCCGGCGAGGCGCTCGGCCAAAGTCGGCACGGCGAGCGAGCGGCCGGTTACGACACGCTTCCTCTGCAGGAAGTTGGGATGGCCGGCATCGTGACGGACGAGGCGTCCCTCTTCGAGCAGAACGAGGGTATTGCCCTGAAGTTCGTGGCGCGCCGGATAGCAGCCCGTCGCCATGGTCGACGAAACGACGCGCGTCGCGGATGGGAATGTGGAGCGATAGCCCGCGAAGCGTTCGGCGCGTTCGGCATAGGCGGCGAGATGGGGCGTATTCTCCGGACCGACGAAGTCGCGGCGAAGCCCGTCCAGCATGACGATGACTGTGCGGCGCATCGGTTACTCCACCTGGTTCACGGCAAAATCGAAAACGTCGAAATTGCGTAGGACCGCCGGCACGGCGGAAGTTGCCCGCAGGGGATGCGAGATGATGAAGGGCACCCGCTGCTCGGAGAGACCGCCGTGTGAACGCAGGCGCTCCCCGGCGAGTTGAGCGAGATCGTGCTCCCCGGCCCGGGCACCGAGCGCGACGCCGGCCTCGCCCACCACGACGATGTCGGCCTCGCGATCCTCTGGCATTTCGAAACGGGCGGCGGCCTCTTCTCGCGGCAGCGCGAGTGCGATGCCCGGAACATCCCGCAGCAGGTCGAGCACCGCATCGCGTGCAATGCCGTCCTTGAGGATATGCACCCGAACGAAGCCCCCGAGAGCGCCGTGATGACGGACGAAGGGATCGGTGATTGGGCAGATGACGCACGTTGCGTCCCGGCCGAAGGTCTCGTCGAGTATGTCGCCAAGATAGACCACGGCCGGCTCGCCGTCCGGCTTGGCCATGTCGGTCATGCCATGATCGGCCGTGATGGCGACGGTGGCGCCGAGTTCCACAAGTCGGCCGAGCCGCTGATCGACGGCGGCCATGAATGCCAGCGCCTCGTCCGCCTCGGGCGCATGCTTGTGCTGCACGTAGTCGGATAGCGACAGGTAAAGGACGTCGGCGCGTCCGGCCTCGATCAATCGAATGCCGGCATCGAGCACGAAGAGGGAGAGATCGGCGGAATATTGCTCCGGTTTCGGGCGTCCGACGAAGGCCGTCGCGTCAGCGATCCCGTGCTCTTCCTCGGTGCAGGCGTCGGCCTGTTCCGCCGAGAAGGCAATGCCTCGCAGGCCATGCGCCAGGGCCTTGCGCAGCTTGTCCTTCGCGGTCACCACGGCGACCCGGCTGCCTGCTTCGGCAAGGCCGGCGAGGATCGTCGGCGCACGCATCAGCGCCGCGTCCAGCATCATCACCGTCTCGCCGGTTTCGCGGTCGAGATAGAAATTGCCGGCAACACCATGGACCGCCGGCGGAACGCCGCAGACGATGGAGACGTTGTTGGGATTGGTGAAGGTCGGCATCGCCGCAAGGGCGATGGCAGCGACACCCTCTCGCTTCATCCGCGAGAGCGTGGGAACGACTCCGGCGGCTTCGGCGGCTTCGATATAGGTGGGATCGCATCCATCGAAACAGATGACCACCGTAGGTCGTATCGGCTTTTGATAAAGCTTCCCGTTCACCGAAACGTATTCGGCGGCCGCCGCGGCGCCTTCGACTTTTAAGCTCATAGAATGTGACCTGTAATAAAAGTGTCGCACGGAGAGAGTATACTCTCGCGCTTTCAGTATTCGTTGCGTTGCGTCCTTTAGATTAGCTAATCCTTTGTTGCATAGTAAAGCGACATTAGTTCCGTCATCTTGTGAGTTTCTGGAACACTCATGATGAGACGCCAACTCCCACCCCTTAAGTCCATTCTGGCGTTCGAGGCCGTGGCCCGCGTCGGCAGCGTCACCGCCGCGGCGGACGAGCTCGGAGTGACGCATAGCGCGGTGAGCAAGCAGCTCTCGGTGCTTGAAACCTGGTTTGGCACCGAGCTATTTGCCGATAATCGGCGGCGGATGGTGCCCACACCCGCGGCAGCGCGGCTCGCCTTGGCGACGGGCGCTGCGCTCGATCTCATGGTCTCCGCGGTCGATGCCGTTGTCCCGCAGAAGAAGGAACAGGTCCTGCGGGTGCTCGCGCCGGCCACCTTCGCGATGCGTTGGCTAATTCCCCGCCTGCCCTCATTTCAGAGCCAAGTGGGCGATGTCGACGTTCGCGTCCGCCCGACGCATACGACGGAGGCATGGACCGACATCCCCTACGATGTCGTCATCCGGCGGGGCGGCAGCCTGCCGTCGGATCTGCGTGTCATTACCTTGCTGCGGGAGGAGATTGCGCTCGTGGCTCGACCGGAGGTCCTCGGTGCCAGGGCTGCAGAAGGGCCGCAATGTCTGGCGGAAAGCAGACTTCTTGAATCCGTCACGCGACCCGGCGAACTCTCCAAATGGCTGCTCGCAGCCGGGTTACCGCTTGAGCTTGCGACCGGGGCCACGCGCTTCGGGCACTTCTACATCGCGCTGGAGGCGGCTCTTGCCGGCCAGGGCCTGCTGACCGCGCCGACCGAGGTCATCGCCGATCTTCTGGCGCGCGGCGAACTCGTCGAGCCGTTTCCCAACCTGCGCATCGCCGGTCCCGATTACCGGCTCGCCTACGATCCCGGCCTTGCGCAGGCGCCACTGGCCGCAGCCTTCGCGGATTGGCTCGTCAGCGAAGCGCGGACAAGATGATACCGCTGGAATTGTCCATCGAGGATCAAGCCGCGCAATGTCGGAGCGGATGCCGAAAATCAGCCCCGCTGCGCGCGCCACCGCGGGTTTAGCGCTTCGAGACATCGCCCGGGAACGTATTCGGTCTAAATGATCTGGAAAGGGCCGTCGCGACGCGGGTCAGATCCCGATCTTGCGTCCGGACGTGGTCCCGACACCGTCGAGGGTTTTCGGCAATGACTGCGCACGTATCGGGGCCATGGCCGGCGCTCCCCTACACCGCCTGGAAGGACACGCTCGACACACTGCATATGGAGATGCAGATCGTCGGAAAAGTGCGCGTCGCCCTGTCGCCAAAGGAGCCCGCGTGGGCGCACGTTGCGCTGTATGTCACCGCCCGCGGATTGACGACCGGGCCTGTGCCAACGTCGCGCGGCCTCTTCGAGGTGGAGGCCGATCTCATCGACCACCAGGTTGTCGTGCGCACTGCGTGGGGTAAGACACGTATGGTCCAGCTCGCGGCGCGTCCGGTCGCAGAGTTCTTCGCCGAGTTCACCCGTGTGCTCAAAGCGGTCGGCGTCGAGGTCGAGCTCTCGACGATGCCGCAAGAAGTGCCGCACCCGATCCCGTTCACCGACGACACCACGCACCGCACATACGATCCCGACTACGCGAACCGCTTCTGGCGCATTCTCAGTTTGATCCAGCCGGTGTTCGCGGAGTACCGCGCGGCGTATCGCGGACGTGCTTCTCCTGTGCACTTCTTCTGGGGCAGCATGGACCTCGCAATTACACGCTTCTCCGGTCGGCCGTGCGATCCTCCGCCGAATGCCGACTTTCTTATCCGCCAAACCTACGACGCCGAGCAGATCAATGTCGGCTGGTGGCCTGGTAACGCGGCCTTCCCAGAGTCCGCGTTCTACGCGTACTCATATCCGAAGGCCGAGGGAATCGAGCATGCCGCACTGCAGCCCGAAGCCGTGTTCTGGAGTCAAGACCTCGGCGAGCACCTGCTGCGCTATGACGACGTGCGAACTGCTGCGTCGCCCGCAGAGCCGATCCGGGCGTTCTTCGACAGCTTCCACACCTCGGCGTCGACGCGCCGCGCGTGGGATCCCGGGCTCGTTGCGAAGTCTTGACGGCCGCAAGCGGTTAAGCGGCGGCCTCAAGGTCCCGCCGACGCGCATCGATCCGCTCGAGCGAGTATGAAACCGCCCAGATAGCAAGCCCCGCCACGGCAAGCAGCACGCCCACCCACCCGGTGGATGTGAGGCCGTAGCCGGCCGAGATCGCAAGCCCACCGAGCCAGGGCCCGAGCGCATTTGCAGTGTTGAAGGCCGAATGATTGAGCGCCGCGGCGAGCGCCTGCGCATCGCCGGCGACATCCATGAGCCGGGTTTGCAGGACGGGACCCAGAGCGACGCCGAAGCCGATGCAGAAGAGCACGACCATGATCCCGGGGAGGTGATAGGCGGCGACCGGATAGATCGCCAGAACGATCGCTGACCAGATCAGCAGCCCCGCCACCGTCGGCATCAGGGCGCGGTCGGCGAAGCGGGGCATCACCAGACTGCCGGCTGTCATGCCGATTCCGAAGATCGCCAGCGCGAACGGGATCGAGGCCGGCGAGGCGCCGGTCACCTGCACCAAGGTCGAGGTAAGATAGGTATAGACGGCAAAGACGCCGCCAAATCCGACGGCGCCGATTCCGAGCGTCAACCAGACCTGCGGCTGTTTGAGGGCTGCAAGCTCGGCGAGCGGGCTGTGCGCACCTGTATGGTCACGATCAGGCACAAAGACCGCCACGAGCACCGCGGTGAGCGTTGCCAACGCGGCGACGAGCGCGAACGCCCATCGCCAGCCGAAATATTGTCCGATCAAACTCGCAACCGGCACGCCGATAATAGTCGCGATCGTCAGACCGAGGAACATCCGCCCGACAGCCGTCGTTCGGCGCGACTCCTCGACCAGCGACGCCGCTGTCAGGGCAGCGATGCCGAAATAGACGCCGTGCGGCAGACCGCTGAGAAAGCGGAAGACGAGCATCCACCCGACATTGGGAGCAAGCCCTGACAGCGCATTGAACACGGCAAACGCGATCATAAGAGCTATCAGCAGAGTGCGCCGGCGCAAGCCGGCGGTCAGGACCGCAAGCAGCGGCGCACCAACGACGACGCCGAGCGCATAGGCGCTGATGACATGGCCGGCCTCGGCAATGCCGATTCCAAAATCGCCCGCGAAGTCCGGCAGCAGGCTCATCGTTGCGAATTCGGTGGTGCCGATGGCGAAGCCGCCAAGCGCCAGCGCAAAGAGCACCAATCCGGGTGCGGTGGCAGAAGGCCCGGTCACGTTCAACTCAAACATCCCAATCGACAGGAAAACCAGCCCCTCACTTAGGCGGGTTGAACGAAAACGAGCACCTTCATCTCGTCAGCCCTCGGTTGCGCTGAACGGGACGCTCTCGATCCACCTGTCGCCGAATATTGCGCGACTTCCTCGATCGATCACTCCAATTGCCGGTGTAGTCATACCAAGGTAGAGGCCATCGCAAACCCAATTCGACGCGCGAGCCGATTGCCTCGCCGAATGCCGCGAGCCCGCCGTCAGTACACGGCCGGCGAGCCTCGATCGCCTCAACTCCCGCCGGCTAGCTCGCCACCCAATGTCCGACGGTGTGACCATGTCGCCGCAAGATCGGAACAATCACCAAAATCCCGAGAAGGCGCCAAAGCGGCACTCTTCATACGTTCTCCAACGGACGGAGCGGCTCACTCGGCCGTTTCGACACCCCACTTACAGGAGACCGACATGAAAATTCACCACATCCTGATGGCGGCCGGACTGGTTTCGGCGCTCATCGGAACGGCCCAAGCGGATGGGCTCAAGCCGATCCAAGGGCAGAGCATCGAGCTTCGCGGTATGTCCGGAAATGCCTACTACACGGTTGAGCAGGATGGCTTTCACCTCGTCGCCACTCTTGCGTCTGAGGACATCGAAGGAACCCCTATTCGCATAAAGACCGTTCTTTCCTCTGGGCAGACCGTGACATTTTCCACTCCCGGCAGCGTGGGCACGGAGCCCGATGTCGTCGAGATCAGCCGCAAGAGCGATCAGGTCATCGTGAACAAGGGTTCGCGCGTCGACTGATCGGAATCCGCGGACTGTTGGCCGATGAGACTTCGCGTGTAGTTACGTCCGATTTTGGCACGGGGCGGCCCTTGGAAGCAGGCCGGCTCACGTTCCGGAATGGGTCAAGGGCGGACGTTCGAGAATGTCGACTTTGCGCCAAAGCGGACATTCGCGCGGGGGCCGGCGCCAGGGCGCCGAGGTCCGGCGGTGA
>CAWAYQ010000004.1:0-19844 GCA_963786225.1 uncultured Alphaproteobacteria bacterium
CTTGCTGAGCTCCTTTGAACTCAGCACCCGCATGTCGTCGTGACGAGTGCTCGTGGCCAGACCGATCAGGTCGGGGCTCACGCCCATCTCCTGCGCATACTTCCGCAGGATGGCCCGAATCTCGCGGTCTTCCGCTTTATCGCGCTCCGTCGGTACATAGTTCGCTTTGCGGCCGAGCTCCGTAAATTCGTGGACCCCGAACTTGCCGCCGGAATAAACCGTCCGGTTGACACCGCCGAGCATCGCATAGGCGCAGGCCGAGAAGCAGCCGCCACCCGGCGCCACACCGACCTTGACGCGGCTTTCCCGGAACGCAATTCCGAGCAGGAGACCGCCGGCCAGGTTTCCGCCGGGCGAATGCAGCAGGACCGGTGTACCGCGCCCGGTGCGGCGGAGCGCGTTCTGGAAGGACTTGTACGAATCGCGCGTGATCAGCCCTTCGCCGAGAAGGACCTTGTTGCAGGATTTACTGCAATCGCCGATTTCTATGGGGCGGAATGTCATCGATGCCGCCTCGGCACGAGGCGCAAAGAGAGCACAGGCGACGACGGCAAGGACCAGGATGGTGCGCATGATAGATCCTCCCCGGAGCCAGGCCGAGCGTGCCAATATCCGGATTCGTTGTCCAGTGGCGATCTGCGATGCTATCCACGGCGGCCATCCCTGCGATACCTGTTCTTTGGTCGACAGTGGTGTGCCCCTATCCTGCGCTCTCAACATGAGAGAAAAGCAAGCCTCAGATGATGCAGGGAATTTTTTGCGTGGATGAACAGCGGAATCTCGCCGGGAGTCGTGTGCTCGTTGTCGAAGACGAAATGCTCGTCTCCATGCTGGTCGAGGACATACTCGCCGATTTCGGCTGCATCGTGGTCGGTCCCGCGGCCAATCTTGACCAAGCAACCATAATCGCCGGCAGCGAAGAGATCGACGTCGCGCTGTTGGACGTCAATCTCGGCGGCGCGCGGGTGTTTCCGGTCGCCCACATTTTGGCGGAACGCGGCGTGCCGTTCGTATTTGTCTCGGGCTATGGCGATCAGGCGCTCGAAGCGCCGTTTGAAGGCCGGCCTGTCCTGCAGAAGCCGTTCAGTCCCGAAGCGATCGGCAACATGCTGCTCGCCTGCCTCGAAGGACGGAGCTGCTAAACCTTCGGAAGCGTCAATACACCCGCCGCGCCTTCTTCCGTTCCGAAGGCCAAAATCGTCCCACTCGCGTCCCAGGCAAGCGCCGAGACCGGGCCGCCCTCGCCCGCCGCGCGCGCCTGGAGCTCGCCGCCTTCGTCGTCCATACGCGCGAACATGATGTATCCGTCGCGATAGCCAATCGCCAGCACCGGCGATTTAGGATGGAAGGCCACGCGCTCGACGCGCGAGGGCCTGACGCCGAGCTCGAGCGGCGGCTTTCCCATCGGCCCCTCTTTCGTCACGAACGGCCAGACGATCGCGGCGTCGGCGCCGCTCGTCGCCAGCCATTTTCCGTCATGCGACCACGAGACCGAGCGCGTTTTCGAGGGATAGCCGGACATGCGCATATTGCCGCTGTCGGCGAGCCGCCAGCCATGCAGTTCGTTCTCCTGCATGGTCGACACCACGAACCGCCCGTCCACCGAGGCCGTGACGTCGATGTGCGAGCCTTTCCAGGCGAGTTCCTTGGGCGCCGACTGCGTGCGCGGGAACCACAGGCTCACGCCGTTGTAACGCGCGATGTAGAGTTGGAACCCCTTCGGCGCGAAGGTCAGCCCCCGCCCGCTCGACGGCAGATCGAGCGCGAAAACCGCGCCCTTGCCGTCCCGGACATGCGCCTTGCGCGCCGCCGACCAGGCGACCGCGCCGTCCGGCCCCATCGCCACCGCATCGATCCACGCGCCGCCATCGGCCTTCGCGATTTGTTCGGTCGCTCCAGTCGCGCCGGTCCGGACCACGCGCCCGTCATCGCCGCCGGTGACGATATGCTTTCCGTCCGAGGCCGCGGCCAGGATCGAGCTGCCGGGATGGGCGTCGATGCGGGAGAGGTTCTCGCCTTGAGCGAGGACGACGGTGCCGTCCCCCAGCGCGAACGCAGTCGCGCCGCCGAGAAAGGCAGCGGCGGTGACATGGGAGTCCGCCGGCACGGGGCGGATGTGGGAGGCGAGACTGCTGTCGAGAAAACTCATGGCGGCCATTTAGACCGAAGAAGAGCAGCAGGAAACCCTCCCTCCCCACGAGGGGGAGGGAAATCAGGCCGCCATTTAGACCGAAGACGCCGCCACGAAACCCTCCCTCCCCTGAATGGGGAGGGCCGACTCGCACATCGTGCGAGCGGGGTGGGGTGATGGCCTGTCGATTTCGCCGAAGCCGCGACGGGTGGGGCACCCCCCACCCCGGAGCGCTTCGCGCTCTCGGCCCTCCCCACGAGGGGGAGGGAAATCAGGCCGCTGTCGCTTCGAAGCCCTGCCGCAGCTTGGCAGCGTCGAGATCGCGGCCGATGAACACGAGCTTGGAATCCCGCTTCTCGCCCGGCTTCCATTCACGCTGCAGGTCGCCGTCCAGGATCATATGCACGCCCTGGAACACATAGCGGCGCGGCTCGTCCCTGAACGCGAGGATGCCCTTCCAGCGCAGGAAGTTCTGGCCGTCCGACTGCGCAATCTCCTGCACCCAGGGAATGAACTTCTCGGGATCGACATCGCCCGGAATGGTGAGCGCGACCGACTGCATGTGCTCGTCGTGGTAATGTTTCAGGCCGCCGTTCTGATGACCATGTTCGTGGCCATGATCGTCGTGCCCGCAGCCGCAATCCGGTCCGTGCTCGTGATGGTCATGTGCGTGGTGCGCATGATCGTGCCCGTGGTCATGACCATGATGATCGTGCCCATCGCCTGTTTCCAGGAACGCCGGCTCGATTTCGAGAATGCGCTCGAGGTCGAACGCACCGCGATCCAGAACCTCGCTCAACGGCACCTGGCTCTTCACCGTGCGGATCAGGCGTGCGTACGGATTGATTCCGCGAATCCGCGCCTCGACGTCCTCGAGCTCCGCCGGCGTCACGAGATCGGTTTTGTTGAGCAGGATGACATCCGCGAACGCGATCTGGTTCTTGGCTTCGGGCGCATCCTTCAGCCGCTCGGTCAGCCACTTCGCGTCGGCCACCGTCACCACCGCGTCGAGCCGGGTATTCTCCTGCACTTCCTCGTCGACGAAGAAGGTCTGAGCAACGGGCGCCGGATCGGCGAGGCCCGTCGTCTCGATGATGATCGCGTCGAACTTTCCCTTCCGCTTCATCAGGCCTTCGATGATGCGGATCAGATCTCCGCGCACCGTGCAGCAGATGCAGCCATTGTTCATCTCGAACACTTCCTCGTCCGCGCCGACGACGAGTTCGTTGTCGATGCCGATCTCGCCGAATTCGTTGACGATGACAGCGTAGCGCTTGCCGTGCTGCTCCGTGAGGATGCGGTTCAGAAGCGTCGTCTTGCCCGCGCCGAGATAGCCGGTGAGGACGGTAACGGGAATTTTGTCGGACATGAGCAGCCCCAGATGAGGGCCACATCCGGGGAGGAGCGCCTGAACGGCGCCTCTCTTCGGATGAGGCGGAAACGCGTGGCGCCTCAGCTCGAAAGAGCGGCGCTGAGGGTCTTTATATTGTGACGGAACATGTCGATGTAAGTCCCCGCCGGCCCGTCGGGGGGCGACAGAGCGTCCGAATAGAGCTCGCCGCCGATCACGGCGCCGCTTTCTGCGGCAATTCGCCGGATCATGCGCTGGTCGGTGATGTTCTCGACGAAGATCGCCTTCACCTTATCCGCCTTGATCTGCCGGATGAGCTTGGCGACCTCCTTGGCCGAGGGCTCCGCCTCGGTCGAGATGCCCTGGGGCGCCAGGAAGGTGAAGCCGTAGGCGTTGCCGAAATAGCCGAATGCATCGTGTGAGGTGATAATTTTCCGCTGCGGTGCGGGAATGGCGGCGATCCCGGCCCGCACATCGGCGTCCAGTTGATCCAGCTTGGCGATATAGGCCGCCGCATTGGCTTCATATTCGGCCTTGCCCGCCGGATCGGCCGCGATCAGGGCGTCGCGAATATTGCCGACATAGATTTTCGCGTTCGGGATGGACTGGAAGGCGTGGGGATCGTCGGCCCCATGGTGGTGCCCCTCTTCCGCGTGCGCGGCGGCGGGCTTTTCGTCCTTCGCGTGCTCTTCCTCGTCCTCCGCCGTGGCGATCGGCGTCACGCCGTTGCTTGCCGTCACAAGGGCTGCCTTCGAGCCCGCGGCCTCGATGAGTCGGTTCATCCAGCCCTCGAAGCCGAGGCCGTTGACGAACACCAGTTTGGCGTCCCCCACCGCTTTGGCGTCAGCCGGATTCGGCTCGAAAACATGGGCGTCGCCACCCGGCCCGACCAAAGTGGTCAGCGCCACACGGTCGCCCCCGACATTCTTCACGAGATCGCCGAGAATGGAGAAGCTCGCGACAGCGGCGATCTTGTCCTGCGCCTGGGCCGTTCCGATCGGAAGCGCCAGAGCGACCAGCGCCAGAGATGTTATAACATTGCGTCTTGAGATCATGAGCGGGCTCCCTGGAATTTCAAAAGCACATCAGGCTTCGAGGTGTCGGACAGGCACGAGGCGGCGAACGAACCCGCCCTGCGTGCCGAAGGCGAGCGAGACGAGATAGAACACGCCCGCGGCGAGAATGATGGCCGGGCCCGCGGGCACGCCGGAATGATAGGAGGCGAGAAGCCCTGCATAGCCGGATGCCATGCCGGCGAGTACGGACAGTCCGAGCAGTTTCGTGATGTCCTGCGTCCACATCCGCGCGCCCGCGGTGGGCAGCATCATCAGGCCCACCGCCAGTAGTGTCCCGAGCGCCTGGAAGCCGCCGACGAGGTTCATCACGACGAGCGCCAGGAAAATGAAGTGAACGGGCGCGCCGGCATTCGATACCGAACGCAGAAAGCCGGGGTCCATACATTCCAGAACGAGCGGACGATAAATCGCGGCAAGCGAGACGAGCGTGAGGCTTGTGATGCCCGCAAGCAGATAGAGCGTGGCGTTGTCCAGGGCGAGCACCGTGCCGAACAGAATATGCAAAAGATCCACGTTCGAGCCGCGCAGCGACACCAGGATCACGCCAAGCGCCAGCGACAGCAGGTAGAACGCCGCGAGCGAGGCATCCTCCTTCAACGCCGTGAACCGCGCCACGAGTCCGGACAGAACCGCGACCGTGACACCGGCCACGAGCCCGCCGATCGTCATCGCCGGCAGCGACAAACCCGCGACGAGATATCCGACGCCCGCGCCCGGCAGGATCGCATGCGCCATGGCATCGCCCGTCAAACTCAACCGCCGCAGCATGAGGAAAACGCCGACCGGAGCGGAGCCGAGCGCCAGCGCGAACGCACCGACCAAGGCGCGTTTCATGAAAGCAAATTCCGCGAACGGCCCGATGAACGTCTCGTAGACCATCACGCCACCTCACGGGCGCAGGTATGGGCATGCGGATCGAACGCCTCGACCATGTGCCGCGCCTTGAACAGGTTCTCGGCGGTCAGCACCGCCGGGGTCGGGCCCCAGGCCACGGATTCGCGCGCGAGCAGCAGACTGTGCGGGAAATGCCGCCGCACCAGATCGAGATCGTGCAGCACCGCGACAATCGTGCGGCCCTCCGTATGCCAATGCCCTATGATATGTACGAGGTCCTCGACCGTGCGGCCGTCGATGGCGGAGAACGGCTCATCGAGCAGGATCAGACGCGCGTCCTGCAGCAGCAGCCGCGCGAACAGGGCGCGCTGCATCTGCCCGCCGGACAGGGTTCCGACCGGCCGGGTCTCGAAACCGCGCAGCCCGACCGTCGCCAGAGCTTCGAACACACGCGCGCGGTCGGCCTTGCCGGTGCCGCCGAATAGTCCGGTCCTCTTCCACAATCCCATAGCCACAAGATCGAACACCGCCAGCGGAAAGCTGCGATCGATGTCGGCGATCTGTGGCAGGTAGGCGATGTCGCGCCGGCCGAGTCCGCCGAGATCGATCCGCCCGCCGAGCGGCGTCAGCGCCCCGGTCACGCCCTTCAGGAGTGTCGACTTGCCGCCGCCGTTGGGTCCCACAAGCGCGGTGAGGCTTCCCTCGGCGATGTCGCCGGTGAGGTGATGAACGGCCGGATGCCGGTCATAGCCAAGCGTCACATCGTCGAGGCGGATGGCGGCGCGCATGCTCAACCCGATGCCCAGAGCACGGCCGCCCACAGAAGAGCGAGCAGGATTGCCGCGCCGGTCAGTCGTTGCCCGGCCGACATAAGCAGCAGCGACCGCATAGGCCCCGCCTCGGCATGCGGGGCATGGAGGTGATTGGCCCCCGCCCCCGAAGGGACCTGCGGAGGCTGATGGAGGTGCGTGGGCGACATGGATGGATGTTATAATGTTACATGTCCAGCGGCACAAGTCCGCCGACGAAACTTCGCTTGAATATGTCCGCGCCCGTGCCAGTCTAACCCTCAGAGCGATCAGCACAGATCGCCGTACCTGGAGGACCATCGATGCGCTTTTCCGCGGCACCTGTCGTCGCCTGCCTGACAGCCCTTGCGGCCCTGCTTTCTCCCGCTTCCGCCCAGACCTTTCCCGAGCGCCCGATCACGCTCATTATCCCCTTCGCTGCCGGCGGCTCGACCGATCTCGTCGGCCGGGTTGTCGCCGAGAAGATGAGTGAGGGTCTTGGCCAGCAGGTCATCGTCGACAACCGCGGCGGCGCGGGCGGCAATCTCGGTGCCGCGGCCGTCGCGAAAGCAGCGCCCGACGGCTACACGATCCTGATGGGCACGGTCGCGACACATGCGCTGAATCCCGCCGTCTACACCAAGATGCCCTATGACGCCGTGAAAGACTTCGCGCCGATCTCGTTGCTCGTCACCGTGCCCAACGTGCTGGTGGTCAACCCGTCCGTTCCGGCCAACACGACGCAGGAACTAATCGACCTCATCAAGAAAAACCCGGGCAAGTACTCCTACGCTTCGTCGGGCAACGGCACGCCGCTCCATCTGTCGGGCGAGTTGTTCAAGACAATGGCGGGCGTCGATATCGTCCACGTCCCCTATAAGGGCGCGGGGCCTGCGCTGGTCGACGTGCTCGGCGGCCAGGTGCCGATCCTCTTCGACAATCTTCCGTCCTCGACCGAGCACATCAAGTCAGGAAAGCTGAAGGGCCTCGCCGTCACCTCGCCGAAGCGCGCGCCGGTGTTCCCCGACCTGCCGACCATGGCGGAAACCCTGCCCGGCTATGAGACCTATACCTGGAATGCGCTGTTTGCCCCGGCCGGAACGCCAAAGGACGTCGTCGCCAAGCTCAACGCCGAGGCCAACAAGGCGGTCAATGATCCGGCGGTGAAGGCCAAGCTCGCCGAATTCTCCGCGACCGTCGTGGCGTCGACGCCCGAAGAACTCGGGGCGCATGTCGTGGCCGAATTGGCGAAATGGGCGCCGATCGTGAAGGCCTCGGGCGCCAAGATCGACTGAACGTTGTGAAACAAGCGCGGGTGAGGCCAAGCCGGAACGTCCGGCTTGGCCTCGTCTCGGTTTAGCCGGTCAGGGTATGATCGGCTCGTATGTCTCTTTTGTCGTCTCCGCGGCCGGCTTTTCGGCGCGCGGATCCGCCGGCAGCTGAAGGACGGTCGCATACTGCCGCTCGCAGAGATGCGTCAGCAGAACGAGTCGCCCGTCCGCGAACTCCAGCGCATCATGGTGCATATGCGCCCGGTGCTCGTTGATATGCCGGAAGCGAGCCACCTTCTGGTCCAGCCTGTGCGGCTCACCAAAGTCGAGCCGACCGTCGAATTCTACCTCCTTGTCGAACGCGAGTTCCGTGCCGGGAAGCAGGCACACGGCCACGTTCGGCTCATCCTCCGCCATAAAGCCGCGAGTGATGGAGCCGGCAAAACCACTCGACACCAGTCTGTCACCGACTTTGGCCGGGCGGGACGCCACAAATTCAAGGCTATAATCGCACATCGAGGGACCTCCCCTAACGTCATGCGGGCAGCCGGAATGGTTGTCCTTGTGCGCAAAAGACAAACGCAAGCAACCCGCTTTGCGTTCGCAGACAGATATGATTTTCCGCAGCCGAGGAGTTCGGGGCGCATGTCGTGGCGGAACTCGCCAAATGGGCGCCGCTCGTCAAGGCGTCCGGGATCGGGATCGATTGAACAAGAAAGCGCCGGCGCGATGCAACGCGCCGGCGCTTTCCCCGATCAGAATGAGGCGATGCGTTCGCGCTCGTTCTCCGTCGGGTGTGTTTCGGCCTCGGCACGCGGAGTCGCCGGCAGTTGCAGCACGGTCGCGCGCTGGCCTAGGCACAGATGCGTGAGCAGCACGGTCAAGCCGTCGGCGAATTCCAGCGCATCATGGTGCACGTTCGGCCGGTCCTCATCGATATGCCGGAAACGGGCCACCGTCTGATTGCGAATGCGGCTGGAGAGAAAGCCGAACGACCGTTCGCATAAGACCTCTTGGTCGAATGCGAGTTCCGTTCCCGGAAGCAGGCACACGGCGACGTGTGGCTCGCCGACTGCGGCAAAGCCGCGTGTGATTGAACCGTGGAAGTTGCTCGAGACCAACCTGTCCCCCACCTTGGCCGGGCGGGATGCGACAAACTCCAGGCTGTAGTCACACATGGAGATACTCCCTGTCTTGCTGCGGGCAGCCGGAATGGTTGTCCTTCTATGGATAAGATTGCGCTCACAGATGGCCCAATAAGTGTCCGGATCGGTCGATCAAGAAAAATTGAACGGCGCGGGCGGGTTCTCGCTCCGAGATTGACCTCCCCCCGAAATCCGCTAAAGACTCCAGCCGTAAACCGAGGGGAGCCCCGTAGGGGGCTGAGAGACCGACGGCCGAAAGGCGACGCGGTGACCCTTTGAACCTGATCCGGGTAATTCCGGCGAAGGGACGGGCACGCGGGTCGGGCACAGTTCCCTCTCCCGCCATCCTCCTCAATCGCCGGATCTCCGTAAGCGAATTGAGGAGATCCACTTGAACAAGCCATTTTCCCCGAACGACGTCATCAATGCCGGCCTCACCACGGGCCCCCTTCCCGCGTCGAAAAAGCTCTATCTCGAGAGCGCCAGCGCGCCCGACGTCCGCGTGCCGGTGCGCGAGATCGCGCTGAGCGATGCGAACGAAGCCCCCGTCCGGGTCTACGACACGTCCGGTCCGTACACGGACCCCGGTTACAAGGTCGATCTCGAACGCGGCCTGCCGCGTGCGCGTATTGACTGGGTGCGTGAACGCGGCGGCGTCGCGGACTATCAGGGCCGCGTCATCAAGCCGGAAGACAACGGCAATGTCGGCGACGCCCATCTCGCCCGCGCCTTCCCCATCGAGCACCGCCCGCTCGTCGGCACCGGAACGGCGCCTGTCACCCAATACGAATTCGCCCGCGCAGGCATCATCACGAAAGAGATGATCTACGTCGCCGAACGCGAAAACCTCGGCCGTCGCGAAATCCTCGACCGCGCCGCGCACGCGCTCGCCGACGGCGAGAGCTTCGGCGCATCGTTGCCCGCGCATATCACGCCGGAATTCGTCCGCGACGAGATCGCGCGCGGCCGCGCCATCATCCCGTCGAACATCAATCACGGCGAACTTGAGCCGATGATCATCGGCCGGAACTTCCTCGTGAAGATCAACGCCAATATCGGCAATTCCGCCGTCTCCTCCTCGGTCGCCGAGGAAGTCGAAAAGCTTGTCTGGGCGATCCGCTGGGGCGCCGACACGGTGATGGACCTCTCGACCGGGCGCAATATCCACAACACGCGTGACTGGATCATCCGCAATTCCCCGGTCCCGATCGGCACGGTGCCGATCTACCAGGCGCTGGAGAAGGTCGGCGGCGACCCGGTCAAGCTCGACTGGGAAGTCTACAAGGACACGCTTATCGAGCAGGCCGAACAGGGCGTCGATTACTTCACCATCCATGCCGGCGTGCGCCTGCCTTACGTGCCGCTGACCGCCAACCGCATGACCGGAATCGTCTCGCGCGGCGGCTCGATCATGGCGAAGTGGTGCCTCGCCCATCACAAGGAGAGCTTCCTCTACGAGCGCTTCGACGAGATCTGCGATCTCATGCGTAAATACGACGTTTCGTTCTCGCTCGGCGACGGCCTGCGTCCCGGCTCGATCTACGACGCCAACGACCGCGCCCAGTTCGCGGAACTGGAAACGCTCGGCGAGCTGACGCAGGTCGCTTGGAAGAAGGGCTGCCAGGTCATGATCGAAGGCCCCGGCCATGTGCCGATGCACAAGATCAAGATCAATATGGACAAGCAGTTGAAGGAGTGCGGCGAAGCCCCGTTCTATACTTTGGGCCCGCTCACGACCGATATCGCGCCGGGCTATGACCACATCACGTCCGGCATCGGCGCCGCCATGATCGGCTGGTTCGGCTGCGCCATGCTCTGCTACGTCACGCCGAAAGAGCATCTCGGCCTCCCGAACAAGGACGACGTCAAGACCGGCGTCATCACCTACAAGATCGCGGCTCACGCCGCCGATCTGGCGAAGGGCCACCCGGCCGCCCAGCTCCGCGACGACGCACTATCCAAGGCGCGTTTCGATTTCCGCTGGGAGGACCAGTTCAATATCGGCCTCGACCCGGACACGGCGCGCTCGTTCCACGACGAGACCCTGCCGAAGGACGCCCACAAGGTCGCGCATTTCTGCTCGATGTGCGGCCCGAAATTCTGCTCGATGAAGATCACGCAGGATGTGCGCGACTACGCGGCGACGCTGAACGATCCAGGCATGGACATGGCGGCGGCCGATGCCGGCATGGCGAAGATGTCGGAGAAATTCCTGCAGATGGGCGGACAGGTCTATGTCGCCGAGGACGCGGTGAAGAAGAGCAACAGCGCCTCGGCGATGCTCTGCTCGGCCTAGTCGAAGACATTCTGCTAAAGAAAGAAAAATCGGAATGACAACAAGTCTGGATACGGAATGTCCGCGTCCAGGCACTCGTCTCAGGTTTCTTCTTTCAGCGTCTCCATGTCGATGACGAAGCGGTATTTGACGTCGCTCTTGATCATGCGCCCATAGGCCGCCTCGATATCCTGCATCGCAATCATCTCGATATCGGAGGTGATGCCTTTCTCGGCGCAGAAATCGAGCATTTCCTGCGTCTCCGCGATGCCCCCGATCAGCGAGCCCGCGAGCTGGCGGCGCTTGAAGATCAGGCCGAACACGTTGGGCGAGGGATGCGGCGAGGACGGTGCGCCGACCAGGCACATCGTGCCGTCGCGCTTCAGGGCGTTGATGAACGGATCGAGGCTGTGCGGCGCCGCGACGGTGTTGAGGATGAAGTCGAACGTGCCGGCCTCGGCGGCCATGGCGTCGGCATCGCGCGAGACGACGACATTGCGTGCGCCGAGCTTCTTGGCGTCCTCGACCTTGTCCGGTGAGGTCGTAAATACGGTGACGTCTGCGCCGAGCGCCGCGGCAAGCTTGACGCCCATATGCCCGAGCCCGCCGAGGCCTACTATGCCGACTTTCTGTCCCGGCCCGACCTTCCAGTGCTTGAGCGGCGACCAAGTGGTGATGCCGGCGCAAAGCAGCGGCGCGACCGCAGCAAGATCGCTTTCCTTGTGGTTGACCTTCAGCACGAAGTGCTCGTCGACCACGATATCGGTTGAATAGCCACCATACGTGTTCTCGCTGCCGCCGAAGGCATTGCCGTTATAGGTGCCGGTGAAGCCGTGCTCGCAATATTGCTCGAGCCCGTCATCGCAGGAGAAGCAGGACCGGCAGCTTTCGACCATGCAGCCGACGCCGACAATGTCGCCGACCTTTACCTTGGAGACGCCGCCGCCGGTTTTCGTCACCCGGCCGACGATCTCGTGGCCCGGAACGCTGGGATAGAGAATGCCCGGCCATTCGCCGCGCACGGTGTGAAGATCGGAATGGCAGACGCCGCAGAACAGAATGTCGATGGCGACGTCCTTCGCGCCCGGCTCCCGGCGGTCGATGGAAAACGGTGCGAGCGGCGTCGTCGGCGATTTGGCGGCATAGGCTTTGGTCGGCATTGGCACTCCGGGGTGAGGTCCGGAGCACAATCTCCGTCCTGCGCCGGTTGTACGTGTCGGAGCGATTCAGAGAAGTGCCGCCACGCCGAATTGGGCGCGAGACAGGCATTTTTCCGGTCCGACTTTCGGAGGGAGGCCAGCGCGCGTGTGTTTCCGTCAGGAAATTAACGAAGGAATAACCCTGAAACACGGCCGTGCGATCAGGGTGCCGACATCATTCCGGAGGCCGCCGATGCGCCCGAACTTTGCGTTCCAGATCCTGCTTCTCTCCTGGGCCTTTATGGGGGTCTATCTGGTCGTCGGCCTGAACGGCTGACGCCCTCAAGCCGGGGCGAAGAAGGGTAAGACGGGGCTGGCTTATCGACCAATGGCGCCGCTCCCATAAGAGGACAGGCGAATACCCCGACCCCCGGCCTCAATGTGTCGTGTGTTAATATTTTCCCGCCGGAAATGCCCGGTCCTCTATGGGGCCAGGAATGTAACCACACATCATCTGGTAGAGACGTATGCGGAACATCGTGAGATCGGTGATTCGTGCCCGGTCCGTTCCCGATCGGACCCCATCCTTAACGTCCGCTCGTTCTACCCGGCGCCGGCAGCCTCCGGGAATCCATGCCCGCGTTAACGCGTTCCGGCGGCGACGGCCGGTTTCGTATGGGGCGGAGCATGTAACGACACATCATCTGGTGGAGACGTATGCGGAACATCGGCGGATCAGCAATTCGTGCCGGATCCGTTCCCGTTCGGGTCCAATCCTTAACTTTACTGCGGTGGCGGTGCCAGGGATGCGGCTCGGACTCGGCGGGAAGGGCAAGGGGTGCGAGCCATCCGGATAGTCCACACCCCCTCACCCGGGCCGCGCTGCCGCGCGACTCCGCCCTCTCCCGAGCCAAGTCAGGTTTACCCGACTTGGCCATTTAAAGAGCTGAACTCGGGAACACCCGAGTTCAGGTGGGAGAGGGAGACCGCGCCCGCCCGGGATCCAGCGTTAACGGGTTCCGGCGCCGACTGCGGGTTTCATATGGGCCGGAGCATGTAACGACACATCATCTGGTGGAGACGTATGCGGAACATCGGCGGAGCAGCAATTCGTGCCGGGTCCGTTCCCGTTCGGTCCAATCCTTAACTTTACTCGACGATGTCGACCGCCTGTGCGCGCTCGCGGGTCAGGAGATAGGCGCCGGTGACGATGACCACGGCCGCGCCTGCAAGCGTCCAAACATCGGGCACGTTCGAGAACACGAGCCAGCCCGACAAAATCATGAACAGCAGTTCGATGTAGATGAAGGGCGCGAGCACGGGCGCGGGTGCGCGCGCATGGGCGAGGATCAGCAGGAAATGGCCGACGGCGCCAAGCACGCCGGTGGCGATATGCAGGGCCCAGATCCATCCGCTCTCCGGCCAGCGCCAGACGAACGGCATGACCGGGGCAAGCGCGAGTGCGCCGAAGAGGCCGGTAACCGCGATCGAGGTGCGGGCTGAGTCGTAAGCCGACACGAAGCGGGTCGCCATATTGTAGAAGGCGGCGCACACCGCATTCGCGAGCGCCAGCAGATAGGCAAACTCGAACGTGCCGAAGCCCGGCCGCATGACGAGAAGGACGCCCCCGAACCCGATCAGGATCACAAAAAGGCGCTTCATGCCGATCCATTCGCCGAGCAGCGGGCCCGCCAGCGCCGCGACGATCAGCGGCGTGACGAAAGAGATCGTGATCGCCTGATCGAGTTGGATCAGCGCGATGGCGGAGAAGTTGAAAACCGTCGTGCCCGCCAGCAGCACCGACCGCAGCATCTGCAGGCCGGGTTTCTTCGTCCGCCAAACACCCGGCACGGTCCAGGGATTGAGGAGGAGGGCCGTGAGCAGCGCATGGAAGACGTAGCGCAGCCACGCGACCTGCAGCGGGCTCTCGTATGCGGACAGGTATTTCGCCGTCGTATCCAGCATGCAGAAAAGAGCCATGGCACCGACGATAAAACCGATCGCGGCAAGCCTGATGCGCCGCGCGGAAGCGGCATCGGTGGACAATCGGTCGAGCGGCAGGGCCACGAAATCCTCTGAGTTTTCCCGAAAAATGGCGGCTAGGAGTGAACCCGCGGCGAGCTCTTGTCGAGCCGACTTTCGGCGCTTGCGGAGCGAAGGCTGGCGGAGATCGTACGCGCATATTCCGCATAGGAGACCGATGTCCGGAAGCGCTCGTCGCGCGGCAAGGGCTCGGTTATGGCGAACTCCGCAGCGACCCGGCCGGGCCTCGGTGTCATCACCAGGACGCGCGAGGACAGATAGACCGCCTCGAATATGGAATGCGTGACGAAAACGACGGTCAGCCCAAGCCGCTCCTTCAGCGCCAGAAGCTCGTCGTTCAGCCGGAAGCGGGTGATTTCGTCCAGCGCGGCGAAGGGCTCATCCATCAGGAGAAGACTGGGCTGGGTGACGAGCGCGCGTGCGATCGAAACGCGCATCTTCATTCCGCCCGACAATTCGTTGGGCTTTGCCCCGGCAAACTCGGTCAGGCCGACAAGCTCGATGGCCTCACGGATGCGTTCGCCGGCGGCCGTGCGGGACATCCCCCGGAGGCGGAGCGGCAGCCAGACATTGTTGAATGCCGAGGCCCAGGGCATCAGCGTCGGGTCCTGGAACACATAACCGATCTCGGGCCGCGCCTGTGGCCATGCCACCTCGCCCGAACTTGGCGCGTCCAGCCCGGCGATAAGCCTGAGCACGGTCGACTTTCCGCATCCCGACGGGCCGATCAGGGTCACGATCTCGCCGGCCGCCACGGACAGGCCGAAGCCGTCGAGGGCCTGTGTTCCGTTTTCGAAGGTCTTGGAGATGGAGGCGAGCTGAACCAGAGGCATGGCGGCACGCTCATATCACGGCTGACGCCGGGTCAAGCATGAATGCAGCCCGCGCTTGTGCGGCACGGCTTCACTGCCTAGCTTGCGGCCACTATGACGGTCCTGATCACAGGTTTCGGCCCCTTCGACGGCGGCACCAACGCCTCCGAGGCACTGGTGCGCGCGTTAACCAAACGCGCGGCTTCGCCCGGCGGTCTTGCGCCGGGCGAGGCGGAGACGCTCATCCTGCCCGTCGACACAAGGCAGGCCGGCGAGTTCCTGACTGATGCCGTGGCGCGCGTGAAGCCGTCACGGCTGCTCCTCACCGGGCAGGCCGCCGGGCGCAGCCGTCTTTCCCTGGAACGCATCGCGACCAATGTCCGGGATTTTCGCGTGCCGGATATTTCCGGCCTGCAGATCAGCGGCGCGAAGGTGCTCGACGGCACCCCGGAAACCTATGCCGCGACCTGGCCGGATCTCGATGGAACGGTCGCGGCCCTCAACGCCGCCGGCATTCCTTCGCAGGTCTCTGAGGATTGCGGCACGCATTTGTGCAATCAGGTCCTCTATCTCGCTCTGCACGCGGCGGCCGAGACCGGCCTGACCTACGCCGCGACCTTCCTTCACGTTCCGCTTCTGCCCGAGCAGGTGATTGCAGGCGAGCCCGCCGCGCTGCGTCATCCGAACTGCCCGTTCATGCCGCTCGACATGACGGTACGCGCCGTCGAAATCGTGCTGGCGCGCTCGGCCGCGATCGAGGCCGCGGCATGATCATTCCCAATCGCATCTGGGCCGATATGGCCTGGCCGGATTTCCAGGGCGCGGACACCGCGAGCTGGATCGCCGTCCTGCCGGTCGCCGCGATCGAACAGCACGGACCGCATCTGCCGCTGTCGACGGACGCCGACATCATGCAGGGTTATCTGGAACGTGCGTTCGCGGCTCTGCCTCCCGATATTCCAGCCAGCATTCTGCCGATCCAGAGCGTGGGACTGTCGCCGGAACATCGCGATTTCCCCGGCACGCTGACTTTTTCTCCGGAGACCGCGCTGCGCGGCTGGGCCGAGATCGGTGAGAGCGTGGCGCGCACGGGCGTTCGGAAACTCGTTCTCGTGTCGTCGCACGGCGGCAATAACGGGCTGCTCGACATCGCCGCGCGGGATTTGCGCGCGCGGCATGGAATGCTGGCGGTGACGTCGAGCTTTTCGCGCTTCGGCTATCCCGACGGCCTGTTCGCGGCGGACGAGATATCGCACGGCATTCACGGCGGCGAGATCGAAACCAGCCTGATGATGACTTTCCGTCCCGATCTCGTTCGTATGGACAAGCTCACTGACTTCCCCGCCGAAACGCAGCTCATGGAACGCGATTTCAAATGGCTGCGCGCCGCGCGTCCCGCGGGCTTCGGCTGGCTGACGCAGGATCTCAATCCCGACGGCGCGATCGGCAATGCCAGGGCCGGGACCGCCGCGAAGGGAAACGCCGCCGCCGAATATGGCGCCGCGGCCTTCATCGAACTTCTGCGCGATGTTGCCGCCTTCCCGCTCGACCGGCTGCGGAACGGGCCTCTCGGGTAAACATGAAAAATCTTGGCATGACGAACGCGGGCGATGTCATCCGGCTTCTCGGCATGAAGCCGCACCCCGAAGGCGGCCATTACGTCGAGACGTTCCGCGATTCCAAAGTGTCGGCGGGACGCGCGGCATCGACCGCGATTTATTTTCTGCTGAAGCGCGGCGAGCGTTCGCATTGGCACAAGGTGGATGCTGCCGAGGCCTGGCATTTCTATGCGGGCGACGCGCTCCGCCTGCGGCTGTCGCGTTACGGCCAGGGCACCGACATACGCGTGCTCGGCCCAAATCTCCTGACCGGCGAGCGCCCGCAGATCGTCGTTCCGGCGGGTGTCTGGCAATCGGCGGAAAGCCTCGGCGATTGGACGCTCGTCGGCTGCACCGTCGCGCCGGGTTTTCGTTTCGAGGGATTGGAGATGGCGCCGAAGGGATGGGAGCCGGCTTGAGGCCGCCTGTCTCCGGATTTACCCGCCGCGACCCGATTTGGCCGTATCGGCATCGATAAGAGAGAACCGCTTTTCGAGTGGGATTGCGGCGGGCCGGACGGCCGCCGGTGACTTCGCCTGCTGTTTGGCGCGCCCATTGCCCCGGCGGGCCGATACCTGCATGGCCGCGCCGCAATCGGATGGCGGGGGCTTGCCGGCGAAGCGATCCGCCAGCCATTCGACCATGGGCTTTGCCGCAAGCCCGCCCGTTTCCTGGTGCCCCCCCTTGAGCGGGACAAGCGTCAGCCGCGTGCCGCGCGCGCAAAGCCTGTCCGCATAGGCCTGCGTGACCGCAGGGCGAACGATGTTGTCGGACGTGCCTTGCGCGAGGAACACAGGCATTCCTGCGGGCGTCGGTCCGGGCGAGTTCTTTGCGAGCAGGGCCTTCCAGGGAGCGACATTCGTCACGTCGCCTTTGAGGAAGCCTTCGCGCTCGAAAGCTTGCTCGGCGAAGAGGAGGCGCACCCCCTGGCTGTACTGCACGTTGCAGGCGCCGCCGATATTCTTGACCACGAGCCGTACGCGCTGCTCGACGACGCCGTCGAGCGGAATATTATAGAGCTGCGACCAGGACGCCAGCGCGTAGGTCGCGAACACTTTGCCGACAGGATCGTTGCCGGATTCACGGATCAGTGCGCCGAGATCTGTCGGCGGCGCGGCGGCGGCGATGCCAATGAGTTTCAGCTCCGGCGCATAGCTTTTCGCAAGCGTGCCCGCGTAAAGACTGGCATGGCCGCCCTGCGAATAGCCCGCGGTCGCAAATGTCGCGCCCGCTTTGGCCTCTGGCAGCGCGCGGGCGGCGCGCGCGATATCGACCACGGCGCGGCCCTGGTCCACGCCGATCAGATAGGGATGAATGCCGGGGCCGCCGAGACCGGGATAATCCGTCGCCGCGACGACGAAGCCGCGCGCCAGCATGTCCTGCAGTCCGTACATATTGGTGTAGAGGTTCGGATACATCGAACGGGCGCAGTCCCTGGCGACGCCGCTCGTCGCATGGGCCCAGCTGACGATCGGACGGCCGCCCGCGGGCGCCGCTCCATTCGGAACGACGATCACGCCGGATACCGCGATCGGCGTTCCACTCGCATTGGTCGAACGGTACAGCACGCGGTAGGCGGCCTCCGCGCCGGGCGGGGCGTTGAACTTCTGAGCACGGATGATCGAGCCGGGCCGGCCGGCGATCTGCGCCGCTTCAGGCGTATAGAAGTCCTCGGCCTGCGCGACCGACGGGAGGACTGTTAAGAAGGTGGTGGCCGCGAACATTACGCCGGCGGCTAGGATATTGAGGCGCATCGCATTTCAACGCCGAGGGGAACTGATGGTTGCCTGGTCCTCTCGACGCCAACTCCTTTAGGCCGCGCTGTTTCCACACTTTGTCCGAAGGGTTTCCGGATCGATAAAAGCGGCCTAAGTCATGAGTTAATCATCGCGGCCCGGCGGGAATGGGGCGTTATTGAGGAGATTGTGCCGTGAACAAGGTCATTGTCGCGCTCTTCGTCGCTTTCGTCGCAGCCATTACGGGCATCGCGCTTTATACCAACCTGAAGAATCGGGACCTGATCCCGCCTCCGGTGAGCCAGAGCGAATCCTTGGTCCGGACGGGCTGACGCCCCTCCCCTGCGTCAGGACGTTTTTTCTACCGCGCCGCGAAACAGAGCCGCGATCAGGTCGGACTGCGTGACAAGACCGACGAGTTTGTTCTCGGCGTTGACGACCGGCATGTGGTGCAGGCCGCCATCGGCCATCAGCGGCACGATATCGGCGAGCGGCGTATCCGCCGTCACGCTACGCACGGGCGAAGTCATGATGTCGGCCACGATGTGCTGCGACGCAGTCTCGAAATTGAGGGCGCTCTGCATTCGTCCACCGGCCCCGATGCGCGGCTCGTTCGCGCCCCAGACCGCTTTATCCAGGAGATCGGTCTGCGTGACGATGCCGATGACGCTCGCATCGTCTCCGGTCACGGGCAGCGCCTTTATGTGATGCGCGCGAAGCAGCTCGTGCGCCTCGCGCAAACCGGTGCTGGACGCGACGCCGACCACATCGCGGGACATTATGTCGCCGCACGTGATCTCGCTCGAGCGTCGGCGATAGGCTTTCAGTTCCGCTTCCCGGACAATGCCGGCGATATCCTGAGGATCCACGTCGAACAGCTGGTTGTGCTCCCTGAGCACGGCTTCGAGATCGCCTTGGGTCAGGCCGACCCGTGCCGTCGGATGCCGGTCGGCCGTGCCATGGACATTGGGGGCAGCGATCGGTTTGTGGGGATATGGCCGGCCCGTGAGGTTGTTGAAGGCAAACGCGCCCGCGAGCAGAAGAAGTGTATTGACGCCGACGGGCCACAGCACGAAATCATAGCCGACCGCCTGGATGGCCGGCCCGCCGAGCACCGCGGTCAGCGCCACGGCGCCGCTCGGTGGATGCAGACAGCGGCACGCCATCATCAAGCCGATCGCGATACCGCCGGCCACTGCCGCCGCGAGGAACAGATTCGGGATCCATATCGCCGCGGTCACGCCTACGAGAGCCGCGATCAGATTTCCGCCGATGATCGGCCAGGGCTGCGCAAGGGGGCTTGCGGGGACCGCGAACAAGAGCACCGAGGACGCGCCCATCGGGGCGATCAGCAGCGGCACGCCGGCAGAATCGCCGAGCGCGAGCTGCGTGACAATACCGGTGAGCAGAATGCCGATCACGGCGCCGGTCGCGGCACGGAGCCGTTCGGTCCAGTTGGCAGATTCCAGTTTGGGAACGAGGCGGGTCAGAAATTCGGGCAAGCTCATGGGGGAGGATTAGCTTCTGCCCAAGGTTCGAGCAATGCAGGCGCACGGTCCACGAGATTGACCCCGCCTTCGGGAGGTACAAACGCAAAAGCAGGGCATTTGGATTTTACGTCTCTTCGGCGTCGCGAGAGGCGGTT
>CAWAYQ010000005.1:0-112853 GCA_963786225.1 uncultured Alphaproteobacteria bacterium
AGCCAGCCGACGGCGGGTTCGGCGGTGCCGTTGAGCAGCGACACAATGGCGGAACGGTCGACGCAATAGTTCAGCGCCTGCCGCACGCGCACGTCCTTGAACGGGCTGTCGGCGGCGCCGATGTTGTACATCCGGACGGCCAGACATGCGGATAGGGAATTGGTGGAGATGGTGAAGCCGGCTGCCTTCAGCGATGGAACGCCGTCGGGCGGCGGCACTTCGATCCAGTCCACCTGACCCGAGCGCAGCGCCGCAAGGCGGGTATTGGCCTCCGGTATCGGCAGCAGCAGCACGGAATTGACTTTGGCCTTGCGCCCTGCATCCCAGTAGCTGTCCGAACGCGCCAGGCGAACCGATTGGCGCGGGTGACCTGGGTGATGCGGAATGGCCCGGTGCCGGCGGCCGGCAGCGTGGCCACGCGGGCCCAATCATTGCCGGCCTTCTCGAACGAGGCCGGCGAGGTGAACAGCACGTAGACGACCATTAATGGGAAGTACGCGGTCGGCGCGGTCGTGGTCAGCGCAACCGTGTTGTCGTCGAGCTTCTTGTAGCTGGCGAGCAGCGGCACGCGGGAACGCGTGTAATGCCGGAGGCGCCCGCCTCGAACTGCGGACTGTCCTTTTTGAAGTAGCGGTCGAAATTCCAGATCACCGCATCGGCGTTGAAATCGGTGCCGTCGTGGAACTTCACGCCGCGCCGCAAATGGAAGATCCAGGTTCTTCTCGTCGTTCTCCGCCTGCTCCCAGCGTTCGGCCAGCCCGGGCCGTATGGTTGCCAGGCGATCGGCATGCGTCAGATCCCAGAGCGCCATCCCTTCGAAGACCGGGTAGCCGAGAAAGCGCATGCCCTCCCAGCCGTTATTGGGCATGCCGGTCGTGGTCGGGATATCGGTGGCAGTCATGGCGATGCGCAGCGTAGCTTCGGCCATGGCCGGCGGCGAAACCAGCGAGGCAGCCAAGGCCAAGGTCAAACCGGGGACAATTGCACGTAAGCGACGGATACCCATGAGCATTTTCCTATAAGTTATCCTGTTGGATGGTGTCAGGCCCGCACGTCCATGGCGGTCCGCAGGCCGTCGCTGACGAAGTTGAAGCAGACGCTGGTCACGAAAATGCAGATGCCGGGCAGCGTCGCGATCAGCGGCTGCGAGTAGATCGCGGTGCGCAGCGTGTTGAGCATCAGCCCCCATTCCGGGTCCGGCGGCTTGATGCCGAGGCCGAGGAAGGAGAGCCCCGACGCGACGATCATCGACACGCCGACGAGGCTTGTCGCGTAGACGAAGATCGGGCCGAGCACATTGGGCAGCACGTGCACGAGGACGATCGAGTGAGCGGCCGGCGCCGCTGGCCCGCGCCGCCTCGACATAGTCGAGATTGCGCACGCCGGTGGTGACGCTTTCCGCCACGCGGATGATCGGCGGAATGAAGACGATGGTCAGCGACAGGATGGCGTTGAGGATGCCGGCGCCGAGCGCGCCGCTGACGGCGACGGCGAGCAGCACCGACGGAAAGGCGTAGAACACGTCGGTGACGCGCATGATCACCATGTTGATCTTGCCGCCGGCAAAGCCGGCGACGATGCCGAGCGTGCCGCCGATGATGAAGGCGATGACCACCGGGGTGATGCCGACGAACCAGGAATGCGGCCGCCATAGAGCAGGCGGCGTCAGCATGTCGCGCCCGAGTTCGTCGGTGCCGAGCGGGTGTGCTGGCGATACCGATCGGCTTCAGGCGCCGGCAGATGCTGCCCTGGTCGGGCCGTACGGCGCGATCAGCGGCGCGAACACGATGAGCAGCATGAACATCACGATCAGGATGAGCCGCAGACGAGGGTGGTCTTGTCGCGCAGCAGGCGGCGCGCCGACGCCACGCCAGTAGCCTGGGCTCGCATCGGCGGCTTGCGTGCTGGACGGCGGCGATTCCGCGGGTGGCCGAGATGCCGTGCTCATGCAGCGGCTGATCCGTGGGTCAAGGGCGGTCTGGATCAGATCGACCAGCAGGTTGAGGATCACGAAGAACAGCGCCAGCACCAGGATCGTGCCCTGCAGCACCGGAATGTCGCGCTGGAAGATTGCGTTGTTCAGCATCAAGCCGGTGCCCGGCCAGGCGAAGACCGTCTCGACCAGGATCGAGCCGCCCATCAGGTTGGCGAGTTGCAGGCCCATGACCGCGAGCACGCGTTCGGCGCGGCATTCTTGCACCACGTGGCAGAAGATGCCGGCCGCCGCAGGCCCTTGCCGCGCAGCGTGGTGATGTAGTCCTGGCTCATGATGTCGCTGACGAGGCCGCGCACGGTGCGGGTCACGATGCCCATCGGGATCACGGCCAGCGTCACCGCCGGCAGCATCAGATGCCGATGTGCTCCCAGTCCCAGACCCATTCCGTCGAGCCGCCGGGACCCGCCCCCATCGCCGGCAGCAGGTTGAGCATGACCGAGAAGATGATCACCAGCACCATGCCGAGCCAGTAGTGCGGAATCGATACGCCGGCGACGGCGATGCCGAGCAGGACGCGGTCGATCCAGGTGCCGCGGAAGCCGCCGGCGATACCACCGAACACGCAGCCGATGACGAAGCCGAGCGAGGCCGCGACCAGTCGCAAGCAGGTAGGTGTTGCGCATCGCATGCCGAGAGATCGGGCAGCACCGGCCGGCCGCTGGTGAGCGACGCGCCCAGATCGCCCTGCACGACCTGCGCGAGCCAGATGCCGAACTGCACCGGCAGCGGCTTGTCGAGCCCGTAGTCGCGCGGACCTGTCGATCACCTCGGGCGGCGTGTCGGGCGGCACCATGGCGTCGATCGGATCGCCCGGCGCGATGTGCACCAGCAGGAAGCAGACGAGGCTGACCGCGAGCGCGATCGGAATCATGTAGATGATGCGGCGAGCAGATGTAGAAGAGCATCGTATCGTTCTCGTTCCAGGATCGGGTGCGAAGACGGCGTCCGGCACGACCGCTACGCAACGCACGGCGCGGCCGGGCGGAGCGCCGGCGCAGGCCGGCGTTCGACAGGCATGCGGCTTCGGCCTGCGGGCAGCGCGGCGCGAAGGCGCAGCCTGGGCGGCAGCCGCAAGATCGGGCGGCGCGCCGGGAATGGTGGTGAGCCGCTTGCCGCGCGTGCCGGCATGCACGGTGGCGCCCAGCAGGCCTTGCGTGTAGGGATGCAGCGGCTGCGCGCATGACGTCGACGGTCGAGCCCTGCTCGACGATGCGGCCGGCATACATGACGGCGATCCGGTCGGCGATTTCGCCGGCCACGCCGAGATCGTGGGTGACGAAGATCACGCCCATGCCGAGTTCCTGCTGCAGCCGGCGCAGCAGCAGCAGGATCTGGATCTGCACGGTCGCGTCGAGCGCAGTGGTCGGCTCGTCGGCCAGCAGCAGCTTCGGGCGGCAGGAGATCGCCATGGCGATCATGGCGCGCTGGCGCAGCCCGCCCGAGAGTTCGATGCGGATAGGCGTCCAGGCGCCGCTTGGCCGACGGGATCTGCACCAGTTCCAGCAGATCGAGCGCGCGCTGATCCGCCTCGGCGCGGCTCGATGCCCTCGTGCCGGACGATGGTCTCGGCGATCTGCCGGCCGATCGTGAAGACCGGATCGAGCGCCGTCATCGGCTCCTGGAAGATCATCGAGACGACCTTGCCGCGCAAAGCCGACGAGCTGCCGTTCGGACGCGGCCATCATGTCTGGCCGGCGATTCGGCATCGCCGCGTCATCACCGTCTTGCGCCTTGGGGTTGAGCCGCATCAGCGCGCGCAGCGTCACCGACTTGCCCGAACCGCTTTCGCCCAGAACGCAGAGCACCTCTTCGGCGCGAGGTCGAGGTCGATGCCGTTGACGGCGCTGATCGTCGCGTCGCGGGACACGAAGCTGACGTGCAGGTCGCGGGCGCGTACCAGCGGTTCCATGACGCGCCCACCTTGCGCGTCGCGCAGCGAACGGCTGTGGCCGCTGGCGGGTGCGGCCTCGGCAGGCCGCGCATGGCCATCGCTGACAGCCGACCAAGGCAGGGCTCCGCTCGCCGCAGATCGGCGCGCCATGCGCGCAGCGGGTACGGAAACGGCAGCCGGAGGGCGGATTGATCGGATTGGGCGGGATCGCCGGCGCAGCGGCGGCTCCGTGCGGCGGCGCGTCCGGATCCATCGACGGGCGGCTGGCCAGCAGCGCCCGCGTATAGGGATGGGCCGCGCCGGGAAGATCGCATCCACCGGCCCGACCTCGGCGACCTTGCCGAGATACATGACCAGCACGCGATCGGCGACATGCTCGACCACGTTGAGGTCGTGGCTGATGAACAGGTAGGTCAGGCCGAACTGCTCCTTGAGGTCGAGCAGCAGGTTGAGCACCTGCGCCTCGACGGACTTGTCGAGCGCCGAGACCGGCTCGTCGAGGATGAGCAGCCGCGGCCGCAGCGCCAGCGCGCGGGCGATGTTGACGCGCTGGCGCTGGCCGCCCGAAAGCTCGTGCGGGAAAGCGGCGGCGCGTACTGGCCGGGAGCGAGGCCGACGGCGTCGAGCAGTTCATGCGCCGCGCGGCGACTCCCGTTGCTCACGCCGTGCACCTGGGCGCGTAGGCGATGGATTCCTCGATGGTCAGCCGCGGGATTGAGCGAGGAATAGCTGTCCTGGAACACCATCTGCACCTGGCGGCGATATTCCTTCAGCGATGCCAGCCCGGCGACGCCGACAGTCTCACCGTCGAAGATGATCTCGCCCGCGGTCGGCTGCATCAGCGGCACATGATCAGGCGCGAGGCCGTCGACTTGCCGCAGCCCGATTCGCCGACGATGCCCAGCGTTTCGCCTTTGCGCAGTTCGAAGTTCACGCCGGCGACAGCCTGAACCTTTCCCTGGGCTGCGCCCGAACAGGCCGCCCTTCAGCGGGAAAATGCTTGGTCAAACCCCGCACGCTCAACAACGACTGTGCAGGGCCGCCGAGATCGGGAATTTGTTTGAGTATTCCGGACATGCTTTTTCTCAAGGCGATACTTGCGATGACCCGCACCAGTTGATCGAGACCATTGCGGCCAGTCGGGCCACGACCCCGCGAACGGCACGGCCAGCTGGATCCGCTGCCGATCAGCATCAGCCGAACCCGGTGACCAAACCTAATGTAATTGGTTCTCAGGGTGAGATATACGCTATTTCCAGGTCAAATTTTTCGCATTTGGCCCAAATGTACAGCATACTCAGCGATCTTTTCGGGGTGTTGACCGAACCTTTCAGAAATTGGTCCGCCGGAACACGGGTCTTCCAGTGTTTTTTGTGACTTCAACTGGGTACCTTGGGCTCTAACTACCCTCCCGACATTGGACGCGCCGCGGCGAACTTCCGCTTACTGTCGGACGGGTAGGCGCGGGGCCGATCTTGCTTTCTAGGCCAAGGCCAGGCTGACGGATCACCAAAAAATCGGGAGATGTCGCACTAACACCGACGCTGTCCCCGCGTCGCCCGTTTGAGCAGCAGCGACGATAGTTTGAGCGCACTGTCGCCCGGGCCTTGCGCGCCCTCGGTTTCGACGTGCCCACCCAGATCGAACGAGCCAGCGGCACAATCGCGTTTGAAGAGGGGCGCACCTATCATCGCCGCCGCGACATTCACGAGGTCTTTGGCGGCCAGCAGCAGGGCGGCATTGCTACGCCTGACGGCGCACCCTTTGTCTTCCTGTTCACCGCCGAGAGCGGCGCCCAGCATGGCTACGCCGACGAGCGCCGCGCCGACGGTGGGTTCGCCTATACCGGCGAAGGCCAGCGCGGTGACATGACGTTTGTGCGCGGCAATCGCGCAATCCGCGACCATGCAGGCGACGGCAAGGACCTTTGTTGTTCGAGGCCGCAAAACCCCGCGGTCAATATCGCTATCTCGGGGTGTTCGGCTACGCCGGCTGGGAGACCATTGTTACGCCGGATGCCGATGGCTACTCACTCAACGCCATCCGCTTTATTCTAGCTCCGATCACCGACATTCCGCGCGATGAGACGCAAGCTCAGAACCGGCGGAAGTACGGTCGCTGGCGGAGCTCCGTCAGCTAGCCTATTCGGCTGCCGAGCAATCTGACCGCGGCCCGCAGACTGGCGGCGCTCGGGTCCATTATGAGCGCAGTCGGGCGGTGAAAGCGTATGTGCTCGCCCGCGCAAGGGGTGTGAGAGTGCTGCCAGAAGCCGGCACCGTTCACCCGCGCTGATGGCAGCCCTTATCTCGAGCCGCATCACACCCACCGGCGCTCCGACGGCGGCCTCGATTTTCCGGAATGGGTGGGCGCGATCTGCCCCAATTGCCACCGAGAAATCCATCACGGACGCAACGGCCACGCCTTGAACGCTGGACTGCGCGCGGAGCTCGCAGCGAAGGAAGGTGCATTGGAGGCGCCGACGGAACTTGCCAAGGCTTAAAAATCGATCAGTGTCAAAAGGAAGCTCCGCTCAATTAGATGGCTCACCTTAGGCGACAGTTAACCTGCTGCATAAGCAACGGCCGGCAGCAGGAATGCTTTAAGAGCATCTCGGCTATGCTCCCCGAAACTTGGAGAGCCTCGATGCCAAACTCGCCACGTGGTTGGCGCGTCTATGAAGGCGCGGAAGCGCGGTCAAGCCACCGCCTTGACCCTCGGCGGCAATGGAGCTCGCCGCGCCGCTTTGCACGCTTTCGCCGTAAGTACAGATGGCTGCGATATCTCGTGCCCGGGCTAGCCATTGCCTCGGCGCTGGCCTATGCGCTGACCGCGCTCAGTCCCTGGCCGCCGCTCGCGACGCTCCGCCACATCGCCGCGGCGCCGAACTGTGCGAGCGCACGGCTTGTCGGACTGGCTCCGGCCCGCCGCGGCCAGCCGGGTTATTGGCTCAGTCATGATCGCGATCTTGATGGACTGGCCTGCGAGCCCTGGCGCCACCGCTAGGTTCACGACGGTAGTCGCCGCGCTCGTCACCCGAGCCTTGGGTCAGGCGCGCCGTCGCGTTCGGATAACGGCGATTATGGAGACCGCGCCTGGCCTAGCCCGACCACACCATGCTTGGAGGCGTGATAGATGCCGCGTTCAGCGATGCCTACAAGTCCGCCGAGTGACGAGCAGTTCACGATGGCGCCGCAGCCTTGGTCGCGCATCTGGAGCAGTTCGTATTTCATGCAGTTCCAGGACGCCGCGCAGATTGACCCTCATCACGCGGTCATAGTCCTCGGGGTCGGCGTCGGCGGTCTCAGGCATATGCCTGAATACAATTCTAATGTTACGCGCTTTCGGGCTCGGATGTTACGTCACGCGAGGGTATACCCTGAGGCGACATTTCAACCGCTTAAGCGACCCGAGTGCGGGCAATCCCAGAATGGCCCACCAGTTCGGCTTCCCCGGTGCCTGGCACGGTAATGGGGCAGCGCACCCAGTGCCCGGCTTCAGCCACGCTGAATGCCGGCTCACTTTCACTGCAGGACGGGACCGCCAGAGGGCAGCGAGTCGTAAATCGGCATCCCGGCGGCGGATCGGCCGGATTCGGGAGGTCGCCGCTGAGGATGATCCGCTCGCGCTTCCTCTCAAGGTCAGGGTCCAGGACCGGCACGGCCGAGAGCAACGCCCTCGAGTAGGGATGCATCGGCCGCCGATATAGCTGCTCTTTTTCAGCGAGCTCGACGATCTTCCCCAGGTACATAACGGCGATCTTGTCGCTGATGTGCCTCACGATGCTCAAGTCGTGGGAGACGAAGATATAGGTGAGGCCCAGCTCACGTTGCAGGTCCTGCAGAAGATTGATGATCTGAGCCTGGATCGAAACGTCCAGGGCCGAGACCGGCTCGTCACACACGATCAATTCCGGCTCAACCGCAAGGGCGCGGCAGATGGCGACCCGCTGCGCCTGGCCGCCACTCAATTCGCTGGGATATCTGTTGGCGAGGCGTGACGGGAGACCCACCATGTCCATGAGCCGCCGAATGCGGCCGCCGCGAGCCGCATCCCGGTAAAGGCCATGGATCGTGAGCGCTTCCGAGATGATGTCGCTCACCGACAGGCGCGGATTGAGCGACGCCGCCGCATCCTGGTACACCATCTGGATGCGCCTGCGCATGCTGCGGAGCGCCCGACTACCGAGCGTACCGAGGTCGACGCCATCGAAGATGACCTTGCCGGAATTCGGACGCTGCAGCATCAGGACTGCCGACCCGGTCGTCGATTTTCCGCAGCCCGACTCGCCGACGAGGCCAAACGTACTGCCCCGCTCGACCTCGAAACTAACATCGTCCACGGCCTTGATCCTTGCACCGCGGCTGCTGCCGAAATGCACCGACAACCCCTCGACGCGCAGGATGACATCGTTGCCGGTCATGCTCTGTCCCCGCTCCAGTGAGATGTGAGATCTGCAACGCAGCTCGCGTAGTGATCGCCTCCGATGTAACGGGAGGGCGGCATCGTCCGTTGACATTCGGCAACCGTGACGCGGCAGCGCGGCAGGAACGGGCACAGCGTGATCGGCTTGATCATGTCGGGAGGCGTCCCCTCGATCGACACCAACCGGTCGCCCCCGTCGTGGTCGACGCGGGGCGAGGAGCCCAGGAGCCCGAGCGTGTATCCGTGGCTCGGGCGATAGAACAGTTCATCGACCGTGCCGGTCTCCACGACCCGTCCCGCATACATGACGTTGACGCGATCGCACATGCCCGCAACGAGCCCGAGGTCATGGCTGATCCAGATCACCGCCGTGCCGAGGTCACGGGTGAGCTGTTTGACCAGTTCCACGATCTGCGCCTGAATGGTCACGTCGAGCGCCGTCGTGGCCTCGTCGGCGATCAGCAGTTTCGGATGGCAGGACAGCGCGATGGCGATCATCACGCGCTGCCGCATGCCGCCGGACAGCTGGTGGGGGTACGCCGAAAGGCGCTTTTCCGGCATCGCGATGCCGACCATATCGAGAAGTTCGACGGCACGACGGCGAGCGGCGGCCGAGTCCATTTTCTGATGCCGGCGCAACACCTCGGTCAGTTGCCGCCCGATCGTCAGCACGGGGTTCAGTGATCTCATCGGATCCTGAAAAATCATCCCGATCTTCGCACCGCGGATTTCGCGCATCCCGGCCTCGCCAAGCCGAAGAAGATCCATGCCGTCGAACGTGATTTCGTCAGCGCGTATCCTGTCCTGCGCTTCGGGCACGAGCCGCATGATCGACAGCGCCGTCACACTCTTGCCGCTGCCGCTCTCGCCAACCAGCCCCAGGATTTCCCCCTCCGCCACGTCGAAGGTTACACCGTCGACCGCACGTACCACCCCCTGTTCGGTGTCAAATTGGGTCTGAAGGTTTCGGACGCGAAGGAGCGGCATCTAGTCATCCCGGAGTAACTGGGGCTTAGGATCAATGGGAACGCGCTCAGCGTCGGCGACGGCGCGGATCCATCCAATCGCGCAATCCATCGCCGATGAAATGAAGGCTGAGGGCGCAGAAGAAGATCGCGGCACTCGGCGCCAGGAACATCCAGGGCGCGTCAGCCAGGAACCGCCGGGCGTCGCTGAGATCCCTCCCCCAACTCGGCTTCGGCGGCTGCGTGCCGAGGCCCAGGAAGCTGAGCGCGGCCTCCGTCACGATGGCGGCCGCAAACACCATCGTCAGCTGCACGATGATGGGCGACAGGATATTGCGAAGAACATTCGAGAAGGCGATCCGGAAGGGCCCGGCTCCCAGCGCCCGCGCCGCCAGCACATGAACTTCCTCGCGGGCGGACAGGGCACATCCGCGCACGATACGCGCCAGGATCGGCGCCTTCACCATCCCCAGGGCGAGCATCACGTTGCGGATATCTGCCCCCAGAAGACCGACGATCGCGACGGCCAGCAGGAGCGGAGGAAAGGTCAGGAACGCATCGACGAGCCGCATGAAAATGTTGTCGATGCGTCCGCCGAGAAAGCCGGACGCGAGCCCGAACGGCACCCCGACGACGAAGGTGAAAGCCGTCACCAGGAGACCGACCAACAGCGAAACGCGCCCGCCGTACATGACGCGAGACAGGACATCCCGGCCGAAGTGGTCCGTTCCGAACCAATGGAGGAGGCTGGGCGGGCGCAGCTTGTTCGCAAGCTCGATCTTCACCGGGTCATAGGGCGCCAGCACCGGCGCGAGCAGGGTCACGGCGCAGATGAGAACGAAACAAGCGAAGCCCGCAACGACAGCACGGTTATGGACGAACCGGCGGCTGGCGACGGGAGGCGCATCGGCGCTCTCCGGCAGTTCGCCTGGTACAGCCATTTGATGCGTCTCCACCGACATCGCATCAATACCGGATGCGGGGGTCGAGCAACGAATACATCACGTCGGCGGCGATGTTCGCGGCGAGAAAGAACATGGCAATCACAAGCGTCACTCCTTGCACGACCGGAAAGTCACGGTTGACGACCGCGTTGAGCATGGCTGAGCCGAGCCCAGGTATTGCGAAGATGTATTCGATTGTGATCTGCGCTCCGATGAGCTGGCCGGTCTCGATGGCGGCCATCGTCACGAAGGGGATCATGGCATTCTTGAGCGCGTGCACGATTATGATCGTGCTCGGCATCAACCCCTTGGCGTGCGCAGTCCGCAGATAGTCCTGCGAAAGCACGTCGATGAGACTGGCCCTGAGTAGGCGCGTCAGAACCGTGATCGGGTGAATGCTAAGCGCGATGGCCGGCACGATGAACGGGCCGAAGTAAGCCCACCAACCGCCCGTCGCGCTTGCACTCGAGCCGATGCCGGTGATGGGCAACCACGCAAGCTTGATCGAGAAAACGTAAGTCAGGATGAGCGCAAGCGCGAAGTTCGGCAGCGCAAATCCCCACACGGTGAGTCCGGTACAGACATTGTCGATCCACGTGCCACGTCGGAGCGCCGCCACGATTCCCAGGGGAATGGAGACGATCAACGCAATCACCATGGCCGCCGCCGCCAGTTGCAGGCTGACCGGCAACCTCTCCTTCAGCAATTCCGTGACGGGCTGATTGAGGCGGATCGAGCGTCCCAGATCGCCCTGCAGGACTTGCCCCATCCAGAGAAAATATTGAGCGGGCAGAGGCCGATCGAGGTTGAACTCCTTTTTCATCGCCTCAGCCGCGCCGGGGGAGGTCTCCATCCCCAGCATGATCTGCACGGGGTCGCCCGGCGTCGCGCGGGTGATCGCAAAGACGGCGAGCGATACGACGACGAGAACCAGCGGAATCTGAACGACGCGACGAAATACGTATGCGAGCATAGCCCCGCCCTTTCACGTCAACCCCAGTAAACCGTGTCCATCTTCTCGACGTGCTCCTGCGGCGAGGGTTCGAAGCCAACAAGCTTCTTGTTGTAGAGCTGGATGTTGTTTGGATTGACGTGGAAGATCATCGGACAGTCGTCGAGCGTCAGATCGACGATCTGGTGATACATGGGCTCGCGCTTGGCTGGATCGAACTCGGAGCGCGCAGCGATGAGCAACTCGTTCATCTTCGGGTTGTTGTAGCCGCGCGAGGTCTGGCCGTTGAGGAAGTTCCAGGACGTGGCGTCCGGGTCCGGGCCATTCAGGGTAACGTCTTCGAGTAATTGATTGTATCGCCGGTTCAGCCACAGATTGTTGAAGCCGCCCATGTCCATGTTCTGGATTTTGTAGGTAATGCCGATCTGCGACACCATTGCCGAGACCAGTTCGAGTTCCTTGCGGAGCCAGTCCTTGTCGCTGCGTGATGACTTCGACTTCGTAGCCGCCGCTGAGGCCGGCTTGCGCCATCAGTTCCCTGGCTTTGGCAAGATCGCCATTCTTCGGGTAGCGCAGCAAGTGCCCCCGGTGGCCCATATACCCTTGCGGGATCTGATTGTCGGTGGGGGTCGCCTCGCCATAATAGATCTCGTTGGCGATCGCTTCGCGGTCGATGGCGTAGGAAATCGCCTGGCGAACGAGCTTATTTTGGAGGGCGGTGACCGGACTACCTACCAGGTTGAACATCTGGTAATCCCAGGTCCAGGCCGGCGTCGAACGATAGGTGATGTCGGAGTTCTTCCGGATCTCCTTGAGCGATTGGGGATCTGGATGGCTGATGAAGTCGAGCTCGTTGTTCAGGAACGCCTGGCCGCGGGTGGTGGCGTCGGGGACGGCGCGGTAGATCAGCCGATCGAGCTTCGGCAGTCCCGGCCGCCAGTAATCGGGTTGCGGACGAGCACGATCTCAGAGCCGCGCCTTGACTCGATCATGAACGGACCATTGCCGATCGGCATGGCGTTGTACGCCTGGGCGCCCATCTCGCGGTGCGCCTTGGCAGAGGCGATATAGCCTCCATACCCCATGCTGATACCGGGGAAAGCGCCGTACGGAATGGTGGTCTTCACTTCGGCGACGTATTTGTCGACCAGCGTGACCGAGGCGAGCGTCGAAAGTGCACTGCCCATCTGGAAGCTCTTGGAGTCCTGATGGAACTTCCAAGTGTAGACTAGGTCCTCGGCGGTGACCTCACCGTAGCCCTTGTGCCACTTGATCCCTTCGCGGAGCTTGATCCGCCAGGTGTGGGAATCGACGACCTTCCACGCCTCCGCAACGAACGGCACGATGCTGCGGGATGCATAGTCGATTTCCGTCATCGGGTCGAAGATGTTGCGGGTTAGGATCCCGCCTTGGATGTCGGCGCGGAGCAACGGGCAGATATTGCCGAAATCTCCCCCGAACAGCCCGATTCGGAGATCGCGTCGCCCCTGGGCGATGGCTGGTGCGGTGCCGGTGCCGAACAGAAGGCCGCCGGTCGCGAGCGCTCCCTTCAACAAAGTACGTCGGCTCACCGCTGGGTGCAGCGGAGCCGCCTTGGGTGCTTCGAAAACCGTCTTGCCCACCATCTCTTGTCCCCCTCAGGTCGATGAGCCCGCATTTTGAATGCGAGCGATCAGTTACCGGGTAAACGCAAGCGTCGTGCCAAATGCATACTGCGGTCGGAAATCAGCGAGCCTAGGCTTCCTCCGGCTCACAAGCAGCGCTGGAGATGCTCAAAATGCATGCATAATGCATCGAGGTCAATCACGATCCGCATGCAAAATAGACGCGAGCATGACAGGACCATCGCCAAAATATTCACCGCGGACCAAATGGGTCCGCGGTGAATATTTAAATTCATGGTCAGCGGGTGAGCACACGATCGACCGCGCCGACGGTTCCTTATCCCGCGGCCGCTTTGACCCGCCGCGCCCCCTCGTCGTCCGCGCTCTCGCCGCCGAGGCCGGCGGCGGGAGCCGGCTCGCCCGCCGGGTCATGGATCAGCACATCGCCCGCCTCGCGCAGGCATTCGCAGGCCGCCTCGCATTTGTTGCGCAGGTGCTCGAACATCAGCAGGCCGAGCTCCGCGCCGGCGCGCCGCCGCAGCGCGTCGACGATCGCCTCGTGCTCGCGCATGGCCTCGTTCAGCCGGTCGCGGTGCGCCAGGTTGGCCGAGAACCGCACCCGCCGGATGAGCGCGTTCAGGCTGTCGTAGTGGGAGAGCAGGAGGGAATTGTCGGCGGCCTTGACCAGTGCCGTGTGGATGATCTGGTTCAGCCGGAAATATTCCGACAGCTCACGCCGGACATAATGCGTGTACATCTGGTAATGCAGCTGCTCGATCTCGGCGATGCCCGCGTCGCTGATTTTCTCGCAGGCCGCCCGTCCGGCCACGAATTCCAGGCCGGCGACGACCTCGAACAGATTGCGCACGTCGGCTTCGGTGAACCGGCGGACGCGGGCGCCACGATTGGGCAGGAGTTCGATCAGGCCTTCGGCGGCGAGCACTTTCAGCGCCTCGCGCAACGGCGTGCGGGAAACCGACAGCTGCAAGCTCAGCTCGCGTTCCGGCACCCGGGCTCCCGGCGCGAGGCGGCCCTCGACGATGAGCTCGCGCAAACGCGCCAACAGCTCTTCATGGAGCGAGCCCGGCTGGGCTGGCGCCGGCTCGCCCCCGTGCGCAGGCGGCATGTTCCCCACGATCACCGATCCCATTGGACAGCCTCGATGCCGCCCGGACGGGCGGCTCGCTCCAGAACACAAGACGGGCGCAGCGTCCGGAAGACTCATGAATTCAAAATCGGCCTCGACAATGAGGCAGCGGTGAAAGCTGGTCAACAGGCATGCAAGCTGCGGAGCTACCCGCGGTCTACGCGCCGCATCACGGCTTCCCCGTTAAGGAGAGGCTGACAGCCCGAGGATCCCGCTTCGGCCAGCGGCCGCTGTCTACCTGCGCGAGGAATTCCCCGACAATCCGGTTGTACTCGCCGGGCTCTTCGAGGTTAATCGCGTGGCCTGAGTTCGGAATCACGGCCAACCCTGCATAAGGGATGTTCTGCTTCATCAGGATCGCGGGGATGAGACACTGCCAGTCCTCATCGCCAGTGATGATGAGCGTCGGGACGGTCAGCCGCTGCATCTCGTCGACAACGGTATAGAGCGATGGTCGCTCCCCCTGGACACCGCGCTGGGTGTTCGCCGACCCGAGCGCGGAGTGCTCGGCTAGCAACTGCTTGAATTCGGCGAAGCCGCGTGGATCCTTATTTTGGAACTGCACCCTTGTTGGGCCAATTGCATACCGCTCCGCAACTACTCCCATGCCGGACGACATGATTAACGCCGCGGTAGCGTCGGCCCCCTGAAATTGCTCGTGCTTGTCGAGTGCGGCGCCGGCGCCGCACCCCCCGACGCAAAGCGAGAGGGCGCGATCCGCATGGCGGAACCCGAAATGGAGCGTGGCGAAGGCCCCCATAGAAAGCCCAACGATGTGAGCGCGTTCCTCACCCAGATGATCGAGGACCGACTTAATATCATCAACTGCACGAGCATATGAGTAGGCGCTCGGTTGAGCGGGGACGTCCGACGGGGGAAACCCGCGAGCGTTGAATGCCACGGTGCGATAGCGCTTGCCGAACTGTCGGAGCTGTGGCTCCCAGCTCCGATAATCGCCCGCGAACTCGTGAACCAGGATGACAAGGCGGCCGGAGCCAGTTTCTTCGTAATACAGGCGAACTCCGTCATCGGTGGTCGCGTACGACATTCTCGCAAACTCCTCCGGCAAAACAGGTAGGAAACCAACTTGCTTCGAGGTCAGCCCCATCCCTGCCCGGCCCCGAACACATCGCTCGGAGCGGGTCGTGATACGGCGAAATCCTCGTGAGAAGAGGTGAGGAACCCGCCCCAGCGAAACCACACAGACTTCGATGGAGTCAATAACCGAGCCGAAAGCAGGGCATTTGGCCGCTCGCGCCCACAATATGCGCAATGTCGCGGCCAAAAAAAACGCATTTCGAATTCATTTTGTGCTTCCAGGGCGCAAATCCTGAATGCTAATGTTTCAGAGGTAACCGTCGAACTCGCGCGCACAGAGCTTTGGAGATGAACTTGGCTGATCTTTTAATTTCATCGGAGTTCGCCCCGTGACCTACTCCATCATCGCTCGTTGTCCGCAGACAGGACGCCTCGGGCTCGGTGTCGCCAGCTACTCGATCACGATCGGGATGTATTGCAGCGATGCGGCGCGTGCCAACACCGGTGTTTCGATTACGTTGGGGACCCCCAATCCGGGTAACAACGCGCTGGCGGGCCGCCTGCTCACCCAAGGCTTTACTTCCCCTCAGGTGCTGGGGCAGCTCATCGGCAACGATCTGAACTCGCACTATCGACAGATCGGCGTCGTGGATCGCGAAGGCAACGCGGCCGCCCATTCAGGTGCGATGACGCGGCCCTGGTGCGGCCAGCTTGTCGGCAAGGACTACGTGGCCATGGGCGACATGCTGGTGGGCCAGGAGGTGCTGGACGCGATCGTCGCGGGCTATGCGGCAGATCGCGCGGCAAGTCTGGAAGAGCGTTTGCTGGCCGCGCTGGAAGCCGGCCGGGATGCCGGCGGACTGGTCGGCAACGGAGGCCGATTGCCCGAGCGCTCGGCGGCGGTCATCGTTGCCGGCATCTTCGATTACTCCGACTGGGATCTTCGCGTCGATGCGCATGACAACGCCGTCGAAGAGCTCAGGCGGGTGCACGAGGAATTCAAACTCTACGCAGCCTACTACAGCGAGCGCGCAAAGAGCCCACGCAACGCCAAAACACAGATGGAGTTCGCCGACATGGTTGCCGCCGATCGGCCCCAAGTGATGCCCAAGGAGATGATATGACCTATTCAATCATCGCGCGCTGCTCTCGCACAGGCCGTTTGGGCATCGGCACCACTACGTTTTCCCTCGCCTGCGGTCGCCGCAGCGAGAGTGTTCGGCCGAATGTCGGCATCAGCAAATCGCAGGCCATGTATTTGCGCGCGCATGATCCACGCGCGATCAATCTGCTCGCGCAGGGGTTCACGCCGCGCTCCGTGATGGGCGTGGTGGAGGCGAACGACGACGACTTCGCTTATCGCCAGACCGGTATCATCGACCGTGAAGGAAACGCGGTGGCACATACCGGCGCCAAATGCGGGCAATGGGCCGGGCATACGGTCGGTCCCTATTATGCGGTATTCGGCAACGGACTTGCTGGCCCGCAAACGGTAGCTGGTATCACAGAGGGCTTTCTCGCCGATCGTGATGCGCCGCTCGAAGACCGCCTGATGAATGCGCTGGAAGGCGGATGCAAGGCCGGTGGACAGGCGACAAACGGCATTCACCGGCCCGAGCGTTCCGCTTGGCTGCGCGTCGTCGACCGGCAGGATTATCCGGAGATCGATCTCCGGGTCGACGTGCATACCGACACGATCGCGGAGATGCGACGTCTCCTCGAGCGCTTCAAGCTCTACCGGGACTATTACCGCGAACGTTGCCAGAATCCGCGCGACGCCCTTCCAGAAGAGGATTTCGTGGCCGGGTTGTCGGTCGCGTGACAGCCCATCCGCCTCGCAGACTCCCCGCCAAAGGGACCGCAAACGCCCTGCCCTCGACCGATTTTTTCCGCCGGAGTACAACGTGATTACTCGCTACGAATCGAATGGACGTCTGAACAAAGTGGTGGTTGCGAATGGGTTCGCCTTTCTATCGGGCATCACCGCAAAGGATACCTCGGGTGACGTCGGTACGCAGACGGCCGATATTCTCAAACAGATCGATGGCTATCTTACTCAGGCCGGAACATCGAAGGACAGATTGGTGAGTGCTAATATATGGCTCTCCACCATGTCCGACGCTCCCGGCATGAACGCGGTTTGGCTATCCTGGATCGATCCCGAAACCGCGCCGGCGCGCGCAACGGTGGAATCGAAACTCGCATCGCCGGATATCCTGGTCGAAATCATGGTCCAGGCGGCGCTATAAGGCCCCCAACTCAGCTCTGTGGCCGTGTTTTTGGGCCGTGTTTTTGGTCAGCCGCCCTTTTGACGGAGATGAGGCGCTTTTCGAGATCGTCGGCAACGCATCGCCGACCGCGTGTACACCGGCCTTCTGTCCGGCGCGGCGGACCTGCGTAGCGAAGGCATCGCGGCGAGAGAATCGTCGTGGCACGTCCAACGTCGGCAACGGCACGGTCACGCTGCACACACCAGAGGGCTCGACACGGTCGCCATGCAGCCAGCTTCGCTACCTCTCGACCATCTACGATATTGCGGGCGACAAAAGCTCGACCATCGTCCCGATCCCGATTGATATCCTGCGTGGTGTCATTGGGTCGATGGCTGGCGGTGCAGGGCCTGAACAAGCGCGGGCGCACACTTCCGGAACAGATGATCCGGGGAGAACGCGCCGGTGATCATCCCCCCTCGGCAAGACTCGGTTATTTCGCTACCGAACCTCAACGCGGTCAACGAGCGCTGGGAGCGACTGCAAGGCGCGGAAGCGGACCTTTGAGATTGTGCGCTTCGCGCCATCGGCGCAAAGCGCGGAAAGAACGGTTCGAAAGGCGAGACCTGACTTTGAAGGCTTCGTCACATCATCCGGGCCAGGACTGGTCACGGTCAAAATCGGCCCGGCTTCCGCCGACCTTTCCATCCTGCTGATCGACCCTCTTTAAGGCCGTTCTTGCTCGAGGGTATGCACATCACCCCCGGGGGTGACGACCTGTTTTGTAAAGCGGAGCATCAAAGGCCGACGTTGTTGCTCTATGAGCGCCGAGCAGTCGCACATGATGCGCTTTCGGGAATTCCCAACTTGATGGAGACGGCCCATGTCAAGGACTGCATTCAAGGTCGACCTCTCCCGCCCACCCGAGGCAGCCGAGATCAAGACCCATAATCGCTGGCACCCAGACATTCCTATGGTCGAGATGATGAAACCCGGCGACGAGTTCCGGGTCGAATGCTTTGACTGGACCGGCGGCCAGATCGAAAATGACGACAGCGCCAACGACGTACGCGACGTTGATCTCACCAAGGTCCATTACCTGAGTGGCCCGTTCGAAGTCGAAGGAGCCGAGCCAGGTGACCTTCTCGTGGTCGATCTGCTCGATCTTGGCTACTTGCCGGCCTCGCCATGGGGCTTCACCGGCATCTTCGCACGTGAGAACGGCGGCGGCTTCCTGGTCGATCACTATCCGCATGCGCGCAAGGCCTGCTGGGACTTCCACGGCATATACACCACATCTCGAAACGTACCGGGCGTGCGTTGGGCGGGCATCGTGCATCCCGGCCTCATTGGCTGCCTGCCCTCGCAGGACTTGCTCGATCGCTGCAACAGGCGCGAGGCGGAACTGATCGCGACCAACCCGGATCGCGTTCCTCCGCTCGCGACAGCACCCAATGCCGAAACAGCCTTGATGGGGAAGTTGACCGGGAAAAAGTCTCAAGCGGCGGCAAAAGAGGCGTGGCGTACCGTTCCGCCACGTGAGCATGGCGGCAATTGCGACATCAAAAACCTGTCCCGGGGCTCCCGCGTGTACTTCCCAGTTTATGTGAAGGGTGCCGGCCTCTCGATGGGCGATATTCACTGGTCGCAGGGTGATGGCGAGATCACGTTCTGCGGCGCCATCGAAATGGCGGGCTATGTCGATGTCGGTGTCGATCTCATCAAGGGCGGTATCGCAAAGTACGGAATTACGAATCCCATATTCCAGCCGAGCCCGCTTGAGCCGAGATTCTCGGAATACCTCGTCTTTGAAGGCATCTCGGTCGATGAGAAGACGGGCAAGCAATACTATCTCGACGCGCACGTCGCGTATCGTCGCGCCTGTCTCAATGCAATCGAATACCTCAAGAAATTCGGCTATACCGGCGAGCAGGCCTACGTGATCCTCGGTACGGCGCCGGTCGAGGGACGGGTGAGCGGCATCGTCGACATTCCGAATGCGTGCTGCACCGTGGCGATCCCGACCGAGATTTTTGACTTTGATATCCGGCCCAATAGCGGCGGGCCGAAGCCTGGTATTGCGGCTGGCGTTGATCTTGCGACTACAAGCTGAAGTCGCAGTCAGCGGCGAGAGGCGTAGCGTGTGCGTTGCGCCTTTTGTCCCAACCGCCGAAGCGCCCGCTCCGCGACCTCCGCGAAGGGGCCCAGCCGGAGGACTGAATGATGCTGCTCGGTTTGGCGCTGTTCTGGGTTGGTGCCGTTCTGTGCCTGAACGGTATCTGGCTCTTGGGAAAGATTGGCGATCGAGAGATCGCCGTGATCGACGTTTTCGTAGGCTTCGTCACGCTGCTCGTCTCGATCTACTTGGCGTTCGGCCCAGGCGCGAACGCTGGCTCGATCAAGGCCGCGGCGCTGACTCTTCTGTTCACCTTCACCTACTTTTGGGTCGCCTGGAACCGGTGGAACGGCGCAGACGGACGAGGCCTTGGCTGGTTCTGCCTGTTCGTGGCGATCACCACTGTTCCCGTGTTCCTCGAGACGTTTGCGGGTGCCAATAGCGTTTGGGATGTCTGGTTCGGTATCTCGTGGGCCTCCTGGGGTGTCCTCTGGTTCTTGTTCTTCCTTATTCTTGCGCTCGGTCGAACGGAACTCACAAGGGTAACGGGAGCGATTTGCGCCGTGCAGGGCGTCTATACCGGCTGGATCCCAGGCTACATGCTCTTGAGTGGGACCATGCCGGGCGGGCCGCCGACGACTTGACGGCTATTTGGTTCGTGGCGCGAGCGCCACATTTCCAGGGAGCGAACTCATGCCGCTCTACGAATATCAATGTCGTGATTGCGGTCCGTTCAGACAATTCCGGCCGATGAGCGAGTGGGACAAAGGCACCAAGTGCCCTGACTGCGGGAAAACGTCGAAACGCGCTGTGGCAATGCCGAGACTCGGCTGCGTGAGCCGAAACGTTCGCGTCGCACATGAGCGGAACGAGCGCGCCGCCGAGGAGCCAAGAGTGATGCGGCGGGAAGAGATGGACGCAACGCACGGTCGGATCCCTTCGCACGCGCATCAGCACGGCCGCAACATGTACAGAAGCTCAGTGCTTGGTCACGCTCATTGAACAATTGCGTCGTTCTGAAAGCAGCCCTTACAAATCAATGCGGCGGCATAGCGCGATTTACCACGAGCCGGATGAGATCGACTTGCCGATGTGTAGCGGTCTTATCGTAGATCCGCTTCATGTGGGTCCGCGCCGTGTTGTGGCTGATGCAGAGTTTGCGTGCCGCCGTGTGGAGCGAGTAGCCGCTGACGATGAGGGCAGCTAGTCGAGCCTCTGCAGGCGTGAGGTGATAGAAATCGTACAATTGACGGGCCGTCTCCATCATTTCACTCGTTCCGGTGAAGATCGCGACGACTTTTTTGTGCTTGCCGCCTTTGTCGATCGCGGAATGCGGAAGGGCCTTGATCCGCAAGACGAGAGGTGGCCCCCCCGACGGACAGGTAATCGCAATCTCACCATTCGATCTTGTCATTCCCTCGCCATTGCATGCGGCCGCATTGGCGACGAGACGTCTCAGTCTGCCAGTCTCCTGGCCCGAAACCGCGGCGAGCATGCCGTGCGAAAGCGCAAGATAGCCGCCTTCGGCAAGAAGTCCTTCAGCCGCGCTGTTGAGGAAGACAGGGTGGCATTCGCCATCCACGACCAGTATCGCCTCTGAAAGGGCCTGTACAACATCGGAAAGGATCTCGGTCTTGTGACGAGCGGCCGTGAATTCGACGTCGAGTTCGCAAGCGCAGCGTAACTGCAGCAGCAAAGAGCCAAGTTCTCGCTTGTTTTTTGCATCGAATGAGGCTGCATCAAGCGGCCTCAATGCAACGAGGCTTCTGACCTCTTCGGAGCCACCGAATGCGAATCCAATCAAACAGTGAAAGGCATGCAGGGGGTGCAGCCATTCACGGTAAAATTCTGTTCTGACAAGTTCCCAGTTCGGCACCAATTCCGCGCCCGTAAATACCTCCCCCGGCACGAAGCGGCGCTCAACGTTAAGCCATACATTCTTTCCGGAAAAACGGGCGCCGTAGAGCGTTCGGAATCTCTCGTCGATACCCGCGGCGTGGCTGATCTCGCCCTGATGTGTGATGAAGTTGTGGTCGATGAACGCCATCAGCGGCGCATTCAAATACACGCGCAGCCGCGCCATCACCTCGTCCCAAAGGCTTGGATCACCGGCGGCGTGATGAGCGAGATGGAGGATCTCGCCGATCGCCGGGCTCGCGTCCGGCATGTGTCCCTCCGATCGCCCTGAGGGAGAAGGGAAACGTGATCTGGCTACCAGCTTAGATTGCTACGCCAATTACTCCAGAGTCTGGAACGTATTCACTATCCTACAGAGCCGATGGCTTGCCCGACACATCGTGCGAACGACACGCCGGATCATTCAGACCACGCCCCTCGTCCCACATACGAGATTAGCACACGCCGCTATATTGAAGGAAGCGGACCGCAACGACCGACGCTGTTACACTCTCCCCGGATCCCGAACGGGCTGACCGTTCATCAGTACCCGGCGTCCGTCCTCGATCTGAGCGGCCCGGTGCTCGTCAATGAGATAAAGATCCATCGCCTTCCACGTCCCGTCCTGATACCGACGATGGAGTCTCTGATAGACGGTTGGAAACGTGACGTCTAAGGCCGACTGCCAGTCGCCATTGTTGACGACCGCAACAAGGCAGCGGCCCTCAGGAATTTTGGGGAAATCCGGAAGGGGATCGTCGTTCGCCCCGTCGATCGCAGGAAGCGAGATCCTTTGCCCTTCGGCTTGAACCGCAAGAACTGCCAAATATCGTGCCATGGCGCTACCCGCCCGTTCTCACGCGTCGGCCACCGCAATCGGGATGCCGAAAGTATAGGGTGAGTGCTTGCGAATATACGCGATTGCCCCGCGCTCTTTGATCTCCTTGATGATCCACTCAGACATCTTGTCCCGGTCACCATAGCCTTTATCGAACGCAAACTTCTCGCCTGCAGCGTCGCTGAGATAGCCAACACACCGGATCAACAGCGCGCGCGCCTCGCTCTCCGAATGGACATAGAACGGCTCGCGAGATGGAGCGGTCTCGTCCGCGGTGTCGACCTTCTTCACAAGCGTTCCCTGCTGATGATCCGAAGGCCTCACATCGACCGCAAACTCGGTGATTGAATGAACGCCCAGCTTTCGGTCCAGCCGCCGACGATCAAGCAGACGGTGCCAGACAGCAATGCCTGCTTGGGTCTGCGTGATCTCATCATCGATCTCTCGGAAACGGCGAGTTTGCTCTTCTGTCAGGCCCACAACATCAACGTCATTGCTCATACTCAAACACTCCAACCCCAACCGCTCGATTGACCTTGCCCCGTCTCCCGGGCCCTCCCCATTAGAGAACAGATAGGAAAGCTATCATTCCGCCGCCTACCATCAGCGCGGCTCCCGCTAATATTACCGCCCATCCCAGCAGACGCCGTTCCGTCGAAATGCTCGTGCTTGAAGTGGCGGGCCTGCGTTTCTCAAGGTCGGAAGCTCCAACGCTTGTCTCTTGCATCTTCAAAAATCCACTCCGCCTAGCGTTTCGTTGGCACGAAAAGAACCACCATTCTGAATGACAGAAAAGTCTACCAAAGTTGAGCCAAGGCCCTCATTTGGTTTGAGAAAGTCATATCAAGGTTTTGGATTGGCGCCGGATGATAAATTTCTGGAGCAGAAACGAAATCATCTGACACGATATCCGGGCGCTTATGGACAAGAACCGTCCGTACGCACCGGAGGCCGCTGAGAACGGCGTCGTCGCCAATTGGCGAAAGTCCGGAGCAGCCAACCTCTATCCAAGTCAGGAGCGCTTGCTCAATCTCAGCCACAAGTAACCACTGACCCTCCGGATCGAGAGCCTTCACGCTCATCGACGTATGAGGACCGAAACCCCGTTGCATCTTTTGGCAATTAGATGTCGCCTTGAATTTTATTGCTCATGGCCACAGCGCATCGACAGATGATGCAGCACGACGCCACTCGCGGTCGCCACGTTCAAGCTGTCGAAGCCGCCGGCCATGGCGATGCGAACGGTGTGGGCGCGGGCCAGAATTGCGTCCGGCAGGCCCGGCCCCTCTGTTCCGAACAGTACGGCTGTGCGCGGCGGGCGGCGGAGATCGACGATATCCGTACTGCCCGAGGGCGACAGGGCGAACGCCTCGAAGCCGTGCCGGGTCAGCACGTCGAGCGCGTCTTCACCCGGTTTCAGGCGCGCGAACGGGACGTTCAAAGTGGCTCCCACCGAAACCCGGATCGCCTTGCGATAGAGCGGGTCGCAGCTCTCCGAATCGAGCAGCACCGCCGCCGCGCCGAACGCCGCGGCATTGCGGAACAGGCCGCCCATATTGTCGTGATTGGCGATGCCCATCAGCACCAGAACAAGCGCCCGCTCCGGCAGCGGCGCCAGAAGTGCATCGGCCCCATCGTCCGCTGCGCGGCGGCCGAGCGCGAGAATGCCCCGATGCAGATGAAAGCCGGCAATCGCGTCGATCACGTCCTGCGAGCCCGCATAGACCGGCACGCCGTCCGGCACCTGCGCAAGAAGCGGCCCAAGCTTTTCGAGCCTCTTGTCGGCGATCAGGAGCGCGACCGGTTGGTGACGGTCCGACGCGACGAGACCGCGCAAAACCACCTCGCCCTCGGCGATGAACTGCCCGGCGCGCCCCACGAGATCGCGCTCCCGAACCTCGCGAAAGGACGCGATGCGGGGGTCGCCGGGATCGGTAATGGAGACGATGGCGGGCATGGAGCCTCATAGCACGCGAAACCGGATCCATGCTTCCACCGTTGTGATGGGCCCGGAGATCAAAATGAAACTGTTCGGCCTGTGGTTTGTCTTCTTCCTGGTGATCGTCACCCTGCCCGTCTGGGCAGCGCCTCCCGATATCGAGGCGATCAACGCGGCGACCTTCGAGGCCAAGGCCGCGAAAAGCCCGGACCTCATCCTGAAGGCGCAGGTCCTGCTCGACCGGAAGCGCCACTCGCCCGGCGTCATCGACGCGCTCAGCGGCGACGCCACTGAAATCGCGCTGAAGGCGTTCCAGGCCGACAACGGTCTGGAGGCGACAGGAAAGCTGGATGAAGCGAGCTTCGCCAAATTGACGGAGGGCGATTCAGAGCCGGTGCTCGTCCGCTACACGATTTCGCCTCGGGACGTGAAGGGCCCGTTCATCGACAAGGTCCCGACCGATATCGCCGAGAAGGCGAAGCTCCAACTCATGGCCTTCACTGGGCCGCGCGAGGCTCTCGCCGAGCGCTTCCACATGGACGAGGAATTGCTGAAGCGCCTCAATCCCGATGCCGATTTCGGCAAGCAGGGAACGGAGATTGTCGTCGCCGCGGTCGAGCACGTGGAGGAAGGCCGTGCCGCCGAGGGCGATGCCCCAACCGGTCGGATCAGAGCCGATCGGATCGTGATCGACAAGAGCGAACGTACCCTGCGCGTCTTCGGCAAGACCGGCGATCTGATCGCGCTCTATCCGGCGACCATCGGCAGCGAGAGCAATCCCGCTCCGGAGGGCGAGACGAAGATCGAGCGCATCGCCAAGGGGCCGACCTGGAATTACGATCCGAAGCTGAAGCTCGAAGGCGAGGAAAACCCTCCGGACGAGCCGATGACGGTGCAGCCCGGCCCCAACAATCCCGTCGGCACGGTCTGGATCGCGCTCGACCGCGACCATTTCGGCATTCACGGCACGGAGGAGCCGGAGAAGGTCGGCAAGAGCCTGTCGAGCGGCTGCGTCAGGCTGACGAACTGGGATGTCGAGGAACTGGCGGGGCTGGTGAAGAAAGGCGTGCCGGTTTTTTTCGAGGAGTGAGCGTCACCAATTCCCTTTGCGCCGGTTCCAGGCGTAGAGCAGATCGGCGAAGCGGTCGTAGAAAAAACGGGTCAATGGCCGCGTTACCGGATTGCCGAGCAGCGCCGCGATCCAGGCCTCGCCCGGCGTCCGACGCCAGATCTCGATGGCGACGTCGGCGCCGACGATCAGGCGGCCTTTTTCATCCGTCGCGTGCAGGCGGCGGCGGATGTCCTCGACCCCTGCCCCGTGCGCGGCGAGCGCCTCCGGCTCCAGATTGATGTCGCGGAATTCGAGCTTTCCCGCACGTACGGCGGCCAGCAATTTGTTCTTCTGGTGATCGATGCCGGCGTTACAGACGGGACAGTACGTATTGTACCAGACGGTGAGTTCCGGCGCGGCCATCACTCGCCCCCTTTGCCCTCGACATGGAAGGCGTGCAACACGCGGTGCAGGATCGGCGCCAGCACGAAGCCGGTCGCGATGACGATGATGAGGCCGGAAAAGATGGCGTAGCAGCCGGCGAAAATCTTGCCTGCGGTGCTGTGGAGTTCGCCGACCGGGCCCATGCCCGACAGGATCATCGCCGCGTTCACGAAGGCGTCCACGAGGGACATGCCCTCCGACAGCATATAGCCCGCAATGCCGATGACGAGACCGGCCGCGGTGAGGATGAACCAGAAACCGACGGCGCGCGCCATACGGTGCGCGAAATGCGCGCGCGGGATCAGTTTCTGACGGCGGCGTTCAAACTGCGTGAGCATGCCGGGTAGCAGACTAGCAAGTTAAAGCCGCCCACGCATCTCCGGCCACTAGGCCGCTGTCAGTTCCACGCCCAAGCGCCAAAGCCGACGCTCGTTGGGGCCCACCCGCACAATGCCCGGCTTCTCCCAGATCTCGCCGGAAAAACCGACGGGGTCGGAGGTGCCCTGCCATGGCTCTATGCAAACGAAAGGAGCGCCGGGTTTCGACCAAAGCCCGAGATTCGGCGTGTCCGGATAGTGAATGTGAAGCTGCGGCCCATCCGGCGCGCCATAGCTCAGCGAGCGGCCGGCAAGTTCGGTGAAGATCAGTGCATCCTCGGTGAACAGGCTGTCGTCGAGAAGAAGCGTGCTGCCTTGGACGGGTGTCGGGCGCGACCGGGCCTCGAGCAGCCCTTCGGTATCCAGCCGGCGCACAGGAGCCCCCTCCTCGGCCGCGAAAGCGATCCGGTGCTCGGCGCGCGGCGCGCCGTAAGGCAGAGGCCAAAGGAACGCGGGATGAAAGCCGAAGCTCGCGGGCAGCGGACCGCTGCCTGTATTGACAAGCTCCGCCGTCACGTCGAGGCGGCGGCCGGTAATCGCGAATGTCAGATCGAGATTGAACTCGAAGGGATAGACCGCGCGCGTCTCGTCATTCGCCGCGAGGCGGAACACCGCGCGATCCGCCATAGCCTCGATCACCGCGAAGCGGCTTCGGCGGACGAAGCCGTGACGCGGCAACGCATAGTTTTTGCCGTCGACGCGGTAATGGCCGCCGTTCAGCGTGCCGACGATGGGAAACAGAATGGGCGCTCGTCCCGCCCAGAACGCGGGATCGCCGTTCCAGAGCAGATCGCGCCCGGCTTCATCGCGGAGCGTCGAAAGCTCCGCGCCGAGAGGATTTATGCTCGCGGAAAGGCCGGGGCCGGTGATCGCTACGAAATCTGCGGTCACCGGCCCGAAACCAGGATCAGTTGTCGAGGAAGCTGCGGAGTTTCCGCGAACGCGACGGATGCTTCAGCTTGCGAAGCGCCTTCGCCTCGATCTGACGGATGCGTTCGCGCGTCACCGAGAACTGCTGGCCGACTTCTTCCAGCGTGTGGTCGGTGTTCATGCCGATGCCGAACCGCATGCGCAGCACACGCTCTTCGCGCGGCGTGAGCGTCGCCAGAACCCGCGTCGTCGTCTCGCGCAGATTCGACTGGATCGCGGCGTCGATCGGCAGGATCGCGTTCTTGTCCTCGATGAAATCGCCGAGATGTGAATCCTCCTCGTCGCCGATCGGCGTTTCGAGGGAGATCGGCTCCTTGGCGATCTTGAGAACCTTGCGCACCTTTTCCAGCGGCATGGCCAGCTTTTCGGCCAACTCTTCCGGTGTGGGCTCGCGGCCGATCTCGTGCAGCATCTGGCGCGATGTCCGGACGATCTTGTTGATCGTCTCGATCATGTGAACCGGGATGCGGATCGTGCGCGCCTGGTCGGCGATGGACCGTGTGATGGCCTGACGGATCCACCACGTCGCATAGGTCGAGAACTTGTAGCCGCGGCGGTATTCGAACTTATCGACCGCCTTCATCAGGCCGATATTGCCTTCCTGAATGAGATCGAGGAACTGCAGGCCGCGATTGGTATATTTCTTGGCGATCGAAATCACGAGACGAAGATTGGCCTCGACCATTTCCTTCTTGGCCTGACGCGCTTCCTTCTCGCCCTTCTGCACCATCTGGACGATCTTGCGGAATTCGCCGATCTCGAGACCCGTTTCGGCCGCGAGCGTCTGCACTTCGGCGCGGATGTCCTTCACCACGTCCTTGTCGGCCGTGATGAATTCCTTCCAGCCGCGGCCCGCCAGCTTGCCGACGCGGCGGATCCAGTTCGGATCGAGTTCCGAACCCTGATGCTGCTTCAGGAAGTCGAGACGGTCGACGCCGTAGCTGTCGGCGAGACGGAACAGGCGGCCTTCGAGCGAAACGAGGCGCTTGTTGATGTCGTAGAGCTGCTCGACCAACGCTTCGATGCGATGGGAATTCAGCGACAGCGACTTCACGTCGTCGACGATCTGGTCCTTGAGCGTCTTGTATTTACGCTCCTGGGCCGGCGTCAGGCGGTCGTTCTTCAGCCGCTGCTCGACGTTCTGGTCCTGCAGGCGGCGCAGCTTCTTGTAGTTGTCGGCGATGTTGTCGAAGGTCTCGACGACCTGCGGCTTCAACTCGGCTTCCATGGCGGCGAGCGAGGGATTGCCCTCATCGTCCTCGTCGTCCATGTCGCCGAGCGGCGGGGCTACGCCTTCCGGCAGATCGTCATCCTCGCCGGGACGCTTGCCCGCGGGCTGGGCCGGGGTCGGCGCCGCGCCCATGCCGTCGCCGTCGAGCGGCGCCGGAATGGCCTTTGCCTCGGGACCGGCATAGGTCGCTTCGAGATCGATGATGTCGCGCAGCAGGATCTTGGCGTCGGCGAGTTCGTCGCGCCAGATGATGATGGCCTGGAAGGTCAGCGGGCTTTCGCAGAGGCCCGCGATCATTGCCTCGCGGCCGGCCTCGATGCGCTTGGCGATGGCGATTTCGCCTTCGCGCGACAGAAGTTCGACCGAGCCCATCTCGCGCAGATACATGCGCACCGGGTCGTCGGTACGGTCGGAAGGCTCCTTCGCAGTCGTCGTCGTCGCGACCGCGCGCGGCGCGGTCTCGACCACATCGCCGCCCTCTTCCTCATCGTCGTCTTCCGACGCGCGCTCACCTTCGGCCTCCGCCTCTTCGGCGTCGACGACATTGATGCCCATCTCGTTGAGCATGGACATGATGTCTTCGATCTTGTCCGGATCGGTCTGGTCCGAAGGCAGAACCTCGTTCAGCTCCTCGTGGGTGACATAGCCGCGCTTTTTGGCGGCCTTGATCATCCGCTTTACCGACTGATCGTTGAGATCAAGAACGGCGCCGTCCGGCCCCTCGGTGGCCGGGACTTCGGGTGCTTCTTCTTTTGTTGCGGCTGTTTTGGCTGCCATGTGGTCCGTATCTCTCGTGGGCCTGCCTGAGCGGCCCGGCGTTCATCACATATAGCGCACCGTCCGGCGGTGAACATCCGCAGGCGAATCTCATGCCTGACTTGTGCGCGAACCGTATTAAGCGGGGATTAACCACGCCAAACGGCCCAAAACTATCAGAAACTCCGCGCAGGACGCCCGGATGCGGCGCCGAAGCCTTCAATCGTGGCCTCGGTGCCCTCTATGTTGCTCAATTGGTTTTGAATATCGACGAGGTGGGAAAAATTCTCCTCGGTCGTATTTTGCCCCAAAGCGGCCTCCGCCGCGCGAAGCTCCTTATGTAGCGCATGGGCCTTCTGATGCAAGGCAAGGCTATGCAGGAAGCCTGTTTCCGCATCAAGGTCGTCGGCCTCCGGCGCCGCCCACCAGAGCCCGGGCGTCAGGGCGCTTTCGGCCCGTGCCAGGGCGGCGGATAGACCTGCGCGGGCAATCGCCGCCTCCATCAATTCCCGGCTGTCCCCCTCGCCGTGGGACGCGGCGTCGATCGCCGCCGCCCTCAGCCGGGTGAGATCGGGTGAGGTCAGCTCGATCTCGGACAAAGTCTCGGCGTGGCGGTCCAGAAGCCGGGGGTGGCGGATCAAGGCCACCAGAAGCGCCGCCTCGCGGACCTTGGGGCGGCCGGCCTGGGTGGTTTGCATGAGGCCCGCGCTGGCGCGCAGCGGCTCGGTTCGGAATCCGGCCTTTGGGCGGTGGTCGCCCGGACGGCCCCCTCCCATCCGGCCCCGCTCCCGTCTCTGGAACGGAATCGGCAGATTGGATTGCTGCGGTGCGAAAATCTGGAATTTCTCGGTCATGGCCGTCCCATAATGACGGCGCACGCTCTCGTCCTGGATCAGGCGGACCAGATCCTTGACCCGCCCTTCCAGCGCCGCGCGCCGTTCGGGCGTGTCGGCCGGTCCGGCATCGAGTTCACGCTCCCAGAGCACATCTACCAGGGGCCGGGCCGCGGCCAGCACGGCCTCGACCGCCTCCCGTCCCGCGCTCTTCACGAGATCGTCCGGATCCTGCCCGTCCGGCAAAAAAGCAAAGCGCAGGGATTTTCCGGGCTTCAGGTGCGGCAGCACCACGTCCACAGCACGATAGGCCGCCCGCTGGCCGGCCTTGTCCCCGTCGAAACAGAGGATCGGCTCCGGCCCCATCCGCCACAGAAGTTCGAGCTGGCCTTCGGTGAGCGCGGTTCCGAGCGGCGCGACCACATGCGCGATCCCGGCCTGCGCCAGCGCGATCACGTCCATGTAGCCCTCGACCGCGATCACCGTTCCGGCCAGATGGGCGGCGGCGCGGGCGCGATGGTGGTTGTAGAGAACATGGCCTTTGTGAAAGAGCGGCGTCTCGGGCGAATTGAGATATTTCGCCTGGGCATCGGCCTGCATGGCCCGGCCGCCGAACGCGATCACCCGCCCGCGGGCATCGTGGATCGGGAACATGATGCGGTCGCGGAAGCGGTCGAACGGTTCGGCCACGTCCTCGCCCGAAATGAGCAGCCCGGCCTCGATCATGTCTCCGATGGAGATGTTCTGCGCGGCCAGATGATTTTTCAGCGCCGTGCGGTCGTTCGGCGCATAGCCCAGCCGGAATGCCGCGCGCGTGTCGTTGGTCAGCCCGCGCCGGTCGAGATAGCCGCGCGCCAGCGTTCCCGCCTTTCCGGCCAGAGCCGCCTCGAAGAATTTCGCCGCCAAGTCCATGACGTCGTTCAACGTCGCCCGGCGTTCGGCGCGCTCGATCTCGTGCGGTTCGGATTTGGGCACGTCCAGCCCGGCCTGCCCGGCCAGCCGCTCGACGGCTTCAGGGAAGGAAACGCCTTCCGTTTCCATCAGAAACCGGAAGATGTCTCCGTGCTTGCCGCTTGAAAAACAATGATAAAAGCCCTTCTGGTCGTTGACGAAAAAGCTCGGCGACTTCTCCTTGTTGAAGGGCGACAGCCCGGCCCATTCGCGGCCCTTCTTCTTGAGCTGGACGCGGCGGCCCACGACTTCGGACACGGGAAGCCGTGCTCGGATCTCGTCGAGAAATTCGGGGCTGAAGCGCATGGGGCCTCGGTATAGCACTCCTGATCGCCGCGCGAGGCGGCGATTGTCCCCATGGCCTCATAACGCAGGCTGAAGTGCCCGGTTTCCACAGCCCCGTTCGCCGATGGCATCGCGAACCACGAGAGCTGTAGCTGGCTACGCCCGCACCAGATGGCGGTTCCAGCGGCGCTCCAGCAGCCTGAAGCCCTGCACCAGGATGAAGGACAGCGCGAGATAGATCGCGCCCGCCGTGGTGAAGATTTCGACCGGCGTATAGGTTCTCGCAATGATCGTGCGCGCCATGCCGGTGAGATCGAGCAGCGTGATGGTCGACGCGAGCGCCGAGGCCTTCAGCATCAGGATCACCTCATTGCCGTAGGCCGGCAGCCCGATGCGCGCGGCGCGCGGCAGGATGATGCGGCGGTAGGCCGTGACGCGCGACATGCCGAGCGCGCGGGTGGCTTCCACCTCCCCGGCCGGAACCGCCTGGATCGCGCCGCGCAGAATCTCCGCGATATAGGCGCCGGTGTGCATGCTCATCGTAATGACGGCGCACCAATAGGGTTCGCGCAGGATCGGCCAGAATATGCTGCTCCGGACCGCCTCGAACTGACCGAGCCCGTAATAGACGAGGAACAACTGAACGAGCAGAGGCGTGCCGCGGAAAAAGAAGATGTAGGCGTAAGGCCCGGTGCTGATGAGCGGGTTCGGCGACAGGCGGCCCAAAGCCAAAGGCAGCGCGATCACGAGGCCGAAGATCCCCGACACCACGACGAGCTGCATCGAGAGAAGCGCGCCCTGGAGAAGCTGCGGGACCGAATCCCACATCAACTGGAAGTTCATGTGCGCACCCGCCGGATTCCGCGGTTGGCGCGCTTCTCCATGGCCTGAAGCGTGATCGTCGCGACAACCGTGATGCAGAGATAGATGATGGCGGCCGTGAAGTAGAAGGTGAAGGGCTGCTTGGTCACGCTGGTCGCGACTTGCGCCTTGCGCATGATCTCCTCAAGGCCGATCACCGAGACGAGCGCGGTGTCCTTCATCATGACCATGAAGAGATTGCCGAGCCCCGGCAGCGCGATCCGCCAGAGCTGCGGCAGAACGAGCTTCCAGAAAATGCGCGTCTTGCTCAAGCCCAGCGCCTGCCCTGCTTCTATCTGCCCATTCGGTATGGTGAGGAGCGCACCGCGAAAAACCTCCGTCGCGTAGGCACCGAAGCAGATGCCGAGCGCGATCGTGCCGGCGGTGAACGGATCGAGTTCCACGTAACCGCCGCCGAACCAGCCGGAGATCGCGGTCAGGATGCTGGTCGAACCGAAATAGATAAGCAGGACCACGACGAGTTCCGGTATGCCCCGGAACACCGTCGAATAGACATCGCCGATCACGCGCAGCATGCGCACGCGCGAGGACTTCAGGACGGCGCCGAGAAGACCGAGGCTGAGACCGAGCAATAGCGAGGCGAACGCCAGCCGGATCGTCATCCAGGTGCCGAGCGCGATCTGGGGGCCGAAGCCGTAAAGGTCGATCATTGCGTCCCTGAGGGAGAAAGGGCCGCCTTGGAGGCGGCCCTTGAGAGCGGGATCAGCGGATCGAGAAGGGGAAGTACTTCGCGTTGATCTTGGCGTAGGTACCGTTGTCGATAATGGTCTTGAGCGCCTTGTTCAACCTGGCGAGAAGGGCTGTGTCTTCCTTGCGGACGGCAATGCCGATCTTGTCGTCGTCGAACACCGGATTGCCCTTGAACTCGAAGTTCTTGCCGGTGGCGCTCTGCAGCCAGTCATAGGCCAGAAAGCCGTCGGCAAGCACGGCGTCGGTACGTCCGGCGTCGAGATCGAGCCAGGCGTTCTCCTGCGTGTCGTAGAGCTTCGTGGAGGCGCCGGGAACGTTCTTCTCAAGCCATTCGGCGGCGATCGTCGCGCGCTGCGCGCCGATCGACTTGCCCTTCAGCGCGGCGGGCGAGATATCGAGCGGGACGCCCTTCTTGCCGACATACTGAAGCTTGTTGCTGTAATAGGGATCGGTGAAGTTCACGACCTTCTTCCGCTCTTCGGTGATCGACATCGAGGCCGCCACGAAATCGAACTTCTTGGTCTGCAGCGCCGGGATCATGCCGTCCCAGTCCTGCGTCACCACGGTGCACTCGACCTTCATCTCGGCACACAAAGCCTTCGCGATGTCGATGTCGAAGCCGACGACATTGCCGCTCGTGTCCTTGGTGTTGAAGGGCGGATAGGCACCCTCGGAACCAATCTTGAGTGTTTCGGCCGATGCGGATGAAACACTCAGCGCGGCGGCGAGTGCGGCCGCGGCGAAAATTCTGAGTATCATATTGGTACGGGCTCCTTGTTATGTTCGTGCTGCTGACTCGCCATGAACTGGCGGCAACGCGCCGAGGTCGGATTGTCGAACACCTCTTTCGGCGTTCCCTGCTCTTCGATCCGGCCGGCGTGTAAAAAAATCGTCCGCGTCGAGACATTGCGGGCGAAACGCATTTCGTGGGTCACGAGCAGCATCGTGCGTCCCTCCTGGGCCAGCGCCTGAATGACACCCAGGACTTCGCCGACCATCTCGGGATCGAGAGATGACGTCGGCTCGTCGAACAGAATGATTTTCGGCTCCATGGCGAGAGTGCGCGCAATCGCGGCGCGCTGCTGCTGGCCGCCCGACAGCATCCCCGGATAACTTTCGGCTTTGTCGGAAATGCCGACTTTTATCAGTAGTTTCTCGCAGCGGGCCACGGCCTCGTCATACGAAAGTCCAAGAACCTGAATCGGCGCTTCGATGACGTTCTGCATCACCGTCATGTGCGGCCACAGATTGAAGTTCTGGAAAACGAAGCCGAGATTCGAGCGCAACCGCGCGATCTGGCGGCTGTCGCGGGCGGCGAGCGTGCCGTTTTTTTGCCGCTTCAGCTTGATCTCTTCTCCGTGGAGAATGATCTGCCCCTCGTCCGGCTGTTCAAGGAGATTGAGGCAGCGCAGCAAAGTGCTCTTGCCCGAGCCCGATGTGCCGATGATGGAGACGACGTCGCCCGTGCGGGCTTCGACATCAATCCCCTTCAGGACTTCGAGCGCGCCAAACCTTTTCGTGATCCCACGCGCGGCCAGCGCGGCGTCGGCGTTCTCTAGTGCCAAAGACACGCTCTCCTTCTACGCGCGCAGTCTGTTCAACCCTGAACCGCGAGTCAATTCACGGTAAACGGCACGGAAGGCTTGTGCCCAGGCACAAAAAAGCCCGGCGCGAGCCGGGCTTTGCATTGGCGTCAGGATAAGTTCCGCGCTCTGGATCAGAGCGTCTTGAGGTTCGCCGCCTTGGACTTGCCGCGATCAGATACAACCTCGAACTCGACCTTCTGGCCTTCGTTCAGGCTGTAGATGCCGGCCGCTTCCAGAGCCGTGGCGTGGACGAATACGTCCGGGCCGCCGGTGTCCGGCTGAATGAAGCCGAAGCCCTTCTGCGAATTGTAGAACTTTACCGTACCTTGGGTAGCCATGGATCTGGCCTCCTTAAATGCGCGCCCTCGGGCGCGCGCCGCAAAACCGATTTTGGGGACTTGCAGCACAGAGGCAGACAAGGCAGGCCAAAAATCGTTCCTAAACCCGCAGGTTCTCCGGTCGTTTACACGCGGACCGGAAAATCATTCCCGCAGGCTGCATCTAAATGGAGCACGCTCCCGGGAAAGGCAAGAACGTGATCCTTAAAATGCGACCTGGTTTCCGGATTGAAAAATACGCCGGACGAGATCGCGATACAGAAGGATTTGCCGGGGCATGAGCGTCACGTCCTTCAGCGCCCGTCCCAGGATGAGCGCGCCCTCCACCAAGGTTGCGGCCATGTCCGCGAGCGCTTCGAGATCGACATCTCCGGACGGCGGATAAATTCTCGCGATCTCGTCGAGGCGGGCACGAAAACGCCGGCGCCAGATCAGGAACGATTCCGCGTTCATGTCGCGAATGCCCTGATCAAACAATTGATCCTGATAGCAGAAGCTCGCGGCGAGACAGCCCGGATGGTTCTCCGGCAAATCGGCCAGCGCTTCCGCGAACAGCTTCAATCCGACGAGAAATCCATGCAGCGGATCGTTGTGAAGTTCGTCGCCACGCTGGAAAATAGCGTCGAGAACGACGCGGTCGTTTTTCATGTAGCGCTGCATCATCGCGCGGGCGAGTTCGTTCTTGTCCTTGAAGTGATAAAAGAAGCCGGACTTCGTGATGCCGACCGCAGCGATGAGCTCGTCGATCGACGTCGCGGTGAAGCCTTTCGCGAGCACGGCATTCTCGGCCGCCTCAAGAAGGCGTTCACGCGTTTCCGAGCGTTTGCGCGTCCGGGTATCGAACATGCGGTCACTCTACCATGAGTACAGTTACTGCCCGAAGGCTCATATGCGGGGCCGTCGCAGCGCGTTCGACGAACCTTTCAATCCATTGATTTGAAATATGAATCTTATTTATTTCGGATGCCTGCACCATCGGCTTTCTAGAAGCATTGCGGGCTTTTCACTAGTTTTCACGCCGGGTGGAGAGCTTTGGAGCTTCTTATGGCCAAGTACAGACACGATCTGCCGCAACTCGGCGATACGATTTTCCTCACCGACAGCGGCCTGGAAACGACGCTCATATTCCACGATGGAATCGAGCTTCCCTGTTTCGCCTCGTTCGACCTCCTGAAGACGCGCGACGGCCGCGCACGGCTGCGCTCGTATTACGACCTTCACGCCCGTATGGCGGCGCGGGGCGGATTCGGATTCATTCTCGAAACGCCGACCTGGCGCTGCAATCCCGATTGGGCGGCGAAGCTCGGCTACACCGCGGCGCAGATCGACAAGGCCAATCGCGACAGCGTCGCGCTGATGGCGGAAGTGCGCCGCGATTTCGAGACGCCGGAATCGCCGATGGTGATATCCGGAAACCTCGGTCCGCGCGGCGACGGCTACGATCCCGGCACCGTAATGACCGCGGCCGAAGCCGAGAATTATCACGCGCCGCAGATCGAGAGTTTTCGCGCCGCGGAAGCCGACATGATCGCGGCTTTCACGATGACGAATGTGCCGGAAGCGGTCGGCATCGTGCGGGCGGCGGCGCGCGCCGGCATGCCCTCGGCGATCTCGTTCACGCTCGAAACCGACGGCAGGCTGCCGACCGGGCAGACATTGCGCGAGGCGATCGAAACGACCGATGCCGAGACCGGGGCAGCAGCCGCCTATTTTATGATCAATTGTGCTCACCCGACCCATTTCGCGGATGCGCTCGACGCCGGGGAAGGCTGGACGAAGCGTATTCGGGGTCTGCGTGCCAATGCCTCCCGGCGCAGCCATGCCGAACTCGATGCCTCGCCCGACCTGGATTCCGGCAATCCGGCAGAACTCGGCGAGCAATACCGGGATCTTCGCAAAGGCCTCCGCGGCATCACGATACTCGGCGGCTGCTGCGGCACCGACCATCGTCACGTCCGCGAAATCGCGCGCTGGTGCGCGCCGGCCGAAGCCGCCGCCTGATTTCCGCCATCTGGCGGCGGAGAGTAGTCTCCGCCGCCATGATCCGATTCTTGCTCATTCTGGTTGTCGTCCTCTCGGCCCTGCCCGCTTCGGCGCAGGACAAACCGAAGCTCGACGCCGAATTTCGCACCTGGCTTCAGCGGACCGTCTGGCCGGACGCGCAGAAAGCAAAGGTCTCGCGCGCGACGTTCGACGCCGCATTCTCCGGCATCGCGCTCGACTGGACACTGCCCGATCTCGCGGCGCCCGGCGCTCCGCCCGCGCAGGAGCAGCGTCAGCCGGAATTCCAGACGCCCGGACGCTACGTGTCCGATGAGAAGTTTCCGCCACTCGTCGCGGGCGGGCGCGCGGTTCTTGCGCAGTGGAAGAAGACCCTCGACGCCGTGGAGAAAAAATACGGCGTACCGCGCGAGATCGTGGTCGCGATCTGGGGCCGCGAAACAGGTTACGGCGCGGTCAAGCCCACGAAGAACGCGGTCCAGTCGCTTGCGACGCTCGGCTTTATCGGCGCCCGCAAAAGCTATTTCTATCCCGAACTGATCGCAGCGCTGCAGATCCTCGAAGGCGATCACATCGCCCTCGCCGACCTGAAAAGCTCATGGGCCGGCGCGATGGGCCAGCCGCAATTCCTGCCCTCGAAATTCCTGCGCTTCGCCGTCGACCAGGATGGCGACGGGCGGCGCGACATCTGGAATTCCGTGCCCGACACTTTGGGCTCGATCGCCAATTTCCTCAAAGGCCATGGCTGGGTCGCGGGCCACCCCTGGGGCACCGAGATCGCCGCGCCCGCAGCCGTCTCCTGTACCTACGAAGGGCCGGACAAGCCCCGCCCCGTGGCCGACTGGCTCGGCATGGGCGTGAAGCCTCGCACGGATATTCTGTCGCGCGCGCCTCAACTTGCTGGGCATCTCCTCATGCCCGCGGGACGTCACGGGCCAGCTTTTCTTGTTTCAGAAAATTTCTATGTCCTGAAGAGCTACAACGAGTCGGACATGTACGCGCTGTTCATCGGCCATCTTGCCAATCGCTACGGATCGGACGCGAAGATCGCCGGCGGCTGGGATCAGCTTTCGGGTTTCACCCGCTCTGACGTGCGCGCCATGCAGCAGCGTCTCGAAAAACAGGGCCACGATGTCGGCACGACCGACGGCCTTGTCGGCTTCCGCACCCGCGTCGCCATCGGCATCTGGCAGGGACAGAACGGTCAGGCCGCGACCTGTTTTCCCGATGCCGAGCTCGTCAAGCGCGCCGGACGCTAGCCGGCGTCGCGGCCCGATCCCCCGGCGTCTTCATCCTGGATCAGATACGAGTTCCGCCCGATGCTTTTCGCCGCATAAAGTGCCGTGTCCGCCTTGGCCGCGGCATCGCCCAGAAGATCGGGTTCGGAGATCAGGCATCCGCCGATCGTGACGCTGAGTATCGAGCTTGCGCCCATTCGGCAGCATCAAGGGTTCCGAGTTGACGGCCAGCAGAAGCTTGCTGGCCATCAGGGAGAGCGTGGGCTTGGTGACGTCGCCCACCAGCACGATGAATTCGTCACCGCCCCAGCGCGCACAGACGTCGTAATTGCGTAATACGCCGGAGATGCGGGTCGCGACCTCGATGATCGCCTGATCGCCCGCCTGGTGGCCGTGCATGTCGTTGATCGATTTGAAGTGGTCCATGTCGACCAGCAGAATGCCCGCCTGCTTTTTGGTGCGCGAGGCGCGGTTTTGCTCCTTCGCGAACGCTTCCGCGAAGCCGCGCCGGTTCCAGATTTCGGTCATCGGGTCGAGATAGGCCAGCCGTTCCAGCTTTTCGGTCCGCTCGCGCACCATGTCTTCCAGCACATTCGTCTTTTCGCCGACGACGGAGGCCATGTGGGTGAAGGCGCGCGTCAGACGACCGATCTCGTCGGGGCTGCTGTCCTTGGCCGGGATGCTGAAATCGCCGTTCTCGATCTGGCGCACGCCCGCTTCGAGTCGCGCCAGCCGATCGAGAACGCTACGCTTGAACAGCAAGGTCATCGTCGCCACCGCCGCGGCCAGCATGGAGGCCAGGAGCAGCGCGATCGGCGCAAACAGCCGCCGGTCGACGATCTCGTCGATGTCCATCAGGGTGACGTTGAACCAGCCCAGGCGATCGAGATAGCCGACACCGACGAGATATTTGTGCCCGTCGATCCGCATGAAGGCCGAGCGCACAAGAACCCCGCCGACGCTGACCTCGTTCATCATCGCCCGGAGCTTCGCGCGGTCCTCGTCATCGTCGACAAGGCTGAAAATCGTCTTCTTGGCTTTCAGGTCTTTCGTGATGGAATGGAAATCGACCTGGCTCCGGTCGCGGTGCGCCTGCACCGCGCCGTTCAGGTCGACGAACATGCTGTTGACGCCGGTCTGCGGGATGTCGACGACCTCGCGGATGAACTGCGAAAGATCGACGCCTGTGCCGAGCACGCCCACGACATCGCGGCCGTCGCGCACGACGCAGTTCATCCAGACCTTCGTGACCTTCAGATTGTCGTCGTGATCGACATTCAGGTGGCAGCCGGATTCGAGCGTGATCGTCTTGTAGAACCAGCCGTCGCGCGGATTGTCCGCCGACAACGTGTAGCGCTTTTGCGATCCGGCGAACGTGTTGTCGCGGTCATTGAAATAATAATCGCCTGAGCGGCGGATCGCGAAAAAGTAGCTCCGGTCCTTGAACGAGGTCCGGTAATGCTCGAGTTCGGCTATGCCGCGTTCCGCTTTTCCCGGGTCGGTCTCGTCGCGCGCCCATTGCACGATGGCGGGGGAGCGTGCCGCGCTCTCGGCGAGCGAAACCTCGCGCATAAGGCTCTCGAGCCCCCGATAGCGGTCGAACAGAATCTGCTTCTCGGCGAACAAGGTACCGATCTTCACGACCGTGGTATCGATGATCCACAGGAAAGCGACCGTTGCCGGCGCGGCGATCGCGATGAACGCGGCCAGCACCAGAACGAGCACACGCCCGCGCAAACTCGCAGGAAAGAGCGGCCAGAACCCCCGCATTCTCGTCGTGCCTCTCCCCAGTGGCCCGGCGGGGGTTGATTCGACCCCCTGCTGCGGCAGACTTAATCGGATCAGGCGTCATGCACAAACGGCGGAAGGCACAAACAGCGGAAGGAACCCTCCCTAAAAGGCCGCGTTCATTACCGAAGTCCGCATTCAAAAAACGAACACCAAGGAGACCCACATGAACTGGGACATGGTCGAAGGCCAGTGGAAGCAATTCAAGGGCAATGCGAAGGAGACGTGGGGCAAACTCACAGACGACGATCTGACGGCTGCCGACGGCAAGCGCGATAAACTGATCGGCAGCCTTCAGGAGCGTTACGGCTACGCCAGGGACCGGGCCGAGCAGGAAGTCGAAGCCTGGTCGCGCAGACTCCATGTCCGCTACGAGGATGCCGGGCCGCAACCGGGCGGCTAGGCGGCGGTTTCCAGAATTTCGTCGGTCATGACTTCGAACTTCGCAAGCGTGTTCGGCCCAAACGCGGTCGAGAGCGCGACATCGGTCGCGTCGCGACCCCGCGCCATGACGATGCGGCCGATACGCGGACGATTGTGGCGCGCGTCGAACGTGTACCAGCGCCCGCCGAGATAGACTTCGAACCAGGCCGAAAAATCCATCGGGGCGGGATCGCGCGGCACGCCGATATCGCCGAGATAGCCGGTGCAGTACCGCGCCGGAATGTTCATGCAGCGGCACAACGTGATCGCGAGATGCGCGAAATCGCGGCAGACGCCGAGCCGGTCGGTATAGCCGCCGAACGCCGTGCGCGTGGCGCAGGCGTGCTGATAGCCGAATGTAATGCGGTTGTGCGTATAGTCGACGATGGCCTGCACCAGCGGCCAGCCCTTCGGCGAGGCGCCGAACTCGCGCCAGGCGATGTCCAGAAGATGCTCGGTGTCGCAATAGCGGCTGCCGAGGAGATAGACCAAAACCTCGCCGGGCAGATCTTCGACCCGGTGCTGGTGCGCCGCAGGTGCATGCGCGTCCGGCTCGCCGGAATCGTGGATCAGGAAATCGGCCGTAATCTCAAGCCGTCCCGCCGGGGCGACGACGCGCGTGCAGATATTGCCGTAGGAATCGTAATAGTCGCTGTGCGCCACGTCCGGAGTGAACGCGAAGTGCTGCGGCGACAGGAGATCGGGCAAACGGCTCGGATGCACGCTCAGCATCAGGATCATCGGCGTCGGTTGCGGGCATTCAAATGCGATGTCGAACCCGCAGCGGATTTTCATAAGGGACACTCCATGCCGCCCCGTCACAAATTACGCGTCACAGAATGACAAGCAAGACGAATGCCGGTCATTCGACGGCATCGGCCTGAACGCAGCGAAGTGGGGAGAGTTCCGCCTATTCGGCGGCGTAGCGCCGTTTATCGAGCGCGACTTCGCGCACATCGACATCGACGGTCATGCCGAGGCTGTCCTCACGGCGTCCGACCCAGGTGCCCCAGAGCGGCACCGCCTGGCGGGGATCGCGGGCCACCGCGACGCGGATCAGATCCTTGTTGCCGATAATGCCATTGGTCGGGTCGAACTCGACCCAGCCCGCGCCCGGCAGATAGACCTGCACCCAGGCATGGGTATTGCCGCCGCCGATATGGCCCGACGAATCCGGCACATAGAGATAGCCGGAGACAAAGCGCGCCGCGAAGCCGAGCGCCCGGACCCCCTCCATCATCAGCACCGCGAAATCGCGGCATGAGCCCCGCCCCGTGTTCAAGGTCGTGATCGGGTCCTGGGTCCCCGGCTCGTGACGATGGACGTAGGTGAAACTCTCCTTGATGGCGTGAGTGAGCGTCATCAGAAGTTCGCCCGTGGGCGTTTCGGCGTCGCGGTCGTACAAACTGCCTGACCCAGCGATCGATCTCGTGGCCGGGATCGAAATAGCTGCGCTCGATCGCACGCGCGAGATCGGGCATTTCCTCCGGCCCATAGGTGAACGGATAGGTCCGGGCATAGCCCTCCATCCGGAAATCCGGCGTGTTGAGCGGCAGATGGTCGAGCAGGACATCGCTGTCGAAAGTCAGAGTGTCCGCTTCCTCGCCGAACCGGGCGATGGCGACGCAATTGCCGAACACGTCGTGGATCCAGCGCAAATCCACCGGTTCGGGCGTGATCCGGAGCCTTATGTCGATCAGCCGCTGATCATAGCTCTCCTGCGGCCGGAACATCATCCGGTGCTCCCCGAAGGAGACAGGATGCCGGTAGCGGTAGGTCGTGATGTGGCGGACCGAAAGCCGTGGCATGCCGGGGGTTCTAGTCCCCACCCCCTCCTCTGGCCAGCCGCACCCACGTATAAGCGGCAGCTACCCATGAATAAGGTGAAGACTCGGCGGCCGGCTTGTTTCCTTTCGGCCACATAATCCTGAGGATTCCACGGTCGCCATAGCGCCCGGATCGTCCCACCTCGCCCGCCTGCCTAAATTTGCCTCGAGGAGTTGGGAATTCGTGCATGCGCCTAAAACCGGCTCCATCAAAAAAATCGTGCCGGCCGGGATTAAAGCCTGGCGCGGCGGCGTATAGGGCGCATGAGCGGAAACGCGACTAAATTCAATGTGACGGATCAGTTGCCGGCGCTGAAGCGCTACGCGAGGTCCCTCACCCGCGACGAGACCGAGGCGGAAGACCTCGTTCACGACACGGTTGTGCGCGCCTATGAGGGCCGTGACAGCTTCCGGCCCGACGGCGACCTGAAGAGCTGGCTGTTTTCGGTCCTGCATAATTCCTTCATATCCGGAATGCGCAGCAGGAAGGCGCAGCGCGTGCGTCTCGATCGCGCTGCGGAACTCGTCGACAGCGAAAGCCGCCCCGAACAGGAAGACCGGCTGCGTCTCGCCCAGCTCAGCGCAGCCTTCATGACTTTGTCCGTCGAGCAGCGCGAGGCCCTCCACCTCGTCGCGATCGAAGGCATGGCTTATGGCGAGGCCGCCCAGGTTCTCGGCGTTCCGATCGGCACCTTGATGTCGCGGCTTGGCCGCGCCCGTTCCGCGCTGCGCGCGCTTGAGGGCGAAACGAACGTCGTTTCGCTGAAACTCGTGCGAGGCCGCGATGACAAACGCTGATCGCATCGGCGAAGCCGAACTCAATGCTTATGTCGACGGCCAGCTCGACACCGCGGGCCGAGTCGAAGTCGAGGATCATCTGGCGCGCAATCCGGCAATCGCGGCGCGCGTGATGGCCGATCTCGGCATGCGCGATGCGCTGCGGCTGGCCTTCCCGCTCGAGCCGGCCGACGCGCCGGACAGAACCATCGCCGCCGCGCGGAGGCTCGAAAACGCACTCGGGTTTCGGCGCGCACTCGTTCCGCTGCGCCGCTTTGCAGCCGCTATCCTGATTTTCGCACTGGGCTGGGCCGCGAGCCTTGGCTGGAACGAGATAAGCCGACCGGCGGATCAGACCGCTTTGCTCGCACGCGCCGCAAAACTCGCGGAAGCCGTGGATGTGCGCCTGCCGCGCGTGCCGGTGGGCTGGACCCTTGTCGATGCGGCCATGGCGAGGACCCAGAACGGTCCCGGCGTGAAGCTGAGCTTCGACACGCCGGAGTTCGGGCCTCTGTCGCTCGTCGCCTCCGATACACGCGACGTTGCCATCGAGTTTCCGACAGTACGTACAAAACCGCATTCGTCCACCGTCCACTGGCAGATGGTGTCCGACCGCTACGACATGACCGCCAACCTTGCGAGACGGCCCGCCGAACTCGCGGCGCTCGAACTTTACCAGACCCTCTATTGAGCAGACGGCAAAGACGAATAACCGGCGCCCGAACGCCGGCCTTTTTTGTATTGAACAGGAGAAACGTCCGTGAGTGAGAAATCAAATCCCGCGCTGCGGCCAGCCGTGTCCGAAAGCACACGCTGGATCCAGCTCACCGTCGGCGTGGTCTGCATGATCGCAACCGCCAACATCCAGTACGCCTGGACCCTTTTCGTCCCCGAAATCCAGCAGACCTTCGGCTGGGAACGTGCGTCGATCCAGATCGCGTTCACGATCTTCGTGCTTGTCCAGACATGGCTCGCGCCGATCGAAGGTTACTTCATCGACAAGTTCGGCCCTCGCCTGATGGTCGCCTTCGGCGCGATTTTCATCGGCCTAGCCTGGATCATCAATTCGCAGGCGACGAGCCTGATGGGCTTCTACGCGGGCGCCGCCGTCGGCGGCATCGGCGTCGGCTCGATCTACGCGACCTGCATCAACAACGCGCTGAAATGGTTCCCCGACCGGCGCGGCCTTGCGGTCGGCCTTACGGCCGGCGGCTACGGCGCGGGTTCGGCGGCAACGATCCTGCCGATCGCGGCCATGATCGAATCGTCGGGCTTCCAGGAAACGTTCCTGTTTTTCGGCCTGATGCAGGGCTCGCTCGCCTTTGTCGCCGCGTGGTTCCTGCGCTCGCCCAACAAGGAAGAGGTCAAATCCTCGACCAAGCTTGTACAGACCCGCAAGGACTACACGCTGAAGGAAGCGATGAGCACCAAACTGTTCTGGCTCATGTTCCTGATGTTCATCTGCGTCGTGACCGGCGGCATGATGGCCGTGGCCCAGCTCGGCGTTATCGCGCAGGACCTCGGCGTCAAGGATTTCCAGGTCAACCTGTACTTCGTCACCATGGCCGCGCTGCCGCTCGCTCTTATGCTCGACCGCATCATGAACGGCATTTCACGCCCGCTGTTCGGCTGGATCTCGGACAATATCGGCCGCGAAAAGACGATGGTCATCGCCTTCACGCTTGAAGGTCTCGGCATCATCGCGCTCGGCTATTTCGGGTCCAATCCGTGGGCGTTCCTCATCCTGTCGGGCGTCGTGTTCCTGGCCTGGGGCGAGGTCTATTCGCTGTTCTCGGCGCTCGCGGGCGATGCCTTCGGAACCAAGCACATCGGTAAGATCTACGGCGTGCTCTACACCGCCAAAGGCATCGGCGCGCTGTTCGTGCCCCTCGGCAACCTGATGATGGAAGCGACCGGCACCTGGTCGACCGTGCTCTACACGGTCGCGGCCATGGATCTGTTCGCGGCGTTCCTCGCGGTCACCGCATTGCGGCCGGTTCTTGCCGCGCATGTCGCGCGGTCCGGCGTCGTGATGAAGGAGACGCTCCCCGACCATCTCGGCGACGCCGCCCCGGCGGGCGTCCGCTAAACGAATTGGGCCGGTATCGCGCCGGCCCGATCGCGGCTTTTGCCGCGTTTCCCCCATCCCGTGCGAGCCCCAAGGCGTACGGGATACCTTGGAGGCAGGCCTTCCCCCTAGAAGGCCTGCCTTTTTTATTCCCCGCCTTTTTTATTCGTTGTCAGGCGACGCGAGCGCGGCCGGCCGCCGCTTTCTCTTGCAGCAGGACGTTGATGTCCGTCGCCGGCATGGGTCGCCCGAAGGCATATCCCTGCCCGTACGTGCATCCCAATCTGAGGAGAATCGGGACGACGGCGAGATCCTCGATGCCCTCGGCCGTCACCGGCAGCCCGAGATTTTGCGCCAGCGCCAGGATCGTCGAGACGAGCTTGCGGCTGTCGTCATTGGTCGCGAGATCGGCGATGAAGGATCGGTCGATCTTGATCTTGTCGAAGCGCAGTTCGTGCAGATTTTGCAGGCTCGAATAACCCGTGCCGAAATCGTCGAGCGCAATCTTGATGCCGAGATTGCGGAACGATTGCATCACCGCCTGCGCCATCGGGAAATCCAGGATCAGCGCATCTTCGGTGATTTCGACTTCAAGGCGGTGAGGAGGAATGCCGCAATCCATGGCGATACTCGCCATCATTGTCGGCAGCAAAGGATCGCTGAGCTGGTTCGGGGAGAGATTGATTGAAAGCGTGATGTCCGCCGGCCAGTTTTTCGCTTCCCGGCAGGCGGCGCCGAGCACATGCCGCGTCATCGCCTCGGTGAGGCCGACTTCGGCGGCAACGCCGATGAAGACGCCGGGCGGTAGAATGCCCTTCGACGGATGGTTCCAGCGCGCCAGGATTTCGAGGCCCACGATCCGGCCGTCCTTGAGGTCCACAAGCGGCTGGTAATAGGGAATGATTTCGCCGGCCTTGATGCCCGCGCGCAATTCCATCTCGAGCGTCACACGGGTCTGAAGCTCCGCATGCATGTCCGGTTCAAAGAACCGAAAGCCGCCGCGCTCGTCGCGCTTGGCCCGGTACATCGCGAGATCGGCGGCGCGCAGGAGCTCGTCCGGACCGCTTGCGTCCCGTTCGGACAATGCGATGCCGACGGTGCTGCCGATCTCGACCTGGCCGGTCACGACCGGAAACGGCCTGGACATCGCACGGATAATATCTTTTGCGGCCTGACGCGGGCGCCACTTTTCCTCGCCGCACGCCACGAGCATCGCAAATTCATCGCCGCCCAGCCGCGCCACGCAATCATTGCCGCGCTTTAGTGCGCTGAGCCGCCGCGCCACTTCCTTCAGCACCAGATCGCCGACCGGATGACCCATCAGATCGTTTACCGGCTTGAACTTGTCGAGATCGAGAACAAGCAGCGCCACGTCTTCCTTCGTGTCCAGACGGAAGACTTCCTGCAACCGTTCGTTCAATACGCGGCGGTTGGCCAGCCCGGTCAATTCGTCCGCACGCGCGAGTTCGCACAGACGCGTATTGGCTTCGGCAAGACCGCAATTCTTCTCGACGATCAATTCCTCGTTGCGGGCCAGGAGATCGGCGGTCGTATTGAACGTCTCCGCAAGCTCGGTGAAATCGTTCGGCAGCGCGTCGGGATCGACGCGCGCCTTGCGATCGCCGTTGCCGAACGCGGATGCGGCGTGGGTCAGGGTGCGGATCGGCCGCACGATCATGCGCTCGGCAAGCATCCAGGCGATTGTGAACAGCGCCAGGAAGAACAGGGTGTTTTTCAGAAACTCGTTTTTGGCCGCCTCGTGCACGGGCGTCAGCAGCTGCGATTCGGGAAAGCCGATAATGAGCCGCGCACCGGTGCCGGAAAGCTGCGCCGACGCGTAGAGCCTCGACACGCCGTCCGGCCCCGCCCCTGCGAGAACCTCGTTCCGGCTCGCCACAAGCCGACGGAACATCGGATCGCGCGCGAGGCTTTGGCCGGTCAGCGAACGGGCTTTCCTGTCGGCAGAGACGACGGTCGCCGTGCTGTCGACGAGAATGACATTGGCGTCCTCACCCGCGCCGATGTTCTCGGCGATCTGATTGAGCCAGCTCAGATCGATCGACAGAATAACGACGGAGTCGACCTCGTTGTTGGATTTCAGGCGCGGCGCAGCCGCGAGCACGACAGGCGCCTTGCGCACCCTCCCCATCACGTAATCGCTCATCACGAAGGCGCGGGTGCGCACCGCGTCCTTGAAATATGCACGGTCGGCGAGGTTGGTACCGGGCTCGAACGGAGCGGAACTGCACACCAGAATGCCGTTCGCGTCGGCGACGGAAATCGCCTTGAGCCATTTGGCTTCGGTGGCGAGTTTGCGGAACTCGTTACCGCAGGCATCCGCACTCGGCGCGACCTTGGTGACGATCCCGAGCAGAAGACGCGCCGCAGAGGCGAATTGGTACTGATGATCGGCCGCGTTCTGCGCGACGAGCAGCATCCGGGCCTTGACCTCTTCGACCCGCTGGTCACGGCGGAGGACGACGGTGAGATAGGAATCGAACGCCAGCGCGAGCGCCGCGATCGCCATAAGAGCGATCAGACGGTGCCGAATGCCCACCTTCAGAAGGGTACGCAGACGCGGATACAGGGTCATGGGAAGCAGGTTTGCGCCCCATTGGATAACAACCGATTGAGCGTGACGGCTATGTTTCGGGATGGTTGACGCCGTACGACTGCGAATGCAGACCCGAGGGGGTAATTCCGGCCTTTCCGGGCGGTTTTTACGAAAAATCCGCCATTTCGGGTGAATCGGCCGGACCACCGGCGTACCTGGAAAGGCGTTCCGGAGATTGACTTCCCTGCCCCCTCTCCTCTAGAAACCCAGCCGTGCGGGCCGTTTTGGCCCGCACTTTGTTTTGCACGCACCCATGGCCTGGGCATCCTGCCCAAGAGCCTGTCGGCCCCCGAAAGGGGGTGTCCAGGAGGGCGCGTCTCCAACTCGCTTTCGAGAGGAACGCGGAAATATGTCCAAGCGTCATGCTTCCAAGCACAAAATCGACCGCCGTCTCGGCGTTAACATCTTCGGCCGCCCGAAGAGCCCCGTTAACAAGCGCGAATACGGCCCCGGCCAGCACGGCCAGCGCCGCAAGGGCAAGATGTCGGACTTCGGCACGCAGCTGCGTGCCAAGCAGAAGCTGAAGGGCTCCTACGGCGACATCACCGAGAAGCAGTTCAAGAAGATCTACACCGAAGCTTCGCGCATGAAGGGCGACACCTCGGCCAACCTGATCGGCCTGCTGGAATCGCGTCTCGACGCGATCGTCTACCGCGCCAAGCTGGTGCCGACGATCTTCGCCGCGCGCCAGTTCGTGAACCATGGCCATATCAAGGTGAACGGCCGCCGCACCAATATCGGCAGCGCCCGCCTCAAGGTCGGCGACCTGATCGAGGTCAAGGAATCGTCCAAGCAGATGGCTCTGGTTCTCGAAGCCATCACCCTGACGGAGCGCGATGTGCCGGACTACATCGACGTCGATCACTCGAAGATGACGGTCAAGCTGACCCGTATCCCGGCGCTCTCGGATGTGCCCTACCCGGTCCAGCAGGAACCGAACCTCGTCGTCGAGTTCTACTCGCGCTGAGATTTCGCACGACCCCCAATCGAAAAGGCCGCCCAATGGGCGGCCTTTTTTGTTGGCCGGGTGTGCTCGCAAAAATCATATGAGAATCAGAAAGGCCGCCTTTCGGCGGCCTTTTGTTAGATGGCGAATTCCCGGATCAGCGAACGATACGCACACGCGGCATCGGCCGCTTCATCCGTTCGATTTCCTCAAGTCCGTGTCCCGCGACTTCGAGAAACGGCACGAGACTCGAAAATCCGTTCTGCGTCGCGATGGATCTCGCGTGCAGCAGGTGCTCGCGAATTTGATCCGCCGGATCGGGTTCAATGGGCGGTGCATAGTCCACCACCGTAAGCGAAAAACATCACGCATCACTATTGCCTCTTGGACGCGGGGCCCCCCAAGGCCACCCTCAATCGCATAAGGAGAACAATAGCGTTGTGTCGGAAGCTAGTAATAGTGCCTAGGTAGCGAGCTGTGGAAAACGGGCTCGCGTCAGTTCGCAACCTGTTTGACCGGCAGACCTTTTGAGACCAGCAGTTGCTGAAGTTCTCCGGCCTGGAACATCTCGCGGACGATGTCGCAGCCGCCGATGAACTCGCCCTTTACGTAGAGCTGGGGAATTGTCGGCCAGTTCGAAAACTGCTTGATTCCATCGCGCAGGCCGTCGCCTTCGAGCACGTTCACGTCCTTGTAGGGCACTCCGACATATTCCAGAATCTGCACGAGCTGGCCGGAAAATCCGCACATGGGAAACTGCTTCGTGCCCTTCATGAAGAGCACGACGTCGTTCGACTCGACGTCCTGTTTGATCTGTTCGAGAGCGCTCATCTTGTCACCTGTCTGGCCGCGTCCGAGGGCGGCTAATGAAACCTGCAGTGGTTATATAAGCACGCTTTTTCCCGATTGTGAGCCATAGCTCAGGGATTCGGTGCCGCAGTCTGCAGCGCGAGCGCGTGGAGAAGCCCGCCCATCCGGCCCTGGAGCGCCGCATAGACCATCTGATGCTGCTGGACCCGGCTTTTGCCCCGGAACGCCTCGGAAATGACGGTCGCGGCGTAATGGTCGCCGTCGCCCGCAAGATCCTTGATCGTGATTTCGGCGTCCGGCAGCGCAGCCTTGATCATTTTCTCGATATCGCCTGCGTCCATCGGCATGGTCAGTTCCCCGCGGCGCCGGCCATATAGGCCGGGAACCAGCCCTCATGGGCCGTTATGAGATCGGAGAGCGATATGGCCTCGCCGCCCGGAAGCGTCAACGCCGCCCCGCCCGTCGTGCCGAGCTTGAGAGCAGGCACCCCCGCCGCCTTGGCATCGGCCAGAAGCTTGCCGGCGTCGGCGGTGGTGACGATGTAACGAGCCTGATCTTCGCCGAACAGAACCGCATGCGCCGGACCATCCGGCAACGTGTCGATCACAGCGCCGAGCTTGCCCGCCATCGCCATTTCCGCGAGCGCAATGCCGAGCCCGCCGTCGGACAGATCATGGACGGCCGAGACCCGCCCCCCGGAAATGAGACCGCGCACGAAATCGCCGTTGCGTTTTTCGTCCGCGAGATCGACGGGCGGCGGCGCGCCCTCTTCCCGCTTCTCGATCAGCCAGAGATAGACCGACGAGCCGAGCCAGCCTTGCGTCTCGCCGATCAGAACCACCGCCTCGCCCGGCGTCTTGAACGCGAGCGATGCCGGTCTTGGCCACGTCGTCCACGACGCCGACGCCGCCGATGGTCGGTGTCGGCAAAATCCCGCGCCCCTGCGTTTCGTTGTAGAGCGACACATTGCCGGACACGACGGGGAAATCGAGCGCCGCGCACGCCGCGCCGATGCCCTTCAGGCAGCCCACGAACTGGCCCATGATTTCCGGCCGCTCGGGATTTCCGAAGTTCAGATTGTCGGTGATCGCCAGCGGCCTGCCGCCGACGGCCGTGATGTTGCGCCAGGCTTCCGCGACCGCCTGCTTGCCGCCCTCGAACGGATCGGCCTCGCAATAACGCGGCGTCACATCGCAGGTCAGCGCGAGGCCCTTCGGCCCGTCCTCGATACGTACAACCGCCGCATCCCCACCCGGCCGTTGCACGGTGTTGCCGAGGATCAGATGATCGTATTGCTCATAGACCCAGCGTTTGGACGACAGATCCGGCGAACCGAGCAGCCCGAGCAGCGCCTCCGCCAGCGATTTCGGCGCCGGCACGTCCGCGGCGGCGACAATATTGCGCTTCGGCGTCTCGACCCAGGGCCGGTCGTAGAGCGGCGCCTGATCGCCGAGTTCCTTGATCGGCAGCACGGCCATTTCCTGGCCCTGGTGCCAGACACGGAATTTGAGGTCGTCGGTCGTGTGCCCGACCACCGCGAAATCGAGGCCCCACTTCTTGAAGACCGCTTTCGCGACGTCCTCCTTGGCCGGGTCGAGCACCATGAGCATCCGCTCCTGGCTTTCCGACAGCATCATTTCATAGGCCGTCATTGCGTCTTCGCGCGTCGGTACATTGTCGAGATCGAGCCGGACGCCGAGATCGCCTTTGGCGCCCATTTCGACGGCCGACGAGGTCAGACCCGCCGCGCCCATGTCCTGAATCGCGATGACCGAGCCGGTCTGCATCAGTTCAAGCGTCGCTTCGAGAAGCAGCTTCTCGGCGAAGGGATCGCCGACCTGAACGGTCGGCCGCTTCTCGTCCGAACCCTCGTCGAATTCGGCGGAGGCCATGGTCGCGCCGTGGATGCCGTCGCGGCCCGTCTTCGAACCGAGATAGACGATCGGATTTCCGACGCCCGTCGCCTTCGCGTAGAAGATCGCGTCGGTCTTGCAGAGGCCGACCGCCATCGCGTTGACGAGAATGTTGCCGTCATAGCGGGTGTGGAAACCCACCTGCCCGCCCACCGTCGGCACGCCGAACGCATTGCCGTAGCCGCCGATGCCCGACACCACACCGGAAATCAGATGCCGCGTCCGGGGGTGGTTCGGATCGCCGAAACGAAGCGCGTTCAGCGCCGCGATCGGACGCGCGCCCATCGTGAACACGTCGCGCAAAATACCGCCGACGCCGGTCGCCGCCCCCTGATAGGGCTCGATGAAGCTCGGATGGTTGTGGCTCTCCATCTTGAAGACCACGGCGTCCCCGTCGCCGATATCGATGACGCCGGCGTTTTCGCCCGGCCCCTGGATGACCCACGGCGCCTTGGTGGGGAGACCCCTGAGATGCAGGCGCGAAGATTTGTACGAGCAGTGCTCGTTCCACATGGCCGAGAAAATACCGAGCTCGGTCAGGGTCGGCTCGCGGCCGATCAGGTCGAGGATGCGCTGGTATTCGTCGGGTTTGAGCCCGTGCTGGGCAACGAGTTCAGGCGTGATCGCAGGGGCGGAAGCCGCCATTTATGCACTCGGAAATTGGGGGCACGAGAGGTCGTTTTGGGATAGCGGCTCAGGCCGCCCGGCGCAAACCATTTCCGCCCCGCCGCGACCGTGGCCCTTGCCCGCATATGTGAGGACGTCCGGTCGCGGATAGTTATCGATAAGTAAATCTTCATCGATCCGTAACTGAAAACCCAAACTCCTAAACTTTTAATCAAGTGATTCACGCATTCACCAAGTCTAGGTAGTAATACGCTTTCCGCACAAGGAGACGTCCATGTCGCGGAAATCGTTCTGGTCGTGCCGCTCGGGCAATGTCGGGCTGCTGTTTGCGTTGGCGATCGTGCCGGTGGTGGCATCGATCGGGCTTGCCATCGACTATTCCATGGCCGCCGGCGCTCGCTACCGGCTCCAGAACGCCATCGACGCGACCGCGCTCTCGCTCGCCCATGCCCGCACAGACCTCAACGACGCCGAGTTGCAGGCGCGCGCCGACCTCGTTTTCGCTCAGAATTTTACCAGCGACGACTTTACGACTCTCGGGACAATCTCAGTCGTGCGCGGCACCGATTACATCACGGTGGACGCAAGCGCTCAAACCAAGACCACGTTCTCGCGCGTGCTCGGCATCAACACACTCGATATCGCGAGCAACGGAAAGGTGGTCTGGGGGCCGGTGCGCGTCGAGGTCGCGCTCGCACTCGACAATACCTTCTCGATGAACTCCGACAACAAGATGGTCGAGCTGAAAAAGGCCGCAAAAGCTCTTGTCGACACTCTCGAAGATGTCGAAACCAAAGACGGGCGATGTGAAGATCGGCCTTGTTCCGTTCGCGCGAATTCGTGCGCGTCGATTCACCGAACGCACGCCGTACGATTACAAGGACGACGACCAGCCGGGACTGGATCAACTTTCCGCTCAAGAACAGAGACGACGTGCGTGAAAAAAAACTGCAATAACGGCGACGGGAATGATTGCGACTGAGTACAGGAGGAAGTCGTCACCCCGTTCAACAAAGACCAACTGGAAAGGCTGCATCGAGGATCGTGAGAAGCCTACGACACGACCGACTTCTTCGATGACACGATACCGCAGCCAGCAAATATCCCGCCGTCGACAACGTCACCTGTCGGCTCAACGAGAACAGCACTATGGACCAGACGAGGCTTGGCACGATCAGGCCGCTCGGATGGGATTTCGATCGCCATACGCACAGCCATCACGAACATGGTGCCCGTCGGCATCGACGAACATCACGATCGGAGCTCAATGGGGCATGGCCTTACTAGTCACATTGGGCGCCGTTCACCGAGGGCGTCGACCCGGCGAACGAAAATTCCGAGGGCAAAGACGCAGAAGGTATCTGATCATGCTGACGGACGGCACCAATACCAAGAAGCGCGCACAGCAACAGAAGCAAGCGAGATCAACGCGCGTACCGAGCTCGCTTGCGCGCGAAAGCGCAAGAAGATCGCGACCGTCTATACGATCCGCGTCATCGACGGCGACGACAGACATTCTGAAGAAGTGCGCGAGCAAAGGAGAATTATTACAACGTACAGAACGCTTCGCAGCTTGCGCCTGTCTTCAAGGCAATCGGCGACGAAATCTCGAAGCTCCGCGTCTCGAACTGATCAGGCAGCGCGGCTCGTCGCCGTCGCGATGCCTTCGAACAGCGCCGCCCCGTCCGTACCGCCGACCAGAGGGTCGATCAGGTTTTCCGGGTGGGGCATCATGCCGAGCACGTTGAAGTTTTCCGAATAGATGCCGGCAATGGCGTTGACCGAGCCGTTCGGGCTGCGCTTTTCGACATTGCCGTCCGCATCGCAATAGCGGAACGCGACGCGCCCCTCGCCCTCAATGGCCTTCAGCGTCTCGGCATCGGCCAGGAAATTGCCGTCGCCGTGCGCCACCGCCACCTCGATCACCTGATCCTTGGCGTAGAGCCGCGTAAACGCGGTGTCGTTACGCTCGACCTTCAGATGCTGCGCGCGGCAGATGAATTTCAGATGCGAGTTCCGGAGCAGCACGCCCGGCAGAAGCCCGCTTTCGACGAGAATCTGGAAGCCGTTGCAGATGCCGAGAACCATGCCGCCCCGCGCCGCATGCGCGCGCACGGCATCCATCACCGGCGAGCGCGCGGCAATCGCGCCGCAGCGCAGATAGTCGCCATAGGAGAAGCCGCCCGGCAAAAGCACCATGTCCGTGCCGGCCGGCAGCGAGGTCTCGCCATGCCAGACGATCGTGGCGGCCTGGCCGCTCGCCTGCTTCAGAGCGCGGGCGGCATCGCGCTCGCGGTTCGAGCCCGGAAAGAGGATGACGGCGGATTTCAACCCGCGATCTCCACCCGGTAGGTCTCGATCACGGTGTTGGCGAGGAGCTTCTCGCACATGGCCTTGATGTCGGCTTCGGCCTTGGCCTTGTCGGTGCCGGCCACTTCGAGGTCGAACACCTTGCCCTGCCGGACGCTGGAAATGCCGTCGAAGCCCAGGGATTTCAGCGAGCCCTCAATGGCCTTGCCCTGCGGGTCGAGAACGCTCGTCTTGAGCGTCACGGTCACACGTGCCTTCATCTCAGCTCTTCACCAAAGTAGGGCCGCTCTTCGCAACCGGATTGTCGCTTTCCGAGAGAATACCGAGGCGCTTCGCCACTTCGCTATAGGCCTCGACGAGGCCGCCGAGATCGCGGCGGAAGCGGTCCTTGTCCATCTTCTCGTTGGTCTTCATGTCCCACAGCCGGCACGAATCCGGGCTGATCTCGTCGGCGACGACGATCCGCACCATTTCGTTTTCCCACAGCCGCCCGCATTCCATCTTGAAGTCGACAAGACGGATGCCGGCGCCGAGGAACAGGCCCGACAGGAAATCGTTGACGCGGATCGCGAGCGACATGATGTCGTCGATCTCCTGCGGCGCGGCCCAGCCGAAGGCCGTGATGTGCTCTTCGGAGACCATCGGGTCTCCGAGCGCGTCGTTCTTGTAGTAGAATTCGATGATCGAGCGCGGCAGTTGCGTGCCTTCCTCGATGCCGAGGCGGGTCGAGAGCGACCCCGCCGCCACGTTTCGCACCACGACTTCGAGCGGGATGATCTCGACTTCGCGGATCAGTTGCTCGCGCATGTTGAGGCGGCGGATGAAGTGGGTCGGCACCCCGATATCGTTCAGATTCTGGAAGATATATTCCGAAATCCGGTTGTTCAGCACGCCCTTGCCGTCGATGACGTCATGTTTCTTGGCGTTGAAGGCGGTCGCGTCGTCCTTGAAATGCTGGACGAGCGTGCCGGGCTCAGGACCCTCATAAAGGATCTTCGCCTTGCCCTCGTAGATGCGGCGGCGGCGGTTCATCTTCGCGGTACCATGTCTTGAGAAGGTCAGGGGCGGTCGAAAGCAGCAGAATCATCAGCGCCGGCTGCGTCTTCCCGCGCGCAAGTTGAACCTAACCGATAGAGAAGGCCGATACAACGCGGCGCGGCGTTCGGTCCCTGTCTCCTGTTTCCGTTGATTTGCGGGCCGGCCCGGAATATCTGAACGGACGCAAACACGTGCCGGGGAGGAATACATGACGACGTTCGACGACCGTGAGGCCGCTTTCGAGCGCAAATTCGTCCTCGACGAGGATCAGAAGTTCCGCGCCACGGCGCGCCGCAACCGTATGCTCGGCAATTGGGCCGCCGAACAGCTCGGCAAATCCGGAGACGAAGCCGCCGCCTATGCGAAAGAGGTCGTGGCGTCCGATTTTGTCGAAGCCGGTGAGCATGACGTTTTCCGCAAGGTGCGGGCCGATTTTGACGCCGCCGGCGTTTCGGTGTCCGACGAAGAGATCCGCACGGCGATGCGCGATTTTCTCGACAAGGCGGCCTCCGAGGTCAAAGCGGGGCGCTGAGAAGCCCCGCCGCATTTCTGCCGGAATCCCTTCAGGATTCACGACTTTCCGCGTACGCGCGGAACTCTCTTTTGGTCCTCACGTTGAGGTTCGAGTGCGGCGGCGCCAAGGCGTTCGCCCCAACTGAACTTTCATTTCGGAGGACTAATAATGATCTCCCGCACATCGTCCATAAGCGCCCTGGCGCTGCTTCTGGCATCGGCCGGAGGCGCCGCGGCCTTCCCGGCGACCGTCACCACCGACCTCAACGTCCGTTCCGGCCCCGGCACCGGATACGGCATCGTTGACCAGCTTCAAGCCGGCGCCAGTGTCGAGGTCGTTCAAACCAGCGGCAGTTGGTATCAGCTCGCCGATGGCGGCTGGGCCAGCGGCAATTATCTCGACGCCGCAGGCAGCGCCGCGGTGGATCCGGGCTATGAGGGTTATCCCGACGACTATGCCGACAATGATTATCCCGACTATTACGGCACACCGGCCTTTTACTACGGCAGCGACCCGTACTTTTGGGATGATGACGGCTATTACTGGTACTCGCGCGGAGGCCGCCGCTATCGTGTGAGCGACGATTGGTGGCGCGGTCGCGACCGCAATGATTTCCGCTGGTCGAACGACAATAGTCGCCGGGACTTCCAGCGCCGGACGCGAAGCGCGGATCTCGGAAACGATCGCTCGCGCCGGGATTTCGGGAATGATGAACGGCGCCGGAATTTCGCGGATGAGGGACCGCGCCGCGATTTCGGCAATGAGGGACCGCGCCGCAACGTCGGCAATGAGGGAATGCGCCGCGACGTCGGCAATGAGGGAATGCGCCGCGGCGTCGGCAATGAGGGAATGCGCCGCGGCGTCGGCGACGGTCAGCGCCGCTTCGCCAGCGATAGCGGACCACGGCGCAGCGTCGAGGGCCCGATGCGCACCGGCCGCGCTTCCGCTGAAGGCCCCCCCAGGATGGAAGGACGTGGAATGCAGGGTGGCGCCCCGTACCGATTGGAAGGCGGCAGCAGAGGCGGTGGAATGGGCGGCGGCGGCCGAGGCGGCGGCGGTGGTGGCGGCGGCGGCGGCGGCGGCGGCGCTAATCCGAACAGCTGATCGGAACAGCCAGACAACAAAGCCCGCCGGTGACCGGCGGGCTTTTCAATTTAACGAAATACGGGCGAGCGTCAGGCGCGCCCGAAGACACGCCTGAAGATCGTGTCGACATGCTTGAAATGGTAGGCGAGATCAAACAGCTCCTCGATCTCCTTGATCGAAAGATGCGTCGTTACATCCTTGTCGGCCTTGAGAAGCGTCAGGAAATCGCCCTCGCCGCGCCAGACCGGCATAGCGTTGCGCTGCACGTATGCATACGCGTTCTCGCGGCTTGCGCCCTTCTGCGTCAGCGCCAGCATCACGCGCTGGGAGTGAACGAGACCGCCGAGAAGATTGAGGTTCTTCTCCATCCTCTCGGGATAAACGACGAGCTTTTCGACCACGCCCGCGAGCCGCGCCAGCGCGAAATCGAGCGTCACCGTCGCGTCCGGGCCGATCATCCGCTCGACGGAAGAATGCGAAATATCCCGCTCATGCCAGAGCGCGACGTTTTCCATTGCGGGCAAGCGCGTAGGAACGCACCATGCGCGACAGGCCCGTCAGGTTTTCCGTCAGCACCGGATTGCGCTTGTGCGGCATGGCCGAGGAACCCTTCTGGCCCGGCGAAAAATATTCCTCCGCTTCCAGAACTTCCGTCCGCTGCATATGCCGGACTTCGAGAGACAGATGCTCGACCGAGGACGCGACGACCGCGAGCGCCGCGAAGAAAGCGGCATGCCGGTCGCGCGGGATCACCTGTGTCGAGACCGGCTCGACCTCAAGCCCGAGCTTCGCCGCGACATGCTCTTCCACACGGGGATCGATATTCGCGAACGTACCGACAGCGCCGGAAATCGCGCAGGTCGCGACCTCGGCGCGCGCCTGGACAAGCCGGGCGCGCGCCCGCTTGAACTCGGCGTAATAGCCCGCGAGCTTCAGCCCGAACGTCACCGGTTCGGCATGAATGCCGTGCGAACGGCCGATGGCGGGCGTCATCTTGTATTCGAACGCGCGCTTTTCCAGCGCCGCGAGCAGCGTGTCGACATCGGCGATCAGGATGTCCGCCGCGCGCACGAGCTGGATGTTGAAACAGGTGTCGAGCACGTCGGAAGACGTCATGCCCTGATGCACGAAGCGCGCATCCTCACCGACGAATTCCGCGAGATGGGTCAGGAAGGCGATGACGTCGTGCTTCGTCTCGCGTTCGATCTCGTCGATGCGCGCCGTGTTGAACTGGGCCTTGCCGCCCTTGTCCCAGATCGTTTTCGCCGCACTCTTCGGAATGACGCCGATCTCGGCCAGGGCATCCGCCGCGTGCGCCTCGATCTCGAACCAGATGCGAAACCGCGTTTCAGGCGTCCAGATGGACGCCATTTCAGGGCGTGAATAGCGCGGGATCATAGTGCGGCCTCTCCTGCTTTGCGGATCGCCGCGATTTTTTCGGCATAGCCCGTCCCGCCGGAAAAGACCGCCGATCCCGCGACCATGACATTGCCGCCCGCCTTCGCGCAGGCGCCCACGGTTTCCGGCGTCACGCCGCCGTCGATCACGATGTCCACATTCCGGGAACCCAGCATGGCGCGGATCTGCGCGATCTTCGGCACGACGGATTGGATGAAACTCTGCCCGCCGAAGCCCGGATTGACGGTCATCACGAGGATCTCGTCCACATCGTCGAGCACATGCGCGAGATGATCGGCCGGCGTCGCCGGATTGAGCGCGGCACCCGCCTTTTTCCCGAGCTTTCGGATCGCCTGAAGCGAGCGGTGCAGATGCGGCCCGGCCTCGGCATGAACCGTGATCCGGTCCGCGCCGGCCTCGGCAAAGGCCTGAAGATAGGGGTCGACGGGCGAGATCATGAGGTGAACGTCGAGCGGCTTTTTGGTGTGCTTTCGCACCGCGCGCACAACCTCGGGGCCGTAGGAGATATTCGGCACGAAATGCCCGTCCATCACATCGAGATGGATCCAGTCGGCTCCGGCCTCGTCGACTGCCCGCACCTCCTCTCCGAAACGAGAGAAATCAGCAGCGAGAATCGAAGGGGCGATCAGGATATCGGGCATGGGCGGGGCGATAGCATGAGCCGCCCGTCCGCGCCACTTTTACTCCGCGCCACTTTTACCCCTCGTCATCCTCAATGGCCTTCAACCGCCGCCTCTCCCGCCGCGACGGCCCCCGCCCGCCCTCTTCCAGCGCCGCGATCGCGCCGTGCAGGGTCTGGACATCCTGCTCGGTCAGGGTCAGGCGGTGAAAAATATTGCGGAGATTGCGGACCATGAGCGGCTTGCGCTCGACAGGGTAAAAGAACCCCGCCCGCTCCAGCGCCTCTTCGATATGAGCGAAGAAACCCAAAAGATGGCGCTTCTCCGCGATCGGTGTGCGACCCGCCATGTCGAACGGCAAAGGCCGGTCTTCGGCCTTGTACCATTCGTAGCCCACGAGCAGCACCGCCTGGGCGAGGTTCAGGCTCTTGAACGCCGGGCTGACCGGAAAGGTCAGAACCCGGTCGGCGAGCGAGATTTCGTCGTTTTCGAGCCCGATCCGCTCCCGCCCGAACAGAACCCCGGTCCCCTCGCCCGCGCCGATATGGCCCCGCATCAGGGTCACCGCCTCCGCCGGACCATCGACCGGCTTGGCCTGCTCCCGCCCTCGCGCCGTCGTCGCAAACACAAGGGTGAGGTCGGCGATCGCCTCCTCGACCGTTTCGAATATGCGGGCGCCGTCGAGTACGGCATCGGCGCCCGACGCCATGGCGCTCGCTTTGGCATGCGGCAGCTTCACGACCGGTCGGACGATCCTGAAATCGGTCAGGCCGAAATTGGTCATCGCCCGCGCGGCGGCGCCGATATTCTCCGGCATCTGCGGCTCGACCAGGATAATGGCTGGCCCAATACCGCTTTTGGTTGCTTCCTGTGTCATCGGCGGCTGTTATAACCACTGCCCGCCCATGATGAGAGAGGCTTGTTGCAGATGGCAAAGATCAAGGTCGCAAAACCGGTCGTCGAGCTCGACGGCGACGAGATGACCCGCATCATCTGGCAGCTCATCAAGGACAAGCTTATCCATCCCTATCTCGACGTGGATCTCGAATATTACGACCTCGGCCTGCCGCACCGCGACGCCACCAAGGACCAGGTCACGGTGGATGCCGCCAACGCCATCAAGAAGCACGGCGTCGGCGTGAAGTGCGCGACGATCACCCCCGACAACAACCGGATGACCGAGTTCAACCTCAAGGAGATGTGGCGCTCGCCCAACGGCACCATCCGCAACATCCTCGGCGGCTGTCATCTTCCGCGAGCCGATCATCTGCACCAACGTGCCGCGCCTCGTTCCCGGCTGGACCAAGCCCATCATCATCGGCCGTCACGCCTACGGCGATCAGTACCGCGCCACCGATTTCCTGTTCCCGGGCAAAGGCACGCTGACGATGAAGTTCGTCGGCGAAGACGGCCAGGTCATCGAGCGGGAAGTGTTCCAGTCGCCGGGCGCCGGCATTGCGCTCGGGATGTACAATCTCGACGACAGCATCCGCGAATTCGCCCGCGCCTCCTTCAATTACGGCCTCGCGCGCGGCTACCCGGTCTATCTGTCGACGAAGGACACGATCCTCAAAAAGTACGACGGCCGGTTCAAGGACATCTTCCAGGAAATCTACGACGCCGACTTCAAGTCCGCGTTCGAAGCCAAGAAGATCACCTACGAGCACCGCCTGATCGACGACATGGTGGCTGCCGCGCTGAAATGGTCGGGCGGCTACGTCTGGGCTTGCAAGAACTATGACGGCGACGTGCAGTCCGACACCGTCGCGCAGGGCTTCGGCTCACTCGGCCTGATGACCTCGGTGCTGATGACGCCCGACGGCAAGGTCGTGGAATCGGAAGCGGCGCACGGAACCGTCACCCGTCATTACAGGGAACATCAGAAGGGCAAGGAAACCTCGACAAACTCGATGGCGTCGATCTTCGCCTGGACCCGCGGCCTCGCGCACCGCGCCAAGCTCGACGACAATGCCGAACTGGCGAAATTCTCGACCACGCTCGAAAAAGTGTGCGTCGATACCGTCGAGAGCGGGTTCATGACCAAGGACCTCGCCCTCCTCGTCGGCCCGGACCAGAAATGGCTCTCGACCACGGGCTTCCTCGACAAGATCGACGAGAACCTCAAGACCGCGATGGTCTAGTGCCCGACGCATCCGGGACCCGCTGTTCGATGCCGACACCGCGCCGCAGGACGACGCGGCATCGGTCGAACGCCGGGCGGACGAGCTGCCGGCGGCGGCATTCAACAACGGCGGCATCGACGTGTTCGATGCCGCCGATGCCACGCGTCTCGCCATTTCGAAGAAGGCCGCCGATCGGCATCTCGCTGATCTCGCTCGCCGTAGCCGGGATGTCCGGCCAGCATTTTCTGACCCGCTAGGCGTCTCGGCCAAAAGTCTCGGCAGAACGGACTTGGCAGGCCAGAACCCAGAACCCACATCCAGGCTGCGGCTCCGCCCGCCCCGCATCAACTGGATCCTCCCATGCGCACCAAACAGCTCGGCCCGTCGGGTCTTCTCGTTTCCGAAATCTGCCTCGGCACCATGACCTTCGGCGGCGGCGGGTTCTGGACCTCGATCGGCACGCTCGACCAAAAGGCCGCCGACAACATCGTCGCCCGCGCGCTCGATGCCGGGGTCAATTTCATCGACACCGCCGATGTGTATTCGGACGGTCTCTCGGAAGAGATCACCGGCCGCGCAATGATCAATTCGGGCAGGAAGCGCACCGACATCGTGCTCGCCACGAAGGCGCTCAGCGCCACAGGCCCGGGCCCGAACGATCGCGGCGCGACGCGCGGTCACATCATGAATGCGGTCAAGGCGAGCCTGAAGCGCCTCAACACCGATTACATCGATCTTTATCAGATTCACGGCTTCGATCCGATCACGCCGATCGAAGAGACGATGCGCGCGCTGGACGATCTCGTGCGCCAGGGCCATGTCCGTTATATCGGCGTCTCGAACTGGGCCGCGTGGCAGATCATGAAGGCGCTTGGTGTGGCCGACGCCCATGGCTGGACGCGCTTCGTCACCCTGCAGGCCTATTACACCATCGCGGGGCGCGACCTCGAACGCGATATCGTGCCGATGCTCAACAGCGAAAAGCTCGGTCTCATGGTGTGGAGCCCGCTTGCGGGCGGTCTGCTTTCAGGTAAGTACGACCGCGACGGCAGGGGTTCGGACGGACGCCGCGCGACATTCGACTTTCCACCCGTGAACCGCGACCGTGCCTTCGCGGCCATCGACGTCATGCGCGGGTTGGCCAAGACCCATGGCGTTTCCGTCGCCCGCATTGCCCTCGCCTATTTGCTGCACAAGCCCGTTGTCATGTCGATCATCGTCGGCGCCAAGACGGTCGAGCAACTCGACGACAATCTCGCCGCAACGGAGATCAAACTCTCGCCGGACGAGATGCAGAAACTCGACGAGGTGAGCGCGCTGCCGCCCGAATATCCGGCCTGGATGCTGGAACGGCAGAGCGCGGACCGCCTTCCGAAAGGTTGACCCGGCATGGAACCGCGCACGGGCGTTGCGGCTTCCTTTTCTGGAGGAAGCCCATGACCGACCAAGGAACCTATGCCCGGCCCCAGATCGTGCTGCACTGGACGATCGTCGCCCTCATCATCGTCCAGATGCTGTCCGCCGACGGAATGAGCGCCTATTTCGAACCGGCCAAGCACGCAGGCACGGCGCCCGGCCTGCCCGGCCCAGGTCTCGCCCTCGCCCATGCAATGTCGGGCGCAACGATCCTCGTTCTGGTTATTCTCCGCTTCGCGCTACGTCTGCGTTACGGAGCACCGCCCCCGCCGCGCGACCTGCCCCGTGTTCTGCAGATCATCGCGCGCTTCACGCATTACGCGCTTTACGCGGTGCTTCTTCTGCTGCCGCTCTCCGGCGCGACCGCGCTCCTCGTCTCGCCCGAAGCCGGCGACGTGCATGAAGCGTTGAAGAACGTACTCTACGCGCTGGCGGCCGCGCACGTGCTCGGCGCGCTCACGCACCTCGTCATCCTGCGCGACGGGGTGTTCTGGCGGATGATCCCGATCCGCCGCGCGGAATAGGCTCGGCTGTCATTTCTCACGGCCGACAAGACCGGGAGATTCACCAGGCGAGAGCAGAAGTTTCCATGCGAGGGCGCCAAGAACCGCACCCGCGAGCGGCGCCACCCAGAACAGCCACAACTGGCCCACCGCGCCCGTCTCGGCCAGGAAGGCGACCGCCGTGGAGCGGGCCGGATTGACCGATGTGTTCGTGACGGGGATGGAGATCAGGTGGATCAAAGTCAGAGCCAGCCCGATCGAAATCGGCGCGAAGCCGACGGGCGCCGCCAACGATGTCGAGCCGAGAATGACGATGAGGAAGGCCGCCGTAAGGACGATCTCGATGATGAGAGCCGAAAGAAGACTATAACCTCCGGGTGACAGATCGCCGTAGCCGTTCGAGGCGAAGCCCCCCGCCGTGAAGCCGGGCTCTCCCGCTGCAACGACATAAAGCACCGTCGCCGCCGCGAGTCCGCCGGCCAGTTGCGCGACCCAATAAGGAACAAGCTCGCCCCATTCGAAGCGGCCGGCCACCGCCAGCCCGAGCGAGACGGCGGGGTTGAAATGGCCGCCCGAAATTCCGCCGACGGCATAGGCCATCGTCAGTACCGTCAGGCCGAAGGCGAACGCTACGCCAACAAAGCCGATGCCTAGCGCCGGAAAGCCCGCGGCGAGGACCGCGCTGCCGCAGCCTCCGAAGACGAGCCAGAACGTGCCGAACACTTCAGCTGCCAATTTCCGGTTCATGGAGCTCTCCTCCTCGAGAATCGTCTTCTCTGCCTACCGGCACATTTTTGCCCCACCGGCCCGAGTGTAAAGCGCCAAGCGGGCGGCGTCTGTGCACAAGACGCGGCTCCACCGGGAGGTGCGTTCACCCTTCGTTTTCCGGTTAATTTTCTGTTTGCCCGGTGGGTTCATATGTGACGTTCGGCCCGGCGTCGTGCCGAACGGTCCCCGAGGTCATTCCCGCGCCCCATTCCGGTGGCTTGTCACGCTCCGCACATTGGGGGGACGGATGGGACGTAAACTCAAAATCGCCGGTCTTTGCGTGGTCGCGGCAGGCGTCGCGATCTATCTCGCCAACACATCGCGCTTTGCTCCCACGCCGTCCGGCAGAACGGAGCTTTTGGCTCATCGCGGCGTGCACCAGACCTTTTCCGTCGAGGGCGTCGAGAACGACACCTGCACGGCGCAAAGCATCAATCCGCCGGCGCACGCTTTCATCGAAAACACGTTGGCGTCGATGCAGGCCGCGTTCGACGCGGGCGCGGATGTGGTCGAGTTCGACATTCATCCCACGACCGACGGCCAGTTCGCCGTGTTCCATGACTGGACGCTCGATTGCCGTACCGACGGCAAAGGCGTCACGCGCGAAAAGTCGCTTGCCGAACTGAAGGCGCTCGATGTCGGCTACGGCTACACCGCCGATGGCGGAGCGACTTTCCCGCTGCGCGGCAAAGGCGTCGGACTGCTTCCGTCGCTCGACGATGTACTGGCGGCCTTTCCCGGGCGCCGTTTTCTCATCCATGTGAAAAGCCGGGACCCGGCCGAGGGCCGCCTTCTCGCGGTGCGGCTTTCCCACCTCCAGCCGGAGCAACGCGCCCGGCTCATGGTCTACGGCGCGGACGAGCCTCTGGCAGAAGTAAAAATCGCTCTGCCCGATCTTCGCATGGCCTCGCGCGGGAACCTGATGAACTGCCTCGCGCGCTACATCGCCCTCGGCTGGTCCGGCCATGTCCCCGAAGCGTGCAGGCATGGCGCCATGTTCGTGCCGGACAATATCGCGCCCTGGCTCTGGGGTTGGCCGAATCGGCTCGCGTCCCGACTTGAAGCCTCCGATACGAAACTCGTGGTTCTCGGCCCCTATTCGGGCGGAGATTTCTCGTCCGGCGTCGACGGTGAACAGCAGCTGCGCGCGCTATCCGTGAACGTCCCAGGCACGATCTGGACCAACCGGATTGAGACGATCGGTCCGCTCGTCAGGAAATAGTCAGCCGCGCAATTGCGCTTCGACCGCCGCAAGTGCGGCGTCGGCTTTCGTGCCGTCCGGGCTGCCGGCGGCCCGCCGGAAGGTGCGTTCGCGTGCCCAGGCGTCATACCCGGGCGGTTGCGATCCACCATGTGTTTCCGGCGATGTCCTTGACGGCGCCGCGTCGGTCGCCGTCAGGCTGGTCGGAAACATCCTGAACGCTCGTCGCACCGTGTTGAAGCGCCTTGCGATAGACCGCGTCTGCGTCCGCGACGTAGACGTGCAGCCAGATCGGGAATGCCGGCGCCGAGTCCATACCGTCCGAAATCATGACAACAGAATCGCCGATCCGGACTGATGCGTGCATGACCGTTCCATTGTCGCGGTCGTGACGTAGCACGACCTCCGCGCCGAATACGTCCTTCATGAAGTCGATGATCTTTGGCGCATTCGATGCCATCATATAAGCGGATACGGTCGAATGGTTCTCGCGTTGCGACATGTCTGTCTCCTGTCACGGAAAGTCATCACGCCAAATTCCGCGTCGAGCTTCGTTAGCCCGCGCGAAGCTGCGCCTCGACGGCCGCGAGCGCGGCGTCGGCTTTCGCGCCGTCCGGTCCGCCGGCCTGAGCCATGTCCGGACGCCCCCCGCCGCCCTTGCCGCCCAGAGCTTCGGCGCCCGCGCGGACGAGATCGACGGCGTTGTTCGACGCGACCCGATCTTCTGTCACGCCGACGACGATCGAGGCTTTGTTTTCGTCGTCCAGGGCAATGAACGAAACCACTCCGGAGCCGATCTGCTTCTTGGCGTCGTCCACCATGCCTTTGAGGTCCTTCGCCGGAATCCCCTTCAGCACGCGGCCGAGGAATTTCATGCCCCCGACATCCTTGGCTTCCGGGGCGCTCTCCGCGCCGCCGCCTCCACCGAGCGCGAGCTTCTTTCGCGCATCGGCCAGTTCCTTTTCGAGCTTCCTGCGCTCTTCGACGAGAGCCGCGACGCGCGCCGGTGCGTCCGCGGGCGCGACCTTCAGATGCGCCGCAACCTCGTCCAGCACACGGCCGCGATCGGCCAGGTATTTACGCGCGGCATCGCCCGTCAGCGCCTCGACACGGCGCACGCCCGCCGCGACCGCGCTTTCGCCGACCACGGCAACGAGGCCGATATCTCCGGTGCGCGAAGCATGCGTGCCGCCGCAGAGCTCGACCGAGAACACCTTGTTGCCCTCGCGTTCGCCCATGGAGACGACGCGGACCTCATCGCCGTATTTCTCGCCGAACAGCGCGCGCGCGCCGGAGGCGACGGCCTCGTCGACCGCCATCAGGCGCGTTTCGATCGGAGCGTTGGCAAGGATCTGGGCGTTGGAAATGTCCTCGATCTTCGCGACTTCTTCGTCGGAGATGGATTTCGGATGGGAAAAGTCGAAGCGCAGCCGATCGGGCGCGACGAGCGAGCCCTTCTGCGCGACGTGGTCGCCGAGCACGCGGCGCAGAGCCTCGTGCAGGAGATGCGTCGCGGAATGATTGGCGCGGATCGCCGAGCGGCGCGCGTGGTCGACCTTCAGCTCAAGCGCCGCCCCCGGCGCAACTTCGCCCTTCTGAACGCTCACCGCATGGACGAACAGGCCGTCGGCGCGCTTCTGCGTGTCGGTCACGGAGAGGCTGACGCCCGGAGCTGTCATCTCTCCGCGATCGCCCTGCTGGCCGCCGCTTTCCGCATAGAACGGAGTCTGGTTCAAGACCACGAACCCGCTCTCGCCCGCTTTCAGTACGGGCACTTCCTTGCCGTCTTTCACGACGGCAACAACGACGCCCTCGGCGGTTTCGGTGTCGTAGCCGAGGAATTCCGACGCACCCGCTTTGTCGCGAACGGAAAACCAGACCGTCTCCGTCGCGGCATCGCCCGAGCCCGCCCAGTTCTTGCGGGCGTCGGCACGCTGCTTGTCCATCGCGGTCTCGAAGGCCGCGACATCGACCGCGATTTCGCGGCTGCGCAAGGCATCCTGCGTCAGATCGAGCGGGAAGCCGAACGTGTCATGCAGTTTGAAGGCGACGTCGCCCGACAGGGTATCGCCTTTTCCGAGTTTTGAGCTTTCCTCGTCGAGGATCTGAAGGCCGCGAGCCAAGGTCTTGCGGAAACGGGTTTCTTCCAGTTTCAGCGTTTCGGTGATGAGCGCTTCCGACTGCGTGAGTTCCGGATAGGCCGCGCCCATCTCGCGCACCAGAGCGGGGACGAGCCTGTACATCACCGGGTCTTTCGCGCCCAGAAGTTCGGCATGGCGCATGGCGCGGCGCATGATGCGGCGCAGCACGTACCCACGTCCCTCATTCGACGGCAGGACGCCGTCGGCGACGAGGAAGGCGGAGGCGCGCAGATGATCGGCGATCACGCGATGGCTCGGCCGGCGTGGACCTTCGGCGTCCTTACCCACGGCTTCGACCGAAGCGCGGATCAGCGCCTTGAAAAGATCGGTGTCGTAGTTCGAATGCACGCCCTGCATGATGGCCGCCATGCGCTCGAGACCCATGCCGGTGTCGATCGAGGGGCGCGGGAGATCGATGCGCTCCTGCGGCGTCACCTGCTCGTATTGCATGAAGACGAGGTTCCAGAATTCGAGGAACCGGTCACCGTCCTGGTCGGGGCTGCCGGGCGGACCGCCCTGCAATGCCTCACCCTGGTCGATGAAGATTTCCGAGCACGGCCCGCACGGGCCGGTATCGCCCATCGCCCAGAAATTGTCGGAGGTCGCGATGCGGATGATGCGGCTGTCGGGCAGGCCCGCGATCTTTTTCCAGAGATCGAACGCCTCGTCGTCGGTGTGATAGACGGTGACGAGAAGCTTGTCCTTCGGCAGACCGAACGTCTTGGTGCAGAGCGTCCAGGCCAGTTCGATCGCGCGGTCCTTGAAATAATCGCCGAACGAGAAATTCCCCATCATCTCGAAGAAGGTGTGGTGGCGCGCGGTGTAGCCGACATTTTCGAGGTCGTTGTGCTTGCCGCCGGCACGCACGCATTTCTGCGCCGTCGTCGCCGTCTTATAGGGCCGCTTTTCGGCCCCGGTGAACACGTTCTTGAACTGCACCATTCCCGCGTTCGTGAACATCAACGTCGGGTCGTTGCGGGGCACAAGCGGGCTCGAGGGCACGATCTGGTGCCCCTCCTTCGCGTAAAAATCGAGGAAGGCCGATCTGATCTCGTTGACGCTGCTCATCAATCCCGCTCGCGAATCCGCTTTTGGCCGCCCGATTTACAGGACTTCCAGGCGGCGACCTGTCTTAGCGAGGGGGCGGAGGGCTGTCTAGGAAGGAGCCGTTCTTCCCCTCTCCTGCGAAGCGGGGAGGGTCGAGTCGCCAACAGTGCGAGCGGGGTGGGGTGAGCCGAATGCACGACGCTATGGGCGAACGAAACATGGGTCACCCCACCCCGCTCGCGCTTCGCGCGAGCTCGGCCCTCCCCATCAGGGGAGGGAGAACAAACCATCATGCCCGAGCCCTTGGAGGAGGGCCCGGGCATCCAGCGCGGAGAAGTACTGGACGGCCAGAGGGTCCGGCCGATGACGGGTGTGTGACTTCAGGAGGCGAAAATGATCTCGCCCGAAAAATGTTCGCGCAGTCCGACGAGGAGCGAGCTCTTGTCCACGTCCGGCCGCACGCCGACCAATGTCAGAAACGCAATGTTCGGCATGGGATAACCCGAACCGGCCATTCGAAAATCCGCGATCGACTGCTTGGCCTTGAGCGTATTGAGATATCTGAAGAGCTGCATGTCTTCCTCCAGGATCAGGCGTCGGGAGCGCCGTCGTCCTCGGGTTCGGGAGTGCCTTCTTCCAGAATCTTCTCGGCAATGATGTTGGAGTTCTGCCGGATCAGCGCCTCGATCTTGTTGGCGACGTCCTTGTTCTCCTTGAGGAACTGCTTGGCGTTTTCACGACCCTGGCCGAGACGCTGGCTGTCGTAGGAGAACCAGGCGCCGGACTTCTCGACGATGCCGGCCTTGACGCCGAGATCGATCAGTTCGCCGATCTTGGAAATGCCCTCGCCGTACATGATGTCGAATTCGACCTGCTTGAACGGCGGCGCCACCTTGTTCTTCACGACCTTGACGCGGGTCTGGTTGCCGACGACTTCGTCGCGGTCCTTGATCGCACCGATGCGGCGGATGTCGAGGCGCACCGAGGCATAGAACTTCAGCGCGTTGCCGCCGGTCGTCGTTTCGGGCGAGCCGTACATGACGCCGATCTTCATGCGGATCTGGTTGATGAAGATGACGAGCGTGTTGGAGCGCGAGATCGAGGCCGTCAGCTTGCGCAGCGCCTGGCTCATCAGCCGCGCCTGCAGGCCCGGCTGAACGTCGCCCATTTCGCCCTCGAGTTCCGAGCGCGGCACAAGCGCCGCGACGGAATCGACGACCACGATATCGACCGCACCCGAACGCACGAGCGTGTCGACGATTTCGAGCGCCTGTTCGCCGGCATCGGGCTGGGAGATCAGAAGGTCGTCGAGATTGACGCCGAGCTTCCGCGCATAGATCGGGTCGAGCGCATGTTCGGCGTCGACGAAGGCGCAGATGCCGCCCTTCTTCTGGGCCTCCGCCACGGTGTGCAGAGCGAGCGTGGTCTTGCCCGAGCTTTCCGGCCCGTAGATTTCGACCACCCTGCCCTTCGGCAGACCGCCGACGCCGAGCGCGACGTCAAGGCCGAGCGAACCGGTGGAGATCGTCTCGATGTCCAGCGCCTCGCGCTGGCCGAGCCGCATGATGGAACCCTTGCCGAAGCTGCGTTCGATCTGGGCAAGCGCCGCGTCCAGCGCCTTGGACTTGTTCTCTGAAGCCACTTCAACGACTCGCAAATTGGGGCTGCTGGCCACGGATATCATCCTTCTCGGCGGGGCTGGAATTAACTTGCAGCCACCGTACACTGTTTGTTCTCATTTTCAAGTCTGTTCTCGTTTTGATCGCACTTTTAATCGAGAGCACGTACCCACGTCTCTGAAACAAGGTCGTGTCCGAACGCATGATGGGGTTCCGCAGCGATTCTGAGAAACCCGCTCCGCTCGTAAATCTTGCGCGCCGCCGTGAGCACATCGTTTGTCCACAGCGTCACCCGGCGATAGCCCATCGCGCGGGCGCGTGAGACGCAGACATCGACGAGCGCCTGCCCAATTCCGCAGCCCCGAGCGTCAGGCTCGACATAAAGAAGACGGAGCTTCGCCGTATCCGGCTCGTCCCCGCGCATGAGGAAGATGGAGCCCGCGACCCTGCCGTGGCGCTCGGCGATCCAGGCCTGTTCCCGCAGGGGATCGAATTTGGCGATGAGACCGGCGATCAGGATTTCAAAACTGCCGTCCCAGCCATATTCGGCCGCGTAGAGCGTGGCCTGACGGTGGATGATCCAGCCGAAATCGCCGGGAACGGGAGAACGCAGAACGAAGTCGGATTCGGCTGGAGCGCTCAAGCCGGCATCGTGTCCTTCACTGCCTGTACGAGGTCCTTCAGCGCGAAGGGTTTCGGCAGGAACACGAAGGTCTCGTGCTCGGCGAGGTTCTTCTTGAAGGCGTCCTCGGCATAGCCGGAGACGAAAATGATCTTGATGTCGGGCTTGCGGCGCCTGAGTTCCTTCAGGAGCGTCGGCCCGTCCATTTCCGGCATCACGACGTCGGAAACGACGAGATCGATCCCGCTGGCCTGCTCATCCAGCAAAGCCAGCGCCTCGACGCCGGAATTCGCCGACAGCACGCTGTAACCGCGCGATTCGAGAGCGCGCGTCGCAAAACTCCGCACCGCGTCCTCGTCTTCCACCAGCAGCACCGTTCCCCGCCCGGTCATGTCCTTTGCGGGCGGCGGCTCGGCCACGGCCTTCATGACGGGCGCGTCCTCGGCCGTCGGAATGTAACGCGGCAGGAAGATGCGGAAGGTCGTGCCCTTGCCCATCACGCTGTCGGCAAAGATGAAGCCCTCGGTCTGCTTGACGATGCCGTAGACGGTGGAAAGGCCGAGCCCAGTCCCCTTGCCGACATCCTTGGTCGAGAAGAACGGCTCGAAAATCTTCTCGCGAATCTGTTCTGGAATACCGGTGCCGGTGTCCTCGACCTCGACCAGGACCCAATCGGCGGCGGGGATCAGCGGCTTGTTGAAGCCCGCCACTTCGGACGCCGGAACGTTGCGGGTGCGGAGCGTCACCTGGCCGCCTTCGGTCATGGCGTCGCGCGCATTGACGACGAGGTTTACGACGACCTGCTCGAACTGGCCGCTGTCGACTTTCACCAGCCACAGATCGCGGCCATGGCTCACATCAAGCGTGACCTTCTCGCCGAGAAGCCGCGCCAGCATCATGCGCAAATCCGTCAGCACATCGCCGAGCGCCATCACCTGCGGGCGCAAGGTCTGGCGCCGCGAGAAGGCAAGGAGATGCTTCACAAGCCCCGCCGCCCGATTGGCGTTGTGCTTGATCTGCATGATGTCGCGGAACGACGGATCGGTCTGCTTGTGCGTCGCGAGCAAGAGATCGGAGAAGCCGATGATCGCGGTCAGCACATTGTTGAAGTCGTGCGCGATGCCGCCCGCGAGCTGGCCCACCATCTCCATCTTCTGCGACTGGAAGATCTGCAGTTCCAGCGCGCGCTGCTCGGTCGTGTCGAGGGCGTAGAGAATCGCGGCCTCGCCATCCGGCTCGTTCTCGTCGCGCTCGCCTTCCATCGCGCTGAAGAAGAATTTGGCGGAGCTGCCACCCTCGCCGATCAGTCCGTCGACCGGCTTCACATCGCTCTGGCCCGCGGCCGCGCGCGCCATCGCCTCGCCGAGCGCGCCGCGCCCGGCCTCCGCGACGGCCGACAGAATCTGCCGGTCATCGCCCTTCATCGCCGCCCCGAACAGTCCCGCGAAGCTCGCATTCGCGCGCTTCACGCGGCCCGATTTATCAACGGTCGCAATGGCTATGGGCGTCGTGTTGAAGAAGCGCGCGAACTGGACTTCGGCGGCGCGGAGCGGGTCGTGGACACCCCGCGCGCGCGAACGATCGAGGACGAGCGTCTTCGACGGCCCGGCCGTTCCGTCCGGCGCATAGGCCGTCTTGTGCAGGATGCGGACCGGGAAACTCTGCCCGCTGCGCGTCTTCAGATCGAGATCGAGCGCGTCGGTTTTCACCGTCCCGGCCGCGCCCGAAAGTGTCGAGAGCAGTGACGCGCCGTCGCCTGCGAACACATCCGACAGTTTCAGCGTGCCGGAGCCGATCTGGGCAAGGTCGTGTCCCAGCCATTCGGCGAGCGTCGCGTTCATATAGCCGATCGTGCCGTCGGTCTCGGCGGAGAAGAACCCGGCGGGCGCGTGGTCGAGGAAATCGATCGCGTGCTGCAATTCCTGGAAGACGTTTTCCTGCCGCTCGCGCTCGCGCGACACGTCCGCGAGCGTCCATACGCAGAGCGGCTTCTTCTGTCCGGGACGAACAAGCGGCCGCACGCGGATGCGGAACCAGGCCGGCACGCCGCGCGGGCCGCTCTGAACCCGGAACTCCTCCTGAAGCCGCCGCCCCTCGCGCGCCGCCTGCGACAGGCGGTAGATCGCCTCCGCCACATCGGGATCGGAGGCAAAGATGCGCTCGACGGAACGCACATGGCGGATTTCCTCGACGCCGGTCAGGCCGAGATAAGCGCGGTTGACGAAAACGATGTCGCCGTCCGCGGCGGAGACGAGGAGCCCCTCTTCGGCGTCCGTCAGCAGTGCGCGGGCGAAATCGCTTTCCGGCCGCCGGGGGCCGAAGCGGAGAATTCCGATGGCGCCCGCAAACAGCGCGAAGATGCCGACCGCCGCGAGCAGCGCCAGGAACACCAGAAAATAGAATCCGGCATCGTCCGCGTCGACGAGCGTCAGCCCGAGCGCGGTGCCGATAAGGCCACCCGCCAGGGCCAGGACCAGTTTGATGTTTCCGGGAGGATCGGTGCGATCGATGGGGGCCTCGAAGCCAGCCTCCCCCTCTCCCGATTCGGTTATACGCGCCAAGCCTGCCTCCGGCGGCGGAGGATGGTCCGCGCGGTCCGCAATTGCAATCGCGCCCGCTCCCGGATCACAGCCAAACTCACGGCCGTCCGCGCCCCTTCTTCCTGAGACCCATCACATAACCCACGACTTCGGCAACCGCCTTGTAGTGCTCGGCCGGAATCTCGCCGTCCACCTCGACGCTGGCATAGAGGGCACGGGCGAGCGGCGGGTTTTCGACGATGGGAATGCTGTGCTCGGTGCCGACTTCGCGAATCTTCAAGGCGATCGCGTCGAGGCCCTTGGCGAGACAGAGCGGCGCGTTCATGCCGGCCTCGTAGCGCAGCGCGACGGCGTAATGGGTCGGGTTCGTGATGATGACGCTCGCCTGGGGCACCTGCGCCATCATGCGCTTCCTCGACCGCTGCTGGCGCAGCTGGCGAATCTTGGCCTTGATATGCGGGTCGCCTTCGAGCTGCTTGTATTCTTCCTTCAGCTCGGTGAACGACATTTTCTGCCGCTCCAGCCAGGTATGGCGCTGGTAGAGCCAGTCGGCGATGGCAAGCACGGTCAGGACTGCGACCGCGGTGCCGAAAATCGACACCATGAGATCGAACGAATAGGGCGTGAGCTTCGCCACATCGAGCGTCGCCAGAAGCCCCATCTCTTCCCATTTCGGCGCGACGGCCCACACCACCGCCGTACCGACGATGATGAGCTTGGCGATGCCCTTGCCGAAATTGACGAGGCTGGTCTTGGAGAACAGCCGCCCGAAGCCCGCTATCGGCGAGACCTTCGAGAATTTCGGTGAAATCGCTTCCGTCGAATAGATGAAACCGTTCTGGACTACATTGCCGAGAATGGCGGCGGCGACGAGAAACAGAAACGGCATCGCGAGCGCCGCCAGAACCATCACCGAGATATGCTTCGTCAGCACGGTCAGCGCACCGGCGTCGACCGGCATCCGTCCGATGCCCGAGAGGAAGCCCTTGAGGCTCACCGTGATCGTCGTCACGGCCTCGCCGCCGAACATCACGAGCGCGAGCGTGCCGGCCGACAGCAGGAACCAGTTGTTGACCTCGAGCGATTTCGGAACGTCGCCGCGCTGGCGCGCGTCGTCGAGTTTTTTCTGGGTCGGTTCTTGGGAGCGTTCGCCGCTTTCGTCCTGTTCTGCCACGAGGTCAGGTCCTCTGCAGAAGCACGTTCAGCCCCTGCTCCACGTAGGAGAGATAAACTCCCATCATGGCGGCGAGGACGAGTGCAAGAAGGGCGAATCCGAGAATGATCGAGGCCGGCATCGCGATGAAGAACACCTGCATCTGCGGCATCAGCCGCGCCAGCACGCCGAGCCCGACATTGAAGATCAGGCCGAAAATCAGGACCGGCGCCGAGATCTGCACCGCGATCTTGAACGAGCCGGCGGCCAGTTCGGCGACATATTTCGAGGCGTCGCCGGTGTCGGGAAAAACACCCGGCCGGAAGATCTGATAGCTGTGGCCGAGCGCGGCGATGACGAGATGATGCAGGTCCGTCGCGAAGATCATCGCGATTGCGAGCAGCGACAGGAAGGTGCCGATCAGCGCGCCCTGCTGGCCCTGGCTCGGGTCGAGCGAGGTGACGAAGCCGAGGCCGAGCTGCTGCGCGATGATCGTGCCCGCGGTCTGCAGCGCTCCCAGCATCATCCGACCGGCAATGCCGAGCACGAAGCCGATCGCGATTTCCCCGATCAGAAGACGGATGACAGCCGGAATTCCGCCGAGCGGTGTCGGATAGAACGTCGACGCCATCGGATAGAATACAAGCGTCAGCAGAAGCGCCACCGACAGCCGGATGCGCACGGGAAACGAGCGTTCGCCCAGTCCCGGCAGCAGCATTGTCAGCGTTCCGATCCTGGCGAAGATCAGAAGAAAGCCGATGCTGAGGTCCGGCAGAATCTGGAAGCTCACAGGCTCCCTCCGAGCTTTTCGGGCAGCCTATCGGAAAACCGGAAGCCACTTTTCCGGGACATGCTCTGTTTGCGCATGCCCTTGCCGGAAAACCGGAAGCCACTCCGGCGACGATGCGTCAGCGCGGCGAATTCGGTTCATGTGCGCGGAGAGTACATCGCCCATGAAGGGCAAAGCGAGGACCAGGACGACGAACATGGCGATGATCTTCGGCACGAAGACGAGCGTCATCTCCTGAATCTGCGTCAGGGCCTGGAACAGCGAGATCACGACACCGACGATCAGCCCGCACAGAAGAAGCGGCGCCGACACTTTCAGCAAAGTCACAATCGCATCACGTCCCACATCGAGAACTTCAGGCCCTGTCATTTTTGTTTCCTGTCCATCTCGCACGAACATCGTGCTTGCCCTCACCCCGGTCGTCTGCCGACGACTCGACCCTCTCCCGCTTCGCAGGAGAGGGGCAAAAAAATCAGATCGGCATCCGCATGATTTCTTCGTAAGCCGAGATGACACGATCGCGGACGCTGACGAGAGTTTCGAGGGCGGTTTCGCTTTCGGCGACGGCGGTCACGACATCGACGAGATCGCCCCTGCCCTGCACCGCCTTCATGGTCTGCGCATCGGCGTTCTTGCCGGCATCCGACACCGAACCGATGACCTGTTCGAGCATGGCGCCGAAGCCCCCGCCCTGGCTTGGTTTCGAGGCGCCGCCGATACCGGGCATCGCGCCGGCCGAAGCGTCGGTCAGCGCGGACAGCCGCTGATAGGCGTTGGCGGCTAGCATGGGTGACGACATCTCTCAGCTCCTCAGGCGCGCAGGATTTCAAGCGTTTTGGCGACCATGCGGCGCGTCGCGCCGATGACGCCGAGATTGGCCTCATAGCTCCGCTGCGCCTCGCGCATGTCCATCTGCTCGACGAGCGAATTGACGTTCGGCGTCAATACATAACCGGCGGCGTTCGCGGCCGGATGGCCGGGTTCGTATTTCGAGGGGAACTGGCTTGTGTCGCGTTCGATTCGCCCGAGCTCGACGACCTGCGCGCCGAGCGCGTCGTCGTAGGCGGTGCGGAAGCTCGGCACTTTGCGCTGGTATGGCGCGCCGCCGGGCGTGTTCGCCGTCGAATCGGAGTTGGCGATGTTTTCGGAAATGATCCGCATGCGGCCGGACTGGGCTTTCAGTCCGGAGGCGGCGATCGAGATCGAGCGTATGAAGTCCATTACGGTTCCCCTTCTCTATCGGCGGCTGATGGCGGTCTTCAGCATGCCGAGACCGCGGCTGTAGAGCTGGGAGACCATCTGGTAGTCCGAGACGTTCTGGCTGACGCGCATCACTTCTTCTTCGAGCACGACCGCATTGCCCTGAGGCGTGATCTCGTAAGACTTGGCGCGTTCGGGCTCGCTGCCCGAGGCCCCGTTGGCGCCAATATGCCGCGGATTGGTCGCGGCCATCTGCACGCCGCCGGCCGCGCCCTTCACCATCTGGGAGAACACCGGCTCCTTCAGATCGCGCGCGCGGTAATTGGGCGTGTCGGCATTGGCGACGTTCTGGGCGAGCACGTTCTGGCGGGCTTCGTGCCAGTTCATGCGCTGTTTCAGCATGCCCACCAGTGGAATATCGCCGAACAGCATGGCTTCCCCCGCCCCGGCACCTTGACCGGATACCCGGCAGAATTTGCCGGGTGCATGGTTAACGGCTCGTTAACAGGCGGGGCAGAAAGTAAATCCCCGCTAGGCTCACGGCCTCAATTTTGTTAGTTTGTTGCTCCCGCGCCGCGCGGCGACGTTCAGGACGGGGTTTAAGCGTGCTCGATCAGATTTTTGGCGGTGAATTGCCGACCGCCGTGCGTTTCGTCATTGCCTTCGGCGTTGTCCTTTCGCTTATCGCACTGACGTTTGTCGGCCTTCGGCGCTTTGCCGGCCGCAGACTTCCTCTTTCGAACGGCGCGGGCCGCGCCCGCCAGCCGCGTCTCGGCGTGCTCGACGCCTTCGCCATCGACGCGCGCCGCCGCCTCGTCCTCATCCGCCGCGACAACGTCGAACATCTCATCATGATCGGCGGGCCGAACGATGTGCTTGTCGAAAGCGAGATCGTTCGTGCGCCGGCCCAGGCAGCACTTGCGCCGCAACGCAATCAACAGCAGCAGCGCCCCGGTGAGCCGGCCCGGACGCCCGCCGCCCCGCAGGCTCAGGCGCCCTCGTCCCAGATTCCGACACCCCAGATTCCGACGCCCCCGATTCCGGCACCGCAGCGTCCGCTGCTGGTCCCCGAACAGGCCCCGGCAAGTCCCGCTCCCGAACAGCCGGAGCCGCAGCAACGCGCTCCCGGGTTCCGAGCCGCCTTCCAGCGCCCGGCCCCGGCCGCCGTCACTACAGCGCCGCCACCGAAGGCGCCCGAAAAGCCGCAGGCCGCCCGCCCGCCCCGCGAGCAGCAGCCTCAGCTCCAGGTTCAGCATGCCGAGGACGGACCGGCTCCCGCCGCCAAGCCGAAGGTCGAGATCGATCCGCTCTACGCCGACATCGAGAAGAAGCTCGGCGAAGCGCTCGCCCGTCCTCAGAGCCCGCAGCGCGCCGCGCCGCCGCCGCCTCCCTCGCGTTCCGCACCTCCGCCGCCCGCGCGACGCGCGCCGGAACCCGCTGCCGCGCCGCCGCCTCCGGCTGCTGCGGCTTCCACTCCCAAATCCCATCTCGACGCCCTCGAGGAAGAGATGGCCAGCCTTCTCGGCCGCGACCGCTCGTGATCGGCCGCCGGGCCGCGTATTTACTTGCTGTATTGGGACTGACCGCACTGACCGGCACGGCGTCGGCACAGGGCGTCACGGTCGACCTCGGCCAAGGCGGCATATCGGAGCGCGCGCTTCAGCTCGTTGCGCTCGTCACGGTCTTGTCGCTGGCGCCATCGATCCTCGTCATGGTGACGAGCTTCACGCGCATCGTCGTCGTGCTGTCCCTGTTGCGGGCCGCCCTCGGTACCCAGACCGCGCCGCCGAACACCGTTCTCGTCTCGCTCGCTTTATTCCTCACCGCGTTCATCATGGCGCCTGTATTTACGCAGGCCTATAACGACGCCGTCGTGCCTCTTGTCGCGGGCCAGATCCAGCCGCAGGAAGCGCTCAATCGGGCCACGCCGCCCTTCCGCACCTTCATGCTGAGGCATGTGCGCGAGAAGGACCTCCGCCTCTTCACCGATATGGCGCAGGAGCAGGCGCAGTCGCCCGACGAAGTCAGCATGCGCGCGCTCGTTCCTGCCTTCATGATCTCGGAACTGCGCCGCGCCTTCGAAATCGGGTTCCTGCTGTTCGTGCCGTTCCTCGTCATCGACCTCGTCGTCGCGTCCATCCTGATGTCGATGGGCATGATGATGCTTCCACCGATCATCGTGTCGCTGCCGTTCAAGCTGATCTTCTTCGTGCTGGTCGACGGCTGGAACCTCGTCGCGGGAAGTCTTGTCGAGAGTTTCGTCCAGTAGCGTCCGTGCCGGACGCTTTGCCTCCGAAATGAAAACGCCCGCCGTACCCACCGATATTCCGGCCAAGCTCGGGCTTCTTTAAAAAAGCGAGGTGCCCCCTCTCCCCACCAAGGATTGGGCCACGAAGGCGACCGGAGTGAGCGGGACGTCGTCCGCGGATTCGGAGCCTGCTGAAACGTCCCCCTCGTCCCGCCCTCGCCTCTCGGGGAGAAGGCGCCACGACCGTTTACCCATCCTGAAGATCGGCTTTGACAGTACGGACCTCTCCCTCCCTACTGAGCGGATGAAGACGCTCGTTCTCGCCGCCCTCCTCTGCGCCGTCTGTGCGCCGGCCCGCGCCGAAACCGCCGTCTCGGGCTTCAACCCCCGCTTCCGCACGGCTCCCGCTTACCCCGACGAGCCCGACTACCGGCCCGCGAACCGGCCCCGCCATACGTTCGAATTCATGATCGACGCCTCGCCGGACATCGAGCCCGAGGATCCGGACGTCGAGCCCGAGGATGAAGACGACGCCGAAAACCAGGATCGGCGCCGCGATCGCCACGACCGGCGCAGGCGGCATCGCTGACATTCAACAAAGTGGTTGAATAAGTTTCCGGCACCGCTATATTCAACCATATGGTTGAACAAAATACCCTCGACGCCGTCTTCCACGCACTCGCCGATCCGACCCGCAGGGGCATGCTGAACGCACTCGCCGGCGGCGAGCGCAGCGTCGGCGAGCTCGCCGCCCCCTTCAAGATGAGCTTCGCCGGGGCCTCCAAGCATGTGAAGGCGCTGGAAACCGCCGGCCTTGTCCGCCGCACGGTGCGTGGCCGGACCCATCTGTGCAGCCTCAACGCCCGGCCGATGCACGGCGCGCTCGAATGGCTGCGTTTCTACGAGACCTTCTGGAACACACGACTGGATAAGCTGGCCGAGGAACTCGGCGAAACACCCGACAGGAGAACGCCATGACCGACACCGCCACCGCGGGCTACGCCGTCGCGCTTGCGCCGGACACGATCCGTTTCGAACGAAGCCTCCCCGGCCCTGTGGAAAAAGTCTGGGCCTATCTCACGGAATCCGAAAAGCGCGCCACATGGCTTGCCCGCGGCGAGATCGAGCTTCGCGAAGGCGGTCAATTCGAGTTTACCTGGTTCAATTCGCAGCTCTCGCCGGAGAACGAAAAACCGCCGGAGCATTACAAGGACGCTGAAGGACATACGATGAAAGGCCGCGTCCTTGCCTGCGCGCCGCCGCGCCGCCTCGTCCTCACATGGAGCCACAAGGACTATAATTCCGAAGTCGCGTTCGACCTCACGCCCGAAGGCGACCGCACCCGGCTTGTCCTTACGCACAGCCTCCTTGCCACGCGGACGGGCAAGCTCAGCGTATCGGGTGGCTGGCACATCCACCTTCTCATCCTGGAAGACAGGCTGAACGGCGTCACACCGCGTCCGTTCTGGTCGAACCATGCCCGCCTTGAAGCGGAATACGAGAAGCTGCCGTGAGCGACATCATGGTCCGCGTCAGGCGCCGCTTCGCAGCATCCGCGGAGCGGGTCTTCGACGCATGGCTCGACCCGGCATCGGCTCGCCGCTGGCTGTTTGCGACCGAAACAGGCGAGATGGTCCGTTACGAGATCAATCCGCGCGTCGGCGGAACCTTTACCTTCACAGACCGGCGCAACGGAGAAGACGTCGAGCACACCGGAAAATATCTGGAAATCGACCGCCCCCGCCGTCTCGTCTTCACGTTCGGCGTCCCCGCCTGGTCGAGCGAATTCGCGGAGGTGGTGGTCGACATCCATCCCTTACCCGACGGCGGCTGCGAGCTCACCCTGACGCAGGAGATGAAGCCCGAATTCGCCGAATACCGCGAGCGGACGCAGGACGGCTGGACGATGATTCTGAACGGGCTCGCAAAAGAAATCGGTTCGGAATGAACCATGACAAAGCCTGAGCGAACCAACAGGCATAACCTCTCAACCCGGAGACACCCCAATGCCCCTGCTCATCGCCCGGATCTTCATCGACGGCCGCCGCCGCTGAAAACGGAAGCCCCGCCAGTGGCGGGGCTTCCGTTCTCGGAGCCGGTCAGGCCGCCGAGTTTTTCTTAAGTGAGGTCCGCTGGACGGATTTCGCGAGTTGCCGCGCTTCCTTCCCGGTCTTGGTGATAGCAAGTTCCTTGCCCTTGAGTTCGGCAAGCCCCTTCGACGTCAGTTCATCCGCGACTTTCTGATCGAAGAACCTGATCTTCGTCATCTTTTTCATCGCCAGCAGCGTACCGAATGCTTCCGGCGAGAGTTTCTTATCTGCCATGTCGCCTCTCCGTATGCGGGGCGGATTGTCAGGTAACTCCACCCGCGGTGATCTAAATAGAATTTGCACGCGGTTTGCCAGCACTTCGGTGACAGAGCGCGAACTTCGCCAAGACCTTTCGCTGGCGAGGCGTCATCGAATCCAGGATTTCTCGCCGTTCGCCGTCATCCAGTTCACGCGCGGAACTCTTGGAGACATCGCGGAAAAAACCGCGGTCTCCGCTTTCTTCACGCTCGCTTTGATCCGGCGAGACCCGTCCTTCGCAACCGATTTCACGGCATATCCGGCCCCAGCTCCTGCCGCCGAAAGGGCAGCGCGCGGATGCTCGCGGACCAAAGTCTTGAGCGCATGCAGCGCCGCGCGTTGCAGCAACGGACGGCGCTTGCGCATGCTCGCCTTTGCCATTGCACTAATGGGTTGCGCGGCGCTCGCGGGGCGCCTGACGGCGGACGGATTTCGAACCGGCATCGGTCATCGTTTCCGGAAGCACCGAATGCGCGGCCTCCCCGATCACATTGACCATGGCGCCCGCCGCACCCTTCACCGCGCGCGTGGCGATATTGCCGGCTTTCTTGCCACCCTTCGCCACCTGCTTCCCGGCCCGGGCGACGTCGTTCTGGTTGCTTTGCACCAGAATCGCAGCAGCCGCGGCAGCGCCGGCCATCACCGCATCGCTGAGAATGCGGCGCCCGGCCGTGCTGCCGAGCAGTACTTTCAGCATGGGTGACTTGCGGATCGCTTTCGGCACTTTGTAGCCGGCGACTTTCCTCGGAATGCGGGTTTTGGCCAAGGCGTCCTCCTCCTGTCGCGGCACAAGCCGCTCGCGCAATATCAACGGCCTGACCGCCGACATGGTTCATCATTCGTCACAGTCCCGGTTCACGAAGCGCACCTCCTTTTGGCGAGGGGCTTGAGCGCGCGAGGGAAAACGATCACATCCTGCGTGATGTTGTGCGTCTGCCGGCGAACCCGCCCCAGACAAAGGTACAGGACCAGACATGAGAGATTTCGGGACAGAGATTGCGCCGGGCACGATCCGCTTCGAGCGCTACATGCCGGGCCCGATTCCGCGCATCTGGGATTATCTGACCCACCCCACCATCCGCGGCCGCTGGCTCGCGACCGGGCCGATGGATCTCAAGGACGGCGGCAAGTACGAACTGACCTTCCACCGCGACGAACTGACGCCGCACGCCGAAATCGCGCCCGACAAATACGCCTCGCCCAAGGGCTTCACCGTGCGCGGCGACGTCGTGCAGTGCAAATTCCCGAACATTCTTTCCCTCACCTGGCCGACCTTCGGGCCGGACTTCGTCGTCAGCATCGTGCTCACGCAGATGCAGGGCCAGGTCGGCATTTCCCTCACCCATAGCGGGCTTCCGGATCGCGACACCCTGATAGAGGTTGCAGCCGGCTGGCACGCCCATCTCAACATTCTCGAAGCGAAGTCGAACAGCGTCCTGCCGCCGCCTTACTGGAAGCGCTTCAGCCAGTACCTCGATGAATACAGGACGCGTCTCGCCGCGAGTTGATCGGGTTGCTCGTCATTCCGGCTCGCCCTCGCGCCTTCGCGGCGCTATCTTTCCGCTATGGCCCGTCAGCCCGTTCCTCAGGATCACGCCCTCACCGGCTTCGCGACAAGCCCGCGTCCGGGCGCGATCCGCCTTGAACGCCTTTATCCCGGTCCGCCTGAGCGGCTCTGGGCCTATCTCACCGAATCCACCAGGCGGCGCGATTGGTGGGCGGCGGGCCGTATGGAGTTGCGCAAGGACGGCCGGGTCGAGCTGACCTGGTTCTTCGACGAACTGTCGCCCTGCGAGGAAATCCCGCCGCACTACAAAACGCACGGCGGAAGCCACACCCAGGCGGGCCGTGTCACCAAAATCGAACCAGGCCGTGTCCTTGCCTTCACCTGGGGCCAGGATTCCGAGATCGCGTTCGAGATCGAGCCGCGCGGAGACGGCGCGGCCCTTGTCGTTACGCACCGCCGCCTCGAAAGCCGCCCGGAAATGATCCGCGTCGCCACCGGCTGGTACACGCATATGCTGCTTCTGGAAGACGTGCTGCTCGGCCGCGAACGCCGTCCGTTCTGGTCCAATTTCGCGCGGGCGCAGCTGGAGCACGAAAAGCTCCTCGGCGAGCCGCCCTTCACCATCCAGGTCTCGCGCCGCTTCAAGGCCAAGCCCGCGAACGTTTTCGATGCGTGGCTCGATCCGGCCAACACCCCGCTCTGGATGTTCGCATATCCGAGCGGCGATGTGGTTCGTGCCGGAAACGATCCGCGGCCCGGCGGCGGGTTCGTCTTTATCGAGCGGCAGAACGGCGAAGACGTCGAGCACGCCGGAACCTATGTCGAGATGGCTCGCCCACGCCGCCTTGTCTTTACGTTCTGCATTCCGGACTTCTCATCCGATCTCGACCGCGTCACGGTCGACATCACGTCATCGAAAGACGGTTGCGAGGTAAATCTCGTTCACGAGATGAGGCCGGTCTGGGCGGAATACAGCGACCGCGCGGAAACGGGCTGGCTCAGGATTCTTGCCAGGATCGCTGCCCGGGTCGAAACCTAGCCGCGCGCATCCGCGGTGCGGTCGGCTTTCCGCTCATCCTTCATACGCACGACCGGCGGCGCGCTTTCGGGATAGCGCTTGCGGTAATCCTCGAGAAAACCCTTAAGCGTATCGGCAACCGAAACCGCCTGCGCGACTTTGCGGAAGTCCGTGCCGCGCATGGCTTCCGACGCCGTCACGATATCGAAGGTCGGCTGATCCGGCGTCGCCATCAGCTTTGGCGCAAACTTCTGCCGCAGCCGGTCAAGGCCGAGGCCGTCTCCGGCCAGCGCGTAGGCAATCGCGGTGCGCAGGACATCCTGGCGCGCGGGCGCGTCAAGCGGCTCGTTCTGTTTCCACGCGGCGCCGAGCATCAGTTCGAGAGCCTCCGCCGCCGACTGCCAGCGACGCGCCGACCACTCGATATCGGCGCGCAGCCGGTTGATGTCGTCTCCCTGATAGGCAGCGATCATTTCCAGCGCGAGATCGGGCCGTTGCAATTCCGAAAGCGCGCGCGATTCGAGCATGAGGCGGCTGCGCACGAGATCAGGCGGCAGCCCGGCCAGCCGCGTGTCGTGCAGAACGTTGAGCGCGGCGCCCGGCTTGCGGTCCATCAACTCGATCGCCGCCACATGAGCCGCGACCTGCGCACGGGCGGCGCCTTGCAGGCGGTTCTTGACCTGATAGCTCAGCAGATCCGCGGCCTGGGTCAGAAGATCGACCTCGACCAGCCGGTCCGCGAGCTTGCGGATCAGTTCGTCGCCTTTGCGTCCGGGAGGCGTCAGTTCCTTGAAGTCGTAGAACAGCGCGACGCTCTCGAGCGTCGGCGGCGCCGCGTCCCCGTCCTCGCCGAGAAACAGCTGCGCGAACTCGGCGGCCATCGTGTCCTGGACTTCGCGCGTCGCGGCATCGTCCGGATGATAATTCATCGCGGTCCGAAGTGTGGTGAACGCATCCCGCCAGCGCTGATCGTCCTTGTAGAGTTCGGTCAGGCTCGCAAGCGCCACCGCTTCGACGCCGTCGCCACGCCAATAGGTCGTGAGCTCTTCGAGATTCTTGATCGCCTCGGCGCGCTGAATTTCGTTCAGTCGATAGCGCAGATTGGTCGCGTAAAGCCGCCCCTGCGCCTGCGCCAGTTCATCGCCGGAGTCGATCGCGCGGCGATAGGCTTCGAGCGCCAATGCCGGCTGGTCGAAGCCTTCGGCGATCCGGCCGCGCATCACTTCACGTCTGGCCCAGCCTTCTCCGACATTCAGGGCATCGAGCGCGTCGAGCTGAGTCGCCGCCGTGGCGAAGTCCTGCGCCGCCACCGCCACGTCGATCATGGCCTGGCGGAAGGTGTGCTGAAGATCGGGCGGCATCGCGTCGAGCACCGGCTCTCCCTCACGGAAAGCCGCGCGCGCCAGCGCGATGCGGCCCTGCCCGGCTTCGGCGATCATGCGCCACAGCGCCGCTTCACCGTTGTCCGAGAGCAGACCCCCGTTGAGCGCGAGCGCCGCTTCTTCGAAGCGCCTCAGCATGACAAGCGCGGTTCCGCGCATGAGCCTCACATCGGGATCGTCGGCGAGGCCCGGCGATTCCGACATGGCGACATCGAGAATGGATTTGGTTTCGGCGGCATTGCCGTTGGCAAGATTGAACCGCGCCAGTTGCAGCCGTGCCTTCGTCCGCTCGCCGGCGGGCGCCGCGGCCGCCGCGCGCGCCAGATCGCTCGTGGCTTCGAACGAAGCGAGCTTGGCCTTCTGCCAGCTTTCGGCGGCGAACGGGCTTCCCGGTTTCAGTTGAACCTGCCGGTCGACATCGGGAGACGTCGCGTCGAGCGACAAGGTCAGACCTTTTTCACGCGTCACCGTCACGCCGTCACTGGCGACGCGCACCGACAAATCGTCGGCATATGCCTCGAAGGCCAGGCCCGTGCGCCGTCGACAGCGCGCCGACCTCGATGAATTCGCGCTCGCGCACGACGCCGCGCGCCGGCGGACGAAGAGTTACGACGAAGAGTTCATCGCCGACCTTGCTGTCCGGCACGCGGTGCACGGTGCCGACGCCTTCGGTCCTGGCATGCAGCGAGGTGCGGCCACCGGAGGAAAAAGTCGGTGCGATCTGCACGGGGCGGGTCGGTTCGAGGATCGTCTCGCCGAGCGAGAGAATCCAGGTCTTCCCGGCGCTCGTCAGACTGCCGAGGCGCGGTTGGGTGAGCGTCATTTCCAGGGCGGTGCCCGCACCTGTCGGGACCGTGCGGACAGAAGCGATCAGGCCGCCCGACTTTTCGGCGATGCGGGATGTGTCGACGTTCGCCGTGCCGTCGAAAACGACGAATGTCGTCGACCCGCGTGCAAAGACCGCCGCCGCCGGAAGATCGGCAAACGGGAACGCAATCTGCAATGCCGCATCCGTCTTGCGGACCTGCACGCCGTGCTTGGCAGCGGCCGCGACGAGATCGTTGGTCTCCCGGGCGGCGGCGGAAAGAATCGGCGCGTCATCCGGATTCGGTGCGGGTTCGGCGATTTTATCGTCTATCGCGGCCGCTTTGTCGGCCACCGCTGCCGGCGCGGGAGCATGCTCGGGCGGCGCGGCTTTTGCGTGCTCCGCCTCGGGCGCGGGGCCCGGCGCGGGCGGACCGGGAGGTGTGTGATCCGCCTGGGGCTGCGTGGTCGCGAGAACGGGCGCACCGGCCGCCGGAACCGCAACCGGCGGCACGGCGACCTCGGCGGTCGCGGGCGGCGGGACATAACGCTTCGGAATTTCCGCGGGCTCGATGACAGGATCGGGCACCGCGTCCTTGGCGTAATCTCCCTTGGCCTCGGGCATTTCGCCTTGGACTGTCGAAACGACCGTCGCTCGTTTCGCGGGCGATTCGGGTTGCGGCTCGACGACAGCGGCCGGCTTCAGTTTTTCGGGTGGCGCAATATCGATGACGAAACTGTTGTCCTCGGCGTCCCCGCGCAATTCATGGCCTTCGGGAGCCGCGAACCGCACGACGAGCAATGGGCCTGCGACCTCGGCTCGAAAGTCCGTGATTTCCGGGGGCAGCGCGGCGCGCGCGGAGGCGGCGTCAAACTGCGTCTTGCCCGGAACCGTAAGGACGCCGAACCGCCCGTCATGGCTGAAGCGCACCTCGACCTTGTCGGTGAACGAGAAGGTCAGGCGCATGCGCTCGGCATTACTGCCGGCACTGAGTTCCATCACGGCCGGTGGAAGGGTCTGCGCGGCGGCAAGCTCCTTCTTGATGCGTTCGGCATCGAGCGCGCGCTTGGTGAGATCGGCCACCACCTCGGGCGGCAGCGGCGGCGGCATGCCGACCCATTTTTGCGGCATGATGTCGACGAAAAGCTTTTCGCCCGCCGCCATCGTATTGACCTTCACCGGCCGGCTCAGCGCCAGCCGGATGGCCATGCCATCCGGATCCCGCCGGGCCACAGTAACGAAGCTCGGAAGATTGCGGGCGAGCGGTTCGACATTGATGTCGACGGGATGCGAGAAGGAAACGACGAGAATACTGCCCGAAAGCTGGGTCTGCGACGTCGGCGGATCGGCGAATGTCAGGACCAGACGGCCGTAACCCTCCTGCTCCGACGCCTCGCCCTTGGCGCTATCGGCGCGTGCCGGCAATGCCAGAAGCAGAGCCCAAACGAGGGCCATGCCGAGGATCAGGCGGACAAGCGCGTCCGGGCCCGCTCCGAAAGATCCGGACCAGGCACGCGCGATACCTCTGTGACTTCTGTCCCGGCTGTGCGGCAATGCCCCACCCTCCGCGTCCTGCGGTTTTCACCAGATACACGGAAGCGGGTTAATAAAAGAGCCTCTGGGAGTGCGGAAATCGCACCCGTTAATTCGGCATTTTGCCTTCAATTTTAGGCAAAGCCTCGGGCGAGGTCTGGCCCAGCTCGGTCATCTCCCGCTTTGCCAGCGCCACCGTCAGGCGCTCGGCGGCCTCCGGGGACATCTTGGCGACGATGTCGCCGGTCTTTTTGGGGTTCATCCGGGTCGCGACCGCGACCAGAACCTTCATGTCGAGAACGTCGAAAATGGCCGCGGCCTGTTTCGGCTTCATGTTCTCGTACATCGTGACGAGATCCTTGAGCTTCTGGTCTTCCTCGGCCTTGCGCGCCTCGTCGGCGGCGGCGAGCCGGCTTTCGACGGTCTTGAGTTCGGCGAGTTCGTCCTCGATCTTCTTTTCGGCCGCGCGCAGCAGGCTTTCCCGCAGATCGAGTTCCTGCGCCCGGCCGTCGAGCTGTTCGCGGCGGCTCTGAAGACGTTCGAGCAAAGCTCGCTCCGCACTCGACATATTCTGCGGGTTTTTGTTCTGGAGATCGCCCTCGTCCAGGGCCGGCAGTGTGCCGGGTGCCGGAGCCGCGGGCTGCTCTCCCGCCACAGCGGGGGGCGCCTCGGGCGGCGGCTCGGCAGGCGCCGGAGCGGGCTCGGCCTTTTTCTTCGGCGGCAAGCTGCCGGTCACCATCGGATCGTAGTCCTGCCAGCCCGAAGAACCGCTGCGCGCCGCGGCCGACGGACGATAGGTCTGCGCCGCGACGATCTTCGGCGCTTCCCTCTGAGTCTCGAAGGCGTAGTGCCCGGTCAGCACCAGGCCCGCTGCTTTCAGGACGAGCAGCAGAGAAGCGCCGGTAATGACAAGGGGCAGGACGCGCAGTTTCATCTCCGAATTATGCCGCCGACTGGCGTTCCTGATTGCGGCGGACAAAGGCCTGCGCCGCGGCGAGCGTCGAAGCCGTGCGGGTGGTCTGGGTGTTGGCCGGCGGCTGCTCGGGACGCAGCGAGCCGGGCCTCGCGGCCGTCGCGATCATCGCGATGCGCCGGACCACGTCCTCGCCGAGGGCGGTCTGCTCCGTGATCTGCCGTGAAATGTTCTCGGCGTATCCGAGACGCTCGCCGAGCGCCGCGTCGCAATCATGAACGGCTTGCTTCAGTCCCGAAATGGCACGCCCCGCTATGTCCGTCGCTGTTACGAGTTCCGCAATCGTTGCCCTCAATACACTTTCGTCCGAACGAAGCTTCAACAGTTTCCGATTCAGAAGCCAGCAATAGCCGATCGTCAGCGCCAGCAAGATCGCTACCAGCGATTCAATGACAAGCGCAATTCCGTTGCTCATTATGAAGTCTCCTTTTGAGTCTCGGCGGACTCGAAGATGGCCATTGTCGTACGCGACCTGCGCACCGGGCGAGCGATCTGGACGGCGACATGTTCCCCGGCCCTGCCCATCGTTCCCTGCGTCACCAGAAACTCTCCGCATCTCAATTCGACGAGGCTGTCGGATTTCATGTCCAGCATCAGCGTGTCGCCGACATCCAGGTCGAGAATGCGCTTCAGCGGCATCAGCCGCTCATAGAGCACCGCCTGGACATCGATCTGCGCGCCCCAGATTTCGGTTGCGAGATGGCCTTCCCAGGTCGCATCGCGGCCGAACTTTTCACCCATGAAGCCCTGAAGCAGGACATCGCGGATCGGTTCGATCGTCGCGTAGGGCAGCAGAAAATCGAACGTGCCGCCCCGGTCTTCCATGTCGATCCGGAGCTTCACCAGGATCGCGGCGTTGGCGGGCCGCGCGATGGCGGCAAAGCGCGGATTGGTCTCGAGGCGGTCGATGTTGAAATGGACCGGCGACAGCGGCTTGAAGGCCTGCTCGGCATCGACGAGCACGAGCTCGATCATGCGCTTGACGAGATTGGTCTCGATGGTCGTGTAGGGACGGCCCTCGACCCGCGTCGGGCCGACGCCGCGGCGCCCGCCAAGCAGCACGTCGATGATCGAATAGATGAGGCTGGAATCGACGGTGATGATGCCGAAATTGTCCCAGGGGTCCGCCTTGATGACCGACAGGATCGCCGGCAGCGGGATCGAGTTGAGATAATCGCCGAAGCGCACCGATGTAATCTGATCGAGCGAGACCTCGACGTTGTCGGATGTGAAATTGCGCAAGGACGTCGTGAGCAGCCGGACCAGCCGGTCGAACACGATTTCGAGCATCGGCAGGCGCTCGTAGGACACCATCGCCGAATCGATGATGGCTCGAATGCCCGAATGCTGATTGAGCGACAGCTCGTCGAGATTGAAGCCGAGAAGGCTGTCGATCTCTTCCTGATTGAGGATGCGGTCGGCGCCGCCCCGGACCTGACTTTCCGGGGCGTTCGTGCCGCCGTCGAGCATCGCGGCCCATCCGGCAGCCATTTCTTCCGCGTTCTCGCCCTGCTCCGCGAGGGCGGCGCCCCATTCCGCGGCGATGTCGAGGTCGTCGTCAGCCATCGCTTTGCCTATTGCAGCAGGAGTTCTTTGAAGAGGATGGCATCCACCTTGGCCGGGAAAACGGCCTGGTTGATGCGGCGGAGCAGCTCTTCCTTGAGGCGGTACATACCGGCGGACCCGGCGAGATCTTCAGGGCGCATTTCGCGAAGATGGACCTGGAAGGTGTCGGTCACGCGCGGCAGGAGCGGCTTGACCTGCTCGGCCGTCTTCTCGTCGGACACTTCGAGAGCGATCTTTAACTTCAGGTATTTCGGCCGGTCCGCCGCCGCCGTGAGATTGACGAGCATGTCCGGCATATCCACGAACACCACGGGATGCTTCTCGACCTGCACCGGTTCGGAGGTGTGCGAGCCGCCGAGATACAGATAACCGCCGGCGCCGAGACCGAGCACCGCCGCTCCGGCAACGAGCATGGTGATCTGCTTCTTGCCGAAGTTCAGTTTGAACTTCGGCTTCGCCTTGGCGCCGCCTGCGCCTTCGCCTTCATCCGCGCCTTCCGCGTCCGCAACATTCGCCATCTAGGTTCCCAGCCCGACAGAGCGGCCGCACACCGGCGACCTGTTCTCTTAAGGTTAGGGAAAGAATGGTTAACACTCCCTTTCAGACGGCAATTTTTGCCGGGTCATTATTGCCGGGCTGCGCGAATTATCTCTTCATATTTCAGAGAATTATATGGTTTCCCATTGGTAAATAAGCGTTTTTGAGTTTGGCACGCCCTGTGAATTGCTTTGGGTGTCGGAACGTCGGGAAGGACGGTCGGACAACCCGAAATGCGCGAAGGGGGATGCTTCGTGGAAAATGCACAGCTCGTAGGACTGTCGCGCCAGGTCGCATTGCGGCGTGAGCTCGATGTGGTCGCCAACAATATCGCCAATATCGGCACCGCCGGCTTCAAGGCCGAGCAGGTCGAGTTCGGCGAATACATGATGCCGGTCGCAAGCGCGGAGACCTTCCCGCGCGGCACCGATCGCCGCCTGTCCTATGTCGAGGACAAATCGACCTGGCAGAACTTCTCCTCGGGTCCGATCGAGATCACCAGCAACCAGTTCGACGTCGCGATCGACGGCGATGCGTTCTTCTCCGTCCAGACGCCGAACGGTATCCGCTACACCCGCAACGGCCAGTTCCAGATCGACACCCAGGGACGCCTCGTCACCAACGAAGGTTATCCGGTGATGTCGACCTCCGGCCCGCTCCAGTTCGGACCCGACGAGACCGATGTCACGATCGGTGGGGACGGCACGGTCTCGACCACTCAGGGCGTGCGCGGACGGCTTGCGCTGTCGTCCTTCGACGATCCCCAGGCTCTGGTCAACGAAGGTTCGAGCCTGTTTCGCTCCGAGACCCCTGGCCTCGACGTCGCGCCCGGCCAGGCGCGCACCGTTCAGTTCGCAGTCGAAAAATCAAATGTACAGCCGATCGTCGAGACAACCCGGCTCATCGAACTCAGCCGCGCTTATCAGAGCCTCACGCAGACGATGCAACGCATCGACGACTTGAGGCGCACCGCCATCGAACGCCTCGCCGACGTGGCGGCATAAGGAGAAGAACATGCGCGCTCTCTACACCGCCGCCACCGGAATGATGGCCCAGGAGACGAACGTCGAAGTCATCTCCAACAACATCGCGAACATGCGGACGACCGGCTACAAAAAGCAGCGGGTCGACTTCCAGGATCTGCTTTACCAGACGCTGCGCCGCGCCGGCACAACGACCTCCGACACCGGAACCATCGCACCCGTGGGCGTCGAAATCGGCTCCGGCGTCCGGACCGCGGCGACCCCGCGCATCATGAGCCAGGGCGGCGTCATGCCGACCGAAAAGGACCATGACGTCGCGATCCGCGGCGAAGGCTTTTTCCGGATCGAGCTTCCGGACGGCCGAATCGCCTATACCCGCGACGGCTCCTTCGAACTCGACCCGAACGGCATCCTGTCCACCGTCGACGGCTACCCGGTCGAGGGCGGAATCACGGTCCCCCCGGACGCGACGAACTTCTCGATCAACTCCGAAGGCCTCGTCCAGGTGACGCTGCCGGGCCAAGCGGCGCCGCAGGACATCGGGCAGATCCAGTTGTCGCGCTTCGTCAACAAATCGGGCCTGGAATCGATCGGCGAGAACCTCTTTGTCGAGACCGAAGGCAGTGGCGCTCCGGTGACGGAGAATCCCGGCGGCGAAGGCACCGGTACGCTTCTGCAGCGTCATCTCGAGCAGGCGAACGTCAACTCGGTCACGGAAATCTCGGACCTCATCGCGGCGCAGCGCGCTTACGAGATGAACGCCAAGGTGATCTCCGCGGCCGAAGAGATGCTCCAGGCCTCCACGAATATGCGCTGAGGCAGGCCATGATCCGCTTCATCTCCATCTGCCTCATCGCGACGCTGCCGGCAGCACTCCTCGCGCCCGACGCTTCGGCGCAGAACGCGCCGGCGCTGAAACCGGCCGCAAGCATCTCCTCGGACATCGTCACGCTCGGCGATCTGATCGCCAATGCAGGCGCCAAGGCCGAGTTCGCGGTGTTCCGCGCGCCCGATCTCGGACAGACCGGCAATGTCGCCGCGCAGGACATTCTGGATGCCGCCGCTCGTCATGGCCTGGTCAATGTGGAGACTGGCGGTCTCGACAGCGTAACCGTGACGCGGACGAGCCGCACTGTCACGGCAAACGACATTCGGCTGCCGCTCATGACCGCGCTCTCGCTGCAGGCGGGCATGGACGATCTTGAGGCTATCGAGGTCATGCTCGATGCGGCGCTCGGCAAAATTCAGCTGCCGGTCGAAGCCGACGGTCCGGTGCAGATCGCCGACGCGGTCTGGCACAGGGATCGCGGAACGTTCGACGCCGCCCTCGTCGTGCGCCGGATCGACGGCCGGGACGAGCGCCGCGTCCTGCGCGGCCAGGCGCAGGAAACCTTTGCCGTCGTGACGGCCCGCCGCGCGATCGAGCGCGGCGCGGTGGTGACGCCTCAGGACGTCGAGATCGAACGCAGGCCGAAGACCGCGGCCCGTAACGACAGCCTGTCCGATATGAGCATCGCGGTCGGAATGGAAGTCCGCCGTGCGCTGCGCGAAGGGCAGGCCCTCCGCGCCGCCGACCTCGTTCAGCCGACCCTCGTCAAGAGCGGTTCGACCGTCACCATCGTCCTGAAATCCAACGGGCTGACCCTGACGGCCAGCGCTCAGGCCCTGGGCGACGGCAAGAATGGAGAAAACATTCAGGTGATGAACGTGCAGTCGAAGCGCGTGTTGCAGGCCGTCGTCACCGGGCCCGACGAAGTCGCTGTCCAGGCTCCGCGCAAACTCGTCAGCGCCGCGAAATGAGACCCGTCATGACAACCGCACGCCGCATCGTCAGCCTCACCGCCCTCGCCCTCGTCCTTTCGGGATGCGGCGCGGCGGACCGCCTCAGGAATGTCGGCCGCGAGCCGGCGCTTTCGGCGATCGACAATCCGACCGCCAAGCCGGGTTACCGGCCGGTACAGATGCCGATGCCGGAGCCACAGCCGGTGCACTTCAATTCCAATTCCCTGTGGCGCACGGGGTCGCGCTCCTTCTTCAAGGACCAGCGCGCCGCGCGGATCGGCGATCTTCTCACGGTGCGCGTCAAGATCGACGACAAGGCGCAGATCGACAACACCACCAGACGTTCGCGCGAGGGCACCGAAAAGATGGGTGTGCCGAACTTTTTCGGTCTCGAAACCAAGCTGCCCGATTCCATAAACCCGTCGACCCTGGTCAAAACCGATTCGACGTCGTCGAGCAGCGGCGAAGGCTCGGTCGACCGCGAGGAAGACATCGCGACCAATGTCGCGGCAGTCGTGACGCAGATCCTGCCGAATGGAAACATGGTGATCGAAGGACGCCAGGAAATCCGCGTGAACTACGAAGTCCGTGAACTCATCGTCGCCGGCATCGTGCGGCCGGAGGATATCCAGTCCGATAACGTTATCGATTCGAACAAGATCGCCGAAGCCCGCATCGCCTACGGCGGACGCGGCCAGATCACCGATTTCCAGCAGCCGCGCTACGGCCAACAGGTGTTGGACATCGTTCTTCCCTTCTGAGGTCCGGGGACGCCCGGACACCTCAACGCCGCGACTCTTCCCAAGCCGCGGCAATAGCGGCCCTCGCCTTCCCCGCGAGGGCCGCTTCTTTTTTGTATGTACTACAGTTATCCGCGTCATTGCTTTGTCCCGGCAATCCAGGCCGAGCCCGCGGCATTCTGGATGCCCGGGACAAGCCCGGGCATGACGGGCTGGGCTGGCTCCGAGTGCTTTTCCTTTTTTCGCAGATGCCGCCCCGCCTGGATTGCCGGGATCGTCCCGGCAATCCAGGCGGAACTCGCGGCTCCCTGGATGCCCGGGACAAGCCCGGGCATGACGGACTGGGTTCGCTTTGAGTGCTATTACTTTTTTGAAGGTGCCGCCCACTCCGTCATTGCCGGGCTCGTCCCGGCAATCCAGACTGCGGCGATGGCCCGGACTTTTTTCGTCTATCTTCTGGCGAGCCAGCGCAACGGCACGCTCTATGTCGGCGTGACGAACAACCTTGAGCGCCGGATGCTCGAGCACAAAGCCGGTCTCAAGAAGAGCTTCACCAAGCAATACAACGTGAAAATGCTCGTCTGGTATGAGGAGCATCCGACTGCCCTGTCGGCGATCCAGCGCGAGAAGAACATCAAGCACTGGCCACGCAAGTGGAAGCTGAACCTCATCGAGGCATCGAACCCGGACTGGGAGGATCTGGCGCCCGAGGGCGGTGTTTGGTGATTTAGGAAAAAGCCCAATGCTTCGTCATGCGCGGGTCTGTCCCGGGCATCCGGAAGAGAGATCAGCCTGAATTACCGGGACAAGCCCGGCAATGACGGAATGTAACCGTGTACTTACTCGTCCCGGTATACGCGCTCGCGGCGTTCGTGGCGTTCCTGCGCTTCGACCGAAAGTGTCGCGATCGGGCGCGCGTCGAGGCGTTTCAGCGAGATGGGTTCGCCCGTCTCTTCGCAATAACCATAGGAACCGTCGTCGATCCGCTTCATCGCGGCATCGATCTTGGCGATCAGCTTGCGCTGGCGGTCGCGCGCGCGGAGCTCGATCGCACGGTCGGTCTCGGATGAGGCCCGATCCACGATATCCGGATGGTTCTGATTTTCGTCCTGAAGGTGTTCGAGCGTCTCTTTGCTTTCCTGGAGGATTTCATCCTTCCAGCGCATAAGCTTCGCGCGGAAATACTCACGCTGACGCTCATTCATAAAGGCCTCGGTTTCCGAGGGCCTGTACTCGTCGACTACAGCCATCGTCCGCACCCCGTTCACGGACTTTTCCGAATCCCGCAATCCGGAACAGCCCCCTTAAAAACGCGGCGAATATAGCCACGCTTTGTTCCCTATACAATGGCTTTTCAGAATGCCGGAATTACTTGGATTCACGGGGATTTCGGTTTTGGAGGCCTTCACAGGACCGGGAGCGTCAGCCCGTCCGGCGGGTTAATTTGGCAAGTTCTACCTCGGCGCGAAGGCCGATTTCGTCCAAGATTTCCTCGAGTCCCGGGTCATCCGTGGGCTCGCGCCCCGCGAGCGCGGCGCTGAGATTTTCCAGCGTAGCGTGCGAAAGCGTACCGTCCAGAACGCCGAGTTTGATCGAGTCGAGAAGATCGAGCATCTGGCGGCCCCGCGCAGCGGCCTTCTTGCGGCGCTCCAGCGGCATGTCCACCGATTGCAGGGCCAGAAGCGCATCGAGCGCCGGTGCCGCCATGGGGCCCGTGGGCCTCGCCGCCGGCGCCTGCGATTCTGCCTCAGGCAGCGAGAAGCCGGAGCCCGGCGATGTTCGCCGCGTGCCCTGAGTCCCCTGCCCGATTCGGTTCGGTCCTTCGACCCGCATGATTGCTCCCGCAGAATTGCCTGCATGCGCACGCTGGACGAAACGATATTAACCCGGCGTTAACACCCGGCAGATTTTGCCGACCCGGGCAGAATTGTCCCCATAAAGCGGCCTAAGGCGAGCGCTCATCCTCCACCTAATTTCTCGCAAAATCAATGACTTAACATTTTAACCATAACGGGCACGCTTCTCGCATCACCTGCTGCAAGGAGACCAGTTTCATGCAGCGGTCCATGTCCATTCTGATCCGGAACGCGACGCTCGCGGCCATAGCGGCCGGGGTGATTCTCGCTGCGTCGCATGTCCGCGCCGCCGAACCGCCCACGACCTATGTCGCGACCAACGGGCATCTCGTCGCCGCGGCCGTCCTGCCTCCCGCCGCGCCTTACTGGCAGAACGACGAGTTCAAGACCGGCGGCGATCCCGGCCAGGTCGGCACGACCTCGGCGCGCATCAAGGATCTCATCGACATCGAGGGCGTGCGCGAAAACCAGCTCGTCGGCTACGGCCTTGTGGTCGGCCTCAACGGCACGGGCGACAGCCTCAACGCCTCGCCCTTCACGCGGCAGAGCCTGCAGGCGATGCTGGAGCGCCTCGGCGTCAATACGCGCGGCGCGGTGCTGCGGACGAAGAACGTGGCGGCCGTGATGGTGACGGCCAGCCTGCCGGCTTTCGGCACGCAGGGCACGCGCATCGACGTGACGGTTTCGGCCATGGGCGATGCAACCAGCCTTCAGGGCGGCACCCTGCTCGTCACGCCGCTGCTCGGCGCCGACGGCGAAGTCTATGCGGTCGGCCAGGGGCCGGTCGCGGTGATCGGTTTCGCGGCGGAAGGCGCCGCCGCCAAAGTGGTGCGCGGCGTGCCGACGACGGGGCGCATTTCCAACGGCGCGCTGGTCGAACGCGAGATCGAATTCGCGCTCGCCGGCATGAGCACGGTGCGGCTCGCGCTGCGAAACCCGGATCTCACCACCGCGCGGCGCATCGCCAGCGCGATCAACACCCTGCTCGGCGGCGCGGCATCCGAGCCGCTGGACCCGGCGACGGTTCAGCTCACGATCCCCGAGACCTATCGCAGCAACATCATCCGGCTTCTGACCGAGGTCGAACAATTGCGCGTACAGCCCGACATGCAGGCCAAGATCGTCATCGACGACAGTTCCGGCATCATCGTGATGGGCCGCGACGTGCGGGTTTCGACCGTGGCGGTGGCGCAGGGCAATTTGACCGTCACGATCAGCGAGACGCCGATCGTCAGCCAGCCGGACCCCTTCAGCGACGGCGCGACCGTCGTCGTGCCGCGCACGAATGTTCAGGTCGACGACGAGAACTACCGCCAGCTCGCCGTGGTGCATCAGGGCGTGACGCTGCAGGAACTGGTGGACGGACTGAACTCGCTCGGCATCGGGCCGCGCGATCTCATCGGCATCCTCCAGGCCATCAAGGCGGCGGGCGCGCTGCAGGCCGAAATCGAGGTGATGTAATGACATCGACCCCGGGTTCATCGATCCTGTCCCAACTCTCGACGCTGACCGGCACGCCGGCGCCGGGAAAAACCACGAATGTCGACAAGGCGCGCGAGCAGGCCCGCGAATTCGAGAGCGTCTTTCTCTCGAACGTCCTCGCGCAGATGTTCGGCACGCTGGAAAAAGGCGACGGCCCGCTCGGCGCGTCGAGCGACGGCGGCGAGACCTGGCGCTCGTTCCTGACCGACGAATATGCCAGCGAAATTTCGAAATCCGGCGGCGTGGGTATCGCCGACCAGGTCATGCGTGAACTCATTTCAGTGCAGGAGCAGTCCGAATGACGACGAGTACCGCCGCCGTGCCCTTCCCGTCCCGCGACGAAGCCGGCCAGATGGTCGACCGCATTGTCGAGACGGTCGAGAGACTGACCTCCGTGATGCAGCGCGAGACGGAGCTGATCCGCGCCGCGAAGCTGAAGGAAGCGGGCAGCCTCGTCGAGGACAAGGCGACGCTTGCGGGCCTCTATCAGCGCGAGCTTGAAGCGGTGCGCGCCGCAGCCTCCGTCATCGGGCGCCTCGTGCCGGAGCGCGCGGAAGTTCTGCGCCACCGGCTTGCAAGCCTGCAGGAAACCCTTTCGGTCAATCTCGCCGTCGTCGGTACGGCACGGGCCGTGGCCGAGGACATGATGCGCACCGTCGCCGACGAAGTGTCGAAGCGCGAACGGCCGTCGGTCTACGGCGTTCACGGCCAGGTTGCACCGGTACGAGGCGCGCCGACCTCGCTCAGCGTGTCGCGGCGCTCGTAAGGCTTTGCTGCTCCTCAGGAAGAGGTGAAGGAGCCGGTATCGGCAACCGGCCAGGTAGGCAAGAATTTCCAGCTCTTAAGAAAGAGTTGATTCACTACTCTCTTGGCCATTTTTTTAGACTTGTCCCCCATATTCCTCCAGGTCTGCCGGAGTGTCCCGGCCTGAACTGGAAAGGGCGACAGGACTATGGACGCCGCGTTTGCACCCAGGGCCTATCACACTGCCGCGCCGGTTCCGGCGCGTGCGGACGTGACGCCTGTGCCGGCGGCCGTGCCCACCCTCCTGCCCCAGCCCTCCCAGAGCGTCGCCGCCGCCGCCGAACATTCGGCCGCCCGCTTCGACGACGGCCGCCGGACGCACGCCGCTCGGAAGTTCCCGGAAGCCGTCTCGGCGACGACGTGCTGCGCGAGATCGAGCGCGAGACCGAGTTCAACGAGGAAACCAGGGACCTCGTCTCGCGGACGCTCGACAGCCGCACGGGCCGCGTCATCAACCAGTTTCCGGCCGAAAGCCTGCTGAAGCTGCGCGCCTATGTGCAGAGCGAAGACGCGAAGAGCGTCGAGCCGATTCTCGCTCGCGACGCCTGACGCTCCGAGCGGAATTTACCAGCCGTTAACCATATTTTTCGGAAACCGCGCGGTATCTCGAAACCCGCGTGAATACGTACGCGTTTTAGCGACCCTTTTAACGGCACGTTATTTCCCGCCATGTGAGATGTCCGCAGCTTCCAGGAGGAAGCGTAACCGTACAAACCCCTAGGAAAGGGACTTCACAATGGCTTCCAACATCACTCTCTCGGCTGGCGTTCGCCAGAACCTGCTCTCCCTCCAGGGCACGGCCGACCTGATGTCGACGACCCAGAACCGCCTTGCCACCGGCAAGAAGGTCAACTCGGCCCTCGACAACCCGACCAACTTCTTCACCTCGCAGTCCCTGCAGAGCCGCGCCGGCGACATGTCCGCGCTGCTCGACAACATGACCAGCGGTATCAAGACCCTCGAAGCGGCCGACAACGGCCTCTCGGCGATCACCAAGACCGTTGAAAGCATGCAGTCCACGCTGCGTCAGGCCCGTCAGGACAAGTCGTTCAAGACCGAGTCCTACACGATCGACTCGGCGACCATCGGCACGAGCGCTGCGAAGACGCTGACGCTCAGCGGCGGCGCGATCGGCACGACCGGTGTCGACATCGACCTGAACACAGTGTCTGGCGCGGCGACCCCGACCACCATTACCGGCGCCAGCGCCGACTTCACGACGTTCGCCGGCGGCGCCATCGACATCAACGGCACCACGGTGAACATCCACGGCGACGCGACCCTGGCAGCCTCCACGTTGACGGGCACAGGCGGTGCGACTCTGACAGCGGGTACAGCTGGCAGCGTCGACATCACCGTGGGCGGCGCCACCACCGTCTCGGTGACCCTGGCCGACACCGATACGCTTGCTGCGGTTGCCGGCAAGATCAACACCGCGGTTGGCGCCACGGCACTGCGGATGCGACCAGCGGCCAGATCGTGCTCACGGGCGCTGACGGCAACGAAGTCACGATTGCCGACACGACCGGCAACTCGAACGGCACCACCGCGGCAATCGGCTTCGCCGTCGGCAACCGTCACGTCGAACAACGGTACGGTGGCCTTCGATGCCACCGCGACCACGGTCGCGGCTGACATCAACGCGGCCATCGCCGGTCTGGCGACCGTAAACGGCGCCAACATCGACCTCTCGCTCGCCTCGGGCGCAGACCTCGCCATCACGAGCTCTGTGGCTGGGCTCGTGGCGGATATGGGCTTCGGTGCCGCGAACGCTCGACCAATGGCGCTCCGGCCGGCAACTGCGGTCAAAACCGTCGACGAACTCGTCAGCGACATCAACAGCGACACCGCGCTCACGGGCAAGGTCCGCGCGTCGAACGACAGCGGCAAGCTCCGCATCGAGAACCTCTCGACGGCCGATCTGGACGTTAGAGGCGTGGCCTCCGGCGCCGTCAACGGCTCCACCAGCGCGGGCGAGATCGGCGGCAACACCGTCCGTTCGAACCTCGTGAAGCAGTTCAACGAACTCCGCGACCAGCTCGACAAGCTGGCGGACGACGCGTCCTTCAACGGCGTGAACCTCCTGCGCGGCGACACGCTGAAGCTGACCTTCAACGAAACCGGCACGTCCAGCATCGAAATCCAGGCCAAGGACGAGACGGGCGCAGAGCGCGCGATCAACACCGAAACGCTCGGCATCGATGACGGCGGAAGATGCGGACTTCAACTCGGACGCCACCATCGACACGCTGCTCGACGGCCTGTCGGAATCCCTCGGCACCCTGCGTTCGCAGGCTTCGAGCTTCGGTTCGAACCTGTCGATCGTCGAGAACCGTACGGACTTCACGAAGGCCATGGTCAACACCCTGCAGACCGGCGCCGACGCGCTGGTCCTGGCGGACACCAACGAGGAAGCGGCGAACATGCTGGCCCTCCAGACCCGCCAGCAGCTGTCCTCGACCGCTTTGTCGATGGCCAGCCAGGCCGACCAGGCGGTTCTCCGCCTCTTCTGATCCTCAAAGATCAGACAGAAACGAAACGGCGGGCTTCGGCCCGCCGTTTTTTTGTGCCCGCTCACGCCGTTAGGAGTGCATTAACCGCATTTTTTACGGCGCGATTAACCATACGTTATGTCCCGCCATGTGAGATGAGCGCAGCTTCCAGGAGGAAGTACTCGCAAACGCCCGGGGAAAGGGACTTTTCACATGGCTTCCAACATCACTCTCTCGGCTGGCGTTCGCCAGAACCTGCTCTCCCTCCAGAGCACGGCCGACCTCATGTCGACGACCCAGAACCGCCTTGCCACCGGCAAGAAGGTCAACTCGGCGCTCGACAACCCGACCAACTTCTTCACCTCGCAGGCTCTGCAGAGCCGCGCCGGCGACATGTCCGCGCTGCTCGACAACATGACCAGCGGTATCAAGACCCTCGAAGCGGCCGACAACGGCCTCTCGGCGATCACCAAGACCGTTGAGAGCATGCAGTCCACGCTGCGTCAGGCTCGTCAGGACAAGTCGTTCAAGACCGAATCCTACACGATCGACTCGGCGACCATCGGCACAAGCGTTGCGAAGACGCTGACGCTCAGCGGCGGCGCGATCGGCACGACCGGTGTCGACATCGACCTGAACACAGTGTCTGGTACGGCGACCCCGACCACCATTACCGGCGCCAGCGCCGACTTCACGACGTTCGCCGGCGGCGCCATCGACATCAACGGCACCACGGTGAACATCCAGGGCGACGCGACCCTGGCAGCCTCCTCGTTGACGGGCACAGGCGGTGCGACTCTGACAGCGGGTACAGCTGGCAACATCGAGATCACCGTGGGCGGAGCCACCACCCCGGTCTCGGTGACCCTGCTCGACACCGATACGCTTTCTGCGGTTGCCGGCAAGATCAACACCGCGGTTGGCACCACGGTTGCGGATGCGACCAGCGGCCAGATCGTGCTCACGGGCGCTGACGGCAACGAAATCACGATTGCCGACGCGTCCGGCAACTCGAACGGCACCACCGCGGCAATCGGCTTTGCCGTCGGCAACCGTCAGTCGAACAACGGTACGGTGGCCTTCGATGCCACCGCGACCACGGTCGCGGCTGACATCAACGCGGCCATCGCCGGTTTGGCGACCGTAAACGGCGCCAACATCGACCTCTCGCTCGCCTCGGGCGCAGACCTCGCCATCACGAGCTCTGTGGCTGGGCTTGTGGCGGATATGGGCTTCGGTGCCGGAACCTCGACCAATGGCGCTCCGGCCGGCAACTCGGTCAAAACCGTCGATGAACTCGTCACCGACATCAACAACGACACCGCGCTCAAGGGCAAGGTCCGCGCGTCGAACGACTCGGGCAAGCTCCGCATCGAGAACCTCTCGACGGCCGAGTTGGACGTCGCGGGTGTGACCTCCGGCGCCATCGACGGCTCCGGCAGCAGCAGCGAGATCGGCGGCAACAGCGTCCGTTCGAACCTCGTGAAGCAGTTCAACGAACTCCGCGACCAGCTCAACAAGCTGGCGGACGACGCGTCCTTCAACGGCGTGAACCTCCTGCGCGGCGACATGCTGAAGCTGACCTTCAACGAAACCGGCACCTCCACCATCGAGATCCAGGCCAAGGACGAAGCCGGTCAGGAACGCCCGATCAACACCGACACGCTCGGCATCACGATGGCTGAAGATGCGGACTTCGATTCGGACGACCAGCATCGACACGATGCTCGACGCCCTGCAGGGAGCCCTCGGCACCCTGCGTTCGCAGGCTTCGAGCTTCGGTTCGAACCTGTCGATCGTCGAAAACCGCACGGACTTCACCAAGGCGATGATCAACACCCTGCAGACCGGCGCCGACGCGCTGGTCCTGGCGGACACCAACGAGGAAGCGGCGAACATGCTGGCCCTCCAGACCCGCCAGCAGCTGTCCTCGACCGCTTTGTCGATGGCCAGCCAGGCCGACCAGGCGGTTCTCCGCCTCTTCTGATCCCAAGATCAGGCAGAAAATGAAACGGCGGGCTTCGGCCCGCCGTTTTTTTGGCCCATTCGCGCCGTTAGGAGTGCGTTAACCGCGTTTCTCAGGATTTTGTTAACCATAAATTAGAGAGCCCGGCGTCAAATACGCGGGTGTTTTCCCATAGGTGGGAAAGCAACCAATTCGAGACGGGAGCATTTTATGGCGAACATCACTCTCTCGGCGGGCGTCCGCCAGAACCTGCTCTCGCTGCAGAACACCGCGGAGCTCATGGCGTCGACCCAGAACCGCCTCGCCACCGGCAAGAAGGTCAATTCGGCTCTCGACAACCCGACCAACTTCTTCACCTCGCAATCGCTGCAGAGCCGCGCCGGCGACATGGCCGCGCTCCTCGACAACATGACGACGGGCACGAAGACGCTGGAAGCGGCCGACAACGGCCTGACCGCCATCACCAAGACGATCGAGAGCATGCAGTCCACGCTGCGCCAGGCGCGCCAGGACCGTACGTTCAAGAGCGAGGATTACACCGTCACCCTGCCCGCCGTTCCGACCGGCACCGAAGTCCTGTCGCTGACGGGCGGCGCCTTCGGCACCACGACGGAAACCGTCGCTCTGACGAAGACGGCGATCACCACTCCGGCGACGGCGGGCGAGGTGTCGTTCACGTCCGGCGTAATGCCGCTCACCTTCGACAACGCCGGCGACCAGCTCAACTTCAGCGTAAATGTCGACGGCGCTGGCGCGGTCGCCCTCACCATCGACGCACAGACCCTGACGGATGCCGGCATCACCGGCACGACGATTGATGACACCGCGGAACTCCGTCAGGCCATTACCCAGGCCTTGGCCGACGGCCACGTCACGGGCGTTACCGTGGGCGGCACGGGGACCAACGTCACCCTCACCTCCGCCACGACCGGCTTGGCATCATCCATCGCGATTACCGCCGTCGGCGTGGTCGACGCCGGTGGCGCGAACACGCTCACCAACACTTCGGGTATCGCTGCATCGAGTGACCCCGGAACGGCCGACGTCACCGCGCCGGTTGCCCGCACCGTCGAAGAACTCGTGCACGCAATCAACAACGATCCCGATCTGAAGGGCAAAGTCCGCGCATCGAACGATACCGGCCGCCTGCGCATCGAGAACATGTCGACCCAGGATCTCACCGTCGGCGGCCTCACCAACGGCGTCATTACCGGCGACATCGGTACATCGGACATCGGCGGCAACGCCGTCCGCGCCAATCTCGTGAAGCAGTTCAACGAACTGCGCGACCAGCTCGACAAGCTGGCGGACGACGCGTCCTACAACGGCGTGAACCTCCTGCGCGGCGACATGCTGAAGCTGACCTTCAACGAAACCGGCACCTCCACCATCGAGATCCAGGCGAAGGATCTCGAAGACCAGGAACGGCCGATCAACACCTCGACGCTCGGCCTGACCATGGCGACCGAGCCGGACTTCGATTCGGATGTTTCGATCGACGATCGCCTCGAAAGCCTCACCCAGGCGCTCGGCGTCATCCGCTCGCAATCGTCGACCTTCGGCTCGAACCTGTCGATCGTCGAAAACCGCACCGAGTTCACCAAGTCCATGATCAACACGCTGCAGACCGGCGCGCGATTCGCTGGTTCTGGCGGACACCAATGAGGAAGCGGCGAACATGCTGGCCCTCCAGACGCGCCAGCAGCTGTCGCAGACGGCCCTCTCGCTCGCCTCGCAGGCCGATCAGGCGGTTCTCCGCCTCTTCGGTTAACCAGGGTGCGCGCCGGATGAAATACGAAGCGGCGGGGCCTCCCCGCCGCTTTTTTCTTTGACCCAAGCACAAGCAGGACCAATTCTGGTCAATCAGGGAGGACGCGCCGATGGCCCTCAAGGTCGAACTGAAGCCGGGCGAACGCATCATTCTCGGCGACTGCATCGTCACCAACGACAATCAGCGCACGCGTCTGTTCATCGAAGGCGACGCGCCGATCCTGCGCGAAAAGGACATCCTCACCGCGGACGCCGCCGACACGCCGGCGAAACGGATCTATCTCGCGGTCCAGCTCATGTATCTCGCACGCGATACGACTAAATTACGCGACGAATACTTCGAGCTTGTAGGAGATTTTATCAGGGCTGCACCGAGTAGTCTGCCTCTTATCGACGCGGTGAATAATGCCATTTTAACCAACGCACTCTACAAAGCTCTCCGGGAAGCGAAGAGCTTGATCGAGTTTGAAAAGGGGCTGATGGAACATGCAAAGCGGAGCGCAGGCCTACGCACATACGGCACAGAAGACAGCGAACCCTCGTGATCTCGAAGCCCGGCTTCTGATCCAGGCGGCAAACAAACTGCAATCCATCGTCAGCGGACAGGTCACCGATACGCAGGAGATGCGCGAAGCGCTCCGCTACAATCGCAAGCTCTGGACGATCCTCGCGACCTCGGCGACCGCCGCCGAAAACCCGCTTCCCAAACAGATCAAGGAAAACATCGGCAATATTGCCCTGTTCGTTCTTCCGCACTGCGTCGAACTCGAGCACCAGCCGCTTCCGCAGCGCATGACCTCGCTGGTCAACATCAACCGCGAACTCGCGGCCGGCCTGATGCAGATGGGCGCCACCGCCGCTGCTTGATCCGTACGTACGATTGAAAAAGGCCGGGCTCGCGCCCGGCCTTTTTTTGTTTGCCTCAGCGTATGTCCCGGAAGCGGCGCAGCCGTCTCGCCCCATGTGGCGACGAGCCGCGACTCAGCCGTGCAGGCTTCGCGCGAGGTGAGGGCGTAGACAGCGCTGTCGAAGGCCGGACGCGCTTCACTCGCTCGGACACTGCCTAGTCGAGTCAGATCCGGTCCAGGAGCGAACTGCGGCGTAGTCGCCTCTCAGTCAGCTCAGCAGACTGGCCTCGGGCATCCGACTGGATCGGCGCTGCGCTGCGCGCAGCTTGTCCGGGATACGCTTAGAGGAAGTTGACGAGGCTCAGCTGCGAAGCCATCGCGGTGACCTGATAGCTCGCCTGAAGGTTCGTCTGCAAAGCCAGGATGCTCGCGGCGACATCTTCCTTCGATATGCCCTCGATATCGGCGAGCATGCTCTCGGCGACGGCCTCGGACTGCTGGTGCCGCTCCGTTCGCCGCCTCGATCGAGCCCGACACATTGGCGATCTGCGTGACGAGGCTTTCCAGCGGGCCGATGCCCGTATCGCTCGCGAGCGCCGGACGGATGCGGCTGACAAGCGCGGTGTACTGCGCCTTGCCGGTCTGCTCGTTCGTCGTATCGAGTTCCATCGCGGCGAAGGCGCCGAGATTTTCCATCATCTCGCGGATGCCGTCCTCGCTGGCGCGGGCGCCGTATTGCGCGCTGAGCGTCGAATCGATGCGGGCGGATTGCGTCTCGCGCGCCGAGCCGGGCCCGTTCTCGCCGCGATACCAGGCGATCGTCGTGGCAGACCCATCGACCAGTCCGGTCGCGGTTTCGGGCGGCGTTGCGTCGACGCGCATCGGCGGATCGCCGAAGAAATCGCGCGAGGCTGTAATCGCCGAAGCGGCGACGAGCGTTGTCTGTGCTTCCTTCTTCACGGCGCCGTCGAGCGCGGTCGCGAAATTCTGGGCGGTCGCATCGAGATCGACGGCGCCGCTGCCGTCATAGACGATCTGGAACGTATGCTTTTTCAGCTCTTCCGCCTTGACGGTGCCGTTGAGACCGAGCTTGGAACCGACCGTTCCGGTAACGGTGAGATCGGTTCCGTTGGTCCCGGTGATGCGGACCTGCCGCGTCGCGGGATCGAAATCCGCGCTGGCCACGCCGGTCAGGCCCTCGATCTGGGCCGTGAGATCGTCGAGTGTCGCCGTTGCATTGATCTGGCCCGCGACCGCACCGGTCGCCACGACCTGGATCTGCTGGCCGTTCACGCTGATCGTATCGCCGGCCGCGAGCCCGATCATCGGATCGCTCAGCGCTGTCGCGCCGACGGTGCCGACCGGAAGCTCCTTGCCGTTCGCCTGCGCGACCAGTTCCGGAGCCGGCGGATTGTTCGATGCCGTCAGCCTGATTTCTTCCGTCGAGCCGTCCGGCAGAGTGAGCGCCATGCGCACCACATCGCCGGGCTTCGGCGTGCCCGTGAGCTGGACGCCGATCTGCGGCGGGGATCCGGACGCGCTGGACACGGTGTAGGCCGAGGGTGAGTTGGTACTGACGGCGCCAAGCTTGAATCCGAACGCATTGGGGGCGGCCGATTCCGCGAGGGTGACCGTCGCGCCCGTCGCCGTGGCCTGGGTGAGACGGCCGCGCCCGTCGGCGCCGAGATCGGCCGCCTTGCGTTCCGCCATGACGGTGCGCAGGCCTGCCTGGGATACCGTGCCGTCGAAAATTTCCTTCGCGGATGCCACCGGCGGGGATGTGACGTCGCGGCCGCCGAACAGATAGACGCCGCCGACATTGACGTTCAGCGCTTCGATCGCCGTGTCGAACCTCGTCAGCGCCGATTGCTGGGCGATGGTGCGCTTACCGTCGACCAGAAGATAGGCATTGGGATCGAGATCGGCGCGCGTCTGGCTCGCGATGTCGGTCAGCCCGGTCAGGCTCGTCATCATCATGTTCGTGCGCAGCGACACCTGCTGGATGTTCGCCTTGTAGCTGTCGATCGCCGCGACCTTGCCGCGAAGCGACAGCGCCATGCCGCGGTCCACGCCGAGGCCGCCATAGGTCGGCGATTTCTGTTCCGTCGCGAGTTGAAGGGTGAGCGCGTCGAACTGATTGCGCATCTTCGAGAGCGCATGGGCGTAGGAATTGCTGAACAGCCCCGTGCCGTTGATCGTGCTACTCATGATCCGTCCTCACATCTGCAACAGCACGTCGATCATCTCCTTGACGGTGGAGATGACGCGCGCATTGGCGGCATAGGCCGACTGAAGCTGGAGCAATTTTCCCATCTCTTCGTCGATATCGACGGACGACTTCTCGGCGAAGCGGTCCTGAAGCGAGACCACGACGACCTCCTGCCCTTCCTGGACGCGCGCGGCGATGTCGGCATTGCTCGCCTGCGTTTCGATGAGGCTGCGGGCAAAGTCCGCGATCGAGCCCGTGAACGGGCTCGTCGCACCGCCGATACCGGTGTCGGTACGATATTGAATCTGTGCGTTCTCGAGCGCGTCGCGCAGAAAGGTCGCCCGCGCGGGATCGCTGGATGTCGGCGTCGGGTAGTTCACGAGCAGCGCCGGATCGTTGAACAGGGCCGGATTGACCTTGATGCGGCCGGAGAATCCGACGCGCTGATCGACGCCGTCAACGCTCCCCGTATAGGGCACGGTGCCGTCGACGAAGAACGGTATTCCGAGGCCGCCCGTAAAGCCCGTCGCCGTAACGCGGGCGTTCGCCCCGGTCATGGCGACGTTCGCGGTCGCGGCATCGAAGGTGACCGTCGAACTGGGGGGGGCATTCGTCACGGCGAAATCGGCGGCGCCGAGCGCGTCCTGCATCTGCGCGGCGACGGACGCAGTGCCGCCGGAGAAGTCGATGCCGACGACACGATCGTTCGGATCTGCGGTGAGATCGTTGGACAACGGCAAAGCCGTGGGATCGTCCGTGCGGACGAAGGTTACGGTGCGCGACCGGCCGCCGGGCATCTCGTTATAGGTGACGGAGATCTTGTTGCCGGCCTGGACGCCGGCGAGATCGAGCGAGAAGCCGGTGCCTACCGCGGTTCCGGCGACAGTATTGGTACTGAGCGCCTCGGCCATCGACGAGGCAAGTTCGTCGAGCTGCGTCTGCGCTTCGACCAGAACGTTGTCGCGGATCTCCGCATAGGCTTTGAGCTGGCCGGAGCGGATCTTGCCGTCGGCCAATAGATCGACCGGAGAATTGCTGCCCGGCGCGTGCAGCAGGACCGTGCCGGCGCCGTTCTCGGCAGGATCTTCCGAATAGATTGTCTGCGGCGACATCGCGACCGGGCCGGTATATTCGAGCGTCGCGGCTGTGTGGTTGGCGAAAAGCGTCGCGCCGCCGGTGGTGTAGATCGAAAAATCGCTTCCCGAATCGTTGACGCGGATATCGACGAGACCGGAAAGTTCGTTGATGAAGCGGTCGCGCTGATCGAGCAGGTCCGGCGAACTCCCGCCGGTGACCGCCATGGCGTCGATCTGCGTCTGCACCTTCTCGATGCCCTGCAGCGCGGCGTTGATCTGCTGCGTGGTCGAAGCCAGGCCGCGATCGGCCTCCTGGCGCATGGACTGGATGTCGGCCGACATCGAATTCAGGGACTGCGTAAAAAGCTGGGCCTCGGTGAGCACGCCCTGCCGCGCCGATTGCGAGGACGGCGTGGTCGCAAGGGCGTCGAGCGCACCGGTGAAATTCGACACGAGCGAATCGAGCGACATCTCGCTGCCCGGCGTGCCGAACAGCCGCTGCAGCCGATCGATATAGGTCGAGGCGACGCTCGAAAAGGAAAGGCCGGAGGATTCGGTGCGCAGCTGGCGCTGCACATAGGTGTCGATCTCGCGCTGGATATTGGTGACCTTGACGCCGGACGAACGGCCGCCCATCACGCTCGAGTCAAGGACCGTGTTCTTCTTGGTATAGCCCGGTGTACGGGCATTGGCGGTATTGGCCGAGACGACCTCGATGCCGGTCTGCGTGGCGCGCAGACCGGACAGAGCGGTACTCAGGGCGAAAGACAGACCCATAATCGTCTCCTAAGAGCGGCCCTCAGGGCCGCTCCACCTCAGCGGATCATGTTCAGGGCTTCCTGCAGCATCTCGTCGGCCGTCGAGACGATGCGGGTATTGGCCGAATAGGCCTGCTGCGTGACGATGAGCTTGGTGAACTCATCGGCGATGTCGGTGTTCGAGCCTTCGAGCGACTGGCCGATGATCGAGCCCGGAGCGCCGGGGATCGGCGGGCCGGATTCGAAGGTCGTCGCGAAGGCGCCGCCGTCGAGGCGCTTCAGCATGTTGTCGGCGTTGAAGAAGACGGTCGGGATCTCGGCGATGTCGGCCATCTGGCCGTTCGAATAGAACGCCGTGATGCGGCCGCCCTCCCCGATCTGCACGCGGACGGTCTCACCCGTCGCGTAGCCGTCCTGGTTCAGGGTCAGAATGTTGGCGTGTCGGCGTTCGCATCGTTGAACAGCGTCAGGCCGGTCGAGCCGTGCGAGATCGTGACGTTGCCGAGGTTCACGCCATCCACAGTGAGATTGGGGATCTCGGTGGAAGCGGTCGGAGGAGAAAGCTGGCTGTTCGAACCGAACGTGAAGTTTGTCCCGATATTGGTCCACACCGGATCGGTGCCCGACGCATTCACAGAGCTGTCGGACTTGTAGAACAGGTTCCAGGTGTCGACGCCGCCGGTGTCCTCGCTGTTCACCTTCGCCCAGCGGAGCGAGACGTTAACCGGGGTGCCGGTTTCATCATAGACGGTGATCGCGTCGCCCGCGATCGACTGCTTTTCAAATTCGCCTCGCATCGGCCGCCGAGACCGTGCCGCCGCCGGGACGGAGGTGACGGGCGCGGCAGTTCCGCAATGCCGAGCGCGCGCTGCGGCAGTCGCGGCCGCGCCGGTTACCGTCAGCGAAAGGTTCGGATTGTTGGCCGTCAGGACAAGCTGATTGCCGCCGGTGATCGACGCCGTCATGCCGTCGAGTTCGTCGCTGGCATTGATGGCGGCGACCAGATCGGTAGAGGTTATTGTAATTTCCGGTCGCAACGACGTTGGCGATGTTGAAAGTGACGGCCGCGCCGCCGGTCAACTGAAGCGTCAGGAGGAGATCCGTTGGGAATGCCACCAGCGACCGAGATCTGTCGGGGTTGGCCATCACATCGCCGTTCTCGACGAAGGACAGCGGCGATGCCGACCGGACGAGGATCGGTAGCGAAGTCGGCGTAATTGAGCACGCCGCTCGACGGGACCTTCGGCAGGTTGCCGCGATACTGGATGACGCTGGTGGCGCGCGCCGGCAGGATGTCGTTGGTGAGCGGCATGACTTCCGGAACGCTGCCCGAGACGTTGCCCGTGGCGCGGTCGATCGGAAGCAGCTTCAGGTAATAGCCCGCGCCGTTGACGAGGAAGCCGTCCTTGTCGATCTCGAAGTCGCCGCGGCGGGTGTAAAGATCGGTGCCGCTGAAGACCGGCTGGCCGTCCGCGGTGCCGCTCGGCTGCGCGACGACGAAATAGCCCTCGCCGTTCAGCGCCATATAGGTGTCGTTACTGGCCGACTGGATGTCGCCCTGGACGGAGTTCGTCGCGCGGCTCTGGGAGATGACGGCGCCGGACACCTGGCGCTTCGGCAGCGCGTCGGGGATGAGGTCGGTGAAGCTCGTATCCGTCCGCTTGAAGGCGGTCGTCTGCGAGTTCGCGATGTTACCGGAGATGTTCTCCAGCGCGTAGGACTGGGCCCGGAGGCCCGAAACCGCCGTGGTCAATGCACCGAAAATGCCCATTGTCGTCTCCTGAAACTGCGGCAACGCCCCGGCGCGCCATATCCATCGCTGCCAAGGAGGGTGCAAGCGGAGGGCCAGACCGCACGCTCAACGAAATCAATGACTTAGATCGATGTAAGCCCTTTCGCGCAGGGCAGATTTCGCCGCATCCCGGCAGATTCTGCCGGGCGTTGTGTGTCCCGGAAGGCGCGTAGCGACTGTCCGGGACCCATACTCGGTGAGGTCAGTGATGGAGCCGAGAGCTCACGGCGTATGGGTCCCGGGCTCACGCTTCGCGTGCCCCGGGACATGCACGGGGTTGGCGCCGGAGCGATCCACCCTATCTCCGGGCTGACCGGAGAAACCATTATGATGCGCCTGCTTCCCCTCGTTCTCGCCCTCGCTTTGCCCCTGCCCGCTTACGCCCAACCGCTGAAGCTCGACACCGTTGCGGAGGGGCTGGACCACCCCTGGGGGCTCGTCTTCCTGCCGGACGGGCGGATGCTGGTGACCGAGCGCTCCGGCGGGCTGAACCTTGTCGGCCGGGACGGTGAGATATCGAAGATCGGCGGCACGCCGAAGGTCGTGGTGCGCGGTCAGGGCGGACTGCTCGATGTCGCGCTCGACCCCGCGTTTGCGGAAAATCGTCTGGTTTATCTGAGCTATGCGGAAGCCGGCGAAGGCGGCGCTGGAACCGCGGTCGCGCGCGGAAAGCTCTCGCAGGACGGCACGCGGTTCGAGAACCCGAAGGTCATTTTCCGCCAGACGCCGAAAGTGAGCGGGCCCAACCATTTCGGTTCGCGTCTCGTCTTCGCACCCGACGGCAAGCTGTTCATTACATTGGGCGAACGCTTCAATTATCGCGACAAGGCGCAAGACCTCGACGCGACCCTCGGCAAGGTCGTACGCATCAATCCGGACGGCTCGGTTCCGCAGGACAATCCGTTCGCGGGCAAGGCCGGCGCCCTGCCCGAGATCTGGTCGTACGGACACCGCAATCCGCAGAGCGCGGCGCTCAATCCCGAGACCGGCAAGCTCTGGATCGTCGAACACGGCGCGAGCGGCGGCGACGAGATCAACATGCCCGAGCCCGGCAAGAATTACGGCTGGCCGGTGATCTCGTACGGCGTGAACTATGACGGCACGAAAATCGGCCAAGGCACGGCGAAGCCGGGACTGGAGCAGCCGTTGAAATACTGGGACCCGAGCTTCGCGCCGTCGGGCATGGCGTTTTACACGGGCGATCTCTTTCCGGACTGGAAAGGGCGATCTGTTCATCGGCGGGCTGAAGAACGGCGAGCTTGTCCGCGTCGATATGGAGAGCGGAAAGCCCGGCAGGGATCAGCGCCTGCTGACCGATCTCGGCGAGCGCATCCGCGACGTGCGCCAGGGCCCCGACGGTGCGCTTTACGTTTTGACCGACACGTCGAACGGAAAGATCATTCGCATCACACCCGGCGGAGCGTGATCGTCAGGCGACCTTGTTCAGGCCACCTTGGGCGATCTGCTGACGGACCGCGGCAACAGAAGCGGAGAGTTCCGATCGAACGTCCGGTTTCGGAGCGTCCGGCACATTGAATGTCGTTCCATCGGCGAACGCCAAGGTCACGTCGCCCGCCTGCCTCGTCAGCGTGATCGCATCGTCCTCGTTGCCGGCGAAGGTGATGGTCGTTTTGTCGCCGTCGAACGCGAAACTCACTTTGTCGGCCGTCAGCCCCGCGCCGAAGCGGATCGTATTCGTGCTGCCCACGGTCGTGACATTGTCCCGGCCGTCACCGGCATTGAAGATCACGGTCAATTCCTGCGTGACGGAAATCTCGTCATTGCCGGCGCCGCCGGTAACCGTGCTCATGAATGCGGTAATGGCATCGTCGCCGCTGCCGGCATCGACCGTGCTGAACGTGCTGGCCGTGATGACGTCATCCCCGGCGCCCGCCTTGACGTCCGTATGCTCCCAAGCGTCGATCACATCGTCGCCGTCGCCGGCATCGACCACGCTGCCGTTTGTCGCCTTGATCGTGTCATTGCCGCTGCCGCCGATGACCTGGCTCTCCTTGGCGGTGATGACGTCGTCGCCTTCTCCGCCGTCGACACTGCTGCCGACCCATACCTTGATGACATCGTCGCCATTGCCGCCGGTAACCTGGCTGTTCGACCAGGCGTCGATCACATCGGCTCCTTCGCCGCCGTCGACGACGCTGTCCGACCACGCCTTGATGACGTCGTCACCGTTGCCGCCGGTAACCTGGCTGTTCGACCAGGCGTCGATCACATCGGCTCCTTCGCCGCCGTCGACGGCGCTGTCCGACCACGCCTTGATCATGTCGTCGCCGTCGCCGCCCGTCACGCGGCCTTCCGACCAGACGTCGATGAGATCATTGCCCGCGCCGCCGTCGACCGTGCTCCCCGACCAGGCGACGATCGCGTCATCGCCCTCACCGGCCTCAATATTGACATTGCTCCAGCCGGAGATCGCGTCCGCGCCTTTCGTCCCCAGAGTCACGCCGTCGCCGGTCGCTTCGATGATCTGATCGAAATTCCGCGAAAGCTGCTGGCTGATCTGCGCCCAGCGGTCGTCGTCGCCGCTGCGCATCGCGCGCGCGAGCCGGTCGAGAACTGCCAGAGCTTCACGTGCCTGCTGCAGCCGCTGCGCCGCGGGCGAAAGCTTGACCTTGGCGGCGCTGGACGCCGCGGCACCGGAGGCCGAATCCGCGGATTGGGTTTCCGGGGGAACACCCGAAGCGTTCTTCGGAGCCGCCGTATAGGCGGTCGCGGACGACGAGATGCCATAAAGCAAGACAGCCTCCTGTTCGTGTCCGCGGAAGGGTGCAGCACGGTGGTTACGAAATCTTTTATCCCAGTCAAATCCGTATTTTATGGCCCAATTTGCTCAATACGCGCCTGAAACGGTGCTTGTCTTTCCCGCGGCAAACAACGACGCTCGCGCTCCGTTCAGGGGGAGAATTT
>CAWAYQ010000006.1:0-258575 GCA_963786225.1 uncultured Alphaproteobacteria bacterium
TTACGGCCCGCCGCCCCAGCCGTTGAGCGGATTGGAGCGGTCCCAGGCATAGCCGATTGTCTCGAAGCGCATGGATCGGGCGTCGATCATCAAAAGACGCCCGACCAGCCCTTCGCCCGAACGGCACGATTTCGCGGATCGCTTCGAGCGCCATCAGCGAGCCGACCACGCCCGCGAGCGCGCCGAGCACGCGGGCCTCCTCGCAGGCGGGGATCGTGCCGTCGGGCGGCGGTTCGGGAAACAGGCAGCGATAGGTCGGGTTCTGTGCGCCGTTCGTCGTCTCGTATGGACGAAAAGTCGTCAGCGCACCGTCCATCGTGCCGAGCCAGCCCATGACGAGCGGACGCTTGGCGCTGAACGCCGCATCGGAGACGAGATAGCGCGTGCCGAAATTGTCGGACCCGTCGAGGACGAGATCGTAGTTTGCGATCAAAGCCTCGGCGTTTGCCTTCGCCGATGCGTTCGCGGTGGACCTCGACCGCGACATGCGGATTGACACGCCGGATTGCTTCCGCCGCGCTTTCGGTTTTGGCGCGGCCGACATCGTTCGTGCCGTGGACGATCTGGCGCTGCATGTTCGACAGCGACACCAAATCGTCGTCGACCACGCCAAGCGTGCCGACGCCCGCTGCCGCGAGATAGAGAAGCGCCGGGCTGCCGAGCCCGCCCGCGCCGATGACCAGCACCCGTGCCGCCTTTAGTTTCTGCTGACCCGGCCCGCCGTTTCCCGCAGCACGATATGGCGGGCATAGCGTTCCAGTTCCTCGTTCGTCAGGCTCATGCCGGGCCTCCGCGCGCCGCCCAGTCGAGCGCGTGTTCGAGCCGGTCGTGGCCCCAGAATAGTTCGCCGTCTTCGGTGATAAAGCTCGGCGCGCCGAAGATCCCGGCATTGACGGCAGTTTCGGTCTGGTGACGCAGCGCGAGCTTGTTGTCGGGCGGTCTGAGCCCGTGCGATCAGCTCCTCGGCGTGTAGCCGAGCTCGCCGAGCACGCCCGGATCACGCCACGTGCGAGATTACGCCGCCCTCGCCGAATTCAAGGCGAACATCGCCGGCGTGAAGACCGGCCGCGCTCGCGTCGAGCACCAGCGCGATGCGGGCGGCCAGAAGTCCGTTTTGCGGAAATTCGGGGGGCTGCGTGAACGGAAGTCCGTGCTTCAGGGCGATGACGCTCCAGATCCCGCCACATATACGCGCCCTTCACCGGAAACGCGCGCGTAAGGGGAGGTGCTCAGGCCCTGTTTGGCGAAGATCGGGCCCAGCAGGAACGACTTCCAGGCCACGTCGGACTCCGCGTTCCCGGCCTCGTCCGTCGATCCGCATCGCCGCAGATAGGAATAGGTCGATCCGAAGTCGTACCAGAAGTGGGAGACGGAGCTTCACCTCCGTCATGCCCGGGCTCTTCCGGACATCCAGGAGCCACAGGACATGACGCGTCTGGATTGCCGGGACAAGCCCGGCAATAACGGAAGGACGGCTTTCGGCGCAAGACCTCGGCTGACTAGCGCTTCCAGCCGTTTTGTGCCTAAAGGCGCGGCTCTACGCACCTTGCGTGTATATGCCCCGCCCTCGCACGGATTCCAGTGATGAACAAGAAGGCCCCCAAGAAGGTTGTGCTCGCCTATTCGGGCGGCCTCGACACCTCCGTCATCCTGAAATGGCTGCAGACGACGTATGGCTGCGAGGTCGTGACCTTCACGGCGGATCTCGGGCAGGGCGACGAGCTGGAGCCGGCGCGCAAGAAGGCCGAACTCCTCGGCATCAAGCCGGAAAACATCTTCATCGAGGATCTGCGCGAGGAATTCGTCCGCGATTTCGTGTTTCCGATCTTCCGCGCCAACGCGCTCTATGAGGGCCAGTACCTGCTCGGCACCTCGATCGCCCGGCCGCTGATCTCCAAAAAGCAGATCGAGATCGCCCGCAAGACCGGCGCCGACGCTGTGGCGCACGGCGCGACCGGCAAGGGCAACGACCAAGTGCGCTTCGAGCTCGCCTATTACGCGCTCGAGCCCGACATCACGATCATCGCGCCCTGGCGCGAATGGGACCTGACCTCGCGCACGCGTCTCCTTGAATTCGCCGAGGAGCACCAGATCCCGATCGCCAAGGACAAGCGCGGCGAAGCGCCGTTCTCGGTCGACGCCAATCTCCTGCACTCCTCGTCCGAGGGCAAAGTGCTTGAGGACCCGAACGACGAAGCGCCCGAACTCGTCTACCAGCGCACGATCGCGCCGGAGGACGCGCCGGACAAGGCGACGGTCATCACGATCGACTTCGAGAAGGGTGATCCGGTCGCAATCGACGGCGAGAAGCTCTCGCCCGCGATGCTCCTCGCCAAACTCAACGAATTCGGTAAGGCCAACGGCATCGGACGTCTCGATCTCGTCGAGAACCGCTATGTCGGCATGAAGTCGCGCGGCGTCTACGAGACGCCCGGCGGCACGATCCTGCACAAGGCGCATCGCGGCATGGAATCGATCACGCTCGACCGCGAGGCACTCCATCTCAAGGAGCAGCTGATGCCGAAATATGCCGAGCTCGTCTATTACGGCTTCTGGTTCGCGCCCGAACGCGAAATGCTGCAGGCGCTGATCGACAAGAGCCAGGAATTCGTCACCGGCCAGGTGCGCATCAAGCTCTACAAGGGCAATGTCGACGTCATCGGCCGCACCTCGCCGTATTCGCTGTACGACAAGGAACTCGTGACGTTCGAGGAAGGCGCGGTCGCCTACGACCACCGCGACGCCGAGGGCTTCATCAAGCTCAATGCGCTCCGGCTTCGCACCCTGGCGGCACGCAAGAAGAAAATCGGCGGGTGAATCCCTCTCCCAAGGGAGAGGGCCGACTCAGGCGGAGCGGAGCGGGGTGAGGGGTTGCGAGTTCCGGATAGCTCGCACCCCTCACCCGGCCGCGCTCCGCGCGTGCCGACCTCTCCCTATGGGAGAGGTGCTCAACGGAGAGGTTCCGCGATCCTTAACACCCCTTAAACCCGAAGCCTCCAAACTGATCTGATCGGCCTGCGGGGGCGCGTGTCCTTGGGGGGACGCGCCTGCGCAGGCTTGGCATGCGCTAGCGAGGGCATCGAGATGCTCGGTATCGGCGGGAAGAAGCGCAAGAAACGGCGCGAACCCAAGTTCAATTCCCATCCGGAAGAATTGCTGGACCTGAGGCTCGGGCCTCAGGACCGGGCGCACAGCTATGACCGCGGCCGCGCCGCGCCCGAAGACTCTTACGAAGACGAGGACGAGGAAGAGGACGAGCCCGCGCCGACGCGCCGGGGCTTCGCCGCGCGCCCGAACCGGAACCCGAGGACGAGGAAGAAGAGGCCGAGGAGGAGAAGAGATGGAAGAGGAGCCGCCGCCCCCCCGCCGCAAGAAGACGGCGTCCCGCTCAGGCTCCGCGCGCCGCGCCAAGAAAAGCGCCCCGGCGCCGGCGGAACGATCCCGTCGGCTTCTTCGCGCTCGGGCGCATGTTCCGTTACGGCGCGATCCTCGCGCTCTGGCTCGGCATCGCGCTCACAGCGTTCGTCGTCTACGAAGCCACCCGCCTTCCGCCCATCAACGCGCTGGAAATCCCGCCGCGCCCTCCGAGCGTCACGCTCGTCGCGGTGGACGGGACCATGCTCGCGACGCGCGGCGACGGCAGCGCGTCGAAGGTCGACCTGAAGCACCTGCCCGATTATCTGCCGCAGGCGTTCGTCGCCATTGAGGACCAGCGTTTTCGTTCGCATTTCGGCGTCGATCCGATCGGCCTCATCCGCGCGGCGTATCAGAACCTCGTCGCCGGCCAGGTCGTGCAGGGCGGTTCGACGCTGACGCAGCAGCTTGCGAAGAATTTGTTTCTCACGCCCGAACGCTCGTTCGAACGCAAGGTGCAGGAAGCCATCCTCGCGCTCTGGCTCGAAGCGAAACTCTCGAAGGACGAGATTCTCGAACTCTATCTGAACCGCGTCTATTTCGGGTCGGGCGCCTACGGCGTACAGGCGGCGAGCCAGCGCTATTTCGGCAAGCCCGCAAGCTACGTCACGCTCGCGGAAGCCGCGATTCTCGCAGGCCTCGTAAAGGCGCCGTCGCGCCTGGCGCCGACGCGCGACGCGGCGGCCGCGGAGGCGCGCGGCCAGGTCGTGCTGGCCGCCATGGCCGAACAGGACTTCATCACCGACAAGGAGGCCGCGCGAGCGATGAGCATGCCGGCGGCGATCGCCGCGCCGCGCATGGACGGCGCGTCCGGCTATGTCGCGGACTGGGTCGTCGATCAGCTCGCCGAACTCGCCGGCACGCTCGACAAGGACGTCATCGTCGACACCACGATTGATCCCATTCTGCAGGCCGAAGCCGAACAGGCTCTGGTGTCGGGTCTGAATGAAAGCGGCGCGAAACTCGGCGTCAGCCAGGGCGCCGTCGTCTCGATCGATCCGCAGGGCGCGGTGAGGGCACTCGTCGGCGGAAGATCCTATGCGCAAAGCCAGTTCAACCGCGCCGTCGCGGCGAAGCGCCAGCCGGGCTCCGCGTTCAAGCCGTTCGTCTATCTCACCGCGGTCGAAGCGGGACTGACGCCCGGCAGCCTCGTGCAGGACGCGCCGATCCGCATCAAGAATTGGTCGCCGGAAAACTTCGACAAGAAGTATCGCGGAACGGTCACTCTCACCGAAGCGCTCGCAACCTCGCTGAACAGCGTCGCCGTCCGCCTCGCAATGGATGTCGGGCCGGACGCGGTCGCGAAGACTGCGCACCGCATGGGCGTGACCTCGGAGCTTCAGGCCAACGCCTCGCTCGCGCTCGGAACGTCCGAGGTAACGCCGCTCGAACTCGCCACGGCCTATGCCCCGTTCGCAAACGGTGGCTACGGCGTCATTCCGTATGTCGTCCGCCGCGTACGTACGAGCGAGACCGGCCGGGTTCTGTACGAGCGGCGCGGCACCGGCCTCGGCCGGGTCGCCGATCCCCGCCATCTCGCAATGATGAACCAGATGATGTCGGAAACGCTGCGCATCGGCACGGCGCGGAAGGCGGAACTCGCGGGCTGGCCCGCCGCCGGCAAGACCGGCACCAGCCAGGACTTCCGCGATGCCTGGTTCGTCGGCTACACAGCGCAGTTCGTCACCGCGGTGTGGCTCGGCAATGACGACAATTCGCCGACCAAGCGCGCATCGGGCTCGGGCCTGCCGGTCGAGATCTGGAGTCGCTACATGACGGCCGCCCATCGCGGCATTCCGGTCGCCGGCCTGCCAGGTCTGTTCGGTCCGCTGGATGCTCCGGGCCGCAACGAGATGTGGGCCGGCGCGCGGCCGCCCGGCGAACTGCCCGCGCCCTTGCGGGCGCCGATCGATTTCCTGAAACGGCTGTTTGGCGGTTAGTCCGACCTCTCCCGAGCCAAGTCGGGTTTACCCGACTTGGCCACTTAAGAGCTGAACTCGGGAACACCCGAGTTCAGGTGGGAGAGGTCGAGCGCGCGAAGCGCGCCGGGAGAGGGGGAGGCCGCAAGCTCAGCGTTTGCCCTCTCTCCGCTCGCCTCAACTCGGCTATAGCCGAGTTGAGCATCTGAATGCCGAACTCGGGAACACCCGAGTTCGGCCGCGAGTTCGGCTCTCTCCCGCAAGCGGGAGAGAGGGTGCTTATGGATGCGCCATGCCTATGTCGCGTCGTTGTGTGAGTTTCAGCGGTTCTTCGAGAAAGCCCGACCCGGACACGGAGTCCGGATGCGCGCGCCGTCAGCCGCGCGCGCGCAGCGGCAGAATGCCTTGCGCGCTGCGGCGCGTCCGCTTCTCGGGCGGGATCATGCCGTAGCGGTGCAGATCGGAGCCGTGCGCCTTCAGCCAGGCTTCGGCGTCCTCGGTCTCCGGGAACAGCCGGTAGACGATCTTCCAGAAACGGTCGCCGTGATTCATCTCGCGCCGATGCCCGACTTCGTGTGCGCAGAGATAATCGAGCACGAAAGGCGGCGCGAGAATGAGCCGCCACGAAAAGGCGAGATCGCCCTTCGCCGAACACGACCCCCAGCGGCTGATTGTATCCTTGACGCTGATGCGGCCGACTTCCACGCGCAGCTTGCGCGCATGACGCTGCACCGTCGGCTCGATGTCCTTTTTCGCCTCACGCTTCAGAAAATCCGAAACGCGGCGGGAAAAATGCTCTTCGGGTCCGTAGACGCCGATGACGCGAACGCGGCCCGGCTCCTGCGGCTCGACGCGCGTCACGCCGCGCAGACCGCGCCAGACGAGACGATGCGGGACGCCGCGCAGGGGAATGAAGTTGCCGCGCGCGAACGGAACAGCTTCCGGCACGGTTTCGAGGCGATCGGCGATCCAGTCGACCTGACGCATCGCAAAATCATGGCCGTGAAGCAGGCTCGCGCGCTTCGGCAGCGTCAGGACGACCTGACCCGTTGCATTTTTGACGCGCAAAGTGATCCGGCGCGCCGCTGCGTTGCGGCGCACCGCGACTTCGACCGGGCGACCGCGAACGATCACGTCGAAACTCGCAGGCTCGTGGGCCTCATGGGAAAATAGTCGGCGTAGCACCCGATGAGGATAACAGAGTTCGGGGCCATTTCGAGCGAATTCAGTGCTTCCCCTAAAGGGGAGAGCTAAGATTTCTTGATGACCGTGGCTTCAACGGCATAAACGAGCCGGTCGAGGTCCTCGGGGCGGGACAATCTATGGTCGCCGTCCTTGATCAGGGTCACGATGACATCGTCCTCGGCCAGGTGCTCGACGAGCTTCATCACATGCTGCCAGGGCACGTCAGGGTCTTGCATTCCTTGAAGAATCCGGACCGGGGCCCCGACCTTGAACGGCGCTCCGAGGATCATATTGCGGCGCCCGTCCTCGATCAGAGCCTTGGTGATGGGCGTCGGTTCCGGGGAATATTGCGATGGGTGCCGGTAGATGCCGTGACGAAGGATCGCGTCCTTGATCTCGTCCGAAAACATATTCCACATCAGATTTTCGGTGAAATCTGCGGCCGGTGCGATCAGGACGAGGCCGGTCAATATCCGGCCCTCTTTCGCCAGCTCCCGCGCGGCGAGCAGAGAGACCCAGCCGCCCATGCTGGAACCGACCAGAACCGGGGCATCGCCGCCTTTTTCCCGGATGACGACGAGCGCGTCCTCAAGCCAGGCCGAGATCGTGCCGTCTTCAAATCGGCCCTCCGACTCCCCATGTCCTGAATAGTCGAAGCGGACCACGGCCCGGCCGGTGCGCGCCCCCCATTCGGCGATGACGCCGGCTTTGGTCGACTGCATGTCGGACCGGAATCCGCCGAGCCAGATGATTGCGGGGTCCTTGCCGGGCGTTACGCGTACGGCGAGACGTCGGCCATTGGCCGTCAGGTGTTCGAGCTGTTCCAATCAAGGCCTCCGATCGCGACATGCCCCAGTGCCGTGCTCATGTAAACCGCACCGGTTCGTGTTGACTTCGTGTGAAAATCACCCATCCTCCGCCCGCGTGGACCCGTGAGCCGAAACCGGCCCCGCAATTCTGAAACAATCGAGGAGAGAACCTATTCGCCGTCCGATGAGATCTTTGGCGCCGGCCGCAAAAGAGGGCCCACGCATAAACCGGGAAATCCGGGTCCCAGCCGTTCAACTGATTGGCGCCGAAGGTGAAAACCTGGGCGTCACACCAATCGAGCAGGCCCTCGTTCTGGCCGAAGAGGCCGGTCTCGATCTGGTCGAGATTTCCCCGAATTCCGATCCGCCGGTCTGTAAAATTCTCGATTACGGGAAGTTCAAGTTCGCGGCCCAGAAAAAGGCCGCCGAGGCGCGCAAGAATCAAAAGACCGTCGAGGTCAAAGAAATCAAGATGCGCCCGAACATCGACGACCACGATTACGAAGTGAAGATGAAGGCGATGCGCCGCTTCTTCGACGAGGGCGACAAGGTCAAGGTCACCCTCCGCTTCCGTGGCCGCGAAATGGCCCATCAGGACCTCGGCCTGAAGCTTCTATGGCGCGTCCGCGACGAGGTCGCGACGCTTGCCAAGGTCGAGAGCGATCCCTCGCTCGAAGGCCGCCAGATGGTGATGATCCTGTCGCCGCGCTGACAGGCTCCATATAAGATTAAGGAAAGCCCGCCCTCCGGCGGGCTTTTTCGTATTCGGGGCAGACTGGGCGCCCCGGTCCGGCTTTTTCCTTGTTTTCCCCGTCCTTGCCCGCTAAGAACCCCGCTCTTCTCCCGCCCGGCTGAAAAGGGCTGCCGCTGGCGGGGGTTTCTGCTCGGCCGGCGGACTTGTCCGACCGGTCCTCCTCTTTAAGGAGAGCCAAATGCCCAAGATGAAGACGAAGTCGGGGGCGAAAAAGCGTTTTCGCCTGACCGGCACAGGCAAGGTGAAGTCCGGCCAGGCCGGCAAGCGCCACGGCATGATCAAGCGGACGAAGAAGCAGATTTCCAATCTGCGCGGCACGACGATTCTGTGTGAATCGGACGCCGGTATCGTTCGTCAGTTCCTCCCCTACGGCAGCCGCTGAGCGGCGCCCCGTAACACTCAAGGAGACAGATCATGTCCCGTGTAAAACGCGGCGTCACTTCGCACGCCAAGCACAAGAAGACACTCAAGGCAGCCAAGGGCTTCTACGGCCGCCGCAAGAACACGATCCGCACCGCCAAGGCTGCCGTCGACAAGTCGATGCAGTACGCCTACCGCGACCGCAAGAACAGGAAGCGCTCGTTCCGCGCGCTGTGGATCCAGCGCATCAACGCCGCCGTCCGCGAGGGCGGCCTGACCTATTCCCGCTTTATCGCGGGTCTCGCCAAGGCAGGCGTCACGGTCGACCGCAAGATCCTGTCCGATCTCGCGGTGCACGAACCGGCTGCCTTCCAGCTGCTGGTCTCCCAGGCCAAGACCGCGCTCGGCTAAAGCTCATCGTCATGGCCGGGCTCTCCTTCAATGAGGGGCCCGGCCTGACGAAAATGTTGCAAGGTACGGCCCTCGTCCTTGGGAACTGTCATGAGCGAACTCAGCCAGCTCGAAAATTCGATCTTCAACGACATCACTGCTGCTTCCGATGAAGCGGCGCTCGAAGCCGTGCGCGTGTCCGCGCTCGGCAAGAAGGGCACGATCTCCGCAGAGCTTGCGAAGCTCGGCTCGATGTCGCCGGACGAGCGCAAGACGTTCGGCCCCGCGATCAACGGCCTGCGCGACCGCGTCACCTCGGCTCTGACCGAGCGCCGCGATGCCCTCGCGGGCGCCGCCCTCGATGCGCGCCTCAAGGTCGGAATCGATCGACGTCACGCTGCCGGTGCGCCCCTCGGGCGTCGAGGCCGGCCGCATCCATCCCGTCAGCCAGGTCACGGAAGAGATCGCCGCGATCTTCGCCGATCTCGGCTTCGCCATCGCCGAAGGCCCGGACGTCGAGGACGACGAGCACAATTTCACCGCGCTCAATTTCCCGGTCGGCCATCCCGCCCGCGAGATGCACGACACCTTCTTCTTCCCGCCCGACGCGAAGGGCGAGCGCAAGGTTCTGCGCACGCACACCTCGCCGGTCCAGATCCGCACCATGCGCTCGCAAGAGCCGCCGATCCGCGTCATCTGCCCCGGGCGTACCTACCGCAACGATTCGGACCAGACCCACACCCCGATGTTCCATCAGGTCGAGGGCCTCGTCATCGACAAGAGCGCCCATATCGGTCAGCTGAAATGGATCCTCGAGGAGTTCGCCAAGGCGTTCTTCGAAGTGCCGCATGTCGAGATGCGCATGCGTCCGAGCTTTTTCCCGTTCACCGAGCCGTCGATCGAAGTCGACATCCGCTGCAATCGCCAGGGCTCCGAGATCCGGTTCGGCGAAGGCGACGACTGGATGGAAATCCTCGGCTGCGGCATGGTACATCCGAACGTGCTGCGTAATTGCGGCCTCGATCCCGATGTCTATCAGGGCTTCGCCTGGGGCATGGGCATCGACCGTCTCGCAATGCTGAAATACGGAATGCCGGACCTGCGCGCCTTCTTCGAGGCCGACAAGCGCTGGCTCGAACATTACGGCTTCCGTCCGTTCGATCTGCCGAGTTTGCTCGGAGGATTGAGCTCGTGAACGCGCCGGGCCTTTCGCCTCCCCCCGTGAGGGGGAGGCCGAGTCGCGCAGCGACCGGGAGGGGGGTCTCGCCCATGCCGACACATCGTGATCGTCCCTTCGCATCTCCGCTCTTCCGCCAGGCGCCTGCGGCGGGAGATGACGGATGCCGAGCGCAAGCTGTGGTTCCAGCTCCGCGCGCATAGACTCGACGGCCTCTCCTTCCGCCGTCAGCTGCCGATCGGCGCGTACATCGCGGATTTCGCCTGCCACGACCATCGCCTCATCATCGAGCTCGACGGCGGGCAGCATGCGGAAGACCTCCATGCCGCACGCGATTCGGTGCGGGATGCGGCGCTGAACGCGCTCGGTTATCGCGTTCTTCGCGTCTGGAACTCGGACATCTTCTCGAACATGGACGGCGTGCTCGAAGCGATCATGGTCGCCGTGCGCGAGGCACCCCCCTCCCGGTCGCTTCGCAACTCGACCTCCCCCTCACGGGGGGAGGAGAAGGGTCAGACATGAAGTTCACCCTATCCTGGCTGAAAGAGCATCTGAAGACCGATGCCGGCCTCGACGCCATCACCGACGGGCTGACCAAGGTCGGCCTCGAAGTCGAGGGCGTCGAAGACCGCGCCAGGGTTCTCGCGCCCTTCGTCACCGCGAAAGTGGTCGAGGCCGCGCAGCATCCGAACGCCGACAAGCTTCGCGTGCTCAAGGTCGACCAGGGCGACGGAAAGCTGCTTCAGGTCGTCTGCGGCGCACCGAACGCCCGCGCCGGCATGGTCGGCGTGTTCGCAAGCGAGGGCACGACGATCCCCGGCAACGGCATGGTGCTGAAGGCCGGCGAAATCCGTGGCCAGGCCTCGCAGGGCATGATGGTCTCGATGCGCGAGATGGGCCTGTCCAACGAGCATGACGGCATTATCGAAATGCCGGACGCGACGCCGATCGGACAGCCCTTCGCGCCGCTGATGGGCCTCGACGATCCGGTGATCGAAATCGCGGTCACGCCGAACCGGCCGGATTGCCTCGGCGTGTCCGGCGTCGCCCGCGACCTCGCGGCCGCCGAGATCGGCGAGCTTGTCAGCACAAGAGCCGCAGGCCGTGAAGGGCGCGTTCCCGTGCCCCGTCAAGGTGGTGCTCGACCTCGACAATCCGGACCTCGCGCCGGCTTTCGCGCTGCGTCTCGTGCGCGGGGTCAAGAACGGCCCGTCGCCGGAATGGCTGCAGAAGAAGCTTCGCGCCGTAGGCCTTCGTCCGATCAATGCGCTCGTCGACGTGACCAATTTCCTGACGATCGACCGCGCGCGGCCTTTGCATGTGTTCGACGCCGCCAAGGTTTCGGGCGATCTTGCGGTTCGCCGCGCCAAGCCGGGCGAAACGCTGCTTGCGCTCGACGGCAAGACCTACACGCTCGATCCGAACATGGTTGTCATCGCCGATGACAAGGGCGTTGAATCGCTCGCCGGCATCATGGGCGGGGAAGCCACGGGCTGCACCGATACGACGACCGACGTCCTGATCGAGAGCGCGCTGTGGGATCCGCTCAACATCGCGAAGACCGGCCGCGCGCTCGGCATTCATTCCGATGCGCGCCACCGCTTCGAACGCGGCGTCGATCCGGACTTCATGGTGCCGGGTCTCGAACTCGCGACCCGGCTCATTCTCGATCTGTGCGGCGGCGAGCCGTCCGAGGTTTTCGTCGCCGGCGAAATTCCGGACGCGCGCCGCGCCATCGATTTCCCGCTGTCCGAAGTGAAGCGTCTCACCGGCCTCGACCTTCATCCCGCCGAGATCAGGCTCGTTTTGCAGACGGCTCGGCTTTTCCATTTCCGGCCAGAGCGACATCTTGAAGGTCGCGGCACCGAGCTGGCGTCCGGACGTGCACGGCAAAGCCGATCTCGTCGAAGAGGTCATGCGCATTGTCGGCCTCGACAAGGTGATGTCGACGCCGCTGCCGAAATCCGAGAGCATTTCGCGCGCCGTGCTGACGCCGCTGCAAAAGCGCGCCCGCACCGGCCGCCGGACGCTCGCCGCGCGCGGTCTCGTCGAGGCCATCACCTGGTCCTTCGTGTCCAAGGCCCAGGCCGAGACCTTCGGCGGCGGCAAACCGGAACTCAGCCTCGCAAATCCCATTGCCGCCGATCTCTCCGACATGCGGCCGAGCCTTCTGCCGGGCCTCATCGCCGCGGCGCAGAAGAACGCCGATCGCGGCTTCCCGGACGCGGCGCTTTTCGAACTCGGCCAGATCTTCCTCGGCGACGGTCCCGGCGATCAGCGCCTCGCCGCCGCAACGCTCCGCCGCGGCACGCCGCGCCATTGGTCCGGCGCCCGGCCTGCCGATGCCTTCGACGCCAAATCCGACGCGCTCGCGCTTCTCGTCCGCGCTCGGCCTGCCCGCCGACCGCGTCCAGATCGTCCCCGGCGGCCCGGCCTGGTTTCATCCCGGGCGGTCCGGCACGCTTCAGCTCGGCCCGCAGAATGTGTTCGGTCATTTCGGCGAGCTGCACCCGGGCGTTCTGAAACAGCTCGGCGCGGAAGGTCCGCTCGCGGCCATGGAAATCGTCCTCGATGCGCTGCCCGAGCCGAAGGCCAAGGCGACGAAAGCCAAGCCCGCGCTCGATGCGTCCGATCTCCAGCCGGTCAGCCGCGATTTCGCCTTCGTCGTCGACCGCGCGGTGAAAGCCGCCGACGTGCTGAAAGCCGTTCTCCAGACCGACCGCAAACTGATCGCGGGCGCCGACGTGTTCGACGTCTATGAGGGCAAGGGCGTTCCCGAAGGCAAGAAATCGATTGCGGTTGCGGTCACGCTTCAGCCGCGCGAGAAAACTCTGACCGATGCGGAAATCGACGCGGTCGCCGACAAGATCGTGGCCGCCGTCACCAAAGCGACGGGCGCCAATCTGCGCGGCTGATTGCGGCTGAGCCTGCCACTACCGGGAGGACACATGGTCGCCGGACAGCTCGCCCTCGTCATCGCCGCCATTTTCACCGGCGCCGCGTTCTACGTGAACTTCGCCGAACAGCCCGCGCGGCTGAAGCTCGACGACCGATCGCTCCTCGCTCAATGGCAGCCGTCCTATGCGCGCGGCTTCATCATGCAGGCCTCGCTCGCCGTGATCGGCTTCATACTGGGAGCGCTTGCGTGGTGGCAAACCGGCCTCTGGCTCTGGCTCGTCGGCGCGTTCGTCCTTCTCGCGAACTGGCCGTTCACCCTGATCGTCATCATGCCGGTCAACGACCGGCTGAAGGCGACCGCGCTTGCGGATGCCGGACCGCAAACCCGCGCACTCATCGAAAAATGGGGCGGGCTCCACGCCGTACGCACCATATTGGGCGCCGCGGCGACCCTCATTCTCCTCTGGGCCTCGCTCATCTCCTAGATATCGATCTCGGGATCGAGTGCGACCGGGCTTGATCCCGGCGCACATTTCCGCTGTCTGTTCACTTATGGGGATTTTCGACCCGATGCGGCGGGCCATCAGCCGCGTCATCATCCGATATCTGACGCAGCAGTCGAAAGGGTTCGAGCCCGCCTCGACCAGCGATCCCGACAAGCTGCGCAAAGCGCTGCGTCCCGGCGACGTCCTCCTCATCGAAGGCTCGACCCGCATCGCGGGCGTCATCAAATATCTCACCCAATCGACCTGGAGCCATTCCGCCCTCTATATCGGGGAGGCGTTCGGCCAGCCGCATATGCTGATCGAAGTCGAGGTCGATCACGGCTGCCACGCGGTGCCGCTGTCGAAATACGAGCACGCCCAGACCCGCATCTGCCGCCCGGTCGGCCTCGACGATCAAGGCCGCAAGGCCGTTATCGACTTCATGGTGTCGAAGATCGGCCTTGCCTACGACACCAAGAACGTCACGGATCTTGCCCGCTATCTGTTTCCGCGCGTTCCGGTGCCGGTCCGGTTCCGCCGCCGTATGCTGGCGCTCGGCTCGGGCGATCCGACCCGCGCCATCTGCTCGACGCTTCTGGCCCAGGCTTTCGAGCGGGTCCATTATCCGGTCCTGCCGCGAATCACCCGCGCCACCGCCACGACCCGCAGCAAGCGCCGCCAGCGCAGCGAAATCCTGCACATCCGCCACTATTCGCTCTACGCACCCCGCGATTTCGACATCTCACCCTATTTCAACATCGTGAAACCGACCCTCGAAGCCGGGTTCGACTACAAGGCCCTGGTCTGGCGGCGTTCGCCGGGAGAATTGAAATGATCGCCGCCGCGCTTCTGGCCTTGCGCGAGGCCTTCTCGCCGCCGTTCCGTTCGGTGCTGCTGAAGTCGGTCGGCCTCGCTCTTCTTCTGCTCGTTCTGCTCGGCGTCCTGCTGGAAACGCTGGCGGCAAAGCTCATCGATCTTGAAAACACGACCTGGGATTTTCTCGCAGCGCTCCTGTCCGGCGCAGGCGTCGTCATTGCCCTGATCTTCCTGATCCCGCCCGTCGTCTCGCTGGTCGCCGGCTTTTTCCAGGACCGCGTGGCGGAGCTTGTCGAGACGAGCCATTATCCGGCGGAACCGCCGGGCCGCGAAATGCCGACGGGCCGTTCGATCCTTCTCGCCATGCGCTTTGCGCTGCTCGTTCTCGGCGTGAACATTGTCTCGCTGTTTCTGCTGCTCATCCCGGGCGTCAACATCATCGCGTGGTGGCTCGCCAACGGTTATCTGCTCGGCCGCGAATATTTCGAGTTCGCCGCCATGCGCTTCATGCCGGAAGAAGAGGCGAAGGCGCTGCGCCGCGCCCATCGCGGCCGCGTTTTTGCCGGCGGGCTGATGATCGCGGCCTTCATGGCGGTGCCGATCCTCAACCTTGCGACGCCGCTCGTCGCGTCCGCCTTCATGGTTCACGTCTTCAAGGGGCTCGCTTCCAAGGGGCCGGTCTCCAAGAGCCTGGAGCGCGCATGAAGACCGCTCTGGTCTATCTCGCGGCAGCGTTCTGCGAGATCGCCGGCTGTTTCGCGTTCTGGGCCTTCCTGCGGCTCGGAAAATCCGTGTTCTGGCTCGTGCCCGGCGCCATCCTGCTCGCCGCCTTCGCCTGGCTTCTTACGCTCGTGGACGCCAGCGTCGCGGGCCGCGCTTTCGCGGCCTATGGCGGTGTCTACATCGCGGCGTCCCTCGTCTGGCTCTGGGCCGTCGAGGGCGTGCGTCCGGACCGTTGGGACACGGTCGGCGCCGCGCTCTGCCTCGTCGGCGCCGCGCTCGTCATCGCCGGTCCGCGCGCGGCCTGATCCGCGCTAGTATCGCTCATGCTTTCCGCCGGAACGGTTCTGCTCCACGACAACTCGGCTTCGGCGGGCCGCAGCCTGCTGTTTGAGAACCCGCGCCGCGTTCTGACGACACGCAAGACTTCCGAAGCGCCCGCGCTGCTGGCCGCCGCCGAAGCCGCGCTTGCGTCCGGCGCCCATATCGCCGGCGCGCTCTCCTACGATCTGGGTTTGAGCTTCGAGGAACGGCTCGCCGCGCTTTTGCCGGATGAAACGGCCGCAACCGCTCCTGTGGCTCGGTGTCTATGGCGCGCCGCGGGAGATGACGCGGGACGACGTCGCCGCATGGCTCGCCGCGCAGACGGGCGAGGAGCCGCCCCGTGTGACGGACCTCGATCTGTCGATGTCGCGCGCCGACTACGAGACCGCGTTTGCCAAGGTCATGGAATACATACGCGCGGGCGATGTCTACCAGATCAACCTGACCATGCTCGCCCGGTTCCGGTTCGACGGCGACCCCGTCGCGCTTTACCGCACGCTCTGCGACAAGCAGCCCGTCGCGCATGGCGCTCTCCTGGATACGGGTGAGGATGTCATTCTCTCGCTCTCGCCCGAACTGTTCATCGAGCGGCGCGGCGACCGCATCGTAACCCGGCCGATGAAGGGCACGATCCGGCGCGGCCGCACGCGCGCGGAAGACGAAGCGCTGAAGACCGAACTCCTCGGCGATGAGAAATCCCGCGCCGAGAACCTGATGATCGTCGACCTCTTGCGCAACGATCTCGGCCGCGTCGCCGAGATCGGCACGGTGGAGGTCGACCGCCTTTTCGAGATCGAGACGTACAAAAGCCTGCACCAGATGACCTCGACGGTCTCCGCGACACTCCGCGCGGATACCGGCTTCGGCCAAATTCTGCGGGCACTCTTCCCCTGCGGCTCCGTGACGGGCGCGCCGAAAATTCGCGCCATGCAGATCATCCACGAGATCGAGATCCGGTCCGCGCGGTCTTTACTGCGGCAGCATCGGCTATGCCGCGCCGGGCGGCGATTTTTCGTTCAATGTCGCGATCCGCACCGCGGTGATTCATGCCGGCGAGCACGGCGAGATCGGAATCGGCGGCGGCGTGGTCGCCAACTCGCAGATGGAATCCGAATATGACGAGGCGCTGCTGAAGCTGCGTTTCTTCCGCGAGCCGCATGAACCCTTCGGCCTGATCGAGACTTTGCGCTGGGACGATGACGGATTTTACCTTCTCGAGCGCCATCTGAACCGGCTGGAGACATCCGCCGCTTTTTTCGAAATCGCCTGCGACATCGCGGAGGTTCGGCGCGCGCTTGAAGACGCCGTGCGCAATACGGAGGCGCCCCAGCGCGTGCGGCTTGTCCTGAGCGAGATCGGCAAGATCCACGTCAGTTCGTCCCATCTGGTGGAGATGAACACGCTCCGCTTCGTCATCGCGGAGCACCGCATGCATTCGGCCGATCCGCTTCTCGTCCACAAGACAACGCGGCGCGCCGTCTATGACACCCCGCGCGAAGAGGCGGCCCGGGAGCTGAACGTGGGGGAGGTCGTGTTCCTCAACGAGCGCGGCGAACTGACCGAAGGCAGCTTCACGAATCTTTTTATCGAGAAGAACGGCGTGCTGCTGACCCCCGCTCTCTCATCGGGCCTGCTGCCCGGGACGTTGCGCGCCGAACTGATCGCGGAGGGCAGGGCGCATGAGGCGGTATTGACGCCGGATGATTTGACCGGTGCCGAAAGAATTCTCCTCGGCAATTCGGTGCGCGGCCTTGTGCCGGCGGACTGGATCAAACCCTAGGCGGAGCAAGCGAGCTCTTCCGGACAGGCGGCGGCGTCTTCGGCTCGTACCGGCAGATATCCGCGATCAGGCAACGCCAGCATTCCGGCACACGCGCCTTGCACACGTAACGTCCGTGCAGGATCAGCCAATGGTGAGCGTGGCGCCGCGCCCAGGCAGGCACCTTCTTCTCCAGTCGCTAGCTCCACCTCCAGCGGGTTCTTGCCCGACGCGAGGCCGGTCCGGTTGCCGACGCGGAACAGATGCGTATCGACCGCAATCGTCGGCTCGTCCGAACGCGATGTTCAGAACGACATTCGCCGTCTTGCGGCCGACGCCCGGCAGCGCCTCGAGCTCTTCGCGCGTCGTCGGCACCTCGCCGCCATGCCGCAGGATCAGAAGCTCCGACAGCGCAATGACGTTCTTTGCCTTGGCGTTGTACAGACCGATGGTCTTGATGTGATCCGATACGCCCTTGAGGCCCAGCGCGAGCATTTTCTGCGGCGTATCGGCGATCCTGAACAGAGCCCGCGTCGCCTTGTTCACGCCCACATCGGTCGCCTGCGCCGACAGGACGACGGCGACGAGGAGCGTATAGGCGTTGACATATTCCAGTTCGCCCTTCGGCTCCGGGTTCGCGGCATGGAAGCGGCGAAAGATCTCTTCGATCTCGTCCGCGCTCAGCCTCTTTCGGCGGGCGGTCGCAGGTTTGGGAACTTTGGGTGTCTGGCGGGCGGGCATGAAGGCGCTAATATGCCTGAGCGATGACCGACGCGCACCCCGCCGACCGGCCTCTCTACAGCACCATTTTGCGGCCGCACCGCTCGCTCGGCCCGCGCGGCTTCCGCGTGCTGATGATTTTGGTCTGCGTGGTCTCTACCTTCGCCAGTCTGCCTTTCTTCCTTCTGGGCGCATGGCCGGTCGTCGGCTTTTTCGGCCTCGACGTGCTTTTGCTCTATTGGGCCTTCCAGTGGAGCTACCGCACCGCGCGCGCCCGGGAGGAGGTCACGATCACGCCGCTCGAACTGACGGTGCGGAAGATATCGCATTGGGGCCAGGCCTCGGAGTTCCGGTTCAACCCGGCCTGGGTGCGGCTGCATCGCGAGGAGGACGAGGAGTTCGGCCTTTTGCGTCTTGCCGTCGCCGAGCGCGCGCGGCTCGTCGATGTCGGCGGCTTTCTCGCGCCGGCCGAACGCGCTGATTTCGCGCGCGATTTCACCGACGCCCTCAATCTCGCCAAGCGCGGCCCGCGCTTCAGCTAGAAGCGTCGGCGCACCTTCGCGTAGAGATAGGCCGCCACCGCGGCGGCCAGCCCGGCAGCGATCGCAAAGAACAGAATGATGACGCCGATCGCGCCGAACACCGCTTGCAGCGTGTCCCAGAACCCGACATTTGCGATCAGGATCGCGAGAAGAACGAGAATGAGGATCGGCATGTTCTTGATCTCCGCCCGGGGTGAAGCTTAACGCGAAAGCATGGTTTTCGGCACCATGTCGCCAAGCCCTTAACCGTCCTTAACCTTCCTGCGACGCGAAAGCCCGGCGCGGCCCTTCAAGGGCACGCCGTTCAATACCAAGGATGCCGCAGCCCTTCCGGCCGCGCTTTTTGCGTGCGTCAGGGGTGCGGCGCGCGGTGTCATTGATTTTTCGCGCTCGATCAATATGGTGCGCCCCAAATCGCACACGGCTGGCCCCAAATGCGACCGCATTCGAGCGGCGGGCGGCCCTATATGGATTCACTGTGATGAAAATGCGCAATGTGGCGATCATCGCCCACGTCGACCATGGCAAAACGACCCTTGTCGACGAGCTTCTGAAGCAGTCCGGTTCCTACCGCGAAAACCAGCGCGTCGCTGAGCGTGTCATGGATTCGAACGAGCTCGAAAAAGAGCGCGGCATCACCATCCTGGCCAAGGCGACCTCGATCGTCTGGAAGGACACCCGCATCAACATCGTCGATACCCCCGGCCACGCCGATTTCGGCGGCGAGGTCGAGCGCATCCTGAACATGGTGGACAGCGCGATCGTCCTCGTCGACGCCGCCGAAGGCCCGATGCCCCAGACCAAGTTCGTGGTCGGCAAGGCACTTGAAGGTCGGACTTCGCCCGATCGTCGTGATCAACAAGATCGACCGCTCCGACGCCCGCCCGACGGAAGTCGTCAACGAGGTGTTCGACCTGTTTGCAGCCCTCGACGCGACCGACGAGCAGCTCGATTTCCCGATCCTCTACGGCTCCGGCCGTTCCGGCTGGATGGCCACGGCGCCGGAAGGCCCGTCCGACCAGGGCATGGCGCCGCTGCTCGATCTGGTGCTCAAGCACGTTCCGGAGCCGACGATCCACGCCGACACCCAGTTCCGCATGATCGGCACCCTCCTGGAAGCCAATCCCGTTCCTCGGCCGCATGATCACCGGACGCATCACGTCGGGCTCGATCAAGCCGAACCAGACGATCAAGGTGCTCGGCCAGGACGGCAAGGTCGTCGACCAGGGCCGCGTCTCGAAGATCCTCGCCTTCCGCGGCATCGAGCGCACGCCGATCGACGAAGGCTTCGCCGGCGACATCGTCGCCATTGCCGGCCTCCAGAAGGGCACCGTCGCCGACACGTTCTGCGATCTGACCGTCACCGAGCCGCTGAAGGCGCAGCCGATCGATCCGCCGACCGTCACCATGTCCTTCATCGTCAACGACAGCCCGCTCGCCGGCACCGAAGGCGACAAGGTCACGAGCCGCGTCATCCGCGACCGTCTGCTCAAGGAAGCCGAAGGCAATGTCGCGCTGAAGATCGAGGAAGCGGCCGACAAGGATTCGTTCTTCGTCTCCGGCCGCGGCGAGCTTCAGCTGTCGGTCCTGATCGAGACCATGCGCCGCGAGGGCTTCGAGCTCTCGATCTCGCGGCCGCGCGTCGTGCTGCAGCAGAGCGAGAACGGCCAGACGCTCGAGCCGATCGAAGAGGTCGTGATCGACGTCGACGAGGAGCATTCCGGCGTCGTCGTCCAGAAGATGTCCGAGCGCCGCGGCGAGATGCTGGAAATGAAGCCGTCGGGCGGCAACCGGCTCCGCCTCGTCTTCCGCGCACCGACCCGCGGCCTGATCGGCTACCAGGCCGACCTGATGACCGATACGCGCGGCACCGCGATCATGAACCGGCTGTTCCACGCCTACGAACCCTACAAGGGCGACATCGCCGGCCGCCGCAACGGCGTCCTGATCTCGAACCTGCCGGGCGAGGCCGTCGCCTACGCGCTGTGGAACCTCGAAGATCGCGGCCCGATGATGATCGAGCCCGGCTGGAAGGTCTATCAGGGCATGATCGTCGGCGAGCACACCCGCGACAACGATCTCGAAGTGAACGTGCTCAAGGGCAAGCAGCTCACCAACATCCGCACCACGTCGAAGGACGAGGCCGTGCGCCTGACGCCGCCGATCAAGATGACGCTCGAGCGCGCGCTGACCTACATCCAGGACGACGAGCGCGTCGAGGTGACGCCGAAGTCGATCCGCTTGCGCAAGGTTCATCTCGATCCCAACGAGCGCAAGCGCTCGGAGAAGATAAAAGAAGCCGTCTGACTTCGCACGGATACCGCCATCGGTTAGGCTGATGGCGGGTTCATTCCGGAACGGCGAACGGGTTCGCGCGTATGACGGTGTTCCAGGATACCGCGCCGACTGAACCGGGCGACGAACGCCCGGCTTTCTTCTCATTTGCCCGGCTCGGGCGCTGGCGCCATCCGCTCATCGCCTTGAGCTCCGCGGCGATCCTCGCCGTGGTCTTGACGGCCCTGACCAAGCTCGCCGGCGAGGTCACTTACGCGGACGTCGTGCGCGAACTGCGCGGCTACGCCGTGGAGCGCGGTTGCCGCGGCGGTCCTGTTCACGGCGCTCAGCTTCGTCGCGACGTCGTTCTACGACCTGACGGCCCTCGCCTATATCGACAAATCGCGCCCCTGGCCTCAGGTCGCTCTCACCTCGTTCTTCGCGTTCGCGGTTGGCAATATCGCAGGTTTCGGCCCGCTGACCGCCGGCGCCATACGCTATCGCTTCTATTCCGCGCTCGGTCTCGACGCCGGGGATGTCGCCAAGGTCGTCGCGTTTGTCGCCGCCACGTTCGGCATCGGGATCACCGCCGTCACCAGCATCGGCCTCATCGTTATGGCGGAGGAGACCGCGGCGCCCCTCGGCCTGCCGCCCGGTCTCCTGCGTGGCATCGGCCTCGCCGGCGTGCTGTTCATTGCGCTCCTGGCGCTGGCTTCGGCCCGAGGCCACGGAATCCGTCTGGGGCGGTTCACCCTCATGGCCCCGCCACCGCGGATGTTCGCCACCCAGATCGCGGCGGCCGGCGTGGATATTTTCTGCGCGGGGACCGCGCTGTGGCTGCTGCTGCCCGAGACCTCCTTCTCGCTGCCGGGCTTCGTTGCGATTTACGCGGTCGCCGTCGGGCTCGGCCTGCTGAGCCATGTTCCGGGTGGCATCGGCGTGTTCGAAGCCGTCATCGTCGGCGTCGCGGGCCGGAATGCGCCGGTCGATCAGGTGCTCGGCGCACTGATCCTCTTTCGAGCCGTCTATTACGTTCTGCCGCTGATGCTCGCCGCTCTGGCCGCGAGCGTTCTCGAAGCGCGCAAGATCGCGACCGGTCCGCTGGCGCAGGTCGCGCGCGCGGGGGCACACCTTGCGCCGCCTGTCCTGTCGGCGCTGACATTCGTTGTCGGCACGATTCTCATCCTGTCCAGCGTCACGCCCGCGAGCACCGGCGCCCTCGATTTTCTGTCCGGCCTGGTCCCGCTGCCGATCCTCGAAGGCGCGCATTTCCTGGCAAGCGTGCTGGGCCTCTTCCTTCTCGTCATTGCGCGCGGGCCTCGCCTTCCGGCTGGACGGTGCGTGGTGGGCGGCCATGATCGCGATTGCCGCCGCGGCCGTGCTGTCGCTGCTGAAGGCGGTCGCGTTGATCGAGGCCGTGCTTCTCGTTTTCCTTGCCTGCGGACTCCTGGCGACGCGCCGCGAATTCTTCCGTCCTTCCTCCCTGACTCGGCACGCGCTCTCGCCGGTCTGGATGGCCGCGATCTTCACCATTCTCATCACTGCTTTCGCCGTTCTGACCTTCGCCTATAGCGAAGTGAGTTACGCCGACGAACTCTGGTGGCAGTTCGAGTTTTCGGACGAGGCGCCGCGCAGCCTGCGCGCGCTTCTCGGCGTCGCGCTCAGTGCCGGTTTCATCGCGGTCTGGAGCCTCATCCGCCACGCCCGCGCGCCGACTTCCAAGCCGACGCCGGACGACATCGCGCGGGCTATCGCGATCGTCGAAACCCAGGACCACGCCGATGCCAATCTGGCGCGCATGGGCGACAAGGCATTGATGTTCTCAGCCGACGAGCGGGCTTTCATCATGTATGCGGTGCAGGCGAACTCCTGGGTCGCGCTGTTCGATCCGGTCGGCCCTCGGGACGCCTGGCCGGAACTGATCTGGCGCTTCGTCGAAACCGCGCGCGAGGCGGGCGGCCGCGCGGTGTTCTACCAGGTGGAAGCCGACAATCTCGCGCTCTACGCCGATTCCGGGCTGCAGGCATTCAAGCTCGGGGAAGAGGCGCTGCTCGATCTGACCAGCTTCGATCTCACAGGGTCTCGCCGGTCAGGCCTCCGACAGAGCTACAACCGCGCCCAGCGCGCCGGCCTTCATTTCGAGTTCGTCGCGCAGCCGGATGTCGCGGAGCTCTACGACGACCTCGCCCGCATTTCCGCCTCGTGGCTCGAACATCACAGTGCACGCGAAAAGCGCTTTTCGCTCGGCGCGTTCAATCGCGATTACGTCCTGTCGCAGCCGGTCGCGGTGCTGAAGCGTGAGGGCCGCGTGCTCGCATTCGCCACCGTGATGACGACCGCGACGCACGAGGAGGCGACGGTTGATCTGATGCGGTTTGCGCCCGATGCGCCGAACGCCGCGATGGAGTTCCTGTTCGTCTCGCTCTGCCTGCATTTCAAGGAACAGGGCTTCCGGTGTTTCTCGCTCGGCATGGCCCCTTTGTCCGGGTTGTCGGATCGCCGCGCCGCGCCGCTTTGGCACAAGATCGGGAGAACGATGTTCGAGCACGGCGAGCGGTTCTACAACTTCCGCGGGCTTCGCGCGTTCAAGGAGAAGTTCCGGCCCGAATGGCGACCGCGTTATCTCGCCGTCCCCGGCGGTATCGAACCCGCGCTGGCGCTGGCCGACACAGCCGCCCTGATCGGCGGCGGGCTCAAGGGAGTTCTGGGCAAATGAAGCCGCTCACCGTCATCGCCGCTTTGCTCACTTTGTGCGGAACCGTGGATGCGCAGCAGCAGCAGGCACCCAAATTCGAGACCGGACAATTCGGCAACGCGACGATCCTCAAACCGGACGGCGCGGCGCACGGCGTCGTCTTTCTGTTCTCCGGCGCGGCAGGCTGGAGCGATGCGGAGACGTCCGCCGCGCAGCAATTGCAGGAGGCCGGCGCTTTTGTCGTCGAAGCCGATCTCAAATCCTATACCGCACGGCTGAACGCCGACGACGGCGAATGCCTCTATCTCGTCAGCGATATCGAGGCCATCAGCTATCAACTGCAGCGCTCCGCCGGCACGCAGACCTATCGTTCGCCGGTTATTGCCGGCTTCGGCGCGGGCGGCGGCCTCGTCCTGTCGATCGCGCAGCAGACGCCGGCGGCAACAGTGGGCCGCGTCATTGCCGTGGACCCCGTCCCGGCGCCGAGCTTCTCCAAGCCGCTCTGCGGTCTCGACCGCGCGGTTCCGGACGTCGGCGTCGACGAAGTGGTGGCGCGCTTTACGCCCGCCGCGACGCAGGCCGGCCGTGACTTGGTCGCGGCCCTCATCAAAAAGGGCGTCACGATCGACGCCGAGGACAGTCCGGACACGCCTGTCGCCACCCTGGTCGACAGTGTCGGCGTCGGTCAGGATGTGCAGCCGCCGGCCACGGGCGCCGGGCGGCTTTCCGCCATACCCCTTGTCGAACTGCCGACCGGCGGAAAGGCCGACACGCTCGCCGTGGTCTATTCCGGCGATGGCGGATGGCGCGATCTCGACAAAACCATCGCCGAGAACTTCCAGGCGCAGGGCGTACCGACAATCGGTGTGGATTCGCTGCGCTATTTCTGGTCGCACAAGACGCCCGCCGAAACCGCATCCGATCTTGCGCTCATAATCGAGTCCTATGGCAAGCGCTGGGGCACCAAGCGCGTCATTCTGATCGGCTATTCCTTCGGCGCCGACATCCTGCCCGAAACCTACAATTCCCTTCCCGCCGCGACGAAAGCCGCAGTTCGCCAGATTTCCCTTCTTGGCCTCACGGACTCGGGCGAATTCGAGATTTCGGTCGAAGGCTGGCTCGGCGGATCGAGTGGCCATACGCGGGCCGTTCTGCCTCAGGTTGAGCGCATCGATCCGAAACTGTTGCAGTGTTTCGAGGGTCGCGAGGAAGACGACACCGAATGCCCCAAGCTCAAAGCTCTTGGCGCCGAGATCGTCACCACCGACGGCGGCCACCATTTCGACGGTGATTACGACGCTATTGCCGCGAAGATCCTGGAAGGCATGAAGCGGCGCGGATGAAATTTTCGCGGGGGCGTTGAACCCGCTGGCCGCCGCGCCCGACCAATGAACATGCGCCGTCCCCTCCCCGGCGCGTCTATCAGGGCCGGGCGCCGCTTCCCCCGTGGCGACCCGGCCCGATTTTTCAAAGCCCCTCGAACAGAGCCGTCGACAGATAGCGTTCCGCAAAACTCGGAATGATGACGACGATGTTTTTTCCGGCCATGTCCGGGCGTGACCCGACTTCAAGGGCCGCAGCAACCGCCGCGCCCGACGAAATGCCGACTGGAATACCCTCGATCTTGGCCACCCGGCGCGCGGTATCGAAAGCGGTCTGGTTTCCGACCGTCACCACTTCGTCGATGATCGTGCGGTCGAGCACGTCGGGAATGAAGCCCGCGCCGATGCCCTGGATTTTATGCGGTCCCGGCGCACCGCCCGACAGGACCGGGGAATCTTCCGGCTCGACCGCGATCATGCGCACGTTCGGATTCTTCTTCTTCAGCACCGTGCCAACGCCTGTGATCGTGCCGCCCGTGCCGACACCCGAGATCACCGCATCGACATTGCCCTGGGTGTCGTTCCAGATTTCTTCGGCCGTCGTGGCGCGATGGATCGCCGGGTTTGCGAGATGCTTGAACTGCTGCGGCATCACCGAACCCGGGATTTCCTGAAGCAGCTCTTCGGCCTTGGCGACCGCGCCCTTCATGCCCTTCGGCCCTTCGGTAAGAACGAGTTCGGCGCCGAGCAAAGCCAGCATTTTGCGGCGCTCGATCGACATGGTTTCCGGCATGACGAGGATGAGGCGGTAGCCGCGCGCGGCAGCGACGAAGGCGAGCGCGATTCCGGTGTTGCCCGATGTCGGCTCGATCAAAGTGCCGCCCGGCTTCAGCGCGCCCGCTTCCTCCAGCGCGTCCACCATTGCAACGCCGATTCGGTCTTTCACGCTGGCGATGGGGTTGAAGAATTCGAGCTTGGCCAGAAGATTGGCCTTCACCCCCCGCTCGGCGGCAATCCGGTTCAGCCGGACCAGCGGCGTGTTGCCGATCGTCTCGGTGATGGAATCGTAGATGACGCCGCGACCCGCGAACTGGGTCGCCTTGGGCGCTCTGGCGGCGAACTGGGGCATGTCGAACCTCCCGGCAGCTTTGTGTATCCTGGGTCTACACAAAGGCTGAACGGGGATTGGTTTCAAGCCCTAGCGCACGAATGTGCGTGCACGCCGTACCGGTCAGATGTTGAAATCGTAGGTCGCCGCAGCCTCGCCGAACACGCGGCGGCTCTGCGCGTCGCGGCACAGATCGTCGACCGTGATTTCCTGCAGCTTCTCCAGGAAGATTTCCGATGCCTGATCGATCGCCGGAACGACCACGTCGCGCACGAGCGCGGAAGGCTCGCCGCCCTCCTCGCCGTCCTTCAGTCCGTCGCCCACCGGCGCTGATGCCGAGGCCGCGCGAACGATATCGGCAAGCGTGATGCGGCGGCGTTCGCGCGCCAGCTCGTAGCCGCCGCGCGGACCGCGCACGCCCTTGAGAATGCCCGAGCGAACGAGAACCTGGAGCAGGGTTTCGAGATGGCGCGGCGGCAGGCTGTGGCGCGCCGAAAGAGCTTTGGCGGCGATGGGCGCGGGGCGGGCGTGATAGGCGATATCGACCACAGCGGCGATCGCGAGCAGGCTGCGACGCGGGAGTAAATTCATCCTTGGCCATCCCTCCGGCCGGTCCCAGTCGAGCCAAAGCCGCCAGCACCGCGTATTGTTTCGCTTATTACATCCGTCTCGTACAGATCGGCATCGGGGACTTCGGCCACGATCAGCTGCGCGATGCGCATACCTCTCGTGATCGTGAAATTCTCGCGACCGAGGTTGACGAGCAAGACCTGAACCTCACCGCGATAATCGGCGTCAATAGTGCCGGGGGCATTCAGAATCGTGACCCCATGCCGGAACGCAAGCCCCGAACGCGGCCTTACCTGGCCCTCATATCCCGGAGGGAGCTGAAGAATCAGCCCTGTGGGCACGAGACACCTCTCCCCCGGACTTAAACCTAAAGGGGAATCTTCTTCAACAGCCGCGATGAGGTCGAACCCTGCCGCACCCTGAGTTTCCCGGGCCGGAAGCGGCAGTCCCTCGGCATGCGGCAGACGTGTGACTGCAACCTTCAATCTTGCCATCAGAGCAGGCTCGCCAGCCGCGTGATCAACCTGCGCGCGACCTCGTCCTTGGGAAGCGGCGGCCAGGCTTCGACGCCTGCAACCGTAACGAGCTGAACGGAATTGCATCCGCCTCCCATAATCCCTGTGGACGGCGAAACGTCATTGGCCACGATCAGGTCGCAGCCCTTCCGCGCGAGCTTGGCCCGGGCGTTTTCCACGACATCCTGGGTTTCCGCGGCGAAGCCGACAACGAGCATGGGGCGATCTTTCGTGCGCCCGGCCACCTTGGCCAGTATGTCGGGATTTTCGACGAGAGCGAGTGTCGGCGGGCTCTTGCCCTTCTTCATCTTGGCCGTGCTCGCATCCGCCACCCGCCAGTCGGCAACGGCTGCGGCGAATATCGCAATATCGACCGGCAGCGCTTTTTCGACGGCGCGCATCATTTCCTCGGCGGTCTCGACGTGGACGACGGTAGGACCGGCCGGGTCCGGTATGGACACTGGGCCGGAGACAAGAGTGACGTCGGCCCCCGCCCGCGCCGCGGCGGCGGCGATGGCATGACCCTGGCGACCCGACGAACGATTGGCAATCATCCGCACCGGGTCGATCGGCTCATGCGTCGGCCCGGACGTGACGAGGACGCGCCGGCCTTTGAGCGGCTGCTCGCCTCCCGCCAGCAGCGCTTCGGCCGCGGCCGCGATGTCCAGCGGCTCGGCCATGCGGCCGAGCCCGCTTTCGCCGCGCTCGGCCATGGCGCCCTCGGTCGGGCCGACAATATGCACACCGTCTTGGCTAAGCCGCGCCACATTGCGCTGCGTCGCGGGGTGCGCCCACATGCGCGGATTCATAGCCGGAGCGGCGAGGATCGGTTTATCGGTTGCGAGCAGGGCGGTCGAGGCGAGATCGTTTGCAAGACCGTTCGCCATCTTCGCCAGAAGATCGGCGGTCGCGGGCGCGATCAGAACGAGATCGGTGTCCCGGGCGAGACGGATATGGCCGATGTCCTGCTCGTCCGCGAGATCGAAGAGATTGGTAAAGACGCGCTCTCCCGTAAGGGCGCCGACCGCGAGGGGCGTCACGAACTCCGCGCCCGCAGGGGTCAGGATCGCGCGCACGACGGCGCCGCGCTCCTTCAGGCGGCGCACGAGATCGAGACTCTTATAGGCCGCGATACCGCCGCCTATAATGAGGAGAATGCGTTGGTCTTTCAACACCTTGTCCATCATTCGTGGGTCGCCGTACGGCGCTTCACTAGCGCAGAACGATAAACAAAGCGAGAAGCGCCGCGATCGCCCAGAGCGCAAGATGCCCGAAGCGGGCGCGCTGCGCCTCAGCGAGGCCGATGTCGCGAACGCTTTCCGGTGAGAGCGGAAAGCCGCGTAAGGTCATGTCTTCGAGATTTGCAGCCAGCCGCTGGGTGCGTTGGAGAAGCTCCGGGACATCCGCCATGGCGCGGCCGAGTTCGCCGAGCCCGTTGGCGGCGTCCTCGATCTTTCCGATCGGTCCGAGGTAACGGGTGATCCATTCCCGCACGACGGGATCGGCCGCCGTCCACATATCGAGGTTCGGATCGAGCGTACGCGCCACGCCCTCGACCACGACCATGGTCTTCTGCAGCATGATGAGCTCGGGGCGCGTCTGCATCTTGAAGATTTCGGTGATCTCGAACAGCTGCGTCAGCAGCCGCGCCATCGAGACCTCCTGTGCCTTGCGTCCGTGCGTCGGCTCTCCGACCGAGCGCAGCGCACGCGCGAATTCATCGACCGACTGGTCGAGCGGCACATAGCCCGCCCGGAAATGCACCTCCGCCACCAGGCGGTAATCGCGGGTGATGAAGCCGTAGAGCATTTCGGCGAGAAAGCGCCGTTCCTTCGGAGCGAGCCGTCCGGTGATGCCGAGATCGACGGCGACGATGTTTCCCGCCGCATCGACGAACAGATTTCCCGGATGCATGTCGGCATGGAAGAAGCCGTCGCGCATCGCGTGGCGCAGAAAGCTTTGAATCAGAAGCCTGCCGAGCGCGGGTAGATCGTGACCCGCCTGACGCAGCGCATCGTGGTCCGACAGCGAAATCCCGTCGATCCATTCTAGCGTAAGGACGTCCTTCGCCGTGCGCTCCCAGTCGATTCCCGGAACGCGGAAGCCCGGATCGTCCTTGGTATTCTCGGCCATCTCCGACAAAGCGGCGGCTTCGAGCCGGAGATCCATTTCGAAGGCGACGGAGCGCGCGAGCGTGTCGACGACCGCGACCGGCCGCAGCCGCCGCGCGGCGGGATCGAAGCGCTCGATCTGACGTGCGATCGAATAGAACGTGGTGAGATCGCGCCGGAATTTCTGCGCGACGCCGGGACGCAGAATCTTGACCGCGACAGCACGCTTGACGCTTCCCGTCTTTACCGCCCCCTTATGGACCTGGGCGATGCTCGCGGCCGCGACCGGCGGACCGAACTCGGCATAGATATCCGCGACGGGACGCCCGAGCGCATGGGCGATCGTTTCCTCAGCGGCGCTCATCGGAAACGGCGGCATCTTGTCCTGCAGGCGCTCGAGATCGCGCGCCACGGAAAGACCGACAAGATCGGGCCGCGTCGCCAGGAACTGACCGAGCTTCACATAGGAGGGGCCGAGCCGCGCGAGCGCGTTCGACAACGGCGCCAATTCGATCGAGGGGCTGCGGCGCTCGACGATCCGCAACAGCCGTACGCCGAGCTTGAGCGGCCCGCGCAGCTCGCTGAGATCGATGGTGCGGAACACGCCCTCGCGGGCGAACACATAACCCGTCCGGGCAATGCGGCTGAATTGAACGATCTGTCCGAACACGCCTCGTCCCTACAATCGCCAGCCGGTGTGGAGCGCGGCCACACCTCCGGTATAGAGGGAGTGCGCGACGCGCGAGAAGCCCGCGGCGCGCATCATGTCCGCAAGATCGTCCGGCGCCGGAAATTTGCGGATCGATTCGACGAGATAGCGATAGGCCTCGGCATCGCCGGCGACCATGCGGCCGATCTCGGGAATGATCCTGAACGAATAGAGATCATAGATTTTGTCGAGGACCGCGACATCGACGGTCGAAAATTCGAGACAGAAGAAACGCCCGCCCGGAACCAGCACGCGCCGCGCCTCGTCGAGCGCGCGCTGCATGCGCGGCACATTCCGCAATCCGAACGCGATGGTCACCGCATCGAAGCTCGCATCCGGAAACGGCAACTCCTCGGCATTGCCCTCGACGATTTCCACGCGCTCGGAGAAGCCGGCCTTGCCGGTCCGCGCGCGTCCGACGTCGAGCATGTTCGGATTGATGTCGAACAGAGTGACGTTCACGCCCGGACCGCCGCGCTTCAGCGCACGCAGCGCGATATCGCCGGTGCCGCCCGCGACGTCGAGCAGACGGAAGGCGCGGGCGCCGCGCGGCAAGGAGAGTTCGGTGATGAGGGCCGATTTCCAGGCGCGGTGCAGCCCGGCGGACATCAGGTCGTTCATCAGATCGTAGCGCGTGGCCACGTCCTCGAAAATACGGTTAACCCGGCCCTGTTTCTCGGGCAAAGGCACGTCTTCGAAGCCGAAATGCGTCGTCTCGGGCGCGTTTGCGCGGTCTTGCATGGTGTCGCTCATCTCGCGCGCGGACCCTAGCTTAGGAGGGAGTTGGGCGCTAGGTTCCGCTTCGGTCCGTCATCTTAACCATGCCCGAACTTCCCGAAGTCGAAACCGTACGCCGCGGCCTGGAACCGGCGCTTGTCGGACGCGTCCTCACCAAAGTCGAGGCGCGTCGCGCGGATCTGCGCTTTCCGTTCCCCCAGAATTTCGCGATGCGGCTGACCGGACGCACGGTCACTGCGCTGTCGCGCCGCGCCAAATATCTCCTCGCCGATCTCGACGACGGCAATGTCCTGATCGCCCATCTCGGCATGTCCGGTTCATTCCGCGTCGAAGACGACGTGCCGGGCCGCTTCCATAACGAACGTTCGCGGCTGTCGGCACACGACCATGTCCTGATCGAAACCGATCGCGGCACGCACATTATATATAATGACCCGCGCCGCTTCGGCTTCATGCTGCTCGTGCCGCGCGCGGAACTCGCAGAGCACAAGCTTTTCAAGGGCCTCGGCATAGAGCCGCTCGGCAACGAGCTGGACGGCCGTTATCTGATGTCTGTACTTGCAAAACGCGCGACCTCCCTCAAGGCGGCCCTGCTCGATCAGAGGCTGATCGCCGGTCTCGGCAATATATATGTGTGTGAGGCCCTGTTTCGCGCCGGCCTGTCGCCGAAGAGGAGCGCGAAGACGATCGGCGTGGTGCGGGCCGCCAAACTGGCGGACGCGATTCGCGCCGTCCTGGGCGAGGCGGTCTCGGCCGGCGGCTCATCGCTCCGCGACCATGCGCAGACGACCGGCGAACTCGGCTATTTCCAGCACAGCTTCCGGGTCTATGGCCGGGCCGGCCAGCCCTGCGCGGCCCCCGGCTGTTCCGGTACGGTGCGCCGGATCGTCCAGAACGGCCGCTCGACGTTCTATTGCCCGGCCTGTCAGAGATAAGGCCCGTGAGAGATAGGGGCTGTTGGAGATAAATCGCCTCCGCCGGAGGGATAGGTCCGTTGACCTTCGCGGGCGATGAGATTATGAAAACCGCCAATGCGGCGGGGTCCTCTCCGCCGCCCGATTTTTTTGCGCTCCCCTTTAGGGCGGCGCCCAAGACCCAAGGATCATTCAGATGGCCAACACCACCTCGGCCAAAAAGGCTGCGCGCAAGATCGCGCGCCGCACCGAGATCAACAAGAGCCGCAAGACGCGGATGCGCAACACCGTCCGCAAGGTCGAGGAGGCTTTGGCCTCCGGTGATCCGAAGGCGGCGGCGGAAGCCTTCAGAGTGGCGCAGCCGGAACTGATGAGCGCCGCTCAGAAGGGCGTGCTGCACAAGAACACAGCCTCGCGCAAAGTCTCGCGCCTGGCGGCCCGCGTGAAGGCCCTCAGCGCCTGATTAGGGGCGCTTTTAGAACTGAATGGAAACCCGGCGAAAGCCGGGTTTTTTTATGGCAACGCCATAGTTGCGAATGCGTCACACAAGCGTTGCTTAAGCGTCACATTTTTGTTTCCGCTCTTGACTCAGGAATCTGCTGAATCCTCAAGGGGAACGCTTTTTCGATCCTGACCGAGCATAAAATAGCTATAAATATCAAATGGTTATGGGTGATACGGGGTGGGAGGCCGTGAGGGAGTGAGAAGATACTCCGGCGCCGGAATTTTTTTTGACCCTTTAGCGACGGATTTACCACTACGGGCGTTTGCGCCGAATCCTAAGAAGATCAGGGCTTTGCCACAATTCGCCACGCGAAAGGCAAGCCCTCCGGTCCGTACAGGTAAATATTTTGCTACTTTTTCGGGTTGCACACGAAATCCCGGCATTGCTATCTTCGGGTTGTCGGAGGGCGGCGCCCCGAAGACCTCTAAAAATTGTTGCATAGCAGAGCCCATGCAGAATGGGCGGGGATGCGTATTGTTTTGAGATCATCTGGCGTTCGTCGCCGATGATCTCGTAACCGTGGAAGAAGTTCGGGTTCGCTTATCTTCCTCGGACCTCAGTGCGGCGTACAAGAAGACTTGGAACTTTTGAGGATGCATTTCGCTTGATTGCGAGGTGCGTAATGGAGAACCTATGGCAGTGCAGTCTCAGGCTGGATATGCCGGCGACGTTGACCCCGTCGTCGCGTATCAGGAGTTGGCCAGCAACCCGAACGCCCAGTTGATCGACGTTCGGACCCGCGCGGAGTGGAGCTTTGTCGGAATTCCCGACCTTGTCAGCATCGGCAAGGAGCCGATCCTGATCGAGTGGCAGAGCTGGCCGAATATGCAGGTCGCGGGCGATTTTCTCGACAAGCTGAAGGCGGCTCTGGCCGCGAAGAATGTCGGTCCCGACGCGCCTCTTTATTTCCTCTGCCGGTCGGGCGTTCGCAGCGCGGCTGCCGCCGCCTGCGCCGTGACGGAGGGGTTTGAGCAGGCGTTCAACATTTCCGGGGGCTTCGAAGGCCCCCCGGACCCGGGCCGCCATCGCGGCGTGGTCGCGGGATGGAAGGCGAACGACCTCCCCTGGGTCCAGACCTAAAGCCGAGACAACAACATGACCGAAGAATTGTCCCTCGCCCGCTCTGTGCATTCGCAGCCCGCCGAGGCCTACGCCCTTTACGCCATTCCCAGGATTCAGGAGACGGAAATGTCCGCGCCCGCTCATTCACCTTCCGCAGGCGACCACGGTGCTGCATGGCTGCGCACCCAGCGACGTCTGCGTGCCGAGCTCGGCGAGGACATCTATCTGAGCTGGTTCGCCCGGATCGAGCTCGAATCTCTCGATGCAGCCGGCCTCGCGCATCTGTCGGTGCCGACCCGATTCCTGAAAAGCTGGATTCAGTCGCATTACGCCGACCGGATTCTGCGCGCCTTCCAGACGGAGGTGCCCGATGTTCAGCGCATCGAGCTTTCGCTGCGCACAGCCGGCGGACGCGCGCCCGCGCCGCGCAGCCCGGCGCCGAACGGCGCCGCCGTCCAGGTTCGTCCCGGAGCGGTCACGCCCGCGCCGCAGCCGAACGGCGCCGACAACAATGCCGCCGGGGGAGGGCTTGTCGGCTCGCCGCTCGACCGCCGCATGGGCTTCGACGCCTTCCTTGTCGGCCGCTCCAATGCTTTGGCCCACGCCGCGGCGCGTGAGGTCGCAAACGCCCGGGCCGGCGAGCCGGTGCGCTACAATCCGCTTTATGTCCATGCCGCCGTCGGCCTGGGAAAAACGCATCTCCTGCACGCCGTCGCCGGCCAGGCCGAAAACGGCGGCCGCCGCGTCCTCTATCTCACCGCCGAGCGCTTCATGTTCGGCTTCGTCTCGGCGCTCCGCGCGCAGACCGCGCTTGCCTTCAAGGAGACGCTGCGCGGCATCGACATGCTGGTGATCGACGACGTGCAATTCCTGCAGGGCAAGACGGTCTCGGCCGAGTTCGGCCATACGCTGAACGCCCTGATCGATGCCGGACGCCAGGTCGTCGTCGCCGCCGACCGGCCGCCGACCGAACTCGAAAGCCTCGACGACCGTCTGCGCTCGCGGCTCGCCGGCGGGCTTGCGGTCGAAATGGCATCGCTCGACGAGGATCTGCGCCTGTCGATCCTGAAAGGCCGCGTTTCCTGCGCCAAGGAAGCCAATCCCGGCTTCGACGTGCCGCCTTCGGTGCTTTCCTACGTCGCCCGGACCGTGACCGCGAACGGCCGCGATCTCGACGGCGCCGTGAACCGGCTTCTGGCCCACAACACGCTGACCGGCGCCGCCGTCACGCTCGACATGGCCGAGGAGGCCCTGCGCGACCTCATCCGCAACCGCGAGCCCAAACGCGTCAAGATCGAGGACATCCAGCGCATCGTCGCGCGCCATTACAACGTGTCGCGCGCCGACATCCTGTCGGCCCGGCGCACGGCCACGGTCGTACGGCCCCGTCAAATCGCCATGTATCTCTCCAAGGTGCTGACGCTCCGCTCGCTTCCCGAGATCGGACGCCGTTTCGGCGGACGCGACCACACCACGGTTTTGCATGCAGTCCGCAAGATCGACGGCCTGCTCCACACCGACAATGCGCTCGCCGAGGACGTCGATCTTCTGAAACGCATGCTCTCGGAGTGAATTAACTCCTCAACTCTTGCGGTTTGGGCGGGGAGGGGCCAATCTCCCCGGCCCGGCGCGAGGGGGCGCTGCGGACGGTGCGGCGGAAAGCCTGCGCCGGCACTCCACGGAACGGAATTTCTCGATGAAAGTGACCCTTGAACGGGCCGCGCTGCTTAGGTCTCTCGGTCACGTCCACCGCGTGGTGGAGCGGCGCACGACGATCCCGATCCTCTCCAATGTGCTGATCCGCGCCGAAAAGGACGGGCTGCGCCTGCAGGCGACCGATCTCGATCTCGAAGTCGTGGAAACCACGGTCGCCGAGGTCGCCAACGCGGGATCGACCACCGTGCCGGCCCACACCTTCTACGATATCGTCCGCAAGCTGCCGGAAGGCTCGCAGGTCGCGCTCGAACAGAGCGGCGAGACCGGCACGCTGACGATCCGCTCGGGCCGGTCGCGCTTTACGCTGCAGACGCTCGCCGAGGGCGATTTTCCCGATCTCGCCGCGGGCGAACTGCCGGTCAAGTTCGACCTCTCGGCGGCCGATCTGAAACGACTGATCGACAAGACGCAATTCGCGATCTCGACGGAAGAGACGCGCTATTACCTGAACGGCATCTATCTCCACTCCATCGAAGTGGACGGCGTCGCGATGCTGCGCGCGGTCGCGACCGACGGCCATCGCCTCGCCCGCGTCGAGCTTCCCGCGCCGCAAGGTTCGGAGAAGATGCCGGGCGTCATCGTGCCCCGCAAAACCGTGGCCGAAGTCCAGCGTCTCGTCGAAGACCCGACAGGTACCGTCACCGTCGAGCTCTCGCCGACGAAAATGCGCTTTACGCTCGGCGACGTCGTCCTGACGTCCAAGCTCATCGACGGAACCTTCCCGGATTACGCGCGCGTCATCCCCTTGGGCAACGACAAGAGCCTGACCGTCGACAAGGCTGAGTTCAAGGCCGCGGTCGACCGCGTTTCGACGATCTCCTCCGAGCGCGGCCGCGCCGTGAAGCTCGCGCTGAGCGACGGCAAACTGACGCTCTCGGTCACCAATCCGGATTCGGGTTCGGCGACGGAAGAGATCGAAGTCGAGTACGGCTCCGACGCACTCGATATCGGTTTCAACTCGCGCTATCTGCTCGACATCACCGATCAGATCGACACCGAGACGGCGCTGCTCAAGCTCGCCGATCCGGGTTCGCCCACCGTTATCCAGGATAAGGACGGCTCGTCCGCCCTTTATGTCCTGATGCCGATGCGGGTGTAATTACGTCCTCCGGATCCAAGCGGGTCGCGCTGACGCGGCTGAGACTTACCCATTTCCGCAATCATACGGCTCTCGAGCTCAGTCCCGAGGGCCGCAATGTCGCGCTGACCGGGCCGAACGGCGCGGGCAAGACCAATCTGCTTGAAGCGATTTCGCTGCTGACGCCCGGACGGGGCCTGCGGCGCGCGGCCTACGCCGATCTCGCGCAGGCCGATGGCGACGGTTCGTGGGCGGTCGCCGCCGAACTCGACGGCGCCAATGGCGAAGCCACCATCGGCACCGGCGTCGAGCCGAGCGAAACCGAAGGCGCCTCCCGCCGCTGCCGCGTCAACGGCGCCAATGCCTCTGGCCCCGGCGCCTTCGCCGATCATCTTCGCGTGGTCTGGCTGACGCCGAGCATGGACGGCCTGTTCACCGGCGCGGCAGGGGACCGCAGACGGTTTCTCGACCGCCTTGTTCTCGCCGTCGACCCCGAACACGGCACGCGCGTCTCCGCGTTCGAGCGGTCGCTGCGCTCGCGCAACAAACTGCTGGAGGACGGCGCGAGCGATCCGCGCTGGCTCGATGCCGTGGAACACGAGACGGCCGAACTCGCGGTCTCGGTCGCTGCGGCGCGCATCGACACCGTGGCGCGCCTCGCGGGCCTGATCGCTGAAACGCGCCAGGAAAGCGAGATCTTCCCCTACGCCGAAATCGCGCTCGGCGGCTGGATGGAGGAGAAGATCGCGGCCGGCAGCGCCGCCGACGCCGAAGATATTTACCGTGTCCGCCTGCGCGAACTGAGATCCCGCGACCGCGCCGCCGGCCGCACCATCGAGGGCCCCCACGCGTCCGATCTCACCGTTCGTCACGGTCCCAAACAGGTAACCGCCAGCCAGTGTTCGACCGGCGAGCAGAAGGCGCTTCTGCTCGGCCTTGTCCTTGCGCACGCGCGTCTGGTCGCGCTTCTCTCCGGCGCGACGCCTCTGGTTCTACTCGACGAAGTCGCGGCTCACCTCGATCCGGAGCGCCGCGCCGCGCTTTACCGCGTGCTTACCGAGCTTGGCGCGCAGGCGTGGATGACCGGCGCGGACTTGGCTCTGTTCGACAGCCTCCCGCCCGAGGCCCGCGTATTCGCGATCGGCCCGGGCCACGCGGAGCGGGTGCGGTAATGGGCGATCTCGCACCCGCGCGCGCCGTGTTGAAGAAGGTTTTCGGCTACGAGGATTTTCGCCCCGGACAGGACGAGGTTCTGCGCCATGTGATTGCCGGCGACGACGTCCTGGCGGTGATGCCGACCGGAAGCGGCAAGAGCATGTGCTACCAGCTTCCGGCCATGCTGCAGGGCGGGCTGACGCTTGTCGTCTCGCCGCTGATCGCGCTGATGCGCGATCAGGTGCAGCAGATGAACGCGGTCGGGGTGCCGTCAGCCACTCTCAATTCGATGAGCCACCAATCCGAGACGGACACCGCCTGGGACGACATCGACAGCGGGACTTTGCGTCTTCTCTTCGTCTCGCCCGAGCGGCTCGTGCAGACAGGCCTGACCGAGCGCCTTGCCCGTGCGGGCGTCAAGCGCCTCGCGATCGACGAGGCGCACTGCGTTTCGCAATGGGGCCACGATTTCCGCCCCGAATACCGGAAGCTCGCGGGCGTCCGCGACAAATTGGGCGGCGCGCAGATCATCGCATTGACCGCGACCGCCGATGCGACCACGCGGAACGACATAGCGGCCTCGCTGTTTCCGAATACCCCGAAGATCGTGGTCCAGAGTTTCGACCGTCCGAACCTCGATCTCAAATTCGCGCCCAAAGACCAGCCGCGCCGCCAGATCGAGGATGTCGTCACGCGCCACAAGGGCCGGTCCGGGATCGTCTATGTGTCCTCGCGCGACCGCGCCGAGAAGCTGGCCTCGTTTTTGGCGGGCAAGGGCGTCCGTGCTCTGCCCTATCATGCCGGCCTCGACCACGAGACCCGTGCCGCCAACCAGGATGTCTTCCTCCAGGAAGACGGTGTCGTGATCGTCGCGACCATCGCTTTCGGCATGGGCATCAACAAGCCGGATGTCCGCTTCGTCGTTCATGCCGACATGCCGGGCGGCATCGAGAGCTATTACCAGGAGATCGGCCGTGCCGGCCGCGACGGCCTGCCCGCCGACACGCTCACGCTCTACAGCATGGAGGACATGGCGCTTCGCCGCCGTCAGATCGACGAGAAAGCGGGCGGCGAGGAACGCCGCCGCATCGATCACCGCCGCCTCTCGGCCATGGTCGATCTCTGCGAGAGCGCGGCCTGCCGCCGCCAGGCTTTGCTCGCCTATTTCGGCGAAGACAGCCCGCGCTGCGGCCGTTGCGATCTCTGCACCGGCAAGGCCGAACTCCGCGACGCCACGATCGACGCCCAGAAAGTCCTGTCCGCGGCGGCCCGCACCGGAGAAAGGTTCGGTGCCGGTCACCTCGCCGATGTGCTCCTCGGTCAGACGACGGAGGCCGTCGCCCGGCTGAAGCACGACAAACTGAAAACCTTCGGGGCGGGGCAGGACAAGAGTCGCCGGGCCTGGATGACGATCGTCCGCCAACTCTTCGCCGCCGGACTGTTGACCGAGGCCAGCGAGGAGCACGGGGGCTTCCGTCTCACCGATAAGGGCGTCGACGTCCTCCATGGGCGCGAGACCGTCGTGCTGCGCACAATGGCCGAATCCGGGCGCCCGGAGCGGTCACGGGCCGCCGAACGGGCTCAGAACCGCAACGATCTGGAGGGCGCGGATGCCGCCTTGTTCGAGCATCTGCGCGCGCTGCGTCTGAAACTCGCGCGCGAACAGGGGGTTGCGGCCTATGTCGTGTTCCCGGACCGGACCCTGATCGACATGGCCCGCCTGATGCCCCGCACCCTCGACGAGATGCGGATGGTCGACGGTGTCGGAGCTGCGAAACTCACCCGTTACGGACCCCTTTTTGTGGCCGCAATCTCTGAATTTAAACCTGCCTGATTCTTCGCCAAAAGACGTGAAATCCCGGCGGTTTGCGCCTATATTCAGCCCAGCGCGAATCGCTCCGATTCCCCCGCATTTTTCAAGGAATTTTAGCATCATGACTCCTTCTGCCGGAGCCACGAAAGCCGACATCGAGTACGGCGCGGAATCGATCAAGGTCCTGAAGGGCCTCGACGCCGTCCGCAAGCGTCCCGGCATGTACATCGGCGACACCGACGACGGCTCCGGTTTGCACCACATGGTCTACGAGGTGGTCGACAACGCGATCGACGAATCGCTCGCCGGCCACGCCGATCTGGTCACCGTGACGCTCAACGCCGATGGCTCGGTGACGGTCACCGACAACGGCCGCGGCATCCCGACGGACATGCACAAGGGCGAAGGCATTTCGGCCGCCGAGGTCATCATGACCCAGCTCCATGCCGGCGGAAAATTCGACCAGAACTCCTACAAGGTGTCAGGCGGACTGCACGGCGTCGGCGTCTCGGTGGTCAACGCGCTGTCGAGCAAGCTCACGCTGCGCATCTGGCGCAACGACCTCGAACACAAGATGAGCTTCACGCACGGCAACGCCGATGCGCCGCTGGCGGTCGTGGGTCCGGCCAACGGCAACAAGGGAACCGAGGTCACCTTCCTCGCCTCGACCGATACCTTCACGTCGGTCGAGTACGATTATGCCACTCTCGAACATCGCCTGCGCGAGCTCGCCTTCCTGAACTCCGGCGTACGTATCGTCCTGACGGATGCGCGCGGCGTCGAGGTCAAGCGCGAGGAACTGATGTATGAGGGCGGCATCGAAGCCTTCGTGCGTTATCTCGACCGCACCAAGAAGCCGCTCGTCGCGACGCCGATCGTCGTCAAGGGAGAGCGCGACGGCATCGTCGTCGAAGCCGCCCTGTGGTGGAACGACAGCTATTACGAAAACGTCCTCTGCTTCACCAACAACATTCCCCAGCGCGACGGCGGCACCCATCTCGCGGGCTTCCGCGCCGCGCTGACGCGCCAGGTAACGGGTTATGCCGATTCATCGGGCATCACCAAAAAGGAAAAGATCGCGCTGACCGGCGACGATTGCCGCGAAGGCCTGACCTGCGTCCTGTCGGTGAAGGTGCCGGACCCGAAATTCTCCTCGCAGACGAAGGACAAGCTCGTCTCGAGCGAAGTCCGTCCCGCCGTCGAGAACGCGCTCAACCAGGTCCTGTCGGAATGGTTCGAGGAACACCCCACCGACGCCAAGACCATTGTCGGCAAAGTGGTCGAAGCCGCCGCCGCGCGCGAGGCCGCGCGGAAAGCGCGCGAGCTGACGCGCCGCAAGGGCGCCCTCGACATGAATTCACTGCCCGGCAAGCTCGCCGATTGTCAGGAACGCGATCCCGCGAAGTCCGAACTCTTCCTCGTCGAGGGCGACTCGGCCGGCGGTTCCGCCAAACAGGGCCGCGACCGCGCCTTCCAGGCCGTGCTGCCCTTGCGCGGCAAGATCCTCAATGTCGAGCGCGCGCGGTTCGACCGCATGCTCGGCAGCCAGGAAATCGGCACGCTCATCACAGCGCTCGGCACCGGCATCGGCCCGGACGAATTCAATCCCGACAAGCTGCGCTACCACAAGATCATCATCATGACGGACGCCGACGTCGACGGCTCCCACATCCGTACATTGCTGCTGACCTTCTTCTACCGGCAGATGGGCGCGCTGCTCGAGCGCGGCCACATCTACATCGCCCAGCCGCCGCTCTACAAAGTCGCGCGCGGTAAGAGCGAGCAATATCTGAAGGATGAGCGCGCGCTCGAAGACTATCTCGTCGAGACGGGTTCCGACGGCACGGTGCTGAAGCTCGCCACGGGCGAGGAGCGCGGCGGCCAGGATCTCGTCACGATCGTGGACGAGGCCCGCCTCGTCCGCACCGCGTTGCAGAACCTGCATTCGCGCTACAACCGCGCCGTGGTGGAGCAGGCCGCGATCGCGGGCGTGCTCAATATCGACATCCTCAAAAACGAGGAACGCGCCGACGAGGCCGCCGAATATATCGCGCACCGGCTCGACGCAATTTCCGACGAGACCGAACGCGGCTGGGAGGGCGACGCCGATGCGTCCGGCTTCACCTTCAAGCGCACGGTGCGCGGCGTTCTCGAAGTGGCGAAGCTCGACATCGCCCTTCTCGCTTCGGCCGACGCCCGCAAGCTCGACGAACACGCCGCCCATCTCAAGGACATTTATCAGAAGGCAGCGGGCCTGCAGCGGCGCGAAGAATTGATGCCGGTCCACGGGCCGGTCGGCCTGGTCGAGGCCATGCTCGCCGCGGGCCGCAAGGGCGTGACGTTGCAGCGCTACAAAGGCCTCGGCGAGATGAACCCCGGCCAGCTCTGGGAGACCACGCTCGACATCAACGCTCGCTCGCTTCTGCAGGTGAAGGTCAAGGAAGGCGACGACGCGGAGATTATCTTCAGCCAGTTGATGGGGGACGAAGTGCCTCCGCGGCGCGAATTCATCCAGCAGAACGCGCTCACCGCCAGCATCGACGTCTGATGCCTGCTGGTGGTCAGTTCACCAAATACTGAGAATTGCCCACCAGAAGCTGAGAATGACTCCACCAATCAATGAGAATGATGTGGCGAGAGACGCATTCGGTCGGCGGTGCCTAAAGGTCATAGAGCAGTTGGCCGCGAGCTGAGCGACCGCGGCGTTCTGCGGCCGCGCATCTAGCGGCCTCGCATCTGCATCTAAAGACCTGATGAAAGCGCGCCGGAGAGACGAGGACGCTCCTCCTCAAGTTAGGCTGCGCCGACGCCGGCGACGGCTACTCGTATGGACTTTACGGTGCTCCGACGCCACGCAGCTTGGAGCTCCAGATAAGGCGATCCGGGGCGGTCTCAGCGCCTCAATCGAAAAAATTCCGAACGTCGTCCAGCGATACGACGTGGCAATAGATCATGTTGATGATCTCGAGCTCACGTTGTTGAAGCTCCATCGTGGCCGCAGCACAGCATTCCTCCACGACAACGACGTTGAAGCTCTCGTCGGCCAGACTGCGAACCGTCGAGGATACACACTGATCGGTGAAGATGCCTGTCGCGATGACGTTCCGGATGCCCATGTTGCTGAGCAGCATGCGGAGATTGGTGCCAGTCAGCGCACTGTCGGTGGTTTTCTCCACGACAATATCGTCGGCCTCGGGCGCAAGCTCGTCGACGATCTGACCTTCTTCCTCGTTCCTGGGGAGGAGAAGATAATTGAAGCCGGGCTTCTTCTGGCTCAGCGAACGGTCGCGGCCATCGTCTTTCTGGCAGGCAATTCGTGCATAAACGATCTCGATGCCACGCTGTCGGCAATCGTCAATCAGTGCGCGGATGTTCGGGATCACGATATCGTTCATCCGCGCGAAGAAGGGTTGCCATGCGGCGTCCTCCTTCGGGTCGCTTTTCGGCAAAAGGTAGGTGCGCTGGACATCGATCACCAAGAGCGCGGTCTGCGCCGGATCGAGATGGATATCATCCGGCTCCGGGGCATTGGCGTAGTAGAAGGACCGATAGTTCGTCTTCCAGTTCATCATTCAGCCTTCTGCTTGGTGGGACGGCGCAACAGCACGGTGCCGATCTCGGCGGCGGCGAACAGGCCGCCCGGCCGGACGATCATGACGCCGATCATCGCTAGCGCGAGAATGATCTCGGTCAGCCCGACTACCTGGACGCCGGAGCTGTTCAGGGTCGTTTCCAGCGCACGCAACAGCTCGAAAACGATGGTGACGACGAAGGTGCCGATCACCGCACCGGTCACCGTGTTGGTCCCCCCAATCACCAGCATGGCCAGGATCAGGAAGGTCTCCTTCAGATAGAAGGCCTTGGGTGAGAACGAGGTGATGAAGTGCCCCCATAAGGCGCCACCGATGCCGGCAATGAGCGCGCTCAAGATGAAGGCGCACCAACGAAGGGCCGGGATGCTGGCGCCCAAAGCTCCAGCCGCCCTCTCGTCATCGCGCGTGGCCCGCAGCAACAGCCCAATGCGCAATTCCTTGAAGGCGAGTGCCACAACAATGGCCAATCCAGCCACCCCGGCGGCAAGCGGAAGGCTCGTCGCGCTGGGAATGCCGAACAAGGTTCGCGGCCCGTTGGTGACCGCGCTCCAGTGCAGCATCACGGTGTGCAGCACGACGAGAAGCGCAAACGAGGTGATGACGGCGGCGGCATCTGAGAGGCGCATCAGCGGATAGGACACGACTGCCGCGATGAGCGCCGCAGCAAACCCGCCAAGCGCGATGCCAAGATAGGGCGAGACCTGTATCGCCGCGATCGCGCCATAAAGATCGGGGAGCGCCATGCCCCGCATCTGGACGGGGATCGTGAACAGAGCCGACACATAGGCGCCGACGCCCATGAAGCCGACATGAGCAAACGACAATATCCCCGAATTTCCCATGAACGTTTGCAGACCGACGACAAGCACGAGGCTGATGCACAGCGAGATCGCAATTCGCTCGAACACGCGCACTTGAGCAAGCTCGGTCCCCAGGACGAGCACGCCCACGAACGCGAGCAGAATTACAAGCGTCAGCAGATTGCGCTTCATCGCGGCCTCACGTGCGCTGGCCGGTAGCGGGGCCGCGGATCAGGCCGTCCGGCCGCCAGAGCAGGATCAAAATGACGAGTGTGAATGTGAAGGCGTCGCGGAACTTCAGCAGTTCCTGCGGCAGCAGATAGTTCAGCCCAGTGTTCATGAAGGCCAGCAGGAACCCGCCGAGCACGGCTCCCTGAAGGCTGCGCATGCCACCGATAACGGTGGCTATGAAAGCGACGAGCAGGGGTTCAAGCCCGATGCCGGGGGTCACCGAACCGATGCGACCTATCCATAGCAGCGAGACTATACCCGCCAGGAAGCCACTGATCGCGAACGCTGATGAGATGATAAGATTGGCCGGAACCCCAACCATGCGGGCCATGCGGAACTGGGTCGCCGCAGCCCGCATGGCGATGCCGAGCACTGTCCGTTTCATCAGGAAAGCGAAAATCGCGAGCAATGCCAGCGAGACGATGATCGTGATGACGCTTCGCCAAGGTATGACGAGGCCGGCAAGCGCAATCGTATCGGAAAAGAACGCCGGCAAAGGCACATTGCGCGCACGAGGAGAGATGAGGAGCAGTGCCGCGTTTTGCAGGATCGTCGAGAATGCGAACGACGTGATCAGGACAGCCGTCACCGATTTCGCCCGCACCGGGCGGAAGGCGACATAATCGGTGGCGATGCCCGTGAGCACTGCGAGCAAGACCGCGACGGCCGCCATCACGAGCCACGGCAAACCCGAACCGCTCATGAGGAACATGCCGTAGCCGGCAACCATGATCAGCTCGCCATAGGCGAAATTCACGAGCTTCAGAATCCCGTAGACGATGACGAGACCGAGTGCCATCAGCGCATAGGCGCCGCCGAGGCTCAGCACATCGATGGCGAACTGGACGAAGGCCTGCACTGTCAGCCACCCAGATAGAGCTGTTCGAGGTTGGACGCTGCGGCTATTTCGGCGGCCGCGCCTTCCGCTGCCACTCGGCCGAGCCGAAGAACATAGGCACGGTCGGCGATGGCAAGGGCCCGCGCCGCGTTCTGCTCGACCAGCAATATGGACAGTCCCTGGCGCTTCAATTCGCCAATCATCTCAAAGATCTGATCGACAATGGTGGGCGCCAGGCCGAGCGATGGCTCGTCAAGGAGCAGCAGGCGGGGGCGCGACATCAGTGCCCGGGCGATGACCAGCATTTGCTGTTCACCGCCGGAAAGTGTTCCGGCCGGCTGTTGCGACCGCTCGCGCAACCGCGGAAAGAAAGCGAACATGCGATCCGTGTCGCTGTCGACGCCAATCCGGTCCCCCCGCCGCACATACGCGCCGAGGCGGAGGTTCTCTGCTACGGTGAGGTCGGGGAAGACGTCACGGGTCTCGGGCACCATTGCCAGCCCCTTGCGCACCATGCGCTCCGGAGACCAAGACGACACATCTTCGCCGCCGAGGCGGATTGTGCCCCCCGACCGCAGCGCCCCGGCGATGGCGAGCAGCGTCGAGGACTTTCCCGCGCCGTTTGCGCCCAGCAGGGTCACCAGTTCGCCTTCCGCGAGTTTCAGTGACACGTCGCGAACCGCCCGCACGGCGCCGTAACTGACCTCGAGCGAGGTCACCTCAAGCATTGGTGGCCTTTGCCGAAGAACCGAGATAGGCCTCGATGACCGCCGGATTGCGCCGGACGCTCTCCACATCGCCCTCGGCAATCGTCCGTCCCGAAGCCAGGACGTGCAGACGGTGGCAAAGGCGCATGATCAGCGGCATGTCATGATCGATGATAAGGAGGCCAAGCCCACGCTCCTTGGGCAATGCCGCGAGCAGAGAAAGAAGAATTTCGGATTCGCTTTCGTTCATGCCCGCCGCCGGCTCGTCGAGAATGAGAAAGGCGGGATCGGCGGCCAGTGCCCGGGCGATTTCGACACGACGCTTGTCGCCATAGCTGAGCTCGGCCGCCAGACTGTCGGCGTGTCCATCAAGCCCGAACTCTGCGAGAAGCGCAGGTATGCGGTTGCGGGCAGCGCTCCGCCCGTGACCTTGGGCCAGAGCGGCCGTTTCCACATTCTCCGCCACGGTGAGATTGTCGAACAGCCGGACGATCTGGAACGAACGTGCAATCCCGCGTCGAGCAACCTCATGAGGCCGAAGGCTTCTCAGTGAATTGCCATCTACCGTGATATCGCCGCGGCCAAGAGGCACCTGACGTGTGATGGCATTGACCAAGGTCGTCTTGCCGGAGCCGTTCGGACCAATCAGGCCGAGGATCTCGCCGCGCCCCACTTCAAGAGATACGCCGTCGAGCGCCCGCAGCCCGGAGAATTCAACCGCGATGTCGATCGCCCGAAGAGATCCGCCAGAGGTCATCGGAGAAAAATACCTGGATATGAAACGCGGAGGGCGGACGGACCGTCCGCCCTCAACCTCGATAGTCAGGGAGCAGGGACTTCGGCCGGACGACGCCAGCCGACCAGACCAGGCTTGCCGCCTTTCAATTCGACGATGACGGCGGCCTTGTCAGGCGCATGGCCTTCGGCCGCCGTGCTGTAGTTCAACTCGCCGGTCAAAAGCTTGAACTCGCCATCTTCCAGGGCCTTGGCGACTGCCGCGCCATCGGTCGATCCGGCGGCTTTGACGGCCTGGGCCATCAACATGACGGTATCCCAGCCGGTCGAGACAAAAGCCGTGTCGGGCTCGGAATTGTACATCGCCTTGTACAGCTCCACGAACTTCTTCATCTCCGGCGAAGCATCGGCGCCCATCCAGGTGTGCGTGACGAAATACACGTTGTTGCCGAAGCGCTCGCCCAGCGTCTGATGCAGCGCCGGATCGTCATAGGCGTCGCCGCCGAGCACTGGGGCATCGATGCCGACCTCGCGCAACGCGCGGATGATCGCGCCGTTGTCCGGGCCGTAGGACGACACGAAGATCACGTCCGGCTTCTCCTTCAGTGCCTGGACGCGAGCAAGCTGGGCGGAAAAATCATTGCTGCCGTTGGTGTACGTGTCCTCGAGAAGGATCTGGCCCCCATCCGCCTTGAATTGCGCGACGAAGTATTTCGAGAGGGACTTGGTGTAGGCAATGAACTGGTCGGTGACGACATAGGCCTTCTTCCAGCCGCGCTCCTTGACCGCGTAATCGGCGGCCACCGCGCCCATCGTGGTGTTCCACATGGACAGCGTGAACTGCTTATCGCCGAGCGACCAGGAGCTGTAGAGCGGGTCGGAGGCACAGGTGGAGATGCCGACCAGATCGGCCTTCTGCGCCTCGCGGCTGGCCGGGCCGCCGAAGTCGAAATCGCAGGGAGCAACGATAAGCTGGGCGCCCTGATCGACGAGCTGGACAGTGGCATTGCCCACGACCACGGGGTCGGATTTGCCGTCGATGTTGACGAACTTGACCTGTTTGCCGAGCAGCCCGCCCGCATCGTTGATGGCCTTCACCGCCACCTGCGCTCCGCGAAGACCCGGCTCATCAAGAGGGGCCTGAATGCCGGTCAGACTGAGAGCACCCCCGACGATGATATCCTCGGCCTGCGCCGGCAGCGTTGCAAGACAGGCCGCGGCAACCCCAGCCTGACACATCCGCGAAAAACAACGCATCCCACACCCCCGATATCGCGTCCGGCCACCGTCTCCAGCCGGAACCACCGAAGCAAACTATCGGCCCCTCGTTCCTATGTCGAGGCGCTGTGATGTCGGAGTGGGCGACCTACACCCTGTCCGACTTCCTGTTGTTCGCCCCTCCGCTGCTTCTCTCGATCCATGCTCGCGCAAAGGCGATGCAACGGCACGTCAGAAAAGCATGCCGCGCGCGGTGATCGGCCACACGGCCTCGACTGTCGTCCCCCGATGGCAGACATACCAATTGTGGAGGTTGACGGTCGGGTCGCAGTGGCTGGGAATGAGGCGGATGCGGCTGCCGAGCTGGATCGTGTTGCCGGGTTTCAGTGCAAGAACGCCATGTTCGTCCGACTGGCCGACATAGGTGACGCCGTTCTCGGCGAAGACTTTCGGCAGGCCCTTGTCCGGACTCGCCGCCTTGATGCCGGCATCGCAGATCGCCCAGCTCTCGCCCGGATGGCTCATCACGGTCGTCAGGATGAACAGGCTCTGCCTGAAATCCTCGAAAGGCGTGCCGCCCGGCGCTTCGATCGCCGCATATTCCCCATCCATGAAGATGTAGGAGCCGGCCTGGATCTCGTTATAGACGCCGCTCGCCGTCTCCAGGCGGAATGTCCCGGTGCCGGCGCCGCCGATGATGTCGCATTTCAACCCGGCCGCGGCCAGCATGTCGCGTGTCAGCCGCGTCGCCTCGATCGCGCCGGCGATGGAGGCCTGACGCTGAGCGTAGGTCGCCTGATGCTGGGCCGAGCCGTGATAGGCCTGCAGGCCACCGAATCTCAGATTGGGTTTCGCTGCGATCAGCTTCGCGAGCGCCACTGCCGCTTCGCCCGGCGGAAGCCCGCACCGGTGCGCGCCGACGTCGATCTCGACCAGCACGCGGAGCGTGACTCCGGCGGCGGCGGCCGCTTCGTCAAGCGACCCGACGACTTTCGGATTGTCGCAACAGACCGCGACGTCGGCCCGGCGGGCGAGCATCGCCAGCCGCTTCAACTTGCGAGCCCCGATCACCTCATTCGTGACGATGACATCCCTGATGCCGCCGGCGACCATGACCTCGGCTTCGCTGACCTTCTGGCAGCATTGCCCGACGGCGCCGAGGGCGAGCTGGAGGCGCGCTATCTCCGGAGATTTATGCGTCTTCGAATGTGCCCGAAGCTTCACCGGACTGCCCTTGATCGCCTCGGCCATGCGCCGAAGATTGTCCTCGAAGATATCGAGATCGATCAGCAGCGCCGGCGTGTCGACGTCGTCGATATGCATGCCGACTTCAGCCGGGGGCGGGACCGCCATCGAATATTCCTCGCCCGGCGGGAGATGTGTCTGTGTCTGTTCCTGGAGCATTTTCGTCCGTCAAAGTCCTGCTACGCCACCCGGCCTGCGGCAGTCGGCACCGCCCTCGAGAACGCCGGTTTTCATATTGGCCTGAATGGCACAGACCGAGCCCGCGCGCCATTCCCAGTCCTGCCAATCCTTGGTGATGTGGCCGAGCTTCGCTAATCCCTCGACTGTCTCCATGGCGATACGGCCCTCCAGGCTGAGACGTCCCGGGTAATAATTATGCGGGACCGAACTCGCCGGATAGCTGTAGGTGCCGCAGCGCGGCTGCAGGATCGCCTCACCGACCGGCATGTCGAAGGCGACGATATTCAGGAAGACCTGGATCATCGCCTACGGCTGGATGTCGTTGCCAGGCGATCCGAACGGCATGATCCATTCGCCGCGCTTGCGTGCAAAGGCGGGGCTCGGCGTCAGCCGTGGCCGCTTGCCGGGCGCGAGGCAGGCCGGATGCTACATGGATCCGCGGCTGACGACTTCCAGGAATATTCGGTAGGCATCCGGAATGGAGTCGGCTTCGATTGCAGCCTCTTGCTTCGCAAGCATGACAAGCCTCGCGCGCTTTGTCGCATGTGCAAAGAGTCTTGCAGGGAGCCCCGTGTCCGACAAGCGTCTTTCGGCCATAGTGCTCTGACGTCGGCTTAGCCTAGGGAGGAGCATTGGTGTTGCCTGAATCCGGACCCGGTGGCCGATCGATCGCCGTCATTGGCGCCGGCATTATCGGTGTCTGCTGTGCCCTCTATCTCAGGAAAGCCGGCTTCGAGGTCGATCTGATCGATCCCGACGAGCCGGGAATGAATTGCTCCTTCGGCGCGGCCGGCAATTTGGGCGGCAACGCGCATGTCCCGTTGCGCGACATCGTCTGGCAGGTGCCCGGCATGCTGCTCGACCGCGACCATCCATTCGAGATGCGCTTCCAGGATATCCCGATGCTGCTTCCCTGGCTCGGTCATTACATTCGCGCGGCGGCGCCTGCCGCGCAGGCTGAAATTTCTCAGGCAGCAGGCGCGATATCGCGCTTGACCTATCCCAAATATGTCGAGCTCCTGACCGACGCTGGCGAGCCCGGCCTGATCCGGAAGAACGGACGCTTCTTCGTCTGGACCTCGGACAAGGGCTTCGCCAAGGACCAGCATGCGCTGGAGGTGCGGCGCAGCCGCGGCATCAAGCTCGAGATGCTCTCGGGCGACGAGGTGCGCGAGCGCGAGCCGGCCATTTCGACAACGGTTCGGCACGGCGCCTTTGTCGCCGAGGCCGGATTCATCCTGAACCCGTTGCGTCTGACAAAGCTGCTTGCTGCCGATTTCGTCGGCCGCGGCGGCCGCATCCGCCGAGAGAGGGTTCGCGCCTTCGTCTTCGACGACGCCGATCGTCCGAGCCTTGTGACGGACAGCGGCGCGTCGGGATACGATCAGGTCGTGGTCGCGGCCGGTATCTGGTCGCGGGATCTGGTCGCGCAGATCGGCTCGAAGATTCCGCTGGTGCCGGAACGTGGCTACCACGCCATGTTTCCCGATCCGGTCGTGAAGCCTTCCGTCTCGGTCCTGTGGGAAGACCGCAAGGTCATCTTCACACCGATGGAACACGGCTTGCGCGCCAGCGGCATTGCAGAGTTCGCCGCCAAAGAAGCCAAGCCCCGCTACCAGTTCGCCGACCGGCTCGTCGAGACGACGAAGGTGATGTTTCCAGGCGTGAACACGGACAACGCGACCCGCTGGATGGGGCCGCGTCCGGTGACGCCGGACTACATTCCCGTGATCGGCCGGAGCCCGATCCATTCGCGGGTGATCTTCGCCTTCGGCCACGGTCATAGCGGCTACAATATCGGGCCGCCCACCGGACATCTGGTGACGCAGATCGCGACGGACACCAAACCCGACATCGACCTGCACGCCTTCCGGCCGGACCGCTGGCAGTAATTTCGAGGACCGAAGCAAGGACGAGAGACGTGGCCATGGATCGGATCGACGCGGCGGCTCTCTCGAGTCCGAGATCTTACGCCCCCGCTTGCCTCGCCGACTTTCAGGCGACTGAAGGTCGATCGAACACGCAATTCAATCGTTCAGGCCTGGACGTCGATCAGCATCCCGGTGCGTTTTTCGGTCGCCTGCTCGACCTTTTCCTTCATGCGCTCGGCGATCTGTTTTTCCATCGCCTTGCGCTCCTCTGGGCTCATGTTCTCGAGCTCTTCCTCGGTAATGCCCAGTTCGTCGAGAATGGCCGCGCGGATGCGCTCGGCGGGCGTCATCCGGGCATATTCCAGGAATTCGTCCGCAGGCGTTCTCGGCCCGATCTGACTGGCGGCCGCGGAGCCGCCGGCAGCTGGAGTTCCACTGAGCGGACTGAAAGCGCCGACACCGGAAATGGACATCGAGACCTCGTTCTTTGCGACGGACAGAGGGAACCAAGATTCATGCCGAGGCCGCGCCGCGAAAAAGCCAATAAAGTCAGGCATATAAGATTGGGCCGACCCAGGCACGTAACTACGCAGGGCAAAAACTGCCGGGCATGATCTGCCGCGCGTCGCGCTTGCGGTCTCTTCCCCCCACGGCCCATAACGAACAGCGCCCAGACGAGGCCGCGAGGAGAACGGAATGGCGATCGAAGGGCAGGGCGCACAGCTCATCCAGGTGGTTGCCCTGCTCGGCGCCGGCGTCGTCGCGGTTCCCGTTTTCCGGCGGCTCGGCCTCGGCTCGGTGCTCGGCTATTTCGTGGCCGGGATCGCCATCGGCCCCTTCGGTCTCGGCTTGTTTGCCGATCCGGAAAACATTCTCCAAGTCGCCGAATTCGGCGTCATCATGCTGCTCTTCATCATCGGCCTGGAAATGCAGCCGTCGCGGCTCTGGGCGTTGCGCGGACAGATCTTCGGTCTCGGCGCGGCGCATATCGCCGTCTGCGCCGCGCTTCTGACCGCCGCCGGCATGGTCCTGTTCGGCTTTGGCCTCATGGCGGCTTTCGTCGCGGGCGCGGGTTTTGTCTTGTCCTCCACCGCCGCCGTCACGCAGATGCTCGAAGAGCGCGGCGAGATGTCGACGCCGGAGGGGCAGAAGGCGATTTCAGTTCTCCTTCTCGAGGATCTCGCCATCGTGCCGCTCCTCGCGCTCGTCACCATCATCGCGCCGCAGGCGCCCGAGGCCGACGTAGCCTCGCGCCTTGCCCATGCGGGGTACGCCATAGCTGCGGTCGTGGGCATCGTCGTTGTCGGCCGCTTCCTGCTCAATCCGATGTTCCAGCTTCTCGCCGCCGCCCGTGCGCGCGAAGTCATGACGGCGGCCGCTTTGCTCGTCGTGCTCGGCGCCGCACTGGTGATGCAGATCGGCGGCCTCAGCATGGCGATGGGCGCGTTTCTCGCGGGCGTTCTGTTGTCGGAATCGTCATTCCGCAACCAGCTCGAGGCCGATATCGAGCCGTTCCGCGGCCTTCTGCTCGGCCTGTTCTTCCTCGCGGTCGGCATGTCGCTCGATCTGTCGGTCATCGCGCGCGCCTGGCCGACGATCCTCGCCGTCACGGCCGCCTATATAGCCGTATCGGGGCTTGGGATTTATGCGGTCGCGCGTACGTTCGGCTCCAGCCACTATGAGGCGGTCAACCGCGTCTCGATGTTTGCGCAAGGCGGCGAGTTCGCGTTCGTCCTTTATGCGGCCGCGCTAGCGGCCGGCCTGTTCGACCGCGAGACAAATGCCATTCTCACCGCCGCCGTCATTCTTTCGATGGCGATTGCGCCATTCAGCGCGCTTGCGCTTCGCCGCTTCATGCCGCCGGAAAAGCCCTCGCTCGACGGCATCGAAAAGCCGAAAGGGCTGAAGGGCAACGCACTCATCATCGGCTTCGGGCGCTTCGGCCAGGTTGCGAGCCAGGGCCTGCTCGCGCGCGGTTTCGAAATCTCGATTATCGAGTTCGACGTCGACATGATTCGCGCGGCGTCCGATTTCGGTTTCCTTGTCCATTACGGCGACGGCACGCGTCTGGATATTCTTTATGCTTCGGGTGCGGGGCGCGCGGACGCGGTCCTTGTTTGCGTCGACAAGCGGGAAGCGGCCGATCGCATCGTCGCGCTGATGCAGGCCGAGTTCCCGCTGACCAAATTGTTCGTCCGCGCCTGGGACCGAGGCCACGCCATCGACCTCATTAACAAAGGCGTCGAATTCCAGATCAGGGATACATTCGAGAGCGCGCTTGTTTTGGGCACCGCGGCGCTCGAAGGTCTCGGCGTGCCCGAGGACGAGGCTGCCGAGATCACTGCGGACGTCCGCCGCCGCGACACCGAACGTCTCGATTTGCAGGTCGCGGGAGGCATCTATGCCGGTCAGGATCTCATGCTTGGCAACGCACCGCGCCCCGGCCCGCTGACGAAGCCCCGCGCACCAGGCCGGATCGTCGGCGAGACGAACGAGGCGGAGATCACCTGAGCTTTCGGGCCGCGATCCTTTCGTGTTAGAGGAACGCGCACCCTCGCCGCCCCGCCGGCACAGCCTCATATCCAGCAAAGGCCGATTCTTTGATGACTGCTCGCAAATCGAGTTTTGACTATGAGGAGCTTCTGGCCTGCGGGCGGGGTGAGTTGTTCGGACCGGGTAATGCCCAACTTCCTGTACCTCCTATGCTCATGTTCGACCGCATCACCGAAATTTCGGAGGAGGGCGGCGCCAACGGCAAGGGCTTCCTTCGCGCCGAACTCGATGTGAAGCCGGACCTCTGGTTCTTCGGCTGCCATTTCATCGGCGATCCGGTCATGCCGGGGTGCCTCGGTCTCGACGCACTGTGGCAGATGGTCGGCTTTTATCTCGGCTGGCTCGGCGCGCCGGGCCGCGGCCGGGCGCTGGGCGCCGGCGAGATCAAGTTTTCGGGGCAGGTGCTGCCGAACGTCAAAAAGATCGTTTACGGCGTCGACTTCAAGCGCGTGATGCGCACCAAACTGGTTCTCGGCGTGGCCGATGGCTGGCTGGAAGCCGATGGAGAGGTTATCTATCGGGCCTCAGACCTCAAAGTCGGTCTGTTCCAGACCTGAGCGCCGCGTACGGCGCGGGCCGAACCAAAAACCAGACCGGGGCCGCGAACGGACCCTGCGGCGGGAGAAAAGCATGAGGCGCGTCGTCGTCACCGGGATGGGTATTGTCTCATCCATCGGCAATTCCACCCAGGAAGTCACAGCCAGCCTGCGCGAGGCCCGTTCGGGCATCAGCCGCGCCGAGGACTATGCGAAGCTCGGCTTTCGCTGCCAGGTCCATGGCGCACCGAACATCAATGTCGAGGAAATGGTCGACCGCCGCGCCATGCGTTTTCACGGCCGCGGCACGGCCTGGAACCATGTTGCGATGGATCAGGCGATCCAGGATTCGGGCCTCGAGACCGGGGAGATTTCGCACGAGCGCACCGGCATCATCATGGGCTCGGGCGGTCCTTCGACCCGCACCATCGTCGAAGCCGCCGACATCACCCGTGAGAAGGGCCCCAAGCGCATCGGCCCGTTCGCGGTGCCGAAAGCCATGTCCTCGACGGCGTCCGCGACACTCGCGACCTGGTTCAAGATCAAGGGCGTGAACTATTCGATTTCCTCGGCCTGCTCGACCTCGGCGCACTGCATCGGCAATTCGGCCGAACAGATTCAGCTCGGCAAACAGGATGTCATGTTCGCCGGCGGCTGCGAGGATCTCGACTGGTCCCTCTCCAATCTGTTCGACGCGATGGGCGCGATGTCGTCGTCCTATAACGACACGCCGGAAACCGCGTCGCGCGCCTATGACAAGAACCGCGACGGTTTCGTCATCGCCGGCGGCGCGGGCGTGCTTGTCCTCGAAGAGTTGGAGCACGCGAAGGCGCGCGGCGCCCGCATCTACGCCGAACTCGCCGGCTACGGCGCGACATCGGACGGTCACGACATGGTGGCACCGTCCGGCGAAGGCGCGGTCCGTTGCATGCGCCAGGCGCTGTCGACCGTGAAGACCAAGATCGATTACATCAACCCTCACGCCACCGCGACGCCGGTCGGCGACACCAAAGAGATCGAGGCCATCCGCGAAGTGTTTGGTGCGGACTGCCCTCCGATTTCCGCGACGAAGAGCCTTACCGGCCATTCGCTCGGCGCCGCGGGCGTTCAGGAAGCCATCTATTCGCTGCTGATGCTGAAGAACGGCTTCCTCGCCGAAAGCGCCCATATCCAGGAGCTGGACCCGGCCTTCGCCGACATGCCGATCCTGCGCGAGCGTAACGACAACGCCGACATCAACACCGTCCTGTCGAACTCGTTCGGCTTCGGCGGCACCAACGCCACCCTCGTCTTCAAAAGACTGGACGCCTGATGATCGCTGGTCTCCTCTCTGGCAAGCGCGCCCTGGTCATGGGCGTCGCCAACGATCACTCGATCGCTTGGGGCATCGCGAAAAAGCTCGCGGCGGCCGGCGCGGAAATCGCGTTCACCTACCAAGGCGAGTCTCTGAAGAAGCGCGTCGCCCCTCTGGCCACGAGCCTCGGCTCGGACGTGCTTCTGCCGTGCGATGTCGAAGACGAGGCCAGCGTGAAGGCTGTGTTCGCCGCCCTCAAGGAGAAGTGGGGCGCGCTCGATATTCTCGTTCACGCCATCGCCTATTCCGACAAATCGGAACTGAAAGGCCGCTACGCCGACACGACGCGCGCCAATTTCTCGCGCACTATGGTCATTTCCTGCTTCTCCTTCACCGAGATCGCGCGCCAGGCCGCGGAGCTGATGCCGCAGGGCGGATCGATGATTACGTTGACCTATGGCGGCTCGACGCGCGTGATGCCGAACTACAATGTGATGGGCGTCGCCAAGGCCGCGCTCGAAGCGAGCGTGCGCTACCTCGCGTCCGATTTCGGCCCGGACAATATCCGCGTCAACGCCATCTCGGCCGGCCCGGTCCGCACCCTCGCGGGCGCCGGCATCGCCGATGCCCGGCCGATGTTCAATTACCAGAAGCGCCACGCGCCGCTCCGGCGCACCGTCACCATCGATGAAGTCGGCGGCGCCGCGCTCTATCTCCTGTCCGATCTCGGTTCGGGCGTTACGGGCGAAATTCATTATGTGGACTCGGGCTACAACATCATCTCGATGCCCCAGCCCGACGCACTGAAAGTGGTCGACGCGGCCCAGGAAGCCGCCGAGCAGGACGCAGCCCCGCCCCGGGCCGCCGAATAGACCTCATTCGCCTTGGAGTTGAGCACCGTGGGATTTGCGTCGTGGCATTTCCGCCACTCGTCGGAATCTGTTGCGAAATTTGCGCTTCCCGCGTTCCGCTTGGAGGCTCTCTGAAGTAGGATGCGGGCTGATTTGGGGGCTCCGCATCACATGACCGGTTTGTCGAAACGCCTTTCGCTTGTCAGCGCGCTGGCGCTCACCGTATCCGCGGGCCTCGCCCAGGCGGCCGACATGCCGGCTCAAGCAAGCCCCGATCTATTCCGCGGTTCCCGCTTCGAACTGGTCCGGCTTCTACGCCGGCAGCCTGATCGGCTACGGCTGGTCGAGCTTCGATATCGATGACGACGACGACGTGGATTCGACGGGCGCGGACGTCGACGGCCTGACCGGCGGCGGCGTGATCGGCTACAATTGGCAGTCCGGCAATTTCGTGTTCGGCGTCGAAGGTGACATCACCCTGCATGAAATTCGCGGCACGGCGCCGCGCATCCGGCGGCCTTCTCGCGCTCGATGTCGACACGCTGTATTCCGCGCATCTGCGCGGTCGCGTCGGTTACGATATGGGTCGGTTCCTGCCCTATATCGCCGGCGGCTACACCGCCAACGAAGTCTATGTCCGCGAAGATGGCGGCACCGAAACCATCGGCGACAATCAGCGTCTCAACGGCTGGACGATCGGCGCGGGCGTCGACGTCAAGCTCGGCAATACGTTTGTCGGCCCGCTGATGCTGCGTGCGGAATATCTCTACGAGCAGCTTTCGTCCGAAACGATGTTCGGCGGCGCGATCGATGTGGAGCAGTCGACCCATTTCGCGCGCGTCGGCATCATCTCTTATCTCGGTGACGACGCGGCCCCTTCGACGCCCGAAGGCGATGTCGACTGGACCGGCGCCTATGGCGGTCTGCTCGTCGGCTACGGCCGCATGAACGTCCAGACGACGTCGCCCGACCTCGAGGCGGACGGCGCGATGGGCGGTATTTACACCGGCCGCAACTTCCAGTTCGGCAATGTCGTCGTCGGCTTCGACAGCGCGCTCGCGCTGTCGAACTTCGAAGGCACAGGCCCGCAGCCGGGTGTCCGCTGATCCGGTCGACTTCCGCAATTACATCCAGGGCGACGCGCGCGGCCGTCTCGGCTATGCGATGGGCAGTTTCCTGCCCTTCATCGCCGGCGGCATTTCCTGGACGCGGAGCGAGCAGAGCGAAGCGTGGACTGATACCCCGCAGCGCGGCCGCATCGCCGACATGCTGTGGACGGTCGGCGCGGGCGTCGACTACCGTGTCTCGGACCGCATCTCGGTGCGCGGCGAGTATATTTACGGCCAGTCGCTCGACACCAATTCGGTAACTCTGAACAGCACTTTCGATCAGGAGACCGAACTCCACGAAGTCCGCTTCGGCACCGCCTACCATTTCTGATATCTGCTGTTAGCCACAGCATGAGAAAGGCGCCTTCGGGCGCCTTTTTTATTTCTTCCAACCGGGGTTACAGCCACAAGATGTGTGATATAGAGCCCGCAACTTGATATCCATGTCGCTGTTTCCCCCTTTTCTCTCCGGCTTTTTTCTCGGCGGCTCGCTCATCATCGCGATCGGCGCGCAGAACGCGTTCATCCTGCGCCAGGGCCTGATCCGCTCGCATATTTTCGTGCTGTGCCTGATCTGCGCCCTGTCGGATGCGCTGCTGATCGCGCTCGGGGTTGCCGGGCTCGGCGGGCTGGTCGCGCGGTCGCCGGCTCTCATTTTTGCGGTGACTTTGGGCGGCGCCGTTTTTCTCGGCGTATACGCCTTCATGGCGTTCCGGCGCGCCGCGAGCCCTCATGCACTCGTTGCCGGAACCCCCGAGCACGTGCCCTTGAAGACGGCGGTGCTGACCTGCCTCGCCTTCACCTTCCTAAACCCGCATGTCTACCTGGACACCGTGGTGCTGCTCGGAAGCCTGTCGGGGCAGTATGAAGGTCCGGCCAGAACCGTCTATGGCGCGGGCGCGGTGGTCGCTTCGTTCATGTGGTTCTTCGCATTGGGTTACGGAGCGCGTCTTCTCGCGCCTCTGTTCGCAAAGCCCGCCGCGTGGCGGATACTGGACGCCGTCATCGGCCTCGTCATGAGCCTGATCGCGCTGGGTCTTGTCCTGCGTCTTGTCCAGACCAGCTGATCGCCGTCGTATGCACGGCATAAAAAAGGGCGCCTCGCGGCGCCCTTTTTTATTTCAATGAAGGATGTGAAGGATCTGGGATCAGCCTTCCGCCGCCACGGCTTCCTTCTGCTTGCCTTCGAGGTCCTCGCCGGTCGTCTGGTCGACGACCTTCATGGAGAGGCGCGTCTTGCCGCGGTCGTCGAAGCCGAGAAGCTTGACCTTGACCTTGTCGCCCTCTTTCAGGACTTCCGACACCTTTTCGATGCGGCGCGGCACGATCTGCGAGACATGGACGAGGCCGTCGCGCGAACCGAAGAAGTTCACGAACGCACCGAAATCCACGACCTTCACGACAGTACCGTCATAGATGGTGCCGACTTCCGGCTCCGCGACGATCGAGTGGATCCAGTTCAGCGCGGCCTTGATGGCCTTGCCGTCCGAGGATGCGACCTTCACCGTGCCGTCGTCCTCGACATTGATCTTCGCGCCCGTCTTTTCGACGATCTCGCGGATGACCTTGCCGCCGGAACCGATGACGTCACGGATCTTGTCGGTCGGGATCTTGATGACCTCGATGCGCGGCGCGAACTCGCCGAGTTCCGGACGCGCCGATGTCAGCGCCTTGCCCATTTCGCCGAGGATGTGAATACGCCCATCCTTGGCCTGGCCGAGAGCCACCTTCATGATGTTCTCGGTGATGCCGGCGATCTTGATGTCCATCTGGAGCGCGGTGATGCCCTCCGTCGTGCCGGCCACCTTGAAGTCCATGTCGCCGAGATGATCCTCGTCGCCGAGAATGTCGGAGAGAACCGCAAAGCGCTCGCCTTCGAGGATGAGGCCCATCGCGATGCCCGCGACCGGACGCTTCAGCGGAACGCCCGCGTCCATGGCTGCGAGCGAGGTGCCGCACACCGTCGCCATCGAGGACGAGCCGTTCGACTCGGTGATCTCGGAGACGACACGGATCGTGTACGGGAACTCGTGGTTCGGCGGCAGCATCGGGTGGATGGCGCGCCATGCCAGCTTGCCGTGGCCGATTTCGCGGCGGCCGGGCGAACCCATGCGGCCGGTTTCGCCGACCGAGTAGGGCGGGAAGTTGTAGTGCAGCATGAAGGCTTCCTTGTAGGTACCTTCAAGCGCGTCGATGAACTGCTCGTCCTCGCCGGTGCCGAGCGTGGCGACGACCAGCGCCTGGGTTTCGCCGCGCGTAAAGAGCGACGAACCATGTGTCCGCGGCAGGACGCCGACTTCGGACAGGATCGGGCGGACCGTCTTGACGTCGCGGCCGTCGATGCGAATGCCGTCGTCGAGAATGTTCCAGCGCACGATCTTGGCTTCGAGATCGTGGAACACCGAACCGACTTTTGTCGCCGGCGGGGCGTTCTCGTCACCTTCCGGGCAGAGCGCCGCGATCACTTTTTCGCGGATTTTGCCGACTTCCGTGTAACGGTCCGTCTTCTTCTGGATCTTGTAGGCGTCGCGCAGATCCTTCTCCGCGATCTTGCGGATCGCATCTTCGAGCGCGCTGTTGTCGGCGGTCTCGATGTCGCGCGGCTCCTTCGCCGCCTTCTCGGCCAGCGAGATGATGGCATCGATCACCGGCTGGAAACCGCGATGGCCGAACATCACGGCCCCGAGCATGATCTCTTCCGAAAGCTCCTTGGCTTCCAATTCGACCATCAGCACCGCGTCCTGCGTACCGGCGACGACGAGATCGAGATCGCTCTCCTTGATCTGGTCCGTTGTCGGATTGAGGACGTATTCGCCGTTGATGTAGCCGACGCGGGCGCCGCCCACCGGGCCCATGAACGGAACGCCCGAAAGCGTCAGTGCCGCGGAGGCCGCGACCAGGCCGACGATGTCGGGATCATTTTCGAGGTCATGGCTCAGAACGGTAATGACGACCTGCGTGTCGCAGCGCCAGCCGTCGATGAACAGCGGACGGATCGGACGGTCGATGAGGCGCGAAGTCAGCGTCTCCTTTTCGGTCGGACGGCCTTCGCGTTTGAAGAAGCCGCCCGGAATACGGCCGGCTGCGTAGAAGCGTTCCTGGTAGTTCACGGTCAGCGGCATGAAATCGACGCCGGGCTTGGGAGCCTTGGCGGCGACGACGGTCGCAAGAACAGTGGTGTCGCCATAGGTGGCAAGCACGGCGCCATGCGCCTGACGGGCCATGCGGCCGGTCTCGAGGATGAGCTCATGCCCGCCCCATTCGAGCACTTCACGTTGAATATCGAACATATGTTTTCTCATGGTCTGCGGCGATTAAGGCCGGGCCACGAGCAGAATTGCGGGATGCTGTGTACCTACAGAGCATCCAGCGATCCTGCCCGTGGGCGTGTGCTGGCCCGCGGCGCCTCGGATTAGGCGCGGCATCCCCATGACGCCGCACCATGCAAAAACGGCGCGCCTGTGGCGCGCCGCACGTGTCAGCGGCGAATGCTCAGCCGCTTAATGAGATCTTCGTAGCGCTTCACGTCCTTCGACTTCACATAGTCGAGCAGTGAGCGGCGCTGGCTCACCATCTTCAGAAGGCCGCGGCGCGAATGATTGTCCTTCGCATGGCCCTTGAAGTGTTCGGTGAGGTTGTTGATGCGCTCCGTCAGGATCGCGACCTGGACTTCCGGCGAACCGGTGTCGCCCGATTTGGTGGCATATTCTTTCACGAGCGCCTGTTTGCGCTCAGCGGCAATCGACATCGGGACTTCCTTTCTGCTGCCGGCAAGACCGGCGGGCTTTCAAAAACACCGGGCGTCAGCCCGGAAGATGGAACACGCGTTTGGGATGAATCTCGCCGCCTTCGGCTTCCGCCAGAGCGACAAGCGCGCCCTGGGCGGTCACATAACAAGTGCCGGTAAGCGGCGGAGCATCTCGTCCGCGCAGTAAAACGGCCTGACCTCGTCTGAGGCGGGCCGCATCCGCCCCGCTCACGGCCAACGCCGGGATGTCGTCCAGCGCGGTCTCAACGGGGAGAAGATGGTCGGCGAGGTTGCCCTCGCCGGGCGCACATAAGCGCAAGCGCTCTATTTCGTCCAGAGAAATCAGGCTGTCCTCGCCGAACGGGCCGACGCTGACCCGGCGCAGCGCCGAGATATGGCCGAGGCATAAAAGCGCCCGCCCCATATCGCGCGCGAGCGCCCGGACATAGGCGCCCTTGCCGGTCTCGGTTTCAAAAACAGCTGTGTTCTCAGTGGTTTCAACCAATTCCAGCCGATGGACTTCGATTTCGCGGGGCTGCAGATCGACCGTCTCGCCGTCGCGGGCGAGGTCGTAGGCCCGCTCGCCCTGGATCTTGATGGCCGAGAACTGGGGCGGGGTCTGCATGATCGTGCCCCGGAAGCGGGGCAGAACCGCCAGAATTTCCTTTTCCGACGGCCGTTTAGGCGATAGCCCCGTCTCCCGGCCCTCGCTGTCGTCGGTGTCTGTCTCGGTGCCCCAGCTTACCGTGAAACGGTAGATTTTCCGCCCGTCCATGGCGAAGGGCACGGTCTTGGTTGCTTCGCCGAAGGCTATCGGCAGACAGCCCGTCGCAAGGGGGTCGAGCGTTCCGGCATGGCCGGCCTTTTTCGCCCCGAACGCGCGCTTCACCTTGGCGAGGGCGTGTGTCGAGGTCATGCCCGACGGCTTGTCGAGGATCAGCCAGCCATGCACATCGCGCTTTTTCGGGCGCGGCGGCGGGGCGGCGGGCGCGAGATCGCTCACTCCTTGTCCTCCACATCGCGGCGGACTTCCGGCAGGTCGAGCAGCGCGTCCATCTTCTGGCCGATGTCGAAGCTCGTATCGACGCGAAAGCGCAGTTCGGGGACCGCACGCAACTCGACCCTGCGGCCGAGGGCGCCGCGCAGCGGCTTCTTGTTCTTTTCGAGCGCTGCCACGACCTTATCGGCGTTCTTGCCGCCGAGAGGCATGACATAGGCCGTCGCAAGCTTGAGGTCGGGCGACATCCGGACCTCCGGAATTGTAATGACGGTTTTCTCGAGCGCCGGATCCGGCACATCGCCGCGCTGCAGGATATCGGCGAGCGCGTGACGGACGAGCTCGCCGACGCGCAATTGCCGCTGGGACGGGCCCGCCGCTTTGATCTTGGACATTTATTGAACCTCGACGTTACGGGCGTCGCGGAATCGGACCGCGACGCCCACCAACGATTTGTACGGACGCCTACAGCGACCGTGTCACTTCAGTCACGAGATAGCACTCTATGACATCGCCTGCGCGCATGTCCTGATAGTTCTCGAACGCCATGCCGCATTCCTGGCCGGTGTGAACCTCTTTGACTTCATCCTTGAAGCGCTTGAGAGTCGAGAGCTTGCCTTCGTGCACGACGACGTTGTCGCGGATCAGGCGCACGCCCGCACCGCGTTCGACGCGGCCTTCGGTGACCTTACAGCCCGCGACCTTGCCGACCTTCGAGATGTTGAACACTTCGAGGATCTCGGCATTGCCCAGGAACTCTTCGCGCCGTTCGGGCGCGAGCAGGCCGGACATGGCTTTGCGCATATCGTCCACGAGATCGTAGATGATATTGTAATAGCGGATCTCGACGCCGGACCGCTCCGCCGCCTCGCGCGCTTCCTTCAGCGCACGGACATTGAAGCCGAGCACCGCGGCGCCGGACGCCCCGGCAAGCGTGACGTCGGACTCGGTGATGCCGCCGGCGCCGGCGTGCAGAACGCGCGCCGAAACCTCGTCATTGCCGACCTTTGCCAGCGCCTGGATGATCGCTTCGACCGAGCCCTGCACGTCGCCCTTGATGACGAGCGGGAACTCCTGACGGCCGGCCGCGGTCTTCAGGTTCGACATCATCTGTTCGATGGAGCCGCCGCCACCGCGTCCCGCGCGCGCCGCCGCGAGATCGCGGCGCTGGCGCTGACGGTATTCGGTGACTTCGCGCGCGCGCGCTTCGTTCTCGACGACCGCGAGACGGTCGCCCGCCTCCGGCGCGCCCTGGAAGCCGAGCACTTCGACCGGAAGCGAGGGACCCGCTTCGGTGACGTTCTTGCCCTGATCGTTGATCAGCGCGCGGACACGGCCCCATTCGGAGCCCGCAACCACGATGTCGCCGTTCTTCAGCGTGCCGCGCTGCACCAGGACCGTCGCGACCGGGCCGCGGCCCTTGTCGAGCTTGGCTTCGATCACGATGCCTTCGGCGGCACGATCCGGATTGGCCTTGAGGTCGAGCAGTTCGGACTGCAGCTGGATCAGCTCCAGCAGCTTGTCGAGATTGAGCTTCTCCTTGGCCGAAACCTCGACTTCGAGGATTTCGCCGCCGAGGCTTTCGACCTGGATTTCGTACTGCAGCAATTCGGTACGTACACGCTCGGGCTTTGCGCCCGGCTTGTCGATCTTGTTGATGGCGACGATGATCGGAACGCCCGCCGCCTTGGCGTGGCTGATCGCCTCCACCGTCTGCGGCATGACGCCGTCATCGGCGGCCACGACGAGAACCACGATGTCGGTCGCCTTCGCGCCGCGCTGGCGCATCGAGGTGAACGCTTCGTGACCGGGCGTGTCGATGAAGGTCACAAGGCCGCCGAGCGGCGTCTTCACCTGATAGGCGCCGATATGCTGGGTGATGCCGCCGGCCTCGCCGGATACGACATTGGTCCGGCGGATGGCGTCGAGCAACGAAGTCTTGCCGTGGTCGACATGGCCCATGATCGTCACGACCGGAGGACGCGAAATCTGCGCGCCGTCTTGGTCGGCCGCGTCGAAGAGGCCCTCTTCCACGTCCGATTCCGCCACGCGGCGAACGGTGTGGCCGAGTTCCTCGGCGATCAGCTGAGCGGTGTCGGCGTCGATCACATCGTTGATCTTCTTCATCTCGCCCTGCTTCATCAGCAGGCGGATGACATCGACCGCGCGTTCGGCCATGCGGTTGGCGAGTTCCTGGATCGTGATGGTTTCCGGGATCACGACGTCGCGCTGGATCTTTTCCTTCGGTTCGGCCTGAACCTTGCCGGTCATGCGCTGGACGCGGCGGCGGAAGGCGGCGACCGAACGGGCGCGCTCTTCTTCGGACTCGAACGCCGTCGTCAGCGTCAGGCGGCCACGCTGCTTTTCCTGGCCGGCCTTGGCGCGTTCGGGTTTGGGCGGCGTGACGGGACGTCCCGGCATTCCGGGACGGCGTACGGGTCCGCGCGGGGCTTCGTCTTCTTCCTCGACGCGAATGGGAGCGCGCGGCGCTGCCGTGGCTTCCTCGCCGAGCCGCTTCTTGGCGGCATCCTCGGCCTTCTTCCGCGATTCCTCTTCGCCGGTCCGGCGGGATTCCTCTTCCTTCTTGCGGGCTTCGGCGGCTTCGCGTTCGGCGGCGCGGCGCTGATCCTCGGCGGCGCGACGCTTGGCGTCCTCCTCGGCCTTGATCCGGTCGCTGGCCTCGCGCGAGCGGGCATCCGACAGAGCGCGGTCGCGCGCCTCGATCTCATCCGATGTCAAAGTGCGCAGAACCACGCCCGGCGCGCGCGGGGCCCGCGGCGCCTGCTGCGGTGCGGCAGGGGCCGGCGCGGCCGTGGTGGTGGTGACGACCGTCTTCTTGACGATGGGCGCGGCGACGGGTTCGGGTTTGTCGCCCGGTCCGATGACCCGGCGCTTCACCTTCTCGACAACGACTTGCTTCGAGCGGCCATGGCTGAAGCTCTGCTTCACCGTGCCCTGCTCGATCGGCCGTTTCAGCGTCAGAGTTTTGCCCAGGCCAAGAGTCTTGTCGCCCGGGTTTTTAGTATCCGTCATTCCACATCCGTTTCTGCGGCCGCATCCTCTTGCGAGGCCTGCCCCGGTTCGATCTGCCTGTAGCGCGCAAGCACAGAGGCCCGCGCGATAAAAGCGTCGCTCACGGGGTCCGCGAGCAGCGCTGCGTGTACCACATTCTCCCGGCCCAAGGCCAAGAGCATTTGCCCCGAGGAGAAAAGCTCCATCACCGTGGCCGCTCCGCCACCCGATCCGCGCTTGGCGGCCTGGGCCAGTTTCCGTTTGCCGTCCCTCGCGCCCTCGGTGGCGTGAAGCACCACAACGGCCTCGTTCTTCGCCAACGCCGCCTCGACTTTTCCGAAGCCCGTCAGCACCTTCCCGGCCTTGTTCGCCATGGACAGCATTTCGAGCGCAGAGCGCTCGATCAGGCCCTCGACCTCGGCCGAGAGGTCCGGCGACACAGTTACCTGCCCCTTGAAGCCGCGCGCGAACGCCTTTCGCTTTACGGCCTCATCCACCCGATCCTTCCGCGCCTCGACCCAGACGCCGCGGCCCGGAAGCCGCCGTCTCAGATCCGGCACGACCGTCCCGTCCGGCGCGCGGACGAAGCGGATCAGATCCTCGACCGGATGCGCCACGCGGGTTACCGCGCAGCTGCGCGTGGTCGCGCGCCGGTCGTCTTTTTCGTCGCTCAGGCCGAAGCCTCCTCCTCGGCGGGCTCTTCTTCAGCCGCGGCCTCGGGCAGCTCGTCGATCCAGCCGGCCTTGACGCGCGCCTGCATGATGAGCGCCTCGGCCTCTTCCTTCGAAATGGCAAAGCCGTCGAGGGCGCCGGGGAAACGCTTGGTCTCGCCGTCCTTGCGCTCGGTCCAGCCGAGCAGGTCGTCGGTCGCGCTGCCCGCGAGATCTTCCACCGATTTGATATCGTTCTCGCCAAAAGCAACCAGCATCTGGCTCGTGACGCCGGGAATTTCCTTCAATTCGTCGGCAACGCCCAGCTCGACGCGCTTGGCGTCGTGCTCCGCTTCGATCCGGGAGAGCGTTTCGCGCGCGCGGCTCTGGATTTCGTTCGCCGTGTCCTCGTCGAAGCCCTGTATGGACGAAATTTCGGCGATATCGACGAAGGCGATTTCCTCGACCGTGCCGAAGCCCTCGGCCGCAAGCAGCTGGCCGACAACCTCGTCGACATCGAGCGCTTCCATGAAGCGCTGCGTGCGTTCGTTGAATTCCTTCTGGCGGCGCTCGGATTCCTCGGCTTCCGTCAGGATGTCGATGTCCCAGCCGGTGAGTTGCGAGGCAAGGCGCACATTCTGGCCGCGGCGGCCAATGGCGAGCGAAAGCTGATCGTCCGGCACGACGACTTCGATCTTGCCCAAATCCTCGTCGAGCACGACCTTGACCACTTCCGCCGGCTGCAGCGCGTTGACGATGAACGTCGCCTCGTCCTGCGACCACGGAATGATGTCGATCTTCTCGCCCTGCAATTCGTTCACGACAGCCTGCACGCGCGAACCGCGCATGCCGACGCAGGCGCCGACCGGATCGATCGACGAATCACGCGAGATGACGCCGATCTTGGCGCGCGAACCCGGATCGCGGGCAACCGCCTTGACCTCGATGATGCCGTCATAGATTTCCGGCACTTCCTGCGCGAACAGTTTCGCCATGAACTGCGGATGCGTGCGGCTGAGGAAAATCTGCGGCCCGCGTGGCTCCGAGCGCACGTCGTAGACGTAAGCGCGGATGCGGTCGCCGGGGCGGAACATTTCGCGCGGCAGGAGTTCGTCGCGGCGCACAATGGCTTCGCCGCGACCGAGATCGACGATGACGTTGCCGTATTCGACGCGCTTGACGACGCCGTTCACGATGTCGCCGATGCGGTCCTTGTATTCGAGGTACATGCGCTCGCGTTCGGCCTCGCGCACTTTCTGCACGATGACCTGCTTGGCCGACTGCGCCGCGATGCGGCCGAAGTCGAACGGCGGCAGCGTTTCGGAAATGTAATCGCCGGGCTGCGCGGCGGGATTGCGATGACGCGCCTCTTCGAGCGCGATGTCGGTCGAGGTGTTCTCGACCTTATCGGTGACGAGCAAGAGGCGCGACAGCTTGATCTCGCCCGTCTTCGGGTGGATTTCGGCGCGCACTTCCGTCTCGGCGCCGTAGCGGGCGCGCGCGGCCTTCGCGATCGCGTCCTCCATCGCGGCCAGCACGATCTGCCGGTCGATCACCTTCTCACGCGCGACCGCGTCGGCGATCTGCAACAGTTCCAGACGATTGGCGCTAACGGCCATAACTTATCTCCGTCCCTTGTGGCGTTGCGTCGGCTCTTCAAGCTCGTCAACGTCCATTTCAAGTCCATCCTGAGCCGCCGCGCGTTCGGCCTGCTTGCCGCGCTTCAGCGTCTCGTCGATCAGCGCATCCGTCAGTACGAGCCGCGCCTCGGCCATGTCGGCCACAGGCAGCAGAACGATCCTGTCTTCCGCGCCCTCTTTCACATCGTCCCGTTCAAGCCGGGCGTTTTCGCCGTCGAGGCCGAGCAGCGTGCCGCGAAACTTCTTGCGGCCATGCGTCAGCTCTTCCATTTCGATCTTCGCGACATGTCCCGCCCAGCGGGTGAAATCCTGAAGCCGCACCAGCGGCCGGTCGATCCCGGGCGACGACATTTCCAGATAATAGGCCCGCTCGATCGGATCCTCGACATCGAGCACCGGCGAGATCGCTTTCGACGCCTTTTCGCAATCGTCGACATTCATCGTGCCGTCCGGCCGCTCGGCCATGATCTGCACGGTGCATCCGTTCTGCGCCGTTACCTTCACCCGCACCAGGCGAAAACCGAGATCGCCGAGCACCGGCTCGATGATCACCGCGACGCGCGCGGCGACACCGGTTTCCCGGATCAGGCGTTCGTCGAGGCCGGTTTCGTCCGTCATAGGCTCCAAATGCCAAAAGAGCGGGCCCCCGAAGGAACCCACTCTCATGAAAGCTGTCATGAGAAGGAAGTTGCCTCTTTCATATAGGAAAAGGGGGCCTCCGCGCAAGTTGCGGACTTCGGAGGGTTGACGGCGCCCGGCGGGCTTCGCCACGCGCAGCGGTTTCGGGCTCCGCGGCATTGACGAAAATGCCGTCAGGGTTTACCTGACTGTCAGGCTCATCCTGACGGGAGCGATTCCATGTCCGAACGTCTTTGTTGTTCCTTTTGCGGAAAGTCAGAGCATGAGATCGCGAAGCTGGTGGCCGGACCAGGCGGCCTGCACATCTGCGACGAATGTGTCGGCGCCTGTCGCCTTATCATGGAGGGGGATATCGCGCTCGCCCGTGAGTTTGACCCGGCCGCGTGGCCGACGGAGCGACTTCTGGGGGTGCTTGGCCCCTTGAACGCCACCGCAGAGGCGCACCGCAATCATTTGGCCGATGTCGTGGACGTCTTGAAAGCGCGGAATGTGAGCTGGGCGAAAATTGCGGCTCCGCTGGGTGTCTCGCGACAATCGGCTTGGGAGCGGTTTCGGTAAGGAATCTCCGCTCGTCCGAGATTCTAAATTTCAATCGCGCCGGAAGACGAGATAGGCCGGAATCCGGCCCTCGCGCAGAGCCTTGGCCTCATAACGGGTGCCGGGCCAGCCCGCCCAGGGCAGCCGCCAATCGTCGGCGCGCTCGGCCGTCCAGACCAGAGCCGGCTCGGCGGCGGGCATGAATCAGCGTCCACGCGACATAGCTTTCAATATCGCTGGCGAAGCGGAATTCCCCGCCGGGCTTCACCGCCCGGACGATGCGCTTCAGGTTCTCGTCGGACACGAAGCGCCGCTTCCACTGGCGCTTCTTCGGCCAAGGATCGGGATAGAGCAGATCGGTCCGGACCACGCTCGCCTCCGGAAGCCAATCGAGGAGGAAGGCCGCGTCCTGGTCGTAAAGGCGGACATTGGAAAGACCGCGCTCGTCGATCCCGGCCAAAGCCTTGGCCATGCCGTTCAGGAACGGCTCGACGCCGATAAACCCCGTTTTCGGGTTTTTCTCAGCTTCGCCAAGGAGATGCTCACCGCCGCCGAAACCGATCTCCAGGCGGATCTCGTCCACCTTGGCCGCGAACAACGTGCTCAGATCCCCCGGCGCGGGCGCCGAGAGGTCGAGCTTGAGCTGCGGAAAGAGCGTTTCGAACCGCGCGGCCTGTCCGGCCCGCAGCGGCTTGCCCTTGCGGCGACCGAAAAGGGCGCCCCGCGCCGGGTGTCCGGCATCGGGCGCCATCTCAGGTCTTACCGAACCGCGGATTTCAGCGCGTCGGCGAGGTCGGTCTTCTCCCAGGAGAAGCCGCCGTCCTTGTCCGGCTCGCGGCCGAAATGGCCATAGGCGGAGGTCCGCACATAGATCGGCCGGTTGAGGCCCAGATGCTCGCGGATGCCGCGTGGGGTCAGGTCCATGACTTCGCCGAGCGCTTCCTCGAGCTTGGCCTCGTCGACCTGGGCCGTGCCATGGGTGTCGATATAGATCGACAGCGGTTTTGCGACACCGATCGCGTAGGCGAGCTGGATCGTCGCGCGATCCGCAAGGCCTGCGGCCACGACGTTCTTCGCGAGATAGCGCGCGGCATAGGCCGCCGAGCGATCCACCTTGGTCGGGTCCTTCCCGGAGAACGCGCCTCCGCCGTGGGGAGCCGCGCCGCCATAGGTATCGACGATGATCTTGCGGCCGGTGAGGCCGGTATCGCCGTCGGGACCGCCGATCACGAACTTGCCGGTCGGATTGACGTGCCATTCGGTGTGCTTGTTGATCCAGCCGTCCGGCAGCGAGGCGCGGATATAGGGTTCGACGATCGCACGCACATCGTTCGACGACAGGTTTTCGTCGAGGTGTTGCGTGGACAGCACGATCGAGGTCGCCTCGACCGGCTTGCCGTCTTCATACCGCACCGTGACCTGACTCTTGGAATCCGGGCCGAGTTTGGCCGCATCGCCCTGTTTGGCGTGGCGCGCTTCGGCCAGCTTGCGCAGGATGAGGTGCGAATAATGGATTGGCGCAGGCATCAGCTCCGGCGTCTCGGTGCAGGCATAGCCGAACATGATGCCCTGATCGCCCGCGCCTTCGTCCTTGTTGCCGGCTGCGTCGACGCCCTGGGCGATGTTGGACGACTGAGCATGCAGCAGAACATCGATCTGGCACTTCTCCCAATGGAAGCCGTCCTGCTCGTAGCCGATATCCTTGATGGCCTCGCGCGCCAGGTTTTCGAGACGATCCTTGGTGACGCTGTCCGGTCCGCGCACCTCACCGCCGATGACAACGCGATTCGTCGTCGCGAAGGTCTCGCAGGCACACCGCGCCTGCGGATCCGCAGCCAGATAGGTGTCGAGCACCGTGTCGGAAATCCGGTCGCAGATCTTGTCCGGATGACCTTCGGACACGGATTCGCTGGTGAACAAGTAAGATTTACGGACCACGGGACGCTCCGGGAAAAATTCAGGCGCTTGGGAGCGCAAAGCCTTCTCGCAGGCGTGCGCGAGGCGGTCAAGATGCGCGGAACAAGCCCGGCTCAGGCCTTCTCTTCGAGTGCTTCTTCGGCAATCGAGGAAACGAGATCGACGATGCGGCGGCGCACCTTCGGATCCCTCACCTTCATGAAGCTCTTGGTGAGCTGCAGGCCTTCCGACGTCGCGAGGAAATCGGCGACATAGTCGTTCTTCTTTTCGCTGAAACCCGCGGGGAGAGCTTCGCCCTGGGCGTCCTCGAAGAAGTAGGACACCGGGACGGCGAGCACTTCCGAAATCTGCTGCAGGCGCGAAGCGCCGATTCGGTTCGTGCCCTTCTCGTATTTCTGAATTTGCTGAAACGTGATGCCAAGCGAGGTGCCGAGCTTTTCCTGCGACATGCCGACCAGCAGACGGCGCATGCGAACGCGCGCACCAACATGTTTATCGATCGGATTGGGGGCCTTTGTGGCCATCATAGCAAAGCTCCTGCCGTGACCGTGATCACGTGCGTTGGCACCGACAGCCTCAGAAATCGCCGGTAACGGAATGGGCACTTGCCCGACGTGCGTTAAGCCCCCGCTTCCCGCACGCGGCGCACAATGGTTCCGCATATTTGCAATGTCAAACCCGCCAATGGGGGTAAAGGGCCCCTACAATGGTCGCAAGATAGAGGAGAAAAAGCAGGGATATTCCAAAGCGATGATAGATCGTCGGCGCGGTCGCCGACGGCAGCAATGCGTCGATGACACCTTCGTCGCCGACCGGCATTTCGCTCAGTATCCGGCCCCACGGATCGACGATCGCGGAGATGCCGGTATTGGCGGCGCGAATCAGCGGCAGGCCTTGTTCCACGGCGCGCACACGGGCCTGCGCGAAATGCTGGTGCGGACCGGCGGTGTCGCCGAACCAACCGTCATTCGTCACGTTCACGAGAGCGTCCGGCCGCTCGTCGGGATCGTAAACTCCGGTCGGGAAGATCGCCTCGTAGCAAATCAGCGGGCCGAGCTTCACGCCGTTCGGCAGAACTATGTTCTTCGGAGCACTTCCCGCCGAGAACCCGCCCGGCAGCCGCGTCAGCTGGCGCAGGCCGAGGCCCTCCAGAAAATCCTGAAACGGCAGGAATTCGCCGCCCGGAACGAGATGCACCTTGTCGTAGGTCGCGATGATCGAGCCGTCACCGCCGAGCGCATGGATCGCGTTGAAGACGCGACCGCCGGCCGGGCGCACCGTCGTCCTCGATACGCGCCGCCCCGGTCAGCAGGACGGAGCCGGTCGGCAGAAGCGCACCGATTTGCGCGAGCGCGTCCGGCGTTTTGGCGAGGAAGAACGGAAATGCCGATTCCGGCCAGACCAGAACATCGACATCCGCCATGCCGCTGCGTTCGGGCGATGTGCGTTTGTCCGAGAGCGCGAGATAGCGCGCCATGATCTGGTCTTTTGCCGCCGGCCGGAACTTGTCGTCCTGCGCTACGTCGGGCTGCATGATGCGAATACGCACATTCGTCGCCGCGCCGTCGCCCGCGAGGGTGAGCCGCGCCGCGCCGAAGCCCGCGAGAGCGGCGAGAACGGCAGCCGCGACGATCACCGGCCGCCACCGCGTCGGACTGCCGTCGCCGAGCGAGGCCGGCGCCGCGAACACCGCGATCGCAACCAGCGTCAGTCCCTCGACGCCGATCAGCGAGGCGGCCTGTCCCATCAGCGGATTGTTGGCCAGCGCATAGCCGAATTCGTTCCACGGAAAGCCCGTCAACACGCGCCCGCGCAGCCATTCGGACAGCCCGAGTCCGAAGGCGAGCGCCAGAAAGCGCGCCGGGCCGTTCGACCACAGCAGCCGCGCCAATGCGCAACCGAAGGCGGGAAATAGCGCCAGAAACAGCGGAAGCCCGATCACCGCGAACGGCATCATCCATTGATAATTGTCGCCCGGGACGAAGAAGGCTGCGCCGATCCACCACAGCCCGGCGAGGAAATAACCGAAGCCGAACGAAAAGCCGATTACGGCCGCGGCCCGTACTCCTCCTTTTCCGCCGCCGGCTCCGTCGAGAAACAGAACAAGGGCAGGGAAAGTGAGAAACAGAACCGGCCACAGATCGTAAGGCGGCATGGCCAAAGCCGAGGCCGCGCCCGCCATGGCCGCTGCCGCGACACGCCTGCGGCCGTCGAGAAGAACAAGGCGATGGACAGGCAGGGCGAAGCGCAAAGCGTCAAGCCGGACCGGATTTCGAGCCGGGAGACAGCCGATCGACCTTGGGCGCGTCGCTCGCGGCCTGGAGGTCGGGCGGCACCTGGCGCTGCCTTATGCGTACGCGTTTGACCCGCCTCGGATCGGCATCGAGCACTTCGAAATCGAGATCCCCCGGTCCGGCGATGATTTCGCTGCGCACCGGCACCCGGCCTGCAAGCGTCACGAGCAGGCCGCCGATCGTGTCGACCTCCTCCGTCAGTTCACCGAGATCGAGTTCGAGCGTCGGCGCGAGTTCCGCGACCAGATCTTCGAGCGGAGCGCGCCCCTGCGCGATCAGCGAGCCGTCGCGGGCGCGGAAGATCATCGGCCCTTCGATCTCGTCGTGCTCGTCCTCGATGTCGCCGACCACCATCTCGACCAGGTTCTCGATGGTCACAAGCCCGTCGGTGCCGCCATATTCGTCGATGACGAGCGCCATATGGATGTGGGTCGCCTGCATCTTCGCCAAGAGGTCGTTGACCGGCATCGACGGCGGTACATACAGGACTTCGCGGACAAGATTGGCGCTGAGGATCGAGACCGAAAGATCGGGCTTTCCGAGGTCGAGGCCGGTTCTCGTGCGCGCGCGCGTCGTGAGATAACGCAGCACGTCCTTGATGTGAACCATGCCCTTCAGGTCGTCGATCGTCTCGCCGTAAACCGGCAGGCGCGAATGCTCCGCCTCCTCGAAACGGATCAGGACGTCGGAAAGCGGGATCTCGCCGGACACCGCGACGATGTCCGGACGCGGCACCATCACGTCGCCGCAATTCTGGTCGCGCAGGCCGAGGATGTTCTTAAGCATCGCCCGCTCCTTGGGCGAAAAGTCCGGCGTGTCGTCGCCGGCATCGGACGTCAGCGCATCCTCTATCTCGTCGCGGAGCGTTGCCGGAGCCTTCATCCGCAACAGGACTTTCAATCGTTCGATCCAGCCGCGCGGGTCCGCGCGCTCGTCCGATCCATGCCCGTTGGTACTTTGATCCTCGTTCGCCATGGCGTGCGTGCCCGTCAGCGGGGCTTAAGCCTCCAGATAGGGGTCGGCTATGCCGAGGCGTGCGAGGGCCGCGCGCTCGGTGTTTTCCATCGTCTCGGCTTCGGCATCCGACATGTGATCGAAGCCGAACAGGTGCAGCGTGCCGTGAACGACGAGATGGGCGAAATGATCCTCAAAACTCTTGCCGTCGCGTTTCGCTTCCTCGGCGACGGTCTCGAACGCGAGAACGAGATCGCCGAGCAGCGGAGCGGTTGCGATCTCGTCGCCCTCGGCCCCGGGAAAGGACAATACATTGGTCGGCCGGTCCTTGCCGCGCCAATCGCGGTTCAGATCCTTCAGCCTCGCGTCGTCGGCGAGGATCACGGCAAGCTCGGCATCTTCCTTGCAGGTGCGACCGGCCTCCGTGAGCGCCGCAACGACCGCGCGTTTGGCGACCTCCTCGGTACCGGGATGGGCGTCCCAGAGCGGGCTTTCCGCAACGACGTCGACGACGGGGCTCATGGCTTCTTTCCCGGAAGCTTGGCGCGATCCGAGGCCTCATACGCACGCACGATGCGGCCGACGAGTTCGTGGCGCACCACATCCGCCTCGCCGAACCGGCACACCGAAATGCCTTCGACATCGGCAAGAAGTTTTGTGGCCTCCATCAGCCCGGACAATTGTCCCGTCGGCAGATCGACCTGCGTCACGTCTCCGCACACGACCATCCGCGAGTTCTCGCCGAGGCGCGTCAGAAACATCTTCATCTGCATCGTCGTCGCGTTCTGCGCTTCGTCGAGGATGATCGCGGCATTCGTCAGGGTGCGCCCGCGCATGAAGGCGAGCGGCGCGATCTCGATAATGCCTTGCTGCAGCCCGCGCTCCACACGCTCGGGCGGCAGCATGTCGTAAAGGGCGTCGTAGAGCGGCCTGAGATACGGATCGACTTTTTCGCGCATATCGCCGGGCAGAAAGCCGAGCCGTTCGCCCGCCTCGACCGCCGGCCGCGACAGGACGATGCGCTCGACCTCGCCGCGAATGAGCAGCGCGACGGCATTGGCCACCGCGAGATAGGTTTTGCCGGTCCCGGCCGGGCCGACGCCGAACACGAGTTCGTTCTTGCCGAGAGAACGTATGTACGCGTCCTGCGCGGGCGTGCGCGCGACGACCGTCTTCTTAGGTGTCAGAACATGGGCGAAGCCGCCGCGAAGTCCGCCCTCGGACGGAAACAATGTTCCCTGGTCGGACGTCATGCGGATCGCGCCGTCGACATCGCCGAGCCCGACATCCTCACCGCGCCGGACGCGTGCGGACAGGTTTTCGAGCACGCGGCGCGCCTGTTCGGTCGCTTCCGCCGGTCCGCGGATCGCGACGTGGTTGCCACTCGGCGTCACCTCGACGCCGAGACGGCGCTCCAGAAAAGCGAGGTTTTGGTCGTGGCTGCCGAAGATGCCGCTCGCGAGCCTGTTGTCGTCGAACGACAGCAGGACCTCGGCAGACTTCTGCAGGCTGGGAACCGGACTTGTCGTCACGCCACCGCCTCCATGCGCGCACCGTCACGCGCTGTTTCGATTATCTCGCCGAACAGGCTGTTTCGCGTGTTCGACACGATCCGCACCGGAACGACATCGCCGATCGCGATTCTATCCGATTCGATCTGCACCGGCTGCAGATAGGGCGAACGACCGGCGATCTGGCCGGGATGGCGTCCCGCGCGGTCGAACAGCACGTCCATCACTTTGCCGATGGCGGCGCGGTTGAAGTCCTGCCGCTGCTCTTCGAGCAGCGCCTGAAGCCGCAGCAGACGCTCGGAGCCGATCTCGTCCGGCACCTGCTCCATATCGGCGGCCGGCGTGCCGGGGCGCGGGGAATATTTGAAGGTGAAGGTCGAGGCGAAACCGACCTCGCGCGCAAGCGCCATCGTCGCTTCGAAATCCGCGTCCGTCTCGCCGGGAAAGCCGGCGATGAAATCCGACGACAAAGCGAGATCGGGCTGCACGGCACGAACGCGCTCGATCAGGCGCAGATAATCCGCCACCGTGTGCCCCCGGTTCATCGCCTCGAGGATCCGGTCCGAGCCCGACTGCACCGGCAGATGCAGATACGGCATCAGCTCCTTCAGATCGCGGTGCGCGGCAATCAGTTCCTCGTCCATGTCGCGCGGATGGCTGGTCGTGTAACGCAGCCGGGCGATTCCGGGGATTTTCGCGATCCGCGCGAGAAGCCGACCGAGGCCCCAGTCTTTGCCGTCCGGGCCCGCGCCATGGAAAGCGTTGACGTTCTGGCCGAGCAAAGTGATTTCGCGGACGCCGTGATCGGCGAGGCGCTCGGCCTCCGCGACGATCTGCGAAACCGGCCGCGAGATTTCAGTGCCGCGCGTATAGGGCACGACGCAGAAGGTACAGAATTTGTCGCAGCCTTCCTGCACGGTGAGGAACGCGGCGGGGCCGCGCGCCAGCGTCTTCTCGCGGCTTGCGGCCGGCAGGTGGGCGAACTTGTCCTCGACCGGAAATTCCGTGTCGACGACTTTGCCGGCCTTCGCGCGCGCCAGAAGATCGGGCAGGCGGTGATAGCTCTGCGGGCCGACAACGAGATCGACGCCCTTTGCGCGCTTCAGAATTTCGGCGCCCTCGGCCTGCGCCACGCAGCCCGCCACCGCGATGGTGACGTCGTGCCCGTTCGCGCGTCGCTCGGCCTTCAGTTCGCGCATCCGGCCGAGTTCGGAATAGACCTTCTCGACGGCTCTTTCGCGGATATGGCAGGTGTTGAGAACGACGAGATCGGCGTCGTCGGGCGTTGCGGTCTCGACATAACCCTCTGGCGCCAGAGCATCGGCCATGCGCTGGGCGTCATAGACGTTCATCTGGCAGCCATAAGACCGGACGAAGAGCTTCTTTGGATGTGGTTTCGTCAAAGTTCGAATGCTGCTCCGGCGCGTTTCCGCGCCCGTCCCTTTCCGTCCCGCGATGCAAAAGCCGGACCTCGGTTCTACCCGGTTTGAGCCTCCAAGAGAATAGGCGCGGGCACCGAAGGCCCCCGAAGGGCGCGCCGCGTCATGACCCGGACCTCATTCTCGGCGCGCTGCGCCACGTGCTTGCGGTCGGTTTCGGCGGTGACCCGGATCGGCTCTCCGAACGAGATCACCGCGTCCGGCCCGCCCTGTTTCATCAACTCCCACAAATGCTTGGGCAAGGTCATGCCGCCATACCAGGCAATTTGCGGCCGCTCCCGCCTCAAGACGGGCAGGCCGTGACGTCGCGGATAGGCGACGGACACGGGCTGCACATAGACCTGTTCGCCGCCGCCGCCCGCGATCGCCTCGCGGGCCGCGCCGATCAGCGCCGAACGGAACGGCAGGATCCGGTTATGGTCGCTCGACGTGCCCTCGGCGAACAGCACCACCGCCTCGCCGGAGGCCAGCCTTTCGCCGATCTCCCGCGTTGCGCCGCCCGTCGCGCTGCGCCGTTTGCGGTCGACGAAGATCGTCCGCGACAGCCGCGCCAGAAACCCGATCCCCGGCCAGGCGCCGACCTCGCTCTTGGCCACGAACGAGACCGGCATCGCGGCCGCGAGCACCGTGATGTCGAGCCACGACGAGTGGTTCGAGGCCAGGAGCAGCGGTCGCTGCGCCGCCAGCGCACCGACCTGTTCGAGCTTCATGCCGAGCAGACCGCACGCGGCGCGGTGATAGAGATGCGGAATGAACCCGCCGCGCCCGAATTTCAACGCGAGCCATTGCAGCGGAATGCCGATCAGAACGAGCGCGATCAGGGCCGCGACCCGCAGGGGCGCGATCAGCGCTCGTCGTCCTTGAGCGGCACGGCGTAAAGCTCCATGCGGTGATCGACGAGCCTGAAACCGAGACGGCGGGCGATTTCGGCCTGCAGCCGCTCGATCTCCTCGTCGCGGAATTCCACGACCTTGCCGGTGCGCAGATCGATCAGATGATCGTGATGCTCGTCCGGCACCTGCTCATAACGCGAGCGCCCGTCCCGGAATTCGTGCTTGGCGACGATGCCCGCGTCTTCGAACAGCTTCACCGTCCGGTAGACGGTCGCAATCGAAATGCGCGAATCCACCTCGACCGCGCGGCGGTGCAGTTCCTCGACGTCGGGATGATCGGTCGCAGCTTCCAGAACGCGGGCGATGACTCGCCTTTGTTCGGTCATGCGCATGCCCTTGGCCGCGCATTGTCCTTCGATCGATGAATGATCCACGTCCGCCCCTTCCGCGCCGGCGGTTAGCCAAGCGGACTCTATAGGACCGCGCGCGGGATCAGCCAAGCGGCCGGGCGAGAACCTTTGCCGCGCCCCGCGTGCCATCGCGCCGCGCATAGTATGCGGGGCGGGCACCGATCTCGCTGAAACCGAAGCGGGCATAAAGGCGAAGCGCGGGAACATTGTCTTCATCCACCTCCAGCACGACCCGACGGGCGCCGGCCGCCTGAAGCCGTGCCAGATGGCGCGCGAGCAGGGGCGAACTTCCGCCCTTTCCGCGACGCCTGGATGACACGGCGATGGACAGAAGCTCAGCCTCGTCCACGGCTACGCGCGACAGCGCGAACCCGTCGATCGCCGCGCTCCGCGCCTCCGCGCGCAGCACGTCTGCAATGACATTGCGGTCCGACATCAGCCCTTCGATCTCGGCCACGCTCCAGCCGCGCGCGAAGCTTGCATCATGCAGCGCCGCGATCTGCGCCGCGTGGCGCGCCTGAGCGGGATCGACCCGCCATTCCGTCTTGCGGAAGAAGTCGAACAGACCCATGGCTCAGACCCGCGCGATCTGGCTGGCGGTGCTGGGCTTCGTGACGTCGGCGGGCCTGAGATAGACGGGGCGCGGCAGCCGTTCGGGAATCGGAGAGGCGGCACCGAGCCGCGCCAGCCAGACGGGGTCGGGCACCGTGCTGTTCAGCACGATCTCGTGCCGCGTCTGCGACGCGTCCAGCACGATCTGCGCGCCGGAGCCGACGAGGCGCACCGGCCCGTCGCCCGCCATGCGCGCGGCATCCCTGGCCGTCAATACGCGCGCCGGAACAAGTCCGAGGCCGGACGGCGCGAAGATCTGAAAGAAGACGCGGCCATGCCGCGCATCCACCGCCGCCGCCACGGCACGGCCGTCGCCGGTGGCCAGGGCCGGCGCGACCAGCGCGATCAGGGTGGTGACGCCGACCAGGGGTTTTTTCGTCGCGAGAGACAATCCGCGCGCGGCCGACAGCCCGACGCGGATTCCGGTGAACGACCCCGGTCCGGTCGTGACGACGAGGCGATCGACGGTGTTCAGCCCGGCTGCGCCACCGACGACCTGGTCGATCATCGGCATCAGGGCCTCGGCATGGCCGCGCTCCATCGGCAGGCTCGTTCGGGCGAGCACCGTATCGGAAGACGTGTCGAGCAGCGCGACGGAACACGCCGCGAGCGCAGTATCGATGGCTAGGACGCGCACGCGGGTTTCTCAGCCTCTACGAAGCGCGATTCTATACCGCCGGGGCGGGAATACAAAAGCGTCCGGCTTCAGACCGGACGCACTTCCTGAACTTCGGGCACGAAATGGCGCAGCAGATTCTCGATGCCCTGCTTCAAAGTCGCCGTGGACGACGGGCAACCCGCGCACGAGCCCTTCATGGCCAGATAGACGACGCCTTCCTTGTAGCCCTTGAAGGTGATGTCGCCACCGTCCTGCGCCACGGCCGGACGGACGCGCGTCTCGATCAGCTCCTTGATCGTGCCGACCAGGGCCTCGTCCGCAGCCTCGAAAAACTCTCCGTCTTCGGTCTTGCCATGCGCGGTCACGCCGTCGGCCAGGAGCGGCACACCCTTCAGGTAATGCTCCATGATGGCGCCGAGGATCGCGGGCTTCAGGTGCTGCCAGTCCTCATCGCCCGTCTTGGTGACGGTGATGAAGTCCTGGCCGTAGAACACGCCGCCGACGCCCGGCACCGAAAACAGACGCTCGGCGAGAGGCGACTTCTTCGCGCCGTCGAGGTCTGTGATCTCGAGCGTGCCGCCGGGCAGCACATCGCGGCCGGGAAGGAATTTCAGGGTCGCCGGGTTCGGCGTGGCTTCGGTCTGGATAAACATCGAGCTTTCCGTCAGGCCGCCGTGTTCAAGGCGCGGGGCCGGCGCACTCCTAAGATATGGGATATGAGCGGACGGATTGCAAAGGCAGAGGCGCGCACCCTCTCCCAAAGGGAGAGGGAGCAGAACTACCGCCGCACGAACCCGACAACATCCTTCACGGCATCGAGGTTCGGCTTGGCGATCGTCTCGGCCCGCTCCGCGCCATCCCTGAGAATCGCATCGATTGCAGGCTCATCGTCCATCAGCCGGTTCATTTCCGTGCCGATGGGCCCGAGCTTCGCGACCGCGAGTTCCACCAGCGCTGCCTTGAACGCCGAGAACTGGCCGCCGCCGAAATCCTTGAGCACATCCTGTTTCGACACGCCGCCGAGCGCGGCGAAGATTCCGACCAGATTGTCGGCTTCCGGACGCCCTTCCAGCCCTTCGACCTCGGACGGCAGATCATGCGGATCGGTCTTGGCCTTGCGCACCTTGCTCGCGATCGTGTCGGCGTCGTCGGTCAGGTTGATGCGCGACTGATCGGACGGATCGGACTTCGACATCTTCTTCGCACCGTCGCGGAGCGACATGACCCGCGTTGCCGCGCCCTGGATCAAAGGCTCGGGCAGCGGGAAGAACGCATCGCCATAGCCCTTGGCCGCAATCGAAGCCGAAAAGTCGTTGTTGAATTTCTGGGCGATGTCGCGCGCCAGTTCGAGATGCTGCTTCTGATCCTCGCCCACCGGCACATGGGTTGCCTTGTAGGCCAGGATGTCGGCCGCCATCAGCACCGGATAGACATAGAGACCGACGCTCGCTGCTTCGCGGTCCTTGCCGGCCTTTTCCTTGAACTGGGTCATGCGGTTCAGCCAGCCCATGCGGGCCGTGCAGTTCAGGATCCAGGCAAGCTCGGCATGGGCCGAGACCTGGCTCTGGTTGAAAATCGCATTCTTCTTCGGATCGACGCCCGCCGCGATGAAGGCCGCCGCCGTCTCGCGGATATTGCGCGTCAGTTCGTCCGGATCCTGCGCGAACGGTGATCGCGTGCATGTCGACCACGCAGTACAGGCACTCATGCTCGTGCTGCAGCGCGACGAACTTGGCGATTGCGCCGAGATAATTGCCCAGATGCAGATTGCCGGTCGGCTGGACGCCGGAGAAAACGCGCGGCTGGAAGGCGGCCATATGGAATGTCCCGATGAGGCGCGGGTTATGGCAATGCGCCCTCTCGGGCGCAAGGCTTGGCAGAAAAGGGCCGTCCGTTTAAGCCTCCGCCTCCCATTCCTGTGAAAGCTCCCGCTCCATGACCGCTCCCCGCTACGACGTGCTCGGCCTCGGCAACGCCATCGTCGACGTGCTCGCCCGCGTCGAGGACGATTTCCTGATCGCGGAGGGCATGGCCAAGGGCTCGATGGCCCTGATCGACGAGGCCCGCGCCAAGGCGCTCTATGAGAAGATCGGCGCCAGCGTCTATGTCTCGGGCGGCAGCGCCGCGAACACCTGCGCGGGCGTCGCCTCGCTGGGCGGCCGCGCCGCTTTCGTCGGCAAGGTCCGCGACGACGAATTGGGCAAGAGCTTCGCCCACGACATCAAGGGCGCCGGCGTGTATTTCGCCACCCCCGCCGCGACGTCCGGCGCCGCGACCGCGAGTTGCGTCATCCTCGTCACCCCCGACGGCGAGCGGACGATGAACACCTTTCTCGGGGCGAGCCAGGGCCTCGGCCCGAACGATGTCGACCCGGACCTCGTCCGCGCCTCCGGCACGATCTATCTCGAGGGCTATCTGTGGGACCCGCCGGAAGCGATGACGGCCTTCCGCCGCGCCGCCGACATCGCGCACGAAGCCGGCCGCAAGGTCGCGCTCTCGCTGTCCAATTCGTTCTGCGTCGAACGCCACCGCCCGGAATTCCTCGACTTCATCCGCTCGGGCGTGGATCTCGTCTTCGCCAACGAGCACGAAGCCAGGGCGCTCTATGAAACCGCCGACTTCGACACCGCGCTCGAAGCGCTCCGTATGGACGCGAAATCCGCCGTCGTGACGCGCAGCGAACAGGGCGCGGTCTTCATCAAGGGTGGCGAGACGGTCGTGGTTCCGGCACATCCGATCGAGCGCGTCGTCGATGCGACGGGGGCGGGCGATCTCTATGCCGCCGGCGTCCTTACAGGTCTCGCGCGCGGCCTGAGCTTCCATGAAGCCGGACGCCTCGGCGCGTTCGCCGCGGCGGAAGTGCTGTCGCATCTGGGCGCGCGTCCGCAGCGCAACCTTGCGAGCTTCGCTGCGGAGAACGGGTTTTTGCAGGGAGTGTAATCCCTCTCCCAAAGGGTGAGCGGGACTCAGACCTATCCGAGAAGCCTTACGCCCTCACCCGGCATCGCGCCCCGCGCGTGCCGAACCTCGCACGCCCAGCGGTGACCGGAGGACAAAGTGCCGCGCAACTTACAACTTCCTGAGCGCGACTTCCTCGACGCGGTGGCTCGCGCCCTTGCTCAGAACAAGGCTCGCGCGCTGGCGCGTCGGCAGGATGTTTTCGCGGAGATTGGGCAGGTTGATGCGGTTCCACAGGCCTTCGGCCGTGGCCCGCGCCTCTTCCACCGGCAGCGCCGAATAGCGCTGGAAGTAGGACTTCGGATCGCGGAACGCCGTCTCGCGAAGATGCAGGAAACGGCTGACATACCAGTCGTGAAGCACCGTCTCGTCGGCGTGGATGAAGATCGAGAAATCGAAGAAGTCCGACACGAACGGAATGGCTTTCGCGCCGCGCGCGGACGTGCCGGCCTGCAGCACGTTCAGCCCTTCGAGAATGAGAATGTCGGGATTGTCGACGACGATCTCGCCACCCGGCACGACGTCATAGGTCAGATGCGAATAGACCGGCGCGGCGACGCGGCCTTTGCCCGCCTTGATGTCCGACATGAAGCGCAGCAGCGCCGGCAGGTCGTAGCTTTCCGGAAAACCCTTGCGCTCCATCAGCCCTTCGGCCGTCAGGACATCGTTCGGCAGAAGAAAACCGTCGGTGGTGACGAGATCGACCTTCGGCGTGTTCGGCCAGCGCTGGAGCAGCGCCTGAAGCAGGCGCGATGTCGTGGACTTGCCGACGGCGACCGAGCCGCCGATGCCGATGATGTAGGGAACCTTTGAGCCGTTCGTGCCGAGGAAGCTGCGAGTGGCGTTGAACAGCCCCTGCGTCGCCTCAACATAAAGTGCGAGCAGGCGCGAGATCGGCAGATAGATCTGCTCGACCTCTTTCAGATCCAGCGGATCGTCGAGCGAGCGAAGCCGCGCCAGATCGTCCTCGTTCAGCGTCAGGGGCGTGTCGGCGCGCAACTTCGCCCATTCCTCGCGCGAGAATTCGCGATACGGCGATTCCGGTTTGGCGGCAAGAATGTCCACGGCCTTGGTACTCCTACGCACGACGTGCCGCTTTTTCGGCAAGACCCGACTGGACCGTGCGCGATTTCAGTTCGGCCATGACATCGGCCAGGGGGATGTCGCGCGCTTTCAGCACGACAAGCAGGTGAAACAGCACGTCGGCTGCTTCCTTGGTCAGCCCCTCGCGATCGTCCATGACCGCAGCAAGAGCCGCCTCAACCGCTTCTTCGCCGAGCTTTTTCGCGCATTTCTCGACCCCGGAGTCAAGCAATTGGCGGGTGTAGGATGCCTTCGGATCGGCCGCCGCGCGTTCCGCGACCAGCCGTTCCAGAGCGTTAAGATCAAAGTCAGCCATTGGAATCCTCAGCCTCTGCCCGGGTCGCGGCGCACCGGAATTCCCGCGTCCGACATGTAGGTCTTCACGTCCTGAATGGAAAATGTGCCGAAATGAAAAACGCTGGCCGCGAGGACAGCGCTAGCATGGCCCTCGCGGACGCCCTCGACAAAATGATGAGCCGCGCCGACGCCTCCGGAGGCCACGACCGGCACCGGAACCGCATCCGCCACCGCCCGCGTGAGCGCCAGATCGTAGCCGTCCTTGGTGCCGTCGCAATCCATCGAGGTCAGCAGGATTTCGCCGGCGCCGAGCGCCGCGACTTCGCGCGCATAGTCCACGACGTCGATCCCGGTCGGGCGACGGCCGCCATGGGTGAAGATTTCCCAGCGCCCCTCGGCGACCTTTTTCGCGTCGACCGCGACCACGATCGCCTGCGCGCCGAACTTGTCGGCCGCCCGCCCGACGATCGAGCGGTCGGCGACCGCGGCTGAGTTGATGGACACCTTGTCGGCGCCCGCGAGCATCAGAGTGCGCACGTCCTCGACAGTGCGCACGCCGCCGCCGACCGTGACCGGCATGAAGCAGTTCTCGGCGGTGCGTGCGACGACATCGAGCAGGATTGCGCGCTCTTCATGGCTCGCGGTGATGTCAAGGAAGCAGAGTTCGTCCGCGCCCGCGGCATCATACGCCTTGGCGGCTTCGACCGGATCGCCGGCATCGACGAGATCGACGAATTTCACGCCCTTCACAACGCGGCCGTCCTTGACGTCGAGACAGGGAATGACGCGGATCTTGAGCGACATCAGACTCGCGCTCCTTTGGCGAGGGCGATCGCCTCTTTGGGATCGAGCCGCCCATCATACAAAGCGCGGCCGGTGATCGCACCCGCGATCACCTTGTTTTCGGATTTCAGCAGGGTCTTCACGTCCTCGATGTCGGCCAAACCGCCCGAGGCAATGACCGGTATGGACACCGCTTTTGCCAGCGCGCGTGTGCCCTCGAAATCGAGTCCCTTCAGCAGACCGTCGCGGCCGATATCGGTGTATATGATCGCGGCGATCCCGGCGTCCTCGAACCGGCGCGCCAGATCGAGCGAGGTCAGCTCGGACACTTCCGCCCAGCCTTCGACCGCGACCTTGCCTCCGCGGGCATCGACGCCGACCGCGACCTTGCCCGGGAATTCCTTCGCCGCGCGCTTCACGAAGTCCGGATTGCGCACCGCCGCCGTGCCCAGGATGACGCGGGAAATACCGCGTTTCAGCCAGCCCTCGACGCCCGCCATGTCGCGGATGCCGCCGCCGAGCTGGACCGGAATGCTCACGCAATCCAGCACGCCTTCCACCGCCTGAAGATTGATCGTCTGCCCGGCAAAGGCGCCGTCGAGATCGACGACGTGAATCCAGTCGAAGCCGGTGTCCTCGAAACCCTTCGCCACGGCCGCGGGATCGGAGCCGTAGACCGTCGCCTGCGCCATGTCGCCCTGGCGAAGCCGCACGACCTCGCCCTGTTTAAGGTCGATCGCGGGATAGAGGATCATGGTTTCCACCGCAGGAAGTTGGCGATCAGAGTGAGGCCTAGCTTCTGGCTTTTTTCGGGATGGAACTGCGTGCCCGCAATGTTGCCGCGCACGACGACAGCCGTGACCGGCCCGCCATATTCGGCGGTTGCCAGAACGTCATCGGAATTGTCCGGCACGAAATGGAAGGCGTGCAGAAAGAAGGCGTGCAGCCCGTCCGACCCGAGCGGGATCCTGTCGAGCAGCGGGTGAGAGCGTTTCGCCGCCAAGGTGTTCCAGCCCATATGCGGCACTTTCAGGACGGGGTCCGACGGCTCGACGCGGACGACTTTGCCGCCGATCCAGTCGAGACCCTTCGCGCCCTCATGTTCGAGCCCTTCGGTCGCGAGAAGCTGCATGCCGATGCAGATGCCGAGAAAGGGTTTGCCCTTTATCCGGACAGCTTCATGCAGCGCTTCGTCGAGCCCGGCGACCGATGCGAGGCCGCGCCGGCAATCGGGAAATGCGCCGTCGCCCGGCAGAACGATGCGGTCGGCGGCGAGAACACGTTCCGGATCGGAGGAGATCTCGACCTGGGTGCCTGCCGTCTCGAAAGCCTTGGCGGCCGACCGCAGATTGCCCGCGCCGTAATCGACAAGAACCGTCGTCACCGTGGCCCCTCCGGACGCGGGAACAGACCGAGCACGTCATTGTTTACGCCATGGCTGACGGCGCCGGTCGGGGAACGGGGCGGTTTTGGCGGAATGGGTGGCGCGACCTCGGGCGCGCCGTGCTCGGAAAAGAAGATGTGCTCCGCCTCGGCGCGGTTTTTCGCGAGCACGCTTCCGACCTGCACGAAGCCCTTTCTGGCCAGTTTCCGGCGCCGCATGTCGTTGCCTTCGAGCGCGACATAAACATTGCCGATCACGGCGAGCACGAAGGCCGCATCCTCGGTCAGCGGCAGAAACGTCCCGGCAGCCACCCCGGCCATCGAAATGACGAGAAAGATGAGCGTGCCGAGCCACAGTCGTTGGATCAGCAGCCAGGGTAGCGAAAACAGAAGGCCCGGCCAGGAGATGCCGTCCTTGACGAAAATGGTTTTGTCCGCCCGCTCCACGGCCGAGGCCGGATTGCGAGGCTCATGTACCGTCCACAGACGCATGATCCGTTCAGCCGCCGAGGCTGCCTTTGGTCGAGGGCACACGATCCGCCGTACGGGGATCGACGGCAAGGGCCGCGCGCAGAACGCGGGCGAGACCCTTGAAGCAGCTTTCGGCCACATGATGCGCATTGGCGCCGTAAAGCGTCTCGACATGCAAGGTCACGGCCGCGTGGGTCGCGAAACCCTGGAAGAACTCGCGCACGAGTTCGGTGTCGAATTCGCCGACCTTGGCCGCCGGAAACTCGGTGCGCCACACCAGGAAAGGACGGCCGGAAACGTCCACGGCGACGCGCGTCAGGGTCTCGTCCATGGGCACGGCGGCGTCCGCATAGCGCGTGATGCCCTTCATGTCCCCCAAAGCCTGCCGCACGGCCTGGCCGAGCGCGATCCCGACATCCTCGGTCGTGTGGTGAAAGTCGATATGGGTGTCGCCCTTCGCCTTGACCTCGATGTCGATCAGCGAATGCCGGGCCAGAAGCTCCAGCATGTGGTCGAGAAAGCCGATGCCGGTGGCGATTTTGGCCGCGCCCTCGGCGTCGAGGTTCACGGTCACGGTCACATCGGTCTCGCTCGTCTTGCGGGCGATGGTGGCGCGGCGGGTCATGATTGGAATCCCTGGCGGTTCGATGCCGCCACCGAACCAGAAAAGAATGAAAATCCCCTCACGCGAGGGCGTTTGGCCGGGTCTTTAGCAGGGGTGGGGCTGGTATGCCAGTTCGGCGCCCCTTGCGGCGCACCCGGCCCTCGCCGACACTCCGACCCAATCAGCGGGGCCCCATGATTTCCGAGAATGCTCTCGAAGCCGCCGTCCGGCGCAAACTTCTGTCTGCGGCCCAGGCCGACGGCCTGAGGACCATCGAGGCCGAACTGGCCGCAAGCGCGGCCGAGCCGCAGGACGAGGAGAAGCTGCGCTTCGTCTCGGGCTTTGGCGACATCTTCGTCACCATCGGGCTTTTGCTGTTTCTCGGCGCCATCGCCTATTTCGGGACCCTGTTTGCCGGGGATCCCGGCGGAGCATTCGTCGTCGCCGTCGCAAGCTGGCTCCTTGCCGAATTCTTCACCGGGGTGCGCCGGATGGCCCTGCCGAGCATTGTTCTCCTGGTCAGCTTCGCGGCCGCGGTTTTCCTCACGGTCCTTCTCATGATCGTTCCCGATCTTCGCATGACGTCGGACAGCGCCCAGGGCCTGGCCTTTGCCGGTGCCGGCCTGTGTACGGCCGTCGCCGCGGTGCTGCACTACGCGCGATTCCACGTGCCCATCACGGTTGCCGCCGGTGCTGCAGCGCTCGTGGCGATCCTTGTTGGACTGGTCAAGGCTTCCGGCCTGGATATGTCCGGTGCGGCGATCAACCCGTTACTGTTCGTATCCGGGCTTGCCGTCTTCGCGACGGCCATGCGTTTCGACGCCGCCGATCCCCTCCGCGTAACCCGGCGGACCGACATCGCCTTCTGGCTTCACCTTCTTGCCGCGCCGCTGATCGTGCATCCTTTGGTGTCCGGCATCTGGTCCGGCGAGGACGTCTCGACGGCGAACGCACTTGCCGTGCTCGGTGTATTCCTCCTGCTCGGCATCGTTGCCGTCCTCGTCAACCGCCGCGCTATTCTCGTGTCGGCCCTGGCCTATGCCGGAGCCGCGTTCGGATCATTAATCGACAAGGTCGGCCTCAGCGACAGTGCGATGCCGCTGACGCTGCTCGCGCTGGGCGCGTTCGTGCTGCTGCTCAGCGCGGGCTGGGCCGCTGTGCGTACCAGACTGCTTCGCCTCGTACCGGAGCGGTACAGGCGCACGCTGCCGCCGGATCTTGCCGTACCGACATGACGCCTGATCATCATCGTGGCCGAAGTTGGAACCGCGTATGCGATCCGGGATAATCTGACGCTCAACATCATCATGCTGCTGCATCCGTTCGACGCGATCCGCGCCTGGCAGGCGGCGCTCTAGTCTAGCGCTCGCGGCGCAGGCGCACATACAATGCCCCCGCGCCGCCATGTGCGCCTGACGCTTCCGAAAATCCGATCACAACATCGCGCAGCACCGGCTCCGAGAGCCAGGCGGGAACGAGGCGGCGCAGCACGCCGCGGTCCTCGAACGGAGCGGATTCGCCGTCGCGCTTCCCCTTGCCTGTAATGACCAGAACGACCCGCGCCCCGCGCGCCTGTTGGCTCCTGACAAAACGGATCAGGCGGTCATGCGCTTCTTCCTGCCGGAACCCGTGCAGATCGAGCCGCGCATCGACCGCGCCGCCACGCCGAAGATTGCGGGCGAGCTTTGGTTCGAGCGCAGCAAGCGGTGGAGATGTGGGAGCGGGCGGCGGAGCTTTTATAGGGGCTCCCGGGGACTTGGGCCTCGGTTTGGGCCTTGGCGGATGAGCCTTCTTTACGGAAATCTCTTCTTCTTCCGGCGGCGGTGGCGGTATCCGTCGGGAGAGCGGGCGGATGCTTTCGGCGACCTTGGCCCAAAGCGCACGTTCCTCCGGCGTCAGGTCGCGGCGGCGGCGCGGCCGTCTCGGTTCGCCGCTCATTTCGCGGCCTCGGCGCGCGGCACGAGTGCAATGAAATGGCCGCGATTGCGGATGCGCCCGGCGATCTGGCCGGCCTCCCAGCCCGTTCCGACGAAGATGTCGGCGCGGCCCGCGCCCCGGATTGCAGCGCCGGTATCCTGCGCGATCATCAGCCTGCGGTATGGAGCCGTGCCCTTCGGTCCTGGCAGGCGGACATCGATCCAGACCGGGAGGCCGTACGGCCAGAGCGTGTCGTCCACCGCGATGCTGCGTCCGGCCGTGACCGGCACGCTCTGCGCGCCGATCGGCCCGTCACTGTCCGGACGTCCTTCATCCAGGCGGAAGAATATGTACGAGCGGTTCTCGCGCATCAGACCCGGCGCATCTTTGGGATTGTCCGCAAGCCATGCGCGGATCGACTGCATGCTCGCGCGCTCGCGCGACATCATCCCGCGTTCGACGAGAGCACGGGCAATCGGCGTGAACGGATAGCCGTTGCGCCCGGCGAAACCGACGCGCACCGCCTGGCCATCGTTCAGCCGAATGCGCGCGGAGCCCTGGATGTGGACAAAGAACGCATCCACCGGATCGAGCCAGACCAGCTCCATCCCGCGTCCGGCAAAAAAGCCAGCTTCGATCGCGGCGCGGTCCGGAAAGGGATCGGGCAGGGGGCCCGCGGGCCAGGCAAGGAGCGGCGCGGTGAATTTTTTTGTCGCGGTGAGCGAGCCGGACACTTCAGGCTCGTAATAGCCCGTGAAGCGGGCGTCCGAATCGACAAGGACCGGTGTGAACCAGGCCTCGAAAAAGGCCCGGGCGGCTGTCCCGCTTGGTTTTTCAGGCAAGGCCAGTGCCGCGGCACAGGCCGCGTCCAGCGATGCGTCCGCAGGCAAGGCCGGCGCAACCGGCGGCGGGCGGAAATGAAGCGCGCCGCAACTGAGCCGGAATGGCGCGAACGCCGCCGCATGATCGTCCGTTTTCCAGCCGGCAAGGGCTTCGAAAATCAAAGGATGCAGTACCGGGCCGGCGGAGGCGGGCGGACCGGCCCACGCGGCCGATCCGGCAAGAAGAAGGGCAGCGCCCGCGATGGCTCTGGAGATCACGCGGATTCGGTGCGAACAAGCTTCCAGTTCGGGTCGCGCGCGCCGACATCCCGGGCGAAGGCCCACATATCGATGACTTCGGTCACCTTGTCCGGACTGCCGTCTATGATCGCACCTTCCTTGTCGCGCGTCACGGTCACGAGCTGGGAGGCGAAACGCATGTCGATTTCAGCGGTCCCGCCGCGCAGTTCCGCGTCGCGTATCGTTGCTTTGTCGATGGATACAAAGGTCGACTGCACAGTTTCGCCGCGGCGTTCACGATCCGCAATGCTCGCGGCGAAGCTCTCATAGACGTCCTTGGCGAGAAGGCCTTTGAGCGTCTTGGTGTCGCCGGCGGCGAACGCATTGACGATCATCTCATAGGCCGCGCGGGCGCCCTGCACGAACGCATGGGCGTCGAACGCGGGATCGACGGCCGCGATGGCGTCGATGCCCTTTTCAGCGTCGCTGCCGGATTCGACCAAGCCCTTCCACCGCTCCGCGGCCGGGGGCGGGATGTCGAAAGGCGAATCGGTGCGCGGCGGCAGCGTGACGACGTTGTCGTTCGGCGCGGCAGGCGGTGCCTCCCGGCGCGTATACGGATCCTGAGGCGGGCGCTCATTGCCCGTGCGTGTGCCGAGCACACTGCGAAGGCGAAAGAATATGAACACCGCCAGGACGAGGAATATGACGGTGTAGATGTCGAACACGTCGCTCATTGCCACCTTGATCGAGGTTATGCGCCTCACATGCGCAAGCATCATATAGGGGCTAACGCACCCATTGCACCAGACACCCGGAGGCTGTTCCGGTCGGGAAGGTAGAGCATGGGAGGCGTCACGCCAATCGCTCAGCTTGCGGGCGGCGAGGACGGCGTGTTAGCCCACGCCGCCGCCTGTCGCGGCCATTTTTCGGGAGCGGTTCATGGCAAAGAATGACAATAACGGAATCGAGCAACCGACCGCTTCGCCTGCCGCAGCCGATACCAATGCGCCCCCTCTGACCGTTCTGGCCCAGTATGTGAAGGATCTGTCTTTTGAGAATCCGGGGGCGCCGCGCTCCCTCATTCAGAGCGGACAGGCCCCGAAGATCCAGATCCAGGTCAATGTGAACGCGCGTGGGCTCAGCGAGCAGGATGTCGAGGTCGAGCTGAAGATCGACGGCCAGGCCGGCGAGGGCGCCGACACCATCTTCCGCTTCGATCTCCTCTATGCCGGCGTGTTCCGTATTCAGGGCATTCCCACGGAGCAGAGATCGCCGCTGATCCTGATCGAATGCCCGAGGCTATTGTTCCCGTTCGCGCGCCAATTGATCGCCGATGCGGTCCGCAATGGCGGGTTCCCGCCGCTGATGATCGATCCGATCGATTTCGCCGCGCTTTACCGCCAGCGCCTTTCGAGCGAAGGCCCCGCCAGCTAAGGGCCCGGCAGCTGATCTTCTATTCCGCGGGTTCCGCGGCAATCTCGTAGGAACGCCACAAGGCTGCTTCGCCGAGAGAGGCGATGAAGCCGAGGTGCGCCGCGAGGTCCGCCGCCGTGAGGCGCGGCGCCAGCGGCTGCGGACGCACCGCCGCCAGGACTTCCTCGCCCCGCTTCGACGGACGCTCCGAGGTGACGGGGGCAAGGACGAGACTCGCCTGCCGCCCGCCCATCAGCTCTGCGTAAACTTCGGCGAGAAGTTCGGCGTCGAGCAGAGCTCCGTGCTTCGTGCGGCGCGAATTGTCGATGCCGTAACGCGCGCAGAGATCGTCGAGCTTGTTCGATGCGAAGCCGTGCCGGCGGCGCGCGAGAACGAGCGTATCGACCATGCGATCGCGGACGAGGATGGGCTTTCCGCAACGTTCGAGTTCGGCGTTCAGGAAGCCGAAATCGAAGCTCGCATTGTGAGCGACGAGCTTGGCGTCTTCGCCGACAAAGGCCAGGAAGTCGTCGACAATCTCATGAAAGCATTTGTGGCCGGCGAGAAACTCGGCCGACAGGCCGTGCACACGGAACGCGCCGTCGGGCATATCGCGCTGCGGGTTGATGTAGACGTGGAACGTCTGGCCCGTCGGAATGAGATTGAGAATCTCGACGCAGCCGATTTCCACGACCCGGTCGCCGTTCAGCGGATCGAGTCCCGTCGTTTCGGTGTCGAAGATAATCTCGCGCACGCTTTAGCCGCTTTCCGGGTGAGACTCGGAATCTATCACGGCGTTGGGGTGTCTGTGAATCGGCGCACAACATCTTGCACAGTGCGGCGCGTATTTTCGATCGGCCCGCTCGTGTCGATGACAATGTCCGCCCGCTCACGCTTTTCGGTATCGGGCATCTGCCGCGCGAGAATCGATTCGAATTTCTCCGGCGTCATCCCCGGGCGCGACAGCACCCGTTCGCGCTGAACCTCGGCCGGCGACGACACCACGGCGACGAGATCGCAACGCCCTTCGCCCCATTTTTCAAACAGAAGCGGAATGTCGAGGACGACGAGCGGCGCGCCGGAGGCGCGGGCGCCTTCGAGGAATGACTGCTCGACGGCGCGCACAAGGGGATGAACGAGCTTCTCGAGCCGGGTGAGGGCGTCGGGGTCGGTGAGAACGGCCTGCGCGAGAATTGCCCGATCGACGACACCGTCCCGCGTTGTCCCTGGAAACGCCGCTTCGATGATGGGCACCGCGGCGCCTCTATAGAGCGCGTGTACCGCGTCATCCGCCTCGAACACCGGAACGCCTTCTTCGCTGAAAAGCCTGGCGACCGTCGATTTACCCATGCCGATGGAGCCGGTCAGGCCGAGCACGATCATGATGCCGCTCCGGCGATGTCGGCCTCGATCAGGCGGCGCAGCTCAGGGGTGACCTCCGGACGCACGCCGAACCATTTCTCGAAGCCCGGCACCGCCTGATGGAGCAGCATTCCCAAACCGTCCGCCGTGCGATTGCCTTTCGCCGCCGCGGCCGTGAGCAGCTGTGTACGCATCGGCACATAGACCAGGTCCGTCACCACCGCCTCCGGATTGAGACCATGGATGGAGATATCAAGCGCGGGCTTTCCGTCCATCCCGAGGCTCGTCGCGTTGACCAGCAAGGTCGCGGCCGGAAGCAGCGCCGGAAGTTCGTCGAAGCTCGCGGCTTTTGCGCGTTCGCCAAAATCGCGCACCAATTCTTCGGCGCGCTCGCGGCTGCGATTGACGATCGCGATGCTGGCCGCCCGCCGCTGGAGCAGACCATAAACCACCGCGCGCGCCGCGCCACCGGCACCAAGCACGACGGCATGCAGAGGGGCGCGATCCCAGCCCGGCGTTTCCTGATCGAGATTGTCGAGAAAGCCCGCGACATCGGTGTTCATTCCGTGCCTTTTGCCGTCCTGCGACCAGATTGTATTTACGGCGCCGACCGCGCGCGCGGTCTCCGTCACGTCGTCGACAAGCATCATGGCGGCTTCCTTGTGAGGCACCGTCACATTGCAGCCCGCATAGTCGCTGCCCACGCCCGCGATGAATTCTGCAAGATCGCCGGGCGCGACTTCAACCTTGTCATAGCTTCCGGAAATATTGTGCTGTTTCAGCCAGTATCCATGGATGATGGGAGACCGCGAATGGCGGATCGGCCAGCCGATGACGCATGCCCTGATCATTCGACCAGCACCCCGCGCTGCCGCAAGGCGGCGAGCAGAGGAAACAGCGGCAGGCCAAGCACCGTAAAATGATCGGCTTCCACGCGGTCGAACAAATGAATACCCGCGCCTTCGAGCTGATAGCCACCGACGCTCTTCGTCACCTGGTCGCCGGCCTGGCCGATATAGCGGTCGAGGAATTCTTCGGTGAAGGCGCGCATCGAAAGCCTGGCCGTGGTCACGAAGCTATCCAGCACCACGCCATCCATGACAAGGGCCGCGCCGGAATGGAGCACATGTTCACGGTCGCGAAGCTTCAGAATTTGCGCGCGCGCTTCGGCAAGGCCCGAGGGCTTGTGCAGACGTTCGGAACCGACGGCCAGAGTCTGATCGGCACCGAGCACAAGGCGTCCCGGAAAACGCATGCTGACGGCTTCCGCTTTCGCGGCAGCAAGACGGATTGCAACTACATCCGCGCACACGCCATCCGCGGCCAATGCGTCTTCCACCCGGCGCTCGTCCAAATCCGCCGGAACGATCTCAAGCGGAATGCCGGCCGCGCGCAGCATCTCCGCACGCGGCGCGCTCGCGGATGCGAGAACAAGCGGCCAGGGTTCGATCCAGAGAGGATGCACGAGGTCGGTCATGGGATGGGACGCGGGTTATCCCGGGTGGCTGTGAAGTACTGTGGACGAATGGACGAGATTGAGCCCGCCGGCCGGCAGTCTGGGGGTATCGCCGAAATCGATCAACAGGCGATCCATGCGGGACAGGTTTGGAACGAGGATTGTGGAGAGCGGGGGAAGAATCCGTGTCCTGAGAGGAGAACTGATACCGCGCTTATCCCGACACCGCAGGTCCGATCTGTGCGTGGCTTGTGAAGGCCCGGGAACACCGCTAAGGACCCCCCATACAAAAAAAGAACTGAAAAGATAACCTCGTTAATTGAAGGTTAAGAGCCTGTCCTCCGATCGGTCCAAGCCTGTTCTCAACGTGCTCCGCGGCGAGCGAGCAAAGCGGCCGCCGGTATGGCTCATGCGGCAGGCCGGTCGGTATCTTCCGGAGTACCGTGAGCTGCGCGCCAAAGCCGGCTCCTTCCTCGATCTCTGCTATACGCCCGATCTCGCGGCCGAGGTAACGCTGCAGCCCATCCGTCGGTTCGGCTTCGATGCGGCGATCCTTTTTTCCGATATCCTCATCATCCCGCATGCGCTCGGGCTGAAGCTTGATTTCGTCGAAGGCGAAGGACCGAAGCTCGAAACCCTGGATTCAGGAACCGGGCTTGAGAAGCTCAAGGCCGAACTCGATCCTGAGAAGACCGGCAAGGTCTATGAGGCGATCGAGAAGGTGCGGTTAGCGCTACCATCTACCACTACTCTCATTGGTTTCGTCGGCGGACCCTGGACCGTCGCTACCTATATCGCCGCGGGCAAAAGTTCGCCCGACCACGCGGAGGCCAGGCTTTGGGCTTTCCGGGATCCGCAAGGATTTGCGGCGCTCATCGCCCGGCTGGTCACGGCATCGGTCGAGCATTTGTCGGGGCAGGTCGATGCCGGCGCCGAAGCCGTGCAGATTTTCGACAGCTGGGCCGGAGAACTGCCCGAGTCGGAATTCGAACTCTGGTGCGTAAGACCGCTGAAGGAAATTGTTGTGCGCCTTCGCGACCGGCATCCGAACATTCCGATCGTGGTTTTTCCGCGCGCGGCCGGAAGCAAGCTCGCCTCTGTCGCGCGCAACATTCCGGACGTTGCGATCGGTCTCGACACCAGCGAAAGCCCGGCTGCGGTCGGACGAATGCTGCCGAAGCAGATGCCGGTCCAGGGCAATCTCGATCCCCTGGCGCTGATTGCCGGAGGTGACGTGCTCGACCGCGAGGTGGACCGCATCCGCGAGGGGTTTTTCGACCGGCCACACATTTTCAATCTCGGCCACGGCATCAAACCGGAAACGCCGATCGCACATGTCGAACGGCTCGTGACGCGGCTCCGGGAATCGTTCTAAGCTCCCGGAATGCTGATTCTTTGGCTGAAAGCCTTTCACATCATCGCCGTCATCGCCTGGATGGCGGCGTTGCTCTATCTGCCACGCCTGTTCGTCTATCACGCCGAGGCAAAGCCCGGTTCGGAGACGTCCGAGACGTTCAAGGTGATGGAGAGGCGGCTCCTCAAGTTTATCGCGGGGCCGGCGAGCGGTGCGGTCTGGGTGCTCGGCCTCTGGCTGGCCTATGAGCTTAATGCCTGGTCGCAGCCCTGGCTGCACGGCGAAGCTTCTTCTCGTGGTTCTGATGACCGGCTTTCATCATTTCTGCGCCGGGACGGTGCGGAAATTCGCCGCCGACCGGAACACACGATCGGCCAAATTCTACCGGATCGCGAACGAGGTCCCGACCGTGCTTCTGCTTGGCATCGTGATCCTCGTCGTCGTGAAACCGTTCTGAGCGTTCAAAAAGGGCACTTGCAGCGGACGCGGCAAGTCCGTAAAGCTTGTTATCTCTCCCCCGCAGACGCGCGTCCGGCCCATTTGGAACGCCGAAGCGTCAAGCGAGTTGGGCCGTTAAGCGCCCGGCCGCTCCGCAACCTGCGAAACTTTTCCCCGTTTCCTCTTCGCCCCCGGGCGAAATCTATCTGTGAAGGCTCCCCCGATGGAGATCAGGCTCCAGGACCTGAAGAACAAGACGCCGCAGGAATTGCTGCAGCTCGCCGAAGAACTCGAGGTCGAGAACGCCTCGACCCTGCGCAAGCAGGAACTGCTCTTCGCCATTCTCAAACAACACGCCTCGCGCGACGTCGAAATCATCGGCGCCGGCGTGGTCGAGGTACTGCAGGACGGCTTCGGCTTCCTGCGCTCTCCCGATGCCAACTATCTGCCCGGACCGGACGACATCTACGTCTCGCCCTCGCAGATCCGCCGCTTCTCGCTGCGCACCGGCGACACGGTCGAAGGCCATATCCGAAGCCCCAAGGAAGGCGAGCGCTATTTCGCCCTTCTCAAGGTCAACACGCTGAACTTCGAAGACCCGGAGGCCGCGCGCCACAAGGTCCACTTCGACAATCTGACGCCGCTCTATCCGGACGAGCGTCTGCGGATGGAAATCGAAGACCCGACCATCAAGGACAATTCGGGCCGCATCATCGACATCGTCTCGCCGATCGGCAAAGGCCAGCGCGGCCTGATCGTCGCGCCGCCCCGCACCGGCAAAACGATGCTGCTGCAGAACATCGCGCGCTCGATCACCGCCAACCACCCGGAATGCTATCTGATCGTTCTTCTGATCGACGAACGCCCGGAAGAAGTGACGGACATGCAGCGCACCGTGAAGGGCGAGGTCGTTTCCTCGACCTTCGACGAACCCGCGATCCGGCACGTGCAGGTCGCGGAAATGGTCATCGAAAAGGCCAAGCGCCTGGTCGAACACGGACGCGATGTCGTCATCCTGCTCGATTCGATCACGCGTCTCGGACGTGCCTACAACACGGTCGTTCCCTCGTCGGGCAAGGTGCTGACCGGCGGTGTCGACGCCAACGCGCTGCAGCGGCCGAAGCGCTTCTTCGGCGCCGCGCGCAATATCGAAGAGGGCGGTTCGCTGACCATCATCGCGACCGCGCTGATCGACACCGGCTCGCGTATGGACGAAGTGATCTTCGAGGAATTCAAGGGCACCGGCAATTCCGAGCTTATCCTTGACCGCAAGGTTTCGGACAAGCGCGTTTTCCCGGCCATGGACATCACTCGCTCGGGCACCCGCAAGGAAGAACTCCTGGTGGCTCCGGACATCCTCAAGAAGATGTACGTACTCCGCCGCATCCTCAATCCGATGGGCACGATCGACGCGATCGAGTTCCTCATGGACAAGATGCGTCAGACCAAGGGCAACTCGGACTTCTTCGACTCCATGAACACCTGACCGGCCCAAGCGCCGGCCGAATGTTTCACGTGAAACGCGCTTCGCCCCGGCGGAGCGCGTTTGCGTTTGTGGCGAGCGCTTCCGGCGCCGTCACGGGCAGACCGCAAATGTGCCCCGCGCAAACCAGAGCCTGCGCCGCGCCCGATGCGGCCAGGCTTCGCGCCGGATGACCAGCCGGCAGGTCTTCGACATCGGCGATCGCATGAACCGTTCGGGCGATGAAGGGCATGGCCCTGGCGGCCTTGGTCAGGGTGCCGTCCGTGTCGCCGACGACCACCACTTCCAGACCGGCGAGTCGTGTATCGAGTGCGTTCAACACCGAGAGGTGACCAAACACATTCTGCGCCGCGCTTCCGGACAAACCGGCGAAGACCGCGTCGGCGCGCACGCGGTAATCGTCCTTGCCCGTCAGAACCGCGAGCCGCAGCAGTGCATCGAGGGCAAGTCCCGTGGCGCTTGCCACGGCTTCGTCCTTGTTCGCCGTCGGGCGCACGACGAGTGCCTCCGCGTCGTCGGCGGTCAGATAATAGCCGCCGTCCTCGCGCAGATGATGGCGGTCGAGCGCCGCGATCCAGGTCTCGGCCTCTGCGAGATAGTCCGCGCGACCCGTTACCTCGTGCAGTGTCACGGCCGCGCGCGCCATGCTGGCGAGATCGCTCGCAAAGCCCGGAAAGATCAAGCGCCCGTCATGCCAGGAATGGCCGAGTCGCTCGCCGCGGGACATTTCGTTCGTAATGAAGCGGAACGCGGTCTCGGCCATCTTCAGCCAGTCCGGCTGGGCGAAGACCGAGCTCGCTCGCGCAAGCGCCGAGATCATCAGCCCGTTCCAGTCGGCCAACAGTTTGTCGTCGAGGCCGGGGCGGATCCGCCTCGCGCGCACCCCGAGAAGTTTCGCCCGAAGGTCCGCGAGCCGCGGCTCCTCGGCCTCGACGATTGTCGCGGTCAGGCGATTGGGAATGGAGACACCCTCCCAGTTTCCGTCCGGCGTGATGTCGTAGGCCTGGGCAAAGAATGCGGCATCGTCCGGTCCGAGCGCGGTCTCGAGTTCCGCGCGGGTCCAGACATAGAACTTGCCCTCATGGCCCTCGGAATCCGCATCCAGGCTCGACGCGAAGCCGCCGCCGGGAAGCGTCATTTCACGTGAAAGCCAGGCCACGGTTTCTTCCGCGCGGCGCCGGAACAGATCGCGCCCGTCGGTCTGATAGGCCAGAGCCAGGAGTTCGAGGAGTTGGGCATTGTCGTAGAGCATTTTTTCGAAATGCGGTGCGAGCCACATCTCATCGACCGAGTATCGCGCGAAGCCGCCGCCGACATGGTCGTAAATGCCGCCCTGGCAGATGCGGTCCAGCGAATGCAGGAAGAGCTGATGGAAGCGCGGCTGTCCCGTTCGGTCGCCGGCACGCCAGAGAAATTCCATCAAGGGCGTGTTCGGGAATTTCGGCGCACCCTTGAGGCCGCCGTGAAAGGGATCGATCGCGCCGGCGAGCTTCTCCGCCACCGAATCGAGATCGCGCCGCTCCAGTTCGACCGCGCTTTCGCTGCGCTCCGCCTTGATGCGGGTGAGGATCGCTCCGGCGTTGTGCGCGACATCGGCGGCGCGCTCGTGGAAGGTCTGAGACACGCCGCGCAGCACGTCGACGAAAGCAGGGCGCCCATAGTTCGATCTGTTCGGGAAATAGGTGCCGCCCCAGAACGGCTGCCCGTCGGGCGTCAGGAACATGGTCAGAGGCCAGCCGCCCTGCTGCCCCATCGCATGAAGCGCGGCCATGTTGACCTGGTCGACATCCGGCCGCTCTTCGCGATCGACCTTGATGTTCACGTAGAGCTCGTTCATCACCTCGGCGGTCGCGGCGTCTTCGAAGCTTTCGTGCGCCATGACATGGCACCAATGGCACGCGGCGTAACCGACGGAGAGCAGGATCGGGCGGTTCGAACGGCGCGCCTCTTCAAGGGCCTCCGGCGACCACGGCCACCAATGCACCGGATTGTCCGCGTGCTGACGCAGGTAAGGACTGGTTTCGTCGGCCAAGCGATTCTTGCTCATATCCCTCTCGCGGCGTGATGTTGCGCCCAGCTGTAACCCCTACATGGTTTCACGTGAAACAATTGCGATCCGCTGAAACCATCTTTGCCCTGTCGAGCGCGCCGGGGAAATCCGGCGTTGCCGTCATTCGCGTGTCGGGCGAGGGCGCCGAAGAGGCTGTGCGCGGGTTGACGGGTCGTGTGCCGGAGCCGCGCCGGGCCACGCTCGCGACACTCCGGCGGCCGAGGACGGACGAGGTTCTCGACCGCGGCCTTGTTCTCTGGTTTCCGGCGCCTCATTCGGTGACCGGGGAGAACGTCGCGGAATTTCACGTGCATGGCGGGCGCGCCAGCGTGGCGTCGGTCCTCGACGCGCTTGGCGGCGTGCATGGTTTGCGGCCCGCGGAACCCGGCGAGTTCACACGACGAGCTTTTGAAGCCGGAAAAATGGATCTTGCCGAGACGGAGGCCCTGGCCGATCTGCTGGACGCGGAAACCGCGGCGCAGCGGCGCCAGGCGCTTCGCGGTCTGGAACACGGGATCGGCCGGAAAGCGGAAGCCTGGCGGGAGCGATTGATCGAGGCCCTGGCGCTGGCCGAAGCGGAGATCGATTTTCCCGACGAGGGCGATGTACCCGTGGGCCTTGCCTCACGTGCGGCGACGATCGCGCAGGACCTCGCCGCCGAAATCGGAGTGCTGCTTGCCGAGGGCGCTGGCGGGGAACGTCTGCGGGACGGCGCGGTGATCGTCATCGCCGGTCCGCCCAATGCCGGCAAATCGAGCTTCCTGAATCGGGTTGCGAGGCGGGAGGTGGCGATCGTGTCGCCGCACGCCGGGACCACCCGCGACATGCTGGAAGTGGCGCTCGATCTCGGCGGCTATCCGGCGACGCTCATCGACACCGCGGGCCTTCGCGAGACCGGCGATCCCGTCGAGCAGGAAGCTCTGCGTCGTGCGCGCGATCGCGCGGCCGCCGCCGATCTCGTCCTCTGGTTCGAGGACGCCTCGGAAGGCGCCGCGCCGCCGCCGGAGAGCGCGGTTCCTCTCTGGCGCATCCGGAATAAAGCGGACCTCGCCGCAACGGCATCCGCTCACGCCGATCACATGATCTCCGCGCTGACAGGCGAGGGCGTCGACGGGCTTCTCGCGGCACTCGCGCACTGGCTCCGCACCGAACTCGCCCCGGCTGAATCCGCGCTCGTCACCCGTGCCCGCCATCGTGCCGCTCTCATTGACGCGCAGGAGCATCTTGGCCGCGCCGCCGTGCCGGAGAGCGCGCCCGAGCTCATGGCCGAGGAACTGCGCTTGTCGGCGCGCGCTCTGGGCCGTATTTCAGGGCGGGTCGATGTCGAGGCGGTTCTCGATGCGATCTTCAGTTCGTTCTGCATCGGGAAATAGGTTGTTTCACGTGAAACAGGGCTTCGATGTCATTGTCGTCGGTGGAGGTCACGCCGGCTGCGAGGCCGCGTCCGCGTCCGCGCGCCTCGGCGCGAAGACCGCGCTCGTGACGCACAGCTTCGCAACGATCGGCGCGATGTCCTGCAATCCCGCGATCGGCGGCCTCGGCAAGGGACACCTCGTTCGCGAGGTCGATGCGCTCGACGGGCTGATGGGCCGCGTGGCCGACCAGGGCGGCATTCAGTTCCGCGTCCTCAACCGACGGAAGGGACCGGCCGTCCGGGGCCCGCGCGCCCAGGCCGACCGCAAGCTCTATGCGGCCGCCATGCAGCGAGTGATCCGCGAGCACGCGAATCTGACCGTGCTTGAAGGCGAGGTCGACGATCTTGTTCTTGATGGCGGACGCGTCACCGCCGTTCTGCTCGGGGATGGAACGCGCCTGCCGGCGGGCGCCGTCGTGCTTACGACGGGCACGTTTCTGTCCGGCCTCATTCATATCGGCGAAACGAAAATTCCGGCGGGCCGCGTCGGCGAAGCGCCGGCTCTCGGCCTCTCGAAAACTCTGGGTGCGCAGGGCTTCGCGCTCGGCCGTCTCAAGACGGGGACGCCGCCGCGCCTCGACGGGTCGACGATCGACTATTCCGCGCTCGAGCCGCAGCCCGGCGATGACGAGCCGGAACCGTTTTCGGCGCTGACCGGACGGATCGAGAATGCTCAGGTGCTATGCCACATGACGCGCACCACTGCGGAAACGCACGCGATCATCCAGGCGAACATTCATCGCGCGCCGATGTATTCCGGCCAGATCGACAGCCGCGGCCCGCGCTATTGCCCGTCGATCGAGGACAAGGTCGTGCGCTTCGGCGAACGCGACAGCCATCAGATCTTTCTCGAGCCGGAAGGTCTCGACGACACGACCGTCTATCCGAACGGCATTTCCACCTCGCTGCCGGAGGACGTGCAGCTCGCGCTGCTGGCGACAATCCCCGGGCTCGAGAAGGTCCGCGTGGTACGGCCGGGCTATGCGATCGAGTACGATTACGTCGATCCGCGCGAATTGACCCCGACGCTCGAAACGAAGCGCGTCGCGGGCCTTTTCTTCGCGGGCCAGATCAACGGCACGACCGGCTATGAGGAGGCTGCGGCCCAGGGTCTTCTCGCCGGACTCAATGCGGCGTTCACGGCCGGCGGCGGGCAGGGCGTTACCTTCGATCGCTCGGAGGCCTATCTCGGCGTTCTGGTCGACGATCTCGTCACGCGCGGCGTGTCGGAGCCGTACCGGATGTTCACCTCGCGCGCCGAATACCGGCTGAGCCTGCGCGCCGACAATGCCGACCAGCGCCTCACTGGACGCGGTCTCTTGCTGGGCTGCGTCGGCGGGGAGCGTGCAGCGGTGTGGGGCGCGAAGGCCGACGCACTGATTGCCGCCCGCGCATTGGCGCGCTCGGTGTCGCTGACGCCGAACGAGGCGAAGGCGCATGGCCTTGCGCTCAATCAGGACGGCGTGCGGCGCACGGCGTTCGACCTCCTGAGCCGGCCGGGAATCACGATCTCCGACCTCGCCCGCATCTGGCCGGCGTTCGGGACCCTCGATCCAAGGATTGCCGAACAGATCGAAATCGACGCGGTCTACGCCGTCTATCTCGATCGCCAGAGCGCAGACATCGAGGCTTTCCAGCGCGAGGAAAATCGAGCGGTGCCGGACAGCCTGGACTACGCCAATATCGCCGGCCTGTCGTCGGAGCTGCGCATCAAGCTGGAAGCGGTGCGTCCGAAGACGATCGGCCAGGCGGGACGGATCGAAGGCATGACGCCCGCGGCCCTGACGCTCCTCCTGGCGCATGCCCGCCGGGCCGCATGAGCCGCGACCGCGATCAGGCCGAAGCTCTTTTTCCCGATGTTTCACGTGAAACGTGGGATCGGCTGCAGGTTCTCACCGAACTTCTCGTCAAATGGCAGAGAACGATCAACCTTGTCGGATCCAGAACGCTCGACGAAATCTGGATGCGCCATATCGCAGACGGCCTCCAGGTCGCCGAGATTGCGCCCGTGGGCGCCAGGGTTTTCGTGGACCTCGGCTCAGGCGGCGGGTTCCCCGGCTCTTGTCATCGCGGCGGCTTTGGCGAATCGGCCAGGCTTCCAGATCCACCTGATCGAAAGCGACCAGAGGAAAAGCGCGTTTCTGCGCGAGGCATCGCGGGCGATGGCCGTTCCGGCGTCGGTTCACAATGCGCGAATCGAGATAGCATTGGCCGATTGGAGCCATGGCGCCGATATCGTGACCGCCCGCGCGGTCGCGCCGTTAAAAAAACTGCTCGAACTCGCTGAACCGCTGTTGAAATCGGGGACAGTGGGCATCTTTCCGAAAGGACAAGATGTAGAGTCTGAATTGACGGAGGCTACCAAATATTGGACCTTTTCGTGCGATCTTGTCCCGAGTCGCACCGAAGCGTCCGCCCGGCTGGTCGTTGTATCAGGGGTGACGCCGCGCTAACCATTTCGGGGCAAGGCGGTGAGGCCAATGAGTGAAGCAGCAAAAATGCCGCGGGTACTGGCTGTCGCCAACCAGAAGGGCGGGGTCGGCAAGACCACGACCGCCATCAATCTGGGCACGGCGCTCGCCGCGATCGGCGAAAAAGTTCTGATCATCGATCTCGATCCGCAGGGCAATGCGTCGACCGGGATGGGGATCGACCGCAAGAGTCGCAAGCTCTCGACCTACGACGTCATGCTGGGCGAGGCGTCGATCCGCGACGTCGCGATGCCGACCGCGGTGCCGCAGCTCGATGTCGCGCCGTCGACCATGGATCTTCTCGGCGTCGAGATGGAAATCGCCGGCGACAAGCACCGCTCCTATCGGTTGCGCGAGGCGCTGCGGCGCATGGCCGAGGACGGCGGCGAACCGTACACGTATGTACTTGTCGACTGCCCGCCTTCGTTCAACATCCTGACCATCAATTCGTTGGCCGCGGCAGCTGCGATTCTCGTGCCGCTGCAGTGCGAGTTCTTCGCGCTGGAAGGACTGTCGCAATTGCTGCGCACCGTCGAGCAGGTGCGGGCCACGCTCAATCCCGGCCTGACCATCCAGGGCGTCGTGCTGACCATGTTCGACGCGCGCAACAATCTGTCGGGGCAGGTTGTCGCCGACGTGCGGGAATATCTCGGCGACAAAGTTTTCGACACGATCATTCCGCGCAATGTCCGGGTCTCGGAAGCGCCGTCGCACGGCAAGCCGGTTCTGCTCTACGATCTCAACTGCTCCGGCAGCCAGGCCTATCTGAGGCTCGCCTCCGAGATCATCCAGCGCGAACGCAAGCTCCGGGCGGCTTGATCTTAAATGTCGGGAGATTCCAAGTGATGGCGGATGATGCAGCCCGGCCTCGGCTCGGGCGGGGTCTTGCGGCCCTTATCGGCGATATCGGTGAAGACGAGCAGATCCCGGCGGCGCAGGCGCGGCAGGGACAGAAGCGGGTTCCGATCGAGTTTCTGCGCGCCAATCTGAAAAATCCGCGCAAGACATTCGCCGAAGAAGATCTCGCGGACCTCGCCAATTCCGTGCGCGAGAAAGGCGTGGTCCAGCCGATCCTGGTGCGCGCGATTCAGGGCGCGGCGAATGTGTTCGAGATCATCGCCGGCGAACGGCGCTGGCGCGCGGCGCAGCGCGCGGGCGTGCACGATGTGCCGGTCGTCGTACTCGAGGTCTCGGACCGCGAGGCGCTTGAAATCGCGATTGTCGAAAACGTCCAGCGCGCCGATCTCAACGCCATCGAGGAAGCGCAGGGCTATGAGTCGCTGATCGCCTCCTACAAGCACACGCAGGAAAATCTCGCGAAGATCATCGGCAAGAGCCGAAGCCATATTGCCAATACAATGCGGCTGCTGAAGTTGCCGGACGATGTCCGGCAATCGGTGCTCGACGGCAAGCTGACCGCAGGTCATGCGCGGGCGCTTCTTTCGCTCGACGATCCGTCGGCTGCCGCGAAAAAGATCATCGCGCAGGGCTTGAGCGTGCGCGATGCCGAAGCTTTGGGGCAGGCGGGTTCGGCGAAGCCCAAGACGGCGAAATCGCGCAAGGATCAGGACACGACCGTGCTCGAGAAAATGCTGAGCGATGCGCTTGGGCTCGAGGTCGATGTCGCGCACAAAGGCCCGGGCGGTCAGGTCATCATTCGCTATTCAAGCCTCGAACAGCTCGACGAGATCGCGCGCCGCCTGAAGCGCGCGCGCTAACGCCGCCGCGCTTCGCTCGCGATCGCCGCGAGCGTACGCCGGGCGATGACCTCGCCGAACGCGCCGGCGCGGCGAGCTTCCAGAACCGCAAGTGCGAGACGCTGAACCGCCGCGTCGATCCGCGTCAGCGGCCAGCGCGCGAGCGCGGTTTCGATCGCACCCTTGCGGCGGAAGTGCAGATTCGGCCAGGCGCGCTCCAGATCCTGTCCGCTCGCGCGCACTTTATGAAGCTGCAAGGCATGACGTTGTGCGGCGAGAAGCGCGGCGGAGGCGGGGATCCCCGATGCTTCCAGCAAGGCCAATCCGCGTTCCAGCGCATCGGCATTTCCGGTGAAGGCGGCGTCGACCGCATCGTCCAGCGCGATGGCGGACACATCGGCGACAACCGCATCCACATGGGCGAGATTGACCCGCTCTTCGCCGTGTGCGTACAGCGCGAGCTTGCCGATTTCCTGGCGGGTGGCGAGACGGTCGGAACCCAGCGAAGCCAAAAGCGCCTGCCGTGCATCCGGATCGATCTTCAGCCCGGCGTCCGCAAGTTCGCGGTCGATCAGTTTCGAAATCGCGGCTTCGTTGTCGGCGTAGCAGGGCAGAGCCGCGGCCTTGGGGCTTTTCTCGCACAGCGCGCGCAACGGGGCGCCCTTCCTGAGATCGCCGGCCTCGATGACGATGCGGGCGTCCGGCGCGGGACCGGCAAGCAGCTTTTCCACGGCGGAGTGGATCGGCCGCGAACCGGTGCGGATCCAGATCGCGCGGCGGCCGCCGAAGAGCGGAATTGTGTGCGCCTCGTCGAGGAGACGGTCGGGATCGGACGCAAGATCGTCGCCATCCATCCGGACAAGCGCGAAGGCGTCCTCGGGATCGTCGACCGCGCTGCGGGCGAGGAGCGCGGCGCGCTCGGTGACGAGGCCGAGATCGGGGCCGTAGACAAGAAGGCAGAACAGGCCTGGATCGGGCCGGGCTACGAAGCTCTCGGCCCCGGCCGCCTTGATCGCAACCATTAAATCAGGTGCCGGCGCCGGCGAAATGGCCCATCAGCCGGGCACGGATCTGGTCGACCACGACACGCGCGGCGCGATCCTCGGCGTCGCGCTGCGCGCGGGTCGAGGCGAAACGCTGGCGGTTGCGGGTATAGGTCGCGCGGCCCAGTGCATTGCCCGACAGGACCGGTTCGCCGGTACCGACACGGATCAGGGCGAACGCGGCTTCGACGCCGGCGGTTTCAAGCTCAGGGCGGTCGGTGAACGGATCGACGATGGCGGTCTGCGCCGCGACGATCTGGACCGTGATGTCGAGCCGGTAGGCCGGAGGCAACGGCGCACCGCCGCCGGTGAAAGCGAACAGGAGATCGTTGCGGATCTTCTGGCCGACACGCCCGTCGATCGGCAGGATGTCGACCGAGGCCAGTGCGTTGACCGAACCCGGCGTGCCGAGCGCCGGGCCGGTCGAGGCGACGACCGGCGCCACCTTGGCGTACATGGGCTGAAAGCACCCGCCAAGCGCCAGCGCAGAGGCGACGGTGAGGCCGAGACGGCCGAGCCGGACTGTTTCAGACCACGACATTGACGATCCTTTGGGGGACGACGATGACCTTTTTAAGGGGCTTCCCGTCACTAGCGCGTACAACAGAATCAAGCTTGCGGACAGCCTCTTCCACTTCAGCGGGGGTCGCGGCGGCCGCGACCGTGATCTCGTCGCGCTTCTTCCCGTTGATCTGGACCGGCAGGGTAATCGTATCGGAGACAAGAAGCGAGGCCTCGACCTCCGGCCAAGCGGATTGCGCGACGAGACCCGTGTGGCCGAGCGCGGCCCAACATTCCTCGGCGAGATGCGGCATCATCGGCGCGACGAGTTGGACGAGGATTTCAGCACCCTCGCGAATCGCCCAGCTCAGATCGGCGGCCGGGGCCGCCGTTTTCGCATTCTGCAACACCGTCGCGAGCGTGTTCGAGAATTCATAGATGTGCGCGACGCAGCGGTTGAAGCGCAGCCGTTCGACATCCTCACTTACGGCGTTGAGCGCCTTGTGCGCGGCCTGACGGAGCGCATTGGCATCCGTGCCGAAGATGCCGGGCTTCGCGGTGCCGGGCTTTGCCCCCAACGTCTGGCTGTCCTGCACGATGCGCCACAGACGCTGGACGAATCGGCCCGCGCCCTCGACGCCGGCCTCGGTCCAGATCACGTCGCGCTCGGGCGGGCTGTCGGACAGCATGAACCAGCGCGCGGTGTCGGCGCCGTAGCGTTCGATGATATCGGTCGGATCGACGGTGTTCTTCTTCGACTTCGACATCTTCTCGATCGAGCCGATCTCGACCACACCGCCGGATTTCGTTTTCGCCGCGCGCTCGGCGCCCTCGCCCGAAATGACAATCTCGTCCGGCGAAAGCCATTCGCCGTTCGCGCCCTTATACGTCTCGTGAACGACCATGCCCTGGGTGAACAGACCCGCGAACGGCTCGTCGAGGCTCGTATAGCCGGCCTTCTTCATGGCGCGGGTGAAGAACCGCGAATACAAAAGATGCAGGATCGCGTGCTCGATGCCGCCGATATACTGATCGACCGGCATCCAGTGATCGGCCACGTTCTTCTCGAGAGGCTTGTCTGAACCCGGCGCGGTGAAGCGCGCGAAGTACCAGGACGAATCGACGAATGTGTCCATCGTGTCGGTCTCGCGTCGCGCGGGCTTCGCGCAGATCGGACACGTGACATGCTTCCATGTCGGGTGATGGTCGAGCGGATTGCCCGGGCGGTCGAATGTAATGTCGTCGGGTAGGAGAACCGGCAGTTGGTCGTCGGGCACCGGCACGGCGCCGTGCTCTTCGCAATGGATAACCGGAATCGGGCAGCCCCAGTAACGCTGCCGCGAAATGCCCCAGTCGCGCAGACGGTAATTGACCTGGCGCTTGCCGACCGGGAGATTGCCGATGCTGGCTGCTTCAAGCCGCCTCGCGACCGCTTCCTTGGCGGCCTGTACGGACAGACCGTTGAGAAACTCGGAATTGACCAGCACGCCGTCTTCCGACGTGTCGGCTCCATCCAGCGGAGCCGCCGCATCTTCCGGACTGTCGGCCACGACGCGCGTGATCGGCAGACGGTATTTGGTCGCGAATTCGAAATCGCGCTGGTCATGCGCCGGGCAGCCGAAAATGGCGCCGGTGCCGTAATCCATCAGGATGAAGTTCGCGACATAGACCGGAACCTTCCGCGTCGGATCGAGCGGATGCACGGCCGATATGCCGGTATCGTAGCCGTGCTTTTCGGCGGTCTCGATCGCGGCGGCCGACGTGCCGGTGCGGCGAGCTTCGTCGATGAAAGCGGCGAGTTTTTTGTCGTCCCGCGCGACGGCGTGCGCGATCGGATGATCGGGCGCGACCGCGAGGAAGCTTGCGCCGAACAGAGTGTCCGGACGCGTCGTGTAGACTTCCACTTCCGAAAAACCTTGCGGCGCGCCTTCCAGCATGAAGCGGACGAGCATGCCTTCCGACTTGCCGATCCAGTTCTTCTGCATCAGCCGAACCTTTTCCGGCCAGCGGTCGAGGCCGTCGAGGGCGGTCAGCAGCTCTTCGGAGAAATCGGTGATTTTCAGGAACCACTGGGTCAGTTCGCGGATCTCGACCGGCGCGCCGGAGCGCCAGCCATGGCCGTCGATGACCTGCTCGTTGGCAAGCACGGTGTTGTCCACCGGATCCCAGTTCACCTTGGACTGTTTACGGTCGACGAGGCCGACGCGCATGAAGTCGGTGAAGAGTTTCTGCTGATGCCGGTAATAGGAAGGATCGCAGGTCGCGAGCTCGCGCGACCAGTCGAGCGACAGGCCCATGCTTTTCAGCTGGTCGCGCATGGTCGCGATGTTCGAATAGGTCCACTCGCGGGGATGGACCTTGCGTTCGATCGCGGCGTTCTCGGCCGGCAGGCCGAACGCGTCCCAGCCCATCGGGTGCAGAACGTTGAAGCCCCGGGCGCGCTTCACGCGGGCGACGACATCGCCCATCGCATAATTGCGCACATGGCCCATATGGATGCGCCCCGACGGGTAGGGAAACATCTCGAGCACGTAGTATTTCGGGCGCGGATCGTCGTTCTTCGTGGTGAAGGTTTGTGCCTCGTCCCAGGCTTTTTGCCATTTGGGCTCGGCGGTGCGGGCGTCGTAGCGCTCCGTCGTCATGATGTGTGCCGTCTCGGAGGGTTGGGGCGGCGACTGCCGCCGAAAGTCGCCGGAAATTGGCCTCTCGGAGGAGCGGGGTCAATGGCGGGGGTCTTCGCAAGCGCGTCGCGGCATGCTTTAGCGGGCGGATGATGCAGAGTTCTTCGGAGAATCATGCCGTCGAGGCACTGGCCGAGGTGCGGGCCAAGATCGCCGCCGCGTGCAAGGCGGCCGGGCGCGGCCCGGCTTCGGTTACGCTTGTCGCGGTGACGAAGACGTTCGGGCCGGACGCGGTCGAGCCGGTTCTCGGCGCGGGGCAGACGGTGTTCGGCGAGAACCGGGTGCAGGAAGCCGAAGGGAAGTGGCCGGCGCTGAAGGCCGCGCATCCCGGCGTCGAGCTGCATCTCATCGGACCGCTGCAATCAAACAAGGCCGCGGAGGCAGTCGCTTTGTTCGACGTCATCCATTCCGTGGACCGGCCGAAAATCGCCGCCGTCCTGGCGAAGGAGATCGCGCGGCAGGGCAGGAGCCCGCTTCTGTTCGTCCAGGTGAACACCGGAGCAGAGCCGCAGAAGGCGGGGGTCCTCCCGGAAGAGGCGGATGCGTTTCTTGCGGCGTGTCGGGATGAGCACGGCCTGAACATCCATGGGCTGATGTGCATTCCGCCGCTGGATGAGAACCCGGCGCCGCATTTCGCGCTGCTGGAGAAGATCGCGTTACGGAACGGCTTGACCGGACTTTCCATGGGGATGAGCGCGGATTTCGAGACGGCGATCCAGTTTGGAGCGACCCATGTCCGGGTCGGAAGCGCGATTTTCGGCGGAAGGTAACTCTCTCCCGTCAATGGAGAGAGATCACCTCACTAACAGCACCGTCTCGGCCCCCAGAAATGGCAACAGCCGCTCCATGTCGCGGCGTCTCAGCGCCACGCAGCCGGCGGTAGGTTTGAATCCCGGGCGGGCGAGGTGCATGAAAATCGCCGAACCGCGTCCGGCCAGGCGCGGAGCGTCGTTCCACCCGAGCTCGATTACGTAATCGTAGACGTCGTCCGTGCGCCACATCTCCTCATGCGAGGCGAGATAGGGGGCGCGGACGGGGCGGTTGTAATTCCGGTCGCCGGGGGCATCGCACCACAAATCGTTCTTCCGGGTGATGCGGGTTGGTAGCGCTGTCATCGGGCGCCCGACCTTGTCGCGCCGAAACCAGAGGCGGCGCAGGGGAAGCAGGCCGCGCGGCGTGGCGCCGTCGCCTTCCCGTTTGCGGGAAACAACCCCGGCCTTGCCGAGCGCGACGGGGAACCGGAACGGGCCGGCGAGCAAAATGCCGCGCTGGGGCTCGTTTGCGCCGGAGACTACATATATGCGGCGAAACGTGGGGGACACCGGTTAAGCCCTCGGTATGAGGCGTCTAGGTGGCTTGCGCGGCGGCGCGGCCGTGTTCTACTTCGACGGCACGGATTTGAAGCGCCACCGAAAGGCGGCAGAGAGGCACGATATGGCGGCCGCGCGCAAGATTCTCGTGGTCGAGGACGATGCGGACCTGCGCGAGGCGCTGATCGAACAGATCGCGCTTCACGACGAGTTCGAGCCTGTTCCCGCCACCAGCGCCGCCGCGGCCATCGAGGCCGTCAAGGCGGGCCATATGGATCTCGTTTTGATGGATGTCGGCCTGCCGGACATGGACGGGCGCGAGGCGGTGAAAACCATGCGCGCCAACGGCTACAAGGGCCCCGTCATCATGCTGACCGGCCACGATTCGGAGGCCGATACGATCGAGGGGCTGGAGGCCGGCGCGAACGATTATGTCGCAAAGCCGTTCCGCTTCGCCGTTCTCCTCGCCCGCATCCGCGCCCAGCTTCGCAGCCATGAGGCAAGCGAGGATGCCGTGCTGTCGATCGGTCCGTACACGTTCCGGCCGGCGACCAAACTTCTGATGAGCGAGCGCGGCTCGAAAGTGCGGCTGACGGAAAAGGAAACCTCGATCCTGCGTTATCTCTATCGGGCCAACGGCAAGGTGGTCGGCCGCGACGAGCTGCTGCAGGAGGTGTGGGGATATAATGCCGAAGTAACGACGCACACGCTGGAAACTCATATCTACCGTCTCAGGCAGAAGATCGAGAAAGACCCGTCGAGCGCGGCACTGCTCGTGACGGAAGCCGGCGGCTACAAACTTGTGCCGTAAGGACAAGCCCTTCAGGAGCGGCGCTTGAACCTGGACGAGAATATCCGCGCCCTCGAGCGCACGCCGCTTTTCGCCGATGCCGGCAGCGACGCGCTACGCCTGCTCGCGTTCTCCGCCGAGGTCGTCAATCTCGGCGCGGGCGATATTCTGTTCGAGCGGGGTGAAGAGGCGCGGATCGGCTATGCCGTCGTGCGCGGGCGCATCAAGCTCGGCGCCGGGGACAACGGATCCCTTGTGGCCGGACCGGGCGCCCTGATCGGCGAGATGGCGCTTCTCGTCGAGACGACGAGGCCCTGCAGCGCGTACGCATTGGAGCCGGCTCAGCTGCTTGCGATTCCCCGTCCGCTGTTCCTCCGTATGTTGCACGCGTTCCCGGCTCTCGCCGCCGGTCTCAGAACGAAGCTCATTTCCCGGATGCGCGCCGAACACGCAACGCTGCAGCGCATTCAGACGCAGCTCGGCAAGGCGCCGTCGGACGACTAGAGGTCGAGGTGCGCGATCAATGGCACGTGATCGGAGGGCCGATCCCAGCTGCGCGCCGGTTTCAGGATTTCGATGGGGCCGATGGCCGGTTCGAGATCGCGGCTGACCCAGACATGATCGAGCCTGCGGCCGCGGTTGGATATTTCCCAATTCGGTGAGCGGTAGCTCCACCACGTAAAGACACGCTCGGGCTCGGGCTTGTTGTGGCGCACGGCGTCGATCCACTTGCCTTCGCCGATGATGCCGGTGAGGCGCTCGGTCTCCGCGGGCGTGTGGCTGACGACGCCGAGCATCTGCTTGTGGCTCCAGACATCGTCCGGCAACGGCGCGACATTGAGATCGCCGACGAGAATCGTGCGCGCTGGCGCGCCACCGTTCGTCCAGTGCCGCATCTCGTCGAGATATGCGAGCTTGTGCGCGAATTTCGGATTGAGGTCGGGATCCGGAATATCGCCGCCGGCGGGAACGTAGAAATTGTGCAGTGAGATGCCCTGCGCCGCACCCTCGCCGAACGTCACCGCGATGTGGCGCGCGTCCTCCTTGCCGCCGAAGCGGAAGCGGTCGACCTCGCCGAAGGGCAGGCGCGAAAGGATGGCGACGCCGTGATAGCCCTTCTGGCAGGTCATGGCCGCATGGGCGTAGCCGCGTGCGTTGAACGCCGAGAGCGGAAACTGGCCCTCCAGACACTTCGTCTCCTGCAGGCAGATCACGTCGGGTTGGGCCTCGTCGAGAAGCCGGGCGACGAGATCGATGCGCAGGCGCACCGAATTGATGTTCCAGGAGGCGATTTTGAGGGGCATGAGGCGATGATTTCCGGGCGGGCCGGAGAGATAGAGCTTTGGCGCCTCAAACGCAAAGCGCCCGGTCTGGGGGGAGACCGGGCGCCGACGCTTTATGCGTGCCGCCGGGAGGGTTGGCCGGCGGTTGCAGCGACGTCCGTGGAGACGGGGGCACCACTGGAGTGGGCGCGCTGCTTAAAGACACATCTATGGGCTGGGCCGAGCGATTCAACGAATCGGGCGTTCACGACCGTGTGAGGCAAAAATGCCTCACCTGAGCGCCTAGCGACGCTCGCTGCTGTCGTGGGTGTAGTCGACCGCGAACAGCTTTTCGTCGGGCCGGGTCGTCGTATCGAGATCGGAGAGGGCTACTGTCGTGTCGAGGCCCTGCGCGTCGGTGATCGTCCACTGCTTCAGCTCGAAAGACTTCTTATTCTCGGTTCCGAACACCAGCTGAATTCGCGCCTTGCCGCCGAACGTCGTCTCTTCCTCGATGGCCACACTGATAAGGCCCGGCTCCTCGTAGACGGCCGTGACCTTGGAATCGCGAGAAAGGTCCATATTGGTGTCGAGCAGGAATTTCAGCGGCGTCTGCGACAGCGGATAGACATCCTGCGTCGCGAGCTTGCGGTCGCGCACGACGAGGGACTTGCCGTCGGCGATGATGTCGGTGGTCGATGGCCGCTGGTAGTAGAAGCGGACCTTGCCGGGTTTCTGCAGGAAGAATTTGCCGTCGGCGCGGCTGCCGTCCGGACCGACCTGGGTGAAATTGCCGACCAGGGTACGAATGCCGTTGAAATAGGTGTTCACCCTGCTGAGGGTCTGAGCCTCCGACGGGGCGTCCACAGGATTTGCTGCGGCCAGGACCTCGATCGGGTCGGGCTGCGGCGCCGTGATATCCAAAGGCGCTGCGACCTCTTCGGTCGTCGGATCATTGCTGGCTGAAGCCGCCGCAACCTCGACGTTGGGCTCGACGGTGGCGGCTGGTTCCGTAGCCGGAGAAGGTTCGGCCGGTTCGGGCGCCACGGAAATTGCGGAAGTTGCGGCGATCTCGCCGATGCTCGTGGGCGCAGGGGCCGGCGCCGCAACGACGGGAGCCAAAACAACGGGAGCCGCAACAACGGTGGCGGGGGCGGCTTTCGCTGTCAGATGGGCGGGCCGCGGCTTGGGATTCGGCACCGCCTGCGCTGACGCGGGCGTGCTGAGGCAGGCGGCCAACGCAGCCGCAGCAGACAGACCAGGCAAACGACGCAGGATCATCAAATTTCCCCGAGCGCGTGCTGCATAGGCGCGCTCTGTGGCGACAAAGCGGTGAAAGCGGCTCAAAAATTACCGGCGCGCTCGTCTTCCACCAGAATCTCGCGTTTGCCGGCGTGATTGGCGGCGCTGACGATTCCCTCGTTCTCCATACGCTCGACGAGAGACGCGGCACGATTATAGCCGATCTGCAAACGCCGCTGAATGTAGCTTGTCGAGCACTTCTTGTCGCGGAGAACGACCTGGACGGCCTGATCGTACAGCTCGGCGCCGGGTTCGCCGAACGAGCCCTTGTCGAACACCGAGCCGTCTTCACCCTCGCCCTCTTCCTCGGCCGCCGTTACGGCTTCAAGGTAATCGGGCGCCCCCTGCGCCTTCAGGTGACGCACGACTTTTTCGACCTCGGCGTCGGAGCAGAACGGTCCGTGGACGCGGCTGATACGGCCGCCGCCCTGCATGTGCAGCATGTCGCCCTGGCCGAGCAGCTGTTCGCCGCCGCCCTCGCCGAGAATAGTGCGGCTGTCGATCTTTGACGTGACCTGGAAGGAGATGCGGGTCGGGAAGTTCGCCTTGATCGTGCCTGTAATGACATCGACCGACGGACGCTGCGTCGCCATGATGATGTGGATGCCCGCGGCGCGGGCCATCTGCGCCAGGCGCTGGACCGCGCCTTCGATCTCCTTGCCCGCGACCAGCATCAGGTCGGCCATCTCGTCGACGATGACGACGATGTAGGGAAGCTTCTCCAGCTCCATCTCTTCGCGTTCGTAAATCGCCTCGCCGGTGCGCTTGTCGAAACCTGTCTGTACCGTGCGGTGAATGACCTCGCCCTTCTTGGCGGCCTCCACCATGCGGGCGTTGAAGCCGTCGATATTGCGGACGCCGACCTTCGACATCTTGCGGTAGCGATCTTCCATCTCGCGCACCGCCCATTTGAGCGCGACGACAGCCTTTTTCGGATCGGTGACGACCGGCGCGAGAAGATGCGGAATGCCGTCATAGACGGAGAGTTCGAGCATCTTCGGATCGATCATGATGAGCCGGCACTCGTCCGGCGTCAGCCGGTACAGCAAGCTCAGGATCATGGTGTTGATGGCGACCGATTTGCCGGAGCCGGTGGTGCCCGCGATCAGAAGATGCGGCATGCGCGCGAGTTCCGCGATGACCGGCGAGCCGCCGATCGTCTTGCCGAGGCAGAGCGGCAAGCGCATGTCGGAATTTTCGAAATCTTCCGCCGCCAGAAGCTCGCGCAGATAGACCGTCTCGCGCTTCGAATTCGGCATCTCGATGCCGATGACGTTGCGGCCCGGAACGACCGCGACTCGGACCGAGACCGCGCTCATCGAGCGGGCGATGTCGTCGGCGAGACCGACGACGCGCGAAGACTTGATTCCGGGAGCGGGCTCGAGTTCGTACAGCGTGACGACGGGGCCGGGCCGAACGTCGATGATCTCGCCCTTGACCCCGTAATCCTCAAGCACGCTTTCCAGCATGCGGGCGTTGTCTTCGAGTTCGGCTTTCGACAGCGCCACCCCGCCGCCCTTCTTGGGTGCGGCGAGAAGGTTGAGCGGCGGCACTTCATAGGTGTCGGGATCGAACGCCGCGGCCTGGGCGCGGCGGATCTGGCGCGGCGCGCGGCGTGCGGGCGCGGCCTCTTCTTCATCCTCTTCGGGCTCTTCCGGCTCGTAATCCTGGTCCTCGTCGGGCTCCTCGTCGCCCTGATCGAGCCGGCGCAGAAGATCGCGCATGCCGACGCGGCCGGCGTCGCGTTCGGTGTGCATGAAAGCGCCGCCGCGCAGCATGCGCCCGAAGCCGCTTTTCATGGCGAGCCAGTAGTGAACAACGAGGCCGAACGGCGCGAAGCCGTGTCCGCCCTCTTCTTCGAAATCGAACGGGTCGGCGTCGCGCGCCCCGCTACGGGCGTCGACCTTTGGCTCGGGATAGTCGTCCTCTTCCTCGGCTTCGGGCTCTTCCTCGTCCTCCTCGATCGCCTCCGCACGGCGGCGCATCTTCGTCAGTTCGGGCATGTCGTCGTGGAAGGCGAAGCCTGCTGCGACGAATGCGAGGAACGCGGCACCGAGGCCGAGCGCGGCGGAGAGGGCCGCCGCGGCCATGCCGGAGGCGGGAAGCATGATGCGGAGCGCATGCACGATGCCGTCGCCGGTTATGCCGCCGAGGCCGCTCGGCAGCGGCCACGAAGCGGGTGGCGTCAGACTGGCGGCGAAGCTTGCGCCGACAAGCGAGGCGAACACCCAGGCAAGAAGGCGGAGCTTTTCACGGTCGAGGGTGCGGTGCAGCGCAAGGCGCCAGCCCCAGGCGGCGACCGGGAAAATGAGGCAGATCGCACCGAGGCCGAAGGTCTGCATCAGTACGTCGGCGATGAAGGCGCCGGGCGTGCCGAGAAGGTTTTTCGCAGCGCCGTCAACGGCGTTGTTGAAGCTCGGATCCTGCGCCGACCAGGTGACGAGCGAAAGCGCGGTCGCGACGCCGAGGCCGATCAGGACGACGCCGCCGACTTCATACGCGCGGCGCAGCACGGCCTCCCGCAACTCGTCGGGAACCGCGCGCTTTCGTCTGACACCACTGCGGTAAACGAGCGCCCGCACGCAAAACCCTCCGTCGCTCGGAATCCTCCAAGCGAGTTAAGCGGGAAGGCGTAAAGCTTGGCTTAACCGTGAGGCTTCCGGGCTTAAGAGGGCATGAAAAAACCCGGGCGGTGGACCCGCCCGGGTTCTTGAGTTTGGGAGGTGCTAACTCGGATCAGATGCTGTAGGCGCGCTCCCCGTGCGAGGTGATGTCCAGGCCTTCGCGCTCGCTTTCGGCGGAGACGCGCAGACCGAAGACCAGATCGACCAGCTTGAACAGGATGAAGCTGCCGATGCCCGACCAGAGGATCGTGAAGCCAACGGCCTTGATCTGCGCCATGACCTGCGTGGCGAAGACGTAGGCACCGGCCGTGCCCGCACCGTTGTCCAGCGTGTAGTCGACAACGCCCGCGCCGCCGAGATCCGGGTTGACCAGGATACCGGTGGCGATGGCGCCGAGGATGCCGGCGACCGCATGGACGCCGAACACGTCCAGCAAGTCGTCGTAACCGATCGCGTTCTTCACCGTCGAGCAGAAGAAGAAGCACACGATGCCGGCGACGAAGCCAAGGCAGATCGCACCCATCGGACCGGCGAAGCCGGCTGCGGGCGTGATCGCGACAAGACCGGCAACCGCGCCGGACGCCGCGCCGAGGAGGCTCGGCTTACCCTTGGCAATCCATTCGATGAACATCCAGCCGAGGCAGGCAGCGCCGGTTGCGACGAACGTGTTGATCGAGGCCAGAGCGGCGTAGCCGTTGGCTTCGAGGTTGGAGCCGGCGTTGAAGCCGAACCAGCCGACCCACAGAAGGCAGGCGCCGACCATGGTCAGCGTCAGCGAATGCGGGTGCAGCGCCTCACGGCCGTAACCGATGCGCGGGCCGAGGACGAGCGCACCAACGAGGCCGGCGATCCCGGCATTGATGTGCACGACGGTGCCGCCGGCGAAATCGATCGCGCCCATGCCCCAGAGCAGGCCAGCGCCGGCAACAGTGGCTTCAGCCGGGTTCGTTGCGGCGAACTCCGGTCCCGGCCACCACCAGACCATGTGGGCCATCGGGAAGTAGATGAACGTGACCCAGAGAACCGTGAAGATGAGGAGCGAGGAGAACTTGATGCGCTCCGCGATGGCTCCGTAGATCAGGGCTGGGGTGAGGCAAGCGAAGGTCATCTGGAAGAGGACGAATGTCATTTCCGGAATGACGACGCCGCGCGAGAACGTCTCGACCGTGGTGCTCACCGTCACGCCCGAAAGGAAGGCTTTCGAGAAACCGCCGATGAAGGCGTTCCACGGGCCGCCGTCGGTGAAGGCGAGGCTGTAGCCGTACGTGACCCAGATGATGGAGACGAGGGCCACGCACACGAGAACCTGCGACAGGACCGAGAGCATGTTCTTGGAGCGGACGAGGCCGCCGTAGAACAGAGCAAGGCCCGGAACGGTCATCAGGAGGACGAGGACCGATGAGATGAGCATCCAGGTCGTGTCGCCCTTGTTGGGCACCGGAGCCGCGGCGGCGGCCTCCTGCGCAAATGCAGGCCCGGCGGCCAGCAGTCCGAGCAACGCCACAGGCGTCGCCAGACGTGCGAGTTTCGAAAGATTCATGGAAGGAACTCCGGAAATGAGAGAGGCGGGCTTGAGAAGATCAGAGAGCATCTTCGTCGGACTCGCCGGTGCGGATGCGGACGGCATGCTCGATCGGGGTGACGAAGATCTTTCCGTCGCCGATCTGGCCCGTCTTGGCGGTGGTGGTGATGGTGTCGATGACCTTGTCGACAAGCTTTGCGGGCACGGCGACTTCGATCTTCAGCTTCGGTAGGAAGCTCACCGCGTATTCCGCGCCGCGGTAGATTTCGGTGTGTCCCTTCTGGCGGCCATAACCTTTGACTTCCGTCACGGTCAGGCCGTGAACCCCCACGGCCGTCAAGGCGTCGCGCACCTCGTCCAGCTTGAAGGGCTTGATAATTGCCGTCACGAGTTTCATGCGTGGGCTCCCCGTCACTATCCGCCGCGGAGAAGTCCGCAACGGGTTAACTGACATGCGTTGGACACGCTTCCAGCGCATCAGCCCGTAGACGTATTCAAGCAGCGTGCCAAACTCGGGGGAAATAGTTAACGGCCACCGAGGATTGGTGGCGGCCATAGGGCATCGCGCCCCGGCACTGGGCAGGTGCCTAAAACCAGTGCACCGTAACTGGCATTTTTCTGCCTATTAGTTAGGCAGGTGCTGCTGCCGGGCGCCGTTTGCGGATCAGGCCTTCCTGCGCGACCGAGGCAACGAGTTCACCCGCACGGCTATAGATAAGTCCGCGGGTGAGACCGCGCCCGCCGCCGGAAAATGGCAAATCCTGGACATAGAGAAGCCAGTCGTCGGCGCGGAACGGCTGGTGGATCCACAATGCGTGATCGAGGCTCGCGGCCAGGATATCCTTGGAAAAGATCGATTTCCCATGCGGCACCAAAGCGGTATCGAGCAGGGTCATGTCGCTGGCATAGGCGAGCACGCATTGATGAAGGTGCGGGTCGTCCGGCAGGGCGCCGGTCGTCCTGATCCAGACCGAACGGTGCGGCGGCTGGGGCGCCAAACCCATATAGAGCGAGAGATCCACGGGCCGGACCTCGATCGGACGATCGCTCGAGAAATAAATCCGCATCGGCCCCGGCATGTGCTCGATAAATTTGTGGACGATCTCCTTTTCGCTCGGGAGGTCTTCGGGCGGGGAAACATCCGGCATCGGGAACTGGTGCGTGAACCCCTCCTCTTCGATCTGGAACGAGACCGAGGTGAAAAAGATCGGCCGCCCGTGCTGGATCGCGACGACGCGGCGGGTCGAAAAACTACCCCCGTCGCGAATGCGCTCGACGTTGTAGACGATCGGAACCGACGGATCGCCTTCCAGGAGGAAATAGGCATGCATCGAATGTGGATTGCGGGCCGGGGCGGCCCCCGCGACCGTGCGCAAGGCGGCGACGAGCGCCTGCCCGATCACCTGGCCGCCGAACACGCGCTGCCAGCCGCCCTGGGGCGAACGTCCCCGGAACAGGTTCTCCTCCAGCTGTTCGAGATCGAGAATGGCGAGGAGATTTGCGAGGGCTTCGGACATATGTTCTTTCGCGGCGGCAGGGCGCTCACGAGAAACCCGCAAGGAGCTTGCGTCAAGCAAGGCCGGACATGAAGCACAGCGGAAAAGAGACACGCGCCGACGTCATCGTCGCGGGTGCAGGCTTTGTCGGCCTCGCGCTCGGTGCGGCTCTGGCGCGCGCCGGGTTCGAGGTCGCGATCTGCGATCCCGCTTTGGCGCGTGCGGCGCCGCGCGATCCGCGTGCCTCGACCCTGGTCGCCGGCGCCCGGCACCTGCTCGAAGCGCTCGGAGCGTGGGAGGCGGTTGCTTCTGAGGCGCAAGAGATCCGGCGGATGGAGATTTCAGATTCCCGGCTCGCGGAGGTGATGCGGCCGGTGATGCTGACCTTCGCCGGTGACGGCGAGGCCGGCGAACCGGTGGCGCATGTCGCGCCGAACGGCGTGATCCGCGATGCGCTGTTTGCCGCGGCGGAAGCGGCGGGCGTGAATTTCGTCGCGTCGGCCATTTCAGGCACGGAGACGTCGGGGGCGCGGGCGGTGGCCGAGCTCGCCGACGGGTCGGCTATGTCCGCCTCGCTCCTGGTTGCGGCGGAAGGCGCGAATTCGCCGCTGCGCAAACTGGCGAAGATCAGGACGCAAGGCTGGCGCTACGACCAGACGGCGATCGTCACGACGATTGCGCTGGAGCACGATCATGACGGCATCGCGATCCAGCATTTTCTCGAAGGCGGGCCGTTCGCGCTTCTGCCTTTGCCCGGACAGCGAGCATCGGTGGTGTGGGCGGAGCGGCGGCTCCACGCGGAGCGCCTGTACGCATTGGATGATACCGGATTCCGCGCGGCGTTGCAGGAGCGCGCGGGCTATCGTTTCGGCGAAATCGCGCTCGACGGTCCGCGTGCGATGCGGCCGTTGTCGCTTCAGGTCGCGAAAAGTTTTGTCGGCACCCGCCTCGCGCTGATCGGCGACGCCGCGCATGTCACCCATCCGATCGCGGGCCAGGGGTTGAACATCGGTTTTCGGGATGTCGCGGCTTTGGCGGAGGCGGCGGCCGACGCGGCGCGTCTCGGCGGCGATATCGGCGCGCATAACGTCCTCGATCGCTACGAACGCTGGCGGCGCTTCGACACAATGCTGATGCTGGCGGCGATGGACGGTCTGCTGAAACTGTTTTTGCTGCGCGCATCTCCCGCGCGGCTTGCGCGCGATGCCGGCTTGGGTGTGTTCGACCGGATGCCAGCAGTGAAGGGGGCCGTCATGCGCTCCGCGGCGGGGCTTTCGGGAGATGTGCCCCGATTGCTGCGGGGAGAGCGATTGTAGTTACTCCTTTACCTCTCCCGAGCCAAGTCGGGTTTACCCGACTCGGCCATTGAAGAGCTGAACTCGGGAACACCCGAGTTCAGGCGGGAGAGGTCGAGTCGCGCGATCAGCGCGCCCGGGAGAGGGGAGGTCGCGGAGTTCAGCCTCACCAATTGCCCTCTCTCCGCTCGCCTGCCGGCGAGTTCGGCTCTCTCCCGCAAGCGGGAGAGAGGGGCACCACCTCAATCCTTCAGCGTTCGCGCCTCTTCCGGCAGCATGATCGGGATGCCGTCGCGGATCGGATAAGCGAGCTTTGCCGGGCGCGAGATCAGTTCCTGGTTCTTCGCGTCGTATTCGAGCGTCGCCTTGGTCAGCGGGCAGACCAGGATTTCGAGAAGCTTCGGGTCGATGTGTCCGGGGGGCTGGTTCGTCGTCGGCATGGCGGATCCTGTTGGGGCGAAATCCTGTGGACCCTACTGCAGGGATGTGTCGGTGTCGCCGCGTGTCCTGGCGAGGTCCATTTCCGTGACCGCGACGAGGATTTCGGCGCGCGTCCTGAGATCGGGCGCCTCGAGCAGCGCCTGCTTTTCGCGTGCGCCATACGGGCTCATCATCGACAGAGCGTTGACGAGCGCTTCGTTGGAAGCACCGCGTATTCCCGACCAATCGGCTTCGAGCTGGTTCGCGGCGAGATAGGCCTTCAGCGTCTTCATCAGCGCATCGCGGTCGACCGCCTCTTCGCCCGCGCCGGGAACGAGATCTTCTACGAAGTCTTCGTAGATAGGGCGGCATTGCCGATAAGGCGTCGTCGTGGCCAATTCCTCGGTGACCCGAAACCGCGTGACACCCGTGAGGGTGACAAGGTAGCGGCCGTCGCCGGTCTCCTGAAAGCCGGTAATGCGACCGACGCACCCGATCTCGACAAGCGGCGGGCTTACGGCGTCCTCAGGCGAGTCGAACTCAGGCTGGATCATGCCGATGAGGCGGTTGCCGGCAAGCGCGTCGTCGAACATCTGCAGGTAGCGCGGCTCGAAAATGTTGAGCGGCATCTCTCCGCGCGGCAGCAGAAGCACGGCCGGCAACGGAAAAATCGCGAGCGTTGCCGGGAGATCGGACGGCGTGCGGTAGATCATATTGATCGGCATCCCCGCCCCGCCGCTCTCAGGAAAACAGAATTGAGGACAGTCGGCGGCGTCCGGACATCGTGGTTTCGTCCACCGGGCCCCAGGCCTCGAACAAAAGAACGAGCTGCTTGCGCGCGCCGTCCTCGTTCCATTCCCGGTCCTTCCTCACGATCGACAGAAGATGCTCGACCGCTTCCTCCTTGCGCCCGGCGGCGGCGAGAGCGACCGCGAGATCGTGGCGGGTCTGATGATCGGCGGGATCGTCCGCAAGCGCCGCTTCGAGGGCGGTGATCTCGCTTTCGTCATGCGCGGTCTCGGCGAGCTCGATCTGCGCGCGAACCGCGGCGAAGGCCGGGTCTTTCGCGATATCGGGCGGCAGCGAATTGAGGAGGTCTTTGGCTCCGTCGAGGTCGCCGGCCGCGATCTGGACCTTGATCAGGCCGGCCATCGCCCGCACATCCGACGGCGCCTGTGCGAGCACGCCGCTATAGACTTCGGCAGCGCCCGGAAGATCGTTCGCGGCAAACAATTCATCCGCCTGCGCAAGGGCTTCGCCCAGCACGGCTGCGTCGAGAGGCTTGGTCAGGCGATCGACGAATTGCTTGATTTCGCCTTCGGGTTTGGCGCCCACAAAGCCGTCGACCGGCTGGCCGTTGACGAAGGCGATAACCGCCGGGATCGACTTGATGCCGAGCTGGCCGGCGATGGCTGGATGCGCGTCGGTATCCATCTTGACGAGCTTCACCTTGCCCTCGGCCTCGCGGACCACCTTTTCGATGACCGGGCCGAGCTGCCGGCAGGGGCCGCACCAGGGCGCCCAGAAATCAACGAGGACCGGCTGGTTTCGGGATTCGGCCACGACATCCGTGCCGAAATCCTTGGTCGTCGTGTCCTTGATAAGCGCGTTCGCGCTGGGCGCGGATACCTCGCTGACGGTCATTTAAGTCTCTCCTGGGACCGCGCGGGCCGAGCGCCGCGACCGGGACTCAATTAAATGGGCGCGCGCGGCGATGAGGCAAGCCGGCTTCCGGCGCCGGGCAAGGTCCAGCCGGGTTTATCTCCCGTTCCCGACAGCCGCAAGCAGGCTGCGGCAGGGCGCCCTGTTGGCGTTGCGGGCAAAGCGCGCCTAGACTTCCGATATGAGCACGCTCCTCATCGACACCCGGCCTGCCCGCGCCACCGATTCCTCGGCCATCGCCGACGTCCATGACGAAGCCTGGCGCTACGCTTACAGAGGCATCATTCCCGGCCGCGAACTCGAACGCATGATTTTGCGGCGTGGACCGGCCTGGTGGGAAAGCGCGATTTTGCGCGGCAGCCGGGTTCTCGTCCTGACGGCCGGCGACGACATTGCCGGCTATGCGAGCTACGGCAGGAACCGGGCGGGCATGCTCCCCGTGAAGGGCGAAATCTACGAGCTTTACGTGCGGCCGCACTTCCAGGGCATCGGCCTCGGCCGCAAACTCTTTACCGCCTGCCGCACCGAGCTTTCGGCGCGCGGCGTCGAGGGGCTTGCCGTCTGGGCGCTCTCCGACAACGAGCCGGCTTGCGACTTTTACCGCGCGGTCGGCGGGACGGCGGCGGCGCGCGGCTCCGAAAGCTTCGGCGGTGTCACGCTCGAAAAGCTCGCCTTCACCTGGGCCTGATGACGTCGCGACATTGCGAGCTTGCAGCGCGGCGCGCGAGAGGCTAGGTCCGCGCATCATTTTCTGGAGTTTTCATGCGTATCGAAGCGATCCCGATCGGCATCAACCCGCCGGACGACGTCAACGTGCTTATCGAAATTCCGATCGGCGGCGAGCCGATCAAGTATGAGCTCGACAAGGCGTCGGGGACGTTGGTCGTCGACCGCTTCCTCTACACATCGATGCGCTACCCGGGGAATTACGGTTTTGTGCCGCACACGCTTTCGGAAGACGGCGACCCGATCGACGTCCTGATCGCCAACACCCGCGCCATCGTTCCCGGAGCGGTGATGAACTGCCGCCCGATCGGCGTGCTGAAGATGGAAGACGAACAGGGCGGCGACGAAAAGATCATCGCGGTGCCCTCGACGCATCTGACGCGGCGTTACGAGAAGCTGCAGAACGTCGCCGACATGCCCGAGATCACGCTCGAGCAGATCGCGCACTTCTTCCAGCACTACAAGGATCTGGAAAAGACCAAGTGGTCGCGGCTGGTCGGCTGGGGCGATGCCGACGAAGCGCGGCGGCTGATCGTCGAGGCGATCCAGCGCGCCAAAGGCGAGAAGTAGGGTCTTCTTCCCCTCTCCTGCGAAGCGGGAGAGGGTCGAGAGCGCGTCAGCGCTCCGGGGTGAGGGCAGGTAGAGTCCGACAACGCCCCCTCACCCGCTCACGGCTGCGCCGTGAGTCGCCCTCTCCCGTAAACGGGAGAGGGAAAGCGAGCCTCAAAACCTCGGCGGCGTCCGACCCTCGGCCCACGCCGCGGCCTTCAGCGTATTCGCAAGCAGGCAGGCAATCGTCATCGGGCCGACGCCGCCCGGGACCGGGGTGATCGCGCCCGCGACGTCCTTCGCCTCAGTAAACGCGACATCGCCGACGAGGCGGCTCTTGCCGCCTTCAGCCGGGACGCGGTTGATGCCGACATCGATCACCGTGGCGCCGGGCTTGATCCAGTGGCGCTTCACCATTTCCGGACGGCCAATCGCGACGACGAGAAGATCGGCGCGGGCGCAGACATCCGATAGATCGCGCGTCTTGGAGTGCGCGACCGTGACCGTCGCGCTCTCCTGAATGAGAAGCTGCGCGACCGGTTTGCCGACGATGTTGGAGCGGCCCAGAACCACCGCGTCCATGCCGGCGAGATCGGGGTGTACGGATTTCGCGAGCAGGACGCAGCCCTGGGGGGTGCACGGCACGAGCGAATCCTGACCGACGGCGAGACGGCCGGCATTGATCGGATGAAAGCCGTCGACATCCTTTGCCGGGTCGATGGTGCGGATCACGAGGTCGGGATCGATGTGATCGGGCAGGGGCAGCTGGACCAGAATGCCGTGAACCTTCGGATCGGCATTCAGTGACTGTACGAGTTTCAGGAGATCGGCTTCCGGGGTGTCTGCCGGCAGGTGATGCTCGAAGCTCGCAAGGCCCGCTTCTTCCGTCTGCTTCACCTTGTTGCGGACATAGACCTGGCTCGCCGGATTCTCGCCGACGAGGACGGCGGCGAGGCCGGGGCGGATGCCGAGCTTCCTTGCTTCTTCGGCGACGCGCGCGCGGATGGTTTCGGCAAGCGCCTTGCCGTCGATGATCGTCGCGCTCATGCGCTCTCTTCCTTCAAAGCGGCTGTCAGGTTCGCGGCGAGAGCCGCGCCGTCGCCACGTATGTCCACTGTCTTCAGACGGGCGGTGTGGCCCGCGGCGAGAACGGCGTCGGATTTCGCGACGCCGAGAGTCTTCGTGAGGAGGGCAAGCAGCGCGGCATTGGCCGCGCCGTCCTCGGGCGCGGCGCGGACGCGCGCCTTGACCACCGCGCGTCCGTCGGAAAGCGCCGTCATGCCGTCGAGCGCATCGCGCCCGCCCTTCGGCGTCAGGCGCACCGAAACGCGCAAGCCGTCAGGCGTCACCGTGAAAGCCCGGCTCACATGACGCCGGCATAGATCTCGACGACGAGGCGGCGCAGGAAGCCGAGCAGAAGCAGGAGAATGACCGGCGAAATATCGATGCCGCCCAGGCTGGGCAGCAAGCGGCGGATCGGCGCGAGTGCCGGCTCGGTGAGGCGGATGAGCGTGTCCCAGATGCGACCGACGACCGGATTGCGCGGATTTGCGACGTTGAAGGCGATCAGCCAGCTCAGAACGGCGGTGATGATCACGATCCAGAAATAGAGATCGATGATCGTGACGATGAGCCAGACAATGGCATTCATGAAAAAAGCCTCTCGGCGGCGATCTTAAGCGGCGGGACGTGCGGGGATTTGTACGCGGCGCCCGTGCCGCCTTCAAGCCCGGCCGGTATACGGCAAGCGCTTTGCTTGACACCCTTCGGAGCCGCGCCGTAAAAGGCCCCTCCTTTGGGGCCGTAGCTCAGTTGGGAGAGCGCGTCGTTCGCAATGACGAGGTCAGCGGTTCGATCCCGCTCGGCTCCACCAAAGGCGTCTATCGCGGAAATCTCAAGCCAAAACAGGCTACGCGGATAGTGCACGTCCCCCAGCGCGTACCTGGGTCTCAAAGAAAAACAACACCCAAGCCGCCCTCAGCGAGTTGAGGATCTGGTCGATGGCTGACTCCGACGCGAGAGAGGTCGCGTACGCAGTGGCGTCTGCCGCTACGCCACTACGCGAGCTGACCATCCGCCTCCTCCCTCGGAAGGGGTATATCGAGCCAGCTACCCGCATAGCGGGTATCCTGATACATTGCGCGCCAGATAGCACGGGGGACTGTCGGCATGCATTCTTCACAAGAAGACATGGACAGTGCGATGATGGGGCGGTGCATCGAGCTGTCGCGCATCGCGGTGAGCAAGGGCGAATATCCCTTCGCCACCGTCGTCGCCCTCGAAGGGCAAATCGTGGCGGAGGCAATTAACGGGACCATTCGAGAAGACGACGTCACACGTCATGCGGAGGTCATTGCCCTCTCGGAGGCGCAGAAGACCATCGGTCGGCACCGACTTGGCCGCAGCACGCTTTATACCAATATCGAGCCCTGTGCGATGTGTTCCTACTGCATTCGCGAGGCTCGGGTCGGCCGTGTGGCTTATTCCATCGCCTCTCCCGTCATGGGCGGCCTGTCGAAATGGAACATTTTGCGCGACGCTGGAATATCGGGCATGCCTCAGATTTTTGGACCCGTGCCAATGGTCGTGAGCGGCATCCTGTTCCCTGAGGCCCAACAAGTCTGGCGTGACTGGAACCCGTTGGCCTGGCAGATGATCAAGTTGCGTGGCCTACTGACCAAGCCGTGCGCGGACGACGGCCAAATTCAAGTCCGGCCCGCGCATGCGCCGTCATTGTGGCATTCTGTGCAAATGCTGTTCGCGCGAACCAGTCAACCTGGAATCCAACGCAAAACCGGACGGAAGCCCATAGACATTTTATGAGACCCCTAAGGTTCCGATACGGCGACACCGTCGCCGGGGGCGCCTTACGCCAGCTTCACAGCCTGACGGGGGGCAGGATAATCCGGGCGGTCGAATTCAAGAATAAATCAACGACCACATAGACAATAAGGCCGCCGACAAAGCCGAGAACGTCTTCCGTGCCTTACTCCGCCGCGTCCCTGGCGCAGTTCGGCCGCGGGCTGCCCCGCAGGACGCCGCCCGGACGCTCCAACTCGACATCTCCGGTCTCGGTCGAAACCACGACGCGATTGCGGCCACCGGTTTTCGCTTCATAGAGCGCGAGATCGGCGCGTTTCAGCATGGTGTCGACGGTGTCGCCGGCGCGGAAGCTCGCGACGCCGAAACTGCAGGTCAGGCTGACATCGCCCTTCGGGCTCGGGAAGCTGAGCGCCGCAATGACGCTGCGCAGGCCCTCGGAGATCTCCTTCGCCTCGTCGGGCGCGCACTGGTCGAGGACGAGGGCGAATTCCTCGCCGCCGAGACGGCCGAACACGGCATCGTCGACATGGGCGATTTCCTCGGCGACCCGTTTCAGGACGGCGTCGCCGATATCGTGGCCGTGGACATCGTTGATCAGCTTGAAATGGTCGATGTCGAGCATGATCGCCGAAACGGCCGAGCCGATCTCGGTCGCGACGCGGCAGATTTCTTCGGACGTATGGAAGAAGGCGCGCCGATTGAAGGCGCCCGTCAGCGGATCGGTCGAGGCGAGCTGGATCAGGTCGCGCTGCATCGAAGTCAGCCGGGCAGCGGTACGCAGGCGCGCGTAAAGCTCATCGGCGGCGGGTGGCTTGCCGATGAAGTCGTCGGCGCCGGAATCGAGCGCCTCGACCAGCTGGCCACGCTCGTAGTTCGACGACATGACGATGATGTAGAGAGGCCGGCGATCTCCGGCGACGAGACGTGCTCGCCAGCACAGTTCGAGGCCTGACATGGTGTCGCCAAGTTCGACCGAGGTAAGAAGCGCGTCGATCTGCGGATCCTGCGCGAGGCAGTCGAGCGCCTCGATTTCATCGGTAAAGGAAAGCACGTCGTGCTCCGCGGCTTCGAGAAGCCGCGTCACGAACTTCAGCGCAGTCTGGCTGGGATCGACCAGCAGAATTCGCATGTTCTCATCCCTTCGCCCTGGACAGGTATCCCTCTCCCCTTAACTTATACTAAAGGCCATCGACGAAAGACTAAGATTAGGGCCACTTAAGCAAGCTGAAAGTGTTTGTCCGACGAAGTCGACGGATTGTCTGGCGCTCGGCGGGCCGATGCACAACTTCGAAACTAGTTCGACGCAATATTTCGGGCGGCATTAACCTTACGACGCGGGTCGAACGGCTCCCAGCATCCGCCTCGAGACGAAAGCCTGCCTGATGACCATCAAGTTTCGGCTCATTTCAAGCGTCGGAGCACTTGTCGTTGCCCTGATCGCCATTGCCGCGAGCGGCTTCTTCGCCCTGAACCAGTCGTCCCGGACGATGAGTTCGATCGTGGAACACCGGGTCCTGCCGCTCGAACAGCTGAAGCGTGTGGCGGACATGTATGCGATCAATATCGTCGATACGGCACACAAGGTGCGAAGCGGCGCGTTCACCTGGGCCGAAGGTCAGAAATCGCTCGACGAAGCGGTCAAGGTCATCAACGAGCGTTGGGCGGAATTCGTCGCCCTGGAGCATAACGCGGAAGAGGCATCGCTTATCGATGAGGTCATCGGCGCGATGAAGCCCGCCGATTCCAGGATCCTCGACCTGAAACGCATCTTTGCGGACCAGGATCAGGCTGCGCTCGACCATTTCGCGGAAAAAATACTCTACCCCACGATCGATCCCATCGGAACTCCGATCAGCTCTTTGGTCGATCTCCAGCTCCGGGTCGCCACGAGCGAATATGCCGAGGCTGAAGCGACCCGCATGATGTCGCTGGCGCTCATGGCGGTGATCGCGGCGCTTGCGGCGATCATCTCGGTGTTTGCGGTTTACAGTGTCGTCGGGGGCGTCGTCAGGCCGTTGAACGCAATGGCCACGGCGATGCGCCGGCTGGCCGACGGCGATGTCGATCTCGAAATTCCAAGCGCCGGACGCAAGGATGAGGTCGGCAGCATGGCTGCCGCGGTCCAGGTGTTCAGGGACGGTGCCGCAGAGCGCTTGCGGCTGGAGGCCGAGCACGAATCGCACCGCGATGCGCGGGAGCGCCGCGCGATCGCGGTCGAGAACCTGGTGGCGGGTTTTGACCGGGATATCGGACAGGTACTGGAAGCCGTGGCCGCGGCATCGAACGAGCTCGAGGCCACGGCGTCTTCGCTGTCCTCGGCGGCCAGGGACAGCGCCGACACCGCGATGTCGGTTGCGGCCGCCTCCGAGGAGGCCTCCACCAATGTGAATACGGTCGCCGTCGCCGCGGAACAGATGTCGGCGTCGATCGCCGGAGTCTCGGGGCATATTCAGGCCGCGATGGACGCGACCGCGGGCGCTCTCGGCGCATCCGGAGAAGCCGAGGCGTCGGCGATGTTCCTGGTATCGTCCGTCGAACGCATCGGTACGGTGGTCAAGCTGATCAATGACATCGCGGATCAGACGAACCTTCTCGCGCTCAACGCAACCATCGAAGCCGCTCGTGCAGGCGAGGCCGGCAAGGGGTTTGCCGTCGTGGCGGCCGAGGTGAAGACGCTGGCCTCGCAGACATCGAAGGCGACCGGAGAGATCGCAACTCAGGTTTCGGAAATGCAGAACGCAACGACAGGCGTTGCCGCCGCGATCAATTCGTTCGTCGCTTCGATGCGCCGCGTCAACGAGACATCGACGGCGATCTCGACCGCGATCGAGCAGCAAAGCACCGCGACGAACGGAATCGCGCGTAATGTCAGCCGGGCTGCGGCGGGTACGCAGCAGGTCTCCGCAAGCATCGTGAATGTCAGCGAGGGTGCGAAGCAGGCGGGTGCGGGCGCCTCGCAGGTGCTTGCCGCGGCTGAGCAACTGGCACGGCAAGCGGAAATCATGAAAAGCCAGGTGGATGGCTTCTTCACCGCGATCCGGGCCGTGTAACGCCAGGACGTGAACGACCGTCGCGAACGACGTGTTTGCGAATGGCGCGATGCCCTTCGCGCCCGGCGGGCGGTCAGAAGGGCTTGGCGGACCCGAAATGATCGCCCTGCAGGAAGTCGACGCCCATCTCCCGCAGGAGTTCGGCCGTCGCCGCGTCTTCGACCTTCTCCGCCACCGTCCGGAAACCGATTTCATGCGCGAGACCGACAATGGCGCGGACGAAGGCGCGGTCTTCCGTCGATGTCGCGATGTCGGAGACGAAGCAGCCGTCGATCTTGACGACGTCGACGCCAAGCGCGCGCAGCGTGCGGAACGAAGTCTGTCCGGCGCCGAAATCGTCTATCGCGACGCGAACGCCCGCGGCTCGCAGAGCCGCGACGAAATCGGCGGCCTCGGCAATTTCCCCAGGCGCCGCCGTCTCGGTGATCTCGACGAGAATGCGGGCGCCGACGCCGGGATTGTCCTTCAGCATCTCCGCCAGCCGGTCGCGCCATTCATTGTCGGTCGTCGTTTCGGCCGAGACGTTGATCGCGACGGACGGCGCGTCCTCCGCCTGCACCGCGCTGAGGACGAGATCGAGGACGCGGCGGTCGAGAAGATGGACGAGGCCGAGCTTTTCGGCGGCCTCGATATGGCCGCTGATCGGGCGCGCGATACCGTCCGCGCCGCGGATGCGGGCGAGGGCCTCGTACCATCTGATCTCTGACGTTTTTGCATCGACGACCGGCTGGAACGCGAGTTCGAGCTGGTGGGCGTTGAGCGCGGTGATCAGCTCCTCGGCGAGCTGGATGTAACGGCGGCGGCTGTCCTCGCGCGCCTGGCTCGGCGCGAAAGCGAGGAAGGCGCCGCGTTTCTTGCGGCGAATTTCGGCAAGCGTCTCGGAAACGCGCGCGACCATCTCGACCTGGCTCGACGCATGGCGCGGACCGACAATGCCGGCGCCCGTCACGCGCACCCCGACAGGCCCCGCGGGGGTCTCTATCGGCTCCTCGTGCACGACATCCATGAAGCGGCGGGCGGCAACACCCAGCTCGGCCAAACTGCAGTTCGCAAGAGCCAGCCCGAAAATCGTGGTCGAGAACCGGCCGAGCGCATCGCCGGCGCGCATTCGCGAGCGCAGTCTCTTGGCGACACCGGCGATGAGATCGTCCGGCGTCGTATCGCCATAGGCTTCGTTGACGGCGCCGATATTCTCGACCGCGATCAAAAGAAAGGCGCAGCTCGTCTGGTAACGCCGGGCGTCGGTCAGCATGCTTTCGAGCACGTCGAGAAGACGCAGGCGGTTGAGCGTGCCGGTGAGACTGTCGAAGCGGGTCTGGATCGCGAGGCGCTGATCGGATTCGTGGCGTCCCGTGACGACACGGATGATGCCGCGGGCGTGTGCCGGGCGCCCGTCCGAGCCGATGAACCAATGGCCGACATCTTCGAGCCAGACGAGACGGTGGCCGTCCCGTCCTGGCACACGCACGGCATATTCGAGCTCGTATGGGACACCCTTGCCCTCGTCGCGCGAGGTCGAGCCGAACACAGCGCTCGCGCGGGTCGTCATCGCTTCGGGATCGGTATGTCCGGCCCAGGCCGCACCGGTGTCCGCCGCGCCCATGGTCGACAACGAGGCCGGGAGACCGGGCGACCAGTCGAGACGGTCGGTTCCGATCGTCCAAAGATAGGCGGCAGCGTCGATGCCCTTCAGGGTTTCTGGGATGTCGAGATCGGGCACAGCGTTCCTGAGGGTGGGAAGTCCCGAAGATAGCGGACTTTGCGCGCAGCGAGGGTTTCGCGGCAAGCCCGAAACCGTTAACATTCGTTAACCATTCACACAGTCTTACCGTCGCCGGACAGCACCTGGCACCGTATCTGCGTGACAAAGGTCATCGGAAGAAGGGGCGTCCCGGAACGGGACGGGTTGCATGACCGAGAATGCGTTTGCCAGGGAAATCGAGCAGCTCATCGACAGGGAGACCCAGATCGGGACTTCTCTGATGGCTGAACCCGGCTCGACTTTGACGCGCCGCTTCCGCCACAATGCCTCGATCGTGACGCAGCTCATGGCCGTGCGCATGGACGCACCGCAGACCCGCGCGCGTCGCCGTGCCGGTCCGGCAGAGGGCGTTGCCGCCTATGGCGCCACGGGAAATGCCATCACGCTCGGACGCCGCGCGACCGGCCCGAGCTGGGCGGCCTGATCTGGTCGGCCCGAGCGGCCGGCTCCGAACAGCGTATTCCAACGAAAAAGGCCGGCGCGAAGCCGGCCTTTTCCGTTCTCAGCCCGGAGAAAAAATCAGACTTCGGCCTTCGGCGTCAGAACCTGACGGCCGCGATACATGCCGGTCTTGAGGTCGAGGTGGTGGGGACGGCGCAGTTCGCCGGAATCCTTGTCCTCGATATAGGTCGGGGCCTTCAGCGCATCGGCGGAGCGGCGCATGCCGCGCTTGGACGGCGAGGTCTTTCGTTTCGGAACGGCCATTTCAAATACTCCGGAAAACCAAACAACGCGGCGGTGGTCCGGCCGCGTCGTCCTCAAGATTGGGCGTGCTGATAACACCGCTTGACCGAGAAAACCAGTCTTTATAGCCGGGCCGCCCCTTAGAATCTTGAAAGACAGGTCGTGTCCGGGCCCTGCGCACTGCGGGCGGAAATGCGGGCGGCGCGCCGTATCTGGCCGGCGGTCGGACGGGCCGGATTGCGGATGACAGGATTCGGCAGGGCCGCAACCATGATCGCCGCCTCGCGGGGCGTGAGGTTCCTGGCGCTCTTGCCGAAGGCTTTGCGCGCCCCCGCTTCCGCGCCGAATATGCCGTTCGGACCCCATTCCGCAATGTTCAGATAGACTTCCATGATCCGCGCCTTCGACCAGGTCAGCTCGATCCAGTGGGCGAGCACGAGCTCGATGGGCTTCCGCACATAGCCGAAGCCCGGCCACAGAAAGAGATTCTTGACGACCTGCATGGAGACCGTCGAGGCGCCGCGTTCCGGCCAGTCCTCGCTGGTCTCCTCGATGACGCTGCGGACGGCGCCCCAGTCGACGCCCCAATGCGAGCAGAAGGTGCCGTCCTCGGTCGCGATGACGGCGCGCGGCAGAGCGGGATTGATGTCGGCAAGCGGAACCCAGTCGCGCTCGACAGAGCGGAAGGTGGCCCAGCGCGCGAGCATCAGCGTCGAGACCGGCGGGACGAAGGCGTAGAGCGCGCTGAGAATGACGGGTGTCACGGCGATAACGAGAAGAATGCGTCCTGCGCGCACGCGCCATGAGGCGCGCGGCGCTGCCCCGTCGTCGGCAGCGGGCGAGGTCTCCGGAAAGCGGCCGCGCGCATCCGGCGGAAGAACGGGGGGCGCTGCGCCTCGCGGCGGCGCGGCTTGGTCGCGGGCGACGCCCCAATTGAGACTCATGGCTCTCCGCCTTGGATGAAGTCGCAGCACCATAACGGCGGCGCCGCGCCTGTCGAAGGGATAAACGGCGCACCCGGCCAAGACGTGCCGGCCTCGTGGATCAACGGCACGCCCGCGGCGTTATAAATGTCCTATCCGAGGAGAACCACGATGGCAGACCGTTCCCAGATCAAAGAGCACGCCGAGATCATCGGCGCCGACGGCGTCCATGTCGGCACGGTCGACAGGGTCGAAGGAAAACGCATCAAGCTGACGAAGCGGGACAGCGGCGAAGGTTCTCATAAAGGCCATCACCACTTCGTTCCACTCAGCCTCGTCGCCGAGGTCGAAGAGGGTGTCGTGCGTCTGTCGGCCAATGCCGATGTCGCCGTGGAGTTCGAAGAGGAAGAGGGCGGCGCGCCCGCGTCCTGACGGCCACCGATCATACGGCGCGGCCTATTCGGCGGGCACGGCTTTCGCGCCGCCGATGCGGCTGTCGCCGGGCATCCAGAGGCACGCGGCAAGGATGAGAACACAGAAGCCGCCGAGGACGAGAAACAGCAGCGAGAAATCCTGGCGGACCGCGTAAAGATAGGCCGCGAGCGGGATGGCGGTCGCGCCGATGCCGCAGGTCACGGAAAAGCGCAGTGCGTTGATGCGGGCGCGGATATGAGCGGGCGTGTAGCGCGCGACGATAACCTCGCAGATCGGCGCCTGCCCGAAGATCACGAACATCATCGCCCAGGCGACCACGACCAGGGTCCATCCGCCGGTATAGCCCGCGAGCACCACAAGCGGCACCTGCGCGGCGACAACCGGGATCAGCACCGAGCGGATCGAGAAACGGTCCATCAGGCCGCCGACGAAGGTCTGCGCCAGGGCCGCGACCGAAAACACCACACAGACCATGAGGCCGACGCCGAACGTTCCGGACGCCAGGCCCGGGAGTCCCTGCTCGAACAATTTCGGCATGACGACCGTCGTGGCGCTGAAAACAACGTTGCCGAAGAGGGCGAGCGCCACGAAGACCAGGGACACGCGCCACAGGAGCGGCGTCGAGAGCCGTATGGACGTATGTCCGGGCGTCACCGCGAACTCCGAGACCTGCCTCGTGACGACGAAGTAGTAGACGCCGCCCAGGAGGCTGGCGATCCCCGGGAAGAAGAACGCCGCGCGCCAGGACACCCACTGGGTAATGGCGCCGGTGATGAGCGCCGCGAAGGCGATGCCGAGATTTCCCCACAGACCGTTGACGCCCATGATCCTGCCAATGCGCGCGGGATCGAGGCCGGACAGCACGGCATAGCCGACGGGGTGATAGATGGAGGCGAAGGCGCCGATCAATGTGAGCGCGACACCGATCTGAAACGGGGTCGAGGCGAGGCCGGCGAGAAGGCAGGCCGCGCCGGTGCCGAAGAAGAAAAGAAGAAGCATGGGGCGGCGGCCCCAATGATCGCCGAGCCAGCCGGCCGGCAATGCGCCCACGCCGAACGCGACGAAGCAGCCGAAGGTCAGCGGCAGTAGCGTCTCATATGGCATGCCGAATTCGCCGGCGAGGGCGATGACTGCGGTCGGAAATATCAGGAGGACAAGATGATCGATCGCGTGGCCGAAATTCAGAACGCGCTCCAGGCGCTTCTCCATGACATGTCCTCGACGCCGCAAAAGCCGCGTGTGTACGTTTAGGCGGCGATGTGCCGGCGCGCGACACTAGCCCGGGCGGACGGTTTGTCCGATTACGCTTAAGACCAAGAAACGGCTGAAGGCCGCGCTTACTCGGCGGCCTGGACCGGCTGCTTGCCGTCAACGCCGAAGCGGCGGACGACATAGTCCTCGACCATTTGTGTGAAATCCGCCGCAAGCGTCGGTCCGCGCAAGGTCGCGACCTTTTCGCCGTCGATAAAGACCGGAGCGGTCGGGGTCTCGCCGGTGCCGGGGAGCGAAATGCCGATATCCGCATGCTTGGATTCGCCCGGGCCGTTGACGATGCAGCCCATCACCGCGACGTTCAGCGTCTCGACGCCGGGATAGGACTTCTTCCATTCCGGCATGCGGTTGATGATGTAGCTCTGAATGTCCTGGGCGAGCTCCTGGAACGTCGTCGACGTGGTGCGGCCGCAGCCGGGGCATGCCGCGACGAGCGGGATGAAGGTACGGAAACCCATGGTCTGCAGGATTTCCTGCGCGACCTTCACTTCTTTCGTGCGGTCGCCGCCGGGTTCCGGGGTCAGGGAAATGCGGATCGTGTCGCCGACGCCCTGCTGAAGGATGACGCCGAGAGCCGCCGCCGAAGCGACGATGCCCTTCGAGCCCATGCCGGCCTCGGTCAGGCCGACGTGAAGCGCGTAGGGCGTGCGGGCGGCGAGATCGAGATAGGTCGCGACCACGTCCTGCACGTTCGAGATCTTGGTCGAGATGATAATTTTGTTGGCCGCCATGCCGATCTCTTCGGCGCGGGCGGCGGAATTGAGCACGCTGCGGATCAGCGCCTCGCGGGTGACCGCGCGGGCGTCCATCGGATTCGGGCTGGCATTGTTCTCGTCCATCATCGCGGTGAGCATTTCGCCGTCGAGCGAGCCCCAATTGCCGCCGATGCGGACGGGCTTGTCGTGCTTCAGCGCCATCTCGATGATCTGCGAGAACTGTTTGTCCTTCTTGTCCTTGAAACCGACGTTTCCGGGATTGATCCGATACTTGGCAAGCGCCTCGGCGCAGGCCGGGTGATCGGCCAGAAGTTTGTGGCCGATATAATGGAAGTCGCCGACCAGCGGGACATCGAGCCCCATGCGGTCGAGCTTTTCGCGGATGTGCGGCACGGCGGCGGCGGCTTCGTCGCGGTCGACCGTGATGCGGACGATCTCCGAACCGGCGCGGGCAAGATCGGCAACCTGTTTCACCGTTCCCGCGATATCGGCGGTGTCGGTGTTGGTCATGGACTGGACGACAACGGGATTGCCCCCGCCGACGGTCACATTGCCGACTTTGACCGCCACGGATTGGCGGCGCCGATCTCTCAGGCCCAGGTCCATTGCATCCTCATTCCAGATCGCGCGGGCGAAGATCTAAGATTAAGCCCGGGGATTCAAAAAAGCGTATAGCAGAAGATCATAGGCCCGTCGCGCGGCGGCAAGCCGCGCACTCGCCCGCGATCTCCACGAACTGTCCGCGCGCCTCGAACCCGGCGTTCCGGGCCACTTCGGCCAGACGGTCGCCGATTTCGACGCCCGAAGCCTCGGCGGCGGCACCACATTTCTCACATAACAGGAAAACTACGACATCTGCATGGCCATGCGCGTGGTCGCAGGCGACGAACGCGTTCCGGCTCTCGATGCGATGGGCAAACCCTTGTCCCAAAAGGAAATCCAGGGCGCGATAGACCGTGATCGGGGCCGGGCGCCGGGCGCCGGATCCGGAGATATGCTCAATCAGATCATAAGCCCCGAGGGGCTGCTGGCTGGCTGCGAGGATTTCCAGCACCTGGGCGCGCATGGGCGTCAGGCGTTCGCCGCGCTCGGCGCAGAGCTTTTCGGCGCGCGCGAGTGTCGAGGAGGCATCGTGATCGTGCTGATGCGTGTGTTGAGCCATGGTCAGGCCGGATATGTAACAATGTTCACCCGATTTGCCAGCAGCGGGACCCTGTCTCTCTCCCGCATGCGGGAGAGAGCCGACTCGCCGGCAGGCGAGCGGAGAGAGGGCATATTGTGAGGCAGAATTCCGAAGTTCCCCCTCTCCCGGTCGCGCTATCGCGCGACTCGACCTCTCCCGCCGAACTCGGGTGTTCCCGAGTTCGGTTCTCAAGTGGCCCAGTCGGGTAAACCCGACTTGGCTCGGGAGAGGTTAGACCCTCCGATCTACCCTCTCGCCGCTATAGCCGCACACCCCGTGAGGGCCGGGGTCTTCGCCGTGATGAGGACCGTTGCGATGTCCGCGACCAGGGCTTCGTGGGGTTTCTTGGCCGCGAAGTCGGTCCGGAAGCGGGAAATATCCATCAAATCCAGGGTCTTCGGCAGCACGCCGCCGCCGATATAGACGCCGCCCCGCGCGACGAAGGCGAGCGCCATGTCGCCCGCGAACCGGGCGAGCGCGGCGAAGAACAGGTCCATGACTTCCCGGCCGCGGGCCTCGCCCTTGCGGGCGGCTTCCGAAATGACCGCACCTTCGCGGTGCCCGGCGGGATGGCCGTCGAGTTCGGCGATCGCGGCGTCGAGGCGCTCCAGCCCCTCGCCCGAAATGACGAGTTCGGCCGAGACGCGGCCGAAATCGCGGCGCAGGATCGCGTAGATCGCAGTCTCGCGTTCGGTCATGTCGGCGAATTCGACATGGCCGGCTTCGCTCGGCACCACGATCCAGCTCCCGTCCTTGTGAACGAGCGCGGCGACGCCGAGCCCGGTGCCGGGACCGAGGACGACCTTGGTCGCGTCGGGCCTCGGCATGCCGGGGCCGAGCGGCTTCAATTCGTCGAGATAGGGCAGGGCTTCGGCAAGGGCTGCAAAATCGTTGACGACGCTGACGCGTTGGAGGCCGGTCTTCTTCGCAAGCTCGTCGGGCTTGAACGACCAGCCGCGCCGGTTGGTGAGATGGACGGTGTCGTCCTTGATGGGGCCCGCGATCGCGAGCACCGCGCGCACGGGCTTTTTCCCCGTCGTTTCGATGTAATGGGGGATCGCCTCGTGGAGGCCCGCGAATTGGTTGTTGTCGACGAGCTTGATGTCGAGCGGGGCGAGTTCGCCGGCATGAACGAGCCCGAAGCGGCTATTGGTGCCACCGACATCGGCAACAAGAACGAGATCGGGGCGGGCCATGTTCACCTATCCGGACGCGGCATGCGTTTCGGCACAACGCTTTCACACGCCTTCCGGATACGCTAGCGAACCAAAATGACAAACGACGAGATTCTTGCCCGCGTGCTTTACCGCGACGCGCTGATGCTCGTCCTCGACAAGCCGGCCGGGATTGCGGTGCATGTCGCCGGGCCCGTCCGCGCCGAGACCCTGGACCAGCATTTCGATGCGTTGCGCTACGGCCTGCCGAAAAGACCCGAACTCGCGCACCGCCTGGACCGCGAGACGTCGGGCTGTCTCGTCCTCGGGCGTCATAGAAAGGCGCTCGCCGATCTCGGCAAATTGTTCGAGCTGGGCAAAGTCGAGAAAATCTATCTGGCGGTCGTCGAAGGCGGCCCGCCGGACGACGAAGGCCGGATCGACCTGCCGCTGGCGAAAAAGGATGCGCAGCGCGGCTGGCAGATGAAGGTCGACAAGGAGAAAGGCCAGAGCGCGCTGACCGAATATCGGGTGCTGGCGCGCGCAAACGGCCATGCCCTGGTCGAGCTCAACCTGCATACGGGACGCACCCACCAGCTCCGCGTCCATATGGCGGCTCTGGGCTGCCCGATCCTGGGCGATCGCATTTACGGCATTGCGGGGCCGATGCTGCACCTGCATTCGTGGCGGGTAGGGGTGCCGCTCTATCCGAAGCGCGAGACCATCCGCGCGACGGCGCCTCTGCCGCCGCATATCGCGGAAACTCTGGCGAGACTCCAGATTTCCTTCGACGAATCCGCGCTCTCGCGCGTTTAGAGGCACATTCCCCTTCGCGGAAAGCCTTGATGAAAACTATCGTTCTGCTGAATGCCAAGGCGGGCACGCTCACCACGGGCGCGGTGAAAAATCCGCTGGAGGTCGTGGAGCAGGCTTTCGCCGAGGCCGGAAGGGAGGCCGAAATTTCCCTGGTCGAGCCCGAGGAGATGGCTGCGCGGCTCGACGCGGCCGCACGCTCGGAACGCGAGACAGTGATCGTCGGCGGCGGCGACGGAACGTTCAGCCATGCCCTGGCGAAGCTTGCGGGCACAGGAAAGGTGCTCGGCCTTCTGCCTCTCGGCACAATGAACCTTCTGGGCCGGGACATGTATGCACAAACCGGCGATCTCGCTGCGATGGCCTCGGCGCTTGCGTCCGGCGAGGTGCGCAAGCTCGATCTCGCGACCGTCAACGGCCGGCCGTTCCACACCTTGTGCGGGGTTGGCTATTTCAGTCGCGTGGCGCGCGAGCGCGAGCAGAACCGGTTCGACTTTCCCGGCGGGCGAATTCTCAGCGTTCTCGTTTCCGTCTGGAAGTCCGTTACCAAGAGCGGACACGTCCGGCTTGATATTACGGCCGACGGCCGGCGCATTTCGACGCGGGCCTATGCCATCCTGATCACCTCAAACCGAATCGGCAACGACTGGCGGCGCGAACGTCTCGACGAGGGAGTGCTCGAACTGCATCTGATGCGCCAATCGCATTTCGCCGGACGCGCGCGCGCGGGATTCGAGCTTCTGTCCGGACGCTGGCGCGAGGGCGCTGCGATCGAGAGTATGGTCGCGCGGAAGATCGAGATCAGATCGGGGCGGCCGCGCATGTGGATCGCGGTCGATGGAGAGCTGAGGCGCGAGGAAACGCCGCTGACATTCGCGATCGATCGGGCAAAAGTCGACGTGCTGATGCCGCGAGTCGAAAAACCCGCTGAGGCGTGATTACGCGCCGAGCTCGACGCGGCCGGGATGGCTGGGCGTTTCGCCCTGGATCGGCATTGCGATCAGAACGAGATCGTCGCTTGGGGCCGACAATGTGGCGTTGACCTGCGTGCGATAGGCGGCGACCAGCCGCGCGGCAAGGCCCGTGGTGGGTACGGCGTCGGCGATTTTCTCGCTGTTGATCTCGACATGAACGATGCCGTATTCCGGCCGGCGGATGGCGATGGTGATCGGCGAATTGACGGCGTCGATCCGGTCCAGCGCCGCGGTCAGGATTTCCGAGACGAGAAGACCGAGCGGCACGGCCTGATCGAGGTCGAGCCAGACCGGCTCGTCCTCCGAGCTGACGCGGACCAAAGGCGCGGCGATGCCGAAGCTCTGGCGCAGCTGGGCGGTGATATCGCGCAGAAGATCGAGCGCCGAGACGTTGCCGATCTCGCCGGTGGCGTAGGATGCCTTGTAGGCCGCGGCCATTGCGAGGACGCGGTCCTCCGGCACGCGGAGCAAGGTGCGAAGCCGCGACGGCAGTTCGCGGCGCTGCAGGGCCAGCAGGCTCGCGATCATCTGGAAATTGTTTTTCACGCGGTGATGAAGCTCGCGGAGCAGCCCGTTCTTGCCCTCGAGCGCCTCTTCCAGAGCGGTCGAGCGTTCCTGAATGCGTTCCGCCATGTGGTTGATGTCGTTGCCGAGACCGGAAACCTCGGATGCCGCGCGATCGAGCCCGGCGATGCGCGGCGTGTAGTCGCCGCGTGCATACGACGATGTGACCTGCCGGAACCGCGCGATCCAGCGCAGCACGAGATGATCGACGCCGCTGAAAACCGCCAGGATGCCGAGCATCAGCATCAGAAGCGGGGCGCCGAGCGCCGACAGGAAGCGCATCCAGTCGGTGGCGGTGATGACGCTCATGGGCGTTGCCAGAACGACATTCGACAATGTGGCGCGCACCGGCGCGACGGCATAGTGATAGGCGATGCCCTGGCGCGTCGGAAAGATCAGGCCGGCCCCCGCATCGCCCGGTTTTCCGACGGGCAGCGGCTCCGCGGGCTGCCATGCGTCGTCCGGCGTGCTCTTGATGAATTCGGAGACGATCTCCCCGCCGCCGCGGATAAGAGCAAGCGCACTGATTTCCGACACCCCCGGATCGCTCGGCAGGAAAATCTCATCGAATAGATTGCGCCGCAGCAGAAGGCCGATCGCGCGGCGCGTGCCGTTCGGTGCGGTGAAGGCGCGTGACAGGAGCACGATCTTGTCGTCGACCGGAATGCTCTCAGGAAGGAAAACGGTGTCGCCACTTGCGTGGGTGTTGCGAATGGCGCGCATCAACGCCGACCGGCTTTCCAGCGAGACGTTCGTCTCGCCGTAGGAGCACAGGACCCTGCCGTCCTGGTTGGAAACGATGATGCCGGTATATTCCGGGCGGAACGACAATGCGGATCTGAGATGCGACGCACACTCGGGCCCCGCGGCGGCGACATCCCTGTTGGCTGCGAGCGTGTCGGCGACGCCTTCGGCTATGCCGAGCGTAAGGCCCGCGCGGGTCGCGATCAGCTCGGCACGCTGGACGATTGCGAATTCGCGCTGACTTGTTTCGGCGTCGCGGCCTTTTATGGTCGCGCCGATCGCGAGAGCTGCGGCGGGCAGGTTTGCCAGGACCAACAGAAGCGCAAGACGGCTCCTCAGACTGCTCGGCACGGTTCCTCTTCGGTCCGGCGGGTCAGCTCGACGATCCGCCGCTCGTCGTAATCATCGCCGCCTGGAGATCGGGGTCGGGCCCGAATTCCGACGAAGTCTGTACCGATAAAGCGCGTGTCAACGCGCTGCGGGCGCGATTGACCCGGCTCTTGATTGTGCCGACGGCAACCTGGCAGATATCCGCCGCTTCCTCATAAGAGAAGCCGGACGCGCCGACAAGGATAAGCGCCTCGCGCTGGTCGGACGGCAGCTTCGCCAGGGCTTCGCGGAAGTCCTGCAGGTCCATATGGCCGCTCTGCGACGGATGCACGACGAGCCGTGCCGAGAACATTCCGTCGGCGTCCTGCACTTCGCGGCGACGCTTGCGGTGTTCCGAGTAATAGACATTGCGCAGGATGGTGAACATCCAGGCCCGCATATTGGTGCCCTCGGTGAAGCTGCCGAGATTGGACCAGGCCTTGACGAGCGCCTCCTGAACGAGGTCGTCGGCCTTGTCCATCTGCCCGCACAGCGACACGGCGAAGGCACGCAGACTTGGAATCTGGGCGAGCAGTTCGTCGCGCACCGACGGACTGGCCGGCGGCTTGGTTTTCGCGACGGGTGTCATAGCTTGCCGCCTTTGGGCCCGGGATTTTCCTTGGCCTCAAGTTGCTGCAGCAGATCGCGAAAACGGTCCGGCACGTCTTGGCCGAGAATATCCTCATAGGACGCCTTAAGGTGGCGCCCGATATGTGCCTGCAACTCAGAGTTGATTTCCGGACCTTGGTCTTTCCGACTTTGGTCTTGCACGGATTGCCCCTTATCCTTTGTAATCATCTTATGCCGTGTTTCCGGCCGTTTCTGCATGACCATTGCCCCTCCGCGCCAATTACTCGAGTGGCGCGAACCCATCACGTCAGAACGTCATGCGCTATATATTGTTCCGGTTCTCCTGAAACTAATTGGCAGGCACCGGAGTTTACGGCTTGCTACCGTTGCGTCCACGCGACGAACAGGGGACCACATCTTAATGCAGAAGATCGCGCCTATCATCGCGGCTCAGTTGCCGTTCCTGCGCCGCTACGCCCGCGCGCTTACCGGCAACCAGCTCTCCGGCGACGCCTATGTCGCAGCGGCCCTCGAAACCCTGGTCGAAGACCCGTCACTGTTTCCCACCGATGTCGAACCGCGCATCGCGGTCTATGAAGTCTTCACGCGCATCTGGTCGTCCGTCCGGGTCAATCTGGAGGGCGACGGAAAAGCCGGCGTCACCTCGGCGAACCGGACGCTCGAGGCACTCGCGCCGCGCTCGCGTCAGGTCTTCCTGCTGGTGTCCGTCGAAGGCTTCTCGACCGCCGATACCGCCCGCATTCTCGGCGTCACCGAGGACGAAGTGACGGCGGCCATCGATGAGACCGGCCGCGAACTGGCCGATATCGTCGCGACGGATGTGCTCATCATCGAGGACGAACCGATCATTGCCATGGACCTCGAAGCCCTGGTCGAAAGCCTCGGACATCGGGTCTGCGGCGTCGCCCGCACCCAAAAGGAAGCGGTCGCGCTCGCCAACAGGACGCAGCCGGGCCTCGTTCTGGCCGATATCCAGCTGGCGGACGGCTCGTCCGGTCTCGACGCGGTCAACGATATCCTGACCGAATTCAACGTGCCGGTGATCTTCATCACCGCCTATCCGGAGCGCCTGCTGACGGGTGAGCGTCCGGAGCCGGTGTTCCTGATCTCCAAGCCCTTCCAGACCCAGACCGTGAAGGCCATCGTCAGTCAGGCCCTGTTCTTCGGCACCCGCGCCCACAAGCGTCCGGCGCGCGCGGCGAGCGCCTGAAATATTCCAGGCCTTCATTTCCGAGGCCTCAGGAATGCAAAAACGCCGGGCTCGTTGCCCGGCGTTTTCATATCGAAAGCCCTCGCCTTTACGGCGCGGCAGGAGCCGGAGCGCCAGCGGGAGCCGACGAGGATTGTGCCGCCGGATCGGGCGCCATGCCGGGCGCTCCGGCCTTCAGCGCGACCTGCGGCTCGGCCGGGGAACCGGAAATCTCCAGATCCTCGAACGCAACTTCCTGCACCTTGTTGCCGAGGCCGAGCGAGCCCTTGTCGATCAGGGCCGCGGCAACCTTGTTGCCCTCAACCCGCAGATCCGAGATCGAGGGCTTGTCGGCGGCATTTGTAATGGTCGCGCCGACGATATAGCTCGCGGGCCAAAGCTGGCTGCCCGGAGCGGCCGAAGCCGACGCATCAGCCGGAGCGGATTTCGGTTCGTTGCCGGCGGCGGGTGCGCTCTCCGTCGAGGCGCGGCCGGTTTCGGCTTCCGGATAGTTATACTCCGGGATGCCTTCAAGCGCCGCGGTGTTCAGGGCGCCGATCTTGACCTTGCCATCGTTGACTTCAGGCAGGGCCGAGACTTCGTAGTTACGATAGGTCTGACCGATGCCGACGATGCCGCCATGGGCGATGACCAGAGCGCGAAGCTCGCCGCTCGGCGCAATCAGGAGATCCGCGACGCTGCCGATCGACTGGTCGTTTTCGCCGAGAACATCGGCACCCTGCAGATTGGTATAGAGTTTGGGGTCGGACTTCACCGACGGGTCGACCGTCGCGCTGGGTGAGGCGGGCGCGGTCGCCGCGGGCGGCGGCGTGGCGTCGGCGGGCGGCGGCGAGCTCTGCGCCGTGGCCAACGTGGCAAGCGCCGTCAGCGCCGCGCCGGATAGAAGAAGTCGCTTCAACATCAATTGTCCCTCCATTGAAAGTTCGGGCAGGCCGAAGGGTGGCGTGCGGCGTGCCTTCTACAGAGTGAACGCGACAGGCGACGCTTGGTTCGCCGAAAATCATGGCTCCCGTGGGCTGTAACTTTCCATTGAAGGAGAAGTATCGGACGAATTGACGCTCACCGCCGGGCACCCTAATCCTCGCGCGCGTTTCGGAGCCTCGGGGGGAACATGGCGGACGTGGCTGCGATCGTCCTGCCGGTGTTCGGCCTGATTGCACTTGGATTTCTGGCCGCCAAAGCCGGTCTTATTGCGGAGCGCGCCGGCGACGGTCTCGCCGATTATGTATTTGCACTTGCGGTGCCGGCGCTGATCTTCCGCACGCTCTCGGAAAGTGTGACGGATGGCGGCGGCAGCCCCTGGGGCTACTGGATCAGTTACTTTGCCGCCGCGGCGCTGGCATGGGCCGCCGGCATGGTTCTGGCGCGGCGCGTGTTTGGACGCGATGCGCGCGAGGCCGTGATCCACGGCTTCTGCTCGGCGCAATCGAACACCGTCTTTCTCGGCATTCCCCTCATTCTGCAGGCCTATGGCGACGCGGGAGCGGTGCCGTTGTTTCTGCTGCTTGCCGTCCACTTGCCGGTCATGATGGCGGCGGCGAGTGTAATGATCGAAGCTGCCGATCCGGCGGACGCCGGCTTCCGGTTCGGGCGTTTCCTCAAGACATTGGCGACCCATCCGATCCTGCTCGCACTGCTTGCGGGCGTCGTTGCGCAACTTCTCGGCGTGCGCACACCCGCTGCCTTGAAGCCCATTCTCGACGGGCTTGCGGCCTCGGCCTCTCCCGTTGCGCTGGTCGCGATGGGATTGGCGCTGGCGCGCTACGGGTTCAGTTCCGATCCGAAGGCGGCCTTTGTGGCGACGGTGCTGAAGCTCGTTGTCCACCCGCTGCTTGTCTATGTGTTTGCCGTCTATGTGTTCCGGCTGGAACCCGTCTTTGCGGGCGTCGCGGTCCTGTTTGCGGCGGCGCCGTCGGGCATCAACGGCTATCTTCTCGCGGTGCGCTACAAGACCGGCGAAAGATTCGCATCGAACGCGATCGCATTCTCGACTGTATTCTCTGTCGCTACAGTTGCTGTCTGGCTGGTCGTGCTCGGCGTCTGACGGCTCCAGACGGCGAATCCGCGCTCGTCTCAAAAATGCTCAGGCCGATCATCCGCCGTACATCGGCAGGCGACGTACCCGTGCCGCGCAAGGTGCGCAGGCTTTCCGCCCCCTCACTCTTCGAAAGCTTCTTGCCGGCCCGGTCGAGGATCAGCCGGTGATGGCGATAGACGGGCGCGGGCAGCCCGAGAAGCGTTTGCAGGACACGGTGCACGGCGGTCGCGAAGTAAAGGTCCTTCCCGCGAACGACATGGGTGACGCCCTGCGCGGCGTCGTCGACGACCACGGCGAGATGATAGCTTGTCGGTACATCGCGCCGCGCAAGAACGACATCGCCCCAGGCCTCCGGATCGGCGGCGATCGTCACCTCCTGTCCGGCTTCTGAAACTTCGGTCCAGGTCAGCGGCGCGTCGATCGCGGCCAGGGCCTTGGCCATGTTGAGCCGCAGCACATAGGGATCGCCTCGCGTGATGTGGCGCGCGCGCTCGCCCGCGGCGAGATCGCGGCAGGTGCCGGGATAAAGCGGCGCGCCGTCGGGATCCCGGGGGGCGTCCATCCGTACCGCCGCACGAATGTCGCCGCGCGAGCAGAAGCAGGGATAGATCAGGCCGCGGCGGTTGAGACTGTCGAGGGCGCGCTCGTGTTCGCGCATATGCTCGGATTGGCGGCGCACCGGTTTTTCCCAATCGAGGCCGAGCCAGCCGAGATCGTCGAGAATCTGCGCCTCGAAGGTCGGCAGGGACCGGCCGGGGTCGATGTCCTCGATGCGCACGAGAAAGCGCCCGCCGGCCGCGCGCGCGAGATCGCGGTTCAGAAGCGCCGACAGAGCGTGGCCGAGATGAAGCTGGCCATTTGGACTGGGCGCGAAGCGGAAAACGGAGCGTGTCATGGCGTTCGCCTGAGGTTCACTTGCATCGGAGTTTCAGCCGTGCTGCCTGAACACAAGATGAAGGCCGCCAAAAAGCTTCCCCCGGCGATCGCCCGCGAGAGCGACCTGACCGCGCATCTCGCCGCCCTGATTCGCCTCGCCCCGGAATTCAGGAGCGTGCGTGCCGCGGCAGGTGAGGTTCCGCTGAGGTGGCTCGCGCCGGGCTATGCCGGCCTCGTCTGGATCGTGATGGGCCAGCAGATTTCGGTCTCGGCGGCGAAGGCGATCATGGCGCGGCTGGAAACCGCGCTCGGCACGATTACGCCGGAAACGGTTCTCGCGGCATCCGACGAGGTGCTGCGCGCCGCGGGATTGTCGCGCCAGAAAGTGAGCACGATCCGCGAGGCGGCTCTCGCGCTGGCCGGCGGACTCGATCTCGACGGTCTCAAACATATGCCGGCGGAAGAGGCGGTGCTCGCTCTGCGGGCCATCAAGGGTATTGGGCGCTGGACGGCGGAGGTCTATCTGCTGTTCGCGCTCGGCCATCCGGACATCTTTCCGGCCGGCGACCTCGCTTTGCAGGAAGCCGCGCGTCTTGCCTTCGGTCTCGATGGTCGGCCGAAGGAGAAGGAGCTTTTGTCGCGCGCCGAAAGCTGGCGTCCCCATCGCGCGGCGGCGGCGCGCCTGCTATGGGCCTATTACCGCGTGGCCCGGTCCGGCCGCGATGCAACGCCGGTGTGACAGTGATGCGCCTTGTCCTCGCTTTCCTCGCTCTTGTCCTCGCTATTTCCACGCCTGCGGCCGCGCAGGACGATCCGGATCTGATCTTCAAGAAGAGCACGGTCTGGAGGTTTCTCTCTCCCGACGCCAAGCTCGGCGTCTACGCGATCGACGATCCTTTGATCGAGAACGTCGCCTGTCATTTCACGCTGCCGGAGATCGGCGGCTGGAAGGGCTGGGCCGGCCTTGCCGAAGAGACCTCCGACGTCTCTCTGGCCTGCCGCCAATACGGCCCGATCACGATCAAGGGCAAATTCGAACAGGGTGCCGAAGCCTTCCGCGAGCGCCGCTCCCTGTTCTTCAAGAAGGTCCAGATCGTCCGGGGCTGCGATGCCAAGCGCAATGTGCTGGTCTACCTCGCCTATACCGACAAGCTGATCGAAGGTTCGCCGAAAAATTCGACCTCGAGTGTTCCCATCATGCCCTGGGGCGACGCTGCCGGCGCCGCGTTGCCAGGACTTTCTCGAGTAATTCCCCTTCCCGGAGCGATCCATGGCCCTTGACGGACCCCGCCAACCCGCCGCGAGCGGCACGACCAAATCCCTCGTCATTTTCCTTCACGGTTATGGCGCCGACGGCGATGATCTCATCGGCCTCGGCCGGGAATGGCAGAGCGCGCTGCCGGACACCGCATTCGTCTCGCCGCATGGGCCCGAGCCCTGCGAGCAGAACCCGGCCGGACGGCAGTGGTGGGATTTGCATGTCAGGAGCGACAGCGAGCGCTGGGCCGGGTTGAACCGGGCCGGGCCCGCCCTCGACGCCTTCATCACGGCGGAGGCTGAGAAGAACGCGCTTAAGCCGGGGAAGATCGCGCTCGTCGGGTTCTCGCAGGGCACCATGATGGCGCTGCATGTCGGCCTTCGCCGGACCGAAGCCCTTGCCGGGATTGTAGGATTTTCCGGCGTTCTCGGCGGCGCCGAGCATCTGAAGGACGAAATCAAGACGAAGCCGCCGGTGTTTCTGGCGCACGGCACGATGGACCAGGTGATTCCGGTCGATGCGCTGGTGTCGTCGGTCGAAGCCCTCGCGGAAAACGGCGTGCCGCGGAGCTGGCATGTCGCCCACGGAATGGCCCACGGGATCGACCGGAACGGCCTGTCGCTCGGCGCGGAGTTCCTGAAAAAGGTCCTCTCCTAGGACAAAACGTCCTAGGACGGGGAAAAACGGCGTGGATCACCCTCTATATCTAGGTGCTTCACAAGCGTGACACATGAAAATATAGAGTGGTGTTAAGGGGTCCGGGTGGCGCCGGACCGGTTGAGCTGGAGCGTTGCGTGAACGTTCACGTTTCCCCCGATGCCTGTCCCGCGCTGGTCCTCAACGCGGATTACCGCCCCTTGTCCTATTATCCGCTGTCGCTGTGGTCGTGGCAGGACGCGATAAAGGCCATCTTCCTCGACCGCGTGAACGTGCTCTCGAGCTACGAGAAGACGGTGCACAGCCCGAGCTTCGAAATGAAGCTCCCTTCGGTCGTCTGCCTCAAGAGCTACATCAAGCCGTCGCGCAATCCGGCCTTCACGCGGTTCAACGTGTTCCTGCGCGACCGTTTCACCTGCCAGTATTGCGGCTCGCGCGACGACCTCACCTTCGATCATTTGATCCCGCGTTCGCGCGGCGGCATGACGACCTGGGACAATGTCGTGACCGCGTGTTCGCCGTGCAATCTCGCCAAAGGCGGGATGCTGGCGCACCATTGCGGGATGAATCCGGCGCAGCCGCCGTTCCAGCCGTCCATACACGATCTGCACCAGAACGGGCGGCTGTTCCCGCCCAACTATCTGCACGATAGCTGGCTCGATTTTCTCTACTGGGATACCGAGCTGGAGCCTTAGGCCCGTCGGACTGTGGCCGTGGCCAAGACGGCGAGCCCGGCGCTGATGACCATGCTCCAGCCCGCGAACGACAGACCGAGAAAGTGCCAGGGCGCGCTGTCGCACGGCACGATGCGGACCTTCTGCAGATCGCCGAGAAGATTGCCGCTCGACGCCGCGGCCGCGCCGGCGCTGCACGAGGCGGGTCCTTCCCAGAACTTCCATTCTATCCCGGCGTGGTAGAGGCCGAGCACCGCATTTGCCGCAAACATCAGCGCGATCAAAACGAGCCCGCCGAGCATGACGCCGCGCGGGAGGCGCGCGCCGCCGATCGCGAGGGCCGCCGCGAGCGGAACCCCGAGATAATAGGGAATGCGCTCGCGCATGCAGAGCGCGCAGGGCTGATAGCCGAGCGCGTACTGAAAATAGAGCGCCGCACCGAGTGCCGCGGCGGCGATCAGCGCGATGAGGAGGGCGGTGCGGGCGGGCGTGAGTGCGATCATCACAGGGCGTATTTCACGACGACGAAGCCGCCGACAAGCACCATCAGGAAAACAGCGGTCACAAGTCCGAGACGCTTCTCGATGAAGGCGCGAATCGGCTCGCCATAGAATTTCAGAAGGCCCGCGATGAGGAAGAAGCGCACGCCCCGCGTGATGCAGGACAGGATGACGAACCAGAAGAAGCTGTAGCCCGCGAGCCCCGACGCGATGGTCACGAGCTTGTAGGGGATGGGCGTCAGTCCCTTGATCAGGATGATCCAGGCGCCCCAATCGCGGTAGGCGGCGCGGAACGCCTCCATCTTGTCCTGATAGCCGTAAGCCGAGATCAGCCATTGGCCGAGGCTGTCGAACAGCAGCGCGCCGATGGCGTAGCCCAGCATGCCGCCGAGAACCGAGGTGAGGGTGCACCACGCGGCGATGCGGAACGCCTGATCGCGATTGGCGAGAACGACCGGGATCAGAACGACGTCGGGCGGAATGGGAAAGAACGAGCTTTCCGCAAACGAGATAAGGCCGAGCGTGCGGATGGCGCGTTTGCCCTCCGCCATGCGCATGGTCCAGTCATAAAGCGGGCGAAGCATAAGGATGGGTTCCGGCGGATGGCACGTCCCGTCTAATGGGATCGCGCCGTGCCGTCCACCGCACCGGGCCTCGGCGCAGAGCCGTCTTTGCCGCTCTGTCCCAGTCCTCCTTGGGATCGCGCCCGAGCCGCGCCCGGTTATGAGACGAAAGGGCGCGGTCGCGCCGGTTTCGCGCGGGCTTTGGCTTGCCTATGGGGCGCAACCGGGGTTATCTCCGCGCCGCTGCGGGCGTGGCGGAATTGGTAGACGCAGGGGACTCAAAATCCCCCGTCCTCACGGATATGTCGGTTCGAGTCCGACCGCCCGCACCATTACCGTCGTTGGGCCTCGTCAGGCACCATCTGTGGTGCGACCGCATATTGCTCGGCGCTCACCTCTTCCAGCCAATCGACATGAACGCCGTCGAGCGCCTCGTGCCAGGCGATGTGGACCATGCCGGTCTCGGGGGCAGCCCCATGCCAATGCTTCTCGCCCGGCGAAATCCACACCGTATCGCCGGGTCCGGCCTCGCGAACCGGGCCGCCCCAGGTCTGGACCCAGCAGGTGCCGGAGACGACGTGGAGCGTCTGGCCGAGGGGATGGGTGTGCCAGAAGGTGCGGGCGCCCGGCTCGAACGTCACGCGCACGGCGCGGACTCGCGCGGGCGGCGGCGCTTCCTGGATGGGGTCGAGCCAGACCGCGCCGGTGAAATAATCGGCGGCCCCGCGCTTCGTGGCCTGGGTACCTGATCGTGTGATGTCCATCTCGCCCTCTTTCGGCTGCAACAGTGTCCATTGCCCCGCGCGAGATCAAGACAATCCGGCTCGCGGCAGCCTTAACTCCGAGGCAGGCATCGGTCGCAAATTGCGTTGACGCGCCGAAAAGACTGCGCTCGACTTGAGGTCGCGGCGAGGCCCGCCGGGCAACCGCCGGTTTGAGGAAAGGGTCCAGCCATGCGTGCAGCAAGAGCGGCCGATAGGCCTCACATCACCGAGTCGGTGCGGTCCAAATGGGGCTGGTTCCTCGCACTCGGCATTCTACTGATCATCGGCGGAACGCTCGCGATCCTTCTGCCGGTCGCATCCACTCTGGCGACGAGCCTCGTCGTCGGCGGCGTTCTGTTCGTCGCGGGCATCATGCAGGTGGTGCATGCGTTCCAGGTCAAGAGCTGGAGCGGGTTCCTGTGGGATCTCCTTATCGGGATCGTCCAGATCGTCGGCGGCGCGATCATCTACCTCAACCCGTTCGCGGGCGCCGTCACGCTGACGCTTCTGATCGCGGCGATCTTCACGGTCCAGGGCGTCACCCAGATCCTGCTCGCGTTCAAGGTCCGGCCGCATGACGGTTGGGGCTGGCTTCTGGCATCGGGCGTGATCGCGCTGATCGTCGCCGGAATCCTGATGGCGAAGTTCCCGGTAACGGGCCTGACCGCGCCGGGCACCTTGGCCGGAATCTCGATCCTGTTCGCCGGCTGGACCTATGTCGTCATCGCACTCTCCGCGCGACGGTTGAGGGCCGTAGTCTAGTCGCCGGGTTTCGCGAGCTAGTCCACGTTTATCGCGCCGGCTGCGGTTCCCGCCTCGCGCTCGGTTCCTGACATATCGTGCGGGCCGCGCAGGACGCGGGCGGCGAACAGCGCCGCCGCGACGGCGATGGCGGTGCAGAGAAGATTCGTCATCCGGAAGGCTTCGAGGAAGGCCGCGCGGGCGGAGGCGACCGCATCGGCCGCGGCGGGGCCGGCCAGTTGCGCTGCCGCGGCCAGCGCGCCGCCCAGAGTGTCGCGCGCGGCCGCAAGGCCGGCCGCGTCCATGCCGAGCAGGGCCGTGCCGTCCATCAGCATCTGATAGGTCGCGGCAAACAGGCTGCCGAGAACGGCGATGCCGACGGCGCCGCCGAATTCGAAGCTCGTCTCCGAAATCGCCGAGGCCGCACCTGCGCGTTCGGGCGGTGTCGCCGCCATTACGAGGTCGGTCGTCAACGTCGCGACCGGCGAGAACGCAATGCTGAGAATGACCGTCCCGGTGACGACGATCCACAGGCCGTATTCGGCGGCGCCCGCCATCAGGAGAAAGCCGAGCGCCGCAATGGCAAAGCTGGCCGCGATCACATGCGAGGGCCGGAAGCGACGCGAAAGGCGCGGCGTCACGAGCGAGCCGACGACGAAAGCGAGGCCCGAGGGCACGGTCCACAGGCCGGCGTGCAGCGGGCTGAGGCCGACGACGAGCTGTAAGTACTGTGCGACGAAGACGAAGGAGCCGAAGATCGCGAACAGGCCAAGAATGTTGATGGCGAGCGAGGCGCTGACGGCGGGAACGCGAAACAGCGATACGTCGATAAGCGGGTCTTTGAGGTTCTGCTGTTTGACGACGAACAGCGCGCCGAGCGCCAAGCCGCCGATGATGGCGAGGGTGGCCAGGAGGGCGCCTCCGTCGATCGCCAGGTGCTTGAGGCCCCAGATTACCGCGAGTACGGAGCCGAGGGAGAGCGCGGCGGAGACAATGTCGATGCGGCCGGCGTTCTCGTCACGGAATTCCGGTAGCAGCAGCGGGCCGAGCACCAGCAAAAGCAGCATCACCGGCACGTTGAGGAGAAACACCGAGCCCCACCAGAAATGCTCGAGCATGATTCCTCCAAGCAGCGGGCCGACCACGCCGCCCGCCGAAAAACTCGCGATCCACATGCCTATGGCGAAGGTGCGTTCCTGCGGGTCGAGGAACATGTTGCGGATGAGTGAGAGCGTCGACGGCGCGAGCGTCGCCGCGGCCACACCCTGCAGACCGCGTGCAAAGATCAGCATCGGGGCGGTCGTCGCGAACGCGGCGATCAGCGAGGTCGCGCCGAACGCGACCGCCCCGATCAGGAGAATCTTGCGGCGTCCGATGCGGTCGCCAAGCGTTCCCATCGTGATCAGCGACCCGGCGACGAAGAAGCCGTAGATGTCGACGATCCAAAGAAGCTGCACGGCGTTCGGATTGAGGTCCGCGATCAGATGCGGCACCGCGAGATTGAGCACGGTGAGATCCATCGAGTAGAGCACGCACGGCAAAGCCAGAACCGCGAGGCCGATCCATTCGCGCCGGGTCGCCTTCGGGCTCGTCGAATGTTCGGTCAGGGTTTTCTGCATCAGCGGGCCGCGAGAGCGCGTTCGAGTTTGCCGAAGGCCTGCGTCCAGCCATATTCGTGGCCGGCGCGAGCCGCCTCATCCGCGAACTTTTCGTGGAGCAGAGTGAGGATCGTATCTTCTCCGTCCGGCTTCAGCGTGACCGTGACGCGGGATTCACGCTCCGGCATGGTGATCCAGGCCCAGGTGAATTCCAGCCGCGTGTGCGGCTCCACCACGAGATAGGTGCCCGACACATCGTGCACCTCCCCGTCGGTCGCCCGCATCTGCACGCGGAAACGTCCGCCGACCCGCACATCGGCTTCGGCGTGAAACACGGTGCAGTGATCCGGACCGAACCAGTGCATCAGCATTTCGGGATCGGTCCACGCGGCGAAGACCAGAGCGGGCGGCGCGGACAGGCGCTTCTTGATCGTGAGGCTTGGATTCACGGTCATTTTTTCTTCGTCTCCAGAAATTTGGCGAGGCGCTCGAGACTCATCGTCCAGAAGCGCTGGTACTGAATAAGCCACTTCATAGCATCCTCCATCGGCGCAGCATTGATGCGGCAGGAGACCGTGCGGCCGCTTTTCACGCGATGGATGAGCCCGGCATCCGACAGGACGTCGAGGTGCTTCATCACCGCGGGCAGCGACATCGGCAGCGGCCGAGCGAGATCGGACACCGACATCTCATCGCCCGCTTCCAGTCGCGCAAGCAAGGCACGGCGTGTCGGATCGGCGAGAGCCGAGAATGTCCGGTCGAGCGCGGCCTCCTGATACTTAACCATGGGGTTAAGTAATAGGGGCGCGCGGTACGGAAGTCAAATCGCCGGTCACAGCATCCCCGGCATGAAGCTTTTGCGATAATTCACAGTACGCCCGGAGGTGATGAAAATGCCCTCGCCCGTATAGTGCAGCATTTTCGGTGTGCGCGGCGTCTTTCGCGCGTGGGCCTTCACGACTTCGAATATGAACAGGCTGTAGGTACGTATGAGTTTGGTGTCGACGAGCCGGCATTCGAGATTGGCGTGGCACTCGCCGATCATGGGCGCGGAAACCCTTTCGGCCTCGACCGCGGTGAGTTTGAAGGCCTCGAACTTGTCGGTGTCGCGGCCCGATGAATTGCCGATGCCGACAATTTTCGCCGCCATGTCGGATGTCGGGATGTTGATGACGCATTCGCGGCTCTCGCGGATGAGGCCGTGGCTGTGGTTCTGGTCCCAGATGTAGCAACCGATCAGCGAAGGCGCGAAGCCCATGACCATGTGCCAGCCCATGGTCATGATGTCCCGTTCGCCCTTGTGAGCGGAGGAGACGAGAACGACAGGCCCGGGCTCGAGGAAGCGGCGGATCTCGGAGACCGGAAAATCGCTTTTCTTGCTCGGCGCCATGATGTGCTCCTCTCTCGACATTGTCTCAACGCCCCAACGGCTGATTTGAAACGCACGGTTTTGTGGTCGATTGCCCTGGACGGTGAATGAACTCCATTCCTGTTCTGGCGTTGAGGCCGGGTGAACCGTGTGACCAAGACCGAAATCGATGACGATGTCGCGGCTATAGCCGGCATCAACGCGCTCGCAACCATCCTGGACGTCGTTTGCCGGACGACCGGCATGGGCTTTGCGGCCGTGGCCCGGGTCACCGACGACCGCTGGGTCGCCTGCGCCGTGAGGGATGAAATCCAGTTCGGGCTGAAGCCCGGCGGCGAGTTGAAGGTCGAAACCACGATTTGCAGCGAGATACGCGCCAGCGGTCAGGCCGTCGTCATCGACCACGTTGCCGATGACGAGGCGTTCCGCGGCCACCCGGCGCCCGCGTTCTATGGCTTCCAAAGCTATATCTCGGTGCCGATCAGATGTGCCAAGGGGGTGTTCTTCGGCACGCTCTGCGCCATCGATCCGCGTCCCATGAGGCTGAACACGCCCGAAACGGTCGGCATGTTCCGCCTGTTCGCCGACCTCATCGGTTTCCATCTCGATGCCCGCGACCGGCTGGCTGTGAGCGAAGCAGCGTTTCTCAGCGAGCGCGAGACCGCCGAACTGCGCGAACAGTTCGTTGCCGTTCTCGGGCACGATCTGCGCAATCCCCTGGCCTCGATCGATGCCGGCACAAGGATGCTGGAAAAAACTCCCCTCGACGAAAAGGCGCAGGCGATCGTCACGTTGATCCAGAGCAGCGTGTGGCGGATAGCGGGGCTGATCGAGAACGTTCTGGATTTCGCGCGCGGGCGGCTGGGCGGCGGCCTGACACTGAACCGGAGCGCCACCGCGCCGCTGGCGCCGGTGCTGCTCCAGGTCGTCGAGGAACTGCAAGCCGCCTGGCCGGAACGCGACATCCGCACCCATGTCGATTTGCCGGAGCGGGTGAATTGCGATCGCGCGCGCATGGCGCAACTGCTGTCCAGCCTCCTCGGCAATGCCCTGGTGCACGGCGCGCCGGACAAACCCGTTTCGGTCGGCGCCGAGCTGCGGGACGGGCGGTTCGAGCTTTACGTGGCCAATGGCGGCGCGCCGATGTCCGAAAAGATGCTGGAGAGCCTGTTCGAGCCGTCCTCCCGGGAGCCGGCGGGAGGTCACAGGCAGGGCCTGGGTCTCGGCCTGTTCATCGCCGCCGAGATCGCGCGGGCGCATGGCGGGACGCTGACGGCGAAGTCCGCGACCGAGGAAACGCGGTTCACGATGACGATGCCGGTCTGACCCGGCCGCCTCAGCGTGTAAGGCTCGCCTGGATAAGTTTCTTTGCGTTTTCGACGAGCGACCGGGCGGGTCCTTCGGTGCCGAACAGGTGAGCCGAAATATAGGCGCCTTCGATCAGAAGATGGAGCCCGTCTCCCAGCGCCTCGGGAGAGGCGGCGCCCATATCGCGGGCCATGACACGCAGGCGGCGGCGGAGCTCCGCCTTGTTGGCCGCGGGAACGCGCCGGGCCGGATGGCCGGCTTCGGGATATTCCACCAGGGCGTTGGTAAGGCCACATCCGCGATAGCCGGGCGTAGCCGCACGCTGGGACAGACCGGACATAAAGCTGAGAATTTGCGCGCGCGGATCGCCGGGATGGGCCGCGACGGCGGCGTCGAAGAACGACCAGAATCGGGCGTCGTACTCTTCGAGATAGCGGGCGGTCAGGTCGTCCTTCGAACCGAAGCTGCGATAGAGGCTCGGTTTGGTCGCGCCGGCCAGAGCCACGATCTCCTCGACGCCGACCGCGCGAATGCCGAGGCGATAGTACAGATCGCGCGCGGCCGAGAGGATGCGATCCGAGGCGCGGCGGGGCGGCGATTTATCAAGATTGGTTGCGGTCACGATCACGAAATCTTGCTTGACAATGTTACCGATCGGTACGTAGCGTCAAACATAACGTACCCATCGGTAACATGTCCATGGTTTTCGCACGCCGCCTCGGCCAGAACTACGCCTTTGTCGTTGTTGGCGTGATTTTCCTGGCGCTGCTCATCTCGGCCGGATCGCGCGGCGCGCCGGGTGTCCTCATCCTTCCGCTGGAAGAGGCGTTCGGCTGGAGCCGGTCGGCGATTTCCTTGGCGGCGGCGGTCGGCATCTTCCTCTACGGCCTGGTCGGACCGTTCGCGGTCGCACTGATGGACCGGTTCGGCATCCGCAGGACCCTGATCGGCGCGCTTGCCCTGCTCTCGGCCGCGATGGCGCTGAGCTCGCTGATGAGCGAGCCCTGGCACATGGTTCTGACCGTCGGCGTCATGGCGGGACTGGCGTCGGGCTGCATGGCGGTCGTGCTCGGTGCCTTCACCGTCAATCGCTGGTTCTCGAGCCATCGCGGCCTGGCCATGGGCGTGCTGACATCGGCGACCGCGACGGGAACCCTGATCTTCGTGCCCGGCATGGCGGCCTTGTCCGAGGCCGGCGGCTGGCAGGCGGTCGTCCTCGCCGTGGCGATCGCGCCTCTGTGTCTCATTCCGCTTGTCTATTTCTTCGTCCCCGAACGCCCGGCCTCGGTTGGCCTGATGCGCTACGGCGCGACGACTGCCGACGATGAAAACTACCGGGGCGCCGAGGGCCCGCTTCAGATCGCCATCGGATCCCTGATGCGCGCCGTACGTACGCGCGTGTTCTGGTATCTGTTCGCGACTTTCTTCATCTGCGGTTTCACGACCAACGGCCTCGTCGGCACGCATCTGATCGCGCTGTGCGGCGACAACGGCATTCCCGAAGTGCAGGCGGCCGGCCTTCTGGCGATGATGGGCGTGTTCGATCTGATCGGCACCACTTTGTCGGGCTGGCTGACCGACCGCTACGATCCGAGGAAGCTTTTGTTCGTCTATTACGGTTTCCGCGGCCTCTCACTGATCTATCTGCCGTTCTCCGATTTCTCGTTCTACAGCCTGTCGCTGTTTGCCGTGTTCTACGGTCTCGATTGGATCGCGACGGTGCCGCCTACTCTGCGGCTGACCAACGAGGCGTTCGGCGATCGCGCGGGACCGATCGTGTTCGGCTGGATCGTCGCGGGGCATCAGCTCGGCGCGGCCAGCGCTGCGTTCTTCGCTGGTACGATGCGGAGTTTCCAGGGCGATTATCTGATGGCCTTCGTGATCGCCGGCCTGACGGGGATCGCGGCGGCGGTGATCGCATTGTTCATCCGGCCGGGCCGCTACGCGGCGGTTGCCGTCGCCTGAAATATTTTTCCCGTCTCACGCGTTGTGTCCCAGGCAGACGCACCCATATGCGTGCGCTGAGGAGGGACGCCGATGGCAACGAGGACCGCGACCGCAGGACGCGCACGGGATTTCGCACGGACGCTGACCCGCGCCGAACGTCTGGCGCGGCTCGACCGCATCGCGCGCGTCATGGACACGGCATTCGCCATCCCGGGTACGAAGATCCGGCTCGGCGCCGACGCCGTGCTCGGCCTTGCGCCGGGCGTCGGCGATCTTATCGCGCAGGCCGTATCGGCGTACATACTCTATGAGGCGCACCAGCTGGGCGTGCCGAAGTACAAGCTGCTGCGCATGGGCGGCAACATCCTGATGGACATCACCTTCGGCGCGGTGCCGATCGCGGGCGATGTGTTCGACGTGTTCTGGCGTTCGAACGTTCGCAACATGAAGATCGTGCGCGATCACATCGAAAAGCAGGGCCGGAAATAAAAACGCCGGCTCCAGAGCGAGCCGGCGCTGTCATTGCCCGGATACGATTCAGTGTGCGTGCGCCGCTGTGGCCGGCCGCGAAATCCCGGCGAGGCTGTCGCCGATCGCCTCGCCATCCGGCGTCATCGTGACTGCGAGATCGCCGATCGAGACGATGCCGACCAGACGCTTGTTGCGGTCGACGACCGGCAGGCGGCGAACCTGGATATCGCCCATGTTCTTGGCGACATCGACGCAAAGATCGTCTTCGTAGCAATACTTGACGTCCTCGGTCATCACCTCGGAGACCTTGGCTGTCGGTCCGAGGCCGGCACCGACGCCGCGTATCGCGATGTCGCGATCCGTGACCATGCCGATCAGGCGTTCGCGGTTGGCGACAGGCAGGACGCCGGCATCGAGCTGAGCCATAAGCTTGGCGGCGTCTTCAAGCGAATCGCCGGGACCGGCGATGCGCACTTCGCGCGTCATCACTTCGCTGATTTTCATGGAAGTCTCCCCTTCTGTTGGAAGGGCGTTCGCGCCCTGACTGTCAACGCGGAGGACGAACGGCCGGTTCCGGTCAGCGCGGCGGAGAAAGGGCGGCGCCCGGCAGATGATTGGCCGAGCCCTTGGGCAGCTTCTCCGCGATGCCGTAAAGCCGCTCGCGGCGGTCCATCTCGCCCCACACCTCGTCAGGCGTCACGCCGGAGCCGGCCCATAGAACTGCGAGATTGTAGATGAGGTCCGCGCTTTCGCGGATCAGGGCGTCGCGATTGCCGACCACGGCGTCGAGCGAGACCTCGACCGCTTCCTCGGCGACCTTCTTCGCCATCTTGCCCAGGCCTTCCCGCATCAGCTTGGCCGTGCGCGACGTCTCGGAGCCGCTGTCGCGGGCCAGGAGAACGGACGAGTACAGGCGGTGGATCGAATCGCTCATGTTTCCAGCCGAATCAAACGATAGGCACTGTCACATGGAAGTTCAGTATAGGAAAATTAACAACTACTGATTGGTTAATCCGTCAAACATCCGGATATGCGTGTCCGCCATCCGCTCGCACCGCCGCAACGGATTGGATAGAACAGGACAAAGCGCGCGGGCCGCGTCCGAATCCACCGCCCCTCAGGGACCAAATGCCTCTCTTCGAAAGCGCGATCGTTCTGGCGCTCATTCTCTTGAACGGCTTCTTCGCCATGTCTGAGCTCTCTATCGTCTCGGCCCGGCCGGCGCGGCTGCAGCCCCTGGCCAGGAAGGGCAACAAGAAGGCGGCCCGGGCGCTGAAGCTTGCGGAAGACCCCGGCCGGTTCCTGTCGGCGGTGCAGATCGGCATCACCCTGATCGGGATCCTGACCGGCGCCTATGGCGGCGCGACCATCGCGGAGGGCCTCGGCGAACGCCTCGACGCGATCCCCGCCATCGCGCCCTACGGCGACCCCCTGGCCGTGGCCGCGGTCGTCCTCGTCATCACCTATCTGTCGCTCGTGCTCGGTGAGTTGGTGCCCAAGCGCATAGCGCTCGCCGCACCCGAGCGCATCGCCATGATGTGTTCCGGTCCGCTCGTCCTGATCTCGGCGATCGGCAAGCCGATCGTGACATTGCTCAATGTGTCGGGGAGCATCATTCTCGGGCTGCTGCGCATCCGCGAGAGCGACAAGGACGCCGTGACGGAAGAGGAAGTGCGCACCGTGATTGCGGAAGGCACGGCCTCCGGCGTGATCGATCCGGTCGAACATAAAATGCTGGAAGGCGTGCTGCGTCTCGCCGACCGGCCGGTGCGTGCGATCATGGTGCCGCGTCCCGACATTGTGTGGATCGATATCGACGATACGGAGGAGGAAATCCGCAAGGACCTGATGTCGAACTCGGCCTCGCGCATCGTCGTCGCGAGGGGCGGCAATGTGGATGAGCCGCTTGGCGTCGTGCGCAAGAAGGACCTGCTTTCGACGCTGCTCCGCGGCGACAAGCTCGACATCGCCTCTGTGATGCTGCAGCCGCTTTATGTGCCCGAAAGCATTTCGGTTTTGAACCTTCTCAACATGTTCAAGACGCAGGCCGCCCATATCGCGCTTGTGGTCGACGAATTCGGCGCGGTCGAGGGTCTCGTCACGCCGACCGACGTTCTGGAGGCGATCGCGGGCGATCTCGGCGCCCGGACCGAGGACGATGTGCGTGAAATCTTTCCCCGCGAAGATGGCTCCTATCTTGTCGACGGCGCGACGTCGCTCGACGATCTCGAGCAGACGCTCGACATCAAGGTCGACACCGACGACGACTTCCACACCGCGGCCGGGCTCGTCCTCGATGCCCTCGGTCGCATTCCCTCGACGGGCGAACGGGTGCGGATCGGCGCCTGGACGGTCGAGGTCGTGGATATGGACGGGCGTCGCATTGACAAGCTGATGTTCACGCCGGCCGGCCCGGCCACGACCCATCGAGCGGCCAATTAACGGAACCTGCACTCGCTTTGTGCATTTGCTTGTCCTGTGACCAGCAACTGCCAGCCGAAACTGCTTGTGCCTAAATATGAGCCGCATAAGCTGACGGGCATGGACAAGTCTGGCGGCCCTGGCCGCGCGCTCACATGAGCGCGAAACACTTCGACGAGATGGCGGGCCGCGGCGGCCCGTGCCGGGACGCCTACAAGATATTCAAGCATTGGCTGAAGACGGCTCCGCAGGCCCTGCTCGAAGGGCGCCGCGAAGAGGCCGAGCTTCTGTTCAGAAAAGTGGGCATCACCTTCGCGGTCTATGGCGACGACGAGGGCGAAGAGCGGCTGATCCCGTTCGACATCGTGCCGCGTATCCTGACCGGCGGCGAATGGGGGAAGCTGTCACGCGGTCTCGAACAGCGCGTGCGCGCGCTCAACATGTTCCTGAAGGATATTTACGGCGCGCGCGAAATCCTGCGGGCCGGGATCGTGCCGCAGGACCTGGTCTTCCAGAATCCGTATTACCGGCCGCAGATGAACGGCGTCGTGCCGCCCGGCGGCGTATATGTCCAGGTCGCGGGCATCGACGTGGTGCGCACCGACGAGGACGATTTCTACGTGCTGGAGGACAATCTCCGCACCCCGTCCGGCGTGTCCTACATGCTGGAAGGCCGCGAGATCATGATGCGGCTGTTCCCGGATCTCGTGGCCCAGCAGCGCATCCTGCCGATCGACAATTATGCCAACGAACTCCTGGCGACGCTGAAGAGCATGGCGCCCGACGGCGCGCCGGCCGATCCGAATGTCGCGCTGCTGACGCCGGGTCAGCTGAACAGCGCCTACTACGAACATTCCTTCCTCGCCGACCGGCTCGGCATCTCTCTTGTCGAAGGCCGCGATCTCTTCGTGCGCGACGACATGGTCTATATGCGCACGACCCAGGGGCCGCAGCGTGTCCATGTCCTCTACAGCCGCATCGACGACGATTTCCTCGATCCCCTGGCGTTCCGGCCGGATTCCAGTCTCGGTGCGCCGGGCCTGATTTCGGCCTACCGCGCGGGGAATGTCACGATCTGCAATGCGCCCGGCACCGGCGTCGCCGACGACAAGGCGATCTACTCGTATGTACCCGAGATCATAAAATTCTATCTCGGCGAAGAGGCACTGCTGAAGAACGTGCCGACCTTCCGCTGCCGCGAGGAGGAGGGCCTGGCCTATGTCCTCGACAAGCTCCAGGAGCTTGTCGTCAAGGAGGTCCACGGCTCCGGCGGCTACGGCATGCTGGTCGGCCCGCATGCGACAAAGGAAGCCCGCGAAGAGTTTCGCCTGCGCATCATCGCGCGGCCGGAGAACTATATCGCCCAGCCCACGCTTTCGCTGTCGACCTGCCCGGTGCTCACCAATGGCGGGCTGCAGCCGCGGCATGTCGATCTTCGGCCCTTCGTGCTAAACGGCCGCGACGGCGTGCGCATCGTGCCGGGAGGCCTGACGCGGGTTGCGCTGCAGGAAGGCTCGCTTGTCGTCAATTCCAGCCAGGGCGGCGGCACCAAGGACACCTGGGTTCTGAGCGAGTAGATATTGTTAAGCCGCGATGCCGACAGCCTGTACTGGCTCTCCCGCTATGTGGAGCGCGCGGAGAACAATGCGCGCATCCTCGATGTCGCCTATCGCCTGTCGGCGATGCCGGCCTCGTATGGACCGAATGACGGCAATGAATGGGAATCGGCGCTTCTCACCGCCTCGGCTCACGAACAGTTCATGACGGCCTATGACGAGGTGACGCCGGAAAACGTCATCGAATTCCTCGTCCACTCCGAAGCGAACCCCGTGTCCATACGCAAATGCTTCGAGCTTGCCCGGCAGAACGCGCGCGCGGTGCGCGGCTCGCTGACCTCGGAAATGTGGGAAGCGATCAACGGTTCGTGGCTTGAGATGCGGCGCTTCAAGGCGAAGGACTTCGCCCGCGATCAACTGCCGGCCTTTCTGAACTGGGTGAAGGAAGCGAGCGTCCGCTGCGACGGAACCGCGATGCGGACCATGCTGCGGAGCGACGCTTACTGGTTCACGCGGCTCGGCGTCTACATCGAGCGCGCCGACAACACCGCACGCGTGCTCGACGTCAAATACCACGTCCTGCTGCCACGCGACGCGGAGGTCGGCGGCGGCATCGATTACTATCAATGGGCGGCGATCCTGCGCTCGGTTTCGGCGCTCGTGTCCTATCAATGGGTCTATCACCAGAACCTGAAGCCCTGGCTCGTCGCGGATCTTCTGATCCTGAAGCAGGAAATGCCGCGCTCCCTGGCGGCCTGTTACGGTGAGCTGACGCGGCGGCTCGACGAGATCTCGCATCTCTACGGCCGGGCCGGGCCCTCGCAGCGTCAGGCGCGGCAGATCTACGCCAAACTGGCCAACGGCCGGATCGAGGATATTTTCCAGAACGGCCTGCATGAATTCCTGCGCGAATTCATCGATGACAACAACCGTCTCGGCGCCGCGATCACCGATCAATACCTGGTGTAAGCTGCCGCCATGCGCATCCGGATCAGCCACGATACGACCTATTCCTACGGCGCGCCCGTCAAGTCCGCGATCCAGATTCTGCGGCTGACGCCGCGCAATCACGAGGGCCAGTTCGTCGCCCGCTGGAAGGTCGACATCGATGGCGAGGCGCGCGTCGTCCGCCGCGAGGACTGGTACGGCAACGTCACCCACAGCCTGAACGTCGACGGGCCGGTCGTGGAGATCGGTCTGCGTGTGACCGGCGAAGTCGAGACCGAAGACCAGGCCGGGCTGGTGCGCGGCACCGTCGAGCGGTTTCCGCCGGCTCTCTTTCTGCGCCAGACACGGCTGACCACGCCCGATTCGGCGCTCGCTGATTTCGCGGCGACGGCGACGGCGGGACCGGTCAATGTGCTCGACAAGCTGCATGCCCTGATGCACGCGACGCACGATCTCATCACCTTCGATCCCACGGCCACCAATGTCGTGACGACGGGGGCCGAAGCCTTCCATGCCGGTCACGGCGTCTGTCAGGATTTCGCGCACATCTTCTGCGCGGCGGCGCGCAGCGTCGGCATCCCGGCCCGCTACGTCTCCGGCTACCTGATGCGGACCGGTTCGGTCGAGCAGGATGCGAGCCATGCCTGGGCCGAGGCCTATGTGCAGGATCTCGGCTGGGTGTCGTTCGACGCCGCCAACGCCATCTGCGCGACCGATCTCTATGTGCGTATCGCCATCGGCCTCGACTACCTGGAGGCGGCCCCCGTGCGCGGATCCTATTACGGAGCGGCCGAGGAGCGGATGGAAGTCCGGCTCAAGATCGACGGCGCGCGGCAGACGCAGTCCTGATAGAGAAACGGTCCTGATAAGAAAATGGCCGCGTCAGGGACGGGCCACGGGGAAGTGAACTGGCATGACCTATTGCGTCGGCATTCTCGTCGAGCGCGGCCTGGTGATGATCGCCGACACGCGCACCAATGCCGGAATCGACAACATAGCGACCTTCCGCAAGCTGCATCTGTTCGAGGTGCCGGGCGAGCGCGTGATCGGAATGGCGACCTCGGGCAATCTCTCGATCAGCCAGTCGGTGCTGTCGCTCCTCAACGAAGGCCTGACCAATCCCGAAACCGGGCATGACGAGACGCTGCTCAACGTCCCGACCATGCTGGCGGCCTCGCACCTGATCGGGCGGGCCATTCGCAAGGTCTACGAACTCGACGGCGCGGCGCTCGAGGAGCACGGCCTGCATTTCGACATGAAGGTGCTGCTCGGCGGCCAGATCGGGCGGGCGCCGCTCCGCCTCTTTCACCTTTATTCGGAGGGCAATTCCATCGAGGCAACGCCGGACACGCCCTATCTGCAGATCGGCGAGCCGAAATACGGCAAACCCATTCTCGACCGCGCGATCTCCCACGAGGTCGAAGTCCGCGACGCGTTGAAGATCGGCCTGATCTCGATGGATTCGACCTTGCAGTCGAACCTGTCGGTCGGCCTGCCGATCGACATTCTCGTCATTCGCCGCAATGAGCTCGAGGCGGCGGTGTTTCACCGGATCGACGATCAGGATAGTTACTTTCGCGATCTCCGCGACCGCTGGTCGAAGGCGCTGCGGGCGGCGCATGTGTCGATCCCCAATCCGCCCTACGCCGAGAAACTTTAGCCCCGAGACGGTTCAACCCCCCGGAGGGTTAGCCCTTTGTCGCAGAGCGCTTGCGGCGTGGCGGCGCGATCACATGTCAGACGCATCGCCGGCCCTTGAAGCCGGTCCGCCTGGAGATTTTCGATGTCCGTTACTTCTACTTCCTTGTTCTCGCCGATCGAGATCGGCGCCATTCACGCCAAGAACCGCGTCGTGATGGCCCCGCTGACCCGCAGCCGCGCGGCCGCCGGCGATGTGCCGAATGCTCTCGCCGCCACTTATTACCGCCAGCGCGCCAGCGCCGGATTGATCGTCAGCGAGGGGACGCAGATCAGGCCGGACGGCAAGGGCTATCTGACGACGCCCGGCATCTACTCGCCGGCTCAGATCGAGGGCTGGAAGAAGGTAACGGACGCGGTGCATGGAGCGGGCGGCAAAATCGTCGCGCAGATCTGGCATGTCGGGCGCATTTCGCATCCCGAACACACCGGCGGCACGCCTCCGGTGGCGCCATCTGCCATCCGCGCCGACGCCAAGACCTTCCTGCCGTCGGGTGCCTTCGAACCGGTGGCCGAGCCTCGCGCCCTGACGCTCGACGACATCAAACAGGTGGTCGAAGATTTCGGCACGGCGGCGAAGAACGCCCTTGTGGCCGGCTTCGACGGCATCGAAATCCACGGCGCCAACGGCTATCTGGTCGACCAGTTTCTGCGCAACGGCGCCAATCAGCGTACGGATGAGTATGGCGGCTCCATCGAAAACCGCGTCCGCTTCATGACGGAAGTCGTGGACGCCACGGTCGCGGCGATCGGCGCCGATCGGGTCGGCATCCGTCTGTCGCCGGTCACTCCCGCAAACGGGCTGTCGGATAGCGATCCGCAGCCCCTGTTCGATCTCGCGGTGTCCGAACTTGCGAAACGCAAGATTGCCTTCATCCACATGATCGAAGGCGCGACGCAGGGGCCGCGCGACATCGTGCCGGACTTCGACTTCGCCAAACTGCGGAACATGTTCGGCGGCGTCTATATCGGCAATAACGGCTATACGCCGGAATTGGCGCACGAGCGGATCGCGCGCGGCGAAGTCGATATGGTCGCCTTCGGCAAGGCCTTCATCTCCAACCCCGATCTCGTCGAGCGGCTGCGCAAGGGCGAACCCCTCGCCGAGGCAAACCGCGAGACCTTCTATGGCGGCGGGGCCGAGGGCTACACCGATTACCCGACGCTCACCGGCGAGGCGGCCTGAGAAAATGCGGCGCGACGAGCTGGAGCAGGCGCTCCGTCACATCGCGCCGCATATCCCCGCCCACGAGTTCGGGGCGGTGATAGACCACGCCGAAATGAGCGCGGGCCTTCGCAATGCCGTGCCGGAAACCGCGCTCTGGCTGTCGATGACGGCCTATGTCCGCCACGTCTTCACGGACTACAACGCCCTGCTCGACGACGGTTACGACGTTGATTCAGCACGGCATTTCGTGCTTGATGGGATCAACGGAAAGCTTGCCGAATGGGGCGTGCAACGCCGCGTATCGGAGGACGAATAGGCCGAAAGGCCCAACTGGCCGCCTTGTCCAGCGGCGGGAAAACCCGCATCCTGCGCGACGAGAGGCCAAAAAATGACCATCCCAGCGAATGCGCTCGATATGTCGAGCTACTGGATGCCGTTCACCGCGAACCGGCAATTCAAGTCCGAACCCCGCATCATCACCGCCGCCGAAGGCATGCACTACACCAAGGAAGACGGCGGCACGCTGCTCGATGCGTCGGCCGGGCTCTGGTGCGTGAACGCCGGGCACGGGCGCAGGGAAATCGCCGACGCGGTGCACCGGCAATTGCTCACCCTCGATTATTCGCCGCCCTTCCAGATGGGCCAGCCGGGCGCCTTCGATTTCGCGGCGCGCGTTGCGAAACTCGCGCCGAAGGGCCTGGATCGGGTGTTCTTCACCAATTCCGGCTCCGAAGCCGTCGATACCGCGCTGAAGATCGCGCTCGCCTATCACAAGGCGAGGGGCGAGGGCGGACGCTTCCGCATCATCGGCCGCGAGAAGGGCTATAACGGCGTCGGCTTCGGCGGGATTTCCGTGGGCGGCCTCGTCAACAACCGCCGCCAGTTCGCGGGCCAGCTCCTGCCGGCCATCGACCATCTGCCGCATACGTTCGACCCCAAGAAGAGCGCGTTCTCGCGCGGACAACCGGAGCACGGGGTCGAGAAGGCCGATGCGCTGGAGAGCCTGATCGCGCTACACGGAGCCGACACGATCGCGGCAGTGATCGTCGAGCCGGTGGCGGGTTCGGCGGGCGTGCTGCCGCCGCCGAAGGGCTACCTCGAGCGGTTGCGCGAGATTACGTCCAAGAACGGCATTCTCCTGATCTTCGACGAAGTCATTACAGGTTTCGGCCGCCTCGGCGCGCCGTTCGCGGCGCAGCGTTTCGGCGTCACGCCGGATATGATCACCTGCGCCAAGGGCATCACCAACGGCGCGCTGCCCATGGGCGCCGTGCTGGCGAGCCGGACGGTGCACGATGCGCTGATGACCGGGCCGGACAACGCCATCGAGCTGTTCCACGGCTATACATACTCCGCGCATCCGACCGCTTGCGCCGCTGGCATGGCGACGCTCGACATCTACGAGCGCGAAGGCCTGCTGACGCGGGTCAAGGAGATCGAGCAGCATTTCGAGGATGCGGTGCATTCGCTGAAAGGCAAGCCGCACATCATCGACATCCGGAATATCGGCCTCATGGGAGCGATCGAGCTTCAGCCGCGCGAGGACGGCGCCGGCAAGCGCGGCTACGACCTGATGGTCGACTGCTACAAATCGGGTCTCCTGATCCGCGTGACCGGCGACATCGTTGCGATGTCGCCGCCGCTCATCGTCAAGACCAGCGAAATCGATGAAATCGTCTCGATGCTCGGCGCCGCGCTCGACAGGCTGAAATGACATGAATGCCTACGGCCATTCCGGCTGCACCCACCGCTGAGCGTGCCTATTGCGGCTCGCCATTGCCGGAAAGCACTTGCGAAATACCCCGCACAGCGTTGCGGAACGCTTCATCGAACGTGACGCGGCGTATGCCCCAGCGGTGATTCTTGCCGTCGTTCAAACGCCAATCGGCGATCCAGCCGAGTTCGGCATCGCTGAAGGTGAGGCTGCCGGCGAGCGCCATATCACCGCCTGACGCGTGGGCGGCGCCGGCGAGGGCCTCGGGATCGGCGTCCTGCAGGCTGCCGAATGTGACGCCCGCGGCCTTCAGGGCCTCCTGAGACGGAAGCACGACAGGCAAGCCGTAGCGCCGTGCGGCGTTCATCAGCGCGAGACGCGGAAATTCGCCGTCGTCCCCTTTGTCGTCGAGTACATACGACATGAGTCCGAGCTTCACCGCGACGAAAGCGACGATTTTTGGCCGCTCGGCGCCCCAGGGCTTGCTGCCCAAAATTGCGAGAGCGGCGTCAATCTTCTGGGGATCGAACGTCACGGTGAGCTCGTGCGGCCGGTCGCGCGTGCCCTGCTCGTCGCGCTTCGGAAAACGCGCCATGAGATCGACATAGGAAAAGCCGGTGATCGTGTCTTTGCTGAAAAGGCTGTCCACGCGCGGGTCGGCGAGCACGCGCGGATCGCCGGACACCTGCACCAGCACATCGCGGAAGCATTGCGGCAGAGCGGGCGTGCGCGTTTCCTCGCGCTGTCCGGTGACCGCGGCATAGCCCTTGTAAAGATCAGTCACCGTTTCGGCGGCTGATGTGCAAGCACTGCCGATGAGAAGTGTGGCTGCGAGAGCGGCTGCGAGCGCTGTTCTCATACGGATTACCCGGCGGATTCCCTGGAGCTTATTTCCCGATCAGGACGTCCGACGCCTTGATGATGGCGCTCGCCGTGTCGCCGACCTTCAAGGCGAGGTCATCGACCCCCTCGTTGGTGATCGACGAGGTGATGATCCTGCCGCCACCGATATCGATCTTCACATGGGCGGTGGTCTGGCCCTTCGTCACCTCGACCACCTTGCCCTCGAGAACATTGCGCGCGCTGAGCTTCATTCGGTTTCCCCTACCTTACGATTGCGCCGATGCGGGCGCCCGCATGCGTTCGAGACTTCTGGCGTGACCGGCCGCGGCTTTCGCCGCGTCGGCTTCGATGGAACGAAAATGCTGGACGACATCCCGCCCGAGCTTGGTGAGTTCGGCGCCGCCTCCGCTCTTTCCGCCCATCTGGGCGAGGACGACGGGCGCGCCGAAAATACGGTTCATCTCGGCGACGAGGTCCCAGGCGCGCTTGTAGGACATTGCCATCTGCCTGCCGGCGGCGGAAATCGAGCCGTGCGCGGCAATGGCTTCGAGGAGGGCAATTTTGCCCGGCCCGAGCCAGCTGTCTTCATCGAAATAAAGTCGGACCTTCAGCGTCGACATTGCGCCTCCGAGAGACGACGTCTGTATCAGAATCCCGCGCAAAGATCGAAGCGGACGATGTCGACATACTCGCCCACCTCGGCGGATGGCGCATTCGCTGCGCGCCGGATAAGCCCGTTTGACTGGGCAAGGATCGAGATCATCGAGCTGTCCTGCACGCCGAAAGGCTCGACCTCGAGCCCTTCGGGCCGGGAAACGATACGCGCCCTGAGATAGTCGTCGCGTTCCGCCGTGGGGCCAAGCGGCGCGAGCAGTCTCGCCGTCTCGAACGGAAGCTCGGCGGAAGTGCCCATCATGGCGGCGATGGCCGGCCGCAGAAACAGCAGCGCGCAGACCAAAGCCGAAACCGGATTGCCCGGCATTCCAAGCACCGGCAGGCCAAAGATCTCGCCGAACAGCAAAGGCTTTCCAGGCCGCATCCGGATTTTCCAGAAGGCGAGCCGCAGGCCGATCGTCTCCAGCGCGGGACGCACATGGTCGTGGTCACCGACCGAGGCGCCGCCGGTAATCACCAGGAGATCCGATGCGCTGCCCTTCACTGCATCCGCGATGGCCCCGGGATCGTCCGGCGCGATACCGAGATCGACGGGCGAGCCGCCCCAGGCGCGAATGGCGGCCTTGAGCGCAGGACGATTGGCGTCGTGGATATGGCCGGGTCCGGCCTTGCGGGACCAGCGGGCGAGTTCGTCGCCGGTCGACAGCACTCCGATCCGCGGCCGCCGGACGACCTCTATGGCGGAATGGCCGGCGGCCGCGATGAAGCCGATATCGCGGGCCGTCACGGTCCGGCCGGTTTCGAGACAGGGATCGTTCAGCCGGAAGCTTCCGCCCTTCGTGCGGACATGCTGGCCGAGCACGGCCGCGGCAGTGAACCTGATGTTGCCGTTATCCGGCAACGCATTCTCCTGGATGATGACGCTGTCCGCGCCCGACGGGATCGGCGCGCCGGTGAAAAGACGCATGCAGGTGCCGGACTTCAGAACCGGGATCGGCGAAACGCCCGCTCGGCTCTCGCCCAAAAGAGGCAAGGAGATGCCGGCATCCGGAACGTCGAAGGTTCGGACGGCGTAGCCGTCCATCGCCGAGACATCGAAGGGCGGCGAGAATATGCGCGCCCTCTCGCTCCGCGCCGCGACCCGGCCCAGGGCCTCGTCCAGATTGACGGATTCGGTCCGCAGCAGCGGAAGGCTTGCGATGATGCGGGCCCGCGCCTCGTCGACCTCGATGAGGCCGGCTCTGCGCTGGGACGCGACTTCCGAAAGCACCTGGTTCACCGGCAATCCTCCAAACCGGAGCCTACCCATTATATTCCACGAAATATAGCGCCGGTCGGACAGCGAGGTTGCGTACCCCGCGCTCGATCAAATCCCGGTCTGTGCTTTGTCAGACACTGCCGCGCCTATGTTGATGGTTCCGCGCTTTGACGAGAAGCGCATGCCCGCCGCGGTCAGTCCGACTGGGTCGTGCGTACAAAGAGCGGCGCATCGAGGTGATCTTCCGGAGCTGCTAACGACGAAGCTCCATGTCGAACACCGATTACCGAGAAGGATGATGAATCTAAACGAAGGTTTCTATTTGAACGATAGATGCCCGTGGCCATGTAGCGCGTGGCGGAGCCCTCGCGGCATCGACGCCCAACACTGCGAGAGGCGAGAACATGAAAGTCGGATTTATCGGACTGGGCCGGATGGGGTCGGGCATGGCCGCCAACATCCTGAAAGCGGGTCATGAGGTAACGGTATTCAACCGCACCCGCTCCCGAGCAAACGAGCTCGTTGCCGGAGGAGCGAAGGCCGCCGAAACAATCGCGGATGCCTGCAGAGGTGATGCGGTCATCACCATGCTCGCAAACGACGAGGCTGTTGAGAGCGTGGTCTATGATGAGCAGGGGGTGCTGGCGAGCCTCCCTCAGGGCGCGGTCCATATATCATCCAGCACGATCGGCGCCGCATTGGCTGAAAGGCTCGCCGCCAGTCACATCGCCGCTGGTCAGCGATTCATTTCTGCGCCGGTAAGTGGCCGTCCCGACGTCGCTGCGGCTGGTCAGCTGTTCGTGATCGCCGGCGGCGCGGAGGAGGTGATCCGGGAGATGTCGCCCCTGCTTGATGCGATCGGCCAAAAAACCTTTGTGATGTCCGACACACCAAGCCGCGCCAATCTGGTCAAGCTCAGCGTCAATTTCCTGATCGCCTCGGTGATCGAATCGCTCGGCGAGGCGCTCGCCTTGATCGGAAAGGGCGGCGTGGACCCCGGTCGCTACATCGAGCTTCTCACGTCCACGCTATTTGCAGCCCCGGTCTACAAAACTTATGGCAGTTTGATCGTCGGCGAGAGGTTCGAGCCGGCCGCGTTCGCCGCGCCCCTTGGTTATAAGGACATCAAGCTGGCGCTGGCGGCGGCCGACGAACTGCGGGTGCCCCTGCCGCTGGCAAACCTGTTGAGGGATCGCTTTCTTACCTTGCTGGCGGCGGACGGCGGAACGCTGGACTGGTCCGCGATCGGCAGGCTGCCGGCGCGAGATTCCGGACAGGCGGCGTGAGGCTGAACTCGCGTGAAGCGCTGCTTCCCTGCGTCTGTCCCGGCGTCAGGCGCCGCATGCGATCCTTGCCGTTGCCTTGGCGAACGGCCTGAAAAACCCACAGAGAGTTCGAACTTGGAGCATTGAAAATGGAACAGATCGAAATTGGCTCGTCCGGCGTCAAGACATCACGCATCGGCCTCGGCACTTGGGCCATCGGAGGCTGGATGTGGGGTGGCGCCGATGAGGGAAAGGCGATCGCGACCATCCGTTCAGCAGTAGAGCGGGGCGTCACCCTGATTGACACCGCACCGGTTTACGGTTTCGGCTCTTCTGAGGAGATCGTGGGTAGAGCCCTGCAGGGCGGCCTTCGCGACAAGGTCCAGATCGCAACGAAGGTCGGCCTCGCCTGGAACAACGGCAAGGTCTACCGGGACTCGCGTCCGGCGCGCGTGCGTCAGGAAATCGAAGATTCTCTTCGCCGGCTCGGTACAGACGTCATCGACCTTTACCAGGTGCACTGGCCGGACCTTGAAACGCCGTTCGAGGAAACCGCGTCCGTGCTTGAGGAAATGCGCCGCGCCGGCAAGATCCGGGCGATCGGCGTCAGCAATTTCTCGCCGGAGCAGATGGAGACCTTCCGGGGGGCCGCCAAACTCGATGCGGTGCAACCCCCTTACAATCTTTTTGAACGCGAGATGGAAGTCGACGTCCTGCCCTACGCGGTGAAGAGCAATACAACGATCCTGAGCTACGGCGCCCTCTGCCGCGGTCTTCTCTCAGGAAAGATCACCGCCGCAACCACGTTCGAAGGAGACGATCTGCGGAAGGTCGATCCCAAGTTCCAGGGCGAGCGCTTCCCGCAATATCTTGCCGCCGTGCGGGAACTGGAGGAGCTTGCCCGCGAGCGTTTCGGCAAGTCCGTACTCGCCCTTGCCGTTCGCTGGGTGCTTGACCAGGGCCCGACCATTGCACTCTGGGGGGCCCGCCGTCCGGACCAGCTCGATCCGATCGGCGAGATCGACGGGTGGACGATCGACGAGTCGAGCAAACGCGACATCGATGAGATTCTCATGCGCTGCGTTTCGGATCCGGTGGCGCCCGACTTCATGGCGCCTCCCGTCAGACGGCCCGTGATGGCCGACGCGATCTGAACGAATTTCCGACGACGAGCACTCGGCATTCGACGGACATTTCCAGCGAACAAAAAGACAGCAGATGAACCAACACGTGCTTCCATCCACGCGTCTCCTGGGAATGAGCGGTAGTCTGCGTACAGGATCATATTCGACAGCGGTTTTGCGCGGTCTGCAGACCGTGCTCTCCGATCGTGCGGTTCTCGGCATTCAGTCGGCGAAATTGCCGCTCTACAATGAAGACGAGGACGGGCCGGCTTGCTCGGACGCGGTTCGGGCGTTTCGGCGATCGATCGCAACGAGCGACGCTCTGATCATTTCGACGCCCGAATACAATCACGGTATTCCCGGGGTTCTGAAGAACGCCCTCGATTGGGCGTCGCGGCCATACGGGGAATCCGTCCTTACGGGCAAGCCCATCCTTGTCATTTCCACGTCACCCGCCTTCACCGGTGGCGTACGCGCTCAAGCGCAGGTGAATGAGACCCTGCTGTCGGTTCAGGCCGTGCTGGCTCCTGGCCCACAAGTGGTGATCGGCGGCATTGCGGAAAAGGTGAGCGAGGGCCGGCTGATTGACCAAGCGAGCCTCGCCTTCGCTCTGTCCGCGGTCGATCGGTTGTTGGCGCTCTGCAATCGTCATATGTCCGTCGTTCAGGCCGGATGATGCCCGGCGCTGGCGGCTCCGCCAGCGCCGCCAGCGAAGAGCGCCGCTACAGTCCCGGTCCTGCCTGGCGGCCTCGATCGGCTAGTTTCCAGTAACAGTCTGTGTGCCGTTGCGCGCGACGAGCACGCCCGAGCCGAGAAGTGTCAGGAACTTCTGCAGGTCGGTCATGGGCGCGTTCGAGACATAGACCACGTCCTTGTCGCGCAGCATAAATCTCTGCGTGGCGAAATAGCCCTGCGGATCGTTCAGGCTGGCGCGGTAGACGACCGGAACCATGGCGCCCTCCGGCACCGGGCGGTTGATGCCGAGCTGCCGAGCGACCGCGGCCGTCTCGTAGCGGAACACGAACACGCCGCTCGGATCGGCACGTAGATCGAGCAGGCCGCCGGCGCGGCCGACGCCTTCGGCGAGGCTGAGATCGGCCGCCTCGAACGGCACGACGGCGTTGCTCGCCGTCGCGCCGAACGCGGTGAAGGTTTGCGGCTGTTTGAACAGGAAAATCGCATCGTCGGGCCGCAGATAGATGTTCTCCGACGGCTCGGCTATGAGCTTGGCCAGCAGCACTGACGTCGTCGATTTTCCGCGCGTCAGCGAAACGAAGGTTTCATAGGCCGGGAACCGCGGCCCACCGGCGGCGGCGATGGCATCGAGAACGCGGTCGCCCTTGAGCGAGAGCGGCACACGCTTGCTCGCGACGACATCGCCCGTCACCGTCACGCTTGAACTGGTCGGACTGCTCACCGTGACCATGACCTGCGGCTGGATGGCTTTGTCACCCAGTGAGGCCACGATTTGCTGTTCGACATCGGCCGGGGTGCGGCCGGCGACCTCGATCCGGCCCGCATAGGGCACGGTGATCAGGCCTCCGTTGTCGACGGTCTGGTTCGGCAGGGTGACGTTCTTCGCCGTGCTCTGCGTGCCCGAATCGCCGGAGAACAGGCCGCCCGACGTCGCTTCGAAGATTGTCACCGAGACGGAATCTCCGACGCCGATCTTGATGCTCGGCTTGTAACGGCCCTTGGAGAAACTGTTGGCGAAGCCGTTGTGAATACCGCTCGATGCGACGTCGGCAACCGCCGGAGAAACGGTCACTACGTCATACGGCGTAACGGTCGAATTGTTCGCCTTGTGGACGATGTCCCTTGCGCCGGGCCCCGCATTTGGAAGCGAGACGCAGCCGGAGAGCGCGCCAGCAATGGCGGCCAGCATCAGATATCCAGATCGCAAAAGCTTTCCCTTCGTGCAAGTACCCTCATACGCCGTGTATCCCCCGACACACGGCGAACCCGTCCAGTCACGATCGGTACGTCAGGCGGCCGAACTCTCGGCGTCTGCGATGTCGGAGTGCTCACCCCTGCCGACGCTTTCGTAGATGAATCCCGCCGCGCGGGCGTCATCCGGGCGGTAGATGTTGCGGAGATCGACGAGGATCGGGGTGGCCATGGTCTTCTTGAGTAGAGCCAGATCGAGAGCCCGGAAAGCGTCCCATTCGGTCGCGATGACGAGGGCATTCGCGCGCTCGGCGCAGGCGTCGGGATTGGGAGCGAATTCCACATTGGGCAGGACATCGCGGCAATGATCCATGCCCTTGGGATCGTAGGCTACGATTTGAGCCCCGGCATCGAGGAGCGCCTGAATGATGGCAAGCGAAGGCGCCTCGCGGGTGTCGTCGGTGTTCGGCTTGAACGTCAGGCCAAGGACCGCGATGCGCTTGCCGCGCACCGAGCCGTCGCAGGCGGCAATGACTTTGCGCGCCATCGAACGCTTGCGCTGGTCGTTGACCGCCACCACCGTCTCGATAAGCCGCAGAGGCTTGTTGTAGTCCTGCGCGGTCTTGATGAGGGCGAGCGTATCCTTGGGAAAGCACGAGCCGCCATAGCCGGGACCGGCGTGAAGGAACTTCGGGCCGATGCGGTTGTCGAGACCGATGCCGCGCGCGATGTCCTGCACATCGGCGCCGATGCTCTCGCAGAGATCGGCGATCTCGTTGATGAACGTGATCTTGGCGGCCAGGAAGGCGTTGGCGGCGTACTTCGTCAGTTCGGCGGCCCGGCGCCGCATGAAAACGACGGGCGCCTGATTGAGGAACAGCGGACGGTAGATTTCCGTCATTACGTGGCGCGCGCGTTCATCCTCGAGGCCGATGATGATGCGGTCGGGCCGCTTGAAGTCGTTGATGGCCGCGCCTTCGCGCAAAAATTCCGGGTTCGAGACGACCGAGAAACTTGCGTTCGGCCTGATCTCGCGCAGCAGGCGCTCGACCTCGTCACCGGTGCCGACCGGAACCGTGGATTTGGTAATGATGACTTTATAGCCGTTGAGCGCGGCGCCGATCTCGCGGGTAGCAGCATAGACGTAGGAAAGATCGGCGTGGCCGTCGCCGCGCCGGGACGGCGTACCGACGGCGATGAAGACAACGTCGGATGCCTCGACCGCCGCGGCGAGATCGGTCGTGAACGTCAGCCGGCCGGTCTGGATGTTGGAGGAGACGAGGTCGGCAAGGCCCGGCTCGTAGATCGGAACCTCGCCGCGTTCGAGCAGGGCCACTTTGCGGGCGTCCTGATCGACACAACAGACGGTGTGACCGAAATCGGCGAAACAGGTTCCCGATACCAGGCCGACATAGCCCGAGCCAATGATCGCTATGCGCACGATTCAATCCCCCCTTTGTTGCCTGCGCAGCCGCGCGTGCAACGGTTGAATTCGTGCCCCTGCGCCGCGCCCAACGCGACAGCAGTTCCATCCCCTACCAGCTGACTTTACGGGCGATCCGGGTGAGCGAGGGCTGCGTTTTCGTCATAGCCGACTTGCAAAGAAAATAAGGTATTCGATTGGAACTTTTCTCCGTTTGGAAGAAGCCCTAGAGCCTCATGGCATGGCACATGTCTTGCTGTGAGTAGTTGCGGCAAAAATAAGAGCAATATGCTGTTTTAGTGGCCAGTTTGAGCTTCACCTATACTACAAGCTCGGCACATTTTCGCCAGAATCCAAACCGAGCATGCCGGTTATATTGATTTGCGGGCTTAGTATTCCGACCCAAGAATTCGGTTCGGAAGTAAATGTGACCGACTATTGAGCGCTGTTCGCGAGACTATCGAAGACTACCCGTCGGACTTTTGGGGGGAGACTGGACGTATTGCCATGTCGAGGGACATGGCCAATCGAAATTGGGCGGGGAAGACAAGCCATTGCTCCCGCTCGGGAACAGACAGCGAAGTGGAGAGAGTACGATGTTCTTCGCGACCACTACTCGTCTGCCCGCAGAGGGTGCGGCATGCGATTCGGATTGCGACGGAATGTGTGAGGCCGGCATCGGCCCGGGCAGCCGACATCTCTATCGGCGGGCTCAACTCATCAACCGCTGTACGGCCAAACGGGTGATGGATGTTCTGCTTGCGGTTCTTGCACTCGTCTTTCTGCTTCCGGCGCTGATCGTCATCTGTATCGCGATCAAGCTCGACAGTCCGGGCCCCATTCTGTTTCGCCAGGAGCGTTACGGCGCCAATCGGCGCGTTTTCCTGCTCTACAAATTCCGCAGCATGACCGTCATGGAAACGCACGGCGAGTTCACTCAGGCTCTCCGCGCCGATTCTCGCATCACGCGCGTCGGCGCCATCCTGCGCCGCACCAGCATTGATGAACTGCCGCAGCTCTTCAATGTAATGCGCGGGGAGATGTCCCTCGTCGGGCCACGGCCGCATGCCGTGGCGATGGACCAAGCCTTCGCGCAGATCCTGCCCCACTACGCCGACCGTCATTTTGTCAGGCCCGGGCTTACCGGCCTCGCGCAGGTCGCGGGCCATCGCGGCCCGACGGAGGGAACAGACCAGATCAAAGCGCGGCTACGCTGTGATCGGGCCTATATCCGCAAATGGTCGGTGATGCTCGATCTCAGGCTGATCGCGGAAACGCCGCTGAAGCTGCTCGGCCCAAACGCCTTCTGAGACCTCAACGCCAGAACAGTACGGCCAAGGCTGCCCAGACAAGACCGGAGAACACAATGCAAACCGCGAGTGCGATCGCACGCAAGGTCGGATTGACGGCAGGCTTCAGAGTCTCCGTGACGGGGACGTGGCCGGATTCGGAGGCGTCCTCATCGGCACGCGGCGGAGACGTGAGCTTGTCTGCGGGTTCGATCAGCATGTCTGCCTGCCAGCCGGCGCTTCCGGCAGGCGCAGCTTGGGGCTGGCCCGCTAATATCGGGTATAAATTGAAGCTTTCCGCCAGCTTAACCGGATATCACACACCGCGTCTTTCCTTGCGGACAGGAATGCGCCCATGACGATACCGCAGCTTACGGGTTCGTTCGGCGCGCCGCGGGTTTCCGTAGTCGTTCCCCATTACAACGACCTTCCGAGTCTCGATCTCTGCCTGTCCTCGCTCGCTGCGCAGACGCTGCCGCGCGAGCAGTTCGAGATCGTGGTTTCGGACAATGGCTCGCCATGCGGGATCCTCGCCGTGGCCGATGTGGTCGGGCGGCGCGGCCGCCTCGTAATGGCGCAGGAACGAGGCGCGGGTCCGGCGCGCAATGCCGGAATCAGGGCCGCCCGCGGCGAGATCATCGCGTTCACCGACAGCGATTGCCGTCCCGGCCGCGATTGGCTGACGGAGGGTCTCGATGCGCTCGACGCATGGGATTTCGCGGGCGGCGCGATCCGGGTCGAGACGGCAGGGCTGCTACCGACGCCCGCCGAGGCGTTCGAACTCGTGTTTGCCTTCCGCAATGAGATCTATGTGCGCCGCAAAGGCTTTTCGGTGACGGCGAACCTGTTCGTTCCGCGCCGCCTGTTCGACTACGTCGGGCTGTTTTCCAACCATCTCTCCGAAGACCTCGATTGGTGCGAGCGTGCGCGCAGCCACGGCTATTCACTGGGCTACGCGGCGGATGCCGTGGTTGCGCACCCGGCACGCCGAACCTGGCCGGAAATTCGCGCCAAGTGGAGCCGGCTGACGGCCGAGAGTTTCGGGCTCGCGCAGCGCCGCACATTCGGCGCCTCGCTCTGGCTCGCGCGGAGCTATCTCGTTCTGGCTTCGGCGCTGCCCGATCTGGTGCGCACCGCACTGGCGCCGCGGCTGCCGGGCTGGCGCGCCCGTTTCGGTGCGGCCGCGATCCTGATCCGCGTCCGCGCCTTCCGCTTCGTCGAGGCTCACCGGCTTTTCGCCCGGCATGCGCTGGCCCGGATCAGGCCCGAACCGTTCGGTTCGTCGCCGTCCGCCTAAAAAAGAGGAACGCAATGCGCTCACCTGCCTGCGTCATCATGGTCGAGAACCTTCCCGTCCCCTTCGACCGCAGGGTCTGGCAGGAGGCCTGCGCTCTACGCGACGCGGGCTGGACGGTCTCCGTCATTTGCCCGCGTACGGACAAATATCCCGCCGCGTTCGAGATGCTCGACGACATCGCCGTCTATCGTCATCCGCTGCCGCTCGAGGCGCGCGGCAAAGCGGGCTTCGTGCTGGAATACGCGACCGCGTTGTTCCACGAGTTCCGGCTTCTGCTGAAGGTGGCGCGCGAGCGGGGCTTCGACGTGGTGCAGGCCTGCAATCCGCCGGATCTGCTGTTTCTCCCCGTTCTGCCGTTCAAGCTCATGGGCAAGAAGTTCATCTTCGACCATCACGATATCAGTCCCGAACTGTTCGCCGTCAAGTTCGGATCGAAGGGTCTTCTTCACCGTGCATTGACGCTCCTTGAACGCTGGACCTTTCGGGCCGCGGATCTCGTGATCTCGACCAACGAGACGTTCCGCCAAATTGCGATCGAGCGCGGCGGCAAAGACCCGGCCGATGTCGTGACGGTTTACAGCGTGCCGGATGTCTCTCGCATCCGCCGCGTGGCGCCCGATCCGGGGCTCCGGGCGGGAAAAAGCCTCGTGCTCGGCTATGTCGGCATCATCAACGACCAGGACGGCGTCGATCACATCGTGCGCGCGGTTCATCATCTGACACGCGATCTCCACGCATCGAATGTCCATACGGTCGTCGTCGGTGACGGGCCGGCGCTGCCTTCGGCGAAGGCGCTGGCGCGCGAGCTTGGCGTCGAAGACGAGATCACCTTCACAGGCTATCTCTCGGGCGAGAAGCTCCTCGCGGCGTTGTCATCGTTCGACATCGGGATCATTCCCGATCCGGTCAACGAGTACAACGACAAGATCAGCATGAACAAGGTGTTCGAATATTCCGCGCTCGGCATTCCGATCGTCTCCTACAATCTGAGCGAGACGCGTCGCTTGCTCGGTGATGCGCTGACGACCGCCGACAGCGACGATCCCGCGGGCCTCGCCCGCGCGGTGCAGCCGCTTCTCGCCGACGAAGAAAAGCGGCTCGCGTTGGGGCGGGCTTCGGCCGCGCTCGCGCGCCGCGATTTCAGCTGGGAGCGCGAGGCCGAGACATTCGTGAACGCCTATGCCCGGCTTCTTCCGCCGGCGCCTGAACTGGTGCGGGCCTAAACCATGGCAAGCCTCAACGCCCTCAAATGGCTTCGCGAGAGCGTGGTGTTCGTGAAACGCACGGTCTATACGCGCGTCTGGGGCATGGACCTCGATCCGACCTGCACCTTTTCGCTCAGCGCCAATTTCGACCGCACCTATCCGCGCGGCGTGCATGTGGGCGCCGAGACCTACATCGCGTTCAACGTCCGCATCCTCACCCACGACATGACCCGCGGGCTCTATCTGCACACGCGGATCGGCCGCCGCTGCTTCATCGGCGGCAACAGCCTCATCATGCCGGGCGTCACTATCGGAGATGGGTCCATTGTGGGCGCGGGAAGCGTGGTGACGAAGAATGTGGCGCCGGGCTCGATGGTGGCGGGCAATCCGGCGCGCGTGCTGCGCGAGGACATCGTGGTCGGACCGTACGGACGTCTGCCGATCGCCGATGCCACCAAGCAAAGGCTGATCGAGGAAGGAGCCTTCTCCTGATGGCGCACGCCGCCGACTCTCCTGTCCGGGTCTCCGTCGTCGTTCCCTGCTTCAACGCGGCGGATTTCGTTGAGGCCGCGGTGCGTTCGGTTCTGTCGCAGACGCTTGCGGACCTGGAATGCCTCGTGATCGACGATTGCTCGACGGACAGCACGCCAGCTCTGCTCGCGCGCCTCGCGGCGGACGATCCGCGCGTGCGGGTCGTGACGCTGCCGGACAATGCGGGGCCGAGCGCGGCACGCAATGCCGGGATCGACGCCGCGCGCGGCGAATGGATCGCGCTGCTCGATGCCGACGATGCCTATCTCCCGCACCGCCTGGAGCGGCTGATCGAGGCAGCCGAACCCCACGACGCGGACATGATGGCCGACAACCAGATCGTGGTCGGTCATGCCGACGGGCGTGATCTTGGGCGGGCGTTCAACCTTGCTGGCGGACGGCCCTCTTTCGAAATCGACCTTGCGTACTTTCTCGAGCACAGCATCCCGGTGCGGGGAGAATACTCGCTCGGCTATCTGAAGCCGATCATGCGGCGTGCCTTCCTGGACCGTTACGCGTTGCGCTACGACCGGCGCTACACGGTCGGCGAAGACTTCCTGCTCTATGTCGACGCCTTGCGGCACGGCGCCCGGTTCCATGTGCTCGACGAGGCCTTCTACCTCTACACGAACCGGCCGGCCTCGCTGACCCGCTCCGGCGGGTGGACATTGCGCGTCCTGGCCGGGATGAGCCGTGAAATTCTCGACCGGCACGGGCCGTCGCTGCCGCAGGTCGGGCGGCTGGCGCTGGCGGAACGCCACAACATCATGATGCGCCGGGCGCTGGCGCTCGATCTTGCGGGCTGCGTTCGGGCCGGCGATCCGCGTGGTGCGGCGGCGCTGATCGTCCGCGAACCCGCGGCTCTGGCAGCCCTCGGCCGCGAACTGCTCGCCCTTGGTCGTTACAGGCTGCAACTTGGCTATCAAACGAGCGGAGGCACGGCGCAATGACGCTTCGCCGCGATGCCGGACGTTCTTCGTTCTGGATGATGGCCGGAAATGCCGGGCAGCAGGTGTTCGGTTTTCTTGTCTTCGTCTATCTCGCGCGCGTGCTTACGCCGGCCGATTTCGGCACGATCGCGCTTGCCTATGTCGTCACCGACATGCTGACCCAGCTCGGACGGCTCGGGCAGGTCGAGGCCCTCCAGCAGCGTGCGGACCTCTCCCGCGAAACGGCGAGCACCGCGTTCTGGCTGCTGCAAGGGACCGGCCTCCTATTCTCGGTCCTGGTGTTCGCCGTGGCGGAACCCGCCGAGCTTCTGTTCGAAGCGCCGCACCTCGCCGAGGTGTTGCGGCTGCTCGCCCCCGTCTGCCTGCTCCAATGTCTCGGCGGCGTGCACGAGGCCTGGCTGCGGCGCACCTTCGGCTATCGTGCGCTCGCCGGACGCACATTCGGTGCGGCGCTGGCGGGTTCGCTCGTGGCGGCGGCGTTGGCCGCGCTCGATTACGGCATCTATGCGCTCGTCGCGCAGCGGCTTGCGACCGTGTTCGTCATGACGGCGCTCGTCTGGTTCAGCTACCGATGGGTGCCCGGCTTTCATTTCCGGTTCGACGAAGCGCGCCGGCTGCTGCGCACCGGGTGCGAGATCATGGCAGCGACCGTCATGAACATGATCGGACCGCGCATCGTCGATGCCGTGGTCGGACTGTTCCTCGGCGTCGAACTGCTCGGCCAGCTCCGCATCGCCTGGCGCATCGTCGATTTCGTCAACCAGCTGACCTTCCAGCCTGTTGTCAGCGTCGCCTTGTCCTCTTTCAGCCGCCTGCAGGCCGACCGCGCCGCGGTGAGGCGCGCCTTCCTGCGTTTCGTGCAGATCAGCGGGCTTGCGACCATTCCCGTCTTTGTCGGCCTCGCGCTTGTCGCCGAGCCCCTGTTCGATCTGATGCTCGGCGCACAATGGGCTCCGGCCGTGCCGCTGTTTCAGATTCTCGTTCTTGTCTCGCTCGCCGCTCCGGTCAATTTCTTCTTCGCCCCCGCGATGATCGCCGTCGGGGCGACCCGAACCGTGTTCCGTCAAGCCGTGCTGCAACTCGTGCTCACCACCGCGCTCGCCACGCTCGGCGCGCAGATCGGGCTAAGGACGGTGCTCGCCGCCCATGTGCTGCGGTCCTATATCGTCAGCGGGTTCAACATCGCAGCGCTGAAGCGCCATTCCGGATTGCCGATTCGCGATCTGGTACATACGCTGATTCCGGCGGTGAGCGCGGCGGGGGCGATGGCTGTGGCGGTGCTCGCCCGTCAGCATTTCTATCCCGGCCTCGATCTGTGGGCCGGGCTCGCGACCGACATCGCGCTCGGGGTCGTGGTCTATGCCGCGGTGTTGACGGTTGGGGATTTCGCCCGCATCTGGCCGCAGCATATTCGTGGCCTCACGGTGCTCTTCCGCGACGTCCTGCGCCGAGGCGAGATTGCGGTGAGGCTGCCATGAAGATCTTTTACTACAAGGACCCGGCCGGCAATTTCGGCGACGACCTCAACGAATGGATTTGGGATGCGCTCGCGCCGGGTGTCTGGAACGATGCCGCACCGACCAATTTCAGCGGCATCGGCACGATTATCGGCCCGACCATGCCGAAGGCTAATTCCTGGGTCGTGTTCTCGAGCGGCGCGGGCTACGGCCCCGCGCCGCACGGCTTCGGCGGCAAGGATTGGGATCTCGTTTGCGTGCGCGGACCGCTGACCGCGAAGGTGCTCGGCCTCGACGAGAAGCTCGTCGTTTCGGACGGGGCGATGCTGCTGTCGCAGGTTCCCGGCCTCGATCCTCTGCCGGAGAGCGAGCGCAACGGCGTCGTCTTCATGCCGCACCACCACGCGCTCTACACCGGCGCATGGGAAGAGGTGTGCGCGCGCGCCGGGATCGAATATCTCGATCCGCGTGCCGACAGCCGCGCGACGCTCGCGCGTATCCGCTCGGCAAAGCTCGTCGTGGCCGATGCCATGCACGCCGCTATCACGGCCGACGCCCTGCGCGTTCCGTGGATTCCGGTCACGACCTCGCGCGAGATCAGCACATTCAAATGGCTCGACTGGACCGCATCGCTCGACATGCCCTACGAGCCCATTGCGTTACCGCAAAGCACATTGACGGAAGCCGTGCGCAGCGCCACGCTGCCGTTCTACGCCTATGATTTCGCCCTGGCCGATCATTCGGTGCCGGGCGCGCTTGCGCATTACCGGCGCGACCGCGCCCGCAAGGCCGCGCGCTCATGGCCGCTGCGCCGAAATATCGGCCACGGCATTTACAAGCACGGCCTCCTGCCGCTCGTCAGGTCTAGCGCGCTCGGCCGGTTGCGGCACCGTCTCGATGAGCGCCGTATGGAGCGCGCCACCGAGGCCCTGCGGCGGGCCGCGGACGCGCGATCCTATCTCAGTGCGGACGCTGCCTGGCAGCGCGCGGTGGGCGAATTGATGTTCAGGCTCGAGACAGCAGTCCGCTCGCACGCACCGGGCTGACCGCTCCCATCGCGGCGTGCCGGCGCAATGACTGCCGGCGCGAGATCAGCGCGATGCCGAGGCACAGAGAAATATAGGTGAAGCCGGCAACGCCGCTGAAGGGCGCGGCTTCCGTCATCCCGCGCAACAGGATGAAGAAGACGAGCGCCAGAGCTCTGCTCTCGCCAAGTCGGAAACCCCAGAACAATGTGCTGAACACCGCCATCAGAAGCACGGCGAAGCCGATCAGACCCGTTCCGACCAGAACTTCGAGAAAGAGGTTGTGCGCGTGCGCGGCCGCATCGAACAGCCCGGGCTGGGATGGGAGCACGTACAGCATCGCGCCGTAACCCCAGCCGGTCAGCGGCTTCTGCGCCCACAATGTCAGCACCGTGGCCCAGATTGTGCTGCGCCCGGTCGCGGTCAGGATTTCCTCGGCCCGGCCCGAGCGCGAGAGAAGCAGGAGTATGTCGTCGATGAACGGCATCAGTGCGAGCAGCAGCGCCCCGCCGAACACGCCGCAGATCACGACGAGCGGCCCCTGGCCCGGCCGGAACAGATAATAGAACATCAGGATCACCAGCGCCGCCGCGATCGGACTTCGGCTCTGGCTGAAGACGATGGATGCCAGGAACACGAAGATCGCTCCCAGGCAGATCAGGCGCGCGGTGCGGCCGAAATCCCGCCAGAACAGAGCGATCAGCAGAAGGCCGAGCGCGGCGACGCCGCCGATGGCGTTGGGGCTGCCGGTGATTCCGCGCATCCGGTTCTGTGGGATGCGCACACCGTTCACCCACTCCCACATGCGCCCGAAACTCGGATTGACGAAATAGACGACGATGGAGACCGCGCACAGAAACAGCGCCGCGAGGATGATGCCGAACACGACGGAGCGTTCGCTGTTGAAAGACAGCATGTAGACCGTGAACAGGTGGAAGATCATCAGCGAGAACACCGCCACCGCATTCGGCAGCGGCGCCGGCGAATAGACGGTGGTCAGCGCCATCCAGGCATAGAGCAGCAGCCAGAGTCCGCCGCTGCCCGAGAAATAGAGAGCAAAATGCGTGCGGAACCGCGCAAGGATGATACCGGCAAGAAGCGCCCAGGAGCCGAGCTTGAGCACAATCTGGAAGTCGATGCTCTTGTCCTCGTATTCGCGGATGCGGAACACTGCGGCGAGCATTATGAGGGTCAGGACGAAGAGAACGAGCGTCGCCAGCCGGTTGCCGGACAGAACGCGCAGCAGGAACGCGATGGCTACGCCCGCCACGGGAACGCCGGCGAGGAGGGCGGCCACCATGTAATCGGGCTGCAAAACCGCAAAGGCGAGACCCGTCGCCCACAGCAAAGCGAGCAGCCCGGCAATCCAGGCCTCGTCGGTGCGGAGCGAGGCGCGGTTCATTGGCTTTCCCCCGCGGCCGGAGCGGCCTCAAGAGCAACGATCCGGTATCCGCCCGCTTTGAGGAAGGCGAGGAAGTCGGGCAGGAAATCCGCCGTATGATTCTGCACGTCGTGGAGCAGGACGATCCCGCGACCCCGCCGCTCCACCAACTGCTTCAGCCGCTGGAGCGTTTCGTCGGGCGGGCCGCCGCGCCAATCCTTTGGGCTGATGTCCGTACTCAGGACAACCTGTCCGTCGGCGGCGAGGATGGAGTTCGTCTCCGGCGTCTGGCTCATATCGGGGTAGCGGAACAGGCGTGCGTCGGTGGTGTGGCCCGTGATGGCGCGCACCTCCGTGATGGTGCGCTCGATCTCGCTCTTGCCGTCTTCGGGCGAGAGCGATTTGAGATTGTAGTGCGACCATGTGTGGGTGCCGATCGTATGACCTTCAGCCGCGGCCCTGCGAACGAGGTCGGGCGCCGCGAGGGCACGGCCGCCGAGAACAAAGAAAGTGGCGCGGACACAGGCGCGCTTCAGCGTATCGAGGATGCGGTCGGTCGAGCCGGGGCGAGGTCCGTCGTCGAAGGTGAGGGCGATTTCCTTCGCCGCAAACGGCGGCGACGCATAGTGGAAACTGCCATAGAACGAGCCCGGCTCCAATGTCTGGACACGGGAGGTGCCGAGTGCCTCCGGTCCGCAGTCCTGGGCCATAGCCGGACCGGCCGTGACGGCCGCGATAAGGCAGAAAATCGGTACAAGCTTCATGACCGCTCCGGTGCGTTGCGGAAGGCGTTCGCGATCGCACTCCACATCGGCTTGCGTTCCATCCGGTCGTCGAGCGGCAGCGGCCGGCTCGGCAGACCGTCCGGCCGCTTGGCCTTCGGATCGCTGTTCAGCCAGGTGTGGCGGTCCGAAAGCCCCCAGGTGACGACGCCGATGACCGCGGGCTGCGCCAGCACGACGTCGAGGTAGCGGCCGATCTCGTCGGCCAGGATGCGGTCGCGCTCCTCGATCGAAGCCGGAAGATCGGTGTCCTGAATATCGAGTTCGGTGATGATGATCTTGAGGCCGAGATCGGCGATGTCTTTCAGGAAGGCGGCGTAGGCGGCGGGATCGAACCTCAGCCCCCTGGTGACGAGATGCGCCTGCAGGCCGACGGCGTCGATCGGAACGGATGTCGTCTTCAGGCGCTCGAGTAGACGGATCAGCGCCCTGCGCCGCGCGCGATGGGTGTCGATTTCGTACTCGAAACCGAAATCGTTGTAGACGAGCCGCGCGCCCGGCGATTCAGCCCGCGCGGAGCGGAACGCCTCGTCGATATAGTCGGGCCCGAGCGCCGTCAGGAAAGGGGACCGACGCAAATTGTCGGAGCGGCCGTGGGTCGGTTCGATGGCCTCGTTGACGACGTCCCAGTCGCGCACGGCGCCGAAGTTCGCGACCATGCTGCGGACATGCCGCTGCATGACGGCATATTCCTTGTTGTTCAGCGCTTCGACGGCCCAGGCCGGTATGTTGCGATGCCAGACGAGAGCGTGGCCGCGCACGGAAAGTCCATGGGCTTTGGCGAAGTGGACGATCCTCTGGGACGTGCCGTATTGACGATTGCCGGGAACTTTCTCGATCGCGCCCCATTTCATTTCCCATTCGGGCACGATGACATCGGCATCGCGGATGACGGCCTTCGAAAAATCACTGGCGGTAAGCGGCGCGGAATTGACCGCGGCACCATAGAACAGTCCGTTCATGCGCGCGATTCTGGCGAGGCCGGAATCGTCGCTTTCCAGCGCCAGCGCGGCGCTCTGCGCGCCAAGCAGAGCGAGCCCGCCTCCGAGCAAGACCTGGCGCCGTGTGACGAACGGATGCATCGGGCGGCCTCCTCTGCGTCAGGCGACCTCGTTCGCCTGCAGCGCCGGGGGCTGCCCATAGGGTTCGGTATAGGCGGCGCCGCCGTCGTAGAGATGAAGCATCTCGAGTCGGACCTTGTTCATCACCACGCCGGCCATCTTGCTGGTAATGACAGGCGACACATGCAGGGCCTGCAGGATCGCGTCGCGCGGCGTACGCTCCCATTCGACGACATAGACGAAGCGATCGACAATCGTCGCCGCGACGCGGGCATCGACCGCGGACAACAAAGGCGGCAGGTCGATCACGATATGATCGTAGGCCCGCGTCATGACGTCGATGAGAGTTCGGAAATTGTGCGAGCGCAGCAATTCGTCGGATTGCACGCGGTCATCCACGTGTCCGGCCGAGAGGATGTGCAGGCCGGTCGCCTCGTCGACCCGCATCGCCGCCGCAAGGCCCTCCTGGCCGCGGACGACCTCGACGAGACCCGAGCGGGCCCGGCGATCGTCGGGTCCCATCTGGGCGGCGCGACGAAGATCGGCGTCGATCAGCACGACGCGCTTGCCGGTCCAGGCAAGGTGCTTGGCCAAAGTCAGGTTGATCGTGGATTTGCCCTCCTGCGGAAGGGCCGATACGACCGCGACGACCTTGGCCTGGGGGCTTTCGCCGAAGCCCTGCAGGGCCGCCTTGACGTTACGCATGGTCTCAGTTGCGCGCGACATCGGATCGTTCAGGCTGCGGTACGCGGCCTCGGCTTTGCGGCGCTCGTCGCGCCCGCGGCCATGCACGAGCGCCGGCACGACTTTCCGCGAGAAAGACGGCCGCGCCTGCTGCGTGCCGAAAAGCGGGATCACGCCGAGCACCGGCAGGCCCGTGAGACTTTCGAGCTCCCATGTGCTCCGCACAACATTGTCGAGCCGGTCGCGCACCAGCGCGATGCCGATGCCGAGCAGGCCGCCCAGACCGCCGGCGAAGGCGAGGATGCGCAATATGCGCGGGCTGCTCGGCTGCATCGGCCGCGTTGCGGCGGTGATGACGCGAGCTTCGGCGATCGGGAAGCTCGCATCCTGATCGGTTTGACGGAGGCGGCCGAGGAAGTTCTCGTAAAGAGTTCGGGTCGCGGCGGCCTGCCGGTCGAGTTCGCGCAGCTTTACCTGTTTGCCGCTGTCGCCCGCGTTCTGGGTTTTCAGCGAGGACAGGCTCGCCTCCAGCGAAGCCTGGCGGCTTTCCGCCACCTCGTACTCGCTGCGCGCGCCGTCTCCGATGCGGCGCAGTTCTGTCAGCATTTGGCGCTTGAGATCCTCTTTTTCGCGCCGCGTGATTTCAAGGCCACCCTTGTCTTCGCCCGCGAAGCGCCGTGCGAGCATCGCCTCGCGCAGGCCGAGCGCCGTGTATTGCTTTCGGAGATCGGCGATGATGGGGCTGTTGACGGTCTCGGAAGAAAGCGCGTCGGGGTTCTCGCTCTGGATCAGCGAATTGATCTGGTCGAGACGCGCTTTCTTTTCGGCCGCGGCGGCGCGGGCGGTCATAAGCTGCGAATTGAGTTCCGAGAGTTCGCGTTCGTTGAGGAATACGCCCTCCGACTGAACGAGGTTGTTTTCGGCACGGAAGTCGGAGACCGCCTGTTCGGCCTGAAGCACCCGGCCGCGCAGTTCGGTGACGCGCTGGTCGAGCCAGGCATTGGCCTGACGGGTCGTCTCGAAGCGGGCCTCGATCTGGCTTGCCAGATAGGTCGAGGCGATGGCGTTCGCAACTTCCGCGGCAAGTTCAGGATTGAGCGTCTCGAACCCGATATTGATAAGATAGGTCAGGCCCTCGCGCTGGACCGTGGTCTTGTCCATGAAGTCCTTGAGAAGACCCCGCTCGCGCCCGTAATTGCTGGGATCGGACGAACTCAGAAGCGAAAATACCCAGCGGATCGGACGCTTGAGAATGGACGGATTGTTGATGTCGTCGGCACGGGAAACGAGGTTGAGCTTGCGGATGACCTGAAGGGCGAGGTTTTCGGATTTCAGAATTTCGACCTGGCTGTCGACCGCTGCCGGATCGACCACCGACAGCGACAAACCCTGGGTGCCGTTGAACAGATTGGGTTGCTTGAGATCGATGAGCAGGGTGGTGCGGGCCGTGTAGCTCGACGGCGTGACCACGACATAGGCCATGCCAAGAAGGATCGCGGTTACCACCAGCGCGCCGATCAGCTTGATCTGCCGTCTGAGTGCGGCCAACAGCGCCACCAGAAGGCGGCGCAGGTGGACTTCGTCGGGGTTCGTTACAGTGCCGGCAGCATTGGTCGTCTGACCAATCATGGCCAACCCTCCGCATCAGGTAAGCCCTGCCCCCGCAGGACAATGATCTTACGGCAATTTCACCGCCAAGCTATACCGTTAGCGTGAGGCAAGTCTGCGACAGCCGCATGTCCATGCTCGCCGGTGCGGACGGCGAAAATGTGATCGCAGAGAGGCGGGCCTCTGAATCCGCTGGACTCGCAGAAAGCAATACGGAAAATTGTCGGATAGAAAAAAGCTCGGTCACAACAAAGACCGGCGCAGTGGAAACGGCGGCAGCGTGAAAGCTCCGGGGCGCCATATTCCTTACATCGCGGAGGTCGAGAAAGTTCGGCCTGCCCGCAAGCCCTTCATGCTGCTTTGGCGCTGGAGCGTTGTGCTGTGCTCCGCGGCCGTCTGGATCGCTGTGCTTTGGTTTCTCTTCGCGGCCTGACAGCTTCCCCAGGTCCGTAAAGCTTCCCCACGTCTATAACGTTTGGATCGCTCGCCGACTCGCCCTCGCGTCACGATGACGACGGAGTTCGCGGACCGGTACTCCACCGCACCGTCAATTCGTTGCTGCGGCACGTCGAGTGCCGTGCGAGCAGTGCGCCCATCGCGAGCATCGTATGTACGGCGGCGTTGAGCCGAATCGAGATGAAGAGCCGGCCGGTCGGAATGCGATGACCGGCGGCGGCGCAACCGCGCCGTCCCAGGCGATGAGAATCACGACATCGAGAATCTCGAGGGGCGGCTAGCCGGCCGAAGAGCCGGCCATCGGCCGACACCAGAAATGGAAGGGGCGTGCCGGGCTCCACCGAAAGAACGAGTGCTGCGCCGGACAGCCTGAACTTCTTCCGCTTGCGCGTCGAACGCCGGGCCGGTATTTTGTACAACGAAACGTAATTCCACTGAGAGAAACGTATGGGCCGCGGCTGAGACGCCGTCGAGCCAGTGAAATTGAGAAAAGAACAAATATGGAAAGTGAAATAACCCGGGGGCAGCCGGTCCCGGCCGGACAGATGCGGCAGCAGGTGTCGACGAAAGCCGGGCTCGAAAGCGAGGATTCCATGGAAGCGAAAACAACGGTGGCGGATCATCATGCCGTGGTCTCCGGTGACGGTCCGGCGGCGCGTGTCTTGCGTTACTTCCCAGGCATCGCGGCTGCGCTCGTCGTCGCACTGGCCGCCAAGTTCCTGGAGGGCCTTGGTCTCGGGCCCGCGCTGATGATCGCGCTTATCTGCGGTCTGATTCTGAACTTCATGTCCGCAGACGTGGCGGCGAAGTCCGGCGTGCAGTTTGCCGCCAAGCACATGCTCGCGGCCGGCGTCGCCCTTCTTGGCGCCCGCCTGACTCTCGGTGACGTCGTGGCGCTTGGTTGGACCGCCGCCATCACGGTGGCACTGGCGATGGCGGCCGTCATGGTCGTGAGCTGGTATGCGGCGAAGGCCCTCGGTCTCAGCGCCCGGCTCGGCATCCTCGCCGGTTGCGGCACTGCCATCTGCGGTGCATCGGCGGCGGTTGCCGCGGCATCGGTGTTCCGGAAGGACGGAGATCTCGAGCGGGACACGGCGCTCGTCGTAATTACGGTTGTCGTGCTGAGCGCGATTGCGATGATCGTCTACCCGATCGTCGCCCACGGCCTCGACCTCACCGATCTGGAAGCCGGGGTGTTCCTCGGGGGGTCGATCCACAACGTGCCGCAGGCCGTCGGCGCCGGTTACACTTTCTCCGAGCCCGCGGGCGACCTCGCCGCGCTGACCAAGCTCTACCGCGTGTCGCTGCTGGCGCCGATCGTCGTCGGCATATCTCTGCTGGTCGGCGCGGGCGGCAAGCCTTCACTGCGCAGCATCGGTATTCCGTGGTTCGTCGTCGTCTTTGCTCTGCTCGTGATCCTCAGCTCTGCTGTCACCCTGCCGCCAGCAGTGAAGGACGCGCTGACGGGTGCATCCAACTGGCTGCTGCTGATCGCCATCGGCGCCATCGGCATGAACACGTCGATTGCCAGCATTCGCACCGTCGGCGGTCGGGTCGTGCTGCTCGTTCTGCTGAACAGCCTGGTCTTGGCAGGGCTGCTGCTTGGGGCTGCTTTCAGCGGCGTGTTCTGAGAGCGGCAGCAACGCCAACAATTTTGTTGAATGAAACGGTCTTTCGTACTACGAAATTGTCTTCGAATGAAAACACCAGGGAGGAATGAGATGGAAAGGGCGTTTAGCTTCGTCGATATCCCGGAGCGCAGTCACAAGCCCCGCAAGCGCGGGCTCACCCTCGCGCGCGATCTTGGCTTCGGCTACGCGGAAGCGGCGAGCTGGATGGAGGTCGTCGGCGAATTCATCGACTACATGAAAATCCGCCATCTTTTCGTGCTGCTGATGACGGAGAACCCGGACGATCTGGTGCGCCGCAAGATCAAGCTTTACCGGGATCATAATATCGAGGTGAACCCGGGCGGGATCGTGTTCGAGATGGCCTACCTCAGCAATTCGGTCGAGAAGACGTTCGACAAGCTCGTCGAGATGGGCTTCACGGCAGTCGAGTGTTCCGAGAATATCATTCCGTTGACCCTCGACGAGAAGATAAAGTATGTACGGATGGCCAAGAGCGCCGGCCTCAAGGTCATGTTCGAAGTCGGTGACAAATATCCCGAGGACAAGTTCGACGTGAAGCTGGCCTCCTCGGAAATGAACACGCTGATCAGCGAAGGTTGCGACCTCTGCGTGCTCGAGCGTTCGCAGATCGAAATCTGCCTCGGTCCGAAAGCAGACTTTCCGGAACAGGAACTTCTTGTTCAACTCGCCAAGGAGGTTGGGCTCGAGAAGCTGGTGTTTGAAGCTGAAGCGCAGGCCCACCAAGTGTGGCTGTTCAAGACGTTCGGCCCCGAAGTCAATCTCGGCCCGAACCTCGACAAGGATGCGATTCCGAAGCTCGAGCCGACGCGCCGCACGCTCAGCCGCGAAGGCGGCTACGACTATCTCATCGACAAGGTGAACCAGCGCGTCCCGGCGCAGTAAGCCGAGTTGCAAAATCTCGGAAGACGCGCCTGCGCAGGCGTGCCTTCCGGGTCGGATTTCCAGCAAACGCCGCGCGCTGGATGCTTGCAATTTCGAACGGCGCGGATAGTTTTACGTATCGAAACGGCCTTTCGCCTGACGGAATAGGGCGATTGAAGAAAACTAGAGAAGCCGACGGCAAAAAACAAAACCGCGGCGAAGTGGGAGGAATCAATGCTGATGAACAGGCTTGGTCCGTTTATCATCCCAGTGCTGGTTGTCGTCTATTCCGGCTATATGATTGCCGAGCAGTATCTCGGCTCCTACCGCGAGACGAGCCAGAACTACGCGACGCTGCTGGGCGGTATCGCAATCCTCTGCGCGGTGATCGTCATGGCGCGCATCGTGATCCGCGGCGACACCGAACGCGATGAGCCGGCGGAGAAGATCCCGCTCGGCAACTACATCCAGGTCATCGCGGTTGTGGCGATGATGGCTCTCGCCGTCCTGCTCATCCCGATCCTCGGTTATGTCATTACGTTCTTCGCGATGCTGGTCGGCAGCCTGTATCTGCTGGGCGTCAGATCCGTCCCGCTCATCCTGACGATTTCCCTCGTGATGGTTGCCGTCGTCCACTTCGGGCTGGTGAAGGAGCTCGAACTGCCGCTCCCGGCGGGGATCCTCGACGGGATAATCTGAGAACCAAAAATAGAAATGAACCGGTAAGAAACGGGACGCGAGTGCGATGATGAACGGTGCTTATGATGGCTTCCTGACATTGCTCAGCGTGATCTGGGTGGTGCCGATCGGTGTGTTCATCGGCATGACCTTTGGCGCTGTGCCGGGCCTCAACAAAAGCGGCATGCTGGCGATCCTGCTGCCGGTCATTCTCTCGATGTCGCCCGAAATGGGCCTGGTTTTCGCGATGAGCCTCTATGCCGGTGGCGAAGTCGGCAACGCGTTCCCCGCAGTGGTGCTGAACATTCCCGGGGACGCTTCGGCAGCCGTGACGGCGCTCGAAGGCTATCAGATGACGTTGCGCGGCGATGGCGCCAAGGCGCTCGGCATGTGCGTCATGGGCTCGACCATCGGCGCGGTACTCGGCGGGCTGGCCTCGCTTATCGCCGCGCCTACACTTGGCGCGGTCGCGCTGCGGTTCAGCTATCCGGAGATCTGCGTCATTGTTCTGTTCGGCCTTGCGGCGATCGCCCAGGTGTCGGCCGGCGGGCTCGCGAAGGGCCTGATGATGGGTTTCGTCGGCATGCTGCTGGCAACAACCGGGACCGACCCGATGTGGGGAACGTTCCGCGGCACGTTCGGCTCGGTCTATCTGTTCGACGGACTGCCGATCATTCCGTGCCTGATCGGCCTGCTCGGATTTTCGGAACTTCTGAAAATGATCGAGAGCGGCATCATGACCAACCGGGTCGCGGACGCTCGCGCGGTCGGGCTGCGCGGCGTGCTGCAGGGCATGCGAGAGACGTTCCGGTATCCGATGGACCTGCTGCGCTCATCGCTGACCGGCATCATTATCGGCATCGTCCCGGGCGCCGGCGGCACGGTCTCCACCTTCCTGTCCTACCAGCAGGCCCTTTCCTGGGCCTCGCCGGAAGCCAAGAAGATGTTTGGCAAGGGCTCTCCCAATGGTCTGATTGCCGGCGACACCGCCAACAACGCCGATGTCGGCGGCAGCATCGTGCCTCTCATCACGCTCGGCATCCCCGGTAGCTCGGCGGCCGCCGTCCTCCTTGTCATCATGGCCTATCACGGCCTCGAGGTTGGTCCGCGACTGCTGAGCACGCCGCAGGGCGCCAGCATCGCCTACGCGATCATCTGGTCGCAGTTCGTCTCGGCGGCGCTGCTCGTCGTACTCGGCGGCCTGCTCGCCACGTTCGCTTACCGGCTGGCTTTTGTCCCCGTCAATACAATGGTGCCGGTCATCATGGTCGCGGCGCTGATCGGGAGCTTTTCGCAGAACCAGTACATCTTCGACATGGGCCTCATGGTGATGTTCGGCGTCATCGGCTACTTCATGAAATCGTATGGATATCCGCCCATCGCGCTCCTGCTGGGGCTCATCCTGGGCCCAATGTTCGAAGAGAACCTGCTGCGAGGACTACGCCTCGGCGGCGGCTCGCCCGAACTTTTCTTCGAGCGGCCCCTGACCCTGTTCCTGTGGTTCCTGCTGTTCGTCACCGTCGGCGCGCGTCCCATGCTTCAGCTTTTGCGCAACTTCAGGAGCGGAAGAATCGAAAATCCGGTCAAAGCAGAGCAGTGAAACCTTCGCCGGACCGACCGGCCCCCAACGGCGAAGGTAACAACAAGTAAAATCGATGGGAGGGAGAACTCGATGATTTTCAGAACTTTTGCAGTTTTGGCCGCGACCACCGCGATGACGGTTGGTCCGGCCCTTGCCGAGGAGAAGTGGCCGCCGGCCCAGATGACGATCGTCATTTCTCACGACGTCGGCTCCAGCCATAACGCCCAGACCCGCGCCCTCGGCGAAGTATGGGCCGAGAAGCTCGGCACCAAGTTCATCTACGAGAACCGCGACGGCGCCAGCGGCCGTGTCGGCTACGACTTTTTCCTCGGACAGAAGAAGGACGGCTCGGTCATTCTGTCGAGCAATCTCGGCTCCAGCTCGATCATGTACAAGCAGCAGAAGCCGAAGTGGAAGTACGAGGACTCGCTCTATCCGGTCGGGTCGTTCGGCATCGACCCCGGCGCGATCTTCGTGAAGGACGACTCGCCGTTCAAGACGATGAAGGACGTCATGGAGGCGGCGAAGAAGGCCCCGGTGACGATGGGCATCTCGTTCTGGGCCAGCCCCGAAAACCTCCAGATCCACCAGGCAATGGAAGAAACGGGCGCGAAGTTCGAGATCATCCCTCACTCAAACTCGAGCGAAATCACGACTCAGGTGCTCGGCGGCCATCTCCAGGTCGGCTACTCGAAGGTCGGGACGTTCACGCGCGGCGGCGATGGTCTTCGCATCATCAGCGTTCCGATGCCGACCAACCCGGTGCCGGACATCACCAGCAACGCTCCATCGTTCGACCAGGAGATCGGCACGACAACGCTCCCGGTCGCGTCCTACCGCGGGGTCCTGGTGCACAAGGAGTTTGCCGACGCACATCCGGAGCACGTCAAGAAGCTGCACGACACGCTCGGCGAAGCGCTGAAGGATCCGCGCGTTGTTGAAGCGATGAAGAAGACAGGCGTCGACAAAAGCCTTCTCGTGAACATGGATCACGACCAGATCATGAAGGAAGTGATAACGGCGCACTGGGAGGCGTTCGACAAGTACGGAAGCATCTACGACAAGAAGACCAACTGAGTCCGGTCATTCCGTCTCGGGGTGACGCGGCTCGCGGCCGCGTCACCTCCCGCCCCATCCGGCGCCGTTGAGCCGGGCGGGACGTCAAGACATTTCTCACGTAAAGGGGCTGGCATGGACCACACCGAAAAACTGGCGCGCTTCCTCCATTCTGTGCCGGACATCGAGCTTCCGGATGCCGTTGTCGAGCGCGCGAAAATTCATATCCTCGACACGATCGGTGTCGCAATCGGCGGGTCGCAAACGCCCCATGCTCGCCAGAGCAATGCGATGATCCGCGCCTTGGGATCGACGGGCCACATCACCGTAATCGCAAGTTCCGAGACGGCCAATGTGCTCGACGCAGCCTTTCTCAATGGTGTGTTCGCGCATGCGATCGACTTCGACGATGCGCACCGCTTCGTGCATGCCGGCGCGGCGGTGGTACCGACGGCGCTCGCCTTCGCGCAATATGCAGGGGCAAGCGGCCGCGACTTCCTGGCTTCGGTCGTTGCCGGGTATGAGGGGTCCGTCCGCGTCAGCCTCGCGGGCGGCCCCGCCCACCGCAAGCGGGGCTATCACCCGACCGGGACCTGCAATGTCGTCGGTGCCACAGCGAGCGCCGCGGTCTTGATGAAGCTGAACCCCGAGCAGACCGTGTCCGCGATCGGCATCGCCTGCAGCCAGGCCGCAGGGCTGACGCAGTACCGGATCGACGGCGCCGCGACCAAGCACCTGCACGCCGGCTTCGCCGCACGCAGCGGCGGTGCCTCGGTCTTGCTGGCGCGCGAAGGCCTGCGCGGAACGGCCTCGGCGATCGACGGCGAACTCGGCTTTCTCAACGTGCTCGCCGATGGTGGCGAACCGGAGCGGCTGACCGCCGGCCTTGGCGAGAGCTTTGCGGTGGCGACGTCGGACATCAAGCCGTTCCCGTCCTGTCGACAAACCCACGCACCCGTCGATCTTTCGCTCAAGATTCGCGGTAGCGGCGTACGCGCGGAAGCAATCGATGACGTCGAGCTGCGCACTTACGCCTATTGCGACAAGCCGTGGCACGTGACGACCGAGCCACCGTCGACCTCGCTCGAGGCGATGCTGAACATCCCGTATTGCATCGCGATGGCGCTCTCCAATGGCCGCCTGACGCTCGCGGACTTTTCAGACGAGGCTCTGGCCCGCAAGGATATCCACGCGCTGATGAAGAAGATCCGCATCGTGGTGGATGAGGGTCTCACGGCCGTATGGCCTGGGGAGCGAGGCGCGATACTGAACATCACCGCGTCCGGACAGATCCATTCCGGGAAGGCAACAAATCCGCGCGGCGGCGTCGACAGTCCGCTGGATTTCGCCGAGATCGTCACAAAGTTCGAAGGTCTGTCGATCCCCGTTCTGGGTCAGGAGAAGACGGAGGCCATCGTCCAGTCGGTGCGGACGATCGAGAGGGCGCCCGACCTCGACACTTTGTGCGGACATCTGGCGTCAAAGGTTACGCGGCGCCAAGCGGAGCACGTCTGAGCGGCCGCACTGAGGCGCGACCGCGGTTCCCGCCTCAGTGTACGAAATTGAGAACCTTGTCGCCGGGCATCAGCACGCGCACCGGCTTGCCGACGATATAGGCCAGAATATTCTCGACGGTCTGCGAGAAGTAGAGCCGGTAATTGTCTTCGGTGACGTAGCCGATATGGGGCGTGAGAACCACGTTATCGAGGCGGCGCAGAGGATGATCCTGCGGCAGCGGCTCGACATCGAAGACATCCAGTGCGGCGCCCCCGATACGCTTGTCTTGAAGTGCGCGGACAAGTGCCCCTTCGTTCACGAGCGGGCCGCGTGATGTATTGATGATATAGGCGCCCGGTTTCATGCGCTTCAGTTCGGGGGCGCCGATCAGGTTTGTCAACTCGTCTGTCAGCGGTACATGCAGCGTGATGGCATCCGACCGCTCGATCAACTCCTCCTTGTCGACGAGCGTCGCGCCGGACTCGGCTGCGCGGGCCGCGGTCAGGCTGCGGCTCCAGGCGATCACGTTCATCCCGAAAGCCTGGCCGATCTTGGCGACCGGAAGGCCAATCGTGCCGAGGCCAATGATGCCGAGGGTGCGTCCCATCAGTCCGCGTCCGAGATCGGTCTGCCAGCCGCCGCCGCGTACAGCTCCATGCTCGAAGGGAATTTTGCGGAACAGCGACAGGATCAGACCCCACGTCAACTCGACTGGAAAGCACGGAATCGACGCGGTCGAGCAGACCGTAATGCCAAGCTCGGCGGCGGCCTCCAGATCGATCGTATCCGAGTTCCGGCGACCGGTTGCGAGCAGGAGCTTCAGGCGCGGAAGGCGCTCAAGGACACGGCGCGGAAACTCGGTGCGTTCGCGCATCCGTGACACCGCGTCGAAATCCTTCAATCGTTCGACCAGCGCGTCCTCGTCGTAAACATGATCGGTGAAGGAGACGACCTCGACACTGTCGGGAAGCAGGCGCCAGTCCGCCATTTTCAATGCGACGGACTGATAGTCGTCGAGTATCGCGATACGCATGCCCGGCTCCTTGTCTGAGTCCCCCGCCCGTTTGGTAAGGGGAGGTGTCGACAAGCAAAATATCGTGTCATCTGGCGAAATGAAATCCCGCCTGTGATGAATCAGGCTCGGATCGGGCGCCGCTTTTTCTTCGGCTCGGGGATCTGGTCGCGCGCCGCGTCGATTGGCGCCGGGTCGCCGCCGAGACTGTAGGTAAGGGCGGATGCGCCTTCCAGAACGGCGCGCGACAGGAACGGGATGGTCTCGTCGTCGAAATGGCTGGCGGGACCCGACAGCGAAATGGCCGCGGACAGCTGCTGGCCGAGGCGGAACACGGGGGCCGCGACAGAGGCAATCTCCGGATGACGCTCGCCCATGTTCACGGCGAGATAGGAGGCCCGCGCACGGTTGAACTCGGCGCCTTTTTCTCCGGAAAACGCCTGCAGGATGAGGCCCGTGCCGCCGGGCCGCAAGGGGCGGACATCGCCTTCGCGCAGATGCGAGCGCAGCGTATTCGACGATTCCACCATGAACAGGCAGACGCGGAAATCCTTTTCCCGGATGAAGTAAGCCGCGGTCTCGCCGGTCTTGGTGACCATGCTCTGAAGGACCGGGAGAACATGGTCGCTGAGCCGGAAGGAGCGCTGATAGACGGAGCCGAGGTGAATGGGATTCGGGCCGAGCGAGAAGCGGCCTTCCCCCAGGCGCACGACGTAATTGAATTTCTCAAGGGAAACCATCAGCCTGAGGATGGTCGCCTTGTTCAACTTGGTCTTCTCGGAGACCTCCTTCAGGGACATCACCCGAGCGCCGTCCTTGAACGCTTCGAGGATTAGGAGGGCCCGTTCGACCGCATCAACTCCAGTCGCCATTCAAAAGTTACCGTGCGAGAGTTCTGAGGAAGCGTCCGGGCGGCCCGAAATGGACCCGTCGCGGCCGACTTCCGGCCCGCAGGAGCGCGAGCGCACGCGTATCTAGCAGCGGGGCCGCCCATGCACCAGAAGTTTGCATATGAGCGGAGCCCCCAGGGGCCGCCACTCAGGCGGCCTTGCGGGTCGTTACGGAAGCCGGGACAAAAACCTTCCCGGCCATGATCTTGCGGGCGGTGCGGACCGCGCCGCCGCTCACGATCTCCATGTCCGCTCCGAGACCGCGTGTAGCGAGGGCGACGTCGATCTGGCCGCTCGGGTGTTCGAGCCAAACGATGCGGTCGTCGCCGGGCGGCAGCCTGGCGATGCCGTCGGCGACCGATCCCGCCAGCGCCACGCAGCTCGCCACACAGATCGAACCCGTGACCGCAAAGGCCGCGTGCGTCTTGTGCGGGACGAAATAGCGGGCGGCGACGGCGCCGCCGGCCCGCGGCGGCGCCACAATGGCGACCTTCGGGATGACCTTGTCCGAGACATCGCCGAATCCCATCCGGCGGCCGGCCTCGATCCGGATCTTCTCCATGCGCGCAAAGAACGCCGCGTCGCCGTCGAGCTCCTCGGGAAATTCGTAACCGGTCTTGCCGAGATCGCGGGCGCGCACGATCATCATCGGCATCGCGACGTCGAGCAGCGTCACCTCGACGCCGTCGATCGTGTCGATCACTTTGCCGGTCGGCAGCATCGCGCCGGTCTTCCCGCCGACAATGTCCATGAAGTTCAGGCGGATCTCGGCGGCGGTGCCGGGCACGCCGTCGATCGCCGTGTCGCCGTCATACTCCACCACGCCACCCGGAGTCTGGATCAGGGCCTCGATGCGGCTGTCCGTATTGACATTATAGATGACGACGCGCGTGACCCCATCGGTTGCCTTGACCATCCCGGTCTCGATCGCAAAGGGGCCCACGCCGGCGAGCATGTTGCCACAAGGAGGCTCCGTATCGACGACAGGCTTGTCGACCGACACCTGCGCGAAGAGATAGTCGACATCGATGCCGGGGCGCTCCGATGGGCTGACGATCGCGACCTTGCTGGTCAGTGTGTCGGAGCCGCCGAGGCCGTCGATCTGCCGCGGATCGGGCGATCCCATCGCGGCGAGCAGGACCGAGGCGAAAGCCTTTCTGTCCTCGGGCAGTTCGGACAGTTTGAAGAAGGGCCCTTTGGACGTGCCGCCCCGCATGAGCATGCAGGGAATTCCGATCTGCCGTGCCATATGTGCCGAGCCTCCCTGTGCGTGCGCCGCCGGCGCGATGTCAGTGCTGCGGAATATCCAGAAGATCGAGACCGTCCGAGATCGCCGTCGAGCGCTCGATCTCCGACCAGTAGTCGAGAGCACGGCTGGCTGGTGCCGCGCCGAGAGCGGGCTCGCACAGCCGCGTGAACTTCTCGCCGATTCCCTTGCGCGATATCGGGTTTGTCTCGTGACCGAGAGGATTCACAATCTCGGCATTGTAGGTGCGGCCCGACTTGTCGCGCGCGGTCGCGCGCATGCGGATGGTGTCCGGAAAATCGTTCTGGATGTCGTCGGCGACGCGAACGGAGATCAGCGCCATCAGCGGCCGGATGTCGGGATCGAGATAGGCTTCGGGCTCGAACGCCGCCGGATCGACCACGCCGTGGCGGAGCGCGCGTGCCATGATGTAGGGCAGGCTGTGGTCGGCCGTGCCCTGGGTGCGCGGATCCCATTTGGCGGGTTCGCTGCCGCTCTCGCTCCAAGCCTGCCAGTAGGTATCGACATCGATCAACTCGATGTCGTCGACCGCGACCTGCTTGCGCAGCTCGATGCCGGCCCAGACGGCAAGCTGCATGTTGTAGGCGACCGGCCAGTATTTGAGCTTGGCGCGCGGCAGGAAGAAATGCTCCGGGCCGTTGCCGAATGCGGGAAGCTCGATCGGTCCTGAAACCTGCTCCGTCAGTCCGTGCCGGCCACTGAACGGCGCCTCCGGACCGGTCATGCCGAGCTGCGCGAGCTGGGTGCAAAAGATCGAACTGCGCACAGCGGATGCCGTGGCCGCACCTTTCCACATGGACAACTGGCCGGCGCGGGTCGCGCGCAGCGGCATGTTGTTGACGGTCGCAAGCGAAATGGCGTGCCGCGTGATGTCGGCCGGAAGTTTCAGCAGATTGGCCAACGCCGCGGCCGACGCGCTGCCGACACCCGCTCCCTGGTCCCAGCCGCGCTCGCGGAACTGCCCTTTCATCTGCAAGCGGATGAAAATCTCATATGCGACCACCATCGCGGTGATCAGATCCTTGCCGGAGGCGCCCGACTGAGCGCCGATGGCGAGCAGGCCACCGATCGTATCGCTGGGATGGACGCCTGGATAGGTGTCGTTGAAATCGAGCGTACGTATCATGGTGCTGTTGGTGAATCCCGCGGCGTCGGCGGCGACGACATCGCGCGAACCGAGGACGCGGCCGGCGAAGTCCGGCCTGGCCGGCGGTCCGGCGGTGGCGCGCGCGATCTTCACAAGCGGGGTGCTGTGGGCGCCGATGGCGCAGCCCAATGCGTCGACGAGGCGTTCGTTCGCGGCGGTCACGACCGAAGCGGGGATGTCCTCGAACTTAAGGTCCGTCGCGAACGAGACGAAACTGTCCAAAATGGCATCCACGAACGCTCTCCCATTGAGAATGGGGTCTGCGTCCCATTTCATCACACAAAATAGCGTTTCGAAATTCAATAGGCAAGTGCCGTGCCGGCAGGTGCGGGCGCTACGCCTTCTTTAAGGCCGCGCCGGCACCAAAGCCGCTCAGCTTCGCCGGTCTGTCCTCTCCCGCCCCAGCCGATGCGCGGGGAGGCCTCGGCGGAGCAGATCTCACAGCCACGTCGTCGACGGGCGTTGCAGAACCGGTGCGTACGGCCCGCCCGTGCTTTCCCGCACGGCAAGTTCAAAACCCATATCGACGATCTTCTCGGCGACATTGCGCCCGGCAATCGCGTCCAGCGCCATCTGCACCGACCTGAAGCCCATAGCGTAGCGATAGGTCTTGACGCTGGTCAGCGACGGAAATGATGCCGCCATCATTTCGAGGTCGTTGAATCCGGCGATGCCGAGTTGCTGCGGCACGTCGAGCGCCGAGCGTTGGCATTCGAACAGCGCGCCCATTGCAAGATCGTCGTTGTTACAGAAGACCGCATCGACATCCGGCACGCGTGCGATGAGGTCGCGCAGGAGATCGCGGCCGAGCGAGACGGACGACGCGACGGGAGTGGTGGTGATGAGCGCGGGGTCGAAATGACCTTTCCCCTCGAGGACGTCGCGATAGCCCTGGAGGCGCCTTTGCGACCGCGGATCCATCCGCGCTCCGACAAAGCCGATACGCCGATATCCCGCCTCCCAGAGGTGCGAGACGACAGCGGCGGCCGCCTCGCGATGAGAGAAGCCGATCATCATGTCGAGCGGGTCCGGTCCGGTTTCCATGATCTGCAGAATGGGGCAGCCGGCGGCCTGCAAAAGGCGGCGGGCGCCGGGCGTCTGATCGATCCCGGAAACAATCAGGGCGGCCGGCCGCTGGCACGTGAAGATCGTGATGCAGCCGTTCTTCTTCGACCGGCGAGTACCGGCTGTTCCCGAGCTGGATCTGGTAGGGGCTGCGGGTCGCCGCGTCATACATGCCGCGCAGGACATCGGCGAACACGTTGTTCGTCAGCGAGGGAATGATGACGCCGATGACGTCCGCGCGCGCGGAGGCGAGCGCCCGGGCATTCGGATCCGGCATATATCCCAGAGCCGACACGGCGGCTTCGATCGATGCCCGGAGTTCGGCGGATACGCGCTCGGGCGCGCGTAGCGCGCGGGACACCGTGATGGCGCTGACACCCGCGAGCCGCGCGACATCCGAAATCGTGGGCCGGCCGCCGCCCCGCCGTTTCTTGCTCGCCGGTGGAATCTCGTTCATTTGACAGCGCTATCAAAAAAAGCCCGCGCTCGCAAAGCGGGTCCGTTGACGGGCTAGAATGGTAGCGCTACCATCCCTCAAAAGCAGCCAAGATTGCAGAGAATTTGGGAGGAAACTGTGGACGCCACACGTGCTGCGACCGGCAGGCCGATCGCCGTCGTGATGGGCGTCGCCGGAAGCGGGAAATCGCTCATCGGGCGCATGCTGGCAGCGCGTTGCGGCTGGCCGTTCGTCGAAGGCGACGATCTTCATCCCCCTGAGAACGTCGCCCGCATGACGCGCGGCCTGCCGCTCGACGATGCCCACCGCCAGATCTGGCTTGACCGCATCGCGGACACGATCGCATCCGCCCCGATGGGTTCGGGTCTGGTCATCGCCTGCTCCGCTCTGAAGCGCAGCTATCGCGACAGGCTGCGCATCGCGAGCCCCCATGTGGTTTTCCTCCACCTCGCCGGCGGCCCCGACCTCATCGAAACACGCATGGCGGCGCGCACGGGACATTTCATGCCGCCGAGCCTTCTCGCGAGCCAGTTCGATGATCTCGAGCCGCCGCAGCCGGACGAGCCGGCGCTGACGCTCGACGCAAACCAGGCCCCGGACGCGATCGTCGAACAGGCCTGCGGCCTACTCGCGGAAAGCGGCAACACCCTGCAGGCTGGGAGGCGGGCATGAAAAAGATCGGCGATCTCGTCAGCAGGTTCGTCGAATGGATCATGGCGGCGCTGCTCGCCGTCATGGTGGTCCTCGTCTTCGGCAATGCTGCGGGCCGCTATTTGTTCGCGACCGGCTTCGCCGCCTCGGAGGAGATCTCCCGGCTCGCTTTCGTTTGGCTCATCTTCCTCGGCGCCATACTGGCCGTGCGCGAGCGGGCCCATGTCGGCGTCGACATGCTGGTCCGGCGCTTCGGGCCGATCGGTAAGCGCATCTCGCTCGGCGCGATGAACATCCTCATCCTTTATGCACTGTGGCTGTTTGCGAAGGGCAGCTGGCAACAGACGGTCATCGGTATGGACAGCGTGACCCCGGTTACGGGCGTGCCGCTCGCGGCATTCGCGGTCGTTGGCGTCATTACCGCGATCTCGATGGCTCTCCTGTTCATCATCGATCTCGTCCGGCTCGTGACCGGCCGGGTCCGCGACGACGAACTGATCCAGGTGCGCGGGACCGCGGATCAGGAGACCGTGGTCGTCGGCCGGGACGAAGTCGCCGTTACAATTGTTCCCGTTCCGGCGGAGGGGACACAAAGATGACCATCGCCGTCTTCCTGGGATCGCTGCTCGGCCTCATGGCCTTCGGCATGCCGATCGCCTTCGCGCTGATCCTCAGCGGCGTCGCGCTGATGGTGCATTTGGATTTTTTCGACGCCCAGCTGCTCGCGCAAAATCTGCTGGGTGGCGCCGATAATTTCCCGCTCATGGCGGTACCGTTCTTCCTGCTTGCCGGAGAGCTGATGAATGCCGGCGGAATCTCGCGTCGCATCGTCGATCTCGCGGTGACCTTGTTCGGCCACATCCCGGGCGGCCTGGGTTATGTTGCGATCGGCGCCGCGGTCCTGCTCGCGAGCCTGTCCGGGTCGGCCATCGCCGATACCGCGGCGGTGGCAGCGCTGCTCGTGCCGATGATGCGTTCCAACGGCTACAATCTGGAGCGCTCGTCCGGCCTGATCGCATCCTCCGGCATCATCGCGCCGATGCTGCCGCCGAGCATGTCCTTCATCATCTACGGCGTCGCGGCGAACGTCTCGATCACCAAACTGTTCATGGCGGGCATCGCGCCCGGCCTGATGATGGCGGCAACCCTTGTACTGACATGGCGCTGGATCGCCCGGCGGGAAACCAGCGTCCCCCTTCAACAGCGTCAGCCCTGGCGCGTGCGCGTTCGGGCGTTCCTGGATGCGTTCTGGGCGCTGCTGATGCCGATCATCATCATCGGCGGCTTGCGGGGAGGCGTGTTCACGCCGACGGAAGCGGCCGTCGTGGCCGCGGTCTATGCGCTGTTCATCGGCCTGTTTGTCTATCGCGGCCTCAAGATCGGCGATCTGCCGCGCGTCTTCATATCGGCGGCGAAGACCACCGCCGTGGTGATGTTCCTCGTCGCGTCCGCGATCTTCACGTCCTACATGATCACGCTCGCCGATCTGCCGGGCCAGGTCATCTCGCTGCTCGAGCCGGTGCTCGATCATCCGAAGCTCCTGATGGCCGCGATCATGGTGCTGCTGACTTTGGTCGGCACGGCGATGGATCTCACGCCGACGATCCTCATTCTCGCGCCGGTCCTCGCGCCGCTTGTCACGCGCGCCGGGATCGACCCGATCTATTTCGGCGTGATGTTCGTGATGGTCGGCGCGGTCGGTCTTCTGACCCCGCCGGTCGGGACGGTGCTGAACGTCGTCTGCGGCGTGGCCGGAGTCAGCATGGAGGGCGTCATCCGCGGCGTCTGGCCGTATGTGGTCGCCTACACCGTGCTGCTCGGCCTGTTCGTCGTCTTCCCCGAACTCATCACCGTGCCGGCCGGCTGGCTGCACTGACGAGAACACATAAAAGCGGAGCATGTCGGACAAACCCAAGGAGGAAACCATGAAACGGATACTGATGGCGGCCCTGATGCTGGGGCTCGGCACCGCGGCGGGCGCGGCCCAGGATGTACAGACGCGGCTGATCCGGTTCGGCTACGGCCTCAACGAAGACAGCAACCAGGGCCGCGCGGTGCGGATGTTCGCGGCCGAGGTGGACAAGGCGAGCGGCGGAAAGATGAAGGTGCGCGGCATCGGCGCGGCGGCGCTCGGCCCCGACGTGCAGATGCAGAACGCCTTAATCGGCGGCGCGCAGGAGATGATGGTCGGATCGACAGCGACGCTTGTCGGCACCGTGAAGGAATTCGCGGTCTGGGACGTGCCGTTCCTGTTCGCCAACGAGAAGGAGGCCGACGCCGTTCTCGACGGTCCCGTCGGCCAGAAGCTGCTCGACAGCCTGCAGACCAAGGGCCTTGTCGGGCTGGTCTATTGGGAAAACGGTTTCCGCAATCTGACCAACAGCCGCCGCAAGATCGAGAGCGCGGAGGACCTCGCCGGCATCAAGCTGCGGGTGATGCAGAACCCGGTCTTCCTCGACACCTTCAAGGCGGCCGGCGCGAGCCCCGTCCCGATGGCGTTTTCGGAACTCTTCACCGCGCTCGAGACCAAGGCGGTCGACGGCCAGGAGAACCCGTACACGACGATTCTGTCGTCGAAATTCTACGAGGTGCAGAAATATCTGACGGTGACGAACCACGTCTACAGTCCGTGGATCCTGCTCGCGAGCAAGCAGTGGTGGGACAAGCTCTCCGCCGGCGAGAAAAAGATCATCAGCGACGCCGCAATCGCCTCGCGCGCGTTCGAACGGGAGGACACCCGCGCCCAGGCAAAGAAGGCGCTGGAAGACCTGAAAGTCGCCGGGATGGAAATCTCGGTCATGCCCGAAACGGAGGTGACGAAGCTTCGCGACAAGGCCAAAGCGGTGACACAGACGGTGGTGACCTCGATCGGACAGCCGCTTTGGGACGAGGTTCAGGCCGAGTTGGAAAAGGCCCGGAGCGCGAAGTAATCGACGAGGAGCAGGCGGGAGATCCCTTCCACCTGCTCCTGCTCCGAAGTGGTGAGATCCACGGCTTCTGCGGCCGCAATCTGCCGCTTGTGAAGGTCAGGTTCCCCTTCGAAACGATCCGCTCGGCGACAATGCCTCCCGCGGCAAAATTCAAAGGGGCGGTTCAAAGTTTGCTTGACGAAACTTCTGATGCGCAACGACGGCTGCGACACGATTGTTGGCGCGGTACTTACGCATGATGCTGGTCATGTAGTATTTTATAGACTTCTCTTTCAAGCTCAGCTTGCTTGCGATCTGCCGGTTCGTTAGCCCGTTTTCAACTTCACGCAATATTAGTGTCTCGCGATCGGTCAGCCTCGCTTCGTCTTCCTTCGAGGATTGGCTTTTGCGCTGAACGGCCCGCAATAGCTTGGTCGCGAACTCGGGCGACACAAATGTTTCGTTGTTGAACACTGCCCAGATCGCGGTCTTCAGTTCGTTCGCGGAGATGCCTTTCAGAATATAGCCCTTCGCCCCTGCGTTCAGCGCGTCGATCGCAATATCGGGGCTGTCGCAGACAGTAAGGACAATGCAACGGACCGAAGGGGCGTGGGTGATAATTTCACTTATTGCTTCGATTCCGCCGCCTGGAATTCCGAGATCAATGATGGCGATGTCAGGGTGATCGGTCTTGGCGATTTCAATAGCGTCAGCCGCGCTTACGCCCTCGGCCACGACGCTTGAACCGCGGCTCGTTGCCGAGAATCGCGGCAAGGCCATGCCTGACGATCGGGTGATCGTCGACGACAGCGATGGATACGCGCGCGAGGCTATTCCTGAGGCCGCTTTTCAAAGCGCCATCTGGATTTGCTGTCCTGCGTCCCGGGCCTGCCATGACGCCGATCCCCTCGTGGGGCCCCGAAGGTCTTTCTCTCAGTACCTTCTAAACACCCGACAATAACGTTGCCGGAAAAGGTGTAACGTCAACAAAAAAAGGCTCATGAACTTACCCTCCGTTCGCAACAACACCTCTCGAGCGGAATTCCTCGAACTCATTGATCCGTTTCGATTACTCAGGGTGACCAACGCCGTAAGTCAATGGGATTTGGCACGACACCTCAGTGCCCTGCAGATCGCGAGACCTCAATTCCATGCTGCCGCCCAGAGATTCCACGCGGTACTTCATTCCCAATACCCCGAGGCGTTCCGTAGTCGGGGTGTCTCGGGATCCGGAAACACCGATCCCGGGGCCGGAATCGCGAATGGACAGGAGCAGCAGGCCGCCTTTCACAGAAAGCGAAACCTCCTGACCTGCTCCGCCCGCATGCTTGTAAGCGTTGGTCAACGCCTCCTGGGTGACGCGCCCGATGCAACGGATGACGTCTTTCGGAAGCGGCTCTGGAATTCCTGTCGCCTCGAACGCGACATGTGAACCGGTGCGACGTTCATGCCCGCGGACGATCGACTGCAGGAGCCCGACCAGGTCCGTTTCTTCGAGATTGGGCAGGAACAGGCCTGTCGAGATGGATCGAAGCTCGTTGAGGGCATCCAATGCGGCGCTCTGCACCTCCTCGACTACGGTGTGCGAGATCGATTTCGGATCCGGAACCGCCTTCAACAGCTCATCGATTTCCTCAAGTCGTAAAAGCACGAAAGCCAGAAGTTGGGCCGGTCCATCATGCAACTCCGCGCCCACTCGCTTTTGAATCATATCGTCGATCCGGCAGCTTCCCGCATCGCCGCGTGCATCTTCTCTCGGAGGCGCTCATTGGTGCGGTGCAGTTTGGCCTGCTCGCGGAGCTTAAGCTTTAGCGCGGCCTTCTGCCGATCGATCGTCGCGCTGCCGCGGTAAACGATCGCGAACAGGAGCAGAAGCATTCCGACCGCCGACCCGCCGACGACCAGCCAATTGTCGAGGGCCGCCTTGAACAACTCGGCGTTGAGGCGCTCGGCGTTCTCGTAGAACTCGCCGACGGCGATTACCTCCCTGGTGCCGGTTTTATAGAGTGGGGCATAGATCTCGTAGAGTGGTACAGCGAGCGTTCGTTCGAAGGCGTTTTCCTCCTCGTCGAGTGCATTGAGATGTCCCTGGACCTCACCGCGCAGCGCCGGTTCGATTTCCGCAGGATCGAATTGCCGTCCGATCAGGTCTTTTTGCCTGCTGTAGGCAATCGTTCCATCGGGTAGCCAGACCTTGACCGACAGGACGTGGCCACGCAGGGCCAGGTTGGAACTGATTTCGTCGAGCTTGGCCAGGCTCTCGGGTGGCAACGGCCCGCCTGATGCCAGTGCCTTGAATATGTGGCTCTAGGAAGCTCTCCATATAAGCGGCACCGGCTTCAGCGCTGCTGTGAAGGACGCCTTCCTCGATCCGGCCGCTGATCCAAGATCCGACCGATATCATCGTCACGCCGAGGACAAGAGACGCCGCCAGCGCGAATTGCTCGAAGAGCGTGCGCCGTTTGAACCAAGGTCCAAGCCATTTGGTCCAACGGGCCGCTCTTTCAAACTTAAGTCCAGTCCACATCTCGTCGTACTTCCCACAGAGATCATAGACGTTCGATAGTATTATCGTGCGACCTAGGTAGTATTATTCATGCGCCTTAGGTCGCTTTATTTAATATAGAAACATGCCATTATTTAAAGTATCGTTACAGGTCTGAGAGTATCTAAGTCTATGCAGTTGATGCAAGAGATGGAGAGCAGTTTCGTGGCTAAAAGCGCACGTATTGATGTAGCACTCTTCAAAACGATTGCATCGATCATTCGACGTTTAAATCGGAATTTGTGACGTAATCAGCAGACCAAACAGCAGTCTTTAGCTTACTACAAGGAGGTAACCATGCAGATCCATCGCGCAGTGATGCTTGCCGTGCTCGCCCTATCCCCCACCGTCGCCATGGCCGGCCCAAACTGCACCACCGAGCCGCAGGCAAAGTGGATGTCCGAAGAGGCGATGAAGGCCAAGATCGACGGTCTCGGCTACAAGGTGAAAAATTTCAAGGTAACAACCGGCAGCTGCTACGAGATCTATGGATGGACCAAGGACAACAAAAAGGCCGAAGTCTATTTCCATCCGGTGACCGGCGACGTTGTCAAATCCGAGATCGAGTAAGGCCATGTTCGCGGATCCAAAGAGCGCGGAGGGGTCAAGCCCCTCCGCGGGTGCGGCAAAGGTCAGGTCCGCGGGTGCGGCAAAGGTCAAGGTGTGGGACCCGGTCGTTCGGCTGTTCCATTGGACCGTGGTGGCTGGGTGCGTCCTCGACCTCTGGGTGCTCGAAACCGGCAAGTTGCATCGCATGACCGGCTACGCCATCGCCGTTGCGCTGGCGATCCGGCTCGTCTGGGGCTTTATCGGAACGCGTCATGCGCTATTTTCAGATTTTTTTCCTACTCCTCGCAGGACAAAGGTTCATGTTTCGGCGCTTATGACCGGGCAGGACGATCGCTATGTCGGCCACTCCCCGCTGGGGGCGATTTGCATGCTGCTGCTGATGGCACTGCTCGCCTCGACGTGCCTGACCGGCTGGATGATGGGACTGGACGCATTCTGGGGAGACGAGTGGCTCGAAGAGCTCCACGACCTCTTCGCGAATGCCATCATGCTTCTGGCCATCGCCCACTTTCTGGCCGCGATCGTCGAAAGCTGGCGGCATCGGGAGAATTTGATCTGGTCCATGATCACCGGCAAAAAGCGCCCCTGAGCCAAAGATGCGCATGCTTCTGATCGACGACAGCGGCTCGAACAGCAGAGTGCTTACGAACCGTGAGATCACCGAAAGCAGCTCGATCAGCTTGAAGACGGCGAAACACCACTGACGATCTGTTGCAGACAGATGGACGCCAGGAACCGTCTCGAGGTCGTCGTCGCGGCGCAGAAGATGGACGGCGCTCCCGGGCATCAAGGGTTCGGTTCTCGCTTTCCAGAAACTGATTTTCGGAAGGCCCGGCTCCCGGCCGACCAATCCAATCGCACGTACCGCGGTCCGCAGCACCGGCCAAAATCGCACGAGCGCGTGCTTGGACGCCTTTCCGCGATCCGACCGCTCCAACAGCCGACGATAACATCGTCAAGCCGAGGACAGAGTGACGCTGCCATGGCGATTGCTCGAAGAGCGTGCGCCGTTTGAACCAAGGTCCAAACTTCCTTGGTCCAATGGGCCTCTCTTTCAAACTTAAGTCCAGTCCACATCCCGTCGTATCTCCGCAGAGTACCTAGACTTTTGAGAGAATTATTGCGCGACCTAGGTAGTATTCTTCGTGCGACCTAGGTGGCTTTATTTAAAATCAGAAATGTGGAAGTCTTGAAGGTAGTTACAGTAATCCGCCCATCCTCTTGGAGCATGGAGTGCCGCTATGCCGTCCTTTACTATCAACAAGGCTGATCTTGATTTCCTTCTGGAGCAAGTCACCATTGGCACCGACTACAGCCAGCTCACCAATGCGCTCGATCCGCGTGGTTTGCGCGAGGTGTCGGGCGGCAACAACAACCTGGTTGGCTCCTCGGTTGGCACCCCTGGCCCGTTCGTGCCGGGGCCCTACACGAACTTCTAGGGGAGGCCGATCAGGATTTCCTGCGGCTCTCGCCGACGAGCTACGATCCCGCCGGCCCCGATGCCGCCTACGCGACGCTCGGCAACGGCAGCTCCGGCAATGTGGCGGACGCCACGCCGCGCCTCGTCTCGAATCTCGTCTCCTCGATGTTCACGACAGGGACCTATGCGAACCCGGCTGCGGTCGAGGAGCCATGGCGGATTTTTACGGAGACAACGCCCCTCCTGTCCTCCCAGGCACTAATCCCGATCCTGACGTCGCCTTCATGCCGACGGCCGGCGTGCTGGGTGGCGGACGGTACAATGCCTGGTTCGTCGCCTTCGGCCAGTTCTTCGATCACGGCCTCGATTTCGTCGAGAAGGGCGCGAGCGGCACCATCACGATCGAGATCAAGCCGGATGATCCGCTCTACGTCGATCCGTCCGACCCCGGCTACGTGGCCGGCGTGTCGAACATCATGCGCGTGTCGCGGGCGAACCTCGCCAATCCGGCGAGCGACTTCAATCCGGACGGAACGCTGATCGCCGGCACCACGCCGATCTACAAGAATAACACCGGCCTGCTGATCGACCAGAGCCAGACCTACGGCTCGCACGAGAGCGTGAACGCCTTCCTGCGTGAATATAGCGCCACCGGAACGCCGACCGGCCGCCTCGTGACGGGCTCCGGCGACGCAAACGGTGACCTCGTGACGGACGGTCTTGCAACCTGGGCCGACGTCAAGGCCAACGCGTTGAATATCGGTGTGATCCTGACGGATCAGGACGTCACCGACGCGCCGGTGCTGCGGGTCGATGCCACGGGCAAGCTGCTGTTCACACCCAGCGCAACTGATTGGGCGACAAACTCGATCGTTATCGGTCCACAAAGCGCCGACGATCCCTTCATGCGCAATCCGGACGGCACCGTGATGCGCACGAACCAGGCGTTCCTGATCGACATCAACCCCGCGGCCGATCCGAATTTCCTGTTCGACGGCCCAGGGTACGACGCCGCTCTGCTCAACGCCCACTACATCACCGGCGACGGGCGGGCGAACGAAAACTTCATGCTGACGGCCGTGCACCACGTGTTCCACGAGGAGCACAACTTCCAGGTCGAGAACATCAAGGCCGCGATCCTCGCCACGGCTGATGCCGCCTTCATCGCCCAATGGCAGACGGCCCCTGGCGTGTGGGACGGCGAGAAGCTGTTCCAGGCCGCGCGCCTGATCACCGAGTCCGAGTACAACCACATCGCGGTCGACCAATATGTCGGCACGCTCTATGGCGCGCTGCCGGAGTTCGTGTCCTATTCCTCCGACGTCGACATGAGCGTCAGCCTGGAGTTCAGCCAGGCCGTGTTCCGCCTCGGCCACTCGATGCTGACCGAGACCTTCAAGGTTCGATACGGACCCGCGCAATTCCTGGCCGACACCGAGGGATTCTCGGACGTGCCGCTCCTGGATGCCTTCCTCAATCCGACGCAGTTTGCCGATCTCGGCCCGGCGGCGATCACGGCCGGCATGGTGCGGACCTACGGCAACGAGGTGGACGAGTTCGTCACGCCGGCCCTGCAGCAGAGCCTGCTCGGCCAGCCGCTCGATCTCGCCACGATCAACATCGCGCGCGGTCGCGATGTCGGCCTGCCCGACGCACAACGAACTGCGTCAGCAGATCTATGACGGCCTGACCCAGTCCAGCGGCGGCAACGGCGCCGCGCTGGCGCCTTACACCAGCTGGCAGGACTACGGCGACCACCTGCGCCACCCGGGCACGCTCGTCAACATGATCGCGGCCTATGCGCGTGGCGGCGATGCGTTCGGCGATGCGATCGTCGCCGCCCGCGACGCTTATCTCAACTCCGGCGGCACTCTCGATGCGATTCGAGATGCGGCGCAGGCCGTTGTCGACGCGTACGCAGTTGGCGATCCGGCCGCGGTGACGTTCATGCAAGGGACCCCGACTTACAACCCGGGCACCGGGCAATGGGAATTCACCGGGGGCGACCAGGGCTTCTGGGATGTCGATCTGTGGATCGGCGGGCTTGCCGAGCGGCCGTTGTTCGACGGTCCCCTGGGCACGACCTTCAGCTACGTCCTGCTCGACTTCGCGCAGCGGCAGCAGGACGGCGACCGGTTCTATTATCTCTTCCGCACGCCCATGGGCACGCAATCTCGGCAACGAGATCATTGACAACCATTTCACCGACCTGGTGCAGCGCGCGACCGGGCTCGAGCACCTGAACGGCGACGTCTTCATCACGCCCGATGCGGTCTTTGAGCTTGGCCTCAACCCCGACGGCACCGACGCCAATACCAACGACTTCTTCGACGCCTCGACCCAGACGATCACCTATGTCGACGGCACCCAGGGCCCGGCCAGCGGCGCTCATCTCATCATCGCCGGCAACAACGGCCATGATTACCTCAAGGGCGGGCTCGGCGACGACACCATCTACGGCGATGCCGGCAACGACTTCATCCAGGGCAGCCAGGGCAACGACCACCTCTATGGCGGCGACGGCGACGACACGATCCACGACGACGAGAACGACGACTTCATCCGCGGCGGCAACGGCAACGACCGGATCTTCGCCGGCGGCGGCGCGCTCGATACCCTGTTCGGCGATGAGGGCGACGACGAGCTCCATGGCGGCGACGGCATCGACGAGGTGCTGGGCGGCGAAGGCGACGACATGCTCTTCGGTGAAGGCGACACCGACGTCCTGTTCGGCGAGAACGGCAATGACTACCTGGACGGCGGCGACAGCGTCGACGAGATGTGGGCCGCTGCCGGTAACGACTGGCTGCGCGGCGGCGTCGGCGACGACCACCTGGTCGGCGGCGACGGCAACGACCTGCTCGAAGGCGGCCTCGGGCCGACGGCCAATGACGGCGACCGGCTGGTGGGCCAGGGCACCATCGACTTCGGTCCCCCTGCTCCCGCGGACCTCGGGCTTCGACGTCGCCTCCTACGAGGATGTCGACATCGCCATCACCGCCAACCTGGACACCACCAACCAGAACGGCACGGGTCCGCTGATCGACACCTATGCCGGCGTCGACGGCCTCGTCGGCTCACGGTTCGACGACAACCTCACCGGCGCGGACCCGGCACGATAAGCACCAACGGCATCAACAACCTGCTCGTCGGCGGCGCCGGCAACGACATCCTGACGGGCCTCGGCGGCGACGATTTCATTTTCGGCGACTCGGTCGTCGTCAAAAATGACCTCAGCGTCCACCTCGGCCCCGTGGCTGACTGGATCCTCAATTGGAAGGGAACGGGAGAAGACCGCCCGGACTTCGGAGTTAATGGCGGCCTCGGCCACGTCCTTGGCGATAACGGCGCCGATGGCACCGCCGACAAGGCGGTGTTCAGCGGAGCGCGCAGCGACTACTCCATCACGATGAATCCGGATGGCACATTGCGGGTCGTCGACAACCGCGGCATCGACAGCACGGCGGCCGGCGATACCCTCAAGGACGTCGAGTTCCTCCAGTTCTTGAACGGCACCTTCGCGGTAGGCTCCCTCGTCAACATTGCGGCGACAGGCGCACCGGTCATCAGCGACCTGACGCCGACGGAAGGGCAGGCGCTCACGCTCAACACGGCCTCGATCTCCGATGCGAACGGGACGGGGGCATTCTCCTATCAATGGCAAGCGTTGGTCGGCGCCACCTGGACGAACATCGCCGGCGCAACGGGAGCCTCCTTCACGCCTGATGATAATGCTCTGCAATCTTTCGGCGATCAGGCCGGCCTCCAGCTTCGAGCGGTTGTGAGCTTTACAGATCTGGCGGGCAATCCCGAAACGGTCACCTCCGCGCCCACAGGTCCGGTGGGTGTAAATTGGAGCACCAGTCTTGGTGCCACATTCAATGGAACAGCCGGTGACGACATTGCCAATGGCTCCAACTCTGCTGACACGCTCAACGGCAATGCCGGGAACGACACCCTCAACGGCAACGGCAGCGCAGATACACTGAACGGCGGCGCCGGGAACGACGCACTGAACGGCGGCGCCGGAACGGATACTGCAGTCTTCGCCGGAGCCGTAGGCAATTATACGGTCGACACCGCTGGCACCAACATTCTCGTCACAGACAATGTCGGCAGCGAGGGCACCGATACGTTGAGCGGCATCGAACAAATCCGTTTCAACGGCGTGAACTACGCCGTGGTGGCGGGAACGGCCGCCGCTAATATTAACTTGAATGGAGCAACTGGCGCCAACAATTCACAGGCCGTCTTCGGCTTTGCCGGCATTGACACCATCAATGGCGGGGCCGGAAATGACCTCATCCTCGGCGGGGCTGGGAATGACACCATCACGCAGAACCGGCAACGACCGGCGGGCGTGATATCGTGGATGGCGGCAGCGAGATGCGACACCTACCAGCTCAACGGTGCGGCAGGTGCCGAGACGTTCACGATCTACTCGCGGGCGGCCGCACTTGCGGCAATCGCCGGACTGACGTCTGCAGTGCAAACACCGAGATCGTGATCGCCCGCAACGGCGCAGTTGTCGCCGAGCTCGACAACATCGAGGAAATCCGCGTCAACACCCTCCAGGTAACCTCGCCAGGCGGCTCGGGAGGAGGTGTCAACGGTGGCGACACCATCCAGGTGCATCGGTAACTTCAGCGCCGGTCACCAGCCTGAACTTCAACACGATCACGATCGACGGCAATTCCGGCAACGACACGCGTCGACATCTCGGCCCTGAGTTCGGCTCATCGCATCGTCTTCAAGTCGAACGGCGGCAACGACACGATCGTCGGCACGCTGCGGCCGCAGGACGTGATCGAGCTGGCGCCGGGAATGACCATCGCCGATTACGACGACGGACAACGGTGAACGGCGTGACCACCATGACCAGCCTCGGTCATGCGGTGACGCTTCGTCAGCGCCGGCGGACTGCCCCAGCTGGTGAATGGCGCCGATCCGACCATCTACGGGACGTCCGGTGCGAACCGTATGAACGGCACCGGCGGAAATGACCGGATCGATGCCGGAGCCGGCACGCGACACGGTCTATGGCGAAGCGGCAACGACACTTTCGTTGCCCGTAACGGCGACGGCAACGACACCTATTACGGTGACGGCAGCCGGGGCGGTACCGGTGTCGATACGCTCGATATGTCGGCGATCACGGCGAAAGTCACGGTCGATCTCGGCTCCGGCTCGCGGTTCCGGGGCAGCGCGAGCGCGGCGGCGGGCTCCGACACGCTCTATGGCGTCGAGAACGTCGTCACCGGTTCGGGCGCCGACACGATCATCGCCAGCACCGCGGTCAACGTCATGCAGGGCGGTGCCGGTAACGACACCTTCCGGTTTGTCAGCGCCGCCGCCGCCAATGGCGACACGATCCTCGATTTCCAGGCCGGCGACGTCCTGGACCTGAGCGGGATCGACGCCAATGCCGGAGCGCGCGGCAACCAGGCCTTCACACTGAAGCCCGGAGCCATCGGCGCCTCGGCACAGCTGATGGTCACCCACGAGAACCGCGACGACGGAGAGTACACCGTCGTGCATGGCAATACCGGTGGCAGCAACGCCGTCGAGTTCAAGCTGAACATCAAGGGAGACCACGATCTGGACGCGGGCGACTTCCGGTTCTGATCGGTCCTAGAGCGGAGCGGGCCGGCCTTGCCGGCCCGCTCCATTCCTTGAAGCCACGAACTCCATAGCGTGTCGTCATGCATTCCAAAAACCGATCCAGAACATCCACCAAGCCGGGGCCGACCGAGCTCATCAAGGGATTTCGCGGCGTTCTCTTGTTCCTGTGCCTGACCTCCGGGCTCATCAACATTCTTGCGCTCACAGGAGCATTCTACATGCTCCAGATCTACGACCGCGCGCTGACGGGCGGCAGCGTCCCTACTCTGCTCGCACTGTCGGCTCTCGCCATCGGACTCTATCTCTTCCAGGGAACGTTCGACGTCATCCGGTCCCAGGTCCTGGTGCGCGTGGGCGCCAGACTGGACAAAAAGATCGCTCCGCTCGCCCATCGCGTCGCCATCGACATGCCGCGCTTCGGGTTTTCGACCGCGGAATCGCTCGAGCGCGGCCGCGATGTCGATACCGTCCGCGGATTTCTCGGTTCGCAGGGACCGATCGCGCTTTTCGATCTGCCCTGGATGCCGATCTACCTGATCTTCGTCTACCTCCTTCACCCCTATCTCGGAGCTCTCACGCTCGGCGGCGCGTTTGTCCTTACGATGCTGACGATCGTCACCGAACTGATGACGCGGCGGCTGGGCGTCGATACTCAGCGGGCGGCCGTCGCCCGCAACAACATCGCCGATTCCAACACGCGCAACGCCGACATCCTCAAAGCGATGGGATTTGCGGGCAGGGCGGTGGACCGCTTCAACACCGCCAACGGCGAGCACCTTCAACTGCAGACCCGCGCCAACGATATCACCGGCACTCTGGGCGCGATATCGCGCGTGCTGCGCATGCTGCTGCAATCGGCGCTGCTCGGCCTCGGCGCCTATCTGACGATCAAGGGCGATCTGTCCGCCGGCGGGATCATCGCATCGCTCCGTCGCCTCGTCTCGCGCGCTCGCGCCGATCGATCTGGCGATCGGCAACTGGAAGAGCGTGGTCGCCGCGCGGCTTGCATTCAAGCGCCTGCGGGAAACCGTGATCGCGATGAGCGAAATCAAGGAGCCGATGCCGCTGCCCGCTCCGGCCGTGTCGCTCAAGATCGAGAAAATCACCGTGGCGGCGCCCGCGTCCGGCCGCGTCCTCCTGAGCGAGGTCGAGTTCGAACTGAAGGCCGGCGACGGGCTGGGCGTGATCGGACCGAGCGCCGGCGGCAAGACCACTCTTGTTCGTGCACTTACCGGGGTCTGGCCGGTTCTGCGCGGCAGCATCCGTCTCGACGATGCCGAGCTCACCCAATGGAACGACGATGTGCTCGGCCGCCATCTCGGCTATCTGCCGCAGGACGTCGCTCTGCTGGACGCCAGCATCGAGGAAAACATCTCCCGTTTCGCGGAGGAGGCGGATGCGCGCGCCATCATCGGCGCGGCCCAGGCCGCCGGCGTCCACGAGATGATCGTCCGCATGCCCGACGGCTACAAGACGCAGATCGGCTCGCAGGGCATGGCGCTGTCCGCGGGGCAGCGGCAGAGGATCGGGCTCGCGCGCGCTCTGTTCGGCAACCCGTTCCTCGTCGTCCTGGACGAGCCGAATTCCAATCTCGACAGCGAGGGCGAGTCCGCGCTGACCGCCGCCATCGCCGGAATCCGCGATCGCGGCGGCATCGCTGTCGTCGTGGCTCACCGGCCGAGCGCGCTGGCCGCGGTCGATCTCGTCGCGGTGGTGCAGAACGGCCGGCTGGTCGGCTTCGGGCCGAAAGACGAGATCATCGGCTCGGCAAATTCCCCGGCGGCGGGCAGGGCGACAACAACGGTGAGGGCATCGGCATGATCGACATCAAGGCGACCAAGGCTCAGGCCCCGAGCAACGAGCCGTCCCGCGACCGCTATCTGCAAAAGGCCGGCGCCGTTCTCGGCAAGATGCCGGTCCATCTCGCGCTGATCCTGACGGCGGCGGTGCTGTACCTGCAAAGCTTCATCAGGAACGCCGCGGCCCAAGGCGATGCGCCGGGCGAGGGGCATCCCGCGCCGCCCGAACCGGCCGCCGGTTCGATCGGTGCGCAGCAGACCGACGCTGTTAACGGCGCGCAAGACGAACAGCCGCCGGCGATGGCGGACAGGACCTCCATCGGCGCTACGATCCGCTCGGAGGCCTCGTCCTTCGTGATGCTGGATTCTCCGGCCATCGATTTTGCGGTTTCCCCGGTCGCCGTCCGTACAAGCAAAGAGGCATTCGAATTCCGACCGAAATCGAGCAACGACAATATAGGGAGTGCCGTCCACGGCCATGGCAGTCCGGCTGGATCGGGCGGCGCCGCTTTTCAGGGCGGGCGGGAGCACGCGGACCGAAGCGGCGGCGGCGGCGGCGAAGGCGAAGATCAGGAAGAAGATGACGTCGACGACGATGACACGCCGGTCCCGAATCGCGCTCCACGGACGAACGGGTCGGTGCTGCTCGGCGATTTCGTCAGCGGCCAGGCCGCGTTCATCACCTTTGCTGCCCTGCTTCAGAATGCATCCGATCCCGACGGGGATTCTCTGGCGATCGGCGATGTGCAGGCAAGTTCAGGAACCCTCGTGCCCGTGCAGGGCGGCTGGATCTACACCGCCGCCGCCGGCCAAACCGGCCTTCAGTCCATTACCTATACGATCCACGACGCGGCGTATGCCATTCCTCAGATCGCGCGGTTCCAGGTTGTCGCCCAACCGGCGGCGGAAGCCGCCGCAATGAGCGACGCCGCTTTCGCAGCGCTCCCGACAGGCGACGAAGCTGCCGACTCGGGAGACCAAGATCCCCTTCTGTCCAGCAACAGCGCCGTTAGGCGCGAAGCTCCGCGACTTCCGGAGGTCGACGCCGAGGTTCTGTACGGAACCGCCAGCGACGACACGATCCTCGGCGGGTCCGGCGATGAGGTCGTTTTTGGCCGCCGCGGCAACGACGTCGTCCGGGCGGGTGCGGGCGACGACCGACTGTTCGGCGAAGACGGCGATGACGTGCTCTTCGGCGAGGATGGCGACGATCTGCTCGCCGGTGGCGATGGTAATGACAAACTCGACGGCGGCGCCGGCGCCGACGACGTGCGCGGCGAAGGGGGCGACGATGTGCTTGTCGCGAGCCTCGATGCCGATGCAGATCTCTATGACGGCGGCGGCGGTACAGACACTCTCGATCTGTCCGAGACCAAGGCCGGCACGTGCGTCGACCTGACCGCCGGAACCGCCGATGGCGTCGAGACCGGCGCCGATCTCGTGACCGGGATCGAGCAGGTCACGGGCGGCGCCGGCGCGGATGATCTGCGGGGCAATGCGGGCGCCAATGTTCTTAGCGGCGCCGCCGGCGATGACATTCTCGATGGTTGCGGCGGCCAGGACGAGGTTCACGGGGGCGACGGCAATGACCGGCTCGTCGGAAGCAGCGATGCGGTCGCCGATATCCTCGATGGCGGCAGCGGCACCGACACACTTGACCTGTCGGGGACAAGCCTCGGCGTGCTCGTCGACCTGACGACCGGCAAGGCGGTCGGGGTCGAGATCGGTGAGGACCTGCTTTCCGAAATCGAAAATATTCTCGGCGGCGCGGGCGACGACACCTTCATCGTCGCCACCCAATCGGCCGAGCTGTGCGGCGGTGGCGGCAACGACGAGTTCCGCTTCACCGCTCTCGCGGTGGCGCCGACAGCCCATGTCATCCACGACTTCATGGTTGGCGACCGCATCTACATCGCGGACTACGAGATCTCCAAGCAGGCCGCCGACGAGGTCGCGACCCTGTTCGAGGACATCTACGGCAACCGCGAGGAACATCGCGGCCGCTCGATCCGCTACCACAACGAACGCGTTGACGAGATGGACCGGACGAGGATCGAGGCCGATCTCGACGGCGATGCGCTCTACGAGCTCGCCATCAGTCTCGACGGCCACCACGTTCTGTTCATCGCCGAGAACATCACCTGAAACACGGAGATCTGAACCATGTCGGCACCAAGCACCAACGCCCCGATGGATCAGGATCTCGGGTTCAAGATCGGCGGCCGGGTCTATGCGGGGCTCGTTCTGGCGCTGCTGCTGGTCGGCGGCATCGGCGGCTGGTCGCTGATGGCGGAGTTGTCGGGCGCGATCGTCGCCACCGGCTCGGTCAAGGTCGACCGCAACCTGAAGGCGCTGCAGCATCGCGACGGCGGCATCATCAGCGAGATCGCGGTCCGCGAAGGCGACTTCGTCCGCAAGGGCCAGGTGCTGCTGCGGCTCGACGACGTCCAGACACGCGCCGAGCTGTCGATCGTGACCTCGCAGCTGACCGAACTGACGGCGCGCAGGGCGCGATTGGTCGCCGAACGCGACGGCCAGGAGCATCTGCAGTTCCCGGACGGTTTTGTGGAGTCCTCACCCGAAGCGGCGGCGACGGCCAACAGCGAAACCAATCTGTTCCGCGGAGACCGCACCCACCGCGACAGCCAGAAGGAGCAGCTCGAACTGCGCATCGCCCAGACCGACAAGGAGATCAGCGGGCTCGACGCCCAGCGGGTCGCCAAGGTCGACGAGATCCGGCTGGTCCAGTCCGAGAACAGCAAGCTGAAGGACCTGTTCTCAAGGGGCCTGATCGAGAACATCCGCGTCTACACCGCCGACCGCGAGGCGGCGCGCCTCGACGGCAGCCGCGGCGAGGTCGAGGCCGGCATTGCCCGCGCGAAGGCCACGATCAGCGAGATCCGGCTGCAGATCATCGCCATCGACCAGACCGCCCGCACCGAGGCGCAACGCGAGCTGACGACGGTCGAAGCCAAATTATCCGAACTCCAGGATCGCCGCGTGGCCATCGAGGACCGGCTGTCGCGTACAGACATACGGGCGCCGCTGGCGGGCTATGTCAACGAGCTGTCGGTTCACACGATCGGCGGCGTGATCACCCCGGCGGAGCGGCTGATCACGCTGGTGCCCGAGAACGCCACGCTGCGCATCGAGGCCAAATTGTTGCCGGCCGACATCGACCAGGTCGAGGTCGGGCAGCCGGCGCGGCTTCTGTTCTCGGCGTTCAACCGCAACACCACGCCGGAACTGCCCGGCAAGGTCGTCTACGTCTCGCCCGCAACGACCCGCGATACGGTGACCGGCGACGTCTACTACCTTGCCGATGTCGAGATCAAAGCCGCCGAGATGGAGAAGCTTGGTGGCCGCAAGCTGGTACCCGGAATGCCTGTCGAGGTCTACATCTCGACCGAGCAGCGCGCCGCCATCTCCTACCTGACCAAGCCCTTCATGGACCAGGTTCGAAAGGCGTTCCGGGAGGAGTAGAAGGGCCCGGGCCGTTACGCGTCGCCGGGAGATATGACCGTCCACGCGGAGGGGCCTATTGGACGTGGAGAACATGTCTGTACAGACGTGGAGGAATAGCCCACGGCGGTAGGGACCAAGACGGTCAGGCCTCTCTCGCGGTGCGGCTACGGGTGGACATCGGCCATTATCGCACCTGGAGCATGACGAAACTCCCGAGCGCCAGGAGAAGCGCCGGAGGCATCAGGACCAAACCCAGCCCAAGAAACTTCCAGAAACCGATCTGTTCGCCTTCGCGACGGAGCGCCGCGAGCCAAAGTACCGTTGCGAGCGAACCCGTGACGGAGAGATTCGGACCAAGGTCGACGCCGATCAACAAGGCTCCGGTTACCTGGTGCGGCAGGTTTGCCGCGTGCGCGGCAGAGCCGGCGATCATGCCGGCGGGGAGGTTGTTCAAGAGGTTGCTGGCGACTGCGACAATGGCTCCGGCGCCGAATGCGGCCGCACTCACCGACGTCTCGGCTGCGGTTTGCAGCAATTGGGTCAGCGCCCCGATCGCGCCGGTCCGCTCCAGACCTTGAACCATGATGAAGAGGCCAGCGACAAGGGGGAGCACGTTCCAAGAAATGCCTTTGAGCACCTCCCATGGTCTCTCCCGCTTGTGCAGGAATACGACCAGAGCGGTGGCGGCTCCGGCGATAAACGTCGGGAGCCCGAGTTGCCGGTCGAATGCCGACGCCAGCAGCAGCGCCGGGGCGGTTATGGCAATACCGCCAGCCGCCAGACGTCCGGCGCTCGAAAGGTGCGGTAGAGGAATGTCCCGGGAGATTTCGAGCTGAAGCGATCTGCGCTGCATAAGATGAAGGGCGACATAGGTTGCGCCGATTGAAAGGATCGAGGGCAAACCGAATTCGGTGAGCCACGACAACAGGGGCGGCATGTGGCCGCCAAAGACCACAAGGTTTGCGGGATTTGATATAGGCAGCACGAAACTTGCGGCATTTGCGGTGAATGCGCAGGCGAACAGATAGGGCTGCGGCTTGGCGTTGGCGGCTTTGGTAGCCGCGTAGACAGCCGGAGTTAGAATAATCGCGGTCGCGTCATTGGACAGGAAAACGGTGACAACGGTGCCGACCGCAAAGACAAGCCCGAAGAGCCTGTGGGGTGAGCCATGCGCCTGACGTACAGCCAGCGCCGCGAGCCAGTTGAACAACCCCTCCTTTCGCGCAAGCTCCGCAAGCAGCATCATCCCGACGAGAAACAGATAGACGTCGCTTCCTTTGCCGATCGCCTCCAGCGCGCTTGTCCAGGGCAGCAATGCGAGCACGACAAGCGCCGTCGCGCCGAGAGCCGCCCAGATCGCTTCGGGCAGGCCCCAGGGGCGGACGATCACGCCGAGCGTCGCCAGCGTCGCGATCGTCCACGTTGCGCCTTGGGCGGTTGTTACAAGAGACATTGCTGTGCGCACGCCACGGTGTCACTTCGCAAGCGCCTGGCAATCGCAAGTGCTTCGCCGTCGTCGCGCGCGCTGCTCGCCATAACGGACTTTCCTTCTCAAACCGGGTTATCGAGGTTGAACAGGTCCGCGTGCTCCTCGTACGCGAAAAGCTCGGCGTAGCGGCCCCACTGGATCACCTCCCGCAGCGTGCGTGCGGCACGGTCTTCGGACATGAAGTCCTCCAGCTCGTCGCGGAAGCGGCGGGCCGGAGCCTGATGGCTGTGACGATCGTGGAGCACGCCGCGGATGTGCGCGGCAAGAGGTACATATTGCAGCAGGTGCCGAGCGAACAGTTGCTTGCGCTGATCCACGTTGGCATCGACATAACGCCTGGCCGCCGGCAGCAGCTTCAGATCGCCGTCTTCCAGTTCGGCGAAGCGCAGCAGTTCCAGCACCTCGGCGATAAGGATCAGATCATCGGTGTCGTATCGAAGCTCACGGGCGAGGTGCGGCAGGTCGGCCTTGCCATTGTATGGAGCGTCGGCCACGGCCTCCATCAGACCGGTGAGCGCGTTGATCGGGGCGCGCGGCAGGACCATCCCGATCCCGTTGCCGGAGATCAGGCCGTCCCGCGGCCGGCCCGGATCGGCCTTTGTGGTCATGCGCACGTAAATGTCGTCGACCAGCGCGCGGAAGGCTGGATCGTGGCGATTGCGCGGCCGCGGCAGATCCACCGTGATCTCGGCAGCCACTCGACCAGGGTTAGACGAGAAGATGAGAATCCGGTCGCACATCAGCACGGCCTCCTCGATGTTGTGGGTCACCATGAGGATCGACTTGATGGGCATCCGGCCTTCAGACCAGAGATCGAGGAGATCGGTGCGCAGCGTCTCGTCGGTAAGGACGTCGAGCGCCGAGAAGGGCTCGTCCATCAGGAGGATGTCGGGATCAACGACGAGCGCCCGGGCCAGGCCCACGCGCTGGCGCATACCGCCCGACAGTTCCTTGGGATAGGCGCTTTCGAACCCGTCGAGGCCGATCAGATCGATGGCCGCAACGGCGCGCGTGCGCCTCTCCTTGGCGGGCACGCGCTTGGCCTCGAGCCCAACCTCGACGTTCTGGAGGACGGTCAGCCAGGGAAAGAGCGCGAAACTCTGGAAGACCATACTGACCGTCGCCTCGCGCCCGGCCTCGCCGGGCGGAAAGGATACGACACCGTCGCTTGGGGCCATGAGGCCGGCGATCAAGCGCAGCAGGGTCGATTTGCCCGAACCGGAGCGACCGAGCAGGCCGACGATTTCGTTGTCGAACAGGGTCAGATCGACATCGTCGAGGACAAGAAAACCGGATCCGCCCGACTTGCCGTAAACGTGGCGGACATCGCGGACCTTGAGGAGGGGTTGTCGGGTTTGAACGAGGTTCATGATTTCCCATCGCTTCTAGTCGAACCGGAGACGGCGTTCGGCGAACCGGTACATCGGTCGCCAAAGGGCCCGGTTGAGGGTGATGACGAAGACGCTCATCACAGCGATGCCGAGCACCACTCGGGGATAGTCCCCGGCTGCGGTCGCATCGGCGATGAAGGAGCCGAGCCCGTGGGCCGCGATATGGCGATCGCCCCAGGAGGCCGCCTCGGCCACGATGCTGGCATTCCAGGCGCCCCCGGCTGCGGTCAACGCGCCGGTGACGTAGTACGGAAAGATCCCGGGCAGCCCGACCTGGCGCCACCACTGCCAGCCGCGAATGCCGAAGATGCCGGCGGCTTCTCTTATGTCGGTCGGGATGGCGCTGGCCCCCGCAATCGCATTGAAAAGTATGTACCATTGGGCGCCGAGTATCATCAGCGGCGACAGCCAGATGTCAGGGTCGAGGCGGAAGCCGACGATGACGGGCACGGCGAAGGGAAACAGCAGATTTGCGGGGAAGGCCGCGAGGAACTGGGCGAGCGCCTGCACCCGCACGGCCCAGGCCGGGCGAAGGCCTATCCAGACGCCGATCGGGACCCAGATCAGGCTTATGATGGGGATCAGGATCGCCACCCGCGCCATTGTGGCGAGGCCAAGCTCAAAGGCCGTCAGCACGTCGCCCCAGGTCAGGCTGCGCGCGATGAAGTGCGCCAGGACCCAGAATGCCCAGGCGCAGCCGACCACAACCGCAAACAGCCACAGTTCGTCGAACATGCGCGCTGTCGTGCGGCCCGATGTGATCCGTGGCATCCGGGGGAGCCGGGGCCAATCGATCGCCGAAACGGCGCGGACGGGCCAAGTCAGGAGGGCGAACAATCGCCGAAGCAGGCGGGCGCGACGGACGAGGTCGTAGAGCCAGGAGGTCGGCGGCATCTGCGATGCGGTCTGCTCGAAGCGGAATCTCTCGGCCCAGGCGACCAGCGGCCGAAACACGACCTGGTCGCACAACACGATGACCACGGCCATCGCGCCCACCCCCCAGCCCACGGCCCTGAAATCCTGGCGAGCGATCGCCACCGACAGCCATGAGCCGATGCCCGGCAGCGTCACGGTGGTGTTGCCGACAGTGAGCGCCTCGGACGCAACGACGAAGAACCAGCCTCCGGACATCGACATCATCATGTTCCAGACGAGGCCCGGGATGGCGAACGGGAGCTCGAGCCGCACGAAGCGTTGCCAGGGCGAGAAGCCGAACTGGCGCGCAACTTCATTCAAGTCGCGTGGGATGGTCTTCAGCGACTGATAAAAGCTGAAAGCCATGTTCCAGGCCTGGCTGGTGAAGATGGCGAATATGGCTGCGAGCTCGGCTCCGAATTGCCGGCCCGGAAAGAGTCCCATGAACAGGGTCATGGTGAGCGTCAGAAAGCCCAGTACGGGCACCGATTGCAGGATGTCGAGGGCGGGAACGATGACGATCGCAGCCTTGCGGCTCCTGGCCGCGAGCGTCGCCACTGTAAAGGTGAACAGGAGTGATGCGGCTAACGCGGCGAACATGCGCACCGTCGTGCGCAGCGCATATTCGGGGAGGCGCGCCGTATCGAGCGTGACGGGCGAGATTTGCAGTTGGGCCAGCGGCTGACTCATCTCCGCGGCGCCGTGCACGACCAGGACGGCGGTCGCGGCCAGAAGCAGGAATACGAACAGATCCGCCCAGGACGGCGCGCCGCCTTCGCGGATGAACCCCGCAAGTGGGCGAATACTTTTGGGCGCCTCGAAGAAGACCATGACTCTCATCTTTCGCCCGCAGAAGCTCCGGTCCTATTGCCGATATGATAACTGGCAGATGCGGCCTGTTCGGCAAATCGTCTTCGAAGGCAGCCCGACTATACTCTCGTATGCACGGCCATCGTGGGTCTCCCCAACACACCAAGCTTGATATTGTTGCAATGACCGCCGTTGCCGCGTCGGCGGCCAAACAACGATTGGTATTTACTTGATGTCAGCCGAAAGCCGTTGCCCCGCGAACGCTCCCGCGTTCGGATCATGGCTTGGGACGGTCTGGAACAGTAAGGCTTTCCACTACAAAGCGGATCGCCTGCGCGAAGTTGAGACCGCGTTTGACAGTTGCGACCTGTCTAAGTCCCGGTAGGGCGGGGAGGATCAGAACTGTCGCTTGCGCCGCAAGATCGATGTCCGACAAGGAGGGCACTCCAACGGCCAAGCGTCACGAAGCTGCCCACGCGATCATGGCAGTGGCGATCATCTGGAGCCTGATTTCCGCCGCGTCGTGCGCGGCAGGGAGGATGGCGCCGTTTCGGCGCTCGGGGTCAGTTCAGGTTCAATGCCCTGTCGAGACATTTGATCATGGCCGTACCGTCGAACGGCTTGCTCAAAAAGCCGATCGCGCCCGCTTGTTCAGCGCGTTCCCGGATGCGTTCCTCCGGGAAGGCGGTGATGAAAATCGTCGGTATCCGATACCCATTCGCGATTAAATGAGTTTGGAGTTCAATACCCGTCATACCGGGCATCTGAATGTCGCTGATCAAGCATGACGTAGCCGTCAACTGAGGTGACTTCAGGAAGTCCTCAGCCGACTCGAATGTAACTGCGACGAAACCCAGCGACCTTATGAGGCTTTCGGTTGCAACTCGGATGGATTCGTCATCGTCGATGATCGAGATCATCGGGGTATAGGTCACGAGATGTTCCTTGGTTACCTGTGTGCTGACCTGCGAAAAACTAAATTCAACAACAGCTTCTCCGCCACAGATTGCATGGTGGAGGGTATGAAGAAAATCATACACAGGTGTATACGACCTATTTCTTAGGTGCTTGGACCCCGAGGGTGCCGGCCATCTTCACCAGGTCGGCCAAGCTCCTGGCGCCCATTTTTTTCATCAAACGACCGCGATGGATTTTCACGGTGATTTCGCTGAGGTTCATCTCGCCGGCGATTTGCTTGTTCATCAATCCCGAAGCGACGAACGCCATCACTTCACGTTCCCGTGCAGTCAGGGAGCGCTGAAGCGTCTGGAGTTCCGACAATGCCCGATCATCCTCTCGCCGTTGCCTGTCGCGCTCCAGTGCCACGGTGACGGCATCCAGCATGTCCTGGTCGCGAAAAGGCTTGGTGAGGAAATCGACCGCGCCAGCTTTCATCGCTCGCACGGACATCGGGATGTCGCCATGGCCGGTCATGAAGATGATCGGCAGGTGGATACCGGCGTTCGCCAACTGATTCTGGAAGTCGAGCCCGCTCACCTCCGGCAGCCGGATATCGAGCACAAGGCAGCTCGGAACATCCGGAAGACGGCTGCTTAGAAGCTCCGGAGCAGAGCCGAACAGTTCGGCGCGAATGCCGACGGAACGGAAGAGACTGCTTAGAGCATCGCGCAGTGACGGATCGTCATCGACGATCAAGACGACCGGAAGCCCGGGGCCGCTATTGCCGGGGGGAAGGGGGGATCGTGTGGTCATGGCTCATCCTGTTTCGCGGACGGCAAGGAAAACTCGAAGACGGCGCCGCGACCGGGGTTCGGCACGGCCCATATCCTACCTCGATGTGCTTCAATGATCGACCGACAGATCGAAAGGCCCATCCCCACTCCGTTCGCCTTGGTGGTGAAGAACGCCTCAAACAGCCGCGAGGCACTCTCCGGATCGATGCCGGGTCCTGAGTCGCGGACGATGACGTTGACTTGAGCCAGGTCATCGACCGACGTCGTAACGGTAAGTTCGCGCGGGCGGGTGTCCGGGGATGACATCGCCTGGATTGCGTTGATCAGGAGATTGATCAGCACCTGCTGGAGCTGGACCCGATCGCCAAGAACGGGCGGCAGGCCCGTCGCCGCATTCAATTGCAGCGCAATCCGATGGGCGAAGATCTCCCGCTGCAGCATCATCAGAGCCTCGTTGACGATCTCGTTCAGATCGACCCGCGTGATCTGCAGATCACTCTTCTTGGATAGTGAGCGAATTCGCCGGACGACGTCGCTGGCTCGCCGTCCGTCTGCGATAATTCGGGTGACGGCGCTGCGGACCTCTTCCAAATCCGGAGTGTCTCGATTGATCCAGCGGAGACACGCTTCCCCGTTAGCGACGACGGCCCCGAGGGGCTGGTTTACTTCGTGCGCGATCGAGGCCGTCAGTTCGCCCAAGGTCGTCAAGCGCGTCACGTGGGCGAGTTCGGCCATTGCCTCCTGCAGCGCGTGCTCGGCCTCCCGCGTGTCCGTGACATTCATGACGGCGCCGATGCCTTCGAAATTCTCGGCTGCATCGCGCGATATGTCCGCCACGATGTGAAGATATCGGACTGAACCGTCCGGCATGAGGAGCCGGTGTTCGTAATCCATGTGCTTACAGCCGCGCTTGACGCGTTCCATTTCCCGCTTGACCAGGTCGATGTCGTCGGGATGCACACGTTGCAGGAGCGTTTGGTAGGTCGGAGTTGTCGCCGGATCTTCCCCGAAGATGTGTGCGGCTTCCGCGGACCAGGAGAGTTCGTCGTCCACGGAATTGAAGCTGAAGCTGCCGGTCTGGCTCAAGACTTGGGCGACGGTCAGCTGAGCCTGGCTTCGGCGTAACTCCTGCTCGGCGCGTTTACGCTGCGAAATGTCGGTATTGGTCTCCAGGATCGCGCGTGGCGCCCCTTGATCATCAGTCTTCAGCGACCAGCGGCTGGAAACGGTGACGGTCGACCCGTCTTGTTTCGAATGAATGAGTTCGCCTTCCCATCGGCCGGTGTCCAGTAATTCCCGGCAGACCTCCTCTAGCGGAGCTGGAAAGACTGTCCGCATGAGTTCGTGGGAATTCTGACCTAACGCCAGTTTGGCAGGCCAGCCGTAAAGGGCCTCAGCACCACGATTCCAATAGGTGATCTCATCGGCCATGTTACGCACGAAGATCGTGTCGTGCGTGAGATCGAGCAGCTCGGCCTTTTCGGCGAGCGCCCTGGATGTCGATTGGATACGCAAAACAAGAAGGGTCGTAATAGTGATGGCCGACACGCTCATCAGCCAGCGGACCAGTGCGGCGTCGGTGACATGGTTTTTGTGAGTGAGCAGGAAACTCACAATGGTGAGAGCAAGGCAGGCGAAAGCAACCAAAACGACGCCCAGCCCGCGCAAGGCGGTGGCCGCGAGCAGCACAACCAGAACATAGAGAACTGCGACCGCGCCTTGGGTTGTGTCGTAGGTATCAAGCGTGAAAATTCCAGCGGCCACAGGGGCGGCAAGGAGCGGCAGGATTCGCGAATTGCGGGATGTTTCCGAAAACATTCTATCCAGCACGGATCGTTCCTCATCCAGCGGGAGGAGACGGGCTCTGTTCCGGTAGTTCACGGGCGTCAACACCGCTGTCGCGTCCCATTCCGTCGTCGCCTGGGACGAATGGCCTGTCGGGCCTGGTTCCGGCATCCCGACTGGTCACCTCGCCCGAATTGCGAAGTGAAGGTCCCAAATCGCAGAACCAAGAGAGTCCACCCGCCGCTAGCATCCCGCGCTCACCGGCATGCGTCGGCATGCGTCCGGAGACGCTTGGATAAGGTTTAGTCCGGCTTCACGCACCTTATACGTGAGTATGGCGCGGCTAAATGAATTCAATAGTCAGGCCGCCCCTCGGTTGAATTGTTCCTGCGAGGCCCCGGCAACAATCTACTCCCTCGATTGCGAGTCCGTTCGTCGACTCTGCCAAGCGTAATAAGCAGAAATCGTCATGGGTTTTACCTGTGCGTCTGCTCTCCGGCAGATCAACCGACACAAGGCTTAGGAGAGAGACGATGCCATCTGAAGTCCGCGCGCTCGAAATGAGCTGTGGTGCCGAGGGGATCAATCCTCCCTTTAGCTCGAATTGGGGCGCCCCTTTCGGCAGAGGTTTCTCCACGGAGCGCCCAGCCGTCTCGGACCCTTCAAGACCAGGTTTTGTCGTGGGGATGGCCATAAAGCCGGTCAACCTGATCGTGTTCGTTTCCGACGACATCTCAGGAAGTGGTTCAGTCGGCGATGCATCCCGAACCGACCTCTTGGCGGCGGTGATGCGCCTTCTTCCGAAAGGCGACCCCGTACGTATTCTGAATGTCGGCGATGGCAGCTTTCGGCACGTTTTCGCGAAGCTCCGGGACAGGGCCGGACCTGATCGTTGTCTGTTTCTGGATCTCCAATCAACGGTCGATCCAGCCATTGAACAATTGGCGCGGGCTCTCCTCAAGACGGAAGGCATGGATGATGCCCTCGTTGAACTGTATGCCTGCGCCGTTGGGTTGGCGATCGCGACACGGTTCGTAAGCCGCGATGACGGGTCCGATCCCTTGCAGCCGAAACGCAATTGCGGCGTCTTGCCGAAATGGCGGCTGAAACGCGTCCTTGCTTACATCGATGCAAATCTCGGTGAACCGGTCGCCCTCGCGGATCTAGCCGCGGCGGCCGGGCTGACGCGTATGCACTTTGCCGCGCAGTTCCGCAGGGCGACCGGCATTCGTCCTCACGAGTATTTACTACGTCAGCGCATCGAACGCGCGCAGCAGCTCCTGTCGCAGTCGCGTCTGCCGATTGTCGATGTCGCTCTCAGCGTCGGATTCCAGACGCAGGCGCATTTCACGACCGTGTTCAAGCGCTTTGTCGGCGAGACGCCGCATCAGTGGCGACTGTCCAATTGTTGCGAACCCGATCTTTCGCTGGAACGAAACAGCCGAGGCCCGGAGACGATGCGATCCCCCGGCGACCAATCCATCGGCAAGAGCGCGATCGCGGTCGGCGAATAGAGCATCTGACAGGTCGCATGTCCTGAATTGAAGAGGGACGCGGCCGAGGCCGTTTCCACAGGGTTCCTGACGGCGTCGGTCGGCGTCCGCCGAGATGCCGTGGGAGCGGCCCAAAGCCAAGCGGCTTTGATCCGGAAGGTCATCCAATCCCGTACGGACAGCACGCTTCACATGCCGCTGAGACGGCTCGCTCAATCGAAGATCGGCTTGCCGAGGAACGAGTCCGGGAAGATGTTCGCGAAGTACCAGTGGAACTGCGCGCGAAAGCCGAGGCCGTCCGAGGCCTCATTGACCGGGATGATCGCCTCCAGCCCGAACTGGAACTCTTCCTGCACCCAGATGATGCCCGGATTGATGGTGCCGGTAGTCTCTCCGGCGTCCGGCCCGTCGAGCGGCGTCGTGAAGGCGAATTCCACCAGCGGAACCACGCCCACCGGGTAGCGGCGACCATTCGTATGGACGGTATCGAGCAGGGTGTATTCCAGCGCGAAGCTCCAGTTCAGGATGTCCGGGTTGGTGACCTCGGTTCCATCAGTGAAGGTGGTGTCCTCGATGGGCAAAGTAACGCTGAGATTGCCGGTGATGGTGACCGGCTGTAGCCACGCCAGGGAATCCGGCAGGTCGCCGAAGCCCTTGCCCCAGTAGAGCGTCGGCGTAACTGTGGAGAACTCGGCGGCGATACCGGGCGTTCCGGTATCTTCAATGCTCGCCGTGCCGCCGACCGTGACGACGAATTGATGTTCCTCATTGGTATAGGCCTGATACTGGGTGCCGAGTGTTAAATTCTCGAAGCCAGTACGCGTGTCGACGTTCGGCTCATCCAGGATACGGAAAGTCTCGGTGGCAAACAGCGACCAGTCCTTTGTGATGAGCTTGCTCCAGGTGAAGAGAAAGTCGGCTTCCTTCGTGCCGTCGGTCTCGGGCAGCATCACGAAGTGGGGGACATTGGCGAAGTCGGCCGGGGTGGGAACCACCGTCACGAGGGTCGAGATGAAGTAGCGGTCCCCGACAAAGGTCGCCGACGCGTCCGAACAAGCCAAAAGAGACAATAAAACGCTGGGCACCGCCAGGTGCCGCGTCGAATGAGCCATCTTACCCTCCCATAAGAACGCCAACGCTTCCGATTCGGACCCCAAAAAGCTTAATCCCAATGCGGGCCCACTCAACCTCAGGTTGGGGCTCCCGCCGCAAATGCGATCACCTGATGATTCTGGGTCACACCCCAAATGAAAAGAAACCGGATCGGCCCGAGACGTAAGGATAGACGTCCATCGGGTCGGCGTCGGGATGATGTGGGGTCCGGGTAAGCACTCTGTCGGAAACGCGCCTGGATTCGCCCCGCGGATAGCAGAGGTAAACCAAAGTATGACGCTCTGAAACGCAGGTAGGATGGTCCCTTGTGGCGAGCCAACTACGCTGAATCCCAAGAGAAGAGGCGGTCCGGTTGTCGGATCGACCGTCGGCTGTAGCGGGTTGGGCTCGTGCACCGCGGTGCTTTAGGCACCGGGGTCATTTCGGGCGCCTGTCGACGAAGCCCCGGATAACCGGCTGTCGCCGCCGGCAAAGCTCTGATCGACACCGTCTCGACCCCCTTGGGGGCAATGGCAGCGACGACGTCGGGGCGACCGGCGCGTCTCAACTGAGTCCGCTTCCGAGTACCACGCGATGTTGCAGACCGACGCAATTGAGGCCGGCCGGGACATCGACGTGGGCTATAGCGACCGCGTCCAGCTTGAAACCCACAATGAGCCGCCCGGGAACGCGAGCCCCAAGCCGGATGTCGAACCCGCGCAGGACGGGGGAGGGGCAGCCGATTCGGAGGACGTGCACCGCAACCGCAGGCCGGCCGTCTTCATCGTTGGCTTCCTGCTCCTGGCTGGTCTCGTCCTCGGCGGGTTCTATTTTTGGTACACAGGCCGCAACATAGAAAGCACGGACGACGCCTATACCGACGGGCGGGCCATCACCATCGCACCGCAGGTTTCCGGCATCGTCGTGTCCTTGGACGTGACGGACAATCAGTTCGTCCGCAAGGGCGATCCGCTGATCCATATCGATCCGCGTCCCTACACGGCCGAACGGGATCAGGCGCAGGGGGTGCTCGATGCCGCCAAGGCGCAAATTGCCGGGGAACAGCTCCTCGCCGAAATCGGCCGCAAGAATTTTCCCGCCCTGTTGCAACAAGCTCAGGGTCAATTGCAGTCGGCCAAGGCCAGTTTGAGCAGGGCGCAGGCTGACTACGACCGGCAGCGAAGTCTGCCGAAGGCCGCCACCACACAGCAGGATGTCGATGCGGCGCTGGCCATCCTGCGCCAAAGCCAAGCGCAGGTTCTGCAAGCCGAAGCGCAGGTTCTACAGAACTCGCCTGTCGAGCAACGTATCAGCCAGACCGATACGCAGGTCGCACAACAGAAGGGGCTGGTCGAGCAGGCCCAGGCGCAGCTCGATCAGAAGGCGCTCAATCTGTCCTGGACGGTCGTGACGGCGCCTCAGGATGGCTGGGTAACCCGGCGCAACGTGGAAATGGGGACCTACGTCACTCCCGGACAGCAGATTCTCTCCATCGTTTCACCGGAGGTTTGGGTCACCGCCAACTTCAAGGAGACCCAGCTTGATTCCATGCGGCCCGGCCAAAGCGTGAAGATCAGGGTGGATGCCTATCCCCACCTCGACCTTCGTGGCCACGTCGACAGCATCCAGATGGGGTCCGGCACGAAGTTCACCGCCTTCCCACCTGAAAACGCCACCGGCAATTTCGTGAAGATCGTTCAACGTGTGCCGGTCAAGCTCGTCATCGACAGCGGGCTCGATCCCAAGCTGCCGCTTCCGCTCGGGATCTCGGTGGTTCCGACTGTCACGGTCCGATGACCATCCCCCCCGACGCCCACGCGGCCTGGGTGCCCCGCTACAATCCCTGGCTGATCGCGGTTTCGGTGACGCTTGCAGCCTTTATGGAAGTGCTCGATACGACGATCGTCAACGTTGCGCTTCCGCATATTGCCGGCAGTCTCTCGTCGAGCGTTGACGACGCGACATGGACGCTCACGTCCTATCTCGTGGCGAACGGGATCGTACTGACAATCTCCGGTTGGCTGAGCGATCTTTTGGGGCGCAAGCGCTATTTTCTGATCTGCATCACCATGTTCACGGTCTGCTCGTTTCTGTGCGGAATGGCGACGAGTCTCAGTCAGTTGATCGTCTTCCGCCTGCTTCAGGGTTTCTTCGGCGGCGGTCTGCAGCCGGTCCAGCAGGCCATCATTGTGGACACGTTTCCGCCGGCCAGGCGCGGCGCCGCTTTCGGTGTCACGGCGATCGCAACGATCGTCGCTCCCGTCCTCGGTCCGGCCCTCGGCGGCATCATCACCGATCAGGTGAGCTGGCGCTGGATCTTCTTCATGAACGTGCCCGTCGGCATCTTTGCGGTGATAATCAACGCCGTACTGGTCGAGGATCCGCCATGGCTGCAAGACAGGAGGAGCCGGGGCCTCGACTACATCGGTCTGTCGCTCATCACGCTCGGCCTCGGATGCCTGCAGATCATGATGGACCGCGGCGAGGACGAAGACTGGTTCGGTTCGCCCTTCATCGTGATCATGGCGCTTCTCGCCTTCATTGGAATCGCGGGCGCGATCGGCTGGCTGCTGATTGCCAGGAAGCCGATCGTCAATCTCGACGTCTTCAAGGACAGGAATTTTGCTGCCGGCTGCGCAATGGTCGGGGCGATGGGCTGCATCCTGTACGCCAGTGCCGTCGTGATCCCGGAATTCGCTCAAGAGGTGCTTGGGTACAACGCAACGTGGGCGGGGCTTATTCTCTCCCCAGGCGGCCTCGTCGTGATAATGCTCATTCCGCTGGTCGGAATTGCGATGAAGGTCATCCCGACGCAGTTCATCGTTGCGGCCGGGTTTTTCGGAATGGGTTGCGCGCTCTTCTACTCGAGCTATCTGGTGCCGAGCCTCGATTTCCCGACGCTCGTACTGATGCGCACCATGCAGACGGCCGCGCTCGCACTCCTGTTCGTACCGATCACCACGATCACCTATCGCACTTTGCCGCGCGAAATGAGCGGCGACGCAGCGGCCCTCTTTGCGATGGTCCGCAACGTGTCCGGGTCGATAGGGATTTCCGTCGCAACAGCCCTCGTCACCGATCGTGGCCAGATCCGACAGTCCTACCTGTCGCAATACGCTTCGCCCCTCCATCAACCCTACAATGCCCTGGTCGCCCAGTACGAGCAGGCCCTTACGGCGATGGGGCACGCGGCAGGGTCGGCGCATGATTTGGCAGTCGGAAAAGCCTACCAGGTATTCCAGACCCAGGTGTCCGTCCTCGCTTATTCCGACGTCTTCTTGTTTTTCTCCTATTTCGCTTTCGCCGCCGCTCCCTTCTGCTTGCTGCTCTCCACGAAGAAGGCTGCCGGCGCCGTTGGCGCGGTGAGGTGATCATGGCCAAGAAACTGCAATACGTTGCAGCAATTTCAGGTGCGTTTGCGCTGGCGGCGTGCCGTGTCGGCCCAGATTTCGTCCCGCCGGATCCGAGCATGCCGAAACGCTGGTTCACGAGAGGCGACGCAGCCGCGCCGGCAAAGTTCGCGGGATCCAGCGAAGCGGTTCACCAGCCCGTCGATCCCGCCTGGTGGAAGGCGTTCCACGACGCGACCCTCACCTCGCTCGTGAAGCGTGTCGCCTACGCCAACCTCGATGTAAGGACTGCGACCGTCCGTCTCGCACAAAGCCGTTTTCAGAGAAACGTTGCGGCCTCCGCGCTACTGCCCGGCGTGCAAGGAAACGCCAGATACCAACATGCAACACTTCACGATGTGAGAATTAAAAGCAGGCTGATCGACGATCTCCTTGGTTCGCCGCGCAGCACCATTACCCTTAACTCCGCACAACCGGCCGACATATTTACGAGCGGTTTCGATGCATCATGGGAGCTCGATTTTTGGGGGCACGTCCGCCGCCAGGTCGAATCGGCGAATGCGCAAGTTCGGTCGTCCGAGGAGCAGCGGCGCGATGCTCTCGTCTCGAGCCTCGCCGAAACCGCACGCGACTATATCCAGTTGCGCGGCACGCAGACCCAGATCAGGATCGCCAACGACAATCTGAAAATCCAGCAAGAAATCCTGGAATTGACGAAAACGCGTCAGGAGAAGGGCCTGACGACCATGCTCGACGTCAACAACGCAGCCGCTCAGGTCGAAGCCGTCCGGGCCCAGTTGCCAAGCCTCGAGCAGCAGGAAGCCCAGCTCATCAACGCCTTGAGCTTTCTGCTCGATATGCCGCCTGACGGGCTGCGCGGCGAACTCGCCGCCACGAGACCGGTGCCGCCGTCGCCCGCACGGGTTCCGATCGGCATTCCCTCCGAGCTGGCGCGCCGCCGTCCCGACATTCGCGCCGCCGAAGCGCAGCTCCACGCGGCAACCGCCGACATCGGAGTGGCGGTCGCCGAATTCTATCCGACCATTCAATTCAATGGATTGGCGGGCTTTGACGCAATCAAGGTCGCGAAACTTTTGACGGCCAGTGCGGTCCTGACCAATTTCGGTCCGACCATCTCGATGCCAATCTTCCAGGGCGGCAGGCTGAAGGCGACTTTGGAGCTTCGCAAAGCGCAACAGGTGGAGGCAGCGATCAACTATCACAAGACTGTGCTGCGAGCTTGGCACGAGATCGTCAATGCCCTCGTTGCTCACCGGACCGAACAGCAGCGCCGCGCGCGGCTGGCCCTGCAGGTCGAGTACTCGCGACAGGCGTTGTCGCTGGCACGCGTCCGCTACAATGACGGCGTTGCTGACTTCACCACTGTGCTCGACACCGAGCGTACGCTGCTGCAGGCCGAACAAGATCACGCGCAGAGCACGACCAACGTCTCGACCAACCTCGTTCAATTGTACAAAGCGCTCGGCGGCGGATGGGAGTTGACGTTCCCGATCACGCCCCCCGACACGGAGAGCGGACCGGTCCGCACCCCGTTCCAGCAGGTCGTTGAAAAGTAGCTAGCCACAGCGGGGATCATGCTGGGCGCCGGCAAGTGGACGCGAACCGGCGAGTCATAACGTCGGACATCAGCCAGTCCCAAAATCCCAATCGGGGCCCAATGCGGGCGACGCCTGCCCGAACCTACCCTTTCGCGTTCAAACCCGGGCCCCGCTCGCGAGGCCCGGATTCAACGTTGTCGAAATTAGTAGCAGGGATACATGCCGTACGGGTATTCGGAGCAGTAGTCATCGCCCCACCCATAGCCAAAGCCACGGCCCCGGCCAAAGCCACGCCCGAAGCCGCGGTCGCCGCCGAAGTGGCCGCCGCCGAAGCCATGGCCACCGCCGAAGCCGCCGCCGAAGCCGCCGCCGTGGCCACCGCCGCCACCGCCATGGCCACCTCCGCCACCGCCGCCGCCACCGCCTCTAACCAAGATCAGTGAAGCGTCGCCCGTGCCGGTCTGGGTGCTTGCCGCCACCGACGACGTCGTCGGGCTGGTCTGGGTGCTCGCCGCCATCGAAGATGTCGTCGCGCCGATTGCTAGCATTACGCCAAGAGCGGCCGTTGCTAAGCGTACTGGTGATTTCAGCATATTAAACTCCTTAAAGATCGAACAGCCTCCGAACAGTCGAAAGCTTCAGAAGATATATGCCGCGTGAACCTGTTTCATAATGATACGAGAGGTTAGATCATATATATTTGAGAGTGCCTTGAGGTCTACAATCCTATTCTCTTTGTTATCCTTGGCGGGCCATCCAGGCCGCCCGCCTCTATCCTGCTCGATCACGCGGACCTTGCCCTCAATCTGCTGGGCCTGGTCGGCCCCTGCATCGCCCTGCTCGAGTGCCGAGATGCAGCTCCGGGCAAGCTGCGCGTTCAAGAACAGCCTTTTCCGATCGTCGGCGGTGCCCATCTTCACCGACGACCATGAGCGCAGGATGTATTCCTGGATCGAGGCTCTGGCCCACCACGTCGCATAGGTCGCGAGTCGAAAACGGCAATCGGGCTCGAAGCGCTTCACCGCGTGCATCAGGCCGATATTGCCCTCCGACAGGATCTCGGACATCGGAAGCCCGTAATCACGGAAGCTCATCGCAATCCTGGCGACGAGGTGCAGATGCGAGGTCACAAGCCGGTGCGCCGCTTCGCGGTCGCCATACTCGTACCAGCGCGTGGCCATCATGAATTCCTGTTGCGGCGACAGGCTGGGGAACCGTTTGATCTCGTCGAGATAGCGGGCGAGCCCGACGTCGCTCGACAACAAGGGAAGTGCGGCAGGTGCCATCACATTGCTCCTTCGAATAGCCCGAGGCCCACGTGGACTGCCGACGCCACAAACAGCCGACTCTCTCGTTGATTATCTCGTCAACGCCGCCTTGCGTCTTTCGAAGACGCAAACCGAATTTCGAGTTGGCACGAGACGGGAGGAGCGGCGGCTACGCCTTACTGTCCCGAAGAGCTCCCATCGACACACGTCGGTATAGCCCGCTCGCCCGAAGACACTACGCCGGCGAAACCTTCGGGCAATTCAGGGCAAGGATGACTGCGCGTAGGATGAGGAGTTGGGCCGCACAGCGAACTTCGTCCAGAGCGGCGACGTTAGTATGGGCACTCAATACTACCCATGAGCCAGCTTCATTATCTGCCCCTACACCCGGCATTCTTCACAATGCTGGTCGGGCTCTTCTTTTTGCTCGTCATCCTGATCCAAGTGGGCGTTCTGCGCTATGCCTATATGAGGCTCGGCGTCAGCTCTCAGGTTGCCTTACTCTTGCTGTTCGCCTCCCTGATCGGGAGTTACCTTAATATCCCGATAGCCGAATTGCCCGAGCAAAGCATTCTGTCGGGACAGGACGTCGATGTCTTCGGGATGCGTTATATCGTGCCAGTCGTGGTCGATTGGCCTGGCACGGTGATCGCGATAAATGTCGGCGGCGCTCTCATTCCCGCTCTGGTGTCGTTGTATTTGCTTGCCAGGAACCGACTGTGGGGCTTGGGAATTGTAGCCACCGCTTGTGTTGCGGTGCTGTGTCATTGGCTGGCTGAGCCTGTTCCGGGTCTGGGCATTGCGCTGCCGATGTTCGTTCCCGCGATCGCAACGGCGATCGTGGCCTGGGTCCTCTCGCGTCAATACGCGGCGCCGCTCGCTTATGTCGGCGGCAGCATGGGAACCCTGATCGGAGCCGATCTGCTGAATCTCGACAAAATACAGGGTCTCGGTGCACCGGTCGCGTCCATTGGCGGTGCCGGAACGTTCGATGGCATTTTTGTTACCGGTGTTCTGGCCGTGCTGATCGCAAGCATTTCACGCGTTCCTCACTCCGTCCGAGCGGCCCGGCCCGTTCCGCCGCCTCCGCCGCCCCCCTCTTCGTGATCCTGTTTCCAGATGACGGTGAAGGCAAGCCGCCGTCCGGAGTGCCACAGGTTCGGCCTCGGACCCTTGGATTTGCAGTCGCGGCGACCCTGGCGCAGAGCTCGTAGAGGCGAACACGCGCGTGGTCGCGCGGATCGCGAAATCAATGCCGTCCTGCGCTCACTGGAAGCTATCCAGAATGGGGAGAGCGCAAACCTTGGTATAATCTTGGGAACTCCAAAGGATAGGTACACGAGCCGACCGTTCGATTTCGTTACGTTCGCCTGAGGGTCAAAGTCGGTGCTCGCACTTCGCGGCACGGAACAGAACCTGAGGGGTCTTATGGAAAAGCACGGAACCGCGTTCGACATCGCTGCTTCGCCGGTCGCGAAGCGCCCGGACGACAGACAAGAGGTTTCCCGCCTTCTAGCCGTCGCAGGCCACGATCTGAAACAGCCGCTGTCGATCGCCATGATGTTCCTGGATCTCGTTCGCAGGGACGCTCGCGGGGCAAAGACCCCGGAACGGCTTGACCGCGTCTACGACGCTCTTCGGCAGCTTTGTGCGGAGCTCGACGCTCTTGCCGCAATGTCGAAATCTTCCGATGCGCTCGGACCGCATCTCCAGCCAGTCAGGATTCAGGAACTGTTCGATCGCCTCAGAACCGAATGGGCAGCCCACACAGCGTTTTTTGGAATCGATCTTCGCATCTTGCCGACATCCGCAATCGGCTTCAGCGATCCCGCGATGCTGATGACGATCCTGCGCAACCTCGTCAGCAATGCCATGAAGTTTTCCCGCCCCGGCGGTCGTGTGGTCGTTGGCTGCCGCAGCTTCCGGGGAAACCTGCGGCTCGAAGTCCATGACGGCGGTCTCGGCATCAAGAAAGAGCGTCTTTCGACCATCTTCGATGCCTTCGATCGGGGAGACCACGCCGAGGTAGCGCAGGGGCTCGGCCTGGGACTGTTCCTCGTCCGGCAGACCGCGACGCTCCTCGAACACGGCCTCGATATCCGCTCCAAGGAAGGAGAGGGAACGGCGTTCTTCGTCACCCTGCCGAAGCCGGCCCTGACTTCCTGAAATTCAGCCGTTCAAGTTTGCGCCTCGAAACGGGGAACCATCAATCGCAGCCATGGGATCCTGAGCGCGCTGTGGCGCGGCTTGAATGAGGCGGCCGAGCTCGCGGTCCCTACATGCCCCGGATGAAGCGTGATCCTCCACCGCCGCAGCGCCGTCTTGGCCAAACAAGTAAACCTTGAACCGTTCTCCGGATTCGGGCGGCATCCGGATCAGGGGAGGCGCGAGCGATCCCGCAGGTCCGGCGAGCGGCGCTGGCTACAGCATGTTGGAGACGGATACTCTGCCGATCAAAAGAAGCCCCGCCGGGGAGGGGGGCGGCGGGGCTTCTCTTCATTTAAGAGCAACAATTCGGGGGGGATCAGTGCTGCTCTGTCAGCAAAGATAGACTTCGCACGTGCCGCCCGAAATCATCCGTGGGTTTGGGTTGTCTAACCAAACCGTCTAGGTCGCGCACCGCGCCGCACAGGGTTTCCGGCGCACGCGGTGGACAAGCCGCGCGCACCTGGCGGCGTCCGTACCAATCTCGCGGACCTCTGCTTCGGCAATCTTCCCGACGCTGGGTAGTGGCTCGAGCGACTGTGAATGCTCTCTCCAAAATTGGATACAGTGGTATGAAGGACCCTGTGCGCCCTGGCAGGTTTGGTCGCTCTCTGGCGCTGCGATCATCGGCTTCTCGCGCCCGTCAATGGGGCGGCACCAATCCGACTTAGCCGAGGCCGCCAAGCGGGAGTCGAACACCAAGCTGATCATGGGCGTTGAAGCCGGCCGGCCGCTCTCGGCGGAGCCCGGTAATGACAAGACTACGGGGGTGTTGGCTCGTTGGGTCGGCTCGGGGATGGACAACAACGGAACGACGCAGGATCGCGCCAGTGATGCGACCTTGCCTTTTCGAGCTGCACGGAGCGCGGACGCGCGTCAGTGCGACTGGCGATCAGTGACTCTCCGCGCCGGCGTCTGGCTTCGCCGTGCTGAGCGCGTCGAAGGCGTCCGACGAGATGCCGCGGGAATGGTGCAGGAACGCCGCAAGAGCCCAGCGGCTTTGATCCGGAAGGTCATCGCCGAACGGCCGCATGGCGGTCCCGGAGATGCCGTTCGTGACCTTCGAGAAGACCTCGGCTGGATCGTTGCGCCGGCCGGCGGCCAGCAAGTTCGGCGGCGCCGGCGTCAGCCCCTGTACTGCGGCGGCAATGCCCGGCGCCCCATGACATTGGACGCAGTTTTCCCGAAACAGGTGCGCTCCGGCCTGGATCGCTTCCGGCGTCTCGAGATTTGCAGGCACCTGCACCGGCGCGGCAGCTGAAGTAACGACAGAGTATCCCATCGTCCTCTGCGGCGCGCTGATGACGTTCCAGCCGATCGCGGTTGCGACGACGACGATGCCGAGGTTATGGAGCAAACGAATCAACATCCGAACTTCACCTTCCTTCCGGGCGGCGGCGCATGCGGACCGACGCAAGGCTTTGCACGCTCGCTACTCGCCGGGAGCTGCCGCGGGCGCTGTTTTCTTGCCGCACAAGCGGCCCAGAAATGTGCCCAGCCGATCAAGATAGAGGTAGACCACCGGCGTCGTATAAAGCGTCAGGATCTGCGACAGCACCAAACCGCCCACGATGGCGTAGCCCAGCGGCTGGCGGATTTCCGCTCCGGCTCCGGTGCCGAGCATCATCGGCACGCCACCCAGAATCGCCGCCATCGTCGTCATCAGGATCGGCCTGAAACGTATGGTGCACGCGCGGTAGATCGACTCCTCGGGACTCAATCCCTCGTTCCGCTCGACCTCGAGCGCGAAGTCGACAAGCATGATGCCGTTCTTCTTGACGATGCCGATCAGCAAGATGATGCCGATCATGGCTATCACGCTGAAGTCCAGATGAACCGCCATCAGTAACAACAGGGCGCCGATGGCGGCCGACGGCAAGGTGGACAGAATGGTGATCGGGTGGATCACGCTCTCGTAGAGCACGCCCAGGATGATGTAGATCACCACCAGCGCCAGTCCGATCAGGATAGGCATGCCCGACAGCGCCGACTGGAAGGCCTGCGCGTTGCCCTGGAAGGTGGTTGCGAGCGAAGCGGGCGCTCCGGACTCGCGCCCGAATTGCTGGATCGCCGCGACCACGGTTCCGAGGGATACCCCCGGCTTCAGATTGAACGAGATCGTGACTGCCGGGAACATACCCTGATGGTTGATTATGATCGGCGCCGCCTTGGTCACGCTGGTCACCAGGGCGTTCAGGGGCACCTGCTGCCCCGCCGAGGAGTTCAGGTAGATATCCTTGAGCGCTTCCGGGCTGTACTGGAATTTCGGATCCACCTCGAGAACGACGTGATACTGGTTGAGCTGTGTGTACATGGTCGAGACGATGCGCTGGCCGAAGGCATCGTTGAGCGTGTTGTCGATGGTTGACGGAAGGATGCCGAAGCTCGACGCGACGTCGCGGTTGACGGTCACATTGAGCAGGGGACCGGCGGCTTCCTGGTCGCTCGCGACGTCCACTATGCCGGGGACGGTCTTGAGCTTGTCGAGGAAGATCGCTGCCCAGTGATTGAGCTCGTTGGAGTCGGCATCGGCCAGTGTGTATTGATACTGCGTCTTCGTGACCCGGCCACCGATGGTGATGTCCTGGGCCGCCTGCATGTACAGCGTTATGCCCTGGATCTTCGCGAGTTCGGGCTGTAGCCGCCTGATGACCTGATCGGCGCTGACGTCGCGTTGGTCGTTCGGCTTCAGGGTGATATACAACGTCCCTTGATTGAGCGTACTCCCACCAACCGCTCCAATAGATCCTGCGACTGTGGCGACCGCCGGATCCTTCAGCACCGTGTCGATTACCGCCTGTCCGCGCTCGGCCATGGCCGGGTACGAGATATCCTGGGAAGCCTCGGCGAGGCCGGTGATCAGGCCGGTGTCCTGCTGAGGAAAGAAGCCCTTCGGGATAACAACGTACAGGTAGCCGGTGACCGCGATCGTCCCGAGCATGACGAGCAACGTGACGAAGGTGTGCCGCAGCACGACCTTGAGGCCCCGCTCATACAATTGCAGCAGCGCGTCGAAACCGCGCTCGAAGAAATTGTAGAGCCGGCCGTGCGCGACATGGGTCTCGCCCTTGAGCAAATACGCGCACATCATCGGCGTCAGCGTGAGCGAAATCACGAGCGACAGGAGGAGGGAAACGCTCACCGTTATGGCGAACTCCTGGAAGAGCTTGCCGATATAGCCACCCATCAGGAAAAGCGGAATGAACACGGCGATCAGCGATAGCGTGATCGAAACGATGGTGAAGCCGATCTCGCTCGAGCCTTTGAGCGCGGCCTCCATCGGGGTGAGTCCTTCTTCGGTGTGGCGGACGATGTTCTCGATCACAACGACCGCGTCGTCGACGACGAAGCCGACCGCGATCGACAAGGCCATGAGCGACAGATTGTCGAGGCTGTAGCCAAACGCATAGAGCACGGCGAACGTGCCGATGAGCGAAAGAGGCACGGTGACTGCGGGAATGACCGTGGCCCAGAAATTACGCAGGAACAGGAATATCACCATCACCACGAGGGCGACGGTCAGCATCAGGGTGAACTGCACGTCGGCGACCGAAGCACGGATGGTCTGTGTGCGGTCGGACGAGATCGACACCTTGATTCCGGGCGGGAGCGAAGCTTCGAGCTGGGGCAGCAGCTTCTTGATGCTGTCGACCGTCTGGATGACGTTGGCGTCGGGCAGGCGCCGGATAGCCATGATGATGGTCGGCGTCTTGTTGAACCAGGCGGCCTCAAGATTGTTCTCCGGCCCGTCGATCGCCTCGCCGATGTCGCGGATGCGCACGGGCGACCCGTTTCGATAGGCAACGATCAGATCGTTGTAAGCGTCGGGCTTGAGCAGCTGGTCGTTGGTGTTCAGCGTATAGGTTTGACGCGGGCTGTTGAGTTCGCCCTTCGGAATATCGACGTTCGCCTCGCCGAGCACCGTGCGCACATCTTCGAGCCCGATGCCGCGGGCCGCGAGCGCCTGCGGGTTGACCCGCACCCGGATCGCCGGCTTCTGCTGCCCGCCAAGGCCTACAAGACCGACGCCCGGAAGTTGCGAGATCTTCGGCAGCAGGATGTTTTCCGCATAGGCGTCGACAGTGGTCTGCGGCACCGTATCCGAGGTGAGCGCGAGCACCAGTATCGGCGCATCCGCGGGATTCACCTTCCGGATGGTCGGGGGATAGGGAATACCTATAGGCAGATATGGGCTTGCGGCATTGATCGCCGACAGCACGTCAACCTCCGCGCTATCGATGGTGCGGCTGAGGTCGAACTGAATGACGAGCTGGGTACTGCCGAGCGCGCTGGACGACGTCAGCTGCGTCACGCCAGGAATCTGGCTCAGCTGTTGCTCGAGCGGGGTGGCTACCGACGACGCCATTGTCTGGGGATCGGCGCCGGGCAGCTGCGCAGAGATCTGTATCGTCGGATAGTTGACGTTCGGCAGGGATCCGACAGGCAGAAATTGGTAGGTGACGAGCCCAGCCAGCAGCAGGCCCACCATCAGCAGGGTCGTGGCGATCGGCCGGTGAATGAACGGCGCCGAGAGGTTCACGGGATCGCCTGCTGCTACGGCGCTTTGCAGATTGGCTTCGTCTGCGGCCTTGCCATGCAGCACGTTCACCGCGGTCCCCTGCGCAAGCTTGTACTGACCGTCGATCACAACGGTCTCGTTCGCCTGGAGCCCCGAGTCGATGAGCGCCTCTCCGCTCGTGACCTGGGCGACCTTGACGGGCCGCATCTGGGCGGTTCCGTCAGGCGCGATGACGTATACATACGGGCCGTTCGGACCTTGCTGCACTGCCGAGGCGGCGACCGTCAGGCCGTCTTTGCGGGTGTCGACAAGCAGCCGCGCATTGATGAGAGCGCCCGGCCAGAGCGTATGCTGTGCATTGGGGAACGTGGCCCGGAGCCGGATCGTGCCCGTCGTCTGGATGATCTGGTTGTCGACAAGCAGGAGTTCGCCTTCGTCGAGCTTGGTCTTGTCGTCCTGGCTGTATGCAAGGACCTTGAGCTTTCCCTTGGCCATCGCTGCTGGATTTGGGGGAGGGTGTCCTCGGGCAGCGTGAAGATCAAAGAGATCGGCTGGATCTGCGTGACGTCGACCAGGCCGACGGTATTGCCCGGCTGAATGACGTTTCCTTCGTCGATCTGCCGGATACCGGTCACGCCGTCGATCGGCGAGGTAAGGCGGGTGTAGGCCAGATTAACCTGCGCGGATTCAATCAGAGCCTCATCCGCTTTGACAATGGCCTTGAGCTGGTCCACTTGCGCCTTCTGCGTGTCCACCAACTGGCTCGTGGCGAAGCCCTTCGCCAGAAGAGGCGTGTAACGGTTCAGGTTTGCCTGGGCATTGATGAGTTGCGCCTGGTCGCGATCGCGGGTGGCGGTCATCTGGTCGATTTGTGCCTGATACGGAGCCGGATCGATCTGCGCCAGCAGATCGCCCTTTTTGACCTCCTGGCCCTGGGTGAAGGCGATCTGCGTGATTTTTCCTGAAATCTGACTGACCACCGCCACGTTGTTGTAGGCGATCACCGTTCCCACCCCACGCAGGTAGATCGGCACGTCATGACTGGTTACCGTTGCGGCAACGACCGGAACCGACGGCGCAGGAGCGGAGGCCTCTGCGGGTTCGGGAACAAAGTAAACGTACTTCGCTGCAAGAGCGGCGCCGCCGATCATCGAGCAATAGGGTGCCAAGGATTAAGGGTCGTTTGCGCATCAAGGCGTTCCTCCGATTTCGATCAACAGCCGGACATCGATGATGAGAGGGCGGCGGGCGCCCCCGGTGCGCCCGAGATACCGTTCGTAGGTACGAGGCCCGTTAGGCCCTGGACGCTTGCCATGCCCGTGATGCTGCTGCCTGTTGTCGACGACGTCGTGCCGCAGGGCGACATTCCGGTCGATGAAAGGGTGCTCGACGTCGTCGGGACAGTGAGGGTCCCCGGAATGCCGAGAGCTTGTACAGTCGTCGGGAGGCTCGAGGGTGGCGCCCCGAACACAGTCTGGTTTGTTGCTGCCGCAGCCGCAGCCGTGCTCGTTCCCGGATCGACGAGTTCTGTGGAGCCGGCCGGAATCCCGGTCCTCGCCGACGCTGTCCCCGTGGCAATTGCCGGCATGGTCGGCGCGCTGGTCGTCGAGTTACAGATGCTGGGTATTGACAAAAGCGTGGACGTTGGGCTCGTAGTCCCGTTGACGCCTCCGCCGTCGAAAGTGGAGGCGTTCAACGTCCCGGTCGGGGAACACGCCGCGCTGCCCGCGCTCGTCGCGACGCCAACTGTTGTCGGGCCCAGGCCGCCGGGATTGACCCCGACCGCGCCCATGGGGATGCCCATCGGACCAGCCGGAGCGGTGGGGGTCAATGGGCTGCCCGTCGGACCAGGCGGAGTGAGGGGCGAGGTCGGCAACGGGCCCGGAGTCGCCGTCACGCTTTGCGCGAGGCTCGGCCCACCGAGCGAAAGCGTCGCAATCGTCACGGCGATCAGCAAGCGGGCCGTCGGAAGCTTATGGTCGTCTCGCATTGAGTTCATCGCAGGTTCGAGTTTCCAAAAATCGGCGAAGCCCCGCATGGGGCTTGGCAGGGCTTCGGGGTCAAAGCTATTCGGAACGATCCCTGCCCACGAACTGAGGATGGACCAGCGCTGGCTGTCCTTGAATCATCCGAAGGTGTGGGCGGCTTAACCAAAACCGAAGTCACGTGAGTTCTTAAGGGCGGTCCCATCAGCCTCGCGGTCGTAACGCAGCTCCTCCGATGTTGAGGCGTCCGAGGCTTGATCCGCGGTTAGATCTCGACCTCGCATTCCCAATGCAGCGACCTGGGCCGATGGAATGCCGACGAATCCCGTCAGCCGGAGTTTGCGTAATTGAAACCGCGCCGCTGCAGCTCGGGGATGGTGCCGACCATCCCAGGTGTCAGTACCGCGCCGGCAATCAGGTGATTGGTCAGTTCGGCCGCCAGCGCCTCGTGCGCCAACCGGTCAGGGTTCACCTCGGCGGCGATCAGCCTCTCCGAGAGTTCCCAAATCGCGTTGTGACAGGCGAGGAAGACCACACCGCGCCGCTGCAGCGCCGGGATGGAGTTGTCGTGTGGCGAGAACGCGCCTTCGGGGTTCTCGTAGTCTTTCGGGTCGGCGGCGGCAGCCTTCTGCTCGACGATCAGCGTGTTGCTCTGGAACTTGCCGCGCGCCAGCGTCGCAAGCTGATATTTATCCCACATCTCCGGCTCGAACAGCGCCAGATGCGCGGTGCCGTGCGTCGCCGAGACGACCAGGAAATCGGGATGCCTGAACGACCAGACCTGCGCGTTCAGTGCGTTGCGCATGAGGTTCAGCCAGGGGCTTGAGATCTTAGTGTTGTCCCAGACCTGCTTCGGCGCGCCCCGATAGGCGATCACCTCGGACAGCGCCGAATGATCCCATTGATCCGGATCGTTCAGGATCATCGGTACCGTCTTGAAGTCCCGGCGGCGCGGTGCCCTGCCAAGGCGAGCGGTGAGTTCTTCCAGCGATTTTGCCTCGGACGGCAGCAGGGAGGCCTCGGCGGCGCTCGCCGCACCGCCCTGTAGCGCAGCCAGGCCGGCCGCACCGGCGGCAATACCGCGCCCCATCGTCATGAGCGCAAAGCGGCGTCCGGGCACTATATCCATGCTTTCCTCTCTCGTATCGGCTTTCGCGGAATGTCGTTACGTCGGCGAGAGTAACGGCGAGAGATCTCGTCGTGGACGGAGTCATTTTCAACGCCGATCTTGCCTGTTCGCACGCCGGCGTCGCGAACGGCGTTCTCGAAAGACGCGTAGGCTCGTGGGCTCGCGGTCGCAACGCCGTTGGCGCAAAGTGCCTCTTATGCCTCGGCGTCCCAAGCTCGTTCTGCAGATTAGATTTCGACCTCGATTCCCAATGCAACGACCTGACCCGCCGGAATGCCGAAATATGCCGCCGAGCGTTCGGCATTGCGCCGCATGAATGCGTACAGACTCTTCCTCCACACTCCCATGCCCGCGGTGCGTTCGGTTGGAATAGTCGTTTCCCTGCCCAGGTAGTACGAGATTTTCGACAAGCTTCCGCAACTGAGCTTCCCCTGTTGGCAAGCAAGGCGGAGGCCGTCAGGAACCGAGGGGCTTTCCATGAAGCCGTAATGCAGGACCACCCGGGTGAGGCCCCCCGGAAGTTCCTGGATCTTCGCGCGTTCGGTCTCGGGTACGCGCGGCGCTTCCACCGTGCGCACCCCGACCAGGAGAACGCGTTCGTGCAGGGCATAGATGTGCTTCAGATGATGGGTGAGCGTAAGCGGAATGCCCCTGCACGACGAGGTGAGGAACGCCGCGGTGCCCTGCGGGCGAGCCGGCGGCCGTGCAAGGAGGTTGGTGGTAAATTCCTTTTCGCTTGCGCGCAGGCTCGTGAGAGCCCTTTCCGAAAGCAGCCGGCCACGCCGCCAAGTCAGCATCATGAAAGCGATCGAGCCTGCGATGAGCAGCGGAAACCATCCTCCCTCCAAAAGCTTCAGCGAATTCGCCGCGAAGTAGGTCAGGTCGATGAGCAGAAAGAAACCGTTCACGGCGATGACGAGCACGGGGTTGAAGCCCCATCGGATCGCCACCAGCGCCGCCAGGAGAGTCGTGATCGCCATGAGAAGCGACACGGCTGTTCCGTAGGCGCCAGCCAGATTGTCGGACGATCCAAACGCGACCACCGCGCCCAGTGTGGCGATCGCCAATGTCCAGTTGGCAAGGGGCACGTAGATCTGTCCTCGCTGACGGCTGGCGGTGTGGCGCACAGTCAGGCGGGGGAGAAAGCCGAGCTGGATCGCCTGCCGGGTCAACGAGAACGCGCCGGAAATAATCGCTTGCGAGGCGACGATGGTCGCCACGGTGGCAAAGGCGACAAGGCCGTAATGAAACCAATCGGGGGCGAGCCGGTAAAAGGGGTTCTCCAGTGCTTGCGGGTCGGTCAGCAGCAATGCGCCTTGCCCGAAATAGTTGAGAACAAGTGCCGGCAGGACGATGCCGAACCATGCCAATCGGATCGGCAGGCGGCCAAAGTGTCCCATGTCGGCGTACATGGCTTCACCGCCCGTCACGGCCAGGAATGTGGCGCCGAGGACCGCGAGAGCCACCAGTGAAGGCGCATGGATGAGAAACCGCAGGGCATAGAGCGGATTCAATGCAACGAGAATCCCGGGCTCCAGCCCGATGCCGCGCAGGCCCAGGATGCCGATAACGATGAACCACGCCAGCATTATGGGACCGAATATCTGGCCGATGAAGCCGGTCCCACGGCGCTGAACAACGAACAGTCCGACCAGAATTGCCAGCGTGAGCGGAAGAATGACAGGAGCCAATGCGGGCGCATCGAGCTTCAGGCCCTCGATTGCGCTCAGAACGGAGATTGCCGGCGTGATGGCGCCATCGCCATAGAGAAGCGCGGCGCCCACCAGTCCAAGGACGAGGATTGAATTGTCCCATGTTCCCGGCTTTGCGCGACGCACGCCCAGCAGCGCGAGAAGCGCCACGATACCGCCTTCACCGCGATTGGCGGCACGCAGAATGAGGACCGCGTATTTCAGCGAGACGACGAGAACTAACGACCACACAATCAGTGACAGCGCGCCAAGCACGGCCTCAGGCGTGGGGCCCGCACCGCCACTGGCCGCCTTCACCGCCTCCCTGAATGCGTACAATGGGCTGGTTCCGATGTCGCCATAGACAATGCCGACTGCGCCAAGCGTCGCCGTTGCCGGCAGGGCGAGTAAGCTGTTCCCGGTTCTTTGCGAGGAAGGAATGACGGCCAAGAGATCCACCACTGCTGATTTCTGCGCCTTGGGGGCTACGGCCAATCCAAAAGAAGCCCCGCCGGGAGGGGGCAGCGGGGCTTCTCTGCGGTAGAGAGCAACACCTCGGGAGGAGGAGTGGTGCTCGTCACTGAAATTAGGCTTGGTGCTTCTTGCCGAAAATTATCCGCAGGTGTGGGTGATCTAACCAATACTGAAACGCGCGCCCGGTAATGACGGGGTTCCGAGATTCAAACGGCGAGTTTCTCTGAAGGCGCTTCGATGGCGAGGGTATTGCAATCACGAGAAACGGCGGCGGCAACTGATCGGATGGCTGGTTCCATGCGTTTTCGGGAATGAGGGAATCGCAGCTTTCCCGGTCTCGCTTCGGCTGTTCTAAGGTATTGTAGGCAGCAGCAGGCGGAGGTTCGCCCGTCTGCTTTACGGTCCAACATTTGCGGATCATTGCCGAGCCTTCTGTTCAGCCTGGGTTCAAGATGCCATCCCAATCTCTTTGGGTTCTCTTCGCCGTCGTGATGGCCGAAAGCATGGGCGTGCCGATGCCGGGAGAGACGGCGCTGATCGCGACCGCGTTGTACGCTGGCGCGACCCACCGGATCGATATCGTTGATGTGGTGATCGTTGCGGCCTCGGCTGCGATCATCGGAGACAATATCGGCTACCTGATAGGTCGAACCGTCGGGCTGCGACTCTTGGTGCGATACGGGCGGTATGTCGGCCTCAATGCGGGGCGGCTGAAGGTCGGCCAGTATCTGTTTCTCAAACACGGCGGGAAGATCGTCTTCTTCGGACGCTTTGTTGCCTTCCTGCGCACCTTCGCCGCTCTGTTGGCGGGCGCCAATCGGATGCCCTGGCCCCGCTTTCTCGTCATGAATGCAACCGGGGGCGTATGTTGGGCCGCGCTGTTTGGGGGCGGCGCCTATTTGCTGGGCGAGAGCATCAACCGGGTCGCGGGACCGATCAGCGTGATGTTTCTCTTGGCCGCCCTGGGTCTGGTCACGGCTGGAATCCTGTTCTTCCGACGGCACGAGAAGGAACTGGAGGAGCGGGCGAATGCGGCTATTTCCGGGGATTGAAGGTGGCCGATTGGCAGCCACCCGAGTCACGGCAGTTCGTCACGCGGAAAACGATGGACGCTCGGAGTCATACCTTGGCTGTGGCCAGGTATCGTCCGGCAGGTTCACCACGATCGGCGTCGCGGTGCTCCTCACGACCACCCAGTGAAACGACTCGGAAGCCGACGGATTGATCTCCATGTGCAGCAGGAAGGCAGGCACATGGATGAAATCGCCGGCCTTCGCGCTCGCAGCGAATTCGCCCCTCGCGCCCCAGCGGACCTCGCAGATGCCGGACAAGACGTAGGCGATCGTCTGCTGCTCTCCGTGATGATGGATGCCGGTACGGGCCCCCGGCTTGACCTCGAACAAGCCGCCCCACAACGCCGATTGGATGCCGACCTGCGGTGCGATCGCGGCCAGGCGCACGGAGCCTGACGTCTGAGCCGTTCCCGCATCGAATCCGGCCGGGCTGACGATGCGAATGGCGGGGGATCCAGTCACCGTGGAACTCATGGTTACAGGCTCCCGCCGTTCACGCGTTTGAGATGTCATTCGTCTGTCCATTGCAAAATACCGGTGATAGGTGATCGTACGTACGATTATTAATCTGCCGCCGCTTACACCACCGTCGTCAGTGATGCAGTCGTGCTTCGCGAAGTCTTCGCGAGAACACGTGTCAGACCATATCGTCACCACCGCCATCGTCATCATAGCCGCCGCCGAAATCATCATCCGACGCGAAGTCGGTGTCGGAATCGTCATCCGTCCCGTTTCCATCAGAGATCGACGCGTCTTGTAGGCCCGCGTCCCGGTTCTGGTCCCCGGCGCCAGTCTGGCCCGTCGCCGGATCACTGATGTAATTGTTCTGGGTGACCGTTTCGCTGATGCTCGGCTTCTGGCCCATGCCGCCGAGGATCCCACCGCTCTCGTGGCCGAACATCGACTGCACGCCCTCGAAGAGCAGTGCGCCGCCGGCGACCCCCGCCGCTGTAGTCGCGGCCGAGCGGAGGAAGCCCGAGCCACCCTGTGCCATCCCAGCCATGGGCGGCAGCGCAGAACCGGGTTGGGGATAGCCTGGCTGCGCCATCCCACCCATGGGCTGCGCAAAACCGGGTTGGGCATAGCCGGGCTGCGCCGCAGGCCGGCCCCACGGATCGGCGGGAGGCGGCGACGAGGGTGGCTGGCTCGTCTGGCCGGAAGGCGGCACGCTCGCGCGGCTCGGCTGCGTCCCACCGCTGCTCTTGCCGAAAATCCCACCGAGAAAGCTGGTTGGCTGCTTCTGGCAACCGCTTCGGCGAGTTGCGTTTTCGAGATCGGCGATGCGTCCCTGCGCCTGATTGAGGGCCATGTCCTGGATAAGCACGGTCTGGACGAGGTAGTAGGCCACGTCCGGCTGCTCTGCCGCTGCCTGGCGGATGAGCAATTCGGCCTCCGGATCCCTCGGCTGGCCGCCGGCTTGCTTCAGCCGGTTGAGCAGCGAGGTGATCAGATCTCTTTCCTGAGGGGTCATGAGCAATTCTCCGTGCATACGTCGTCCGGACCCTGCTGCCCATCACGGTGCATCGCAGGCCTACGCCGACATCAGGATGAAGATGAGCGCCGCCGCGATCCACGCAAATTGCCCGTGTGGTTGGCTCGGTTACACATTGGTTTGGGCTGTTCCTGCGGACGATATGGCTGGCCCGCGACCGATCCGCTGGAATGGCTCGAGGAATCGGAATGAACTGGATGAGACGGACGATCCGACCGGCGCGGCTATCGACCAAGCCCGGCGGCCTGGGCAAAGGCCTGCCGAATTGCGGTTCGATCAGCGAGGCGCGTGGGCCGGCTGCGGGCCCTCCGCGTCTGCTCAACGGTCCATGTCGAGGACCGTTCGGCCTTGCACGCAGTAGTTTATGGCGGAGAGGGTGGGCTACTCCGCCGGATTATCCGACTGTACGTATGACGAGCAGCCGCGGACCGTCCGCGGGGTTACAATCGCGTGTGCAGAGTCACGGCTTCGCAGGTCGATCAAGCCGGAACCGCACCGCCCAACCGACCAAATCCGCGACCGACTTAGGGTCTTGAGAGGCAAAGAAAAGCGCGGGGCGGACCGACATCGCCACGCCTTCGGCGGCACCACGCCCTTGGCGGCCTCGCCGGAGACAGCAACTGGTCACGATTGGGTGTTCCGAGGTACGGCCACGACTCAGGGATGCGGCGTTCGAAAGTTGCGTTTTGGGTTACCCATCCAAAATCTATGGATGATTTCAGGCGGCGATTAGCAAGCCTAGCTTGGAAGACAGCGGTAGTCCCACCTCCCGAGGTTGCTGCTCCTGAGAAGCCCCGCGGTACCCTCCCGATGGGGCTTCTTTTTTATGAGGAGGCCAAATCCGCCCCAGACGTCCGAATGGAAGCTGCAATGAAAACCATCCGGGACGGGCTCAGTCGCTTCACCATCCGGATCGAACCGGAAGAAGAGGTCGGATTTATCGCCCGTGTAACGTCCACCGGAGCCGCGCATCACAAGCATCCACTCGAAGAAGGATACAAGCGATGACCAAGAACACGGAGTTCTCCCAATCCCAAGTCCTCGCGGGCGCGTCGTTTGACAGCCCTTTCCTCCGTGGCCGCGACCAGCCTCGCGGTGGTCATTGGGGGACTTATAGCCCTTCACGAACGGGACATTCCGGAATGGGCCCCTCCAGCGCAGGCGGCCCAAAGTGCCGCTCGGCCTGGCAGCGCGCCGATGTCGTCCGCACAGGCGGGCCAAAGTGCCGCTCGGCCTGCAGCGTTGCGCGAGCGCAGAGCAGGCGGCCCAAAGTGCCGCTCGGCCTGGCAGCGTTGCCGATCTCGTCGCCAGGGTAAAGCCCGCGGTCATCTCAGTGCGTGTAATCGAGGAGGCTCAACAGACGGCGACCTCGGATACTGCGACCTCGGATAAGGACGGCAGCCCTATCCCCAGTTCTCCTGGCGGGGGCAAAGCCGTGGGACTAGGCTCGGGCTTTTTCATCTCGGCTGATGGCTATGCCGTCACCAACAACCACGTCGTTGACCACGTCGAATCCGTCGAGGTCGCGACGGCCGATGGGAAAAGCCACAAGGCAAAGGTCGTCGGCACCGACCCGAAGACCGATCTTGCCCTGATCAAAGTCGATGGTCAGGACTTTCCATTTGTCAGCTTTGCCGACCAGCAACCGCGCGTGGGCGACTCGGTGATCGCGATCGGCAACCCCTACGGATTGGGCGGCACTGTGACCGCCGGCATCGTTTCTGCAGAGGGACGCGACATTGGCCAGGGACCATATGACGACTTCATTCAGATCGATGCGCCTATCAACCGCGGCAATTCCGGAGGGCCGGCGTTCGACGTCAACGGCAATGTGATTGGCATCAACACAGCCATCTACTCGCCGTCCGAGGGCTCGGTCGGGATCGGCTTCGACATTCCGGCCGCCACGGCGAAAGCGGTTATCGCCGAACTCAAAGACAAGGGCCAGGTGACGCGCGGCTGGCTCGGCATTGAGGACCAGGAAGTCACCGCGGACATCGCCGCGGGTCTTGACCTGGAGCAGGCCAGAGGTGCTCTCGTCGACGAGGCCCAGCCCGCCGGCCCAGCCGCCGCGGCGGGCGTCAAGTCCAGGGACGTGATCACAGCCGTCAATGGCGTGGCGATCAACGATCCGCGCGAGCTGGCTCAGAAGGTCGGCGGGATGGCCCCGGGCACTTCGGTCACATTGAGCGTCATTCGCGACGGCGAGCCCAAAGACCTGACTTTGAAGCTCGGCACGAAGCCAACCGAACGTCCCGCGCAAGCCGATACGGGAACCGGCAGCAGCCCTGCGTCTTCAAACGAGCAAAATCTCGGGCTCATGCTTGCGCCGGCAAAACAGGTGCCTGGTGCCGGCAAAAAAGGCGTCGTGGTGGTCGCTACCGACTCCGATGGCGCGGCGGAGGAGCATGGCTTGCAGGCCGGCGACATCATCCTCGATATCGGTGGGAAGGAGGTTTCGACCGCCAACGATGTCCGCCAGGAATTTGCATCGCTCCGCAAGGAGGGCAAGCAGGCCGCACTGATGCGGATCCAGTCGGGCGACGCGACTCAGTTCGTGGCGCTGCCCCTCGGCCACGAGTAAACCAGCCGGCGGCAAGGGCTGCGCGAACTCGACACCGTTATTGGTGGGCGTCGCTCGAGAGAGGCGAGACCGTTTCGGTCTCGGGAAGCTGTCTCCTGGAGCGGCGCGATGGACGGCGGCTGCGCCTCGACGCAGGGGATCTTCAGCTGCGCCCCCAGTCGGTGACGCCCATCCGCGGTCGGGATGCACGAGGCGGATCGTCTGAGCACGCCCGTCACATGCGCGTACACGCTGGCGTGCCTTGCGTGAGGCGGCGGCCAGCACCGACCGGCGCCTGGCCGAGCTCCGGCGTCACGGGCGCGCCGAAAGCTCGCCCGAACCGGTGCCAAGCCGGCTGGCGTCACTTCCGAGGTCGGCTGCAGGTCGCGTAGCGGCGGTTGCCCGGGACGATCGGCCGGTGAGGTCTTGCGCGCGCACCGTCTACGACAAGAAGCCATCCGCCGGCCAGAATGACAGTGTCTTTGAGCACAAGGCGGCCAGCACCGGAGAGATAGGGGAAGCCGTGTTGTGCATCGCCGAGGGCCAACACCCAAGCTTCCGGCGTCGTCACGAGGAAGGAGAGGGTGACGAATGGTGTAAGGAACGCCAAGCACTGCTCCAGCAAGTCCCAAGCGCACCGACACAAGGCCCGACAACACCAGGAATCCGATGATCAACTCAACAGTCCCAAGTCCGTATGAGAACGCGTAGGTGTTGTTTGCTGTCTCCCAGGCACGGTCAGCGGGCTTAAGCTCGCCTTCACGGGTAGGGTGGGCCTTGTAGTCCTCCGGATGCTTGTAGAAGAAGGACATCACGGGACTGTTGGCCACGAGCGGCGTTATGCTGTCGGCTTCATAAGGCACGAACTTCAGCGCACCGATCCACAAGAAAACAATTGCGATGGAAATTCGGAGGGCAGCAACGCCGATCCGCTGGGAAACCGGAGTGGCGATCATACCAAGTATGCGAAGGACATTTGCGGTCATTGGAAGGGCTCCTGGGACGGCCGTTTGCCCGGGCAACCTGCTTGATGATGGACTCGAGATGGCTCTGGGACGGTCGAGCCGACATGCTCTCGCGGCGCAAAGCACTGGCCGTCCGGATCACCAGCGGGAGGACTGCCGGGCCATGTCGGAACCAGCCTCGCCTGATGCCCTCAGCAGTGTCGCAGCCCTGCTGCGGGTGCGACCCGAACTCGAGGACTTCTGCCGCTTCCTCGCGCTGGGCCACATCCCACGAGGCCGAGCCACCCGGCTGGGCCTACTTCCACATTGTCACCAAGGGAGGCTGTCTCCTGGAGCGGCGCGATGGACGGCGGCTGCGCCTCGACGCAGGGGATCTTCTGCTGCTCCCTCATGGCGACGCCCACATCGTGCGGTCCCGGGATGCACGAGGCGGATCGTATGGCCCGCCCGTCACCGTCGCGTACAACAACGCCATTCGGATCAAGACCAACACGGACCAGCCCGCGACCGAGCTGATCTGCGGCCGCCTCCGGTTCGAGGCAGCGCCGGACAATCTGGTGATTGCGGCGCTCCCGGACACCATCGTCCTCAAGCTTGGCGGTCAAGGCGTGCTGAAGCAGATGCGTTCTCTGGTGCTGGCGATCCGCGACGAGCTGGATGGCGATCGGCAAGGTGCCGCCGCCATCGCCGCCGACCTGGCGCGCGCCTTGTTGGTGATGATGCTGCGGCTTCACTTCGAGGAGGCGGCTGCCGCGGATGGTCTCATGAGGCTTCTCGCATCGCGGCCCACCGCACGACCCGCGCAGGCAATGCTCCGCGATCCGGCACGCGACTGGACGCTCGATGAGTTGGCGAATGAGGCCCACGTCTCCCGGGCGACGCTGGTTCGTGCCTTTCGTCAGGCAGGGGCATGGCCCCGCTGGCGTTCCTGGCCGAGCTCCGGCTGTCACTGGCGCGCCGAAAGCTCGCCCGAACCGGTGCCAAGCTGGCTCAAGTCGCTTCCGAGGTCGGCTACAGGTCCGAGAGCGCCTTCTCGCGGGCGTTCGTCCGACGCTTCGGGATCAGCCCAGGCGAAGCTCGCAACATCGATCAAGCATAGGCCGGATCGCGGTCATGGAGAGACGCCGCACCGCTGGTGGCGCGATTTGACGACGCGGAGGTATCGACGCTGCGCGAGATCGCCCATGCCTACAACATGGACGAACGCTATGCCGTCTTCGTGCTTGGACTAGCGTTTCCGTTGCCGATTTGACTCGCCGCATTCTCGAGGGCCGGCAACCCCAGCGGCATGACGCTCCCTCGTTGCGCGGACAATCGACGCGCCGGTGTCCTGGCAAGCGCAACACAGCATCTTCTAGATCAGAGTGAGTGGCGTCAAGGAGAGCCATCATTAATTGGATCTTGAGCGCCCCACCGAGGCGCTTACGAAGGCCTTATTCCACGATTTTTCAGTAGATGCTTCGAAACGCCGGAAGTGTCGTTTGTTCGGCAGCACGTAGACGAGCAGCCGTTGGGGAATGCAGATCATTCCTTGGGATGGACCAAGACATATCTCGGTATAACTATTATCTCCCGTCGCATATGAATACGGTCTCCTGCGGTCTCAGAGCCCCGACCATTCGGCGAATGTATCGTGAACATTCAAGAGCCTGGGGCAGAATGGAGAACATCCCGTCCACAATGGGCACCACTGGTGCAAAACCAGGGGGCGAAAAAGTATCCGACCTCAGCGCTTCTGCAGTCATCCGCTGGACTTGGGTGGTGACGATATCTGCGGAGTTGCGGTCACACGGAATTTGCAGAACGCCGGCGATTCGCCACAGCACGTGGAGCTAGGTCTACAGTGGCCGGGTTGCATTGAACGCGCGCTTCTCTTCGCAGGCCAGTTTGACGCGCGCGTTTGTCGCGCGACCGAAGCAACCCCAGCTGATTCGGAACAGGGCCGACGCTGACCCCCGTCGCCGCGGTCAACGCCGCTTTAGAAGGATCTAATCCGCGATGAGCCTGATGCAGGATCGGACACTGTCCCCCAGTTGACCAAACTGCCCCATGAACGAGGCCTGGATGCCAGGAAACAATCGCCATCGCTGCTACTCAAGTCGTCCAAAGAGTTGGGCTGGTCGCACCTTGCTGGCGAGCTTCGCTCCCATAGCCCTTGCTGCGAATGAGTGGCGAGCGCAGCCATGAGCTACGTATCGACACTGCTGAAGTCGTCCAATGACTTTGGGTGGTCCACCCTATTCGCCGAGCTCCGCTCCCATAGCCGCTACGAAGGGTCCGGGGCTGCCCCGCCGCCGCATGCGCAAGTTGAGATTGTCGTTCGTGGAACGAACGAAGCACTCCTGACCGAAATCGCTGGAAGCTGGCAGTCTGCGCGGCCGACAACGGGCGCGATCTGGTTGAAGCCGATCGGAGGGCGGTACGACGAGGCCTGTATCCGTTCGCCGCTGGAGACCATGAAGTTATACGTACCCAGCGTCGTCTTTGCCCGCCTGATGGACGATTACAATCTGTCGGCGGCACCGGAACGTTCCATCCGTCATTCTTGTGGCGTACAGGACGAGCTCATCAATCAGATCGGCCTGTCAGGTGCTGTCGGAGTTGATGTGTCCGACCGCGGCGGGCCGCATGCTCGTGGAAGACTCATCGCTGCTGCTCGGGGCACGGCTGACGAAAGCGCACTCGGACCGGTCTCATCCGATTGCCGATAAGGTCGCACGCTCGACTTGATCAACGGAGGTTAAATCGGGTTCTCGCGTACATCGAAGAACACCTCGCTGACGAGATCACTGTCGAGAAC
>CAWAYQ010000007.1:0-156054 GCA_963786225.1 uncultured Alphaproteobacteria bacterium
CTTCAGGCTCGCATGTCCTCCGCGTCCCACGATCACATGGTCGTGGACGCTGATGCCGAGGGGTTTGCCGACATCCACGATCGTCTGTGTCATCTGAATGTCCGCACGGCTCGGCTCGGGATCTCCCGACGGATGATTGTGCACGAGGATGATCGCGGTCGCGGACAGTTCGAGCGCGCGCCGGATGACTTCGCGCGGATAGACCGGGAGTGTGGTTGACGGTGCCGGTCTGCTGCACCTCGTCGGCGATGAGGCCGTTGCGGGTGTCGAGAAAGAGCACGCGGAACTGTTCGCGGTCCGCGAACGCCATGGTCGTGCGGCAATAGTCCAGAAGCTTGGCCCATGAGCCGAGCACGGTTTTCTCCGCGATCTCGCCTTTGGCGAAACGGTGAGCCGCGGCTTCCACGAGTTTGAGTTCGGTGACGACGGCCTCTTTGACGCCCGTGATTTCCATCAGAAGCGCGGGCGGCGCCGCGCAGACCTCCGCGAACGAGCCGAAGCGGTGGATGAGGTCTTTCGCCAGCCCCTTCACGTCGCGGCGCGGTATGGCGCGAAACAGCAGAAGTTCGAGAAGTTCGTAATCGGGGAGGGCGGCAGCGCCGCCTTCGCGGAAGCGCGTGCGCAGACGGTCGCGATGGCCGGAATAATGCGGGGCCTCCTGTTGCGGAGGCTTCCTGGCCATGTTCAGGCGGCCTTCGGCTTGACCGGGTTGTCGAGGCCGGCGGGCGAGAACGTGAAGACCTCGACGCCCGTTTCCGTCACGCCGATCGTGTGCTCGAACTGTGCGGACAGCGAGCGGTCGCGCGTCACGGCCGTCCAGCCGTCGGCCAGAACCTTCACATGGGGACGGCCGAGATTGATCATCGGCTCGACGGTGAAGAACATTCCGGGCTTCAGCACCGCGCCTTCGCCGGGCCGGCCGTAATGCAGGATGTTCGGTTCGTCATGGAACAGGCGCCCGAGGCCGTGGCCGCAGAAATCGCGCACCACGCTCATCCGCTCCTCGCCCTCGGCATAGGACTGGATCGCGGCGCCGATATCGCCGGTCGTGCCGCCGGGGCGGATGGCGTTGACGCCGCGCATCAGCGCCTCATAGGTGACTTCGACCAGGCGTTCGGCGCGGCGCGGGAGTTCGCCCGCCGCGTACATACGCGAACTGTCGCCGTGCCAGCCGTCGAGGATCAGGGTCACGTCGACGTTCAGGATGTCGCCTTCGCGCAACGGCTTGTCGTTGGGGATGCCGTGGCAGACGACGTGATTGATCGAGATGCAGGTCGATTTCGTATAGCCGCGATACATGAGCGTCGCGGGCAGGGCGCCGTGATCGCGCACGAACTCATAGACCATGGCGTCGATTTTGCCGGTGGTGACGCCGGGCGCGATCTTGTCCGCGATATAATCGAGCGACTGGGCGACGAGCTTGCCGGCGCGACGCATGCCTTCAAAGTCCGCCGGCGCGTGCAGGCGGATCTGGCCGTTCTTCCGATTCGTGGCGTGGGCTGCTTCGATATAGGTCATGTGCCGGTCTAATGTAGGTGATGAGTTCGGCAACGTCATCCCCGGCGAGTGTCCCGGAAACGAAGCCGCTTGCCTTATCCCGCCTCCGCAAAGCGGGGGTGGGGCAATGCCGGACGCCCCGGTGCGCTTGCGCGCAACCGATCCTCCGAGCCAAGTCGGGTTTACCCGCTTGGCCATTCAAAGCTGAGCTCGGGAACTCCCGAGTTCAGTCGGGGAGGGATGAGCGTCGTTCCGGGGGTGCTACGCCGTCTCCTGGACGCTCTGCGGCACCCAGTCTATCGGCACGAAGCCCGGTTCGCGGCTCAGGCGCTCAAGCCAGATGCGGACCGCCTGGAACGGGCCGAGATCGAACCCGCCTTCGGACGCGACATGGGTGTTCGCATAAAGCGCGATGTCGGCAAGGCTCGGATGGTCGCCCGCGAAGAAGGGGCGGGAGGCCAGATGAGCGTCCATGATGCGCAGCGCCTCGTAACCCCGGTCTTCCCACTCTTCGAGGAGGTTCTGCTTCAGCTCGCGGCCGCCCTTGATGAGATGCAGCCAGAACCGGGCCTGGCCGATGAACGGGTCGTGGGAGTGCTGCTCGAAAAACATCCAGCGCAGCACCTCGGCGCGGGCGAAACGCTCGGCCGGCAGAAGCGGCGTGCCTTCCCCGAGGAAATGCAGGATGGCGCCCGATTCCGGCAGTATGCGGCCGTCGGGCAGAACGAGCAGGGGCACCTGACCGACGGGATTGAGCGCCAGGTAATCCGGCGTCCTGTTGCCCCCGGACAGGAGATCGATCTCTTCCAGCACGAAGGGCCGGCCGAGCATCGAGAGCAACAGCCGCACCTTGTAGCTATTGGCCGATAATTGCGTGGAGTATAACTTAAACATACATTTCCAATGCGGGTTTATGGCCGGGCAGTCAAGCTCAGGACTGCGACGAAATTAGTACCATGCTGTTGCAAAAGTGTTTCATCATCGGGGTTGCGCGGCGCGTTTTGCGCCTCTAGGGTCCGCGCGTTTTTCAACCTCCCAACCTGCCCCGGAGATGTGACATGGCCTTTCTGGCCGAGAGCCTCAATCGCGTTAAGCCGTCCGCCACCATCGCCGTGGTGCAAAAAGCGCGCGACCTGACCGCGGCAGGCCGCAGCGTGATCTCGCTCGGCGCCGGCGAGCCGGACTTCGACACGCCGGACAACATCAAGAAGGCGGCCGTCGACGCGATCGCGCGGGGAGAGACCAAATACACGCCCGTGGCCGGCATTGTTCCGCTGCGCGAAGCCATCGTGAAGAAGTTCAAGCGCGAGAACAATCTCGACTACACGGCGGCGCAGGTGATCGTCGGCACCGGCGGCAAGCAGATTCTGTACAACGCTTTCGCGGCGACGATGAACCCCGGCGACGAGGTCATCATCCCGGCGCCGTACTGGGTGTCTTATCCGGAAATGGTGGCGATCAATGGCGGCGAGCCGGTGATCGTGAGCACCACGCAGGAGCACGGATTCAAGCTGCAGGCGAAGGATCTGGAAGCCGCGATTACGCCGAAGACGAAGTGGCTGCTTCTGAACTCGCCCTCGAACCCGTCGGGCGCGGCCTACACCCACGCCGAAATCAAGGCGCTGACGGACGTTCTGCTGAAGCACGAGCATGTCTGGGTTCTGACCGACGACATCTACGAGCATCTGATCTACGGCGATTTCAAATTCGCGACCCCGGTCGAGGTCGAGCCGAAGCTGAAGGATCGCACCCTGACCATGAACGGCGTGTCGAAAGCCTATGCGATGACCGGCTGGCGCATCGGCTATGCGGCCGGTCCGCTGCCGCTCATCAAGGCGATGGACATGATCCAGGGCCAGCAGACGTCGGGGGCGTGCTCGATCGCGCAATGGGCGGCGCTCGAGGCGTTGAACGGTCCGCAGGACTTCATCGAAGAGAGCCGCAAGATTTTCGAGCAGCGCCGCGATCTCGTGGTCTCGATGCTGAATCAGGCGAAAGGTCTCGACTGCCCGGTGCCGGAAGGCGCGTTCTACGTCTATCCGTCCTGCGCCGGCACGATCGGCAAGACGACGCTTTCGGGCAAGAAAATCGAGAACGACGCGGATTTCGTGAGCGAGCTTCTGGAACAGGAGGGCGTCGCGGTGGTGCACGGCTCGGCGTTCGGCCTCGGCCCGAACTTCCGCATCTCGTATGCGACCTCGACCGAGTTGCTCGAAGATGCCTGCGAACGCATCCAGCGTTTCTGCGCATCGCTTCGCTGAGCTGACCGGCAAAGCAATTCAAAGGGCGCGGCTCGGACCCGCGCCCTTTTTCGTTTGTCTTGGAATCGCCGCTTGCGCCGGCCGCGATACGGCGCGACCATGGCCATCCGGGCGCACGGCCGTCCGTTTGAAAATTCCATGGCGGAAGCCTCCGCCGGCGGATCGGCCGCACGTCAGACGCCCGGGGAGGGAGATACCCCATGGGCCAAGACGGCAGACCAGCAACGGGACCGCGATGCATCGCACTCGTCGGTCCCTTCCAGAGCGGCAAGACAAGCCTGCTCGAAGCCTTGCTCGCACATTCCGGGGCAGTTCAGCGCGTCGGCTCGATCGACGCGGGCACCACGGTCGGTGATTCCAGCGCCGAGGCACGAGCCCACCGCATGAGCGTCGAGACCAATGTCGCGACGCTCGATTTTTTTGGCGACGCCTACACCTTCGTCGATTGCCCCGGTTCGGTTGAATTCCTGGAGGACATGCGGCGCGCGCTTCCGGCGGTCGATGCCGCCGTCGTGGTCTGCGAGCCGGACGAGCGCAAGGTGCCGGCGCTGCAGCAGATTCTGCGCGTGCTGGAAGACCGGAACATTCCGCGCTTCCTGTTCCTGAACAAGATCGACAAGGCCGAGGCCCGCGTGCGCGATGCGCTCGAAATGCTTCAGCCCGCCTCGCGGACGCCGCTTCTCGTGCGGCAGATCCCGGTCTGGGAAAACGACATCATCACCGGCTTCATCGACCTCGCGCTGGAGCGCGCGTTCGTCTACCGCGAGCACGCGGAATCGAATGTGGTCGACATCGCCGAGGGAGAACTCATCCGCCAGCGCGAGCAGCGCTTCAAGATGCTGGAGAAGCTCGCCGACCACGACGACGAACTGCTCGAAACTTTGCTGGAAGACCTCGAACCGCCGAAGGACAAGGTGTTCGACGATCTCTCCACGGAGCTTCAGCAGGGCCTTGCCGTGCCCGTCCTCCTGGGCTCCGCGCTGCGTGGAAACGGCGTGCTGCGCCTGCTGAAGGCGCTTCGCCATGAGGCGCCCGGCGCGGCCGTCACCGCGCAGCGCAACGGTTATGACGAAAACGGCGAGCCGGCCGCCTATGTGTTGAAGACCGTCCACACGCCGCATGGCGGCAAGCAGTCGATCGCTCGGATCCTGCGCGGCTCTATCCCTGATGGCGCAACTTTGACCGGCTCGTCCGGCGAGAGCGCCCGCATCGCCGCGGTGCAGCGCCTTACCGGCGCGGCCTCGGTGAAACTGGACGGGGCGAAGATGGGAGAAACGGTGGCGTTCATCCGCCTCGACCCGGTACAGACCGGCGATGTGGTGACGACCGGCCGAACGCCGCTGGCCAAGATCTCGGCGGGCGAAAGCCCGGAGCCGGTGATGGGCATGTGCCTCGTCACCAGCGAGCGCAAGGACGAGGTCAAGGTCTCGGCGGCCCTGACGAAACTCGTTGAGGAGGATCCCTCCTATCGCATCCGCCAGAACGGCGAAGGCGGCGAGACGCGCCTGGAAGGGCAGGGCGAGATGCATCTGCGCGTGGCGATCGAACGGCTTGCGGATCGTTTCGGCGTGGCAGTGACGACGCGCTCTCCGCGCACCGGCTATCGGGAGAGCATCCGGAAGAACGTGTCGATCCGGGGCCGCCACAAAAAGCAGACCGGCGGTCACGGCCAGTTCGGCGATGTGGTTGTCGAAATCGCGCCGCTTGCGCGCGGCGAAGGCTTCCGTTTCGAGGACAAGATCACCGGCGGCGTGGTGCCGCGCCAGTTCATCACGTCGGTCGAGAAGGGTGTGCGGGACTCGCTGAAGAACGGGCCGCTCGGCTTCCCCGTCGAGGACATCGTGGTGCGGCTCGTCGACGGATCATATCATTCGGTGGATTCCTCGGATGCCGCGTTCCAGGCTGCCGGTCGGATCGCGATGACTGAGGGCCTGCCGAAATGCGAACCGGTGCTGCTGGAGCCGATCTTCAAGGTCGACATCTCAGTGCCGAACGACGCGACGGCGCGGGCCAACGCCATTGTGTCGAGCCGAAGGGGCCAGATCCTCGGCTACGACGCCCGCGAGGGCTGGCCGGGCTGGGACGTGGTGCAGGCGCTGGTGCCGGAAGCGGAGATCGGCGACCTGATCGTGGAGATCCGTTCGGCGAGCGCCGGCGTCGGCAGCTTCACGGCCCGGTTCGATCACATGGTGGAACTCTCGGGCCGCGCGGCCGACCAGGTGGTGGCAAGCCGTCACGCTGCGGAGTAATTCCCCTCTCCTGCGAAGCGGGAGAGGGTCGAGTTGCGGGCACGCGACCGGGGTGAGGGCAAGCACGAAGCTGATGAATATTCTTTGTGTGACTATTCCTCATTGCGCTCACGGCCTCTCGGCCGTGAGCCGGTCTTCTCTCAGAAATGGAAGAGGGTAAGTTATCTATTAATGGGTGAGATTACGTAAGGACAGAGTTGGATATCGTCTTGCCCACGGTCGTCACTCAACTCGGCTCTGCTTGAGCACTCGAGTGCCGACTCGGGTGGACCCGAGTCGTGACGACTCGACCCTCTCCCGCTTCGCAGGAGAGGGGGAAGACGGCGCTACGACCAGCCCGCAACCTTGCTCAGAAGGAAATCGCGGAACACCTGGATGCGGCGCACATTCCTGAGTTCTTCCGGATAGGCGAGATAGGCTTCGAGCGTCGGCGTTTCGGATTGCGACAAGAGGCGCACCAGGGTCGAATCCGGTTCGATCAGATATTGCGGCAGTACGCCGATGCCGACGCCGCCCTGAACCGCGCTTCTCAGGCCGAGCATGTTGTTGACCGAGAGGTTCGGCTGACGCGGTTCGCGGTCTTCGCGTCCGGCCAGGGCCAGCCAGTTCAAGGGCTGCAGGAAGCTCGGCACGAGGCCGGCGAAGCCGACGATGCGGTGATCGTCGAGTTCGGTGACGTCGCGCGGACGGCCGAAGCGCGTGATGTAATCCGGCGAGGCATAGACGTGGTAGTGCACCGGAAAGAGCTTGCGCTGGATGAGCTCCGATTGCGTCGGCTGACGCAGGCGGATGCCGACATCGGCCTCGCGCATCGCGAGATCGAGTTCGTCGTCGCTGAGAATGAGCGTGACGGAGATTTCCGGATAGAGATCGAGAAATTCGCCGAGCAGCGGCGCGAGCCAGCCGCCGCCGAGGCCCACCGATGTCGTTATCCGCAGTTCGCCGTGCGGACGCTCGCGGCTGTCGGTGAGAAGAAGCTTGGTGGATTCGAGCTTGGCGAACAGTTCCTGCGTGGTGCGGAACAGAAGCTCGCCCTGTTCGGTGAGAAGAAGCCCGCGCGCATGCCGGTGAAACAGCGGAACCTTGAGTTCGTGCTCGAGCGCCGAGACCTGGCGGCTGACGGCGGATTGCGACAGGCCGAGCTTGTCGCCGCCATGGGTGAAGCTCTTCGCTTCCGCCGCCGCGTGGAAAATCCGAAGCTTATCCCAGTCGAGCGACATCCCGTTCTATTCCGCCGCCATGCGACGACTGTCTTCGGCGGCAAGGAAGCGCTCGGCGTCGAGTGCCGCCATGCAGCCCATGCCGGCGGCGGTGACGGCCTGACGATAGATGTGGTCGGCGACATCGCCTGCCGCGAACACGCCCGGAATCCGGGTTGTGGTCGTGCCCGGCTCGACGATGAGATAGCCGTTCTCGTCGAGGTCGAGCTGGCCCTGGAACAGTTCGGTCGCGGGCTTGTGGCCGATGGCGACGAACACGCCCTCGACATCGAGCTGCGTCACGACATTGCTCTTGATGTTTTTCAGCCGGACGCCGGAGACGACGGTCGGGGTGCCGGCGCACAGGACCTCGTCGACCACCGAATCCCAGATCACCTCGATCTTCGGATTGGCGAACAGGCGATCCTGCAGGATGCGCTCGGCGCGGAAACTGTCGCGGCGATGCACGACATAGACCTTGTCGGCGAAATTCGTGAGGAACAGAGCCTCTTCGACGGCGGTGTTGCCGCCGCCGATCACCGCGACCGGCTTGCCGCGGAAGAAGAAGCCGTCGCAGGTGGCGCAGGCGGACACGCCCGCACCCTTCAGCCGCTGCTCGCTCTCGATGTTGAGCCAGCGCGCCTGGGCGCCGGTCGCGATCACGAGCGCGTCGCAGGTCCAGACCTTGCCGGACTCGGCGACCAGCGTGAACGGGCGCCTGGACAGATCGACCGAGGAGATGTGGTCGATCTCAACCCGGGTGCCGAAGCGTTCGGCCTGAGCGCGCATCTGGTCCATCAGCCAGGGGCCCTGGATGGCGTCGGCAAAGCCCGGATAGTTCTCGACATCGGTCGTGATGGTGAGCTGCCCGCCGGGCTGGATGCCCGTGATCATCACAGGCGTCAGCATCGCCCGCGCGGCATAGACCGCGGCGGTGTAGCCGGCGGGCCCGGAGCCCAGGATGATCAGGCGGGTGTGTTCGGCGGGAGGCATGGTTCTCTCAGTCATGCGGAGAGGGCCGATCAGGCGGCCCGAGACCTGCGCTAATGTAGGGAGTCGGGGTGGGGGTGTTCAAGAAAGAATAGTTGGTTGCAGCCTAAATTGCATAACCCAACCCGCTATTTCTTTCGCCGTCTGCGGAAGGTTTCTGGATGAACCAGATCGAATGGAAGAGCTGCCTGTGGTTCGGCCAGCGGCTTCGGGACATTCTTGGAGAACAGAAAAATATTTTGAGCGTACCAGGGCCGTACGTTGGGATTTCCCCATACCTTTGAACGAATGACGTCATGGCAGGCAAAACCCAGATTTTGGAACCGCTCGATCCAATGGCTTTGCCATCGCTCGTTGACATGATTGCGCCCGCCCTGTCCGGGAATCGCCGCGCTGAATAGAACCGAGGGTGCCAAATCGGTCAGAAAATCCAGCAGTTTTTGACTGGCAGTCGCATCCAAATGCTCTGCCACCTCGAGACACACGGCCAGATCGAATTGTCCGATCTCTCCAGCAGGCGGCGGATCGTTCAGATTTATTGCTGAAAATTTTTCTGCGGGAATTTGCAGGTCCTGCTGTCGAACGTACTCGCCATCTATTCCGCGGGCGTCGATCGAATGTGCAAGGAACTCCGCGGCCCACGTACCAACTCCGCAGCCAACGTCCACGACATTCCGGGGCTGAACGATCTCGATGACCAGCGGAACAATCACGTTGGCGCTATTGCGGGAGCCCACCTGCTGGAGGGCATAGAAATCCGGCGAATACAATTCGTGATCGGATCCATTCCTTTTCAGCCGACGTCTGATGGCCCGTTCGAATACCTTGAGCATGGCGGTCTTTCAGCAAACGCCGGGAGGGAAATCCCGTTCGATAAGCCTACAACGGAATTCGGGTCCGATCTAGAAAACCGATCATGTGGGTGTCTTCTACCACATCAGAGTCGATGCTTTCCATCGCGGTTCTCACCCTCAGCTCGTAACGCTGTCTCGACGCGGGGGATGCTGGTCCGCGGGACAACTTTGCTTCCAGTTCCTTTTGAGATTTGGAGTAGTAATGGTTTAGCTGAAGGCATTCGGACGAGTAGAAGGACGGTTGTTTGCGGCCCTTTCTGTTTGCAATGCGTCCTACGTCATTACAAGTTCGATCGCCGAAGTCGCGTGTTTCAAAGTGATGGATGCTGACTTTCGTCACTTCGCATGGGTCGACAATACATTTGAAGTTGCTGGCGTTCTTCTTTCTGCTTAACGGATTTGCTCCTCGCAAAGTGTAATTACGAGACACCGGCCCATGGGGCCGCTGCACATGCCCGCTTGTGCCGAACATGTGCCACGGCAATGAAATATTTGGGTGTCCGTTCACTTTGACGAGCGCCTCCTCAATGGTTGATCCGGTCTTGGGGAGCAGAAACTCATCTACATCGATAAACGCCATCCATTTAAACCGCGCGCCGAAATTGAGAATGGCGTGAGCAAACGCGATTGCTTGGCTGTTCAGCATTTGAGATTTCGATGCATCCACCATCCGCCCCGCCCAAGGAATGATGGTTAGGCAGTCGCTTGGCAAAACGCATCGCAGGGACTCAACGGTGCTGTCTGTGGAGCCGTCATTGTAAATTAGGAAGTGCCTTGTTCCGACAGCCTTATGGAATGCTGCCCACTCGGTGATGTAGCTTTCTTCATTCTTCACTACTGCGGCGATAGCCAGACCGTGGCGGTCGATTGCAGCCGCTGGCGGCGATATTCTGATTTCTTTGGTGTACGGTACTTTCCTTCTGAAGAGTCTCATGAGAAGCCTTTTCTGAGCCTCGAGTTGTACGGCAGCCCGCACTCCAACAGTATCGATTGTCTGGAGTAGTTGTGGAGGCGGATGCAGCGCGCGTTGCAATCTTCGATCGCGAGCTTGAGATGATCGAGAATGCGGTCGCTCGCGGATCTTAAGCCCGAAGGTGCTGTTTTGCCGCTGCGCTCGTAAAAGCGCGGCCTGTCGGCGTTTGAGATGTCGACGCCCACCAGGCCAATCAGCTTCGGTTGCGCATAAATGGCGAATTGAAATGCCGAGATTGCGACGGAGCCGCCTTGGAAGACGCCGCGATCCGGGTCTCGAGAAATACCGGCGCTGCCGGCAGTGTTCATAGAGACTCCAACGCGGGATTTGAGATCGCCGCTGAGTGGCCGCGGCGCACCGTATGGCTTCCGGATGTCGTCGATCAAGACGACTTGCATTTGACCAAGCCAAGCGGGATTTTGTTCGCAAATTGCTCGGATTACCGCAACCGAAAGAAGGCAGATGGTGCCCGGCGGTACCTTTTCCGTAAGCATTGCGAAGTGGCGCCAGACGAAGCGTTCGTCCTCCACGGCTATCGCCAGCGGTTTTTCTATAGCGCTTCCGATCTCAGCGATGGCGCCGTTAAGCAGAAGACATGACTGTGGTTCCAATTGCGTCAGGTCGTTCTCGGCCACGGAAGGTCCGGAACCGACAATGTATATTTTTCTACTGGTTGTCCCCTTCGCCAATATGCTGGATGGAGATAGCGGCGCTACTGTGTGGCCGCGGTAGACTATGCTGCTCAAACTGCCGCTGTCATTTCTTGTAAGGCGTAAGTACGGGGCCCAAGCATGGGTATGAGACCATCTTCGTCCAAGAAAATTACACATAACTTTTATCAGCTGGCGACGCAGAGGGCGATTTTTGCTGATACCGAACGATGGTCTTACTTTAGAAAAGGGCATGGCTAATTGAATACTTTTGTATCTTTGCGCATTTCGTAGAATATGCGGCTGAAAACCATATTTTTGGGGCGCAAATACGTTCTGAAGTGCGGATACGCGGAGATTGGACGCTGATCCATCGCAGCAACCTCGTTCGCGCTCATATAGTGGTAGCAATAGCGGCCACGGTTCACAGGCAACAAAGAAAATTTCCTGCGCCCTCCACGAAACGTTTTGGGGAAGGGGATATGGGTTGCAATCGGGGTGAACGGGAATAATCGCTGGCATCCGAGCTCAGCGAGTGCATCGCGGTTTTGTCGCTCTCCCTCTCGGAATGTCCAGTTTAATGCGTGGAGCCGACCGACATGGGTGACGCCGACATCTGCGTAGGAAGTTCGGACGTCGTACCGATAAGCGCGCCTCTCGGACAAAATCTCATAGTCAGTGCCGCGTCGAAGAAAGCGCGGGTCAACCTGGATGATCCTCTCATCGCTCGCAAACAGGGAATGATACTCCTCCCGAACTTGTTGCGAAAACGCGCGCACAAACTGCATATCGTCCTGCACCATCAAGACGTACTCAAAGCCGTTTGCCACTGCGTAATCGAACGATTTTTGAATATTCAAGTATAGATTGCCATGCCGTTTTCCGGCCTTTGGCGCATGATTTTCCAAAATCTCCGAAAAGAAACGTTTGTTTTTCTTTATTACATTAAGTGTTTCCGGGTCTTCGCTCGCGTCATCGATAATTATTGCTGGAAATCCAGGGCACATATCCTTGATCGACTAAATCAACACATCCAGCGATGTGCCCATATTATAGGAATATATACATAGAAGTGTATTCGTCGTAGAGATCATGATGGCTCATTCTACCGTGAAAAATTAGACGAAATCTCGGTTCGGTTTCGTGGATTTCTCTCCGCCGGAAGCGGTTTTCGCAGAAGGCGATCACCGACGGCTATCTGCGCCTGTTCGCCAGCGGCAAGCCGTAATTACGCGCCGCTCCAGAGGCGGGCGTAGATCCCGTTGATCCGTGCGGCTTCCTCGGTGATCGAAAATTCGGCCTGTGCGCGTTCGCGTCCGGCGCGGCCCATTCTTTCTGCAAGCGCGGGATCGCTCATCAGCCGGTCGAGCGCGGCCGTCATGGCGTCGAGATCGCCGGTCTCGACGAGAAGACCGGTTGTTTCGTTGTCCACCAAAGTCGCGAACACGCCGGCATGGGTGGCGACGACGGCCGTGCCGCTCGCCATGCTTTCCAGGGGCGTCAGGCCGAAGCCTTCCCAGCGCTGCGGCGCGACGTGGATGAGGAGGCGGGCAAACCAGCCGGGAACGTCGTCCGAGGGCAACTCGCCGAGAAAGACGAAGCGGTCGGCGATGCCGGCCTCCGCAAGCCGCGCCTCGATGGCGTGGACAAACTGCGCGTTGTCCGGAGTAGCCAGGCCGATGACGACGGCCGTGAACTCGGGATGCTTGGGGAGAAGGCGGCACATCGCTTCCGCGAACAGGTCCGTGCCCTTCTGATGGCGGACGCGTCCGAATGCGCCCACGCCGTATCGGCCGGGCAGGCCGGCTTCGGCCCAGGCGGAAGCGCGATCGGGCGCCGGCCGGAAGCGGTCGCTGTCGACACCATGCATAATGATTGTATGCGGCACTTCCAGCACCCGCGCGGCCTGCGGCGAGGTTGCGATAACCGCGTCCATACGGCGGATGAGCCACTTGGTGTAGGCACTGTGATTGCGCTGCGCGGCCGAGGTGAACACCAGCCTCCAGGGTTGGCGCAGGACATCGCGCAGAAAAATGCCGGGCAGCATTTCGAGATTGCGCCGTGCGTGCCAGATGCGGAACGGCCGGTGTGCGGGCTTCCGCCAGCCGTGAAGCAGCACATCGCGCCAGCGCACGCGCGGCAGGGAGGCGGGGATGTGATGGCCGAGAGCGGCAATGCCGATCCGGCGGGCCTGATGCGGCAGGAGCGCCATCACCGTCGCGGTGACGCCGGAATAACGGCGGTTGAGATTGGGCGCGACGACCTCGATCTCGGAAAGTGCCGAGATCTCAGGCAGTGCCGGGATCTCAGGGAGTGCGGGGCGGGCGCTCACGCGCCACGCCCCGTAATCCGCATCTTTGAAAATTGGAGACCCGCCTCCGGAGTCGAACCGGAGCTGCAAAGACGTTGCACCGCCTCTGGGTCGCCGCTCCCCCATCGGGTCATTGCGGAGAACCTAGGCCTTCAGTTCTTGCCAAATCCTGAATCCGGTCACGCAAAGCGGACGTCGAGGATCTCATAGCTCTTGGCGCCGCCGGGCGCGGTGACTTCGACCTGATCGCCCTTCTTCTTGCCGACAAGCGCGCGGGCAATGGGAGAGCTGATCGAGACGCGGCCCGATTTCACGTCGGCCTCGACCTCGCCCACGATCTGGTAGGTCTTCTCCTCGTCCGTGTCCTCGTCGACGAGCTTCACGGTGGCGCCGAAGGTGACGGTGTCGCCCTTGAGCTTGGAGGGATCGATGATCTCGGCGCGCGCGAGCAGGCTCTCGATCTCGGCGATCTGGCCTTCGTTGATGCTCTGCTGCTCCTTCGCCGCATGATATTCGGCGTTTTCGGAGAGATCGCCGTGGCTGCGGGCCTCGGTGATGGCCGCGATGATGCGGGGGCGCTCCTCTGAAGAACGCCGTTTGAGTTCGGCCTCCAGGAAGGTGTGGCCGGTGGCAGTCATCGGAATCTTGTCCATCGTCGGGTCTCTTCACGCAAAAGGTCGCGGCAGACGGGAGCGGAACTCCCGGCAGGCCGATCGTGGAACGTTTGGGGTGACGGCCCGGCGGTTAGGCCGAGGCGTGGTCATTCCCGGCGAAATAGGACTGCAAAGCCCGGACTTCCAGATCTCCTTCGAGATAGGCCCGGATGCCCTGCGCCGCAGCAATCGCCCCCGCTAGGGTGGTATAGTAGGGGACTTTGTGCAAGAGGGCCGCGCGTCGGAGCGACCTGCTGTCGCTGAGGGCCTGGGCGCCCTCGGTTGTGTTCAATACCAATTGCACCTCGCCATTCTTGATCGCATCGACGATGTGCGGGCGGCCTTCCAGAACCTTGTTGATCTTGACCGCGGCGATCCCGTTCTGCTCGAGAAAGCTCTGGGTGCCGGAGGTCGCGATAATCTTAAAACCAAGATTGGCCAATAGTTTGACGGCGGGCAGGATGCGCGCCTTGTCGCCGTCCTTCAGGGATACGAACACGGTGCCGGATTTCGGCACCCGCGTGCCGCCGCCGAGCTGGCTTTTGGCGAACGCCACCGCAAAATCGCGGTCGAGGCCCATGACTTCGCCGGTCGAACGCATTTCCGGGCCGAGAATCGTGTCGACGCCGGGGAAGCGGGCAAACGGGAAAACGGCTTCCTTTACAGCGATATGGCCAAGATTCTGAGGTTTCAGGTTGAAGCTTGCGAGGCTTTCGCCCGCCATGATTCGCGACGCCACCTTCGCGACCGACCAGCCGATCGTCTTGGCGACGAAGGGCACCGTGCGCGAGGCGCGGGGATTGACCTCGAGGACATAGATATCCCCGTCCTTGATCGCGTACTGGACGTTCATCAGCCCGCCGACATTCAGAGCGAGGGCCAATTGCTTCGTCTGGCGCTCGATTTCCGCGATCATGTCGGGCTTGAGCGAGTAGGGCGGCAGCGAACAGGCCGAAATCACCCGAATGCACGCCGGCTTCCTCGATGTGCTCCATGACCCCGGCGACGAAGGCGTGCTTGCCGTCGCACAGGCAGTCGACATCGACTTCGATGGCGTCCGAGAGGTAGCGGTCGATCAGAACCGGGCTGTCGCCGGAGACGACCACGGCCTCGCGCATATAGCGCTCGAGCTGGCCGGCATCGTGGACGATCTCCATGGCGCGGCCGCCCAGCACGTAGGAGGGGCGGATCACGACCGGATAGGAGATGCGCTCGACGATGGCGCGGGCTTCTTCGGTCGAGCGCGCGATGCCGTTCTGCGGCTGGCGCAGATCGAGCCTGTCGAGGAGTTGCTTGAAGCGGTCGCGGTCTTCCGCGAGGTCGATCGCGTCGGGCGAGGTGCCGAGGATCGGGATGCCGGCATCTTCCAGCGCCTGCGCCAGCTTCAGCGGCGTCTGGCCGCCATACTGGACGATGACGCCGTGGAGCGTGCCGCGCGTCTGTTCGAGATGCAGAATCTCGAGCACGTCCTCGGCGGTCAGCGGCTCGAAATAGAGACGGTCCGACGTGTCGTAATCGGTCGAGACGGTTTCCGGATTGCAGTTGACCATGATGGTCTCATAGCCGGCGTCGCGCAGCGCGAAGCAGGCATGGCAGCAGCAATAGTCGAACTCGATGCCCTGGCCGATACGGTTGGGGCCGCCGCCGAGAATGACGACCTTCTTCCGGTCCGAGGGCAGAGCCTCGTCGGCCGGCACGCCGGCAAAGAGCGGCGCATAGGTCGAGTACATATAGGCGGTGGGCGAGGCGAATTCCGCGGCGCAGGTGTCGATGCGTTTGTACACCGGACGCACGTCGAGCGAATGGCGCAGCGCCCGTACTTCCTTTTCCGTCGTGCCCGAAAGCCTGGCGAGCCGGGCGTCGGAAAAGCCCATGCCCTTGAGGCCGCGCAGCGCACCCGCGGTCTGCGGCAGACCGTGCGCCTTCACACGCTCCTCGGTGTCGACCACGTCCTTGATCTGCTGGAGGAACCAGGGATCGATCTTGCAGGCTTCGTGAACCTGGTCGAGCGAGACGCCGAGACGCATGGCCTGGGCGCAGGTGACGATGCGGTTCGGCTTCGGCGCGGCGAGCGCCGCGCGGATCGCGTTCTTGTCGTCGCCCTGGCCGAGGCCGGCAATTTCCACTTCGTCGAAGCCGGTCAATCCGATTTCAAGGGAGCGCAGCGCCTTCTGCATCGCCTCGTTGAAGGTGCGGCCGATGGACATGGCCTCGCCCACGGATTTCATGGACGTCGTGAGATTGTCTTCGGCGCCCGGGAATTTCTCGAAGTTGAAGCGCGGCGCCTTGACCACGATGTAATCGATGGTCGGTTCGAAGCTCGCGGGCGTCGCGCCGCCGGTAATGTCGTTTTCGATCTCGTCGAGCGTGTAGCCGACGGCGAGCTTCGCCGCGACTTTCGCGATCGGAAAGCCGGTCGCTTTCGACGCGAGCGCGGACGAACGCGAGACGCGCGGATTCATCTCGATGACGATCATGCGGCCGGAGGCGGGATCGATCGCGAACTGCACGTTCGAACCGCCGGTCTCGACGCCGATCTCGCGCAGCACGGCGATGCTCGCATCGCGCATGCGCTGATATTCCTTGTCGGTCAGCGTCAGCGCGGGCGCGACGGTGACCGAATCACCCGTATGGATGCCCATCGGGTCGATGTTCTCGATGGAGCAGACGATGATGCAGTTGTCCGCTTTGTCGCGGACGACCTCCATCTCGAACTCTTTCCAGCCGAGCACGCTCTCCTCGATCAGGACTTCCGTCGTCGGGGAGGCGTCGAGGCCGCGCTCGACGATGTCGATGAACTCGGCCTTGTTGTAGGCGATGCCGCCGCCGAGGCCCCCCATGGTGAAGCTCGGGCGGATGATGGCCGGCAGGCCGATCTCGGGCAGGGCTTCGAGGGCTTCGATGACGCCCTTTTCGATATAGCTCTTCTTGCGGTCGGGCTCGCCGGCCGCCCAGACGATCTCGAAGGCGTCGAGCGCTTTGGCCTTGTCGGCGGCCGGGAGGCCCTTCGCCTCGATGGCGGCGGTTTCGGCCACGTAGCGGTCGCGGTCGGCGTGCTTCAGCACCGAGGCGTTGGAGAGCGCGGATTTCGGCGTGTCGAGCCCGATCTTGGTCATGGCCTCGCGGAAGAGTTCGCGGTCCTCGGCCTTGTCGATGGCCTCCGCCGTGGCGCCGATCATCTCGACGCCGAACTTCTCCAGCACGCCCATTTTGCGCAGCGACAGCGCGCAGTTCAGCGCCGTCTGTCCGCCCATGGTCGGGAGGAGGGCGTCGGGCCGCTCCTTCTCGATGATCCTGGCGACGATCTCGGGCGTGATCGGCTCGATATAGGTGGCGTCCGCCAGCTCCGGATCGGTCATGATCGTGGCCGGGTTCGAGTTCACCAGAATCACCCGGTAACCCTCTTCCTTGAGGGCTTTCACGGCCTGGGTGCCGGAATAGTCGAACTCGCAGGCCTGACCGATGACGATCGGGCCGGCGCCGATGATGAGGATGGACTTGATATCTTGGCGTTTGGGCAAGGGGGCGCGTTCCGTGGCGTTCGCGCGCGTGCAGTTAATTGCACTCGCGCGGGCGGGAGTTCGTGGGCTCTGTAGGCTAGAAGCGTCGTTTACACGGGCGAGACGGTTTGGGAAAGTCCCGTTTCACGCAACAAACAGGCTGAGAGATGGCAAACACCCGCTGGACGGTTGTAACCGGTGCGTCCGCCGGGATCGGCGAGGAGCTGGCGCGCCTGTTCGCGGCCGACGGCGACGGCCTGGTTCTGGTGGCACGGCGCAAGGACCGGCTGGAGGCTTTGGCCGGTGAACTCACGGCCACGCACGACGTGCCGGTGAAGGTGCTGGCGCTCGATCTCGCGGAACCGGATGCGCCGCGGAAGCTGTTCGACTGGATCGCGGGCGAGGGGATCACGGTACATACTTTGGTGAACGATGCGGGTTTCGGCCTGCGCGGCGCGTTCCATGAGCTTTCGGCGGAGCGGCAGGACGAGATGGTCCGCCTCAATGTGGCGGCGCTGACCGCGCTGTCGCGGCTGTTTCTGCCCGGCATGATCGCGCGGCGGGACGGCGGTATTCTGAACGTCGCGAGCATGGCGGCGTTTCAGGCCGGGCCGTTCATGGCCGTCTATTACGCCACCAAAGCCTATGTGCTGTCCTTCACCGAAGCGCTGCACGAAGAGGCAAAGCCCTATGGCGTGAAGGTTTCCGCTTTGTGCCCCGGACCAGTCGCGACCGAATTCATCGCGATTGCCGGTCTCGCCGGCCGCCGCATGTTCGACCGCGCGCCGGATGCGGCGTCCGTCGCGCTCGCGGGTCATGCCGGCTACCGCGCCAACAAGGCCATCGTCATTCCGGGCTTTACCAACAAACTCGGCATTTTCTTCGGAAAGCTCGTGCCGCGCGCACTGACGCGCGCCGTGGTCCGGCGGCTGAACACGTCTGGTCCCGGCGCACCGCTCGGGTAAAACGTCGGATAAGGTGCCAGCCGGCCTGTAAGCCGGGTTCTGTAGGGCCGCAGCACTTGCGTGCTGCGACGCGACGGCCATTCCTCTGGGACGTCCGTTGCCGGACGCCTCGAGCAACCAACCCGGACGGCAATCTGGAGGCGGGATCTGGGTATGAGCCCGCGCCGTCCCTATTCGGTTTTGCTCCCGGTGGGGTTTGCCGTGCCGTCTCTGTTGCCAGAAACGCGGTGCGCTCTTACCGCACCCTTTCACCCTTACCCCGGAAAACCGGGGCGGTTTACTTTCTGTGGCACTTTCCCTGAGGTCACCCTCGCCGGACGTTATCCGGCACCGTGCCTCCATGGAGCCCGGACTTTCCTCTCCTTGCGGAGCGGCCATCCAGCCGGCTGACAGGTTCAATTAGAGGTGGAGGGGCCTCGAGCGCAAGCCTTGTGGGAGACGCCGGGCAGGTCTAGGCAGCGCGCATGAAACCTCCCGCCGCGCCGTCGCCTCTGTTCTCCATCGGCGCGCCTCTTCTCTTCGTGGTGCTGTGGTCGTCGGGCTTCATCGTGGCCCGGCTGGTTGCGCCGCATGCCGATCCGCTGACCTTCCTGTCCGCCCGCTATGTCGTCGTCATCCTCTTTCTCGGGGGCCTTGCTCTCGTCCAGAACGCGCCATGGCCAATAAACCGGCGCGACATCGGGGCCAACGCGGTGTCGGGCCTTCTGCTCCATGGGCTTTATCTCGGCGGTGTGTTCTGGGCCGTGAAGCACGGCCTTCCGGCCGGCATCGCCGGGCTGTTTTCCGGCCTTCAGCCGCTCGTCACCGCAATGGTCGCAAAGCCGCTGCTCGGCGAGACCGTCGGGATCAGGCGCTGGATCGGAATTCTACTCGGCTTCGCGGGTGCCGCGCTCGTGCTCGCGCCGAAGCTCGGCGCGGGCGAGGGGGCCATTCCTCTCTCCGCTCTCGCGGTGGCGGCGATCGCCTTCGGCGGGTTTACGGCGGGCGCGATCTGGCAGAAGCGCACCGGGGGCCGGATGGATCTCAGGACCGGCAATGTTGTGCAGTTCACCGCGGCGCTCATACCGACGGCTCTCGTTGCATGGCTGACGGAAAGCGGAAAATTCGACCTGACGACGGAGCTCTTCATCGGGCTGTTCTGGTCGGTTGCAGGTCTTTCGATCGGCGCGATCATGCTGCTGCTCGTGCTCATCAAGCGCGGCGCCGTGGTGCAGACGGCGTCGCTTCTCTATCTCGTGCCGCCGGTGACGGCTTTGATGGCCTGGATCGGTTTCGGTGAGACAATGACGATGATTCAGCTGGGCGGAATGGCGCTCGCCGCGTTGGGGGTGGCGCTCGCCACGCGGCAGTGAATCCTTACCCTCTCTCCCCTCAAGGAGAGAGGGGCCGTAACTACTTCGTACTTACGACTTCCGCACCTCGCGCTCGGCGACCTGGCGGCCGACCGGCGCCGCCTGGGCCATGTACTTCTTGACCTTCCCGCAATAGACGGCGCCTGCGCGCGTCACGCCGCGCACGCCGTGGCCGCCCTGATATTTCGACACCGTGCCGCACATATTGCCGCCGGCCTGGGCGTAGGCCTGGCCGAGATATTTCATGCCGTATCGGAGATTGGTCTCGGGATCGTAGAGTCCCGCGCGCGAGCCCGTGTAGCCCATGCCCTTGGCGGTGCGGTAGCCGATCTGCATGAGGCCGATATAGCCGCCGCGGCCGGTGGCGCGGGCGTTGTAGCGGCTCTCGACCATGACCACGCCATGGGCAAGTTGCGGCGGCACGCCGTTGGCCGCGGCGTGGCGCGCGACCAGGGACTGGAAGCTTCCGCCACGAGACGGCGCGCCCGTGACAGATGCGCGGCCTTCAAGCAAAGCGGGACGCTTCTTCACCTCGCGGCGCTCCTCGCCGATCTCCTTGCGCAGCTCGGCTTGAGCTTCGGCCCTTTCCTTCGGCGAGCGAGCTTCGCGGAGGTCATGCATTTCGTCGCGCAGATCCTCGGCTTGGTCGGCCGGCAGCGATTTCTGAACCTTGGCCGCGCTGCGGAGAATGTCGTCGGAGTAGGCGGAGCCGGCAAAGGTCAGCGAAGCCGCAATGAGGGCGCCGGACAGAATAGAACGGATCATGGCAAGAACTCCCCCGCTTTTGCTTTCAAGCGCGGCAGATCGCCTACGGAATCAGGCTCCGTGTTGATGATTTAATGTTCATTATAAGGCAAATCTTGGTGCATCTTATACTTTGGGCAATGCTTTCAAGAGCCTGCGCATGGTCGCGATCGTCGATGGATCGACCACGCCGTCCACCTTTTCCTGCCGGAAATGACGCTGGAAGGCGGTGGCGACCGCCTTGGTCTGGGCGTCGAACTGGCCGCTGATTTCGATGCCGTAGCCGTAGATCGAAAACAGCGACTGGAGTTCCTCGACCGGCTCGCCCGCGTCGCCTTCCTGGAAGCTGAAGCCCTGCGTCGTCAGGGGCGCCGGCTTCTGCCAGTGGCCGAGCTTCTGCGCCGCCAGCCGATCCCAGGGAAATTTCTCGCCAGGATCTTCCTTGCGGCGGGGCGCCACGTCGGAATGGCCGAGTACGCGATTTCGCGGGATCGAATGGCGTGCGCCAATGTCGAGGCCGAGCCGGATCACGGCCTCGATCTGCGCGTCGGGAAAATCGCGATAGCCGTACTCGTGACCCGGATTTGCGATCTCGACGCCCACAGAGCGCGAATTGATGTCGGTTTCGTCCTCCCAGACGGCGAGGCCGGCATGCCAGGCGCGGCGCGCTTCGGGTACCATCTGCACAATCCGCCCGTCCTCGTGGACGAGATAGTGGCAGGACACCTTGCTGGCGGGGTCGCACAGGCGGGCCACCGCCTCATCGGCCGAGACCATGCCCGTATAGTGGAGGAGAAGAATATCGATCGGTTCGCCCTCGGCCCGGGCGTCGCGGTTGGGCGAGGGGATGACGGCGGTCACATGGGGGCTGTCGGGGGAAAAGTTCATTCACGAAGCGGTGCCACACGGGGCTTGGGCGGGCAATGGTGGAACATGGGGGCCTTGGCGGCGTTGTCAAAGATTTGGGGAATCTCGTGGAGACGATCTATGACCCGTATTCAACTGACAGCTTTGCTTACTGCGGCCGCTCTAAGCGGCGGTTCGACCTTGGCGTTTGCCCAGACCAGTCCGAGCGGAGTACCGACCTCGGGCGGGGTACGCTCCCTCGGTAGTGCAACATCGATTACCGGATCGCCCATGACGACCGGCCGTTCTATCACCCGCGTGCCGCAGCCGGCGATCGATCCAAATTCCCAGGTGGCGCCAAGCACCTCCGGAATTTCGGGTGGTGCCACCAGCGTGCCGCAGAGCCCGGGCTCGGGTGTCGGCACCGCGGTGCCGTTCTACGGCACGACGAATTTGTCGGGCCCCAGCGTCGCCGGTTCGATCAATGAGTCTGCGACCCGCTCCGGCAGCACCGATTGCACCGCAACGGGCACGCGCTCGAGCACGGGTAGCGGCTCGACCAGCGCGACGACGACAAACTGCTCGGGCAGATTGCCCACCGCGTCCGACCCGCTCGGAACATTGCCGATCATCGGTCGTTCCGGCGCTGTCAACGTCGGCGCGGGACAATGACGTTCAGCGATCCAGGGCGCCGGCAGCCGGCTCCGCATAGGGCGTAGGTACGCGCGCGACCGGCCAGCGCGGTGTGGCATAAGACATCGGCTCATTCACCGCATACGGATCCTGCCCGCGGTAAACCGGCGGCTCGCCATTGTGCGCGCCGGGAGCATAAGGGTCCTGCGGCTGGTAATATTGCTGCGGGACGCTCTCGACCCGTTGCGGCAGCGGGCGGCAATAGGCGCGATCGCCGCTCGCATCGTGGCGCGCGAGGTCGAGATGGAAATGATCCTCGTGGAAGCCGTCGCTGCCGGGGCCCAGCACGGTCTTGAAAGTGCCGCAGGCGCCGCCGTGCACCTGGCGCAGAAAGGCCTGCTGATCGGGCGAGCCTTTCCAACCTCCATAGACGGACACTTCGCGACCGTCGGCGAGATAGAAGGCCTTCACATCGAGCGCATTGCCGAACGAGTGCTCGGAAAGCTTTTCGCCGCGTTTGTTGTTACGCGTGCGGCAGCCGTATGAGGCGATGTTTTTCAGGCCGACCACGGGCTGGCCGAAACTGGAATAGGCGGCGGGCTGAACCACATCGCGCAGCCAGCGGTTCAGCGCCGAATTCATCGGGCAGCCGAGCCGTGCCGGCGGCTGGATCGACACCTCGCCTTGGCCGAGTGCCGCGATCTTGAATGGGTGCTCGAGGCCGCAGGTGTATTTCTGGCGGATGGGGGGTAGCGGTTCGGCGAAGGCGGAGGGCATCAGTTCGCCTGAGCGCAGGCAGCGTTCCTCGGCCGCGTCGCGCCACGGCTCGCGGCTCGCAAAATCGAGCCTTCCGCACGCCGTCAGCAACGCAGTTACGCCAATACAGACGAGACCGAACGCAACCCTGGTCCTCATGGGTCGCGACAATGCGGGTGATTACGTTAAGGCGGCGTTGACGAAGTTCTTCCCCTCTCCTGCGAAGCGGGAGAGGGGAAGAAAGATCATCACCCCGGAACGAGCTTCAGCCCCACGACGCCGAGCAGGATCAGGCCTATGCAGGCGAGCCGTGCCGGCGCGGTGCTCTCGCCGAGGACGAACACCCCGGTGACGGCAACGGCGGCAGCGCCGAGGCCGACCCAGACGGCATAGGCCGTGCCGACCGGAAGGCGCGTCATCGCAAACGATAGAAGCGAGAGGCTGCCGAGCGCAGCCAGGAGGGTGAGGGCGGTCGGCAGCGGCCGTGTGAACGCGGCCGCTTCCTTCAGCGCCAGCGCAATGACGATTTCAAAACTCGCCGCGAGCAGAACGGCGCCCCAGGCCAGACCGGTCATGCGTTCGCACCGCCGTCGACGGCGAGCATGGCGCCCGTGACATTGCGTCCGCCGTGGCCGGCCAGGAACGCCACCATGGCCGCGACGTCTTCGGGCTGGCCGTAGTTGCCGAGCGCCGTATGTGCGACCTGATCGGGAGCGGTCTCACCGTCGGCCGGGTTCATGTCGGTGTCCGTCGAGCCCGGCTGGACGAGATTGACCGTGATGCCGCGCGCGCCGTAATCGCGCGCCAGCCCCTTTGTCAGGCCGATCAGCGCGGACTTCGTCATGGCGTAGAGCGTGATGCCGGGATCCGGCACGCGTTCGGCAAGACAGGAGCCGATGGAGACAATGCGCGCTCCGCGCTTCATGTGTCGAACCGCAGCCTGGGACGCGACGACGACCGCGCGCGTATTGACGGCCAGAACATGGTCGATCACCGCCACGGTGGCATCGTCGATCGTGCCGTCCGGAACCATGCCCGCATTGTTGACGAGGACGTCGAGCCGGCCGAATTGTGCGAACGCCGTGTCGACGGCACCCGCGAGAGCCTTGGCATCGGCACTGTCGGCCTGAAGCGCGAGGGCTTCGCCGCCGGATTTCGCGATGTCGTCGACGATCGCCTTCGCAGCGTCCGCGCTGCGCACATAGGTGAAGGCAACCGCAAATCCGTCCTCGACGAGCTTCGTCACGATAGCCTTGCCGATGCCCCGGGTGCCGCCTGTCACGAACGCCACCTTTCTGTCCTTGTCAGCCACGTTAACTCCTCATATGTACCGATCAGTTCAATATGACTAAGCGGCCTTCGGGCTGAGGTCAATAATTATATACCGAAAGGTACAATTATGGCTCGCGGGCGTCCTCCCGAGTTCGATCGGTCAGCGGCTTTGGAGCAGGCGATGCGCGTGTTCTGGGCGCGCGGCTATGCCTCGACATCTATCGGTGATTTGACAGAGGCCATGGGCATCAACCGGCCGAGCCTCTACGCCGCGTTCGGCTGCAAGGAGGAGCTCTTCCGCGAGGCGGCGAAGCTCTACAATGACGTCGAGGGCGTGCTGGCCTGGCAATGTCTCGAAGAGGGGGCGACGGCGCGCGAGGCGGTTGAGGCCATGCTGATGACGCACGCCGCCGGCTATGCCGACCCCGGCCATCCGCCGGGCTGTATGATCGTGCTGGCCAGTCTCGTCGGCACGCCGGAAGATGAGGGGATACGGGACTTTCTCGCCGCGGCCAGGAAAGAAGGCCTCGAGGGGATGAAGGCCCGGCTCGACCGGGGCGTGCAGGAGGGCGACATGCCTCCCGGCACCGATACCACGGCGATCTCGGTCTATCTCACGACGGTTCTGCAGGGATTGTCGGTCCGGGCGCGCGACGGCGCGACGCGCCAGGAACTTGAGCGGATCGTTGGGCAGACCATGGCGATGTGGGATGGATTGGTCGCGGCGAGCCGGATCTGAGCCTCTTCCGAGCCAGTCGGGTCCCGTTGGTACGGGAGAGGATCACCGAGTTCAGGCGAGCGGCAGCGTGACCGGGTGAGGGGACGTTGTCGGAAACTCGCTTGCCCTCACCCCGCTCGCCTGCCGGCGAGTCGACCCTCTCCCGCTTCGCAGGAGAGGGGAAACGCTCAGCCCAATGTCGTCTTAACGACGCCGTTTGCCTTGCCGAAATCCATCTTGCCGGCATAGCGCGTTTTCAGCTCGGCCATGACCCGCCCCATATCCTTGAGGCCGGCGGCGTTGAGCTCCTTCACCACGCTTTCGATGGCGGCCTTGGTCTCGGCCTCATCCATCTGCTTCGGCATGAAGCTCGCGATATGGGAGATTTCCTCGCGCTCCTGGGCGGCGAGTTCGGGGCGCGCATTGTCCTCGTAGATTTTCGCCAATTCCTGGCGCTGCTTGATCATCTTCTGGAACAGCTGAAGCATCTCGTCTTCGGAGATCGGGTCCTTGCCGTTTCCCCGCGCCTCGATGTCGCGATCCTTGATGGCGGCATTGATGAGCCGCAAAGTGGCGAGGCGGCATTTGTCGCCTGACTTCATGGATTCCTTCAGGGCGTCGTTAATCGCCTCGCGCAGGGTCGGCATGGCAGATTTGCTCCGGAGAAGGGGGCCGCGATGTTGACCCGCGCGCGAGCGGGCCTTAGCTAGCCCTCTGACACGCGCGGTTTCAGCGCGGCAGACCTAAGGCAGACATGACGAGCGAACAAGCCCCCCGGGGAACCGGAGACGCCTGGACTGAACCCAGGCCCACCGCATTGCTCGTCCTGGCCGACGGCACCGTTCTCGAAGGGCAGGGCATCGGCGCCGAAGGACAGGCGACGGGCGAAGTCTGTTTCAACACGTCGATGACCGGCTATCAGGAAATCCTGACCGACCCGTCCTATGCCGGCCAGATCATCACCTTCACCTTCCCGCACATCGGCAATGTCGGCACCAACGAGGACGACATCGAGACCGTCAATCTCGCGGCTTCGGCGGGCGTGCGCGGCGCGGTGCTCGCGGCCCCGATCACCGATCCGTCGAACTGGCGCGCCAGCCGCGGCCTCGACGCCTGGCTCAAGGCGCGCGGCATTGTCGGCCTCGCGGGCATCGACACGCGCGCGCTGACCGCGCTGATCCGCGACAAGGGCATGCCCAACGCGGTCATCGCCCACAGCCCGGAGGGCCGCTTCGACGTGGACGCCCTGCGCCGTGCGGCGGCCGGCATTCCGAACATGGAAGGCGTCGATCTCGTGCCCGGCGTGACGAGCGCCCAGCGTTTCGAATGGGACGAGGCGGCCTGGAGCTTCGAGAGCGGCTACAAGAAGATCGGCACCGGCAAACGCCGGGTGGTCGCGATCGATTACGGCCTGAAGCGCAACATCCTGCGCATGCTGGCCGAGCAGGACTGCCACGTCGTCGTGGTGCCCGCGACCGCGACCTCGGACGAAATCATGGCGCTGAAGCCGGACGGCGTATTTCTCTCGAACGGCCCCGGCGATCCGGCGGCGACCGGCGAATATGCCGTGCCGGTGATCCGCGAAATCCTCGACAAGAAGGTCCCGACCTTCGGCATCTGCCTCGGACATCAGCTCCTCGGCCTCGCCATCGGCGCCAAGACCGCGAAGATGCACCAGGGCCATCACGGCGCGAACCATCCGGTGAAGGACTTCACCACCGGTAAGGTCGAAATCACCTCGATGAACCACGGCTTCTCGGTCGATCGCGACACGCTGCCGGGCAATGCCGAGGAGACGCATATCTCGCTGTTCGACGGTTCCAACTGCGGCATCCGTCTGACGGACCGTCCGGCGTTCTCGGTGCAGTATCACCCCGAGGCGAGCCCGGGACCGCAGGACAGTCATTACCTGTTCAAGCGGTTCGCCGATCTGATCGACGCCGGGAAATAATCCGCCCCTTATAGCAGCACTGGCGCTGGTGCCGCCTGTCGGTAGCGCTTAGTCGTCCTGCTCGCGCCAGCGCCGACGGTACTCACGGCGTGGCCTGTCATGCGGCCTGTCATAGAGTCGCTCGTATCGCTCACGAACATAGCGGCGCCCGTCTTGCTCGATGATCAGCGTATCGTGGCGCGTATGCACGCCGTTCGACGAGTTCGAACTGGAATTCGAGCTGGAATTTGAGGAACTGTTGCCGGCAGACGCGACCCCGGTCAGCAGAAGCGATGTGGCCGCTATGGTGATCGTTTTAGGGATCATCGACATTGATTCGATCCTCCAGTACTCAATGCTCCGGATTTGTCGTGCGCGAAACGCGCCAACCGTTGGCCCACAAGGATCGCGCAGCCTTTTCTCACTGCCGTCGCTGTGAAACGCTTGATGACGCCCTCTCGTTGCATGGGTGTCGATGGTCGGGAAGCCAGTGCGCGAGCATCCGCTTCCCGCAACGTCACCGACAGGAGAACGATGGGCCGCGCCGCCTATTCCCCGCCGGACACCGAAAGGCAAAGAAATTCATTGAGAGATCGGTCGGGGCGGGCGATCCGCCTTGCGAATAGCCCGTCACGGCGCCGGCTGGCGACTTTTTCGTCCATCTCTCGGACTACATTTTCTTCCATCTGATGGGACTCGCCGTCTGCGGCCTGCTCCGGGTATCATTCACGTTCAGGGAATGATCATGGGAAGCGCCACGATGCCTGGAAACCAATTCGCGTCATCGGACAATATCCGCGCCGCCTTCTCGGCAGCCATGTCGGCGATGTACCGCACCGAGGTGCCGGCTTACGGCGAGCTGATTTCCCTGGTCGCCGACGTCAACGCCCGGACGTTGGCTGACCGGCCGGACCTGCAGGCCAGCCTCGACGAAACCGACACACTCGACCGCATCTCGGAAGAGCGCCACGGCGCCATCCGTCTCGGCACCGAGGCCGAGCTTGCCATGATCCGGCGGGTGTTCGCGGTCATGGGAATGTTCCCGGTCGGCTACTACGATCTCAGCGAAGCCGGGGTCCCGGTCCATTCGACGGCATTTCGGCCCGTTGGCGACGCCGCGCTGAAGATCAGTCCCTTTCGGGTCTTCACCTCGCTGCTGCGCCTCGACCTGATCGACGATGCCGGCCTGCGCGCCGAAGCGGAAGAGATATTGGCGGCGAGGCACATTTTTTCCGAGGCAGCCGTGACTTTGGTCGAGAAAGCGGAGCTGCAGGGCGGATTGACGGAGCCCGACGCCGCCAGCTTCATCTCCGAAGTCCTGAAAACGTTTCGCTGGTCCGAAGAGGCGAGCGTAAGCCACGAACTCTACAGCCGGCTTCATCGCGCTCACCCCCTGATTGCCGACGTGGTGTCGTTCAAGGGACCACACATCAATCACCTGACGCCGCGCACGCTCGATATCGATGCCGTACAGACACTGATGCCCACGAGGGGCATCACGCCGAAAGCCGTGATCGAAGGACCGCCATCGCGGAATTGTCCGATCCTGCTGCGGCAGACCTCGTTCAAGGCGCTTGAAGAGCCCGTACATTTCCCGGACGCCGACGGCACGCTGCGTCCCGGCTCCCACACCGCCCGTTTCGGCGAGGTCGAACAACGCGGCGTCGCGCTCACGCCGAAGGGGCGCGCCCTCTACGATCGACTGCTGAATGAGGCGCGCGCCGGAATCCGGCCGGCCGCAGACGGCTCCAACGCGCGGGCTTATTACCTCGCTTTGGAAACCATTTTTCAGGCATTCCCGGACGACTGGAACGACATTCGGCGCAATGGCCTCGGCTATTTCACCTATCGTCCCAGCCGTACGATCGACAGCGGTTCGGGCGATGCCCCCGATCTGGAAACGCTGATCGAGACCGGCGCAATCCTCTTCGATCCGATCGTCTATGAGGATTTTCTCCCGGTGAGCGCGGCTGGCATTTTCCAGTCGAACCTCGGCGATGCGGCTGGGCAGAGCCTGGTGGCCAGTCCCAACCAGGAGCGCTTTGAACAGGCCCTCGGCGCCCCTGTTCTCGATGAGTTCAAGCATTATGCCGATATCGAGAAGGCTTCGATCGCGCATTGCATGGCGGCATTGAACGCAGTGGGAGTGCGCTGAGCATGCTGCCCGACGAGCAAAAGGCAGCATCATGACGATAGCGAAGGAGACGGCGGGGCTTCTGGCCAGACTGGGCGTTGCGACGGAGGCGCTGTCGGGCGGCGACCTCATCGTGCGTAGTCCGGTGACGGGTGAGCAGATCGCCGCGCTGAAGACGATCTCGCCGGCGGACGCGGCGAAGGTGATCGACGACGCCCATACAGCGTTCCAGGCGTGGCGGCTGGTGCCGGCGCCGAGGCGCGGCGAACTGGTGCGGCTGCTCGGCGAGGAGTTGCGCGCGCACAAGACGGAACTTGGCCGGCTGGTTTCGATCGAGGTCGGTAAAATTCCGTCCGAAGGCCTCGGCGAAGTGCAGGAGATGATCGACATCTGCGATTTCGCCGTCGGTCTCTCTCGCCAGCTCTACGGCCTCACCATCGCGACCGAGCGTCCCGGCCATCGCATGATGGAGACGTGGCACCCGCTGGGCGTCGTCGGCGTCATTTCCGCTTTCAACTTCCCGGTTGCGGTGTGGTCGTGGAACGCGGCCCTTGCGCTGGTCTGCGGCGATGCCGTGGTGTGGAAGCCGTCGGAAAAAACACCGCTGACGGCGCTCGCCTGCGAAGCGATTTTCCAGCGGGCGGTTAAGCGTTTCGGCGATGCCCCGGAAGGACTGGCGCCGGTGCTGATCGGCGATCGCGCCGTGGGCGAAATTCTGGTCGACCATCCGAAAGTGCCGCTGGTCTCGGCCACCGGCTCGACCCGCATGGGCCGCGATGTCGGTCCGAGGCTGGCGAAACGCTTTGCCCGCGCAGTGCTGGAGCTTGGCGGCAACAATGCCGGTATCGTCTGCCCGACCGCCGATCTCGACATGGCGCTGCGCGCCATCGCCTTCGGTGCAATGGGCACGGCCGGCCAGCGCTGCACGACGCTCAGGCGCCTGTTCGTCCATGACAGCGTCTACGATGCGTTGGTACCGCGCTTGAAGAAGGCCTATGAGAGCGTTTCAGTTGGAAATCCGCTGGAAACGACGGCGCTTGTCGGGCCGCTAATCGACAAGGCCGCATACGAGGCCATGCAGAAAGCGCTCAAGGAGGCGGCTTCGCAGGGCGGCAAAGTGACGGGGGGCTCGCGGGTCGAGAACGGCCACCCCGATGCCTATTACGTACGTCCGGCGCTGGTCGAAATGCCCAAACAGGTTTCGCCGGTGACGGAAGAGACCTTCGCGCCGATCCTCTATGTGATGAAATATTCGGACTTCGACACTGTGCTCGACGCGCACAACGCGGTGGGGGCGGGGCTCTCGTCATCGATCTTCACCCGGGACCTTCAGGAATCCGAACGCTTTCTCGGCGTCGACGGTTCGGATTGCGGCATCGCCAACGTCAATATCGGCACGTCGGGCGCGGAGATCGGTGGCGCCTTCGGTGGCGAGAAGGAGACCGGCGGCGGCCGCGAGAGCGGCTCCGACGCGTGGAAGGCCTATATGCGCCGCGCCACCAACACGGTGAACTATTCCAGGGCCCTGCCGCTGGCCCAAGGCGTGTCCTTCGACATTGATTGAGGACTAGAGCGGCGTGTCGAACACGATTTCGAGTTCCGAAAAGCCGAAGGCTTTGTAGGCACGTATCGCCGGAACATTGGCCGCCAGCGCGCAGATGCGCAGCCGCTTCGCGCCCTTGCCACGAAGGCGTTCGGCAATCGCGCCCAGAAGGAGCTGCGACACGCCTTCGGCACGGCGCTCCTCGACGACATAGAGATCGGAAATCCATCCGTGCTCCCGCCATTCCGCCGTCAGCAGCTTGTCGTCCTCGGTGTCGAGCCATCCGCAGACGAAGCCGACCGCCTGACCGCCATCCTGCGCGATCAGAATGTCGGCGCCGCGCTGCTGAAGATTGCCGAGATAAATCGAGACGATCTCGGAGGCCGGCCGGCGGCTCGGATGCAGAGCGCGTTCGGCGTCCTGGATCCCGGTCAGGAACCCAAGCAGCACGGTCTCGTCGTCGGATGTCGCGTCGCGGATTGTCAGTGACATGCCGCCGACTAGCACGGGGAGTGTGACAGTCCGCTGTCGAGCTGGCAGTTGCGCGCTTTTTGCGCTGCGGGGCAACAACGGGGTTGGAGTGCAAGGCGATCTTCACGGCTCACCTGAGCAGTTCGAAAAAGCCCTTAATGATCGTCACAAGCCCTAACAACGTGGGCATTTCGGCTGGCTAAGTGTTTGATTCTGAAGATGTCCGCGCCGTGTGAGTGCCTGTTATCCACAGCTCCCGAGCCCATTTTGAATAGACCCTTTTCCTGTCCGCGGTTCTCCGCCCAAGCGCATTTTCACGGAGCGATGTCCCGGTGCACGCACCGCGCCGGCACACGAAGGGGCTCCTGGCGCCGGAGCGATTAGCTCCTCAGTAGGTGAGGCCCCGAATACTCGTGGAAGCAACGCGACCACATCGAGCCCGGATCACGGAACCGGCGAGCTCGATCTGGTGCGGAAGCTCCTTGGCACCACCGCCAATGGGAGAGGGAAGCAGGGGCATGGGATTTCCACCCACAAACTGGTCGTTAACCCTAACGCCCCAGAATCATCAAAGGCTTAGCCGTTTTTCGACCCGCGGCGGGAAGGGGGAAAATGGTTAATTGTGGCTGAATATAGTTTGACCCCCAAGAAATCCCATGCTATCCCAAATCATCCCTTGTGGAGCGTTCGCTGCGAGTAGTCGTTCGGTGGCTGGAGGGGCCGTCGGTCGTCGTCGGCGGAGCTGTGTCCAGGGGAGCGAGGGGTGCCATGGACCGTTTCGTGTCCAATTTCACAAACCGGCTGGACGCCAAGGGGCGGGTGTCGATACCTGCTTCGTTTCGTTCTGTGCTGGCGCGGGATGGATACGAGGGGCTTTGCGTTCTGCCGTCGCTGAACTCGCAGGCGCTCGATGCGGGGGGCAACGCGCTTCTTTCGGAAATCGACCGGCTGCTCGAAAGCTTCGCGCCCTATTCAGACGAGCGCGACCAGGTCTCGACGGCGCTGCTCGGCACCAGCGAAATCCTGAAAACGGACGGCGAGGGCCGGATCATTCTCACCGACAGCCTGAAAGCCTATGGTGGCATTACGGATTCGGTGACCTTCGTCGGCCACGGCCACAAATTTCAAATCTGGGAGCCGGAGACATTTCGCGCCCATCTCGACGCAGCACGCGCAAAGGCTCGCGATCTTCGCCGCACGGTCGGCGGTCGGGGCGGGGAGACGCCGCAATGATGGCGCTCCAGCAGCTTGAAACGGCCGGCGCCCAGCGTCACGTCTCGGTTCTCCGCGACGAGGCCGTGACGGCGCTGGCGCCGGTTGACGGCGGTACCTACATCGACGGCACCTTCGGGGCCGGCGGCTACACCCGCGCCATTCTCGACATCTCGGATGCAAAAGTTCTCGGCATCGACCGCGACAGCGACGCCATTCTCGGGGGTGCCCAACTGGTCGAAGACGCCAAGGGCAGGCTGACGCTCGTTCAGGGCCGGTTCGGCGATCTGAAGGAGATCGTGCAGGAACTCGGCGTGGACCGCGTCGACGGCGTCGTGCTCGATGTCGGCGTCTCCTCCATGCAGCTCGACACGGCCGACCGCGGCTTCTCGTTCCGCTTCGACGGGCCGCTCGACATGCGCATGGACCGCGAAGGCCCGAGCGCGGCCGATCTCGTCAACGAACTCGCGGAAAAGGATCTCGCTGCGCTCATCCGCACCTTCGGGGAAGAGCGCCGCGCCAGCGCCATCGCCAAAAGCATCGTCGCGGAGCGCGCCAACGGCCGCATCGACACCACGACCCAGCTCTCGCGCATCTGCGAGGCGGTGCTCGGCCGCCATCCGGACATGATCAACCCCGCGACCCGCACCTTCCAGGCCTTGCGCATCGCGGTGAACGACGAACTCGGCGAGCTTCTCCGCGCTTTGTTCGCGGCGGAGGAAGTTCTGGCTCCCGGCGGGCGCCTCGCGGTCGTCAGCTTCCATTCGCTTGAAGACCGCATCGTAAAGACATTCCTGGCCGAGCGTTCGCGCACGACGCCGAACATCTCGCGCCATGTGCCGGCGACCTTCGCCGCCGCGCCGACCTTTATTCCGATCGTCCGCTCGGCGACGCCAGGCGACGACGAAATGGCTCGCAATCCGCGTGCCCGGTCCGCGCGCCTGCGCGCGGCCGAGCGCACCGAAGCGCCCGCGCGCGGCGCATCCGATCCTCTCGCCTATGGCGTGCCGCAGTTGTCGGCCCTGACGCAGTTCATGGCGCGCGCATGAAGCTGACGCGCATGATCAGCGTGCTGGCGGTGCTGCTGCTGATCGGGGCCGCGGTCACGGTCTATCGCATCAAATATCAGGCGACGTGGCAGGCGGTCGAAGTCGAGCGGCTGAACCGCCAGATCGAGCGTGAGAAGTCCGCGATCAATGTGCTCGAGGCCGAATGGGCGCATCTCGTGCGGCCCGACCGCATCCAGAACCTCGCCGAAAAGCATCTCGATCTGAAGAGCGCCGACTCGCGCCAGCGCACCGCGCTCGCCGATCTGCCGATGCGGCCCGCGAAGGTCGACAGCATCGCCGACACCATCGCCTCGCTCGGCGCTTTGAACGTGCCGATCGCCGACGAGCCGAAAGCGCGGCCGGGCGACGATCCGATCGCGCGCACCATCGAGAGCATGGGTCTTGCTCTGCCGACGGCCGATGACCGTATCGCGCGCACGATGCGCGAACTGGGCATCGCCCAGCAGCCGACCAGGTTTCCGCAATGAACGCGCGCCGCGCCGCGGGCCGCGTCCGCCTCGCAATGCTGGCCTTCGGCGCGATCTATCTCGCCATCGGCGGGCGTCTGGTCTGGCTCGGCGTCGAGCCCGACGTGCAGGTCAAGGCACGTATTGACGCCGAAGCCGCGCTCGCGGCCAAACGTCCGAACATCGTCGACCGTGCGGGCCGCCAACTCGCAACCGATATCCAGACGTCGTCGATCTATGCCGAGCCGCGCAAGATGCTCGACACCGATGAGGCTGCCGAAGCTCTGATCGAGGTCATGCCGACGCTCGATCCCAACGAACTGCACAAGAAGTTCGACAAGGATCTCGGCTTCGTCTGGGTCAAGCGCGAAATCACGCCGCGCGAACAGCTCGATGTTCACCGTCTCGGCATACCGGGCGTTGGTTTTCTGACCGAGCAGCGCCGCGTCTATCCGAACGGCGATCTCATTTCGCACGCGATCGGCGCCGTCGACATCGACAACACCGGCATTTCCGGCATCGAGCAATATCTCGACAAGAGCGGCCAGGTTGCCAAAGACGGGAAGGGGGAGCTCAAGCCGGTCCAGCTCGCGCTCGATCTCAACGTGCAGCAGGCGGTGCGCGACGAGCTGGTGAAAGCGAAGGCCGAGTTCAGGGCCCTCGCCACGGCGGGCGCGGTGATCGATGTCGAGAGCGGCGAGATCGTGTCCTTCGTCTCGCTGCCGGATTTCGATCCGAATGCGCCGGGCGATGCGTACAAGGACAGAAACAAGATCAACCGGCTCGCCGTCGGCGTTTATGAAATGGGCTCGACCTTCAAGGCGCTGACGCTTGCGATGGCGCTCGACAGCGGGCGGGTGAAGCTGACCGACCGGTTCGACGCGACGCGGCCGCTGCAATACGGCCGGTTCCAGATCAACGACTTCCATCCGACGCGGCGCGTTTTGTCCGTCCCGGAGGTTTTCATTCATTCCTCCAATATCGGCACTGCCAAGATCGCGCTTGCGGTCGGTGTCGACGGCCACAAGGCTTTCCTGAAAAAGATGGGCCAGCTCGACCGGCTGCGCACCGAACTCGCCGAAAGCGCGCGACCCATCGTGCCTGGCAACTGGGGCGAGCTGAATACCGTCACCATCTCCTTCGGACACGGCATTGCCGTCTCGCCGCTGCAGACCCTGATGGCCACGGCGGCCCTGATGAATGGCGGCCTTCTCATTCCGCCGACCTTCCTGAAGCGCACCAAGGAAGAAGCACGCCTTCTCGGAACGCAGGTCATCAAATCCTCGACCAGCGATCAAATGCGCTTTCTGATGCGCCTCAACGCCACACATCCGAGCGGCTCGGCCAAGAAAGCCGACATTCCGGGCTACCGCGTCGGCGGCAAAACCGGTACCGCGAACAAGGTCGTGAACGGCAGATATTCCGAGGACAGGGTGATGACGACCTTCACCGCTGTTTTCCCGAGCGACGCGCCGCGCTACGCTCTCCTCGTCATGCTCGACGAACCGCAACCCACCAAGGACACCCACGGCTTCCGCACCTCCGGCTGGAACGCCGCCCCGGTGACCGGCAAGATCGTGGCCCGCATCGCGCCTCTGCTCGGCATCGTGCCGGACTTCAACGCGCCGCCGCCGCTTCCGCCCGGCCTGACGTCCGCCGCGCTCGAGGATTTCAGGTGACGAAGGCGGACGGTCCGGGCGCGCTCGCGCTCGGCGAACTGCTTCCCGAAGCCGGCCTGCCGCCGGATCAAAGCCGGATTCCCATTACCGGACTTACCGCCGACAGCCGGGCCGTTGAGCCCGGTTTTCTGTTCGCCGCTTTGCCGGGCGTGAAGGCGGACGGGATCGATTTTGCCCGTGCCGCCGTCGAAAAAGGCGCAGCCGTCGTCGTCGGCGGAAGCGAACCGAAGGAAGAGCTCGGTGTGCCGTTTGTGCGCGTGCCGGACGCGCGCGCGGCTTTGGCCAGGATCGCGGCGCGCTTCTATCCGCGCCAGCCGAAAACCGTCATCGCCGTCACCGGCACCAACGGCAAAACCTCGGTCGCGAGCTTCGTGCGCCAGATCTGGGCGGCACTCGGCCATCCGGCGGCGAGCCTCGGCACGGTCGGCCTCGTCTCGCCCAAAGGCGAGGATTATTCCAACCTGACGACGCCCGATCCGGTCGCGCTGCACCGCATCGTCGACCGGCTCGCGGGCGAGGGCGTCACGCATCTCGCGCTCGAAGCCTCGTCCCACGGCCTCAACCAGCACCGGCTCGACGGGCTGAAGCTCGCGGCCGGCGGTTTCACCAACATCACCCGCGACCATCTCGATTATCACGCGACGTTCGAGGATTACCGCGCCGCCAAGCTGAAGCTCTTTTCCGAGGTGCTGGCGCCGAAATCCTGGGCGGTGATCTGCGCCGACGGAGAGGGCGCCGATGCCTTCATCGCCGCGGCCAGGGCGCGGGGCCTGAAAATCTTCACCGTCGGCGAGCACGGGCTCGACATTCATCTGGTGAAAAGCGAGCGGGCGGGTTTCACCCAAAAACTGATCGTCCGGCATGCCGAAGAGGACTACATGCTGACGCTTCCGCTGGCCGGCGGGTTCCAGGTCGAGAACGCGCTGGTCGCGGCGGGGCTTGCGATTGTTACTGGAGGAAAGCCTGATAAGGTATTTGCGACCCTAGAAAATATCACGGGCGCCAGCGGCCGCCTGGAGCGGGTCGGGGAGAAGCAGGGAGCCGTGGTCGTGGTCGATTACGCTCATACGCCGGACGCCCTGGCCAACGCGCTCGACGCGCTCCGGCCCTATGCGCAGGGGCGGCTCATCGCCCTGTTCGGCGCGGGCGGAGACCGCGATCCCGGCAAACGGCCCTTGATGGGCGCCGTCGCTCATGACAAATCGGACGCCGTCATCGTCACCGACGACAATCCGCGCTCGGAAGAGCCGGCGAAAATCAGAAGCCAGATCCTTGCCGCCGCGCCCGGCGCGCGGGAGATCGGCGACCGCGGCGAGGCCATCCGCACCGCGATCAACGAACTTCAGCCGGGCGATATATTGCTCGTGGCCGGAAAGGGCCATGAGACCGGGCAGATCGTGGGCGGGCGGACCTTGCCGTTCTCCGACCACGAGGAAATCCGGGCCGCGCTGAAGGGCTGAGGCTGAAAGGCTGACAATGACCGGCGTATTGTGGACGGGGGAGGATTTTCTGGCCGCGATTGGCGGCCGGGTCGTCGGCTTCATGCCGAGCGCCATTTCCGGCGTTTCGATCGACAGCCGCACCATTATGCCGGGCGAGGCGTTCTTCGCCATCACCGGCGACAAGATGGACGGGCACGATTACCTGAAGGCCGCGTTCCAAAACCAGGCCTCCGTCGTGGTCATGGCGGAGTCGAAAGTCTCGCGCTTCAACCGGATTGCGCCCGCGGTCGTCGTCGAGAATGTGCTGGAGGCCCTGAACAGGCTCGCAATCGCCGCGCGCAAGCGCTCGCATGCCAAGGTGATCGCGGTCACCGGCAGCGTCGGCAAGACCAGCACCAAGGAGATGTTGCGCCTCGCGCTCGCCGCCGACGGCGAGGTCCATGCCTCCGCCGCGAGTTTCAACAACCATTGGGGCGTGCCGCTCAGTCTGTCGCGCCTGCCGCCGCAAACGCCGTTCGCGGTGTTCGAGATCGGCATGAATCATGCGGGCGAAATCACGCCGCTGACAAAAATGGTGCGCCCGCATGTGGCGATCGTCACCAATGTCGAAGCCGTGCACCTCGAACATTTCGCGTCGGTGAACGCCATCGCCGACGCCAAGGCCGAGATTTTCGAGGGGCTCGAACCGGGCGGTTTCTTCGCGGTGCTGAATGCCGACAACCCGCACTTCGAGCGGCTTGCGGAGGCGGCGAGGAAGGTCGGTGCTCAGGTCAAAAGCTTCGGGACCGTGCGTACTGCCGATGCGCGACTCCTGATGCACAGCGTGCTGTCCGACCGCACCGCCATTACAGCCTCGGTGCTCGGCAAGGACCTTGCCTACAAACTCGGCGCGCCGGGCAGCCATTTCGTCATGAACAGTCTGGCCGTTCTTCTCACCGCGCGGCTCACCGATATCGACGTGAAGGCGGCGGCCCTCGCGCTCGCGGATTTCAAACCTCCGGCCGGGCGCGGTCAGCGCCATGTGCTGCATGTCGGCGGCGGACGCGCGACGCTTCTCGACGAGAGCTACAACGCCAACCCCGCCTCGATGCGGGCCGCGATCGAGCTTCTCGGCCAGACCAAGGCCGGCCGCCGCATCGCGGTTCTCGGCGACATGCTGGAACTCGGGCCGCTCGCGGACGAGATGCACCGCAACCTCGCCGATCTCCTGGCCAAGGCGAAGATCGATCTTCTGTTCTGCGCCGGACCCCATATGCGCGCGCTGTACGACGCCGTGCCGGCCGTGCGCCGGGGCGGCTGGGCGGAGGTCTCCAGCGAACTCGAACCCCGCGTTCTGGACGCAATTCGCCCCAACGATGCCGTTATGATCAAGGGCTCGCTCGGCAGCCGCATGGGGCCTATCGTCACCGCCCTGAACCGCCGATTCGCCGCCGCCGACACCGCTGCCTGAGGACGATCCATGCTGACCTTCCTGGCCGACTTCTCAGGCACGTTCCCGTTCCTGAACGTCTTCCGCTACATAACCTTTCGCACCGGTGGCGCGGTCATCACGGCGCTCCTGTTCGTGTTCATGTTCGGCCCCTCGATCATCTCCTATCTCCGCCTGACGCAGGGCAAGGGACAGCCGATCCGCGAGGACGGCCCGCCGACGCATCTTCTGACCAAGAAGGGCACGCCGACCATGGGCGGGCTGATGATCCTGCTCGGGCTTATCGTGTCGACCTTGCTGTGGGGCAATCTGCGCAACCCTTACGTCTGGGTCGTGCTCGCGGTGACATTGGGCTTCGGGCTGATCGGTTTCTATGACGATTATCTGAAGATCACGAAGCAGAGCCACAAAGGCTTTTCGGGCAAGACGCGCCTTGCCTTCGAGTTCGTCATTGCCGGCTGTGCCGTCCTCATCATGCAGGCCGTCAGTCCCGACAATCTGGCGAACGGGCTGGCCTTTCCGTTCCTCAAGGATTTCCTTCTCAATCTCGGCTGGTTCTTCGTCATCTTCGGCGCCTTCGTCATCGTCGGCGCGGGCAATGCGGTGAACCTGACAGACGGCCTCGACGGCCTGGCGATCGTGCCGGTCATGGTGGCGACGATGAGCTTTGCCTTCATCGCCTATCTCGCCGGCAATGCAGTGTTCGCGGACTACCTGCAGATCAATTTCACGCCCGGCACCGGCGAACTCGCGGTGATGTGCGGCGCGATCCTCGGCGCCGGTCTCGGCTTCCTGTGGTTCAACGCGCCGCCCGCGCAGATCTTCATGGGCGATACCGGATCGCTCGCGCTCGGCGGCCTTCTCGGCTCCGTCGCGATCGCGACCAAACATGAGATCGTGCTCGCAATCATCGGCGGCCTGTTCGTGCTGGAGGCCGCGTCCGTTATCATCCAGGTCGTCTCGTTCAAGCTGACCGGCCGCCGCGTCTTCAAGATGGCGCCGATCCACCACCATTTCGAACAACTCGGCTGGACCGAGCCACAGGTCGTGATCCGCTTCTGGATCATCGCCGTGGTGCTCGCGCTGATCGGGCTGTCGACGCTGAAGCTGAGATGATGAGCGGCGGCATCTTCGCCTCTCTCCGTGTGGGAGAGGCCGAGTCGCCGCGACGCGGCGGCCGGGTGAGGGGCCGTCACCCTCTCGATTGTTCGTACGCCCTCACCCCACTCAAACCTGCCGGATTGAGTCGGCCCGCTGTTCACAGGAGAGGGAGACCATGACCCCCGCCACCTGGTTTCGCGGCACGCGCGTCGCGCTGTTTGGGCTCGGCGGGTCCGGGCTCTCGACCGCGAAAGCGCTTGTCGCGGGCGGCGCCGCGGTCGTCGCCTGGGACGATTCCGAAAAAAGCGTCGAGAAGGCAAAAGCAGCGGGTATCAAGACCGCGGATCTGCGCGATGCGGATTTTTCCGCCTTCTCAACGCTCGTTCTTGCACCTGGCGTACCGCTGACGCATCCCGTTCCGCACTGGACGGTGGAAAAGGCGAAGGCCGCCGGGATCGAAATCATCGGCGATATCGAGGTGTTTTCGCGGGAGCGTGCGATCCTCGATCCCAACGCGCCCTTCGTCGCAATCACCGGCACCAACGGCAAGTCCACGACAACGGCCTTGATCGGCCACGTGCTTCGCCAGGCAGGCCTCGACGCCCAGATCGGGGGAAATATCGGCACGCCCATTCTCGATCTCGCGCCGCCGGGGCCGGGCCATGTTCATGTCATCGAATGCTCGTCCTACCAGATCGATCTCGCGCCTTCGCTCGCGCCGACGGTCGGCATCCTGCTGAACCTTTCCGAAGACCATCTCGAGCGCCACGGCACGATGGAGAATTACGCCGCCATCAAGGAGCGCTTGGTGCGGCACGCCGATACCGCGATTGTCGGTACCGACGACGCGCTGTCATCGGCGATCGCCGACCGCATCGGGCAGGGGGGCGTGCACGTCGAGCGGATTTCGCAGCGCACGCCGGTCGCCCAGGGGATTTATGCTGACGGTTCGCGTCTGATCCGCGCGCAGGCCGGACAAACGCAGGAAATCGCGAACCTTGCAGACATTGGCACGCTGCGGGGCGCGCACAACGCACAGAACGCGGCGGCGGCATTGGCCGCCTGCCTCGCGCTCGGACTCGATCCGGATATCATCGCGCGCGGGCTGCAGACCTTCCCCGGTCTCGCGCACCGGATGGAGCAGGTCGGTTACGCCGGGCACGTTCTGTTCGTCAACGATTCCAAGGCGACGAACGCCGACAGCGCCGAGCAGGCTCTTGCGAGTTTTCCGGGCGATATCTTCTGGATTCTCGGCGGCCGCGCCAAGACCGGCGGCATCACGAGCCTCGTCCCGTTTTTCCCGCGTGTGACGAAAGCCTATCTCATCGGCGAAGCGGCGGCGGAGTTCGCGGAGACGCTCGGCGCTGTGCCGCATGAAGTCGTCGAGACCATGGAACGCGCCGTGGAACGCGCCGCGGACGATGCGCTCACGTCCAAGGCGAAGGAGCCGGTCGTCCTGCTGTCGCCCGCCTGCGCCAGCTTCGACCAGTATCCGAACTTCGAAGTGCGCGGCGACCACTTCCGGCGACTCAGCCTTGAGCGCATAAAGGCTGGAACGACGGAGAGATCGGTATGAGCGAAGGCGGCAGCCTCCGTATGTCCCGGGGCTACCTCAACTCGGCTGCTGCCGAGTTGAGCATTCGAAGTCCTAACTCGGGCGAGCCCGAGTTAGGTGCAGGCCCGGGACCCACCCGCCGTGTCTTCACCGTTTAATCACCGACCTCACGGAGTATGGGACCGGGACAGCGGTTTCGCCGCTTCCGGGACGTACACGGCATGCGCGGAGGGGTAGAAGGTGATCTCGCGCGCGGAACGCACGCCTCTGAGCGAATGGTGGTGGACGGTCGACAGGCCGCTCCTGTTCGCGGTCGGCGTCCCTGATGCTCGGCGGCATCGTGCTGTCGCTCGCCGCGAGCCCGGGGGTCGCGGAGCGGCTCGATCTCGATCTGTTTCATTTCGTCAACCGGCAGGTCCTGTTTCTCATTCCCGCGGCACTCGTGATGTTCGGGGTCTCGCTGCTCAATCCGCGCGGCATCCGCCGTATGGCGCTCATCGTCTTCATGATCTTCTGGCCGGCGATGATCCTCGCGCTTCTTATCGGACCGGAGATCAAGGGCGCGCACCGCTGGCTGCAGATCGGTCCGCTCGGCATTCAGCCCTCTGAATTCGTGAAGCCGTCTTTCATCATTCTCGCCGCCTGGCTGTTCGCCGAAGGCGCGCGGCGCGACGACGTTCCCGGCCATGCGATGGCGATCATGCTGTTCGGCGCCGTCGTCGGCGTTCTCGTCCTGCAGCCGGACTTCGGCCAGACCATGCTGATCGGCATTGTCTGGGGTTCGCTGTTTTTTCTCGCCGGTCTGCGCTGGCTGTGGATGGGCGGCCTTGCGGGTGTCGGCATGGCGGGCATTTTTCTTGCCTATAATGTCGTGCCCCATGTCCGCGAGCGCATCGCCAAGTTCCTCGATCCCGGCGCCGGAGAGAACTTTCAGGCCGAACGCGCGTTTGAAAGCTTCGTGTCGGGCGGCTGGCTCGGCAAGGGTCCGGGAGAGGGCACCGTGAAGCGCATTCTGCCGGATGCCCATACCGACTTCATCTTCGCAGTAACCGGCGAGGAATTCGGCATCCTGTTCTGCCTCGTTCTGCTCGGTCTGTTCGCCTTCGTCGTGCTGCGCGGCCTCTGGCATGCCGCGAACCAGGACGACGCGTTCGGCCGTCTCGCCATCGCCGGGATCACCATGCTGTTCGGCCTGCAATCGGCGATCAACATGGCGGTCAACGTCCAGCTCATGCCGGCAAAGGGCATGACCCTGCCGTTCATCTCCTATGGCGGCTCCTCGCTGATTTCGCTCGCGGTCGGCATGGGAGCGCTCATCGCCCTGACGCGGCGGCGCCCGCGCGCCAAGCTGGAGGCCGGGGCGAACCCGCTTCCGGCCGGGCAGTTCGGATGACCGATCTCCGCCCGGTCCTTCTCGCTGCCGGCGGTACGGGAGGACATCTGTTTCCGGCCGAGGCCCTTGCCGCGGAGCTTGCCCGCCGCGGTATTCCCGTCGATCTCGTCACCGATCCGCGCGCCAGGGAATATGCGGGCGGCTTTCCGGCGCGCGCGGTCTACGCGGTGTCGTCAGCGACCTTTGCGTCGAAATCTCCAATGGCGATCCTGAAGACCGCCTCGGCGCTGGGTTTCGGGCTCGGCGAATCCGTCAAACTCATCCGCGCGCTGAAGCCGCGCGCCGTTGTCGGCTTCGGCGGCTATCCGAGCCTGCCGCCGCTCGCCGCCGCCCAGCTTCTCGGCGTGCCGACCATCATCCACGAGCAGAACGCCGTGATGGGCCGGGCCAACCGGCTACTGGCCGGACGCGCGACACGTATCGGGACAGGTTTTCCAAGCATTACCAACGCAAAGCCTGGCGTTCTGGCAAAAGCGGTTCATGTCGGAAATCCGGTCCGCGAAGCCGTACGCACGGCGGCATCGCCCTACATCGCGCCGGACGGCGACGGCCAGATCCGGCTTCTGATTTTCGGTGGCAGCCAGGGCGCGCGGGTGATGTCGGTTGTCGGGCCGCCGGCCATCGCCGCTCTCGACAAGGGTCTTCGTTCCCGGCTGAAGGTCGTGCAGCAGGCGCGCGCCGAAGATGTGAACAGCGCGACCGCAACCTATCTGAAAGCGGGGATCCAGGCCGAAACCGCGCCGTTCTTCCGCGATCTGCCGATCCGCATGGCTGACGCCCATCTGGTCATCGCCCGGTCCGGCGCCTCGACGGTGGCCGAACTCTGCGTCATCGGCCGTCCGTCGATCCTTGTCCCGCTGCCGCATTCGCTCGACAACGACCAGCTCGAAAACGCCCGGATGCTGTCCGAAGCGGGCGGGGCGACCCTCATTCCCCAGGCCGAGTTCACGCCCGTCCACCTGACCCGCCTGTTGACGGACCTCCTCGCAAGGCCCCAAACACTCGGGGCGCAGGCCAAAGCCGCTTTGGCCTATGCCCGTCCCGATGCCGCGGCGCGACTTGCCGACCTCGTTCTCGAGACCGGTGCGCCGTCTTACTGAGCACGTCCACCTGAGGTCCCGCGTTGAAACTCCCCACAAATATCGGTCCCGTGCATTTCGTCGGCATCGGCGGCATCGGCATGTCCGGCATCGCCGAAGTGCTCGCCAACCAGGGCTATCAGGTCCAGGGCTCGGACGTCGCCGAGAACGCCAATGTGCGGCGGCTGCGCGAGAAGGGCATCGCCATTATGGTCGGCCACAAGGCTGAGAACCTCGGCGCCGCCGCGGTCGTCGTCGTGTCGTCGGCCATCAAGCGCGACAACCCGGAACTGATCGCCGCGCGCGGCAGGCGTCTGCCCGTCGTGCGCCGCGCGGAAATGCTGGCCGAGCTGATGCGGATGAAGACCTGCGTCGCCATCGGCGGCACGCATGGCAAGACGACGACGACGTCCTTGGTCGCGACCTTGCTCGACGCCGCGAATTTCGATCCGACCGTCATCAATGGCGGCATCATCAACGCCTACGGCACCAATGCCCGCATGGGCGCGAGCGACTGGATGGTCGTCGAGGCCGACGAGAGCGACGGCACGTTCCTGAAGCTTCCGGCCGACATCGCGGTGGTCACGAACATCGACCCCGAACATCTCGATCACTTCCACACCTACGACGCCATCAAGGCGGCGTTCCGTTCCTTCGTCGAGAACGTGCCGTTCTACGGCTTCGCCGTGATGTGCCTCGACCATCCGGTGGTGCAGGATCTCGTCGGCCAGATCGAGGACCGCCGCGTCGTCACCTATGGCGAGAACCCGCAGGCCGATGTGCGGCTGCTCGATGTCGACCTGAAGGGCGGCCGCTGCCGCTTCCGCGTCAGCATCCGCGACGGCGTGGAAATCGACATTCCCGGCCTCGAACTGCCGATGCCCGGCCATCACAACGCGCTGAACGCCACCGCCGCCATCGCGGTCGCGCACAATCTCGGCATTCCGGCCGACACGATCCGCACCGGCCTGTCGCGTTTCGGCGGCGTGAAGCGCCGCTTCACCAAGACCGGCGACTGGCAGGGCGTCGCGATCTACGACGATTACGGCCACCATCCGGTCGAGATCGCCGCCGTGCTGCGCGCCGCGCGCGCCTCGACCGACGGCAAGGTCATCGCCGTCGTGCAGCCGCACCGCTACACGCGGCTTCAGGCTTTGTTCGACGGCTTCTCGACCTGCTTCAACGATGCCGATGCGGTGATCGTCTCGGATGTCTATCCGGCGGGCGAAGCACCCATCGACGGTATCGACCGCGATCATCTCGTCGCGGCTCTGAAAGCGCGCGGCCACCGCAACGTCATCGCGCTCGCGGCTCCCGAACAGCTCGCGAACCATGTCGCGGGGCTTGCGCGCAGCGGCGATTACGTCGTCTGCCTCGGCGCCGGCTCGATCACGCAATGGGCGTATGCCCTTCCGGGCGAACTTGAGGCCCTCGGAGGGAAGGCGTGAGCGGTTCGTCCGCATGTCCCGGGGCGCGCGAAGCGCCGGCCCTGGACATACGCGGAGCTCGCCGCTCATGACATTCCCCGAACTCAAGCTCGGCGACTGGACCGCGAAACTGCGCGGCCGCCTCACGCCGAACCAGCTCCTGTCGGAAATCACCTGGTTCCGCGTCGGCGGCCCGGCGCAGCTCTTCTTCCAGCCCGCGGACGAAGAGGATTTGGCGTTCTTTCTCAAGAACCTGCCGGAAGACATTCGCGTAACGACTCTCGGCCTCGGCTCCAATCTCCTGATCCGCGACGGCGGGCTCGACGGCGTCGTCATCCGTCTGTCCGCACGCGGTTTCGGCGCGGTTGAGGTTCTCGACGATCATCGCCTGCGCGTCGGCACCGCGCTGCCCGATCTTCGTGTCGCCACGGCCGCGGCCGAAGCCGGTATTGACGGGCTGACCTTCTATTCGGGCATTCCCGGCGGCATCGGCGGCGCGCTCTACATGAATGCCGGCTGCTACGGCACCGAGACGCGCGACCGCATGGTGGAACTGCGCGCCGTGACGCGGCAGGGCGAGATCGTGACGCTGACGAATGCCGACATGGATTATCTCTACCGCAAGTCCAACGGCTCCGCGCGGCGCGGTGTTCGTCTCGGCGGTCTATCAGGGCGAGCCGGGCGAGCCGGACGCAGATCAAGACGCGGATGCGCGAAATCACCGAAAGGCGCGAGGCGAGCCAGCCGATCCGCTCCAAGACCGGCGGATCGACCTTCAAGAATCCGGATGGCCAGTCGAGCTGGAAGCTGATCGACGAGGCCGGATGCCGGGGCCTCAAGAATGGCGATGCGCAGGTTTCGGAGATGCACTGCAATTTCCTGCTCAACACCGGCGAGGCGACCGCGCACGACATCGAACTTCTCGGCGAGACGGTGCGAAACCGCGTCCGCGCCAAGTCCGGCGTGGAATTGCGCTGGGAAATCCGTCGCATGGGACATTTTCTTCCAGGACAAGGAAGTGCGCGAGTTCCTGGACGGCGACGTCTTTACGGGAGTGGTCTGATGACAAAACACGTCGCTGTCCTGATGGGAGGCTGGTCCGCCGAGCGCGAGGTTTCGCTGAACTCCGGCACGGGCTGCGCCGCCGGTCTCGAAAAGGCGGGTTACCGCGTCACGCGGGTCGATGTCGGGCGCGACATTGCCGATGTGCTGGCAAAGCTGAAGCCGGACGTGGCCTTCAACGCGCTGCACGGCAAGTTCGGCGAGGACGGCCAGATCCAGGGCGTGCTGGAGCTTCTGCAGATTCCCTACACCCATTCGGGCGTTCTGGCTTCCGCTCTGGCCATGCACAAGGACCGCGCCAAGCAGGTCATGGCCGCCGCCGGGGTGCCGGTCGCGGAAGGAAAAGTGGTTAACAGGCAAGAGGCATCTAAATCACACGCGTTAACACCTCCTTATGTTTTGAAACCCGTCGCCGAGGGCTCTTCCGTCGGCATTTTGATCGTCAAGGCGGACCAGAAGCATCCGCCGCAGGAGCTCACGCGGCCGGATTGGGTCCACGGCGAATTGTTGTTGGCTGAGAAGTACATAGAGGGAAGGGAGCTGACCTGCGCCGTGATCGACGGCAAGCCGACCGGAGTTATCGATATCGTCTCGACCGAGGGCTGGTACGACTATCACGCCAAATATGCCGAAGGCGGTTCAAAACACATTCTACCGGCGGAACTTTCACCATCCGTTTACCAATTTGTTCAATCATCCACGCTTAAGGCGCATCAGGCGCTCGGCTGCCGCGGGGTCAGCCGTGCCGACTTCCGATACGACGATCGTCCGGGCGGTTCCGGAGAGCTCGTCTGTCTCGAGGTCAACACGCAACCCGGAATGACGGTGACGAGCCTGGTGCCCGAATTGGCGGCACACGCCGGTATTGCGTTCAATGAGCTCGTTCAATGGATGGTGGAAGACGCAAGCTTAGATCGTTAGATGGCCCCCTTCGGGCTGTCGGCGGTGCCGGCAACCCCGGTGCCGGACATACGCGCGCGCTTTATTCCAGCCGTCCCCTCAATGCCTCGCGTTCCGTCAGCGCCCCCGTTCTTCGTGCAGAGCCTCTTCGCGTCGAACCGGTCGCGTACCTCGCGCCCGCGCGTGCGCCGCAGCGTCCCGCCGCTCAACCCCGCACAGCGGCTCCGTCTGTCCTTACGCATGTCGTTCGCCCCGGAATGGGCTGGCTCGGCGTCCTCGTTCTGTTCGCCTCGACCGGTCTTTATGGCGCCACGATAGGGGACCGCTGGGAAGAACTCCGCACCGTCGTGATTTCCGCGCCCGATGCATTTGCCCGGGGCACCGGCTTCACCATCGCCAATGTCGATGTGGAAGGCCGCAAGATCCTGACCGATTCCGAAATCCTCGCCGCGCTCAACCAGCAGCCCGGCCAATCCCTCGTTTTCCTCGACGTCAACGCCGCGCGCGACCGCCTGATGCAGAACCCGCTCGTCATTACGGCGACGGTGCGCAAGCTCTACCCCGACAAGGTTGCGATCTCGATCGTCGAACGCACGCCGTATGCGCTGTGGCAGCGCGGCGAGAAAATGTCCGTCATCGCGCAGGACGGAACCGTGATCGAAGGCGCGGAAGGAGGGCGGTTCGCCGATCTCCCGCTGCTGGTCGGCCCGGGCGCCGAGGTTTCCGCCAAATCCATTCTGGCGGCGCTCGAGCCCTATCCCGAACTCCGCAAGAACATCTACGCCATGGTGCGCGTCGGCGACCGCCGCTGGAATTTGCGCCTTACAAACGGCATGGACGTGAAGCTGCCGGAATTGGGCTTTACCGAAGCCCTCGCGACGTTCGTGAAGCTTGACGCCGCCTCGAAGCTGAAGGACCGCGACATCACGGAAGTCGATCTGCGTATCCCTGGCCGCGCCACGGTCCGCCTGTCGGATGAGGCGGCCGCCGCCGAACTCGCCGCGCGTCCCAAGGACAAGGCGGCCGGCACATGAAAAGTTTCCCGCACGCCGTCACCCCGCGCCTGAAGCCGCTGCCCCCGAAGCGCGCGCTCGATTTTTCCGTTCTCGACATCGGCACCAGCAAGGTCGTCTGCCTGATCGGCCGCCTGAAGCCCATCGAGACCGGGCCGTTCCTGCCCGGACGCACGCACGGCGTGGAAGTTCTCGGCATCGGCCATCAGCGCTCGCGCGGCATCAAGGCCGGCGCGGTCGTCGACATGGAAGCGGCCGAACAGTCGATCCGCGTCGCCGTCGATGCCGCCGAACGCATGGCCGATGCGCGCGTCGAAAGCGTCATCGTGTCGGTCTCGGCCGGGCGTCTTGCCAGCGAGCATTACAACGCGATCATTCCGGTCTCGGGCCGTCCCATCACCGACGCCGACATCCAGCGCGTGCTTCGCGCCAGCTCCGAGCATTCGGTGCGTTCGGACCGCAGCGTGCTGCATTCCATGCCGATGGGCTTCGCGCTCGACACGACCCGCGGCGTCCGCGATCCGCGCGGCATGGTGGGCGAGGAGCTCGGCCTCGACATGCATGTGGTCACGGCCGACGCCGCGCCGGTGCGCAATCTCATGCTCTGCATCGAGCGCTGCCATCTGACGGTGAAGACGGTCGTTGCCTCGCCCTATGCGTCGGGCCTGTCCGCTCTTGCCGACGACGAAGCCGAGATCGGCGTCACGCTCGTCGATATGGGCGCCGGCACGACCTCTGTCGGCGTGTTCTCGCTCGGCCGCTTCGTGCACACCGATGCCATCGCGCTCGGTGGCCACCACGTCACGCTCGACATCGCGCGCGGTCTTTCCATCAAGCTCGACGACGCCGAACGGCTGAAGACGGTTCATGGCTCGGTGTTCCCCGGCCTGACCAACGGCCATGAGATGATCGGCATCTCGCCGGTCGGCGACGACGACCCGCTGATCCCGCATCACGTGCAGAAGTCGCAGCTCATCCGCATCGTCAAGCCGCGCGTCGAGGAGACTTTGGAACTCGTCCGCGACCGTCTGCGCGCGTCGGGCCAGGCCATGGAAGCCGGAAAACGCATTGTATTGACGGGCGGCGCCTGCCAGCTCACCGGACTTGCCGATCTTGCGGCCAGAATTCTCGGCCGTCAGGTCCGCGTCGGGCGTCCGCTCGGCATTCGCGGTCTGCCCGATTACGCCAAGGGGCCGAGCTTTGCGGCGGCGATCGGACTACTCGTCTACCCGCAGCGTGCGGGCGAAGAACATTTTGAGGCGGCGCGCAGCAATCTGCGGGCCACAGGCACAAATGGCTACTTCTCGCGTATGGGGCAGTGGCTGAAGGAGAGTTTCTGATGGCCGGAAAAAAACCTGCCGCGGAATTGGCAACCAAAAACGTGGCGCGCACACGTGCGAAACCCGAAAGGCAACCCATGTCTATTAATCTGAAACTGCCGGATATCCGGGAGCTGCGGCCGCGCATCACAGTCTTCGGCGTCGGCGGCGCCGGCGGCAACGCGGTCAACAACATGATCGATGCCGGGCTTCAGGGCGTGGAGTTCGTGGTCGGCAACACCGACGCACAAGCCCTGATGCTCTCGAAATGCGAACGCATCATCCAGATGGGCCTGCAGGTGACCGAAGGTCTCGGCGCCGGCTCCCAGCCCGAAGTCGGCCGCGCGGCCGCCGAAGAGGTGATGGAAGAAATCCGTGACCATCTGTCGGGCGCGCATATGGCGTTCATCACCGCCGGCATGGGCGGCGGCACCGGCACAGGCGCCGCGGCGGTTGTCGCGCGCACAGCCAAGGAACTTGGCATCCTGACGGTCGGTGTCGTTACAAAGCCGTTCCACTTCGAAGGCCATCGCCGCATGCGCATGGCCGAGCAGGGGATCGAGGAGCTGTCCAAGCATGTCGATACGCTGCTCGTCATCCCGAACCAGAACCTGTTCCGCATCGCCAATGAGCGCACGACCTTCGCCGATGCGTTCGCGATGGCCGACCAGGTGCTTTACTCCGGCGTCGCCTGCATCACCGATTTGATGGTGAAAGAGGGCCTCATCAATCTCGACTTCGCCGACGTTCGCGCCGTGATGCGCGAAATGGGCAAGGCAATGATGGGCACCGGCGAAGCGCAGGGCGACAAGCGCGCCATCTCCGCCGCGGAAGCGGCGATCGCCAACCCCTTGCTCGACGACGTGTCGATGAAGGGCGCGCGCGGCCTTCTGATCTCGATCACCGGCGGCAACGACCTCACGCTTTATGAAGTCGACGAAGCCGCGACCCGTATCCGTGAAGAGGTCGATCCCGAAGCCAACATCATTCTCGGCGCGACGTTCGATCCGAAGCTCGAAGGCACGATCCGAGTCTCCGTCGTCGCGACCGGCATCGACAACACCGGCATGGTCGCGCCGGTCTATACCGAGGAACGCCTCGCCGAACTCGCCGAGCGGATGAAGCCGCAGACGCGTCCGGTCGAAATCGAGACGGCGCCCGCCGCGCCGCCGCCCGCATGCCCTTCCGTCCGGTTATGGACGAGCGGGACGCGCAGCCCGACGCGATCCAGTACGAAGACGAGACGATCGCCGACGACGTCACGATCCGCCCGCTGCCGCGCCGCGCTGACGCGAGCTATTACCAAGAACCCGAGCAGCAGCGGGTCGAGGAGGAAATGGAAGACCCGGCGGCCTTCATCCCGCCGGCGCCGGAACGCACGGCCCGCGGCCCCCGCATGCCGCGTCTCGACGAACTGCCGATCCCGGCGCAGAATCAGATCCTGCAGCGCGACGGCTCGTTCCCGACCGACAATCATCCGGAGAAGAAGCGCGCAACGCTTCTGCAGCGCCTTGCCCAGGTCGGGCTCGGCCGCCGTGAGGAGGAGACGCACGAGCACCGCGAGCCGGCCATGGAAGCGCCGGAGCCGCAGCCGGATCACAGGCGCCAGGCGATCCAGCCGGCCTATCGTCCGGCGAAGGGCAATCTCGATTCGCACGGGCGGCAGCAGCCGTCCGCTCGGGGCATTGAGGACGAGCTGGAAATCCCAGCCTTCCTGCGCCGCCAGGCGAACTGACCACAATGATGTGGAGAGGTGTTGCATTTGCAACACCTCGAATGGCCGGCGTTTTGGTGCCCGGAACATGCATTTTCAGAGGGAAGCGGCCGGTCATGGGCCGCGCCGCTCCCTTAAAAATGTAACAGTCCGACATCAAGCGTGATTTGTTGGCCATAAGCCCAAAATCATAATCTCCCTCAATCGGAACGGTCGTCATCGGGACATGGCGACGGGGGTTCTGACGGGGATCCCGCAGACGGCATGTCCGCCACGGGATCAAGAGGGCGAGTGGGGCATATGGGGCTTGAACAGACGACACTCGGCGGATCGATTTCGATCGCCGGCATCGGGGTCCATAGCGGCTCTCCTGCCCGAATCACCTTGTTTCCCGCGCCGGCGGGCACCGGCATCCAGTTTCGCCGCACCAATCTTCCGGAAGGCGCGGTCCGCACGCTTCGCGCCCATGTCGATCATGTCGGCCAGACCGAACTCTGCACCGTGCTCGGAGACGCCGAACGCGGGCAGGTCTCGACGGTCGAACATCTGCTCGCCGCCTTGCGAGGCCTCGGCATCGATAACGCCGTGGTCTCGATCGACGGCGATGAAATGCCGATCATGGACGGCAGCGCGCGTGAATTCGTCGAAGCCGTGGACGCAATGGGCGTGGTCAAGCTCTCGGCGCCGCGCAGCGTTCTGAAGGTTCTGAAGCCGATCCGCGTCGAGCAGGGCCGCGCCTGGGGCGAGCTTCTGCCTTATGCCAGGGGCTTCCGCCTCGAAATCGAGATCGACTTTTCCCACCGCGCCATCGGCCGTCAGGCCATCGCGCTCGATTTGACGCCCAAGAGCTTCCGCCGTGAACTTTCCCATGCGCGGACCTTCGGCTTCATGAAGGATTTCGACGCGCTGTCGAAGCTCGGCCTCGCCCGGGGTTCGTCGCTCGACAACACGATCGTGCTCGACGACGAGCGCGTGGTGAACCCGGAAGGGCTGCGCGGCAAGGACGAGTTCGTGCGCCACAAGACGCTCGACGCCGTCGGCGATCTTGCCCTTGCGGGCCTGACGATTCAGGGCCTCTACCGCTCCTATTGCGGCGGCCACAAACTGAACGTCTCGATGGTGCGGGCGCTCTATGCCGATCCGACGGCTTGGATGGTGGAAACGCCGGTCCCGGTCCATGCGGGCGGCGATTTCGTGGCAGCCCTTCAGCCGGCCTTTTCCCCGGATATGAACTGACGGTCGAATCCGGAGCGAAACCGGGCTCGGCCTCGACTTCGCCACACCTTGGCGCTTAATCCCGCTTTAGGGTAAAAGCGGCTTTAGGGTAAAAGGCGGGCGGACGCCTGTGCCGTCCGCATTCTTTCGGGGTTTAAACGATGCCGTGGATCAAGGCTTTTGCGCCCGCGACGCCGTTGCGCGTCGGCATGCTCGCCATCTTCGCGTTCTCGGTGTCGGCCGCGCCGGCCTCGGCGCTGTTCGGCTTCGGCAAGAAGGACGACGACGAGGTCATCTATTCGACCGATCCGGCCGACAAGCTTTACAACGAGGGCCTCTTCTTCCTGAACGAAGGCAGCTACAAGAAGGCGGACGACAAGTTCAAGGAAGTCGACCAGCAGCACCCCTATACCGAGTGGGCGCGCAAGGCCAACATGATGGCCGTCTTCTCCAAGTACAAACAGGGCAAGTACGACGAGGCTGCGTCGGAAGCCAAACGCTATATTGCTCTGCATCCCGGCAGCTCGGACGCGGCCTATGCGCAGTACATTGTGGGCATGTCTTATTACAATCAGATCGCCGACGTTTCGCGCGACCAGGCCCGGACGCTGGAGGCCATGCGCGAGCTCGAAGAGGTCGCCCGCAAATATCCGCAGTCCGAATATGCCGACCAGGCCCAGCGGCGCGTCCAGGTCGCCCGCGACCAGCTCGCCGCCAAGGAAATGGATATCGGCCGCTTCTACCTGAAGGACCGCAACTACATCGGCGCCGTGAACCGCTTCAAGACGGTCATCACCCAGTACCAGACGACGCGCCATGTCGAAGAGGCTCTGGCCCGCGTCGCCGAGACCTATATGTCGATGGGCATCGTCGCCGAGGCGCAGACGGCGGCCGCCGTGCTCGGCCACAACTTCCCGGAAAGCCAGTGGTATAAGGATACCTATGCGCTGATGCAGTCGAAGGGTCTTGCCCCACGCGAAGATAAGGGGTCGTGGATATCTAAGGCATTCAAGGGAATCGTCGGCTGATATAAGATCGAGGGCGCATGCTGGTTCAGCTCTCGATCCGCGACATCGTTCTCATTGAACGCCTCGATCTCTCGACGGCGGGCGGCCTGACCGTTCTCACCGGCGAAACCGGCGCGGGTAAATCGATCCTCCTCGACTCATTGACCCTGGCTCTCGGCGGGCGGGGTGATTCCGGCCTTGTCCGCAGCGGCGCGGCGCAGGGGCAGGTGACGGCGGTGTTCGACGTGCCGCCCGGCCATCCCGCCCGCGCGGTTCTCACCGACAACGAACTCGCCGACGACGGCGATCTCATCCTGCGCCGCCTGCAGCTCGCGGACGGACGCACGCGCGCCTTCGTCAACGACCAGCCGGTCGGCCTCCATATCCTCCGCGCCCTCGGTGCGGCCTTGGTCGAAATCCACGGCCAGCACGACGACCGCGCTCTGGTCGATCCCGCCGAGCACCGCGCGCTGCTCGATGCGTTCGGCGGCCTCGACGCGGAGGTGCGCAGCGCGGTGAAACTGTGGAACGTCTGGCGCGACAGCGAGCGCGCGCGCGAGGAGCAGCAGGCTCTGGTCGAGCGCGTGCGCAAGGAAGCCGATTATCTGCATCACGCCCACAAGGAGCTGTCCGCGCTCGCGCCGGAAGAGGGCGAAGAGGAACGCCTCGCCGAGACGCGCGCGGTCATGATGCAGTCCGAGAAGATCGCGGGCGATCTCGAAGAGGTTCATCAGGCCGTGGCCGGCTCGAACTCGCCGGTGCCGGACCTCGCCGCCGCGATCCGCAGGCTGGAACGCCGGGCAGGGGCTTTGCCCGCTTTCGTCGAACCCGCGATGAAGGCGCTGGATGCAGCCCTCGTTGCGCTCGACGAAGCGCGCGACCATCTCGAAAAAGCGCTGGAGATCGCGGCCTTCGATCCCAAGGAACTGGAGCGTTCGGAAGAGCGCCTGTTCGCGCTGCGCGCCGCCGCGCGTAAATACGAAACCAATGTCGCGGGCCTGCCCGCGACCGCCGCGCGCTTCGCCGACGAACTGCGTGCGCTGACGGACGGCGAGGGCGAACTGGTGCGTCTCGGCAAAGAGGCGAGCGCGGCGGAAAGCGCCTATCGCGCCGCCGCCGAAAAGCTGTCCGCCAAACGCCGGAAGGCCGCGACCGCTCTTGCCTCGGCCGTCATGGCCGAACTTCCCGATCTCAAGCTGGAGCGCGCAATCTTCACCGCCGAGATCACGAGCGACGGCGCGCCGGGGCCCGAGGGCCTGGATCGCGTCGAGTTCTGGGTCCAGACAAATCCCGGCACGCGCGCCGGACCGATCCTGAAAGTCGCGTCGGGCGGCGAGCTTGCGCGCTTCCTGCTGGCGCTGAAGGTCGCGCTTGCCGATCGCGGTTCGGCGCCGACCTTGATCTTCGACGAAATCGACACCGGCGTCGGCGGCGCTGTCGCGGACGCGATCGGCGCGCGGCTGTCGCGCCTCGGCCGCAAGGTGCAGGTTCTCGCCGTCACGCACGCGCCGCAGGTCGCCGCGCGCGCGGGCAGCCATCTCCTGATCGCCAAGGACGACGTGCACGGCGAGGAACGGGTCGCGACCCGCGTCACGCCGCTGGAAGACGGCCACCGCCGCGAGGAGATCGCCCGCATGCTGGCGGGCGCAGCCATTACAGACGAGGCGCGCGCGGCGGCGGAACGTTTGATGAGGGGGGCGGCGTGAGCCGCTGTGTGTCCCGGAAGGCGCGGAGCGCCTGTCCGGGACCCATACGCCGTGAGGTTTGTTGTAGAGCCGAGAGGTCACGGCGTATGGGTCCCGGGCTCTGCTTCGCAGCCCCGGGACATACGTTTCACACGCGATAGATCATCCCATGCCGCAATCGCCACCACTCCCCGAAACGCCGCTGGAAGCGCAGGCCGAGCATGCGCGCCTGGTCGAGGACATCCGCGGCCACGACGAGCGCTATTACCAGCAGGATGCGCCGGTTGTTTCCGACGCCGAATACGACGCGCTGCGCAAACGCCTGATCGCGATCGAGGCGAAGTTCCCCGAACTCGTCACCGCCGAAAGCCCGACGCAGAAAGTCTCCGGCGCGCCGTCGGAGAAATTCGCCAAGGCGCGCCACGGCGTGCCCATGCTCTCGCTCGACAATGCGTTCGACGCTGAGGACGTCACGGATTTCGTCGGCCGCGTGCGGCGCTTTCTCAATCTCAAGGACGAGGAGATCGCGTTTACGGTCGAGCCGAAGATCGACGGGCTGTCGGCGAACCTGCGTTACGAGAAGGGCAAGCTTGTCCTCGGCGCGACGCGCGGCGACGGCGAGACCGGCGAGGATGTGACGCCGAACATCCGCACCATCCGCGAAATCCCGCAGCAGCTGAAGGGCAAGAACGTGCCCGATCTCATCGAGATCCGCGGCGAGGTTTATATGGCGCACGAGGATTTCCGCGCGCTCAATGCGCGGCAGGAGGAGGCGGGCAAGCCCGTCTACGCAAATCCGCGCAACGCGGCGGGCGGCTCGCTGCGCCAGCTCGATTCATCGATCACGAAAGCGCGCAATCTGCATTTCTTCGCTTATGCCTGGGGCGAGGCGTCTTCGCTTCCGGCGGAAACGCAGTCCGGCGTGGTGAACGCATTCGCGGATTGGGGGTTCACGACCAATCCGCGCAGGAAGACCGTGCATACGGTCGAAGAGATGCTGGCCTATCACCGCGAGATCGAAGAGGTGCGCGCCACGCTCGGCTATGACATCGACGGCGTGGTCTACAAGGTCGATCGCATCGATCTTCAGCGCCGCCTCGGTTTCGTCTCGCGTTCGCCGCGCTGGGCCATCGCTCATAAATTCGCGGCGGAGCAGGCGTTCACGGTGCTGAACGATATCGACATCCAGGTCGGCCGCACCGGTTCGCTGACGCCGGTCGCAAAGCTCGAGCCCGTCACCGTCGGCGGCGTCGTCGTCGCCAACGCCACGCTGCATAACGAAGACGAGATCGCGCGCAAGGACATCCGCATCGGCGACACCGTCGTCGTGCAGCGCGCGGGCGACGTCATCCCACAGATCGTGCGTGTGGTGACGGAGAAGCGGCCGAGGGGTTCGAAGCCGTTTCAGTTCCCGACGGTGTGCCCGGTCTGCGGCAGTCATGCCGTGCGGGAGGAGGGCGAAGTCGTGCGCCGCTGCACCGGCGGCCTCATCTGCGCGGCGCAGGCGGTCGAGCGGCTCCGTCATTTCGTGTCGCGCAACGCCATGGACATCGAAGGCCTCGGCGAAAAGCAAATCCGTGCTTTCTACGAATGGGGACTGATCAAGGAGCCCTCCGACATCTTCCGTATCGAACGGGAGGAGGAGGGCAAACTCGCGCGGCTGAAAAACCGCGAGGGCTGGGGCGATCTTTCCGCGAAGAACCTGTTCGCGGCCATCGAGGAGGCGCGCACGAGGCAGGTGCATCGTCTCCTGTTCGGCCTCGGCATCCGCCATGTCGGCGACATCAACGCCAAGCGCCTGATGCGCCATTACAAGACCATCGAGAACCTGCGTGATGCGGCACGCGCCGCCGTGCCGGAAGACAAGACGACGAAGAACAAGGGCAACGAGGCCTGGCAGGAAATGGTCGATGTGTCGGGCATCGGCTCCATCGTCGCCCGTGCGGTCGTCGAGTTCTTTCAGGAGCCGCGCAACGAGGCGGCGCTCGATGCGCTGCTGAAGGAAGTGCGGCCGGAACCGATGGAAGAGGCGGCGCAGGATTCACCCGTTGCCGCGAAGACGGTCGTCTTTACGGGGACGCTGGAGAGGATGACGCGGGATGAGGCCAAGGCGCAGGCCGAACGGCTCGGCGCGAAAGTCTCGGGCTCCGTCTCGAAGAAAACCGACATCGTCGTCGCCGGGCCGGGAGCGGGCTCGAAGCTGAAGCAGGCGACCGAACTTGGCGTTCAGGTCATGACCGAGGACGAATGGCTGGCGCTGATTGCGCCGTGAGTACGAGCATGACCGGCCCCGGAGCACCGGGACCGGTCATGCTCAAGCTTTGTGCAGAGGGACTTAGAGGCGACCGGTAAGGGCCAATACGAGCACGATGATGAGGATGACGCCCACGATGCCGCCCGGTCCATAGCCCCAGGAACGGCTGTAGCCCCAGTTGGGAAGCGCGCCGACGAGAATAAGAATGAGGATGATAATAAGAAGTGTGGACATGTAGTCCCTCCATGGTGCTGCCGAAAACTTGAACGCGGCACCGGGATGTAAGTTCCCCCTCACAAGAAGGCTGGCGGGTTTATCCACAACATGCGTCCAGACCCGATTTCCGAGTTCCGCGCCGGTCTTTTGCTTATTCTGCCCGCAGGTCTCGCCGTCATTCCGTTCGCTCTTCTGCTCGGCGCGGCTGCCGCGCAGAAGGGGCTGACGCCTCTCGAAATGGGCCTGATGAGCACGATGGTGTTCGCCGGCGGCTCGCAATTCGTGGCGGTCGATCTGTGGACCGACCCCGCGCCGTGGCTGGCGCTCGGCTTTGCGGCGCTGCTGGTGAACCTGCGCTTCGTACTGATGACGGCCTCGATCGCAGCCAAATTGAAAGACTTCTCGCCTTTGGGTCGCGCCTTCATCGTGTTCTTCATGGCCGACGAAAACTGGGCCATGGCGGAGCGGCGCGCCGCTCAAACGCCGCTTACCGTGCCGTTCCTGTTCGGGCTCACCGCGATCTTCTATCTGAACTGGGTTGTCTGGACGGTGCTCGGCTCGTGGATCGGAAGTGCCTTCGAGAACCCGGAACGGCTTGGTTTCGATTTCGCGTTCACCGCGATCTTCATCGGTCTGGCCATCGGTTTCTGGAAAGGTCCCAGCACAGGCGTGGTCATGGCGGTCAGCGGAATTGCCTCGGCGCTGACTTATCTCGCGGTGGATGGCCCCTGGTATGTAATGGCGGGCGCGATTGCCGGGATGGCGACGGCGGTTTTGTTTCCTCTCTCCCCTTGCGGGAGAGAGCGGACTCGCACGAAGTGCGAGCCGAGAGAGGGGGAGCGGAGTGAGCTCGCTTATGCTCTGGACCCTCACCCCGCGCGAAGCGTTCCGCTTCGCGTCGACCCTCTCCCGCTTCGCAGGAGAGGGAAGGATGACCGTCACCCTCGCCAATTTCCTCGCGATCCTCGCAATGGCCGTCGCGACCTATGCCACGCGGCTCGGCGGCCTCTGGATTGCCGAACACATTCCGCAGTCCGGGCGTACGCGCGCCGCGCTCGATGCGCTGCCGGCGGCGGTATTGACGGCGGTGGTCGCGCCCATGGCGCTGGCGACGGGAATTGCCGAAACGGCGGCAGCGGGCGTCACCGTGCTAGCCGCGCTGCGGCTTCCGCTGCTTGCGGCGGTTGCCGTCGGCGTCGGCGCCGTTGTCCTGCTGCGGCTGCTGCTGGGCTGAGCTACAGCGCCCGCCGGCCTGCGAGGTTGTGGTAGAGCCAGATCACGATAACGGCTCCGATTGTCGCGACGATCAGGCTCCAGATGTTGAAGCCGGTGACGCCCGCGGTGCCGAAGAGGCTGAACACGAAGCCGCCGACAACCGCGCCGACAACCCCGAGCACGATGTCCATCAGCATGCCCTGGCTGCCGCTGGTTCCCATGATCTTGCTGCCCAGCCATCCGGCGATGAGGCCGAGTACGATCCATCCGATAATCGACATTGCGATTCTCCCTGTGGGGACGCGAACGACGCGGGCAGTCTTGCCCAGGTTGCGTGCGGAGGCAATCTGCCCCGTCTTGAAAAGCCACCGGTCAGGCCCAGTTCAACTTCTTTAGAGATGGGAGATTCTCATGGGTCAGTTTGACGACGCCGTTCCCGGCGGCAATATCGCGAAGCCTTTGCTCATCGCGCTCGGCGCTCTCCTCGTTAGCCGCATGTTTTCCAAGAAGGCGGAGGAGGGTGCTGGCGCGCCCGCGCCGGACAGAGTGGAGGAGGCTGACGGCGGCATCCTCGGCGGGCTCGGCGGCTTGCTCGAAAAGCTCCAGAACGCCGGTCAGGGCCAGACAGCGGACACCTGGGTGAAACCCGGGCCGAATGCGCCGATCGAGCCAGAGCAGCTCGGCCCCGCGATCGGCAATCAGACTCTCAGCGAGATTGCAAAACAGGCGGGCGTCAGCGAGCAGGAGCTCCTCAAGCAGCTCTCACAGGTTCTTCCTGGCCTCGTTGACAAGTTGACCCCTGACGGACGGGTCCCGAACAACCGGGAAGTTGCCGCCCTGTTCAGCGAGACCATGACAACCCGTGCCTGAGGACGTCAGGCGATGCGGGGCCTTTGTGCCCCGCATCCTCACTTCAACGGCGCGCATGCCTTTTTGAGCCATACGCGCGTCTTTGGATCGACCAGTGGGCCGATCTCCTTGAGGACGCGCTTGTGATAGGCGTCGAGCCAATCGCGCTCCCCGGATGTCAGGAGCTTGCGTTCCACAGGCCGCGTGTCGATCGGCGCGAGCGTCAAAGTCTCGAAGCCATAACTCGGCCGCTCCGCGTGCTTCAGATCTGCCTTTTCGACGAGGATCAGGTTCTCGATGCGGATGCCGAACGCGCCCTCGCGGTAATAGCCGGGCTCGTTCGACAGGATCATGCCCGGTTCGAGGACGGTATGGCCGAGCTTGGAAATTCGCTGCGGGCCTTCATGTACCGACAGATACGAGCCGACGCCGTGGCCCGTGCCGTGGTCGAAATCCGCGCCGATCTCCCACAGCGCGCGCCGCGCGAACGGATCGATCTGCGCGCCCGTCGTGCCCTTGGGGAAGGTCGCGGTCGCGATCGCGATATGGCCTTTCAGCACGCGCGTGTAGAGATCGCGCATGTCCTTCGTCGTCTTGCCGACGGCGATGGTGCGCGTGATGTCGGTCGTGCCGTCCTGATATTGCGCGCCGGAATCGACGAGATAGAGCCCGGGTGTGATCCGGCGATTGGTCGCGCGCGTTACGCGGTAATGCGGCAAAGCGGCGTTCGGCCCGGCCGCCGAAATCGTCGGGAAGGAAATATCTTTCAGCGCGCCGGTGTCGCGGCGGAACGTTTCCAGCGCTTCGGCCGCGCCGATCTCGTCGAGCTTCCTGGTCTTCACCGCGGTGTCGAACCAGGCCAGGAAGCGGGTCATCGCCGCGCCGTCGCGGACATGCGCGGCGCGGGTGCCTTCGATCTCGGCGCGGTTTTTCACCGCCTTCAGCTTCGAGATCGGGCTGACGGTCTTCTTGATGACTGGCGCCGGCCTTTTCCAGCAGGACGCGCATCTGTTCGGCGGCGGCCGAGCCGTCGAGGAGCACGGTCTTTGAGCTCAACACACCCAGCGCGGAGTTGAGATCCGAGGGTTCGCCGATATCGGCCAGATGTTCCAGCCGGTCGCGCATCGCGTTCGACAGCTTGCGGCCGTCGACCAGCAAAGCGGGGCGGCCTTCCGCCGAGATGACGGCCCAGGCGAGCGGCAATGGCGTATGGGCGACGTCGCCGCCGCGAATGTTGAACAGCCAGGCGATCTCGTGCGCGTCCGTCAGCACAAGGGCGTCGGCCTTGGCCTTCGCGATCTCGGCGCGGAGCTTTGCGAGCTTCTTGTCGGCGCTCATCCCGGCGAATTTTGCCGGATGCTCGACGACAGGCGCGCGCGGGGCTTCGGGGCGGCCGGTCCAGCTGATGTCGATCAGGTTTTCGTCGACGGCGACAAGCTCGGCCCCGGCATCGGCCGCGGCCTTCTTCAACTGCTCCACGGCATCGGCGGTGTGCAGCCAGGGATCGAAGCCGATCTTTTTGCCGGCCGGGACATTGGCGCGGATCCAGTCGCCGGGCGGTGTCTCGCCGCTGTTCACCGGCGTCAGGACTTTTGTGTCGACCTGATCGCGCACCTGCACGGTGTAGCGCCCGTCGACGAAGATGATCGCGGCATCGAGCGTGACGAGCGCCGTGCCCGCCGAGCCGGTGAAGCCGGTCAGCCAGGCGAGGCGCTCTTCCGATGGCGGCACATATTCGTTCTGGTGCGCGTCGGCGCGCGGGACGAGGAAGCCGTAAAGGCCGAGGCGTTTCAGATCGGCGCGCAGGACGTCGATCCGCGCTTTGCTGCGCGCGCCCTCGGCCTGATCGTCGAATTTCTGGAAGCGGCTTTCGAACATGGACGCAGTCTAGCGCGGACGGCGCGCGAGCGTCAGCGTTACCCAGTTCTCCAGCACAAGTTTCCGCACCGGAACCAGTCCCTGCACCCGGTAGGCGGCGCGGACCGCCCGGTCCTGATGGCTCAGAAGGCCCGACAGGATGACGTGGCCGCCCGGCGCCACAGTGCGCGCAATGCCCGGCGCAAGCTGCACCAGGGGCCCGGCCAGGATGTTGGCGAAGACGAGGTCGTAGGGCGCATTGCCCTTGATGAGCGGATGGCTGAGCCCGTTGGCCTCGATCACGCGCACGCGGTCGGCCACGCGGTTCAACGCGGCATTGGCGCGGGCGATGAGAACGGAGGTGGTGTCGATGTCGCTCGCCAGCACGCCGTGCCCGAGCGCCTTGGCGGCGGCGATGGCCAGCACGCCGGTGCCGGTGCCGAGATCGAGCACGCGGCGCGGACGGGTGCGCTTCAGCAGCGCGTCGAAGGCGATGAGGCAGCCCTTCGTCGTGCCGTGATGACCGGTGCCGAAGGCGAGCGCCGCCTCGACCTGGATGCCGTGGCTGTTGGCCGGGACGCGGCCTGCATCATGCGCGCCGTGAACCAGGAAGCGGCCGGCCGGAACCGGATCGAGCCCCTCCAGCGAGGCGGCCACCCAATCGGCGTCCTCGATGCTTTCGGCTTTTGTGTCCATGCCCTGGATTTCGTCGCCGAGCACGCGCCGGACTTCCGTCTCCAGCGCCTCGGGCGGGGTGTTCGGCCCGGCATAGACGTCGACGCGCCAGAGAAGATCGTCCGGGGCGGTCTCCGAGACGGCAATAGAAACCTCGTCGAGCGACAGCACCTCGCCGGCAAAATCGGCAAGGCGTTCGGCGCGGGACTGGTCGGTGAAAATGCGGAAAACTGAGGTGGGCAAGGTGCTGGGTTCCGGATGGGGTGGGGACCCATACACCGCGGTGGGGGCGAAGGAAACGGCACCTGTCTCCCGGACAAGCTGCACGAAGTGCAGTGCAGATCCGGGACCCAGGATTAACTTGCGCCGAAGGCGCACCAAATCTGCAGCGCCAATTTAGAGCGGCTGCGCCGCCGCTTCACTCCTGGACCCCGGATCGGCGCTGTGCTGCGCACAGCTTGTCCGGGGAACGGTGCTGCTTCGCAGCCCCGGGACATACGCAAAATCACGCGCGCTCCGCGCAAATCACACCCGCTTCACGAATGAATCGATGACCCGCTTCTGCCCCGCTTTGTCGAAGCCGATCAGGAGCTTGTTGCCTTCGACCTCGATCACCTCGCCATAGCCGAACTTGTCGTGGAACACGCGCTCGCCGGTCAGAAAGCTCGCGGCGTTCGCGGTCGACTTCGCGACGAGTTCGCCTTCGATCACCATCGGCCCGCCGCGCCGGGCATTGAAGCCGCCGCCGCGCTCGTTGCCCATGGCTTCTTTCCGCGCCTGCGCGCGTTGCCAGCCCGGCGTGTTGTAGGACGAGCCGCCGAACGGCTCGACGCGGTCGAACCGGCTTTCGCCGAAGCCGCGATTGGAGAAGGCGGCCGGCGCCTCCGTCACCTCGACATGCTTTTCCGGAAGCTCGTCGAGGAAAGCGCGACGGTATGGACGATTGCCACATGCCATGGATGCGGCGGTTCGAGGCGAAGTAGAGCTTCGCCCGCTTCTTCGCCCGCGTAATGCCGACATAGGCAAGGCGGCGTTCCTCTTCGAGCCCGGCGCGGCCGCTCTCGTCGAGCGAGCGCTGATGCGGAAACAGGCCTTCCTCCCAGCCGGGGAGGAACACGGTGTCGTATTCCAGACCCTTCGCGGCGTGGAGCGTCATGAGGGTGACGGCATCGACGTTTTCGCCGCTCTCGGCGTCCATCACCAGCGAGACATGTTCGAGGAAGCCCTGCAGGTTCTCGAACCCGTCCATCGAGCGCACGAGTTCCTTCAGGTTTTCCAGCCGGCCGGCGGCATCCGGCGAACGGTCCTGCCGCCACATCTCGGTGTAGCCGAACTCGTCGAGGATCATCTCGGCAAGCTCGGTGTGCTTCATCGCGTCCACGGACTGCGTCCAGCGGTCGAAGTTCTGGATCAGAGTGCGCAAGGTTTCGCGCGGCTTCGGCTTCAGCTCTTCGGAGTCGGCCGCCATGCGCGCGGCTTCCATCAGCGGAATGCGGGCCGAGCGGGCGATGTTGTTGAGCGTCTGTACGGTGGCGTCGCCGAGGCCGCGCTTCGGCACATTGACGATGCGCTCGAAGGCGAGGTCGTCGGCGGCGGAGTTCACGCAGCGCAGATAGGCGAGGGCATCGCGGATTTCCTGCCGCTCGTAGAAGCGCGGGCCGCCGATGACGCGGTAGTCGAGGCCCAGAGTGACGAAGCGGTCTTCGAACTCGCGCATCTGGAACGAGGCGCGCACCAGGATCGCCATGTCGTTGAGCTTCGCGCCCTTGCTCTGCAGGGCCTCGATCTCGTCGCCGATGGAGCGCGCTTCCTCGCCGGAATCCCACGAGCCCGTGACGGTGACGCATCTCGCCGTCCTCGCCCTGCGGGCGCAGAGTCTTGCCGAGCCGGTCCTGATTGTGCGCGATGAGGTGCGAGGCCGCGCCGAGAATATGGGCGTCGGAGCGGTAGTTACGTTCCAGCCGGATCACCTTGGCGCCCGGGAAATCCTTCTCGAAACGCAGGATGTTGTCGACCTCCGCGCCGCGCCAGCCATAGATCGACTGGTCGTCGTCGCCGACGCAGCACAGATTGCGCGGGCCCTGCGCGAGCAGGCGCAGCCACAGATATTGCGCGACGTTGGTGTCCTGGTACTCGTCGACCAGCATGTAGCGGAAGCGCTTGTGATAGATCGCGAGCACGTCCGGGTGCTCGCGGAAAATCCGGATCGGCTCCAGCAGGAGATCGCCGAAATCGGTGGCGTTCAGGACCTTCAGCCGGTCCTGATAGGCGGCGTAAAGCTCTTTGCCCTTACCGTTGGCAAACAATGCGCCATCGCCCGGCGGCACGTCCTTCGGCGACAGGCCGCGGTTCTTCCAGCCGTCGATGGCCCAGGCGAGGCTGCGCGCCGGCCAGCGCTTCTCGTCGATATTTTCGGCCGACAGGATCTGCTTGATGAGGCGGATCTGGTCGTCGGTATCGAGGATCGTGAAGCTCGACTTCAGCCCTGCGAGTTCGGCATGGCGGCGCAGGATCTTCGTGCCGATCGAATGGAACGTGCCGAGCCACGGCATGCCTTCCGCCGCATCGCCGACAAGCGTCGCGACGCGGTGCTTCATCTCGCGCGCGGCCTTGTTGGTGAAGGTCACGGACAGGATTTCGGACGGCCGGGCTTTACCGGTCGCCAGAATATGCGCGATGCGCGTGGTCAGGACTCGCGTCTTGCCGGTGCCCGCGCCGGCGAGGACGAGCAGGGGGCCGTCGAGCGTCTGCACCGCGTCGCACTGTTCGGGGTTCAGGCCTTTCAGATAATCGCCGCTGATCTTCGTCGAGGCGGCGAGTGCGCGCGCGGCGATGCCGCCCGGCCGGGGAGCCGGCGGATCGTCGTCGAAAAACGGAACGGGAATCGTCTCAGCCAAAACGCATCCTTGAAAGCGGGCAGGAGAAAGCGTCGCCCTTCGGGGGCGATTCGTTTCACCAGAACAAAATGGCATCTCGAAGGGGCAATTGCGAGGGGGCGGACCTTGCCCGGCGGGAAGCTTCACGTTCGAGAATGTACGCTTTCGCCTCTGGAATTGCGATTTGACCGGGAGAATTATCAACGCGGTTCCGCCCGGAGATCGGGGATGTCAGAGCAAAATCTAGACCTGGAGGACACGGCCCGGCATTGCCGCGAAGTGGCGAAGCGTCCGGGAAGCACGGCCGCGCATCGACGGCTCTTCAGCGGGCTTGCGCGCTTTTACGAAACGCTTGCGTCGGAGGAGACCAAGGCCGCCGGGCAGACCTCGAAGCCGGCTCCGGTCATGCCCCCGAAGCCGCCCGCGCCGTAGGAGCGTTATCCGTGCCCCGCTATTTCTTCGACATAACCGATTTGGGACGGGGACACACCGATGATGTCGGCAGCGAACTGGCCGACCTGAATGAAGCCAGGCATGAGGCGCTGGCCACGCTGGATGACATCTCGAGAGGCAAGCTTGAAGAGGAAGGCGACCGGCGCTTCGTCGTCGAGGTGCACGAAGGCGACGGTCCGGCCCTGTTTCGCGCTTCGCTCATTTTGAAGTTGGAAGAACTCGCGTCCTAGCGAAATACAGAGCTTCCGTCCTGGCGGAAGCCGCGTTAGACCGGAGCATGACCTCCCAAGCTCTCGCCGCTTCGTTCTCCGCCGGTTTCATCTACGGAATATCGCCCGGTCCCGCCGTGCTCGCGCTGTTCACTTTGACGGCGATCTCGGGCCGCTCCTTCGGCGCGCGTTTTATCGGGGCGCATCTTCTGGGTGATACGATCTGGTGCGCGCTCGCCATTCTCGCCATCGTCGGCGTCAGTCAGCTCGGCCACACTCTGTTCGACGTGCTGGGCGTGCTTTGCGGCGTGCTATCTGATCTGGCTCGGCTGGCAGGCCATCCGCCAGCCCGGCGACGGCGCGAGCAACCCCATCGGCGCCAAAAATCCGGCCCGCACCGGCCTCCTGTTCGGCCTCACCAATCCCAAGGCCTATCCGGTCGCGGTCGCCATGTTCACGGCGCTGACCGCGCCCTTCGCGAAAGACCTGACCTGGAGCGATGCGCCGGGTTTCATGGCGGCGGCCATTGTCGGCTTCGTCCTGGCCTATGCGCTTTTGCTCTGGATGGCGGGCTGGGCTCCGGTGCGCAACGTGTTCGCCCGCTATCACCGCCCGATCACCCGGATCACCGGGGCGATGTTCGTGGCGTTCGGAGCGAAGTCGGTGTTCGACGTGGCGAACGCGATCCGGAACAGGTGAGGCTTCGCTCCTGGGTCCCGGATCTTGCTGTACACAGCTTGTCCGGGATGCTGTTCACGATCCTCCACTGGTCGTCGCTTTCTCACCATCTTGACGTCATACTGATCTGCGTCCTCCCGAACGCGGGACTTAGAGAGTAGAGCGGCGTTGAATCATACTCTGACCGGACTGGGCCTTGCGCTCGTCGTCGCGCTTGCGACGGCGCTGGTCGGGCCGTTGTTCGTCGACTGGGGCAATCACCGCGCCGCATTCGAGGCCCAGGCGAGCCGCATGCTCGGCGTGCCGGTGCGCGTTCTGGGCGAGGTCGAGGCGCGCCTTTTGCCGAGCCCGCGCATTCGCTTCAGCCAGGTCGTCGCGGGCGACGAATGGGCCGCGTCGAAGTTCACCGCCGACAGTTTCGAACTCGACATCGCGCTGACGCCGCTGCTGCGCGGCGAATATCAGGTGTCGAGCCTGCGCGTCGACGGCGCCGACCTGAAAACCAGCCTGTCCGCCGACGGCGAGATTTCGCTTCCCGTGGCGCCCGGCGGCATGACGGCTCTCGATGCCATCGCGATCACCGATCTCGATCTTACACGCGCCCGCATAACGGTCGCCGATCCCGCCGCCAACCGCAGGATTGTGGTCGAGGATGCCGATCTCAAGGGCGAGGCCTCCTCGCTGGCCGGGCCCATGAAGTTCACGGCGCACGGCAGGATCGGAGAGCGTACCTACGTATTGCGCGCCTCGACCGGACGGTTCGATGCCGGCGGCCTCGGCGATGTGAAGCTTTCGCTCGGAAGCGCGGACGCTCCCGCGCTCTCTCTCGACGGCAGATTGCTCCTCGGCAAGAAGCCGCACTTCGACGGCACGGGTTCGCTCGTCCAGGTCGCCGCGGCCGAGGGTCAACCGGCGCGCGAGCCATGGAAGGTCTCGGGCGCGGTCAAGGCCGACAGCCGCAAGCTCGACGCCGCGAAAGTCGAGTTCGAGTATGGCGCGCCAGGCCGTGAACTCCGGCTCGCGGGCGGCCTCGGAATTGTGTTCGGCCCGAAGCCTTCCGCCGATATCCGCATCAAAGGCCGCCAGATCGATCTCGACCGCGCGCTCGGCCGCGCGAAGGACGCAGCCCCGCTGGCGCCGGCCGATGCGCTGGCGACTTTCGCCGAACGTTTCGCAGCCTTGGCCGCGCCGCCGCTGCCGCTGCGTGTAACGACGGAGATCGAAAACGTGTCGCTCGGCGGCGACATGATGCAGAATCTGCGCGCGTCGATTGCTTCCACGCCCGGCGGCTGGACGGTCGAAAACCTGTCCGCGCGCCTGCCGGGCGGCGCGGACGTCAATGGGTCGGGCGCTCTGCTCGTTCGCGAGGGCGAGGGGCCGCGCTTCACCGGTCCCGTGAAGCTCGACGCGCCGAACGTGCCCTCGCTCGTTCACTGGCTCGCGGGCAATACCGGCCCAAGGCCGACATTTGCGCTGAGAAAGCTGAAGCTCGATGCAGCCTTGGCCGCGCGCTCCGGCTCCTTCGCGCTGGAAGACCTGAAGGCCACGGCTGACGACGCCGAGGTGAAAGGCCGTCTCGCCTTCACCGGCGTGAAGGACGGCCGCAACAAGCTCGAAGCGCGGCTGACAGCCGAAAAGCTCGATCTCGACGCGCTCGATCCGCAGCGCCTGCGCGCCTTTGCCGGCACGTCCAAAGGCACCGATATCGAACTCGCGCTGCGCGCCAGGAAGCTGACCTATGCCAAGGTCGTCTGGTCGGGTGTCGATATCGACCTGACCGCCAATTCCGACGCGGTCGATATCCGCCGTCTGGCCATCGCCGACCTCGGCGGCGCGAAGATCGCGGCGACGGGCCGGCTGTCGGGCGGCGACAGCCAGCCCGCCGGAAAGCTCGAAGCCCGGATCGAGGCTGCCAGCCTGAACGGTCTCGTCACGGTGCTGCGCACGAGTTCCCTGCCGCCCGCTCTGATCGACGCGCTCGGCGCGCGGGCGGCCGTCATCGCTCCCGCCTCGTTGAATGCGGTGTTCGCATCGTCGGGCGGCACCGGTGGCGCGACGGTGAAGGTGTCCGGCACGCTCGGCGGCACGGCGCTCGAACTCAATGCCAGCGCCCCGCGCTTCGCGCTGACCGGGCCGCTGAAAGCGAAGCTCACTGCCTCGTCGGAAGACGGTGCGCGCCTGTTCAGCCAGTTCGGCGTTCCGGCCATCGCCTTCGAGAGCTTCGGCGGCGCCAATGTGGAAGCCTCGCTCAACGGCGACCCGGCAAACGGCGCAAGCGTCGAGGCGGTTGTCGTTTCCGCCGCCGATCGCCTGACCTTCAAGGGCCGGACCGATACGAAGGACGGCGGGCTCTTCGCCGGCCGCCTGGATGTGGCCCTGGACGATGCCGGGCGCTATGCCGCTCTTCTCGGCCGCGTGCCACCCGCGAGCCTGCCGACGATCCCGCTGACGGCCGGCGGCGATGTCTCATATGGCGACAAGGGCTTCCAGATCGCGCGCCTGGCCGGGCTCGTCCAGGGACGGGCGCTCAAGGGCGATCTTGTTTATGGGGGCAAAGCGGGCCTGCGCGGCGAGATCGGCCTGGCGTCGCTCAGCCTCTCCGAACTCGCGGGTATCGCGCTCGGCCCGCTCGCGCTGGATGAAGCGGATGCCGCGGGCTGGCCGGCGGGCACGCTCGGCCCCGGCGTCTTCGACGGGCTTGAGGGCAGGGTCACGGTCCGTACGGACACATTCGACATTGCGCCGGGCTATCGGGGCGGCAAGACCAAATTCATCCTTGCGCTCGGGCGCAACGAATTCGCGATTCAGGACGCCGAAACCACGCTTGCGGGGGGCATGCTGAAGGGCAATGTCGCGCTCCGCCGCGCCGATGCCGATCTGTCGCTTGCAGCCCGGCTTTCGGTCGAAGGCGCGAAGCTCGGCGACGTGGTCTGGGGCGGAGCGGGCGGCCCCGCCGCGACCGGCTCGCTCGATCTCACCGCCGATATGCTCGGCAGCGGAAACAGCCTGTCGGCCATCGTTTCGGGGCTCACCGGCAGCGGCAGTTTCTCCGTGCACGAGGCCACGTTCGGCGGCGTGGACGCGGGCGCATTCGAGCGCACTCTGATCGCGGTCGAAGGCCGCACCGAGCCGGCCGACGCCGCCTACATCACGCGCCGCTTCACCTCCGAACTTGCGATGGACGATCTCGAAGTCTCCGAAATCTCGTCGGCCTTCACCATTGCGTCGGGTGTCGCACGCGTGGGCAATGCCGCGATCACGGCGCCGCTCGTCAACGCCAGCGCGTCCGGAACGCTGAACCTGCCGGGAAAGACGCTCAACGCACATCTCGTTCTGCGCCCTAAAATTCTGGCCGATATCGCCGACGCCTCGATTCCGCAGGCCGATCTCATTCTGGCCGGGCCCTGGAACGCGCCGGCCCGCACCAGCGACACGACGGCGTTCGCGAACGTGCTTGCGACGCGCGCGGTCGAACGGGAGATCAAGCGCGTCGAACAGATGGAAGCGGAGCGCAAGGAGCGCGAGCGCAAGGCGGCCGAAGAGGCAGCACGCCGCGCAGTCGAGGAGGCACGCCGGGCGGCAGAGGAGGCGGAGGCCGCGAAGGCCAAGGCGATCCTCGACGCGACCGGCGATGTGCCGATCGGCGATCTGCCGCCGCCCGTCGACCTCATGCCGAAAACTCAGACCAGCACGCCGCGCCCGGTGCCGCGCTCGTCGGCGCGGGACAATCAGTCGCCGCTCGATTTCCTGCGCCGCCCGGTCGTGCCGGAAGCGTCGCGGTAATAACCGAGAACGAACAGCCGCACCGCCGAAGAGAGATTGTTTTCGCCACGCCCGGCGTCGATTTCCGCGATCAGGCCGCGCAGCGGTTGTCCGCGTTCCGCCGCGATGTCGCGCAGCCCGCTCCAGAATGCATCTTCGAGCGTGACCGAGGTGCGATGCCCGGCGATTTCGATGGATCTTTTGACGACGCCGCCCGTCACGTTTGATCTTTCACGTCTCGTCTTTGTCCAGACGGTGTTGATCGAGCGCCTTGCCCGCCTTGTCCTCGCGCGCCTTCTCGATGTCGCGGTCGGATTTCCGCCGGCCATGGGCCGCGCGGTTCTCGGCGGCTTTCGCCACTTTCTCCGCGCGCTCCTTGTCCTTACGGAAGCGGTTGAGGTTGACGATGTTGGACATGCGCTGACCTCAGATGCCGAAGAAGAGGAAGTCGGGGCTGCGTTTTATCAGAATTGCCGCAGGCCATCGCACCAGAGGCCGTTGCGTTCCAGCTCCTCGTTCCAGAATTTGATGGCGTCCGCGTTCTCCGCCTTCCAGCGCCGCTGGCGCTCTTCGAGAAGAGCTTCGTCGAGCTTCGATTCAAGGGTCTTCGAAAGGTTCATGCCGTAAGCCTTTGTCTCCTCGAGCTTATCGCCGTCGAAAGAAAGGTCCACCGCACGTTTCGCGCCCATGATCGTCTCCATAACTCCTGCGGCAACTACTCCGGCCCGATCATCTTCTCCGGGCGCACGATCTCGTCGAATTCCTGGTCCGTCACATATCCGCCGCCGACCGCTTCCTCGCGGAGCGTCGTGCCGTTCTTGTGCGCGGTCTTTGCGATCTTCGCCGCGTTGTCGTAGCCGATCTTCGGCGCGAGCGCGGTGACGAGCATCAGCGAACGGTCGAGCGCGGTCTTGATGTTGTCCTCGCGCGGCTCGATCCCGACCACGCAGTTTTCCGTGAACGAGACGGCTGCGTCCGACAGCAGGCGAACCGATTGCAGGAAGTTGTACGCCATCACCGGATTGAACACGTTCAGCTCGAAATGTCCCTGGCTTCCGGCAAACGTGATTGCCGAATGATTGCCGAACACCTGCACGCAGACCTGCGTCAGCGCCTCGCTCTGCGTCGGGTTGACCTTGCCCGGCATGATGGAGGAGCCGGGCTCGTTTTCCGGCAGCGACAGTTCGCCGAGGCCCGAGCGCGGGCCGGAGCCGAGGAAGCGGATGTCGTTGGCGATCTTGAACAGTGACGCCGCCACCGTGTTGATCGCGCCGTGCGAGAACACCATCGCGTCATGCGCGGCCAGCGCCTCGAACTTGTTCGGGGCGGTGGTGAAGGGGAGCTTGGTGATGGAGGCGATCTTGTCGGCCACCGCCTTGTCGAAGCCCTTCGGCGCGTTCAGCCCGGTGCCGACGGCGGTGCCGCCCTGGGCGAGTTCCATCAGCTTCGGCAAAGTCAGCTCGATGCGCTCGATGCCGTTTTCGACCTGCTGGGCGTAGCCGGAGAATTCCTGGCCCAAAGTCAGCGGCGTCGCGTCCTGCGTGTGCGTACGCCCGATCTTGATGATCGACGCCCATTTATGCGCCTTGTCGTTCAGCGCGTTGCGCAGGGTCTGAAGGGCAGGGATCAGGCGGTGAACGATCTCCTCCGCGCAGGCGACATGCATCGCCGTCGGGTAGGTGTCGTTCGAGGACTGGCTCATATTGACGTGGTCGTTCGGATGAACAGGCTTTTTCGAGCCCGGTTCGCCCTTGAGGATTTCGATGGCGCGGTTCGAGATCACCTCGTTCGCGTTCATGTTCGACTGCGTGCCCGAGCCGGTCTGCCAGACGGCGAGCGGGAAGTGGTCGTCGAGTTTGCCCTCGATCACTTCCTGTGCGGCCTGCACCACGGCCTGGCCGATTTTCGGATCGAGCCTGCCGAGATCCATGTTCACTTCGGCGGCCGCGCGTTTGACGATCCCGAGCGCGCGCACGATGGGCAGCGGCTGCTTTTCGAGGCCGATCTTGAAATTGCCGAGCGAGCGCTGCGCCTGTGCGCCCCAATAGCGGTCGGCTGCGACTTCGATCGGGCCGAACGTGTCGGTTTCAGTGCGGGTGCTCGTCACGATTTTGATCTCCGGGAATGCGCAGCGTCCAATACCGCAGCGAGCCGGACGCGTCACCTCGGTCCTTCGTGACGAGGACGATTGCGCCCGGCAGGCGCGACCTATTTCTTGCGGAATTTGTCGAGGCTGACGATCTGCGCGCCCTCATCCGGCAGGGCGTCGTCGTCCCTGGCCGCGCTCTTGTCGGCCTTCTTCTTCGTCGGCGGCGATTCTTCCGGCTCGGAGCCTGCGCCGCGCGGAATTTCGCGCTGTGCCGGCGCGGGCTTTTCCGCTCGATCTTCCGCCGGCTGGTTGAGCGGCTCGAACTTCAATCCGAACTTCACCGACGGATCGAAGAAGCCGGTGATGGAATCGAACGGCACATGCAGCTTCTCCGGCACATTGGAAAAGGACAGGCCGACCTCGAAGCCGTGGTCGGTGACGACCAGATCCCAGAACTGATGCTGGAGAATGACGGTCATCTCCTCCGGATATTTTTCGCGCAGGCGCGGCGAGATGCGCACGCCCGGGAATTCCGTGTTGAAGGAGATGTAGAAATGATGCTCGCCGGGCACGCCCGTGCGCACCACGTCCTGCAGCACGCGCCGCACGACGCCGCGCAACGCTTCCTGGGCCAGTAGATCATATCGAATGAGATCGGTGCTCATGCTGCCGCCGCGACCGGGACTATCGGGCGCTCCGGGCGGGGCCGAAGCGAAATGAAGTGGAGGCTTCTGTTGCCAGGTGCCTCCGAACCCCGCCTGACGAGTGCTAGCCCGCCAGGGCTTCAGTTTCCGAACTCAAACTGCGTTACGCAGCCTGAGCAACCGGAGCATAGTTGTCGTTGGCAACTATAAGTTAGCCCTGTAACGGCGGTACAATGCCGGGCAAAAGCGCAACCTTTACACCCTCGTCGATCCTGTTTCGCCCCCGCCGCAGCCCGCCCCGAAAGGGTTGGGAACGGGTTCTGGTGGAGGCGCCGGGTACTGCCCCCGGGTCCGAATGGTTTATTACGAAGGCCGTTTATCGCCATATCCGGCCGAAGCCGGCAGGTGAAATATAGGAGCAGCGCGCCTCCAAGGCAAAGGTTACAATGGCGTTTGGAACAAGTTTGAACGTTCTGCCCAAATAAGACGATTTTAGGGGGGTAGGTGCGCATCACTTCCCGGGCTCGATGGAGTTAGCCGTGACTGCTGTTGTTTTCCACGGGAACCCAGCGGCCGGAGCGGCCGCGCGCAGCCACGTTTCACCCGATCACGGCCCTGTGCGTCGGCCTGGCCGTGGCGCTTCTAAGCTACGGCACCGCCCTTGTTTTTGCCGTGATCTCGACCGGCCTGCTCGATCCGGCGGGCCTGTCCGGCTTTCTCGACGAGCTCGGCGGTCCGATGCCGCCGGTTCGAAGCCTCGGTCGTGGGCGAACGCATCCAGAGGCTTCGCCGTCGCGGCGACGGCCGGCGGATGGTCTGGCTGGCGGCTGTCGATCTCTCTGTTGTCTGGCGTCGGTCTGCTTGTCGCGGCTACCAGGGCCGGGCAGCGTGCTCGCCCTGCTGGCGCGCACTTCGCGCGCCAGCCACTTCTGATCGGCATCGGTCTCATGGCGGCAGCCTTGACCGCCGCCGGCGATGGCCGACCAGATTTCTATCCGCATCTGCGCGAACTGTTCACGCTGCCGTCCGAGCCGCTTGCGCTCGCCGTGACCGTCTTCGGCGTCGTGATCGCGGCTCCCGTCAGCGAGGAACTGCTGTTTCGCGGACTGCTCTACACCTCGGTCCGGGAACGCTGGGGCTTCTGGCCCGCGCTCCTTCTGACGTCGACCCTGTTCGCGGCCGTGCATTACGAGCCGACGGGCGTGTACGCGCTTCTCGTCCTGCCCGTCCGCGTTACTGTTGGGCTGGCTCCGCGAAGTGACGGGCGGCGTCTACGCCTCGACTTCGATGCATGCAGCCTTCAACACGGCGGCCGTCGCGGGTCTTCTGGTCGAGCGCGTGATGAGCGGGGTTAGCAGCGGGAGCCCCGCATGCGGGAAGAGGGCCGGGGTGAGGGGCGTTCAAAAACGCGCGTACATTGCCCCTCTCCCGGCCGCTTCGCGGCTCGACCTCTCCCGGGCGGGGAGAGGTGATCAGTCAGCGCGTGACCCGCGTCACGGCGAGCACGCGGCCCGAGCGGTCGTCGATCCGCACCCGCAGCATTCCGGGGCCGCGGCGGGCATCGCCCACCACCACCCAGTCGCCGCGGTTGTGATTGACGTTGCGGACCGCGCCGACGCCGTTGCGGCGGGCGATCGTCGATTGCGTCCTGGCGGTCGACATTGCGGCGGTACCGGCGGTCCCAGCGGTCGTAATCCCGGTCGCCGGGATAGATGCGGACGCCGTTCGGCGTGATGACGATGCCCTGGGCGCTCGCGGGCGCGGGGGCCGCAATCGTGGCGAGCCCGATACCGAGCGTGGTGGCGAGAAGCGCGCCGGCGATGATCTTACGCATGTTCGGTTTCCTCCTAAGTCCATCAATCCAATGCGCTTTGCTAGCTGCCCGGCTATTAACCGGACCTGAACGCGCCGTTTGTCTTCCTGTTCAGAAAACGAACGAAGGTTCAGAAAACGAAGAGGTGGGGCCGACAGGGCGGGCCGGGGACGCTATATTCGCGGCCTGAGCTTAGAGAGAATCGGATGCAGGCTTATCTCGATCTGGTGCGCAACGTGCTCGACACCGGCGTGCGCAAAGGCGACCGCACCGGCACCGGCACATTGTCGGTGTTCGGGGCGCAATTGCGCTTCGACCTCGCGAAGGGCTTTCCGCTCGTCACGACCAAGAAAGTGCACCTGAAGTCGATCGTTCACGAACTGCTGTGGTTTCTCGCCGGCGATACCAATGTCCGCTACCTCCAGGACAACGGCGTCAGCATCTGGAACGAATGGGCGGACGCGAACGGCGATCTCGGCCCGGTCTACGGCAAGCAATGGCGCTCATGGGCGACGCCGGACGGCGGCTCCATCGATCAGATCGCGGGCGTGCTGAACGAAATCCGCTCCAACCCGAATTCGCGCCGCATGATCGTGACGGCGTGGAACCCGGCCGACCTCGACAAGATGGCGCTCGCGCCGTGCCATTGCCTGTTCCAGTTCCACGTCGCGGACGGGCGGCTGTCGTGCCAGCTCTATCAGCGCTCCGCCGACATCTTTCTCGGCGTGCCGTTCAACATCGCTTCCTATGCGCTGCTGACGCAGATGATCGCGCATGTCACGGGCCTCAAGCCCGGCGATTTCATCCACACCTTCGGCGACGCGCATCTCTATATCAACCATCTCGATCAGGCGCGCGAGCAGCTGACGCGCGCGCCGCGCGCGCTGCCCGCGCTGAAGCTGAATCCGGCGGTGAAGAGCCTGTTCGATTTCACGTTCGAGGATATCGCGGTCGAGAATTACGATCCGCATCCCGCGATCAAAGCACCGGTAGCAGTGTGACCCTCAGCATTCGTCCCGCCCGGCCCGGAGAGGCCGGCCTCGTGCTTTCGCTCGTGCGCGAACTCGCGGTCTACGAGAAGCTCGAAGACGAGGTCGTCGCGACCGATGCGATGATGGACGAGGCTTTGTTCGGCAAACATCCGCGCGCCTTCTGCGATATCGCGGAATGGAACGGCGAACCCGTCGGCCTTACGGTCTGGTTCTACAATTTCTCGACCTTTTCCGGCCGCTGCGGCATCTATCTCGAAGACCTGTATGTACGCGAGGAGTTGCGCGGCAAGGGCATCGGCAAGGCGCTGCTGGTCCGTCTCGCGAAACGCTGCGCCGATGAAAACCTCTCGCGCCTCGAATGGTCGGTGCTCGACTGGAACACGCCGTCGATCGACTTCTACAAGGCGATGGGCGCGGAGCTCCTGGACGAGTGGACGACGTGCCGCGTCTCGGGACATGCGCTGACGGCGCTTGGAGGGCAGGGCGCATGAGCAATCCGCACGTCGTCTTCGTCGTCGCGATGGGCGAGAACCGCGTGATCGGGAAGGACAATGTCATGCCCTGGCATGTCCGCTCCGATCTCAAGCGCTTCAAGGCACTGACCTGGGGCAAGCCCATGATCATGGGCCGCAAGACGTTTCAATCCATCGGCAAGCCGTTGCCCGGCCGCGAGAGCGTGGTCGTGACGAGCGATCCGAATTTCCGCGCCGAGGGCGTGCACGTCGTTCATTCGCCGGAAGCCGCGCTGGAACGCGGACGCCAGCTTGCGGTGCAGCTTGCAAGCGACGCGATCGCGGTGATCGGCGGCGGCGAGATTTTCAGCCAGATGCTGAGCGAAGCCCACCGCATCCATGTCACCGAGGTCCATGCGCGTCCCGAAGGCGATGCCTTTTTTCCGGAACTCGACCCGGGCCAATGGGTCGAGGAAAGCCGCGAACACCACGAAGCGGGCGAGAAGGACGACTATGCCTTCTCCTTTGTGGAATATGTTCCGCGGGCATCAAGCGATGTGACGTGAGCCGGATTGTCCGGGGTTGATCCCGGCCCTTGCGGTCCTCTACAAGCAACAGCAGATAAGCGCACATCCGCGTTAAGCGGCGGGATTTAGGGAAGGATTTCGATGCCCTGGAGTAATCAGAGTGGCGGCGGCGGCGGTGGTGGTCCGTGGCGTCCGAACCCCGGTCCCTGGGGCGGCGGCCCGTCCGGCCAGCGCCCGCCGGATCTCGATGAAATTCTTCGCCGCAGCCAGGACCGCTGGAAGAAAATGATGCCCGGCGGGTTCTTCTCGGGGAAGAAGGGCATTTTGCTGGCCCTGCTCGCCATTCTCCTCCTCTGGGGATTTTCCGGCTGGTTCCAGGTCAACACCAGCGAGCAGGGCGTCGTGCTGCGCTTCGGCAAGCACATCCGCTCCGTCGGCGAGGGTCTGCATTATCATCTGCCCTATCCGATCGAGAGCGTGATCATCGCCAATGTCACGGAGAACCGGCGCCTCGAAGTCGGCCTTCGCATGGAAAGCCAGGCGGAGCGCACCAATGTCGGCGTCCGCGAAGTGCCCCAGGAAAGCTTGATGCTGACGGGCGACGAGAACATCGTCGACGTGAACTTCGCCGTCGTCTGGCAGATCCAGGTGGGCGGCGCGGCGGACTTCCTGTTCAACATCCAGAATCCCGAAGCGACGATCCGCGCCATCGCCGAAAGCGCGATGCGCGAGGAAATCGGCCGTTCCGATCTGCAGCCGGTGCTGACGCAGGGCCGTCAGGCCATCGAGCTTGCGGTGCATCAACTGATGCAGAAGACGCTCGACGACTACAAAGCCGGCGTCCTGATCGTTCAGGTGCAGCTGCAGAAGGTCAATCCGCCCGATCAGGTGATCGACAGCTTCCGCGACGTTCAGGCGGCGCGCGCCGACCAGGAGCGGTTGCGCAACGAGGCGCAGGCCTACGCCAATCGCGTCGTGCCTGAATCGCGCGGCGAGGCGGCACGCATCCAGCAATCCGCCGAAGGCTATCGCGAGCGCGTCGTCAACGAAGCGCGCGGCGCGGCCGACCGGTTCAATTCGATCTTCACCGAATACAAGAAGGCTCCGGAGGTGACGCGCGAGCGCATGTTCCTCGAAACCATGGAGCGAGTGTTCGCCGGCACCGACAAGGTCATTCTCGATTCGTCGGCCAGCGGATCGGGCGTCGTCCCCTATCTGCCGCTGGGTGAACTGAACCGCGCGTCGCGCGGCACCCGCCGCGCCGCAACAGCCCGCAGCGCCGTCCACGCCGCGGGCCACCAATCCGACCGGAGCACCTCGATGAAAGGCCTCGCCAGCGGAGCAGCGCTCGTACTGCTCGCCATCGCCGTCTTTTTCGGCCTGAGTTCGGTGTTCACCGTGAATCAGACCGAGCAGGCGCTCGTTCTGCGCTTCGGCCAGGCGATCAACATCGTCCGCGAGCCGGGGCTTTATTTCAAACTGCCCTTCGTCGACAGCGTCGTGCGCATCGACAAGCGCATCCTCGCGCTCGATCTTCCGGAGCAGGAGGTCAGCGTCTCCGACCAGAAGCGCCTGCGTGTTGACGCGTTCGCGCGTTACCGCGTGGTCGATCCGCTGAAGTTTTATCAGACGCTCGGCTCGGTGGAGCGCGCCAACGAGCAGCTCGCGACCTTCATGAATTCGGGTCTGCGGCGCGTGCTCGGCGAATCGACGTTCCAGAACGTCGTCCGCGACCAGCGCTCGCAGCTGATGACGCGCATTCGCGATCAGGTGAACACGCAGGCGGGGGGCCTCGGCATCCAGGTCGTGGACGTCCGCATCCGCCGCGCCGATCTGCCCGACGCCAACAGCCAGGCGATCTACACGCGGATGCAGACCGAGCGTCAGCGCGAGGCCGCCGAAATCCGCGCCGAGGGCGCCGAGGCAGCGCAGCGCATCCGCGCGAAAGCGGACCGCGATGTCGTCGTCGTCGTCGCCGAAGCCAACCGTGAGGCCGAGCGCCTTCGCGGCGAGGGCGACGGCCAGCGCAACGCCATCTTCGCCGACGCTTACGGGCAGGATCAGGACTTCTTCTCGTTCTACCGCTCGATGCAGGCTTACGAGACAAGCCTGGGCAACTCCGACACCCGCCTCGTTCTGAGCCCGGATTCGGAATTCTTCCGCTACTTCCGTCTGCCTTCGGGAACGGAACCCGCGGTACGGCCGGCCGCGCCGCAGTGAAAGACTTCGTGGCGGCGCTTGGCCTCGTTCTTGTGATCGAGGGCGTGTGTTCGGCGGCTTTCCCGGCGATCACAAAAGCTGCCATGCTGACGGCGGCCGAGACCTCGACGCCGAAATTGCGGATCGTGGGTCTCGTCGCCGCCGTGGTCGGCGTTGGAATTGTCTGGCTCGTGCGAGGTTAGGCGTCTCGCCACCGAACGGGCTTCCCAGCGCACGCCGGTCTGGTTAGGCTTTGTGCCGAGGCTTGTTCATGGCTCTTGTCCGTTTCAGACGTTCCAGTTGCGTCGCAGCCCTTGCGGCTGCTCTCGTTTTCTCGCTCGCCTTGGCCGAGGCTCAGACCCAGGCCCAGGCGCCCAGTGCGCCTGCCGCACCGCGCGGACCTGACGGCATCGCCGACGTCATCGACCAGGTCATCGATTCGGTCGTTCTGATCTCGACATCCCAGGACGTCGACGCCGGCGCCGGCGATGACAAGGAACCGACGCCCGATCTCTCGCCCGACGCGCCGCTCGATCAGTTCTTCGACGATTTCTTCGACCGCCAGAGGCGCGGCGAGAACCCGCAGCGCCAGGTCGGCGAAGGGTCGGGCTTCGTCATCGACGCCTCGGGGACGATCGTCACCAATTTCCACGTCATCGACGGCTCGGACCGGGTCGAGGTCGTCTTCAACGACGGCACCAAGCTCCCCGCCGAAGTCGTCGGCAAGGACAAGGAAATCGACATCGCGGTGCTGAAGGTGAAGCCCGTCGCGCCGCTGAAGCCGGTCAAGTTCGGCGATCCCGACAAGATGCGTGTCGGCGAATGGGTGCTGGCGCTCGGCAATCCGTTCGGCATCGGCCTGTCGGCGACATCGGGCATCGTGTCGGGCCGCAACCGCGACATGAAGACCGGAAAATACGACAATTTCATTCAGACCGATGCCAGCATCAACAAGGGCAATTCGGGCGGCCCGCTGTTCAATCTCGCGGGCGAGGTCGTGGGTGTAAATACAGCCATCCTGTCGCCGACCGGCGGCTCGGTCGGCATCGGCTTCGCGGTTCCGTCGTCGACGTTCCGCCCGGTCGTATCGCAACTGCTTCAGTACGGTGCGGCGCAGCGCGGCTATATCGGCGTGCGCATCCAGGACGTTCCCGAAGAGATCAGGAAGCGCCTGGCGCTCAAGAACGCGCAGGGCGCGCTGATCGCCCAGACCGTCGATGCCGGGCCCGCCGCTCTGGCCGGCGTGAAGAAGGGCGACGTCATCCTCTCCTTCGACGGCAAGCCGGTTTTGACGTCGCGCATGCTGCAGCGCCTCGTCGCCGATGCCGGCATCGACCGCGAGGTCGAAGCCCTGATCTGGCGCGACGGCAAGGAGATCAGAACCAAGATCAAGATCGGCCGTCTGGAAGAGGCGCAGGCGTCCGATCCGGCAAAGCCCGACGACAAGAAGCCCGAGCCGCCGCCGGCCGCGACCGGCCAGGTGCTCGGCCTCGATGTCGCGCCGCTCAATGCCGATACGCGCAACCGCTTCAAGATCGACCCGAGCCTGGAGGGCGGCGTCGTCGTGGTCGCGGTGCGTCCGGACTCGCCGCTGAAAGACGAAAATATCCGCACCGGCGAAATCATTGTCGAACTGGCGCAGCAGAAAGTGTCGAGCCCCGAAGAGCTGACCGCCCGGCTGGCCGCGCTCAAGAAGGAAGGCCAGACCAGCGCGCTGGCGCTGATCTCGAATGCCGCCGCCGAAATGCGCTATCTGCGCGTGCCCGTCGAGTAGGCGGGCGTAACTACGCCGCGAACTCGTCGCGCCGATAGCCCTGCAGATAGAGCAGAGCGGTCAGGTCGCCGTGCTCGATCCGCGCTCCGGCGGCTGCCGCGACCGCGGGTTTTGCGCGGAACGCGACGCCGAGGCCGGCTTCTTCCAGCATAGCGAGGTCGTTCGCGCCGTCGCCGACGGCGAGTGTCTGGTGCGGCGCGAGGCCGAGCTTGTCGCGCAGATCGATCAAGGCGCTGCGCTTCGCATCGCGGCCGAGAATGGGCTCCGCCACCGTTCCCGCGAACGCCGCGCCGTCGAGGTCGAGAATGTTTCCACGGTGTTCGTCGAAGCCGATCTTCTCCGCCACGGGCCCGGTGAACAGGGTGAAGCCGCCGGAGATCAGAGCGGTGCGGGCGCCGTGCGCGCGCATCGTGGCGATGAGCGTTCGCCCGCCGGGCATCAGGGTGATGTGCTCGCGGATCAGCGTGCCGACGGACGAGACCGGCAAACCCTTCAGAAGCGCCACGCGCTCCCGGAGCGAGGATTCGAACGCGAGTTCGCCGCGCATCGTGCGCTCGGTGATGGCAGCCACATGCTCTTTCAGCCCGACCAGACCCGCGAGTTCGTCCAGGCATTCCTGCTCGATCATGGTCGAATCCATGTCGGCGATGAGGAGAAATTTGCGGCGGTCTTCCGCCGGAACGAGGTTCAGATCGACGGCGGCTCCCTCGAGCGCGGCGCGGGCGATTCCGGCGAGATCGGAGACATCGGTTCCGGGCGCCGTGAACGGAATATCGGCCGCGACGCCGGGCTCAAGCCAGACCGGCAGGCCGGAACCCGGCAGCACGGCGGCTACGCGCTCGAGCAAACGGCCATCAAGCGCGGGATTTTGCGGGTTCGAGATCAGGGAGGCGATGTAAGGCATTACTAGCGGCTATAACGCCTGATCCGAGGAGTTCGAGCGGCAATGACCGGAACAGACAGACCGCGAATCATTCTGATTGCCGGGCCGACGGCCAGCGGCAAGTCGGCGCTCGCGCTCGATCTGGCGGAGCGGCTGGGCGGCGCGGTGGTCAATGCCAATTCGATGCAGGTCTATCGCGACCTGCGAATCCTGACCTCGCGGCCCTCCGCCGGAGACGAATCGCGGGTGCCCCATCTCCTTTACGGCCATGTGGATGCCGCCGAACCCCATTCCGTCGGCCGATTCCTGACCGATGCGGAACGTGTCATTCGGGAAAATCACGGAGCTTTGGTGTTTGTCGGCGGGACGGGCCTGCATTTCGACGCCCTGACAAAGGGGTTATCCACAGCCCCGCCGATCCCCGACGCGGTCCGCATGCGCTGGCGGGAGCGGGGGCTCGCCGAGCCTTCGGAGGCGCTTCACGCGGAACTCGCGCGCCGCGATCCCGGCATGGCGGAGAGGCTGCGCCCGAGCGATCCGCAGCGCGTGCTTCGCGCGCTCGAAGTGATTGATGCCACAGGCATTTCTCTGGCGCACTGGCAGCAATCGGCCGGTACGCCTCTGGTCGATCCCGCGTGCGCGACCCGGATCGTCCTGCGAATCGACCGCGCGGAACTGCGGTCTCGAATCGCGGCGCGCTTTTCCCGGATGATGGAGGAGGGCGCATTGGACGAAGTCCGTAGGCTTCTGGACCGAAAACTCGACCCCGCTCTGCCCGCCATGAAGGCCATCGGCGTTCCGCCGCTCGCGGCGCATCTGCGCGGAGAGACCGGATTCGAGGCGGCAATCGAGCGTGCGATCACCGATACGCGGCAATATGCGAAGCGGCAGGAAACGTGGTTTCGCAACAGGTTGGGGGACTGGCCTCATTTGTCGCCGGAAGAGGCCAGAAAAGGCTTTCTAGGGCGGCAATATCCACGTTTGAAAGGCGAGCAATTTCAACCTCTAACGGGTTTCGCGCCATGTGGCGGAAAAGCGGTGGAATTGGGGGGAGTGTTGCGCTTGCGCTACAGCCGAACACCACAAGTTGCGTCTAGAAATGTCTCACGAACAGTTTTCGGGGGTCCACCATATGAAACGTCTTCTTCTCGCCGGCGCTGCCTTTGCCGCGCTCACCACGGCTTCCTTCGCCGCCGACCTGTCGGCGCCGATCGAAGAAGTCGATGTCTGGAGCGGCTACTACGTCGGTATCCAGGGCGGCTTCGCCTGGGGCGATCTCGACGGTCGACAACGTCATCTGATCGCTACGCCTACGAGAGCGACATCGAAGGCGGCTTCGTTGGTGGCTACTGGGGTAAGAACTGGCAGTCCGACAACTGGGTATACGGCCTCGACGGCAGCGTCTCCTTCGCCAACCTCGAAGATCAGAACGATCTCGACGACGGACGTCGATGACCCGGACGTCACGATCGAAGCCTTCTCGGCTTCGCGTCTGCGCCTCGGCTACGCCTTCGACAACTTCATGATCTTCGCGGCCGGCGGCTTCTCGCTCGCCCGGCCAACGTCGATGACGGCGTCGTCGACGACGACGCCTGGCTGAAGGGCTTCACGGTCGGCGCCGGCATCGAAGCCAAGTTCGCTGAGAACTGGTCGGCTCGCGTCGAATATATGTACATCAACTACGGCGAAGAGCAGCGGACGCATCTTCGACGGCGGCCCGGACACGTACGTCATCAACGTCGAAGACGTTCATGCCGTCCGCGGCGGTATCGCCTACCACTTCTGATCTCGTAAAACCGAGGCAGCAACGAAACCCCGTCCGGGCAACCGGGCGGGGTTTTGCTTTTAGGGGAACCTCTGTGGCCGGCGGGTTACATGCGCGCTCCGGAAAATCGCGTATGCAGGAGGCAACGTCTTTTGGGGGATTCGAAATCATGAAGCGCATTCTTCTCGCGGGCGCTGCTTTCGCGGCACTCACCACAGCTTCCTTCGCCGCCGACCTGTCGGCGCCGATCGAAGAAGTCGATGTCTGGAGCGGCTACTACGTCGGTATCCAGGGCGGCTTCGCCTGGGGCGACCTCACGGTTGACGCCGTCACTGCCGCCCGTCGATCTCTACTCGAGCGACATGGAAGGCGGCTTCGTTGGTGTCTACTGGGGTAAGAACTGGCAGTTCGGCAACTGGGTGGTACGGCCTCGACGGCAGCGTCTCCTTCGCCAACCTCGAAGATCAGAACGATCTCGTCACGCGACCCGCTATCCCGGACGTTACGATCGAAGGCTTCTCGGCCTCGCGTCTGCGCCTCGGCTACGCCTTCGACAACTTCATGATCTTCGCCGCCGGCGGCTTCTCGCTCGCCAAGGCCAATGTCGATGACGGCTTGGCCGATGACGACGCCTGGCTGAAGGGCTTCACGGTCGGCGCCGGTATCGAAGCCAAGTTCGCTGAGAACTGGTCGGCTCGCGTCGAATACCTGTACATCAACTACGCCACCGAACAGCGGACCATCTTCTCGGCGGCGGCGAAATCCCTTACGACATCAGCGTCGAAGACGTCAGCCTCGTCCGCGGCGGTATCGCCTACCACTTCTGATCTCGTAAAACCGAGGCAGCAACGAACCCCGTCCGGGCAACCGGGCGGGGTTTCGCTTTAAGGGAACCTCTGTGGCCGGGGGGTTACATGCGCGCTCCAGAAAATCGCGTATGCAGGAGCAACGTCTTTAGGGGGAATTTGGAATCATGAAGCGCATTCTTCTCGCGGGCGCTGCTTTCGCGGCACTCACGACAGCTTCCTTCGCCGCCGATTTGTCGGCGCCGATCGAAGACGTCGATGTCTGGAGCGGCTACTACGTCGGTATCCAGGGCGGCTTCGCCTGGGCCGATCTCACGGTTGATGATGTTCCTGCGGCCGTCGAACTCTACACGAGCGAGATGGAAGGCGGCTTCGTCGGTGGCTACTGGGGTAAGAACTGGCAGTTCGACAGTTGGGTGGTCGGCCTCGACGGCAGCGTCTCCTTCGCCAGCATCGAAGATCAGAATGACATCGCACCGGACGATGCTAACCCTGACGTTACGATCGAAGGCTTCTCGGCCTCGCGTCTGCGCCTCGGCTACGCCTTCGACAACTTCATGATCTTCGCGGCCGGCGGTTTCTCGCTCGCCAAGGCCAACGTCGACGACGGCATTGGCGAGGCCGACGCTTGGCTCAAGGGCTTCACCGTCGGCGCCGGCGTCGAAGCCAAGTTCGCTGAGAACTGGTCGGCTCGCGTCGAATACATGTACATCAACTACGCCACTGAACAGCGGACCATCTTCGACGGCGGCCTCGTGCCTTACGACATCAGCGTCGAAGACGTTCATGCCGTCCGCGGCGGTATCGCCTACCACTTCTGATCTCGTAAAACCGAGGCAGCAACGAAACCCCGTCCGGGCAACCGGGCGGGGTTTTTGTTTGCCGCGTTTGTTGCGGCGCGGGAACAACCGGAATCGCTGCAGGATGTATAGTTTTGGGAACTCGGCGCCGGTGCCGAGGTAAGACATCCAAAACTGGTCCGTCCGGACCGAGTATCTCTCTCTCTGGATCGCGGTGACCAACACACCGATGTCATCGCCGATCTGGAATTTGATATCGAAGGCGTCCACGCAGTCCGCGGCGGTATCGCGCACCACTTCTAATCTCGGAAAACCGAGGCGACCGAGCCCCGTCCGCATCGCTGGGCGGGTTTCGCATTTCTTCAGGCCGCCGGCCTATCGCGTCAATCGGCCGTATTGGCGAGTGACGTCATCCTCAGACGGTGGCCGCCGCGCCGCCGGAGGCTTGCGCCCCAGCTGAACGCCAGGGGAATCCGGTCGGCGGCCGAGATCCGTGTGTCGTGGAGGAGTGCGGCCAGCGCATTGGGAAGTTCGACGAGCGCCACCCGCATGCCGCCGCAGACGCGCGGCCCGGAACTGAACGGCAGGAAATGAGGTCTGAGCGCGGCCGGAATCTTTCCGTCCGGAAATCGCGACGGATCGAATTTCTGGGCGTTCGGCCAGATGCGGCGATCATGGTGCAGGCCGATCACCGAAACGACGACCCGGTCGCCGGGCTCGACCGGGATATCTCCGATGCGATCGGCTTGCGACGCAACCCGCGACAAGAGCGGCACCGGCGGGAACATGCGCAGCACTTCGTTCAGAAAGGCGTTGAGGGCCGGAACGTCGGCGGCGTTTCCGGCGGCGACTGCAGCTTGCGTCTGGCGCCGCAGGTCTTCCTGATGCGCGGGCTGGGCTGCGAGCATCCACATGGCCCATCCCAGAGCCGCCGACGACGTGTCCATGGACGCGAAGAACATGGAGGCGAGTTCGCCGACCCGGTCGATCTCGGGCGCCGCCTGGACGGATGAAACAAGGCCGTGGGCGTGGTCGTCTTTTGCAAGCAGCGTCTCGAACAGCTGCCTCAGCCGCGCGATCGCGGCGTCGGCCCGTGTCCTGTCCTGCGCGTTCGGCCGAGGAGCGGCCGGGTCGAGATTCCAGGTCAGCGAGGCGCAATAGGCGAGAACGGTGCGCAGATCAGCGAGTTCGCTATCCCCGAACATCGCGGGGTCCGACGCCGAAGATGAGATCGAGGCTTACCGCCGCCGCGGCGAGGTCGACTTCGCGATCGATCTCGACCGGCGCGCCGGAACTCTCCCGCAGCCGGCGTGACGCCTCGCCGAAAAACTCCAAAGTCCGCGCCGCAAGCCGCCCGGGCGCGAGACCGTTCAGAAGCGGCTGCGAGAGAGTGTGCAGCGTCCGCCACATATCGCCGTCGGATGTGAGGCGGCTCTGTCCGAAGTATGCGGAAAAGGAACCGAAGTTCTTGGCGTATGTACCCGGATGGTCGCGCAGGATATGAGCCGCGCTCCGCGCATCCTGGAAAACGGTAACGTGCGTGGCGCCGATGTCCAGACGCAGCGTCTCGCCGGGATGGCTCGCGGCAAGTCTGAACAGAAGCGCGCACGGATCGGTCCGGAGCAGGGATCCCAGAACGCTGCCCGCGGACGCGTCGAGAGCGAGCATCGCGTTCAGGCTAGAAGCCGTACTGGACTTTCAGGAAGGGGCCGTGCGCGATCGAATCTCTGTCGAGGGAGACATCCTGATTCCCGACGATTTCGGCCGCGCGAATGTTCCAATAGGCCTGCACCATATAGCCCGCCGTGACTGACCACTTCTCGTCGGGGTGCCAATCCACGCCGAGATAGGCGTCGAGATTGAACACGTCGTCAGTGTCTTCCACGGTGGCGATCGGATTGAAATCGTACAGGTAGGTGTTCTCACGCGATCCGATCAGCCATGCGGCGGAAATGCCGCCCGAGATACCGAACGTGCCGGTGCCGAAGGTCTGTGCGAATTCGGCGCCTGCGCGGGGACCCGCGCCGAGGAATTCGCCGTCCGCCCAATCGAAGCGACTCGCCCTCCGCGACGAGGTTGTCTTCCGAACTCAGGACGCGCAAGCCTGCGAACGCCCGTACCACCGGGCCGCTTGCGGCGGAGCCCCAGACGCGGCCGAATTCGACATCGCCGCCGACATAATCGAGATCGTTGCTGATGAAGGAGTCACCGTCGGAGGCCGAGCTTTCGTCAAACCCGGTTCCGAAGATCCGAAGCCGCCAATCCCAGTCCTCGTCGACGTCGCGCCCGAACGCGACCGCGCCCGTGATGGCAAATTCATCGTCCGGGGCAAGGCCCAGTTTGTCGGCCGCGGCTTCGCCTTCAAGCGCGCCGCCCTGAATGCTGAAGAAGATTTCCTTCTGCGGGTCGACGACTGCGAGGTCTGCCGCCAGCGCGGAGCCGGCACCGGCGACGGAAGCGGCGACAAGCGCCGCGGAACGCGTGAGATGGATCGTTTTCATTCCTGCAAAGAGCAGTGTTGGGTCATGGCGTGTCAACCGATTCCCGGCAACGAGCCGTGCTATGCGGGTGAGTGTTGTTCTTGGGTATCAGAACTGAAGGTTGCGCACCTTTGCCTTCCGTTCTCCCGGGCCTTCGGTGTAGCGGCGCTTGAAATAGACCTGGATGTTCGGGTTGCGGTCCCGGCACCCGCGGATCAGGAGCGGGACAGCCGAACGCTCGGAGGCGGCGACGATCGTCAACGCGGCGGCGTCGCCGTCATCCTGCGCCGCGAGTGGGCTGTCGCCGGCCATCCAGAGCTCCGCGCCGTGCGTCGAGGTCCGCAGCCAGCCCGCATAGCCGACGAGAGCGCCGTTCGGGCCCACGGCCAGCACATGATGGCCAAGCGCGAGCTGGCGCCGGATCGCGCTTGCCAGTTCGCCTGCCTGATACCGGCTGAACGGGTCGATCCGGGTCAGGAAATCCAGCACCGCTCCGAAGCTCTCGAAGGAGCCCTTGGTCTGGACGATGTTGGGACGGGCGGGGGCGGTCATGGCGGATATGTGCGGAGGCGGGGGTTGCGAAGACTAACACACGGAACCCGTGAGAGGGCCAGTGCGGAGGGGGCGCCCGTGAATGCCCGCCGAACCCCGCACTCTAACCGGGGCACAGGTTCCGGACAGTTTTGCTTGACCGGGCAGGGGGAGAGGATTATCTCCTCCTCCACCTAATCAAGGAGCTGCGGGCCATGGGCACGCGAATTCTCGTAATTGGAGCGCCATCGACGTAACGGCTCATAAGAGGCCGTCGCGAACGGTGGCGCATGCAGGGGCTCTTCGAGGCCCCTTTTTTATTGCCCGCGCGGGGACTTAAGGCCCCGGTTACCTGGTGTTCAGGAGCGGGGTTTATGAAGGTTGTTGGAGGATCGCCATGAAGGGATCAAAAGCGGGCCAACGCATGACCGGCGCAGAGATGGTTATCCGCGCGCTGCTCGATCAGGGCGTGGACACGATTTTCGGCTATCCGGGCGGCGCCGTGCTGCCGATCTACGACGCGCTGTTCCAGCAGAACGAGCTGCAGCACATCCTGGTCCGGCACGAGCAGGGCGCGACCCATTCGGCTGAAGGCTATGCCCGCTCCACCGGCAAGGTCGGCGTCGTCCTCGTCACCTCCGGCCCCGGCGCCACCAACGCCGTCACCGGCATGGTCGACGCGCTGATGGATTCGATCCCGCTCGTCGTCATCACCGGCCAGGTCCCGACCCATCTCATCGGCTCGGATGCGTTCCAGGAATGCGACACGGTCGGCATTACCCGCGCCGCGACCAAGCACAACTACCTCGTCAAGACGGTGGAAGAACTCCCGCGCATCATGCACGAGGCGTTCTACGTCGCGCGGTCTGGCCGTCCGGGCCCGGTTCTCGTCGACATCCCGAAGGACATCCAGTTCGCCGCCGGCCTCTACACCGGCCCGGAACATGTCGAGCACCGCACCTACAAGCCGCGCACCGAAGGCGACGAGGCGAAGATCCGCGCCGCGATCGAGCTCATGGCCTCGGCCAAGAAGCCCGTGTTCTACACCGGCGGCGGCGTCATCAATTCCGGCGACAAGGCGTCGAAGGCGCTCCGCGAACTCGTGCGCCTGACCGGCTTTCCGATCACGTCCACTTTGATGGGCCTCGGCGCCTATCCGCATTCGGACAAGCAATGGCTCGGCATGCTCGGCATGCACGGTACGTACGAAGCCAATCACACGATGCACGATTGCGACGTGATGATCTGCCTCGGCGCGCGGTTCGACGATCGCGTGACGGGCCGCATCGACGCGTTCTCGCCGGGCTCGAAGAAGATCCATGTCGATATCGATCGCGTCCTCGATCAACAAGATCATCAAGGCGGACGTGCCGATCATCGGCGATGTCGGCAATGTCATCGAGGCGATGCTGCGCATCTGGAAGGCCGAGAAGAAAAAGGCCGACAAGGACGCGCTCGCATCGTGGTGGAAGCAGATCGAGCGCTGGCGTGCGCGCAAGAGCCTGAACTTCACCAATTCGAAGACGATCATCAAGCCGCAATACGCGGTGCAGCGTCTGTACGAGCTGACCAAGAACCGCAAGACCTACATCACGACCGAAGTCGGTCAGCATCAGATGTGGGCCGCGCAATATTACGGCTTCGAGGAACCGAACCGCTGGATGACCTCCGGCGGGCTCGGCACGATGGGCTACGGCCTGCCGGCCGCGCTCGGCGTCCAGGTCGCGCATCCGGATGCGCTCGTCTGCTGCATCGCGGGCGAGGCGTCGGTGCTGATGAACATGCAGGAAATGTCGACCGCCGCGCAGCACCGCCTGCCGGTCAAGATCTTCATCCTGAACAACGAATATATGGGCATGGTGCGCCAGTGGCAGCAGCTGCTGCACGGCAGCCGCTACTCGCAGTCTTACTCCGAAGCGCTGCCCGATTTCGTGAAGCTCGCGGAAGCGTATGGCGGCTACGGCATCCGTTGCGACAACCCGGCCGAACTCGACGACAAGATCCGCGAAATGATCGAGGTCGATGCGCCGGTCCTGTTCGATTGCCGCGTCGAGAAAACCGAAAACTGCTTCCCGATGATCCCGTCGGGCAAGGCGCACAATGAAATGATCCTGGGCGATGCCGCCGCGGCCGAAGACATCGGCAGCGTCATCACCGAAGAGGGAAAGATGCTCGTCTGATGCTCGCCAAGAACGAAGCCGTTTCGCGTCACGTCCTGTCCGTCATCGTCGACAACGAACCGGGCGTACTCGGCCGCGTGGTCGGCCTGTTTTCGGGCCGCGGCTACAACATCGAGAGCCTCACCGTCTCCGAGACCGAGCACGACAAGCACCGCTCGCGCATCACGATCGTGACCTCGGGCTCGCCCGCGATGATCGACCAGATCGAGGCCCAGCTCGGCCGTCTCGTACCGATCCACAAGGTCGTGGACCTCACGAATTCCGGGCCGATGGTGGAGCGCGAACTCGCGCTCATCAAGGTGGCCGGGACGGGCGATGCCCGCGCCGAGGCGCTGCGCCTGGCGGAGGCTTTCAAGGCCCGCGTCATGGACGCGACCATCGAAAGCTTCGTGTTCGAGCTGACCGGCAAGCCCGACAAGCTCGATCAGTTCATTTCCCTCATGCTGCCGCTCGGCCTGGTCGAGGTGTCCCGCACGGGCGTCGCCGCGATCTCGCGCGGCCCAGAGGGGATGTAAGTCTAGCTTGTCCCAACCGCCTTCCGGGCGTTAGAAGCCCGGCAGGATACCAACCACCTCACTTCGAGCGGCACAAACGGCCGTTCGCTTCCACGGGGAACCACAATGCGCGTCTATTACGATCGTGATGCCGACCTCAATCTCATCAAGGGCAAGAAGGTCGCCATTATCGGCTACGGCTCCCAGGGCCGCGCCCATGCGCTGAACCTCAAGGAATCGGGCGTGAAGGACGTGGTCATCGGACTGCGTCCCGGCTCGACGACGGCCGCCAAGGTCGAGGCCGACGGCCTCAAGGTCATGTCGGTGGCCGATGCCGCCAAATGGGCCGACCTGATGATGATGGCGACGCCGGACGAGCTCCAGGCCGACATCTACAAGACCGACATCGCCCCGAACATCCGCGACGGCGCGGCTTTGGCTTTCGCGCACGGCCTCAACGTCCACTTCAACCTGATCGAGCCGAAGTCGACCGTCGACGTCATCATGATCGCGCCGAAGGGCCCGGGCCACACGGTGCGCGGCGAATACCAGAAGGGCGGCGGCGTGCCGTGCCTCGTCGCCGTTCACCAGAACGCCTCGGGCAACGCGCTCGAACTCGGCATCGCCTACGCCTCGGGCGTCGGCGGCGGCCGTTCGGGCATCATCGAGACGACGTTCCAGGAAGAGTGCGAGACCGATCTGTTCGGCGAACAGGTCGTGCTCTGCGGCGGCCTGGTCGAGCTGATCCGCGCCGGGTTCGAAACCCTGGTCGAGGCCGGCTACGCGCCGGAAATGGCCTATTTCGAATGCCTGCACGAAGTGAAGCTGATCGTCGACCTCATCTATGAGGGCGGCATCGCCAACATGAACTACTCGATCTCGAACACCGCCGAATGGGGCGAATACGTCTCGGGCCCGCGCATCATTACGCCCGAAACCAAGGCCGAGATGAAGCGCGTCCTGGCCGACATCCAGACCGGCAAGTTCACCTCGGACTGGATGCAGGAATACAAGGGCGGCGCCGCCCGCTTCAAAGGCATCCGCCGCGTCAACGACCGCCACCAGATCGAAGAAGTCGGCGAGAAGCTGCGCGGCATGATGCCGTGGATCGGCAAGAACAAGCTGGTCGACAAGGCCCGCAACTGAGTTCGCTCTGAACAAACAGCGTGTCCGTACTTTCCTCTCCCAACCAAGTCGGATTATCCGACTTGGTCCAATTTCATGCCGAACTCGGGAACACCCGAGTTCGGTGCTTTGATGCTCAACTCGGCTAGAGCCGAGTTGAGTGCCGAGCGAGGTGAGGGGTATTTGACTCTCGATAGGCCCTTACCCCTCACCCCGCTCGAAGCCTGACGGCTTCAAGTCGCCCTCTCCCACAAGGGGGAGAGGGTAGGAGGCGCGGCCTCGTTTCCTCTCCCGCCTGAACTCGGATGTTCCCGAGCTCAGCAGCGGCGATTGGCAGAACGGCCGGGGTGGCTTATGCGAAAGCCCATGAACATCCTCTCCATTCAGTCCTGGGTCGCCTACGGCCATGTCGGCAATGCGTCGGCCATGTTTCCGATGCAGCGGCTCGGCCACGAGGTCTGGGCGGTCAACACCGTCCAATTCTCCAACCACACCGGCTACGGCGCCTGGAAGGGCCAGGTCTTTTCCGGCGAGGCGATCCGCGATGTCGTCGACGGCGTCGCCGAACGCGGCGTGCTCGGCACCTGCGACGGCGTCCTGTCGGGCTATATGGGCGATGCCTCGATCGGCGAGGCGGTGCTCGATGCCGCGGCGCGCGTGAAGGCGGCAAACCCGAACGCGCTCTATTGCTGCGATCCTGTGATCGGCGATGTCGGGCGCGGCGTGTTCGTGCGGCCGGGCATTCCCGAATTCATGAAGGCGCGGACCGTGCCCGCCGCCGACATCATCACGCCCAATCATTTCGAGCTGGAACTGCTGGCGGGCATGGAAGCGAAGGACAATGCCTCGCTTGCGCGCGCGCTCGACGCCGTTCATGCGCTCGGCCCGAAAGTCGTCGTCGTCACCAGCCTGCACACCGAGGACACGCCTGCGGACGCGCTCGACATGCTGGTGTCGGATTCCACCGGGCGTTTTCGCGTACGTACGCCACTGCTGCCGGTGTCCGATCAACGGGGCAGGGGACGCGATCGCCGCTTTGTTCTTCGTGCATTACCTCGAAACGAAAAGCGCGGCCGAAGCGCTCGCCCGCGCCGCGTCTTCCGTCTACGGCCTTCTGAAGCGCACCTCGGATGCGGGCTCCCGCGAAATCCTGTCGGTTGCCGCACAGGATGAATTCGTGACGCCGACCACACGCTTCGAGGCGCAGAAGCTGTGACCATGCTCCGCCGCTTTTTCACGCTCGACGTGTTCACGAACACGCGCTTTTCCGGCAATCCGCTGGCGGTCGTGCTCGACAGCGAAGGGCTCGACACCGAAGCGATGCAGAAGATCGCGGGCGAGTTCAACCTGTCGGAGACGGTGTTCGTCCAGCCGCCGCAGGATCCGGTCAATCTCGCGCGTCTGCGGATTTTCACGCCCGGCGCCGAACTTCCCTTTGCCGGGCATCCGACCGTCGGCACCGCCATTCTCATCGCGCTGCAGAACGGCGCGCGCGTCGGCGAGGATCTCAATTTCGGCCTGGAGGAAGAGGTCGGGATCGTGCCGTGCACGGTGCGGCTGTCCTCCGCCGATCTCGGCCGCGCCCGGTTCGACCTGCCGAAACTGCCCTACAATGCCGGAGAGGCGGCCGGCGCGGAGGCCATCGCCGCCGCGCTTGGCCTGGACGTCGCGGACCTGAACTTCGACGCGCATGTGCCGTCGCGCTTCGGCGTCGGCGCGGCGTTTACATTGGTTCCGCTCGGATCCGGCGATGCGCTGGACCGCGCGGCGATCCGCGCCGAACACTGGAATCGGGCCTTCGGCGAGGATTCCCACAACGCGGCCTTCCTGTATGCACGCGGCGGCGTCGCGCCCGACGCCGCGTTCCAGGCGCGGATGTTCGCGCCCGGTATGGGCATCGGCGAGGACCCGGCCACGGGCTCGGCGGTCGCGAGCTTTGCCGGGGCGCTGATGGCGTTCGAGCCGCCGAAGGACGGGCGGCACACGCTCGTCGTCGAGCAGGGCCGCCAGATGGGCCGCCCGAGCCGCATCGTGCTCGGCATGGATGTCTGGAAGGGCGCGCTCGACACCGCGAGCGTCGGCGGCGAGGCGATTATCGTCTCCGAGGGGCATCTGCGCGCATGAGCATTCTCAACCCGTCCGGACGCGCGCCGATCCTCGGCGATGTGACGGAGTTCGATTGCCGCGTCACGGATGGCGGCTGGGCGTGGGCCGAGGCGAATGCCGACAAGATCGCGGCGCACTGGCTGGAGGCCGTGGCGCGGAAGCCCGATCTGTTCGACGGCGAGGTTCTGATCGCGACCGAAGTCGGCATCGAGAAATCGCACGTGGTCTCGGAACATGCCGTGATCCGCTATTCGGCTTTGACCTATTGGCGGCATCTCGGCTTTCCGCGCGCGGAGGCCTTCAACCTGTTCGGCGCCGGGATCGTCGTCACGCGCGACGGCGCGGTTCTGCTCGGCCGCATGGCCGCCCACACCGCCAATGCCGGCTTCACCTATTTCCCGTGCGGCACGCCCGATCCGGACGATGTCGTGGACGGCAAGCTCGATGTGGACGGCTCGATCGTCCGCGAGCTGGAAGAAGAAACCGGCCTTGCTGCGGCACTGCTTATTCCATCCGATCAGAAGTGGATTTCATGGGACGGGCCGCTGTTTGCCTGCGCCCGGCGCTACGATCTGGATCTGACCGCCGCCGAAGCCGAAACCATTGTGCGCGCGCATCTGGCGACGCAGGCCAAGCCCGAGCTTGAAAATGTGTTTTTCGTCCGCAGTTTGGATGATATTCCTAACTTGAACGTTCCGGTCTATGCTGTCGCGTTACTGGGGCAGGTTCTGGTTTAACCCCGCGGGATAACCGTGCCGGACACGGACCGCGCGAACGGCGGCGCTGGCGGCCTGGTCCTGGCCGGCCTTGCAGAGCTTGCCGGCCTCGGCGAGTTCGCCATTGGCCTTGGTGTAGATCTCTTTCCCGATGAACCCGGTCTTGAGATCGCCGTCGATCAGCTTCTGGAAGCGGGCGACATCCTCTCCGCAGGCCGCATGGGCCGCGCCGGCCTGAAGGACGAAGGCCGCGATGGCGGCGAGGACGAGGGGGCACGAACGAGGCATAGCGAGAGAATCTCCGGAGGTTCCGGATTTTTGCCGCTCCCGCCAAAACTCCGCAAGTCTTGCCGGGCGCGCCCGAAAGGCGTATCACCCGGGCCTCTGCGGCTCACCTTTTGGTAAGAGGTCGAAGTCCACAGTGACGATAGGCGCAACCGGGAACGAGACCATGCTGGTCCGCACCACGATCGACGATCAGACCGCACGGCGTTTCGCCGCCGGCGTCGCGCGCCTTCTTTCCGGGCTCCTTCTTAGCCGCCCCTGATCGCCGGCCGGGCTTCTGCCTGGGCGCTCAGGGGACTTTGACCGCTCAGAAGACAAAACCCGAAATCAAGCCAAGGCAGATCCCGAGATGAGCACTTCCGCAAACGGCGCCGACCGCGTCATCATTTTCGACACCACTTTGCGCGACGGCGAACAATCGCCCGGCGCCACCATGACCTTCGAGGAAAAGCTCGACGTCGCCGATCTCCTGGTCGCCATGGGAGTGGATGTCATCGAAGCCGGTTTTCCGATCGCTTCGGAGGGCGATTTCGAGAGCGTGCTGGAAATCGCCAAGCGTGTCCGGGGATTCGGTGATCTGCGGTCTCGCCCGCGCCCATTTCAAGGACATCGACCGCTGCGCCGAGGCTATCAAGCCGGCAAAGCGCGGCCGCATCCACACCTTCATCGGCACTTCGCCGCTGCACCGTAAGTACCAGATGCAGCTCGACGAGGAGCAGGTCTATGAGCGCGTCGTCGCCTCCGTGACGCGCGCGCGCGGCTATACCGACGATGTCGAATGGTCGGCGATGGACGCGACGCGCACCGAGCCGGATTATCTGTGCCGCTGCGTCGAAGCCGCGATCAAGGCCGGCGCCACCACGATCAACCTGCCGGACACGGTCGGCTATTCCACGCCGGAAGAATATGCGGCCATGTTCCGCATGATGTTCGAGCGCGTGCCGGGCGCCGACACGGTGATTTTCTCCACCCATTGCCACGACGATCTCGGAATGGCGGTCGCGAATTCGCTGGCGGGCGTCAATGCCGGCGCGCGGCAGATCGAATGCACGATCAACGGCCTCGGCGAGCGCGCGGGCAATGCGGCGCTGGAAGAGGTCGTGATGGCCATCAAGACGCGCGGCGACGTGCTGCCGTACACGACGGGCGTGGAGAGCACGATGCTGATGCGCGCGTCGAAGCTCATCTCGGCGGTGTCGGCGTTCCCGGTGCAGTACAACAAGGCGATCGTCGGCCGGAACGCCTTCGCGCATGAAAGCGGCATCCACCAGGACGGCATGCTGAAGAACGCCCAGACCTTCGAGATCATGACGCCCGAAAGCGTCGGCGTGAAAGCGACCTCGCTCGTCATGGGCAAGCATTCGGGCCGCCACGCCTTCAAGGAAAAGCTGAAGGAGCTGGGCTACCAGCTGGGCGAGAACGCGCATGCAGGACGCGTTCACGCGCTTCAAGGCGCTCGCCGACCGCAAGAAGAATGTCTACGACGAGGACATCGAGGCGCTGGTCGACAACGAGATCGCGCTGGCCGACGACCGGATCAAGGTCCTGTCGATGTCGGTCATCGCCGGCACCGCGGGCCCGCAATCTTCCACGATGACGCTCGACGTCGAGGGCGAGCACAAGACCGTGCAGGCGACCGGCAACGGCCCGGTGGACGCGATCTTCAACTCGATCAAGCTCATCGTGCCGAACGAGGCGGTGCTGGAACTCTACCAGGTCCACGCCGTGACCGAGGGCACCGACGCGCAGGCCGAAGTGTCCGTACGCCTGACCGAGAACGGCAAGACCGTGACGGGCCGGGCGGCGGACCCGGATACGCTTGTCGCGTCCGCGAAGGCCTATGTGGCGGCGCTGAACAAGCTCGTCATCAAGCGGAAGTCGACGGCGGCCCAGGCGGTGGCGTGAACTGAACCCTGTCTCCCGGACCGCGTGCAGCACCCAACTCGGGCTTGCCCGAGTTGGGAATGTCGAATGCTCAACTCGGCTATAGCCGAGTTGATGTGCATCGCGTGATCCGGGACCCAGGATTGAATCGCGCCGCAGGCGCACCGAATTTCTGCAGCGTTCATAAAGAGGCGGCTGCGCCGCCACTTCGCTCCGGGGGTACGCGCTTCCGCGTGTCTCCGGTCGCCCACCTCAGCCTAAAGACGGCCTGTGGATTAATATTGATAAGTATTCTGAACTACCGCTTCTGATCCAGGGGCAGGGGATTGCAAAAGCCGCCCCAGGGGGCGGCTTTTTCGTGCCAGGCTCTTCTCCTCTCCCCTGCTGAACTCGGGTGTTCCGAGTTCAGCTCTCTGGATGGCCAAGTCGGGTAAACCCGACTTGGCTCGGGAGAGGGAAGGATGCACGATCCCCTTGTCAGACAACGCGGTTTGCCCAAAGATCATGTCAGAAGACGCAGACGGCTCTGCCGGATAGACGTCTCGACCAGGGAAGGAAACGACATATGCGCAAGCTTCTCGCCGCCGCGCTGGGCGCCGCGATTTTCGCAACCCCCGCATTCGCCGAATATCCCGAGCGCGCCATCACCATGATCGTGCCGTTCTCGGCAGGCGGCCCGACCGATACCGTGACCCGCCTCGTCGCGGAGAGCATGAGCAAGGATCTCGGCCAGCAGATCGTGGTCGAAAATGTCGGCGGTGCCGGCGGCACGCTCGGCGCGGGCCGCGTGGCCCAGGCCGCGCCGGACGGCTACACGCTGCTGCTCCACCATATCGGCATGGCGACCTCCGCTTCGCTCTACCGCAAGCTCGCCTACGATCCGCTCAACGCCTTCGATTATGTCGGCCTCGTCACCGACGTGCCGATGGTTCTCGTCGCCAAGCCCGATTTCGCCGGCGACCGACCTCAAGGGCCTGATCGACTATGTGAAGGCCAACAAGGACAAGGTGAACTACGCCAATGCCGGCATCGGCGCGGCCTCGCATCTCTGCGGCATGCTGTTCATGTCGGCGATCCAGACCAAGCTCACCGCCGTTCCCTACAAGGGCACGGGCCCGGCTCTGACCGACCTCATGGGCGGCCAGGTCGATCTGATGTGCGACCAGACGACGAACACGACGAACCAGATCAAGGAAAAGAAGATCAAGGCCTACGCCACGACGAGCGCCAAGCGCCTCGACGCGCTGCCGGATGTGCCGACGGCGGAGGAGGGCGGCATGCCCGGCTTCCAGGTCGGCGTCTGGCACGGCATCTACGCGCCCAAGGGCACGCCGAAGCCCGCACTCGACAAGCTGACGGTCGCGCTGCAGAAGGCGCTGAAGGACCCGGTCGTCATCGAACGCTTCGCCTCGCTCGGCACCGTGCCGTCGAGCGCAGCCGAAGCAACCCCGGACGCGCTCAAGACGAAGCTGACCACCGAGATCGCGCGCTGGAAGCCGGTCATCCAGGCCGCAGGCGAATACGCCGACTAAGTGCTGAAACACCGGCCCGCATTCGTGCGGGCCGGTGTGCTTCAATCGCCAGGATGAACACAAAGTCCCTCGCCGTCCGGCTGATCTATCCCGCTCTGTTCTTCGGGCTGTTCGCCGTGCTGCCCCTGGCGATCGCGCGTGAAGACAAATGCACGAACGGCGAGACCGCCTACATGATCGCCAAGCGTTTCACCTCCGAGCAGGCCGGCCTCAGCATGGAGGACGAGCCCGATTTTCCGTGGCAGGACCCAGGCATGGTCGCCTATCGCGGCGGCTGCAGCCACGAGATCCATTCCTGGTTCGACCGTACACAGGCGCAGATGCGCGAACGCGTGCAATATTCCGCGCGCGTCCATTACGATGTCATCATGAACCATTGGTCGCTCGAGTCCTGGAAGGCGGACGCGGCCAAGCCCATCGGAGGCGCTTCGTGACCGCAAACCGCAAAGACCTCATCTGCGGCCTCGTCTTCATCGTCATAGGGCTCTGGTTTGCCGTTGGCACAAAGGAACTGGAACTCGGCACCGCCACCCGAATGGGGCCGGGTTATTTCCCGCTCGTCCTCGCCGGCCTTCTCGTCCTGATGGGCCTTCTCATCGCGTTCAAAAGTTTCGGTCGCCCGGACGAGCCGTTCGGCGACGTGCCGTGGCGGGGCATTTTCCTGATCCTGCCGGCCACGATCTTCTTCGGCTTCGCGGTGCGCGGCGTCGGCCTTGTCCCTGCGGTGTTCGTGGTGGCGCTCGCCTCGGCCTTCGCCTCGGTCAAGATGACCGTACCGCTCGCGTTCTTCCTGGCGGTTGCTCTCGCCGCTTTCTGTTCGGCGGTCTTCGTCTACGGGCTCGGTCTGCCCATTGAACTGTTCGGCCCCTGGGTGAGGTTCTGGTGATGGATCTTCTGTCCAATCTTGCGCTCGGCCTGTCCACGGCGGCCCAACCGGAAAATCTGGTCTACTGCTTCATCGGCGTGCTGCTCGGCACTCTGGTCGGCGTGCTGCCGGGTCTGGGGCCCACGGCCACCACGGCCATGCTGCTGCCGATCACCTTCGCGCTGCCGCCGACACCCGCGCTCATCATGCTTTCGGGCATCTACTACGGCGCGCAATATGGCGGTTCGACTACCGCCATTCTCATAAACATGCCGGGCGAAAGCTCCTCCGCGGTAACGAGTATCGACGGCTATCAGATGGCGCGTCAGGGCAGGGCGGGGCAGGCACTGGCCGCAGCCGCCATCGGCTCGTTCTTCGCCGGCACGGTCGCGACCTTCGTCATCGCCATTCTCGCGCCGCCCTTAACCAACATCGCGCTGAAATTCGGTCCGCCGGAATATTTCTCGCTCGTCGTGCTCGGCCTTGTCTGCTCGGTCGCGCTTGCCCACGGTTCGGTGCTGAAGGCGATCGCCATGATCCTGCTCGGCCTTCTGCTCGGCCTTGTCGGTACGGACATCTATACCGGTGCGCCGCGTTTCACCCTCGACCAGCTCCAGCTCGCCGACGGCATCAATTTCGTGGCGGTCGCGGCGGGCGTGTTCGGCATCGCCGAAATCCTGCGCAACATGGAGGGCGAGCGCACGCGCACACCCATCATCGCCAAGGTCCTGGGCCTGATGCCGACGCGCGAGGACTGGAAGCGCATGCTCGGTCCCATCCTTCGCGGCACGACGCTCGGCTCCGCGCTCGGGGTTCTACCGGGAGGAGGGGCCATTCTCGCGAGCTTCGCCGCCTACACGATCGAAAAGAAGATTTCGAGCCATCCCGAAGAGTTCGGCAAGGGCGCCATCGAGGGCGTGGCCGCCCCCGAAAGCGCCAACAATGCCGGCGCGCAGACAAGCTTCATCCCGATGCTGACGCTCGGGATCCCGTCCAACCCCGTCATGGCGCTGATGATCGGCGCCATGATCATCCAGGGCATCGTGCCGGGGCCGAATGTGGCGCGCGAACAGCCGGAGCTGTTCTGGGGCATCATCGCCTCGATGTGGCTCGGCAATCTCATGCTGATCGTGCTCAACCTGCCGCTGATCGGCATCTGGGTGCGGCTGCTCCGCGTGCCCTATCACGCGCTGTTTCCGGCCATCGTGGCCTTCGCCTCGATCGGCGTGTTCTCGGTCAACAGCAACCCGTTCGACCTCTACGCCATTGCCCTGTTCGGGGCTTTGGGCTGGCTCCTGCTGAAGCTCAATTGCGAGCCGGCGCCGCTGCTGCTGGGCTTCGTCCTCGGGCCCCTCCTGGAGGAGCATCTGAGGCGCGCCATGATCATCTCGCGCGGCGACCCGACCATCTTCATCAACTTCGCGGAACGCCCCATCAGCGCCACGCTGCTGGTGCTCTCCGCCATCGCGCTCGCCGTTGTCTTCCTGCCGAACATCGCCAAGAAGCGCGAACAGGTGTTCGAGGAGGTCGAGGACTAGGGTTTCGGGGCGGAATGGGTGGTCCCGGGCCCGGAAGGGGTGGACAGCCCCCCACGGGTCTGGTACCTCGACCACCCGCACGGAATGACCATATTCCGTATGGGCGCATAGCTCAGTTGGTAGAGCAGCTGACTCTTAATCAGCGGGTCGTAGGTTCGAGCCCTACTGCGCCCACCACCTCATTTCTCAACAAAATTAGGTGTTGCAGGACCGGAACGGGTAGGCCGTTTTACAGTCTACTTCCGCTCCAGCTTCAGGCTCGCAGTCTCTGCCAGCGATGTCGCGGCCGACATTGCGCCGGTCCAACACCACCTCAAAGTCCTTCAGGCTGTGGGACACCCGCAGTGTGGACTGCTGATCGTCGGGTGAGAGCACCAGTTGTCCCTCAAGACGGAAATTTCAGGCAGCATCCGCACGAATTTTAGGCGGAGGGCGATCCATCTCGCCATTGAGCTGGAAGCGGAATTGACGGATTGCCGCAGTCAAATCTCCGAAATTTGCTTACCGCATGATCAAATAACAGCCCAAACGGCACCGGCCGAGGGTTGACTCTTCGCGGCACTTCGCTGGTATACCAATATGATGCCAGTTGAAAAACGCGACAGCGAACGAGCATATGACTGCCTCGTTGAAATGCTTCTGAGCGGCACGATCTCCGAGGATCAGGCGCTGTCGGAACGGCGGCTTGCGGAGACGCTGAGCCTCGGTCGCACCCCTATTCGCGAGGCGATAAAAGACTTGGTCCGCGAAGGGGTTCTCGAGAGCCATCCGACCCGCGGCACGATCCTGCGGCCATTATCGCTAACCGATCTTCAGGACCTCTACGAGATCCGCTTCGCCATCGAGGGGCTTGCTGCATTTCTCGCTGCCGAGCGCGGGCAGATCGAAGAGCTTCGTCCCTATATCGAGGCTTTCGAGCAGACGCTCCGCGATCCGGACTCGTGCGACATTACGAAGGTTCACGATCACGGCGTCGATTTTCACTTCGAGATCATGAGGCTGGCGGGTAACCGGCGGCTGCTTGAGATGTACCGCCCGTTCCGCCTGAGGTTCCGCATTCCGTTCGGGATCGTACGTACGAACAATCCCGAGCGCGTTCTCGCCGCTGTCGCCGAGCATCTCGAGCTCGCCAACGCGATCGCGGGGCGCAAGGCGGATCTCGCCCGCACCCTTATGTGCGAGCATCTGCGCAAGGGTCTCGATTACCGCACCGGCATGCTGCTGAAACGTAGCCGCTACGCCATGCCTCCCGCCGGTGGGGGAGAGGAACGGACGGAGGCAGATGCCTCGGAGGCCACGGTCTAGCCACGAACAATCACACGGGGACGAGGTGTCATTATGAAGCATGTTTTTGCGATCGCCGCCTTGGCTGGTCTAACGGCAATAAGCCTTGCTGCGGAAGCCAGCGCTGAGACTACGCTCGAAGCGGTCAAGGCGCGGGATAAGGTGATCTGTGGCGCCAATGGCGGTCGCCCCGGCTTCTCGGGGCTGGACAGCAAGGGGCTGTGGCAGGGCATCGATACGGATGTCTGCAGAGCGATTGCGGCTGCGACCGTCGGTGATGCCAGCAAGACGCAGTTCGTGAAGGTGACAAGCCAGACGCGCTTCACGGCCCTGCAGACCTCCGAAGTCGACGTATTGACGGCGAACGTCACCTGGACGCTAAGCCGGGATTCAAGTCTAGGCCTCGATTTCGTGGCACCCATCTTTTACGACGGCCAGGGGCTCATGGTTCGCAAGGATCTCGGGGTCAAGAGCGCGAAGGAGCTGGACGGCGCGACCGTCTGCGTCGAGCCGGGCTCAACCTCCGAGAAAATCGTTGCAGACATCTTTCGCGCCAACGGCATCAGCTACAAACCGGTGGTTATCGAAGACCGCAAAGAACTGAACAACGCCTTCTTCAACGGCCGCTGCGACGTACATGTCCAGTCGATCTCAGGCCTCAGCTCGGGCCGTGCGACTGCCGCGTCGAACCCGGACGACTTCGTCATTCTCCCGGAAGTATACGGCAAGGATCCGATGGGCCCGGTGGTTCGCCAGGGCGATGCGCAGTGGCGGGACATCGCGACCTGGACGGTCTACGCGATGATGGCTGCCGAGGAGTTCGGCATCACGTCCAAGAACATCGACGAAAAAAAGACGTCGGACGATGCCGACATCGCCCGTCTGCTCGGCACGTCCGGCGAGCTCGGCAAGACACTCGGTCTCGACAACGAGTGGGCGTACCGGATCATCAAGCAGGTCGGTAACTACGGCGAGGTTTTCGAGCGCACGCTCGGCAAGGGTTCTCCGCTGAAGCTCGAGCGCGGCATCAACAGCCAATGGAAGGACGGCGGCCTGATCTACGCGCCTCCGTTCAGTTGATGACAGCCCGCGCCTCCGCCGTCGGCGGAGGCGCTTCGGCGGCCCGCAGCGCATCAGCGCCGCGTGCTGCAGCAGCTTGAGTAACTCTCTGGAAGGCTAGATGTCCGAACAGCTGATCGCCGCGTCCCGGCGGCGTCCACCTCCGACGCGTCCTCCGGTCTCCCTGGGCGCGGCCTGGAACAATGTCGCGGTACGCGGCTGGATCTATCAGATGCTCGTCGTCGCGGGCGTGATCGGCATCGGCGCGTTCCTGATCGGCAATGCGCAGGACGCGCTGTCGAAGCAGGGCATCTCGACCGGATTCGAATTTCTGTCGCAGGTCGCGGGTTTTGACATAGGCGAATCCGCGATCGCCTTCAGCTCTCAGGACACGTTCCTGCGCGCTTACGGGGTCGCGATCCTCAACACGCTGAAGGTCGCCGCCGCCGGCATCATCGTGTCTACAATTATCGGCGTCATCATAGGGGTCGGCCGGCTGTCGCGGAACGTCCTCGTGAGCAAGCTCTCAGCCATCTATGTCGAGATCTTCCGCAACACGCCGCAACTTCTGCAACTGATCTTCTGGTACACGATCATCACCCATCTGCCGCGCCCGCGCGATGCGATCTCCGTCGGCGACGTCGCATTTCTCAGCAATCGCGGACTTTCGCTTCCCTGGTTCGAGACGGCCGCATCGCTTGCGCTGCCTTTGATCGCCCTCGGCGTCGCATGCGCTGTGACATGGGCGCTGTCGCGATGGGCGGATGCGAGAGGATGGACGGGCTCTCGGCTGCCTGTATGGGCGCTTGGGATAAGTCTCTGCCTCGGCCTGCCGTATGTCGCAACTCAGTTGACGGGCGACTCCTACGGACTCTCGGTGCCGGTACTGCGCGGCTTCAACTTCCAGGGCGGCACGACGATTTCGCCGGAGTTTCTGGCTTTGCTCCTCGGCCTCGCGCTCTACATCGCGGCGTTCATCGCGGAAATCGTGCGCGCCGGCATTCAATCCGTTGCGGTAGGGCAGGTCGAGGCGGCGCGCGCGATCGGCCTCAATGGTTTCGACACTTATCGCAAGGTCATCTTTCCGCAGGCACTTCGCGTAATGGTCCCGCCAATGGCAGGCCAATATGTCAGCGTGGTAAAAAACAGCTCGCTCGGAGTGGCTATCGGCTATCCTGAACTGTTCAGCGTAAACAACACGATCGTGACGTTGAGCGGACACACCGTCGAGGCTATCGCGATCATGATGTCGATCTATCTCGCCATCTCTTTCGTCATCGCGATGCTGATGAACTTCTACAATCGCTTCGTGCAGATCCGGGAGCGCTGAGGCCGATGACGCGCTCCTCCTGTGTCTCACACGCCGTTGCATCGCACAGCCCGCGACGTCCGCCCCCGCGACGTGCCGACAGTCCGACGGCCTGGCTGGTACGCAACCTGTTCGGCAGCATCGGCAATACGCTGATGACGGTCGGCACGCTCTGGGCCTTGTTCGTCACGGTCCCGGGTTTGGTACGCTGGGCCTTCGTCGATGCCGTCTGGTACACGCAAGACGCAGGGGCGTGCCACGCCGCTGCCGGCGCCTGTTGGGCGATAGTGCCGGAGAAGTATCGTGTGATGCTCTTTGGTACCTTTCCTTATGAGGAGCACTGGCGCGGCGTGATCGTCATTGCGATCATTGTCGGCCTCTCCGCCATCTCCACCGTTCGGCGGCTGTGGTCCTACCGACTGTTCGCAGCTTGGGTGATCGCGATGGTCGCCGTCTTCAGTCTGCTTCTGGGCGGTGTCTTCGGACTAAGGCCGATAGGGACGCATGAATGGGGCGGCCTGCCGCTGACGCTCGTCATGTTCGTCGGCACCGTGGTCGGCGGCATCCCGGCGGGCGTCATGCTCGCTCTCGGGCGCCGTTCGACGATGCCGGCCATCCGGGCACTCTGTATCGGCTTCATCGAGATCGTGCGAGGTCTGCCGCTCGTCACGGTTCTGTTCATGGCCTCGCTCATGTTTCCTCTGTTCATGCCGGAGGGCATGAGCATCGACAAGTTCATGCGCGCGCAGATTGCGATGGCTGTGTTCTTCGCGGCCTATGCCGCGGAAGTCGTGCGCGGTGGCCTTCAGGCAATCCCGCGCAGTCAGTACGAGGCCGCCGACGCGATAGGCCTGAACTACTGGCAGAAGACGACGCGGATCGTGCTTCCTCAGGTTATGCGGATCGTTCTCCCGTCGATGATGAATGAGATCATCCGTGCGTTCAAGAACACGACCTTCATCGGCATTATTGGGCTGTTCGATGTCCTGCGCGCAACCTCGACGGCAATCCAGGATCCGGTCTGGGTGCGCTACAGCATCGAGGCCTACCTTTTCATTTTCATTCTCTACTTCGTGCTCTGCTTCGCCATGTCGAAATACAGCGAACGCGTCGAGCGCGACATCGCAGTGAGGCGCTGACATGACTGACACCGACGCACACACCGGGAGCCGCGGGCCGATTGTCGAGCTCCGCGGCGTCAACAAGTGGTATGACGACTTCCACGTTCTCCGGGACTTCAATCTCACCGTCGGCCGCGGCGAGAAAGTGGTGATCTGCGGTCCCTCCGGCTCGGGCAAATCGACGGCCATTCGCTGCATCAATCGGCTCGAGGCGCATCAGGAAGGGGACATTGTCGTCGATGGCATCGAGCTTACGCCCGATATCCGGCGGATCGAGGCCGTGCGGCGCAAGGTCGGCATGGTATTCCAGAACTTCAATCTGTTCCCCCATCTGTCGGTTATGGACAATCTGACTTTGGGGCCGGTGCTGGCGCAGGGCGTGCCGAAGCAGGAGGCCGAGGACCGCGCCGCGGAGCTGCTGCAGCGGGTGCGCATACCCGACCAGGCGCGGAAATTCCCCGGCCAGCTCTCCGGCGGGCAACAGCAGCGCGTCGCGATCGCCCGCGCCCTGATGCTGCGGCCGCAGGTCATGCTGTTCGACGAGCCGACCTCCGCGCTCGATCCCGAGATGATCCACGAAGTGCTGGACGTCATGACGGAGCTTGCCGAAGCGGGTATGACCATGATCTGCGTCACCCACGAGATGGGCTTTGCGCGCAAGGTTGCCGATCTCGTCGTCTTCATGGACGCGGGCGAGGTGGTCGAGGCGGCGCCGCCGGAACAATTCTTCGAGATGCCGTCGAGCGAGCGCACACGGCTCTTCCTCAGTCAGGTGCTCCATTAGCAACGATAACCAGGGCCATTTAACGCGGGCTTGTAGATACAGCTTTCAGAAAGAAGAGTGATTATGATGACCGACACCGAAGTTCGCGTCACCGACGCGGCCGCGTTCGAGCAGTTCCGCCGTGGCTTCCCCGCCCTGCGGGAGCAGACCTATCTGTCGATCTGCGACAAGATGATCTTGCACGACAATGTGCGCGCCTCGGTCGACGAGTTCCTCGATCACCTCTCTCTAGCCTCCGCGAACCGCACCGACCACGAGGTTCGCGTCGCGTCTGCACGCGAGAAGTTCGCGCGTCTGATGAATGTCGCGCCGGCGACCATCGCTGCGACCCGCAACGTGTCGGACGGCACCAACAGCATCGCCTGGGCCATGCCGTGGAAGGAGGGCGACAACGTCGTCCTGACCTCGGATGCCGAGCACCCGAACAATGTCTATCCCTGGCTGCGGCTGCGCGCCCGCGGCGTCGAGGTGCGTGTCGTGCAGCCGCTCGCGAGTGGCGCGATCGACGTCGAGGGCATGATTGCCGCAATGGACGCACGAACCCGCGTCGTTGCGGCCGCATCCGCCACGTTCGCGCCGGGCCACCGGACCGACCTGCCTAAGCTCGGAGAAGCGGCGGACAAGAACGATGCGCTGCTCCTTGTAGATGGCGTCCAGACCGCCGGCATCTTCCGTCACGATCTGTCGGCGGAGCCTGTAGGCGCGTTCGCGACATCGACCTCGAAGGGCCTTCTCGGCCTTTACGGCTTCGGCTTCCTCTATGTCTCGCCCAGATGGATCGACCGGCTGGAGCCTGCCTATCTGTCGCGCTCCGCTGTCGTGCAGAAGACCGATGACCATTCCACAATGGGCGGCTTCGACTACGAGTACCAGCCGGACAGCCGCCGCTTCGAGGTCGGCAGCTTCAATCTCGCCGGCGCCTATGCAGCAGATGCCTCGCTGGGCATCCTGCTCGATCTCGGCGTCGAGGCGATCCAGAAGCGGGTTCTTGCGCTCGTCTCCATGCTCCACGACGGCATCAGCGCCGCAGGCATCGCGCCGGCGGTCCCGGGCAGCGGTCCGCAGCAGTCTCATATCCTGACACTCGGGCAGCTCGATGCTGGCGGCCACGGCTTTTCCAGCGACCCGCTGATCACGCCGCTGTCCAACCATCTGAAGGAGCGCAAGATCGTCCATACGATAAGGCGCGGGCAGATGCGCTTCGGCCTCCATGCCTACAACAATGAGAACGATATCGAGAAAACCGTCGAGGCCGTCCGCGATGGGCTCGCCATCGCACAGCGCGCGCAGGGCTGAGCAACCATGACGGCGTCTACCATCCTAGTCGACCTCGTTAGCGATACGTCGACCCGCCCGTGTAAGGCGATGCGCCATGCCATGGCCGACGCGCCGGTCGGTGACGAGCAGAGGGGGGAGGACCCTTCCGTCAATGCGCTGAACGAGCGCGTTGCTGATCTGCTCGGGCAGGAGAGGGCGCTCTTCCTCCCCTCCGGCACGATGTGCAATCAGATCGCGCTCGCGGTCCATTGCCATCCAGGTGACGAGGTCATCGCCGCCAGCGGTGCGCACATCATCGCTTCGGAAGGTGCAGGTGCGGCGGTGTTCGCTCGGAGCGTCATCCGGCCGATCGCCTCGGCGAACGGGATTTTCACGGCGGACCAGCTGCGGGAAGCCATCCGGCCCGGGCGGGTGAAGGCACCGCGCTCGCGCGTGGTGGCTGTGGAGCAGACGAATAATCGCGGCGGCGGCAGCGTCTGGCCGCTCGATGTCCTTGCCGGAATCATCGAAGGCGCGCGAAAAGGCGACCTCAGGCTGCACATGGACGGCGCCCGGCTGATGAACGCAGTGGTCGCCTCCGGCGTTGAGGCAAGGGCGTATGCCGCGCCGTTCGACAGCGTCTGGCTCGATCTGTCGAAAGGGCTCGGCTGCCCGGTCGGCGCTGTGCTCGCCGGCTCGTCTGCCTTCATCGAAGAGGCGGACGTTTGGAAGCACCGCTTCGGCGGCGCCATGCGCCAGGCGGGCATCATCGCTGCGGCGGGTCTATACGCGCTCGACCACAATGTGGAGCGTCTTGCGGAAGATCACGCGAATGCCCGCGCCTTTGCCGCTCGCATTGCGGAAGTTCCCGGCGTCGCCGTGCTCAATCCCGCAGTCGAGACAAATCTCGTCTTTTTCGATGTCGCTGCAACTGCCCTTACGGCGCGGGAGATCAGCAACCGATTGATGGAGCAGGGCATCCGCATTGGTGTTGAAAGTCCATACGTGATGCGGGCGGTCTTCCATCTCGATGTCGATGCCGACCAGGCAAAAGTGGCTGCGGAAGCTCTTGCGCGTGCAGCTGTCGGCCTAGTGTCGCCTGGCTAGTATCCTGGTTTCAGGTGGAGCCGACGACTTCAATTCGCTCGGGGTCATGATCATTCTGCGCCCCATTGAACAACCGCACCCGCGCGGAACGACCATTCCGCAAGAGCGGGCGCATAGCTCAGTTGGTAGAGCAGCTGACTCTTAATCAGCGGGTCGTAGGTTCGAGCCCTACTGCGCCCACCACTCCAACCCTCTCGAACAGCTACGACATTTGCTCCAGAGGGTGGAGGGTGGAATGGCCCAGCCCACCAAATTGGTCACCTGTCATTCCAACAAACCTTTCTAGTTTCACAACGGGGCGCGCCTTTGTTGCGGAGGCTACAGCGTGTGCGTCCAGGGCTGTGCGACGTAATTATAGCCGCTCGCCGCCTTGGTCACATGGCCGAGGCCGGGGAAGGGAAGGTGCGAGCCGGCGATCATCAGCCGGTCGGCGGACACCATGTCGAGCACGGCCTGGCGGGTCATGACGGCGGTCGGCTGATCGACGTCGAAGGCGTTGGAGCGGCCGGGTTCGTGGAATTGCAGCGCGGCGTTGTGGACGATGTCGCCCCAGAGCAGCATCTGCTCGTTGCCGGATGACACAAGCAGCATTGTGTGGCCGGGCGTGTGGCCGGGAGCCGCCACGGCGGTAAGGCCGGGCAGGAGTTCGCCCGGCTTGAACGGCGTCAGTTTGCCCGCATCCGCGTAGGGCTTCACGGCGTTCCGCGCGAGCGTAAAGAACGGCTTCACCGCATCCGGCGCCTTGCTCATGATGTCGTCGCTCGTCCAGAAGCCGAGTTCGGCTTCCGCCACATGCAGGCTGGCGTTCGGGAAACTGGCCACGCCGCTTGCGATGAGGCCGGCCGCGTGGTCGGGGTGGAGATGCGTCATCACCACCGCGTCGACCTGATCCGGCGTGTAGCCGGCAGCCTTCAGATTGGCGGCGAGCTTGCCGAGTGTGTCGCCCATCACGGTGGAGGTGCCGGTGTCGACCAGCACCAGACGGTCGCCGGTGTTGATCAGCCAGCCATTCACCGAGGTCGGGACCCTGTCGGCGCCGAGCACTTGGGGCGCGGGCGGATCGCCGCCGAAGATCTTGGTGTCGACCAGAAGATGACCGTCGGCCAGCACGGTGACCTCCGCATCCCCGATTGCGAGCCGGAAATAGCCCGGCGCCTGCGTGCCGATTGTGGCCGCCTTGGAGAGTAGGGGTGACGAGGGCAGGGCCGTGGCCAGCACGCCGCCGAGCGCGCTGATCGTGAAGGAACGCCGGGTGATGAGCATGGCTGGCCTCGATGGTGACGGAGGAGAAAGAACCTAGATCGGGCGAGGCTTGCCCGGCGGCAAGGGAGGCTTGGCCGCCGATTGACTCACCAAGCCACAGAGATCGTTCGCGAGTGCCAGCCCAGCAGTTTCCGCTTCGCAGCAGCTGCAATCTTGCGCGCACCGCCATGTCGAGCGGATGCCGCGCGACCCTCAGTTCTAGCCGGTCGGTGATCTGTCGCGCGTCGAAATGCGAAGCCGCGGACCCGCAGCCGGGACATCCGCCATCGCCGAGAGCGGATTCGTTTCGCTCCCCGTCTGCAAGCTCCTGTCACCGGCGTGTGGCCGGCGTGCTTCGGTGGGAACGGTCTCGGCCGTCTCTGGTGGCAGGGTGAACTGAAACACGGCCCCCCGAGGTTCATTCGCGGAGGCCCACAAGCGTCCCCCGTGAGCCTCGATGATCGAACGGGAGATCGAGAGGCCCATCCCCAAGCCACCGGGCTTGGTCGTGTGGAAGGCCTCGAAGAGGCGCTCGAGGATCGCGGGAGCCAGTCCCGGACCCGTATCCCGCACCGCGACGAGCACGCCGTCCGGTTCGGCTTGGGTGCTGATCAGCAAGTCTCGCGATCCCTCGCTACCGCTCATCGCTTCGACGGCGTTTATGATCAGGTTCAGGATCACTTGCTGCAGCTGGACGCGATCTCCCTGAATGAGCGGCAGGCCCTCCGCGAGTTGCGTCTGGACCGAGACGCCGTTCTTCACCACCTCGCTCCGGGTCAGGACAATGACTTCGAGGATCGCTTCGTTGATCGCCAAGCCATCCTTCCGTGGGGGGGCTCCTTTTGAGGATGGCCCGGATCCGGTCGATCACCTCGCCAGCCCGATTGCCGTCCTTGACGATACGGCCGAGCGCCTGACGGACCTCCTCGAGATCTGGCGGGCGGGCGCCGAGCCAGCGCAAAGCGGCCTGGGCATTGGTGACTGCCGCGCCGATCGGCTGGTTGACTTCATGGGCAATCGAAGCCGTCAACTGCCCCATCGTCGCGACGCGATTGGCGTGCGCCAGTTCCATCTGTGCCTCGCGGTATCGCCGCTCGCTCTCGCGCAGCGCTTCTTCGGCCCGCTTGCGCTCCGTCAGATCGAGCACGAAGGCGACGCCCTCGTCCCGCCTTCCTTCCAAGGCCACCGAGCCGATGAGTACCGGCACGCGGCTGCCATCTTTCCGGAAATACTCCTTCTCATAGGCTTGGCGCGTTGCGGCGGCCCTCAGGTCGGCCAGCCGCTGTTCGGTGGCGGCGCGCCATTCGACCGGCGTCATGTCCGTCCAGCGCATCCGACCCGAGAGAAGATCGTCGCGGCTGTATCCCACCATGTCGAGAAAGGCGTCATTGGCGTCAATGATCCGCTCTACAAAATCGAAGATCACGATGCCGATGATGTTGGAGTTGAACAGACGTCGGAGCTTCGTCTCGCGCTCTGCGAGATCGCGGTGGAGCTGGACGTTCTCCTCGGTCGCTGTTTGACGCCGTCTCGCTTCGAGCCGTGCGAGCGCCAACGCCGCCCCTGCTAAAACGGTGACAACGACGGCGGTCCCGGAGATGAGCCACGTCTTGCTTTGTTCGAGCGCGTCGGCGCGCCTCTGCCGATCCGCAAGCAGGAAGCGCTCGTGGTCCACCATCTGGCCGATTTGCGATCGGATCTCATCCATGCTGCGAATTGTCGCCATCGCTGCATCCGGCCCGGATGCGCCGGCCTTCTTGTCGATGCCGTCCATCTCGCGCAGCTTTGCTGAAACGATCAACGCCAGATGTGCGGCACGAAGGCTCTGCAATGGATCGTCCGCTACGAGAATCTGGAGCGCCTGACTGTCCCGCCGCACGCTTTCGTCAGAGACGCCGTAGGGCTTGAGATATGCCGGGTCGAGGGTCAGCAGATGTCCGCGCCTTTCGGACTCCAGGTCGGCGATGTTCGCCCGCAGCCGCTCGAGCGTATCGAGCACTTGGCGGCTATGCTCCATCGAGACATTTGCCGCTTGCCGCTCGTGCCGGTATCGGAGGCCGAAAAACCCGGTCGCGGACAACAGTGTAAGAAGCACCGCGACCCCGAGGATCAGCGGACGAGCGAACCACAGCAAAGAGAGACGTCGAGTGGAGAGCGGCATTGGCGCCTCGGCTCTTCGATGCTCGCGTGACCCGTAGGTCTTCTAGTGCAGACGTCCCGGCAGTGATAGAATTATAGGCTAATTGGACAAGTGCGCACAGGCGCGTCGGGGGGCTCCGACATCCTCAAGCGCCGGAGGTTGCAACGGCTTCGGAGCCCGTCAGTCGCGTCGCGAGGCCGGACGGTCGCGGGTACGGTCCTGCTCGCGGGTTGTGGAGGAGCATCGCCATGAACGGTCGAGTGCCGCCCAGCCGGCGCAGCGTCGTCAAGGGATTGGGCGCTGCCGGAGCAGCCTTGCCGGGCATGGCGATCCTGCCGCGATGGAGCTTCGCGGAGGACAACGCCGCGATCTATGCCAACGCTGCAATCGATTGGAAACAGTTTGCGGGGGAGACGATCACTCTCGCGGCTGCGATCCACCCCTGGTCGACTGCGATCGCTCCGATTTTGCCGGAGTTTACGAAGCTCACCGGTATCGGCGTCGGCACCGACTTTCAACTGGAAACCACGTTCCTGGGGGCCCTGCCGGTCCAGCTCGCAAGCGGCAACAGGACGCCGGACGTCTTCATGTTCCTGACCTATGGGCAGGGCATTTCGGCTGGATGGCTCGAGCCGCTGAACGCCTATTATGCCGACAGGTCGCTGACCGATCTCGGCTGGTATGACGAGAGCGACCTTCTCAAGACCGCCCGAGCCTTTCCGGTGTGGCCGGACGGCGAACGCTACGCCTTCCCGATTACCTCCGAGGCAGCGACCTTGTTCATCAGAAGCGATGCGCTGGCAGCCAGGAACCTGCCGGTTCCCCAGACTTTCGAAGAGCTGCTTGCCACCGCCAAGGCGGTCAAGACCAGTGAGATGTCGGGGATTGCGATGCGGGCCCAAGCCAGCGGCAATTCATCCCCGGCGGCCATGAGCTTCGTGTTCTCCTATGGCGGGGCCATGGTCAAGGACAACAAGGCCGCTTTCGCGAGCCCCGAGGGGATCGCGGCCGTCGAGATGTACGGACAGTTGCTCAGCCAGGCCGGGCCTGCCGGCGTGCGCAGCTATGAATGGTACCACGTGTTGGACGACTTCCTTCACGGCAGGACGGCAATGGCAATCGACAGCAGCAACTTCGCTACCGACATTTCCAATCCGGCGAAGAGCCGCGTCGCCGAGCAGGCTGCCTTTGCTGCCTTTCCCCATCCTGATGGTGGTGCCGCCGTCCCATTTATGTTGCACTGGCAGGCGTGCATCAATGCCAAATCGCGGAGCAAGCGGGCAGCTTTCCTGTTCCTGCTGTGGGCGACAAGCAAGCCGACCTCGCTGCAGACCGCCGCAGCGGGGTTGGCGACGACACGGGCGTCGGCTTGGTCGAGCGAGGGCTTCAAGAAGGCGTTCGGCACGCAAGCCGCCGCGGCGGCGCTGACCAACTTGCAGAATGCGGATGTCGACCGCGCCAAGGCGATCTTTTTCCATCCGCAATCGAGACCCATCCAGGACGCGTTCATGATCGGGGTGAACGAAGTCGTCTCCGGAGCGAAATCGGCGAAGAGTGCGATGACTGCCGCGGCCGAGAAGGCCAATGCAGCGATCCGTGGATAGCGGAGCCGTCCGGCTGGTCCGCGCATCATCGATTTCACGGCTGCCGTCCGATCACGTTCTCGGATCTCGATATCAACGAGACACCGTTGCCGCTGCTCGGCGAGCACCCTAGCTATGCGCCGTCGAGCCTCCGTGACGAGAAGGCGGTCTGACCATGAACACGACGATCGAAGGGGTGATGATCCCCGACACGAAACTGGCGCGCGAAGTGACGGAACTCGTCCGCGATACCGAGCCTCCGCTGCTCTTCCACCATTCGAGCCGTGTCTATTATTTCGGCGCTCTCGCAGGCAGGCATCGCGGCCTGACGTTCGACCCCGAACTGCTCTACACCGGGGCCATGTTCCACGACATGGGATTGACGCACCAGCACAGCAGCGAACACGAGCGCTTCGAGGTCGACGGCGCCAATACCGCGCGAGATTTTCTCAAGCGGCACGGCCTTTCCCAACAGGATATCGACACCGTGTGGACCGCGATCGCGCTGCACACCACGCCGGGCATTCCGCAGCACATGCATCCTGTCGTCGCACTTCTCACCGCAGGCGTCGAGATGGACGTGCTCGGCCTGGCCTATGCGGAGTACAGCGACGAAGAGCGCAAGGCGGTGGTCCACGCCCACCCGCGTACGGCGAGCTTCAAGGAAGACATCATCCAGACCTTCTACGACGGCATAAAGCACAAGCCCGAGACGACATTCGGCAATGTGAAGGCCGACGTGCTGGCGGACAAGGATCCGAACTTCGTCCGGGGAAACTTCTGCAGCGTCATCCGCGAGTCCGCCTGGGCGGGCTAGCGCGTCCGCACGACGGCTCCTGAGTTCGGGACGAGTTCCGGGCCGATGCCGTGCCCCCGATCCACCGCGTCATCTGGCCTTGCTGCGCTGTACCGCCTCCACGTAGTTACGGCCATTGACGATGTGGCGCCGCATGGCTTGTTCGGCGCGGTCGGGATCGCGCGCCCCGAGCGCTTCAAGGATCAGTCCATGCTCGTGCGCGGCGGCGATGAGCCGTGTCGGATGGGTGACGGTGCCGTGCCGTGCGAGGCGGAGCTGGAAGAAGACATCGTCGCAGACGAGGCGGATCAGGCGCCGGTTTCCGGTTGAGCGGGCGATGATGAAATGAAAATCGTCCTCCCAGCCGGACGTGAACTCACCGCGTGCCGCCATCTCCTTGCCGATGCGGACGATTTCCGCGAGGCGGTCCAGATCATCGTTCGACATCGTCGTCGCCGCCACGCGGCAGGCCATTCCCTCCACGGCCTCGCGAACGACAAAGACCTCTGTGATATGGGTCGAAAAATAGTCGATGACGCGGAAGCCGACATTCGGTTCGCGTTCCAGGACATGCAGCCCTTCGAGACGGCTCACCGCCTCGCGCAACGCGCCTCGGCCCACCCCGAACTGTCGCGCCAGGCGCGCTTCCTTCAGAATCACACCGCGCTGCAATTCACCGGTGGCGATCGCGCGCATCAGGAGTTCGAACGCCTGCCGCGGCTGGTTGCCGTGGGCCTCGTCCGTCTGGTCTTCGGGTTCGATCAAGCTCAACAAAAACTCCTTACGTGTACGCGCCGCCGGTGGATCACCACCAGGCAGCGGGTGAATAACCGAGGGGAACGCTCGGAAGCGCCCAGTGCGGCGGCGTTTCCGACATCGTCGCGGAATGGCCGACGAACGAAAGCGTTCCAAACGGCGTTTCCGCCTCCTGACGCCATGCGTCGATCTCGTCACGCTTCGGCATCCGCGGGCCGATCTCCGTGCTTCGGCCGAGCGAGCGCAACCAAAGCGCGGTGCGAGCCAAAGACGCACGGACGCGCCAGCTTCCGCCCAGACGCGCCCGGGCATGGAGCGCTGCGATGATTCCCAGGGTCATTATATACCCCGTCGCGTGATCGAGGGCCTGGACAGGCAAGGCTCGCGGATGGCCGGGCGAGAGTGCATCTCCCTCGGCCGCGTTGAATCCGGTTGCCGTCTGTACGAGCGAATCGAATCCGCGCTTCCCGCCCCAGGGGCCATCTTCCCCATAGGCCGACAAGGACGCGTAGACGATGCCGGGCCGCGCACGAACCACATCCTCGCAGGAGAAGCCGTAGCGATCCAGGCTGCCGGGCCGGTAGCTGTGCAGGAAAACATCCGCCTTGGCGAGGAGACGCGAGAGGTTTTCCCTGCCGCCGGCCTGGGTGAGATCGATCGCGCAGGCCTTCTTGCCGCGCCCCGTGTCGACGTCGAGAGCCGGGATCGACGGCAGGTCCGGGGAAGTGACATGCAGAACGTCCGCACCGTGCGCCGCAAGCGTGCGCGCGGCCACCGGTCCTGAAATGATGCGCGTCAGATCCAGCACCCTTATGCCCGATAGCGGCCTTTGGCCCGGAGGGGGCGCGCTCGCCGGCGCCTCGCCGATCTTTTCGATGGCGATAAGGGGCTGTGCTCTCAGATGTGGCGCCTGAGGGTGGCGGTCCCATTCCTCGAAGGAGCGCAGCGCAGCGACGCAAAGGCCGCGAGCAGTGGCCTCGTCTTCGAAATCCAGGGCGCGCCAGCGCAGCAGGGCCGTGCTGACCTCGTCCAACGAATTGCCGCACTCCAGGAGATCGAGCACCCCGTCCCGGTGATGACGGAAATTGGCGTGTACGCGCACCCAGCCGTCGGACGTCCGGAACAGCCGGCTCAGGGGGTCACGGATTTCGCCGGAGGGCACGCCGTTCACGCGCAGATACAATTCCGAGTGGAATTCGACAAGTGCGTGCTCGCGCTCGACGGCAATGGATTGCGGCCGGCCGCCGCGGAGCGTTCCGAATTCGGCTGCCGCGAGCGCGGCTCCCGCAATCGTCGCCTGTGCCATTTCCGCCACTTTGAAGGAAGACGGGGCGGAGCGTCCGCCCGGCAGGCCGGCGCGGTTCAAGGCCTCCGCCGCAAATGGGGTCTGCGACCAAAGATCGGCCAGGACACGGTTTTCCGGATTATCCAGGCTGGTGGCAGATGCGGATTCTGCCCGGTCTCCGGTCATGTCGGACATCTTCAAGGGTTCAACCTTCTGTTACGAAGTGTGCGCAAAAGCGGGTAGTATCTGGCAATACTGCCTACACTTTCGTTGACATATCGCACCGATCGGGTTTTTTTGTCGACATAAAATTCAGACAGGGAGTGAAGCCGTGAGCTTTGATGTTCTCAAAGGTGATCTGCAGCAGGCGTGAATGGCTTGCCGGAACGGGGCTCCTGGCCTTGGCTTCCATCATCCCGAGCCTTCCGGCTCTGGCCGCCGTCGACACCGCCAAGGTCACGATTCCGGCAGGGCCGGGCGGGGGCTGGGACCGGACCGGACGCCTGACCATGCAGGCCATGCAGAAGGAAAAGCTGATCGGCGCGGTTCAGTTCACGAACCGTGCGGGCGGGGCGGGGACCGTCGGCCTCACCGAATTCGTACGCACGACCAAGGGCGACGACACGGCTTTGCTGTTCACCGGCGTCATCATGATGAGCAGCGTCATTACGGCGAAATCGCCAATCACCATCGACATGACGACGCCTCTGGCATGCCTGACGCGTGAATATGTCGGCATCGGCGTTCCCGCGGATTCGTCGTACAAGACCGTCGCCGACATGGTCGCGGCGCTGAAGGCGGATCCGAGCAGCGTGACGGTCGGCGGCTCCGGCGTCGGCAGTGTCGAGCATCTAACTCTGGCGCTGATGGCGCAGCAGAACCAGGTTCCGCTCGACAAGCTCAATTTCATCACCTTCAGCGGCAACGAATATGTTCCCGCGCTTGTGAGCGGCAAGATCAAGGCCGTCATGACGGGCGTGTCCGAACTGAAGCCGCTGGCCGATGCCGGACGCATCCGCATCATCGGCGTGACCTCGGCGGAACCGCTCAAGGGCGTCGACATTCCGACCCTGAAATCGGCCGGCCTCGACATCACGGTCGGCAACTGGCGCGGCGTCGTCGGCGCTCCGGGCATGTCCGATGCCGCGAAGACGGAATGGATCTCGAAGCTCGACAAGCTTTCGAAGTCTCCGTCGTGGCCGCAAGCTCTGGCCGCGCAGGGTCTTGAAGACGCCTATATGTCGGGCGACGAATTTGCGACCTTCCTCAAGACCGAGAACGAGCGCTGGACATCGACGTTGACCGAGCTCGGCCTCGTGAAGTGATGGAGCGGGACCGGACCGTGATGATGCATTGGCTGCGGCGCCCCTGGTGGGTCGGAGTTGCGATCATGCTGGTGGGAGCCGTGTGGATCTACGGGTCCACCGGGCTCTCGCAATTGTCGTCCATCGCGGTCATCGGTCCCGGCGTCTTCGTCACTCTCATCGGCATCGGCCTCGTCCTGTGCGGGGCGACCCTGGTGTTCCAGATGGTTCTCTCCGCAGATGGACCGGCGGCCCCGCCGGAGGACGGCGCGGAGATCGTGTCCTTCCGTCCCGGGGCGTTCGTCGTGGCGCTCCTCGCCGTCGCGGCGCCCCTCGTTCTGATGAAGCAGGTCGGCTTTCCGCTGACCGCGGCAATCGTGTTCGCCGGCGTGACCTACGCATTCGGATCGCGCCGCGTCGTCGCGGACTTCCTCATCGGGGCCGTCGTTTCGGTCGTCAGCTGGTTCCTGTTCCACTGGCTTGGCGTCGATCTCGGCGGCTTCCTTCCGCTGCTTGGCTTCTGACGGGCGCACGATGACTTCTACCTTCGATCTTCTGTTGAGCGGTTTCGGGACGGCTTTGATGCCGCTCAATCTCCTGATGGCGCTCATCGGAACGCTGCTCGGCACTGCGATCGGCGTCCTTCCCGGCATCGGGCCGGCGCTGACCATCGCGCTCCTCCTGCCGGTGACCTATCAGCTCACCCCCGAAACCGCCTTCATCATGTTCGCCGGCATCCTCTATGGAGCGATGTATGGCGGATCGACGACGTCCATACTTCTGAACACGCCCGGCGAGAGCAGTTCGATCGTCACGGCGATCGAGGGCAACCGGATGGCGCGCAACGGACGGGGCGCCGCGGCCCTTGCGACGGCCGCGATCGGCTCGTTCGTCGCGGGCACGATCGGAACGCTGCTGCTGACGTTTCTCGCGCCCGCTTTCGCGGAACTCGCGTTCACCTTCGGCCCGGTCGAATATTTCTCGCTGATGGTGCTCGCCTTCACCACGATTTCGGCGGTGATGGGCAATTCGCGCACGCGTGGCTTCACATCGCTCCTGATCGGACTTGCGCTGTGCGTCATCGGCATCGACAGCCAGACCGGCCAGGCACGCATGACGTTCGGCTCGCTCAACCTTCTCGACGGCATTCCCTTCACCATCGTTCTCGTGTCCCTGTTTGCAATCGGCGAGGTGCTTTACCTCGCGGCGCACACAAAGCCCGGCACGCCGTCGATCAACCCGCTGTCCGGCGGCCTCTGGATGAAGAAGGACGACTGGAAGCGCTCATGGAAACCCTGGCTGCGCGGCACGGCCATCGGATTTCCGATCGGCATCCTGCCGGCGGGCGGGTCGGAGGTTCCGACGTTCCTGTCCTATGCGCTTGAGCGGAAACTCGCGAAAAATCCGCAGGATTTCGGCAATGGGGCGATCGAGGGCGTCGCCGGGCCGGAGGCTGCGAACAATGCCGCGACCGCCGGCGTGCTCGTTCCGTTGCTGACACTCGGGCTGCCGACCTCCGCCACGACCGCCGTTCTTCTCAGCGCGCTGCAGGGGTATGGACTTCAGCCGGGCCCGCTGCTGTTCACGAGCAATCCCACTCTGGTCTGGTCCATCATTGCCTCGCTTTACGTGGGCAATCTGATGCTGCTCGTCCTGAACCTTCCGCTCGCCGGCATCTGGGTCCGGCTTCTTCTGATCCCGCGCCCGTATCTTTACGCGGGGATCACGGTGTTCTCGCTGATCGGCGTCTGGGGTCTGTCGGCTTCGGTGTTCGATCTGGGCGTGATGCTGGCCGCGGGCCTCGCCGGTTACTTCATGCGGCTTTACGATTTTCCCATCGCGCCGCTTCTCGTCGGCCTCATCCTCGGCCCGCTCGCCGAGCAGCAATTGCGGCGCGCTCTGGCGCTCAGCCAGGGAGACCCATCCATCCTGCTGTCGAGCCCGATCTCGGCGGCGCTGCTCGCGGTCGCGGTGCTGGTCATCGCGTCGCCCTATCTGCTCAAACTCCTCGCCAGGAAAGCCGCGATCCCGGTCGCGGAAGCGGCAGCCACCGGAGACTGACAATGAGACTGGCCATCCTTGACGATTACCAGGGCATGTCGCTGCAACTGGCCGACTGGGCGCGCGCAACCGGCGTTTCCGTCGTGCCGTTTCGCGATCACGTCACCAGCAAGGCCGAACTCATCGCGCGGCTCGCGGATTTCGATGCCGTCATGCGCATTCGCGAGCGCACCGAGTTTCCGCGCGACGTTCTGGAAAAGCTGCCGCGCCTGAAGCTGATCCTGGCCACGGGCATGCGCAATGCGCGCTCGATCGATCTCAAGGCGGCCGACGAACTCGGTATCGTCATCAGCACGACCGATGCGTTTCACCAGAGCACGGTGGAGGTCGTCTGGGCTCTTCTTCTCGGCCTGTTCCGCCACATCCCGCAGGAGACCGCGTCGCTGAGAGCAGGCGGCTGGCAGATCGGTCTCGGCCAGGGTGTGGCCGGACGGACGCTCGGCCTGATCGGCCTCGGCAATATGGGCATTCCGGTCGCGCGCATCGCGATCGACTTCGGCATGAAGGTCATCGCCTGGAGTCCGAACCTGACCCAGGAACGCGCCGATCCGCATGACGTCGAGGCTGTGACGAAGGAGGATTTGTTTCGCCGCTCCGACGCGATCACGATCCACATGCCGCTGAGCGACCGCACATTGGGGCTCGTGGGTCCGGACGAGTTCCGGCTGATGAAGCCCGCGGCCTACCTCGTCAATACGTCCCGCGCGGAGATCGTGGATCAGGCGGCTTTGATCGACGCGCTCTCGAACAGGAAGATCGGCGGCGCCGGTCTCGACGTCTACGAGATCGAGCCGCTTCCGGCCGATCATCCCTACCGCTCGCTCCCCAACGTGCTGGCGACCCCGCATATCGGTTTCGTGACGGAAGAGAACTACCGTCTGTTCTTCGAGGAGAGCTTGAAGAACCTGCTGGCGTTCCGGGCCGGAGCGCCGATTCGCACGATTTCCTCGGAACGGCCGTTCCTTCCCGACTCGCAGGTCGGTATGCAACTTGCTGCCGGAGCAGCACATCACCCTTAGGAGCGCCTTATGTCCCAACACGGTTACAAGGCGGCCTTCATGCGGGGCGGGACATCCAAGGCGGTGATGTTTCGCCGACAGGATCTTCCCGAAAATCCAGCCGACTGGGACGCGATCTTTCTCGGGATCATGGGATCCCCGGACCCCAATGGCCGCCAGCTCGACGGCATGGGCGGCGGATTGTCGTCGGTCTCGAAAGTCTGCGTGATCGGCCCGCCGTCGCGGGACGATGCCGATGTCGACTACACATTCGCGCAGATCGGCGTGACCGACGCTTTGGTCGATTACAGCGGCAATTGCGGGAACATGTCCTCGGCTATCGGGCCTTTCGCGGTTCGTAGCGGTCTCGTCCCCAAACCCGGGGACGGCGAAGCCGCCGTTCGTATTCACAACACCAACACGTCGCGGATCATCGTCTCCCGGTTCCAGGTCAAGAATGGCGAGGCTTTGACCGACGGCGACATGAAGCTCGACGGCGTGTCGGGCAGCGGCGCGCCGATACGCCTGGAGTTTCTCGAACCCGGCGGCAGCAAGACGGGCCGTCTTCTGCCGACGGGAAACCCGGTCGACCAGATCGAGATCGAAGGCGTGCCGATTGCCGCGTCATTGGTCGACGCCGCCAATCCTTGCGTCTTCATTGCCGCGTCAGCCCTTGGAAAATCGGGAACGGAGCGTCCCGATGTGCTGGAAGCCGATCCGGTCTTCTTGGCCAAGATGGAAGACATCCGTCGCAAGGCTTCGGTCGCGATGGGGCTGGCCGCCACATTGGAGGCGGCGGCGCAGATCCGGTCCATTCCCAAGATCGGCATTATCGCGGCTCCCGCCGCATATGAAACACTTTCAGGCCAGACCGTATCGAGCGCCGATGTCGATCTCCTGATCCGCATGGTCTCGGTCGGCCAGCCTCACCGGGCCATCCCGCTGACGGCGGCGGTCTGCGCCTCGGTCGCGGCCCGGGTTCCCGGAAGCCTGCTGCACAAAGCGGCGTCTCCGGGAGACGCGCCGATCCGCATCGGACATGCGTCCGGCGTCATCGTGGTCGATGCCAAGGTGACGGAAACCTCGAACAGCGGCGCCCATGCGGAATACGGCGCGGTCTATCGCACGGCGCGCCTGCTGTTCGACGGGACCGTCTTCCGCCGCGACGGCAACGGGAACTGATATGGAGACGAACGTGACCGCGACGCCCATGATCACGACACCGGGGCAGATTCTCAAAACCCTCGTTCAGACGCGACGCGGCGTGCTTATGCCCGGCGCGGCCAATGCCCTTACGGCGAGGATCGTCGAGGACCTCGGTTACGAGGTTGTCTATGTCACCGGCGCGGGCGTCAGCAATACATGGCTGGGAATGCCCGATCTCAGCTTCGTCGGGCTCGGCGAGATCGCCGCGCATACCTCGGCCATCCGCGGCGCCGTCTCGCTTCCGATCGTGGTCGACGCGGACACCGGCTTCGGCAACGCGGTCAACATGTATCACGCGATCCGCACCCTTGAGCGGGCAGGGGCCAACGCCATCCAGATCGAAGACCAGATCATGCCGAAGAAGTGCGGTCACTTTGCCGGCAAGGCCGTCGTCCCCAAGGATGAGATGGTCGACAAGATCAAGGCGGCGCTGGACGCCCGACAGAGCGAGGACTGCCTGATCATCGCCCGCACCGACAGCCGCGCGGTCGAAGGTTTCGAGGCCGCCGCCGAACGATGCCGTGCTTACCGCGAGGCCGGCGCCGACATCATCTTTCTGGAGGCGCCGGAAAGCATGGACGAGCTCGCCGCCATTCCCAAGACGGTCGACGCGCCGCATCTCGTCAACATCGTCGTCGGCGGCAAGACCCCGATGGTCAGCACCGAGGAGCTCGGGGCGATGGGGTTCTCGCTGGTGCTGTACGCAAACGTCGCTTTGCAGGGGGCGGTGCACGGCATGACAAATGCGCTGAAGGCTCTCAAGGACGGACGCGACGTCAGCGAAGCCAGCGGCCTCGTCACGAGCTTTGCCGAGCGGCAGAGCCTCGTGAAGAAGCCGTTCTTCGACGAACTCGAGAAGCGCTACAGCCGCTGAATTGAGAACCGCTCAGGCTGCATTCCGCTGATGTTCGCGGGCGTTGCCGTGATTGCGATCATGGGCATCGCGACCTACGCTCTGTTCGCCTATATCGAGCGGCGCATGACGGGATGGGCGACGCGCGGTCAGAACATGCAGGTGGCGGGCGGGGGCTGAGCGGGCCGCTGACGCGGCCTATCCTCCCTCCGGTCCGGAACACCCGATGCTGAGCCTCGAAGCCATTGTGCTGATTACCTTGGCGCTGGGAGCGGGCGCCATCGTCAAGGGAGCCACCGGCCTCGGCCTGCCGCTCGTGGCCCTGCCGGTACTGGCCAGCTTCTTCGACGTGCGCCACGCGATCCTGATCATGGTCGTTCCGATCATCGTGACGAACATCTGGCAGATCTGGGAACTTCGCGGCCGCCGCGAGGGTACGGGGTTCCTGATACCCATGCTGAGCACGGGCGTCGTCGGCATCGGATTGGGAACCTGGCTTCTGGCGGGAGTGCCCGCCGCGCTGCTGTCGCTCGGCCTCGGCGTCGTGCTGCTCGCCTATATCGGATTGAGGATCGCGCGGCCGGCCTTCGCATTGAGCCCGCGGGTCGGGATGAGGTTTGCGGCGCCTGTCGGCCTGGCCGCCGGCTTCATGCAGGGAGCGACCGGTTTATCGACGCCGATCACGATCCCGTTCATTCACGCGCACCATCTTGGCCGCGAACCGCTCGTGTTCGCCCTGTCGATCATGTTCCTGACTTTCGCGATCGTGCAGCTCATCGCGATGTGGACCGCTCAGCTGGTGGATGTCAGCCATCTGCTCGAGGGGGTGGTCGCGCTCGTCCCGGTGCTCGTCTTCATGCCCGTGGGGAACTGGATCGGCCGGATCATGAGCCAGAGGGTGTTCAACATCGCCGTTCTGTGCCTGCTCGCGGCGGTCGCCGCGAACCTCATCCTCGCCTCCATCTCCCATCTCTGAGAGCCCGGGCGCTCACGCGCCGGGGTCGGCCGCGAGGCCCTGCGCTTCGATGCCGGCGATGGCCGCGGCTTCGTCATTGTCGGATGTCTCGCCCGAGACGCCGACCGCACCGAGAATGGCGCCGTCATCGCCGCGCACCAGCACGCCTCCAGGCACCGGGACGAAGAACCCGCCGGCCGCGTGCGTGACGGCGGCCAGGAAGTGAGCCGGGCGCTTGCCCAGATCGCGCGTTCCGATGCCCATCGCGATCGCGGCGTGAGCCTTGCCGATCGCGATTTCGGCGCGCTTCGTGCTCGTGCCGTCCTCGGTCGCGAGCGCCCGGATCGCGCCGCGCGCATCGAGCACCGCGACGGCGAGCGGCTTGAACCCGCTTTGGCGGCCCGCGGCCAGAGTGTGGGCAAGAATGGCCTCAGCGGTTTCCAGATTCACGATGATCTCCTTGAAATGTACGGGCATGGGTAGCCCCTCAGGCAAGCGCGCGGACGCTACTGCCCGAGGGTGTCATTTTCAATGAGGAGCGGCATCACGCTTCCTCCTGGAAAGCCTCGCCGCGGCGTTCTCCCTCCCCTGAATGGGGAGGGCCAACTCGTGCGCAGCACGAGCGGGGTGGGGTGATGGCGTCAACCGCGCTGCATTTACTGTCCGCATCACGCCATTGACGTTTCCCGGAAGATCGGAGACCTCGCAAGTTCGATACGCCGAAGTCACCCCACCCCGGAGCGCTTCGCGCTCTCGGCCCTCCCCATTCAGGGGAGGGAGGGGGCCATCCGGCCCGCTCACGCTTCTTCCTGGAAAGCCTCGACACGGCCGCGGCTGATGCTGGGAAGAAGAACGAGCACGATGAGGGCGGCCGCCACGAACAGCAGGACGCCGCTGATCGGGCTCGTGATGAACGTCATCGGATCGCCGTGCGACAGAAGCAGCGCGCGGCGCAGATATTCCTCCATCATCGGGCCGAGCACGAAGGCCAGAAGCATGGGCGCGGGTTCGGCGCCGAGCTTGCGGAATATGTAGCCGAGCAGGCCGAAGATCACCATGACGTAGACGTCGAAGGTCGAGTTGTTGAGGCTGAACACGCCGATGCAGCAGAACACCAGGATGGTCGGATAGAGAAAGTGATAGGGCACCGAGATCAGCTTCACCCAGAGGCCGATCAGCGGCAGGTTCAGAACGAGCAGCATCAGATTGCCGATCCACATCGACACGATGAGCCCCCAGAACAGAGCCGGCTGGTCGGTCATCACCGACGGGCCGGGCTGGATGCCCTGGATGATCATCGCGCCGATCATCAGCGCCATGACCGGGTTGGACGGAATGCCGAGCGTCAGCATCGGGATGAAGCTCGTCTGCGCGCCGGCATTGTTGGCGCTTTCGGGGGCGGCGACGCCCTCGATCGCGCCCTTGCCGAACTCGTTCGGGATTGGGCGAGATCTTCTTCTCGAGCGAATAGGCCCCGAACGCCGCGAGCAGCGCGCCGCCGCCCGGCAGGATGCCGAGCAGCGAGCCGAAGGCCGTGCCGCGCAGGATCGGCATCACGATGCGCTTGAGGTCTTCGCGGCTCGGCATCAGGCCGGTGATCTTCGTCATGGTGACTTCGCGGTCCATCGCATTGCCGAGATTGGCGATGATCTCGCCGATGCCGAACATGCCCATGGCCAGGATGACGAAGTTCAGCCCGTCGCCGAGTTCCGGAATGTCGAAGCTGTAGCGCGCCATGCCGGAATTGACGTCCGTACCGACGAAGCCGAGCAGGAGGCCGAGCAGGATCATGCCGAGCGCATGCAGCAGCGAGCCGTGCGCCAGCACGACGGAGGCGATGAGGCCGAGCACCATCAGCGAGAAATATTCGGCCGCCCCGAATTCCAGGGCAACGCCGGCGAGCGGCGGTGCGAACAGCACGATGACCAGGGTCGCGACCGTGCCGGCGAAGAACGAGCCGATGGCGGCGGTGGCGAGCGCCGCGCCCGCACGGCCCTGACGCGCCATCTGGTAGCCGTCGAGCGTGGTGACGACGGACGAACTCTCGCCCGGCAGGTTGACGAGGATCGCCGTGGTCGAGCCGCCATATTGCGCGCCGTAATAGATGCCGGCGAGCATGATGAGCGCGGTTTCGGCCGGCAGGCCGAAGGTCAGCGGCAAGAGCATGGCGATGGTGGCGACGGGTCCGAGGCCCGGCAGCACGCCGATGGCCGTGCCGAGCAGGACGCCGAGGAAGCAGTAGAACAGGTTGACCGCGCTGAACGCGGTGTCGATGCCCAGCAGAAGGTGGGGGAGCAGATCGGTCATGCGCTCAGCCTCCGAACCAGGTGCCGAGCACGGGCAGGGGAACGCCGAGGCCCTTCACGAACACGGCCACGCAGAACGTGACGAAGCCGAGGAGCAGCGCCAGGGCCTTCCAGTCGAGGCGGAATTTTTCGCTGCCCGCGGCGCTGACGAGCGCGACGACAAGGATCGAGATCACGAGCCCGGCGCGTTCCGCGAGGATCGCGAACAGAAGGACGGCGAGAAGAATGCAGATGAGAGGACGCCAGGCGATGCCGCCGACCGGGTCTCCCGTGAGCTTCACCGCGCGCACCAGCGAGATCGCGCCGAACAGGATGAGCAGGCCGCAGATCAGGAGCGGCAGATAGCCCGGTCCCATCCGGGCGGCGGTGCCGAGCGGATAGTGCAGCGCGAAAAAGCCTCCGGCGCCGCCGAACACCAGATAAAGCACGCCGAGCCAGAATTCCCTGGGGGCGCGGATCACGAACTGCATGGCTGGTCGCTCGCGGACGGGTGAAGGAACGAGTGGCGGCAATCCGTACGGCCGGGAGATTAGCCGTACGGACGCCGTGAGATGCGGCAGGGATCAGTCGAGCTTGGCGCCCGATTCCTTCACCACCGCACCCCATTTCTCGTAATCCGCCTTCATCATGGCGGCGAACTTTTCGGGCGTGCCGCCGGAGACGTCGCCGCCTTCGGCCAGGACCTTCTCGCGCACATCCGGCAGTTTGATCGCCTCGTTGGCGGCGGCGTTGATCGCCTTCACCACTTCCGGCGGCGTGCCGGCCGGGACGAGGAGGCCGTACCAGGTGCCGGCGTTGAAGCCGGCATAGCCCTGTTCGCCGATGGTCGGCACGTCCGGCAGAGCCGGGCTGCGCTTGTCGGCCGAGACCGCGACGGGGCGGAGCTTGCCGGCCTTGATCTGCGACAGGGCCGTCGGCACCGAGGACAGCATGACCGGCACGCGGCCGCCCATGACGTCGGTCAGGGCCGCGGCCGCGCCCTTGTAGGGCACATGGGTGAACTTGAAGCCGGCGGTCTTCTGGAACAGCTCGCCCGTGAGATGCGAGACGGTGCCGTTGCCGGGCGTCGCCAGGGCCATGCCTTCCGGCGTCGCCTTCGCCTGCGTCACCACATCGGCCAGGTTCTTCATGGGCGAGTCCGGGTTCACCACCATCACGTTCGGCGCATCGGCCAGCAGCACGACGGGGATGAAGTCCTTCTGCGAGTCGAAGGCGAGCTTGGAATAGAGCCAGGGATTGATCGAGAAATGCGCGGTCTGGCCGATCAGGATCGTGTAGCCGTCGGGCGCGGACTTCGCGACGTAATCGACCGCGATATTGCCGCCGGCGCCGGCCTTGTTCTCGACCACGACCGGCTGCTTGAGAAGGGCGCCGATCTTGTCGCCGATGACACGCGCCATGACGTCCATGCCGCCGCCGGCCGTGCCCGGCACGACGAGCTTGATGGGCTTGTCGGGCCAGGTCTGCGCGGCGGCGCCCGTGAGCGTCGCGGCGAGCAGGGCCGCGGCGGCCAGGGCTTTGGTGCCAAGTCGTTCCTGCTGGAAATTGTCTCGGACATCGTTGTTTTCTCCCGTTTGATTTTTTGACGTTTCGTTGATGCGGTGCGTGCTCTAGCGGCTCGCCTCCGCCTCGACTTCCTTGGGCGGGGCGAGCCCCGTTTCAGTGCCGGATTCCGGAACCATGCTGCCGTAGAGCAGGCCTTCCTTGACCTTGGGAACGGTCGCGGCGGGATTGATGATCGGCAGGCCGTGGGCGGGCGCGATGGCGCGCACGTCCCACTCGTCGATCAGATGCTGCAGCCGGTCGACATAGAGGTTCATGTCGGTGAACTTGGTCCAGAACAGCGCGCGGTCGGCGAAGACGGCCGAGACTTCGGGCAGGTTCAGGGACGTGGCTTCCTCGGCGAACAGGCCGCAATGGCCGTCCTCGTGGTAATGGCTGTACGCAAAGCCGTCGCCCGGGAAACAGCACGTGCTCCTTGGTGTCGAAGCCCCACCACGTCGTCCGGAGATCGCGCACGACGGGCTCGACGGCGACGAAGCTCCGCCCGCCGAGATCGATCTTGTCGCCGCCCTGCATGTTCATCATGCGGCCTTCGAGATGCGGGAAGGCGAGGTGGTAATCGCAGAGATCGCCGCACAGAAGCGCATCGGGATAGCGCGTGAGCACGCGGCCGAGCCCGCCGGAATGCGGCGTCTCCTGATGGGTGACGAACAGATATTTGAGCGGCGCGCGGCCGACGAGAAGTTCGCGCAGCTGCCGGTCGAGCGTCGGGAAATCCTTCGGATGCCCGGTCTCGATCAGCATCGAGGCCTCGGTGCCGACCAGGAGATAGGCGGCATTGTAGGTATGATAGATCTTGCCGTTGGCGCGCTGCTCCAGGCAATCGCCGAGCCAGAACACGCCCTCGGCCATTTCGCGCGGCAAAGTCTTGCGTTCGCACATCGTGACTCACCTCAACTCGTCGCGGTCGACGTAATGCGGGGCGACGAGCCCGCGGTCGAGATCGCGCAGCACCTCGTCGAACATCGCAAACTGCCGCTCGACCAGTTCGCGGCCCCGCAGCACGCGGCCATAGCCGGGCGCGATGTTCTCGATGTCGTAGCGCTCGAACACCTCGGCGACCTTGCCGCGCAGGGGCTCGGTGTCGCCGCCTTCCAGCCACCAATAGCGGGTGTTGAGGAGGAAGCTGCGGATATGCGCGGCCGTCGTCGTGTTGTCGTCGGCGCTCGTGGACCACGGGCCGTCGGCGCTCTTGCGACCATTCGTGCGAGAAGCTGTCGGAGGTGAAGAGGGTCTTCGTCGCGCCGTCATAGATCCAGCGCGTGCCGATCAGCCGGATCGGCGCCTGGAACGCGTCGATGGCGCGGCTCTTGTCGGGGCCCACATGAAGCGTCTGCTTGCGCGCGACGAGCGTCGTCTTCAGCGCATAGGGCTTCTGTCCGGCCACTTCCGCCGCATCCGAACGCCCGCCGAAATCGACCCAGAGCGCGGCATCCGCATTGCCGGAATAGCACTGGATGACGTTGAAGCGCGCCGCGATCGCTTCGACATTGCACACCGACATGTATTCGTTGATGCGCAGCGGATAGACGGAGAGGGTGGCGTCCGGCTCCAGAATGCTGTCGATCTGCGCGAGCAGGGATTTCACATGCGCGGTATATCCGCTGTCGAGCAGGACGGCGTCGTTGCCCTCCTTGATCAGATAGCAGTTCGACACCGTGTAGCCGCGCGCATTGGCGGGATAGGAGCTGACGCGGCCGTCGAGCGTAATGACATTCTGCAGGGAATAGAGCCGGTCCGGCACGATGACATGCACCGGGCCCATCCCGTCCGCGTCCGCCCCGTACCCGTTCGCCACTTCACCGTCGCGCGTGGATAAAGCGGGCCCCTGCATCCTCGTCCTCCCATCGCCCTCGTTCCGGCCGTCGCGCGAGAGCCGCGAGGGAGGCGAGGGGGCTTTTCGATTGGAGGGCGGCTTTCCGGACGCGTCAAACGAGTTATAGTCCACCTATTGTGAGAAAAACTCAAAACGGGAAATCTCATGCGGCTGCCGCCACTTAACGCGGTTCGGGTGTTCGAGGCGGCGGGCCGGCTGGAGAATTTCAGCAAGGCCGCGGCCGAGCTGAAGGTGACGCCGGGCGCCGTGAGCCGGCAGGTGCGCAAGCTCGAAGAGCATATCGGCGCCAGCCTGTTCGCGCGCGTGGGCACCGATGTGCGGCTGACGCCGGAGGGCCGCCTCTATCTCGGCTCGGTGCAGGACGCGCTGGAGGTTCTGGAGGCGGGCACGCAGCGCATCAATGTGAAGGAGGGCACGCAGCCGCTCCACATCTGGGGCTCGCGCTTCTTCATCCGCCTCTGGCTCGTGCCGCGCCTGCCGGATTTCCACAAGGCGTTCGCCGACCAGGAAGTGATGATCACGAGCGCGCTGCCGAGCGACCCGATGCCCGGCAGTTTCGACGTCGCGGTCAAGCTCGGCGACGGAAACTGGCCGGGCTACCGCGCCGACCTCCTCATCCCCCGCGTCCTCGTGCCGGTGTGCAGCCCGGCCTATCTGCGCGCCAATCCCGCTGCGGCGCCCGGAAGACCTGGAGCACGCGGTGCTGATCCAGACGCCGATGGGCGTCGAGGACTGGACGCACTGGTATGCCGTGACGGGCGCGCCGGCGGTGCCGCTGACGAACCGCATGACGTTCACGAGCACGGACGTGGCGTACAGCGCGGCGCTGGACGGGGTCGGCGTCGTGCTGGGACGGCGCGGGTTTTTCGAGAGCGATGTGCAGAAGGGGAACCTGGTTCTGCCGTTCGAGCAGGAATACCGGGCGGAGGATGGGTTTTATCTGATCTACAAGGAACGGGCGCCGCTGCCGCGGCGGGTTGTGCGGTTTCGGGAGTGGTTGGGGGAGCAGTTGGGTGAGTGAGGGAGTAGGGTAATGCTGGAGTTGAGCGGGCTAGCAAGACTCGCAGCCTGCTAGCAACTTACGGGCGTTGCGCAACTTGACGGAGCACAACCTTCTCCGGTCAAAGTAGCGCTGGGGGACAGAGAAATTGCAACGCACAATCGGCAGCTTCGGCGGTCCGTCGGTGAGACGGCGTGACCATCATGGATAAACGAAGCCTCACCGAACGCGATATCTGCACGAAGTTCATCCTGCCGGCCGTCAAGCGCGCCGGCTGGGACGAAATGTTGCAGGTTCGGGAGGAGGTCTATTTCACCAAGGGCCGGATCATCGTGCGCGGCAAGCTGGTGACGCGCGGCAAGGCGAAGAAGGCCGACTTCGTTCTCTACTACAAGCCGAACATCCCGATCGCGCTGATCGAGGCCAAGGACAACAATCACAGCGTCGGCCACGGCATCCAGCAGGGCCTCGACTATGCCGCGACGCTGGATATTCCCTTCGTGTTTTCCTCGAACGGCGACGGCTTCGTGTTCCACGACCGCACCGGCCAGAGCGCCCCGATCGAAGCGAACCTCGGCCTCGACGCCTTCCCGTCGCCCGCCGATCTGTGGGCGCGCTATCGCGCCTGGAAGGGCCTCGACGCCGAGGCCGAACAGATCGTGCTTCAGGACTATTTCGACGACGGCAGCGGCAAGGCCCCGCGCTATTATCAGGTGAACGCCGTCAACGCCGCGATCGAGGCCATCGCCAAGGGCCGCGACCGCGTGCTGCTGGTCATGGCGACCGGCACCGGCAAGACCTACACGGCGTTTCAGATCATCTGGCGCCTGTGGAAGGCGGGCCGCAAGAAGCGCATCCTGTTCCTCGCCGACCGCAACGTGCTGATCGACCAGACGATGGTGAACGACTTCCGCCCGTTCGGCGCGGCGATGGCGAAGCTTTCGACCAACGCCAAGACCATCGAGCGGCAGGACGGCACCACGGTCGATCTGACGCTGGCGCTCGACAAGAAGCGGCGCATCGACACCGCCTTCGAGGTCTATCTCGGGCTCTATCAGGCGATCACCGGGCCGGAGGAGCGGCAGAAGCTCTATCGCGAGTTCTCGCCCGGCTTCTTCGATCTGATCGTGATCGACGAATGCCATCGCGGCAGCGCGGCCGAGGATTCGGCCTGGCGGGAAATCCTCGACCCATTTTTCCGGCGCGACGCAGATCGGCCTCACCGCCACGCCGAAGGAAACCGAATACGTCTCCAACACCGATTATTTCGGCGAGCCGGTCTTCACCTATTCGCTGAAGCAGGGGATCAGCGACGGCTTCCTCGCGCCCTACAAGGTCATCAAGGTTCACATCGACCGCGACGTGGAAGGCTATCGCCCGGAACTCGGGCAGCTCGACCGCGACGGCAACGAGGTCGAGGACCGCATCTACAACGCCAAGGATTTCGACCGGCACATCGTGCTCGACGACCGCACGGTGCTGACCGCGAAGAAGATCACCGAGTTCCTCAAGGAAAGCGGCGACCGCTTCCAGAAGACCATCGTCTTCTGCGTCGATGAGGAACACGCGGCGCGGATGCGGCAGGCGCTCGTCAACGAGAACGCCGATCTGGTCGCGGAAAACCAGCGCTATGTCATGCGCATCACCGGCAGCGACAAGGAAGGCCAGGACCAGCTCGGCAACTTCATCGACCCGGAATCGAAATATCCCGTGCTGGTCACGACCTCGCGGCTTCTCTCAACCGGCGTCGATGCGCAGACCTGCCGGCTGATCGTGCTCGATCGCGCGGTCGGCTCGATGACCGAGTTCAAGCAGATCGTCGGGCGCGGCACCCGCGTTCACGAGGATACGAAGAAGTTCTTCTTCACGCTGATCGACTTTCGCGGCGCGACCAGCCATTTCGCCGACCCGGATTTCGACGGCGATCCGGTGCAGATTTACGAGCCCGGCGAAGGCGATCCGATCACGCCGCCCGACGACGCGCCGACGGCACGGGCGACGATGCCGATCCCGCCGACGCCGGGCGAGGACGAAACCATCGTCGATCAGCCGGGCTTGCCGCTGCCGCCCGGTGGCCCGATCCGCAAGATTTATGTCGATGGCGTCGGCGCCCGCATCCTCGCCGAGCGCGTCGAATATCTCGACGAGAACGGCAAGCTCGTCACCGAAACCTTGCGCGATTTCACCAAGACGGCGCTGAAGAAGCGCTTCGCCAGCCTCGACGATTTCCTCAAGCGCTGGAAATCGGCCGAGCGCAAGCAGGCGATCATCGAGGAACTGGAAGCCGAGGGCCTGGCGCTCGACGCCATCGCCGACGAACTCGGCAAGAACCTCGATCCCTTCGATCTGATCTGCCACGTCGCCTTCGACAAGAAGCCGCTGACGCGCCGCGAGCGGGCCGAGAACGTCAGGAAGCGCGACGTGTTCACCAAATACGGGCCACAGGCCCGCGCCGTGCTCGATGCGCTGCTGGAAAAGTATCGCGACGAGGGCGTGCTCAATCTCGACGACGCCAACGTGCTGAAGGTGACGCCCTTCACCGCGATGGGCAGCGTCGTGCAACTCATCAAGGCGTTCGGCGGCAAGGAGGGTTTCGAAAAGGCCGTCCACGAAATGCAGGACGCGCTCTATCAGGAGACCGCTTAGACCATGATCGTTCGCACCACCGTCAAATCCATTCAGGACATCATGCGCCAGGACGTCGGCGTCGATGGCGATGCGCAGCGCATCAGCCAGCTCACCTGGATGTTCTTCCTCAAGATCATCGACGATCAGGATCAGGAACTCGAACTGACCAGGGACGGCTACCGCTCGCCGATCCCGGAGAAATTCCAGTGGCGCAACTGGGCGGCGGACCCGGAGGGCATCACCGGGCAGGCGCTGCTCGATTTCATCAACGACGAGCTGTTCCCGGCGCTGAAGGGCTTGCAGCTCTCCGGCAAGCCCGGCGACCGCCGCCGCGTGGTGCGCGACGTGTTCGAGGACGCCTACAACTACATGAAATCCGGCCAGCTGCTCCGGCAGGTGGTCAACAAGATCAATCGAGGTCGATTTCAACAATCTCGACGAGCGGCGGCACTTCGGCGAGTTCTACGAGCAGCTGCTCAACGACCTGCAATCGGCCGGCAATGCCGGCGAATATTACACGCCGCGCGCCGTCACCGCCTTCATGGTCGACCGCATCGACCCGCATCCCGGCGAAATCCTGTTCGATCCCGCCTGCGGCACGGGCGGCTTTCTCACCTGCGCCATCCGCCACATGGAGAAGAACTACGTCCGCACGCCGAAGCAGCGCGAGACGATGCAGGGCGCGCTTGCGCGCGGTGGAGAAGAAGCAGCTTCCGCACATGCTCTGCGTCACCAACATGCTGCTGCACGGCATCGAGGACCCGAGCTTCGTGCGCCACGACAACACGCTGGCCCGGCCGCTGATTTCATGGAGCAAGGACGAGCGCGTCGATATCGTGCTCACCAATCCGCCCTTCGGCGGGCGCGAGGAAGACGGCATCGAGAACAATTTCCCGACCTTCCGCACCAAGGAAACGGCCGATCTGTTCCTCGCCCTGATCGTGCGCCTGCTGAAGACAGGACGGCCGCGCCGCCGTGGTGCTGCCCGACGGCACGCTGTTCGGCGAGGGCGTCAAGACGCGGCTCAAGGAACATCTGATGGAGGAGTGCAACCTCCACACCATCGTCCGCCTGCCCAATTCCGTGTTCAAGCCCTATGCCTCGATCGGCACCAACCTGCTGTTCTTCGAGAAGGGCACGCCGACCAAGGACATCTGGTTCTACGAGCACCGCGTGCCCGAAGGCCAGAAAGCCTATTCGATGACCAAGCCGATCCGGCTGGAGCATTTCCAGGGCTGCATCGACTGGTGGGGCGGCAAGGAGCGCAAGGGCCGCGAGGAGACGCCGCAGGCGTGGCGCGTCACCGCCGAGGAGGTGAAGGCGCGCGGCTACAATCTCGACATCAAGAACCCGCACGCGGTGGCCGACGATCACGGCGACCCGGAAACGCTGCTGGCCGATCTTGCCGCCGCCGAGGCCGAGACGGCGGCCTTGCGCGACCAGTTGAAGGCGATCCTCGCCGAGGCGCTGGCCCGATGAACGCCGAACGCCTGCTGGCGCACTATGAGCAGATCGCCGACGCGCCCGACGCGATTGCCCGCCTGCGCCGCTTCATTCTCGATCTGGCCGTGCGCGGCAAGCTGGTGCCGCAGGACGCGAACGACGAACCGGCGTCGGAATTGCTGAAGCGGATCGCGAAGGAGAAGGCGCGGCTTGATGAAGCGGGGGAGATCAGCAACGCGAGAGCCAATCCGTCATCGGCGATGAACAGCCTTTGCGATTCTGCCGAAGACGACTGGCAATTCAGCGTCGGCTGGCTGATCTCGATGCGTCACAATGGCGCGACGCTTCCGAGCAGCGCGATCCAGCCGAAGCGTCATGTCGGAGCTTCGACGAGGGCGATCTGCTTATCACCGACCAGATCGTCGAGTATCGATTCGAGCATTGCGCGCTTGATGCCGACAATATCGCGCAAAGCGACTCTGATGTCGCTGGCAAGCTGCGTATGGCGCATTATCTGGAGCGGCGACGAACGGGTTGTTATCGACTGTCGCATACCTGCAAGCTCTCTGGCTCTTCGCGATGGCAGGCTATCGTCAGGTCTATCGTCTATCGATTCGCACGTTCATGAAGACAGCGCGAGATCGAAGAGACCGGTCACGGACCTTCGAACGATCAGCTGACCAGAACGATTGCGCAATTGACGTTTCCCCTCCCACCGCTCGCCGAGCAGCACCGCATCGTCGCCAAGGTCGATGAGTTGATGGGCTTGTGCGACCGGCTGGAGGCGGCGCGGGCAAGCCGCGAGGCGGTGCGCGACCGGCTGGCGGCGGCGAGCCTCGCCCGCCTCAACGCGCCCGATCCCGAAACCTTTCAGGCCGACGCCCGCTTCGCCCTCGACGCGCTGCCGGCGCTCACCACGCGCCCCGACCAGATCAAGCAACTGCGCCAGACCATCCTCAACCTCGCCGTGCGCGGCAAGCTCGTGCCGCAGGACGCGAACGACGAACCGGCGTCGGAATTGCTTAATAGCGCAATGCGCTCTGGCACGGACAGCAAAGGTGCAGCGAGAAAGCTCCGCAAGTCAGATGACATCGCCTTAGCCGATGTTGCCGTTTGAATGTCCGGACGGCTGGATGTGGACGAAAGTCCAGAATGCTCTCGATGCGAACCGTGAGATCACTTACGGCGTGATCACAGCCTTGGTGACGAACCAAAGTCCGGCGGCATTCCGACACTGAGATGTCAGTGATGTGCGGCTGGATATATCGATCTGTCCGGCGTTCGGAACGTCCGCGAAACGATCGAGCGCTCGAGTACGATACGGACGCGCCTGCGAGGCGGCGAAATTGTCATTAAGATTCGCGGCACCCTCGGTGGCGTGGCACTCGTGCCGCGCGATCTGAGCGGGTTCAATATCGCGATGACGTTGCGGTGGTTCCTGTTGCCGCTTCAATACCGGGATTCCGTTCATGGTCTACTTGATGCTGTCCTCGTGACTTCTGGGATCATATCCAAAACAATACTTCGGCGGGATCGCGTACAAGGACCTCAACCTCGGAACTTTTGAGAGACCTTCCAATTCCCCTCCCACCCCTCGCCGAACAACACCGCATCGTCGCCAAGGTCGATGCGCTGATGGCGCTCTGCGACCGGCTGGAGGCGAGCCTCACCGCCACCGCCGCCACCCGCCGCCGCCTGCTCGACGCCCTGCTGGCCGAGGCGCTCCTCCCAGCAAAAGAACGGGAACTGGAAGCTGCAGAATGACGCTGCCTGTCGCCGCTGCCGAGCAAATTTTCCGCCGGTTGGGCGCACTCGCAGGCCACCACAGCCAGAAATAACGTGTCGTCGGAGAGTTTAAAGTGGACCTGCCTGACTATCAGACCTTGATGTTGCCGGTGCTCAAGCACGCCGCAAATGGCCAAACGCGGGTTCCAGATGTTGCTGACAAGATAGCCGAAGAGCTTGGCCTTAGCGTCGAACAGCGCGATATACTTCTACCCAGCGGACGGCAGCGCGTTCTTCATAACCGTATCCACTGGTCAAAGTTCTATATGAGCAAGGCTGGGCTGGTTGCATCGCCTGCGCGAGGAAAATTTGTCGCGACGGAAGCCGGTCGCGCACTCCTCGCCACCAATCCTACCCGTATTGACGTCGGCATTCTTTTGCAGTTTCCGGCGTTCAAGGAGTTCTACAACGGAAATAGCGCGGCTGGGCTGGAATCAGCTGCTTCTTCTGAAACGAAGCCTTCCGAAGCGAACACCCCGGAGGAACAGATCGAAGCAGCGTTTCAGTCCGTTCAATCAGCTCTACGGACCGAATTGCTCGATAGGATTGCCGAGAACAGCCCAGCATTCTTCGAGCAGCTCATCGTAGATCTTCTGGTGGCGATGGGATACGGCGGATCGCACAAGAATGCCGCGATGCAGCTTGGGAGATCCGGAGATGGCGGTGTTGACGGCGTCATCAACGAAGATCGTCTTGGCCTCGATCGCCTTTATGTCCAGGCTAAGAGGTATGCGGTAGGCAATTCCGTGGGACGTCCGGACGTCCAAGGTTTCGTCGGCAGCCTTGTGGGTCTCGGCGCGACTAAAGGTGTGTTCGTCACCACGTCGACCTTTAGCACGCAAGCGCGAGATTTCGTGAAGCATCTCAGCCAACGCGTCATCCTGATCGATGGACAAAGGCTTGCAGGTTTGATGATCGAACACGGGGTGGGCGTTCGGACGAGCCGGGCTATCGAGTTCAAGCGAACTCGATGAGGATTTCTTCTCGGAAGATAGCTAGCGCTGTGCTGCAGTCTTCAGGAACCCGGCATACTCATCAGGATGCTTTCCTGCATGGTTCGCCATTCCCGGTTTCGTAAGCACGCCCCGTCTTGGCGGCGTCCAGCTATGAATGAGCTGCTCCGGGTTTTCGCTCCAGGTCAGATTGAACGCAGCGAGTTTTGGAAAGTACTCCATCTGGCTGTAGGGAAGGTGGTCGTGAACCCACCAAGCCATGGCCTCCCATCGGCCTGTGGCTTCATAGTATGGGATGAAATCGTTGACGATAATGCAGGCAGTCGCCCCCATCGCGCCCTCGGCGTCACGCCGGTCCCAGATGTGTCCGGCGTAATTAGCTTCGTTTGACGCGCAGTTGTGACCTTTCTGGTTGCCCAACTCGTTAACGGCACAGGAGCGGAACGAAGACCGGATCGATATGCGCCCAAAGCGCTCCTGAAGAGGTTCCAAAAGCTCTTCGCAAAGGCGTGTGCCTGCCGCGATAGCGAGATCAGGATCGTCCGGAATGTTCGGCACGCCGTAGAAGTTGGCGATTTCCGAGTAGAGAAAGTCCCGCATGAAGAACGATGCGGAAAGCCTCACGCGGCCCAAGTCTTCCAAGCCCTTTACGCTGCGTGGCATTTTCATTCTTGCTTCGGCCTCGGTTGGCGAACGTCCTTCGCGCACGCTCATTCGACACGTATAGCTGCGCCTAGGAGATTTGGGACCGTCCGTCGATTTGGGTCTCTTGAAGCCCTAAGGACTCTCCAAATAGTGAAGACACGTCACCCGCCCCTAGCGGTGGGGCCAGCATATGCCGGGATAGACTCCGTTTGCGCTCGAGTAATCCGTCCAAGGTCACGTCGAACGATTGCGCGCCAAAGTCGGGGTGTATGGCTATGGGAACATGGATTGTTACTGGCTTGTCCTGGCCGATCCGGTAGACGCGATCGTTGCATTGATCCTCGACGGCGGGGTTCCACCACCGGCTCAAATGAATGACGTGATTTGCTGCCGTGATCGTTAGCCCTATGCCTGCAGCTTTCGGAGAAAGAACGAGAAGATCGAAGCCGGGAGGGGCTGATTGAAATCTATCGACGATTGCCTGGCGTTTGTCGCCGGGCACCTCACCGTTAATGATTGCGGGAACGGATCGAAAGCCAAAAAGCGTTGCGGCGGCTGCCGCAAATGTCGACTGCATGGCGCGGTCCTCAATGAAGACGAGTGCCTTTTCGTCCTGCTTCTCGATTGTACGTAAGACCGCCACAACCTGTTTCACCCGGGCGGATTTTTCGATCCAATCGTGGAGCGCCGCGGGGTCGAACCCATCGACTTCCGCGGCACCCTCCGGATGCAGTGATATGCTGCGGAAGGCGTGAATAGCTTTCAACATAGCCATCGGCGTTCGCCCACCGGCATGGGCCTCCTTAACGGCAGCGGAGTAGGCGTTGGCCTGAGCCAGGGGCATTTCGAGCGGGTAGGGCACTACGGACTTTTTCGGCAGCCCTTCAAGAATTCCATCCTTCATGCGCCTTAACATCACGGCGGGCGCCGAACCGTTTGGTTCGTCGAGCTTGGCCTTTAATATCTGAAGTGCCTCCTGGTTCTCATCCTGGTGCGTTTTGGAGAAGCTCTTGAGATCGCCGAGATAGCCGGGCACGATCCGGTCCATGAGGCACCAGAGGTCTTCGATCCTGTTTTCGATCGGAGTGCCGGTAAGGCCGAGCACGAAGTCGGCGTTTATCGATTTTGCTGCGTGGGTGTTGATCGTGCCGGGCGCTTTGATCTTCTGCATCTCGTCGAAGATGGCCACGGAATAAGCGACACGCGCGAAGGCACGGTGATTGTCGGCGAGCGTTTCATAGGTCGTCAGGATCCAGTCTGCATCTTTCAAAGCCGAGACGTCGATTGCGTCCTCGGGCGTCCAACCCGGCGTCTTTTTGCGTTTAAGACGCTTAAGACCTGGGCCGAATGCCTCGACACACTCACCAAGAGACCCGTGCTCAAGGTGGCGCTCCGCCTCAGCCACCCAGTTCCGCAGCAGCGCAGTTGGAGCGACGATCAGGATCGGGCCTTTCGGTATGGACTTACCGGCGGCCACGACCGCTTGTTGATTTCGGCGAACCCACACAAGGAAAGCGAGAGCCTGGAACGTCTTGCCGAGACCCATATCGTCGGCGAGTAAAACTCCCGGCCACCCGCCGACCCACGCGTCGACTAGCCAGCGGAAGCCATCGTTCTGGTGAGGCTTTGGCCGGGTGGATAGCCGGTCGCTCGGCAACTCGCGGCCATCGGCAATAGGTCGCAAGGGTCGCGCGATTTCGTAGTCGACATTGTCGATATTGGTTTTGATCTGCAGTACGTGCGGATCGTCCGGGGGCGCTCTGTCGGGGTCAGGCTCAGCCTGTGGCGGCGCCTCGGTCGTAAAGTCCTTGGCTCGAATATCCGCAATCGCAGCTTCGACCTCGGGCAGGGGATGTGATTCCCCTTCGACGTCGACTTCGTCCGCGCCGGACGATCGGGCGTCCTCTATCCGCTCGACCAGCGCATCGAGACTGTCGCCAGTCATCTCCAGTTTGCGGTTGCCGATTTGCATCGCAAAACTTTCAGGCAGCCATTGGCCGGCGCGCTTTTTGATCCAGGGGGTTTGTGGTGGGTCCCAGATACCGAGACCAAGTACGCGCTCCGAATATTGTTGGGTCTCCACGAACATCAAAGCTGCGGCGTGGTCGGCGTCGGCTTGACCCAATGCTTCGGCGAGTGCCGGTCGTGGATTGCGGATGAATTCGCGGCGTTCCTCCGGGGAGTCGCGTTGCGCTTCAGTCGAACCACGTCTAGCGCCGCTTTCAGCTCCGGAGCGAGCACCAAGAACTGGTTCCTCCCCATGACGTAAGCGTCACGGGTCGCAGCGGAGCGGGAAAAGGTTTGGACGAAGTGCTTCTTGAAGTTCTGGCGCAAGCAGTGCGTCGGTGCGTTCGTCTTTGAGCGACCCGCCCGGTAGTCCCTCGCTGTTGCCATAGTCCTGATCGTCGACGGGCGCGTCATCCGCCAAGGAGGCTGCTTTGGTTCGCGACATGAGGACGGGGACAAAGTCCGGCCCAGATGATGTCGCGCGCACGTCCAAGGCGAAGGAGCCTGCTTGATAGATCGTCAGGCTGTCGAGATAGCCATCGGCGTGGACATCGGCGCCTGTGACGAGTTTTCAACGCTGATTGTACCGGAGCCCAGCATGCGATCCGTTCTTCGATGCCGGCACCGACAGAGGAGTTAAATGTCTCGATCGCTTCGACGAGGGTGAACACTTCTTCGGACAGCCGTCCGTTTTCGTTCCCCCACGTAAGGATCGCCCCGATTCTCGTCGGCGCACTGGACGGGCAGTTCGCGTCGTACCAGCGGACGCGAACCGATCCATCGGGGCTGTCGACACGGCCTTCAAAGGAGAGTGTCGATGAGAGCTTGGCGAGATGCGGTAACGCGATCAGCGTCGGCAAAGTGAGGTCGGCATGCGTGCTGCGATCGGATGGGAAAGCGTCACCGAAGATGCGGAGATTTTGGCTTCTCCGCTTTCGACCGCGGTTAGGATAAAGCGTCCCGCCATACCCGCTCGACCGGCGAGTTCAGACCATGAGGTCGGCGCGACAGACTCGACGGCTCATCAAGCGCCGCTCTTCCGCCGAAATGAGAATGCCATCCGGGTCGGCGGAGTGCGAGAATATTACCGTCATTTACTTGACCGTATAGCTGGACTGGGGGATACGGACGCCGGTCATCTGATGAATCTTGTTGGCGACCTTATGTTGCCAGCCATATCGATCGGCATTCGTGTGCGAGACGGCGAAGATGGCACGCGTGATGTCGGCGCTTGCGTTGAAGGGCGCTCGAAGGTTTCGCACCGCGTATTCGGGCTTATTGAGGCGGGGCGCGCCTCGGGCCTCAGCGTCGTTCCAGATTATGCACTTACCGGTGTGACTCCATTCCGCCACGACACCGCGTCCGACCCGCATAAGAAGCACTGCTTGGCCGCTTTGAACACTGTCTTCGAACTGCGCAAATTCGACCTGTTTGCCGAATGTATGTCGTGCCGCTCTCACACCGTCCGGGTCGAAGACCACCCAGGCTTCGTCGATCAGCTCCGCCGCATAGATCGCCTCCCAAAACGCGCGGCGATATTTCCACATACGTTCAACGGCGACCTCATCGACGACATCGAGGAATTGACGAAGCGTTTGTTCGGTGAGCCATCGCTTGATGGTCGTTTCGATTTCGCGCATGCGGGTCCAGCGTCCTGGGTATCGCCGCGGATCGCCAAACAACGCGATGAGCAACGCGAGAAATTGATCGCGTGTGGCCCTGTCGGGCATCGTCTGCCCGAACGGCTTGATCAGAGCTTCCGCAACTAGGGGACCATGTTCGGGGAACGTTAGTCCGCCCTGAGCACGCAACGCCAGATTCTGAACGATTTCTAGCCGTTTGCTCGGGTCAGCTTCCGCGCCGTGGCCAACCGCCGCAGTACTGCTGCCGTACATTCCTTCGCGAACCCGGTTTCGGCATCGAGCACACCGATGCCGGCACGCTTCAGGATCTCCGTCGGCGACGTGCGCTCTTGGAGGGCGGTATTAGCGACGTTTTCGGCGCCGTTTGTGAGGTCAAAAATGTCATGCTCCGCGTGTAGGTCGGCCCAAGGCTTTCCCATGCTCGGCGCTTTGAGCCTCAGAACTCGTCCCACTTCGGGACAGTCCCCGAAGATCGTGCTCGAAGCTCACCATGTAACGAGGATGCAAGCGCCCGGAAGGGTTGTTTACGCTCGCTGCCTAGAACGCCTCCGGTGATCGCTGTTAGGCTCTCGTCTCCGTCCGCGAGTGCGGGAGTTGTGCGCCACAGGCACCACGCACCGTCCCGCACCTCACGCCAGGAGAGGGTCTCGCCCGCCGCAATGCTCGTCAGAAGTTCTTGAGCAATGGTGTCGTAGTTCTTGCCTTCTCTCGGCCTTGCTGTCCCGCTCTCTGTGACGCGCTCGGCAGCAAGAGTGCAAAGTGGCGTTTCGCGAAGATTTAGTCGCGTGCTTGAACGTGATCTGAGTGCCTTCAGCGCGTCGCGAAAGCGGGTCATCCACCGGCCCCGCTCGCTTCAGTAAGACGATCGATCTGCCGTTGCATTTCATCGGTAAGATCGAGGATCTGCTTGAGGCGCTGCTTGCTGTCGATTTCCATTACAAAGCGAAGGTCAATGCGGCGATTTTTGCTCCACGCGTCTCGATTGTTGGCTTGATCGATAGGGCGCGTGGACGAATAGCCAGACACGGAGATGATTTCCTCCTGGCGTTGATTTCGTAGTTGACGAAGCTGAGGGGCGCCAGAAACGATCTCGCGATACGTATTGACTGCACGCTCGGTAGACAACTGCCAGTTAATATCATCGATGCCCGTTACGTCTGTATGCCCTTCGATAAAGACGGTCTCAACAGTCGCGCCTATTCCCATGCGGCATATTGGTTTCGCTGCGACTATCTTACAGGCGGTGTAATCGGGCAGTACGTGATTCAGCACTTGAGCGATCTTGCCGACATTGAGAAGCGCTCGACCCAAGAGGACAGAGCTGCTGGCGTCGAAACGCACCGCGTCCTCTGTAAGGCGAAGCACACCATTTGCCTCATCGACTTGGACGTTGAGGCCTTGGGCCCGGAGTTGGGTTTCAATGTCTTTGAGAAGTTGCCTTCTCGTGCGCTGAGCCTCGTCTAGCGACGTAATCTCATCGTTCACCTGGGCGCGCAGCTCTTTCAGCTTGCGGGCTACCTCACGCGCGACTTCGACTGCGTCTTCCTGTACGTCCGTCTTGGTGCGGTAATCGAGTGCGAACACCATCAACATGATGATGAAAATGAAGAGCACGCCGACCATCATGTCGGTCATCGAAACGAAGTAGTTTTCGCCTTCCTCAGACCCGGATTCTTGTGCCGCATCATCAATGATCATGCCGGTCCCCCGTCACTCGGCTGCCCGAGGCATTAGGACGCGATGAAGATTTTCGACCGCACCGCCGAGGTCTTCGGTGTTTGTGTTGAGGCCCTCTAGAAGGGGATTTAGCTTCTCGATCGCGGTTGCGAAGCCCTGGTCCACCTTTGAAGCGTAGTCGTTGAGCAGCTGAACTTGGCGTTCTGTGGATTGACCAAGTTCGGATATCGCTCTGCCGAGATCTTCGTCGACGCGCTCGAACTTCGAGGAGTAATTCTCCCATGTTGTCGCCAACTGGGAAGCATGTGCAGCCAGCGCCTCGGCAAGCTGCTTCGACGAGGCTTGCCCAATCTCGAGTGCCGCAACCGACTGCGCTACGGTCTCGCTCATACGCTCCGTGGCTCCGGCGATGCGCTCCCCGGCTTGTGCAAGAGGGATCGCGGCGGTACGGACATCTTGCGCCGTACGGCTAAATGCGTCGGCGACGAGGCGGGACTGGTCCGTGGCGTCTCGGACAGCGCTTGTTTGTGCAACAAGGCTGGTTTCCCCTGAACGCAGAGCCTGCGCAAACCGGTCAAATTCGCCGGTGATGCGTTGCATCGCTTCGCCGATCCCCGATTGCAGAGCTTTTGCAGCTTCCTCGGACACCCGTCCCACGATGTCGACGGCCTCCAATTGAACGGAGGAGATCTTGGATCTCGTTTCTTCCGCCTGGCTGGACATGCCTTGCTGGAAGGCCACCAAACTGTTGCGAAAGTCATCCACCTGGCCCTCAAGCCGATGAAGGACCCGTCCCATGGCATCTTCCACGCGAGAGGACGCGCCAGCGGCCGCGGCTCCCAGTTCTTCGTCGACTTTTCGGTTGGCTCGCTCGAAGGTCTCTCGCATAGCGGTGACTGCTTCCATCATGGCCGTCCGGCTCTTGTCGGATCCGTCACCGAGCCTCTCGCCGGCATCCGCGATCATCCGGCTCATGCCTTCTGCAGCTTCCGACATCCGACGGCCGAAATCTTCGCCCGACCCGTTGATGCCTTGCTGAGCCGAAACCATTGCGGCCTGCATATCCTTCAATGTCGTGGCGAGTTCGCGGAGTTCAGTGCCTGCGTTGCTCTGCACAGTGTTCGAGAAGCGTTCCACCATTTCCGAAATCCCCGACTGGCTGTTGTCGGCGAGTTGTCGAACAGCCTGATCGATGGTGGTGGCGACAGGCGCCATTGCCGTATTGATGGCGTGACGGATCTGAGGAGCGATGCCCTGGCCCATCATGGAGAAGAACTTCTCGCTGTTGATCGCTTTCAGTTCGGTAACCTGCTCGCCCAAGCGATCATTCATTTCCGCCGCGATCGACTGCGGTGCCGAATAGCTCAGCTTTTCTTCAACCACGCGGCAGAAATGTTCGAACGAAGATTCGATCGCGATCAAAAAGGTTCGAAAAAAGAATGATAGGACGATCGAAGCTCCAAGTCCGGCAATCGAGGTCGAGAACTTGAATGTAGCTACTTGCAGAAGCTCTCGCGTCGCGAGCTGCATGCCTCCGGCATCTGCACTGCTCACAGCAGCCGCGGCCTTGTGAAGAGCCAAAACGAGGCCGATGAACGTCAATAGCAGTCCCAGGCCGACAAAATAGCCGGGAATACTCCCAATCATTTTCAGCCCGAACAGTCTTTCTCTCGCGACGCTGATGTTTATGAACGTCTGCGGACGGACTGTATTTCTGTATATGCCGCTGGCTTCTTTTGGGGGAACGAGAGTTCTCGTCGAACTCTCTCCATGCGTGCCCGATGATGGGGTGGTTTCCCAACCGCTGGCTGACGCCATCATAAGCGCTGGCAAAACCCTTCATGCTTTTCGTTGCGGCAACCAGCCGGCTGGCGCGGGCTAGGCTGAAGGGAATGGCGACTGCGTAAAGGACAAAAAACCCGATCAGTAGAGCGAAAGCGAGCGCCGCGACTCCTCCAGCAACAGCGAAAGCAAAAGGTTGTGTGCTGAGGCCTCCGAGATTGCCTGAAAAGGCGTCGCGCTGTTACCCAGATCAACTGAATGTTCAGTATAGGGAGCACCGACGCGGTGCCGCCGAATATAGCAACGGTGATAAGGACAAATGCAGCGGAGCGCACCCATCCGTTCCATGCAATTCCACGCCCAGAATTGAACACGCAGAGCCCCCATATTCCCCATTACTTACATGCGATGAGTTGAGGGGCGATTTCAAGCAAGGGTCTTTAGGACGCATGAAGGACACATGAGTTGGGGGCCTCCGATCGCGAATCGAGATCACCGCCGTCACCCGGCTACAACAATCTGGGTTATTATTCCTTTTTTATGCTATTGGCGCCCGGAGGAAGTCGGGTTTAAGCGGGGACGTCTAGCCCCAGTCGTTACGCTCGGGCCAGCGGTGATGCTCGTTGACTGTCGGATTTGTACCGTCGTCGTCGGAACGGCGGCCTGGCTGGCGGTTCGGAGCGCCGGGGCGACGGCGTGATCGCGCGTCCGACTAAAACCCCCAAACCGCCCCATCACTCCGGGGATCGGTCGCGCCTTCCAGCAGGCCGCCGGCATGCCGAACGATCGCGCCCGCATGGCCCATCGTGCTGGTGAAGGGATCAAGCATTTCCACATCGTGGCCGGCCGACCTAAGCCCGTCGACCACATCATCCCCAAAGCGGCGTTCGAGCTTCAGCGTGACGCTGTCTTCGCCCCAGGTGCGGCCCAGAAGCCAGCGCGGCGCCGTGACCGCGCTCTGCAGATCCTGTCCGAACATGGCGTAGCGGCTGAAGATCGCGGCTTGCGTCTGCGGCTGTCCTTCGCCGCCCATCGTGCCGTAGGTCATGACGCGGCCGTCGTCGAAACGGGCCATGGCCGGGTTCAGCGTGTGAAACGGCTTGCGGCGGGGTTTCAGGGCGCGCGGGCCGTCGCCGTCGAGCTGGAAGCTGGCGCCTCGGTTTTGCCAGGTCACGCCGGTGTCGGGCAGGACGCAGCCGGAACCGAATTCGAAATAGACGCTCTGGATGAAGCTGACGGTGATGCCCGCCTGGTCCACGGCGCCCATCCATACCGTGTCGCCCTGTTCCGTGGGTGCGGGCCAGGGCAGGGCGCGCTTCGGATCGATCCGGGCCGCGATCCTGTCGAGATTGGCGGGGGAGAGTGCTTGCGCCAATTGCCCGTCCGACGCCGCGGGATCGGCCAGACATTCGCGAAGCAGGAATGCCTGCTTCGTCGCTTCCACCAGCCCGTGTACGTACTCAAAACTTTCGGGCCGCGTCACGCCGAGCCGGGCGAACAAAGCGAGGATCATCAGCGACGAAATCCCCTGCGTCGGCGGCGGGAAATTGAAAAGCCTGCAGCCGAGAATAAGGGTCGACAGCGGCCGGCGGCGCATCGCGGAATGTTTCGCAAGATCTTCGCCGGAAACCGGCGATCCGAGGCGCAGGAGATCGGCCGCCAAGGCGCGCGCGATCTTTCCGTCGTAGAAATCCTGGGCGCCGGCTTCGCCGAGCCGGCGCAGCGTGGCCCCGAGTGCGGGAAGGCGCATGACGCTTCCGGGCTGCGGCACATTCCCGTTGTCGAGGAAGGTCTCGGCGAAGCCGGAAACGCCTTCGAGTTCGTCCAGCTTGGTCCGGGTCAGTTCCGCCTGGCTTGCGGTGACGGCAAATCCGTTCTCCGCATACCAGACCGCGTCTTCGACAAGCCGCGACAGCGGCAGCGTTCCGCCCAGTTCCCCGCTCAGCCTCAGCGCCTCGGCCCATCCCGATATCGTGCCGGCGACGGTGTTGGCGGCGAGGGGGCCGCGCACCGGGATGGAGGTGTGGCCGGCGCGGGCATACAGCGAAACATCCGCGTTCGCCGCCGCGCCGCCGCAGCCGTCGATCCCGACCGGATCGTGCCCGGGGCGGGCGACGAGCCAGAAGCCGTCGCCGCCGATCCCGTTCATGTGCGGGTAGACGACGGCGACCGTCGCGGCCATCGCGATCATGGCCTCGACGGCGTTGCCGCCTTCGCGCAGCACGCGCAGTCCGGCTTCGCTGGCGAGGTGATGCGGCGCGGTCACCATGCCGCGCAGCGAACGGGGTGTGTTCAGCATTGTGGCGCGCTTAGTGCGCGCGGTCGCCGATGGAGATGGTGAGAGAAGGCAGACCCTCGACCGTCGCGACAAGACGATCGCCGGCCGTGACCGCTCCCACCCCGGCGGGCGTGCCGGTGTAGATGATGTCGCCCGGCATCAGGAGGTAGGACTTGGACAGATTTGCGATGATCTCGGGCACGTTCCAGATCATCTGGCTGAGATCGCCGGTCTGGTGCCGCGTTCCGTTGACATCCAGGGTGATTTCGCCGGCCAGCCTGTGTCCGCACACGGAAACCGGTACGATGACGCCGCAGGGCGCCGATTGATCGAAGGACTTTCCGATCTCCCAGGGCAGTCCCTTCTTGAAGGCTTCGCGCTGGCGGTCGCGGCGTGTCAGATCGAGGCCGACGGCATAGCCGAACACGTGTTCGAGGGCCTCGTCCGCCGAAACGTTGCGCGCCGCGCGGCCGATGGCGGCGACGAGCTCGACTTCGTACTGAAAATCCTCGGTCTCGGGCGGATAGGCGACCGTCGCGCCGGGCTGCACGACCGCGTCCGTCGGCTTCTGGAAGAAGAAGGGCGGGTCGCGCTCGTCGCCTTCCTTCATCTCGCGGATATGGGAGACGTAGTTACGCCCGACGCAATAGATGCGCCGCACGGAGAACGTGGCGGCGTCATCCAGGATGGGCAACGTCGCCGGGGCGATCGTCGGGCGGGCAATCTCGTTCATTACGGTCTCACTGGTCTGAAATGATCGGGTCGAAAGGAGCGGCGCCGGGTGCCTGGACGGCTTTCCGACGCACACGCCGCGCGGGTTCGGGTTCGGGCAGGGCGGTTTGCGCGATCTGTTCGGCGACGACTTCCGCGGTGCGCTGGATGTGACGGCGGTTGATCTCGATCAGGGCGTCGGCGTCGCGCGCCAGAGCCATCGTCATGAGGAGTTTGTGCTCGTCTTCGCGGCTGCCGGCGACGCTGGCGGAAATGCGCCGGTAGCGGTCCGACTGGTCGTAGGCGATCTGCCAGAAGCGCTTGAGCCAGCGGCTCTCGGCGGCGGCGACGATCGCATAATGGAAGGCGTGGTGGCGGCGCGCCCATTCCGAGGTGACGAGGCCGGTGGCCGGGTCGGTGCTCGGGAGTTTTTCAAGCTTGTGGAACGCGGCGACGATCTCGCCTTCCCAGGCGTCGTCGCCGAACGTCACCGCTTCCCGCAGGAGCTGATCCTCGATGAGCTGGCGCGTCCGGGTGACGTCCCAGAGATCGTCGAGCGAGACGGGCGCGACGCGAAAGCCTTTCTGATGCTCGACGACGACGAGGCCGTCGGACGCCAGATGCATGAGCGCTTCGCGCAGCGGGCTGAAGCCGACATCGTAACGCTCGCGCAGATCGTGCAGGCGGAGCTTGTCTCCGGGCTTGAAGCCTCCGGCCAGGATGTCTTCCCGCAAAAGCTGCAACACGTCGGCCGTGAGTGTCGTCGCGGGGACGGAAGAGGGCTTCGGCGTCAGCAGGGGCATGGTTCCGGCCAGTTTCGTGCCCGGTCGATTTACTCGGGCTGAGCGAAGTTTAAGCACGACCCTGAGCAGAGTGCTACAAAATTCCGCAAATACCAAAAATATCGAAATTATGGGTTGACTCGAAATTCAGTTCCGTTGGAGGCTTGCCCTGTCGCGCCGGCAAAGGGCGCAAGACGGGAAGAACGAGAAACATGTCCTTTGATCGCGATCGCAGCACATTCCACCTGTCGCGCCGGCAAGTGCTGAAGGGCGCCGCCGGAACGGCCCTGGCCACCGGCCTGACGGGAGGCGCGGCTTTCGCCGCCGATCCGATGGTCTGGTATTCGGGCGAGGCCGCCGATGCCGTCGGCGACTGGATCGAGAACTTCAAGCAGGCGAGCGGCCTGCCGGCCGATTTCTACCGCGCGGGCTCGGTCAAGCTCGGCCAGAAGTTCGAACAGGAAGTGAAGGCATCGCAGATCGGCTGCTCGACCCTTTCGGGCGGCCTGACCGGGCTCTTCCTGAAATGGGCCGATGAGGGGCTTCTCGAGGAATACCGCAGCCCCGAATTCGCCGCCTACAACGAAGCCGACCTGATCGGCAACTTCGCCGCCCCGATCAAGGCCGACATTCTCTGCATGGCCTACAATCCGTCTCTCCTGAAAGCGGAAGACGCGCCCAAGACCTGGGAAGACCTGCTCGATCCGAAATGGAAGGGCAAGATGGTCATGTCGGATGCGGCGTCGAGCGCCGGCGCGCTGCAATGGTATGCCGCCGTCCGTCATACCTACGGCAAGACCTATATGGAAAAGCTCGCCAAGCAGGACGTCCTTGTACGGACGGGCTCGGGCGAGGTCGTGGAGACCCTGATTTCCGGCGAGCGGCCGCTGGCGGCGATGCTGCTGCAGTACCACGTTCTCAAGAACATCGCGGCGGGCGCCAATCTGCGCGTCATTTCGCCGGCCGAAGGCGTTCCCGTGGGCTACACCTACATCGCCATCCCGAAGGGTGGAAAAAACCCCGAAGCTGCCCGCAAATTCATCGACTACACGCTCAGTAAGCCCGCCCAGGACATCTGGCAGTCCAAATACTTCACCTCGTCGCTGCGCAAGGACGCAACGACTTCGAGCCAGGATACCGGCGCAAAATCCCTGTCGGAGGTGAAGCGGCTCGCGAGTTCCACGAAGGACATGGCCGCTTTCTTCGGCCAGCAGACGGAACTGGCGGACGAGTGGAGCCAGCTGTTCAAGTAAGGCCGCGAGAGGATTTGAGGTTTGTCCAAGGTTGAGGTGGCGGCCAGCCCTTCGGGGTCCCGGCGCGTGGCTTCCTGGTCGATGCGCGGCAGCGTCTTCGGGGATCCGTTGTTTTATCTCCAGATCGGGGTCATCGGGCTTTTATGCCTGATGATCCTGTATCCGGCTGCGCATATTTTCGCGGCGTCGGTGCGCGATACCGACGGATCGTTTTCGCTGCGCTGGTTCGAGCTGGCCTATACGAATCCACGGAACTACTGGGCCATCCTCAACACGATCGTGGTCGCCTCGGGAGCCGCGCTCGTCGCGACCGTGGCGGGCACGTTCCTCGCATGGGCGGTGGTGCGTACCGACATGCCGGGACGGCGGCTGATCGAGATGACGGCGATCGTGCCGTTCATCACGACGCCGTTCCTGGGCGCGTTGTCCTGGGTCATGCTGGCAAATCCCACGACGGGCCTCCTGAACCAGCTCTGGGTGGCGATCGGCGCGACCGGTCCGCTGCTGAACATCTATTCGCTGACCGGCATCATCTTCGTCGAGGCGCTCTATGAGATGCCGTTCGTCTTCCTGATGGTCGCCGGCGCCCTGCGGTCGATGGATCCGACATTGGAAGAGGCGGCCCTGTCGTCCGGCGCGAGCCTCCTCAAGACGACCTTCACCGTCACGCTGCCGCTCGCTCTGCCCGCCATCCTCGGCGGCGCCTTTCTAGTGTTCGCGCTTGCGGCCGAACAGTTCGGCGTGCCGGCGGTTCTCGGCGCGCCCTCGCGGATCCGCGTCCTGACGACCAGCATCATCGAGACCGAGGTCAGCTATCCGCCGCGCCACGGCCTCGGCGCCGCGCTCTGCATCACATTGCTCGTAATCGCGCTCGGCGGCCTCTGGCTGCAGCGGCGCGCGCTCGGCAAACGCTCCTATACGACAGTCAGCGGCAAGGGCTCGCGCTCGCAGCGCATCGCGCTTCCGGGCTGGCGCTGGGTCATCTGCGCTGTGTGCGTGGGCTACATCGTCCTTTCGGTCGTGCTTCCGGTCGGCACTTTGGTCCTGAGCTCGCTCCGCACGATGTGGACGGCGGAGATCCGGCTCGACCAGTTCACGCTCGAGCACTACCGCTATGTGCTGTTCGACTATCCGATCACGCATCGCGCCGTCATCAACAGCCTGTTTCTCGCGGTCGTCGGCGCGACAGTCACGATCCTGCTCTGTGCGCTGGTCTCGGTGCTGTCGCAGCGTACGAAGCTGCCCGGCCGGCGCCTCCTCGACTACCTCGCAATGCTGCCGCTCGGCTTCCCCGGCGTGGTTTTGGCGTTCGGTCTTCTGCAGGCCTGGATCCATCCGCCGATCGTCCTGTACGGCACGATCTGGATTCTCTTCATCGCCTACGCGACGCGCTATCTGCCCGTCGGCGTGCGGGCGACGTCGTCGACCCTGATGCAGATCCATCCCGAACTCGAAGAGGCCTCGCTGTCGTGCGGCGCGGGGTGGTTCCGCACGTTCCGCAACATCACGCTGCCGCTTCTGAAGCCCGGCATCATTGCCGGCTGGGCGCTGCTGTTCGTTGCGTTCACGCGTGAGTTGAGCGCGTCGGTACTTCTGTATTCGCCGACGCTCGAAGTGTTCTCGGTCGCGGTGTACGACCTGGCGCAGGCCGGCAGCTTCCGGGCTCTGTCCGCGCTGGCCGTTCTGCAGATCATCGTCAGCGTCGCCGTTCTCGCGATCGTCAAAAAGGCAGCCGGCGTCGACCGGACAACAGCTAGCGGGCATTGATATGAGTGGACTGCGCGTCGAAAACCTCATCAAGCGCTTTGGCGCGGCCAACGCGATCGACGACGTGTCGTTCGCGGTCGGTCCCGGAGAGTTCGTCTCCCTGCTCGGGCCGAGCGGCTGCGGCAAGACGACGACGCTTCGCTGCATTGCCGGCTTCGAGCGTCCGGACAGCGGGCGGATCTCCGTGGACGGCGAAGTGATCACGGACCCGACGGGGGGCGTTTTCGTGCCGCCGAACCGCCGCCGTTTCGGCATGGTGTTCCAGTCCTATGCGGTATGGCCGCACATGACCGTCATGGAGAATGTCGGCTATCCGCTGAAGGTCAGCGGCCGTTTCCAGCGCGCGGAAATCCAGGACCGCGTGCGCGACAAGCTGCGCGTGGTCGGCCTTGCTGGATATGAGGAGCGCTATCCGACGCAGCTGTCGGGCGGCCAGCAGCAGCGCGTGGCCCTGGCGCGCGCGCTTGTAATGGAACCGCGCGTCCTGCTGTTCGACGAGCCGCTCAGCAATCTCGATGCGAAACTGCGCGAGCGCATGCGCTTCGAGCTGATCGACATCCAGAGCGGGCTCGGCATTCCCGCCGTCTACGTCACGCACGATCAGTCGGAGGCCATGGTGATGAGCCGCCGCGTGATTGTGATGGAGCGCGGCGCCATCGCCCAGGAGGGGGCTCCGGAAGACATCTACGGCACGCCGTGCAGCCGCTTCGTCGCGGACTTCATCGGATCGAGCAATTTCATCGAAGGCAAAGTGGTTCAGGAGGAGGGCGAAGGACGCTGGACGGTCGAAGCACCCTGGGGCCCGATGTCATGCGTCAGCACTGAGAGCCACAGCCCCGGAACGCCGGTCGTCATCGCGGTGCGTCCCGAAAGGATCGAGGTCGGCTCCTCCGCGCGGCCCGGCGCGAACACCATTCCCGGCGTTCTGAAGAGCCGCTTCTTCCTCGGGCCGTTCCTCGAATATTTCGTCGATGCGGACGGGATTTCGCTCAGGGTGCAGCGAACTTCGGCGCTCTCCGTCGAGCCGGGCGCGGCGGTCCTTCTCTCCATCGAACCTTCGTATTGCCAAATCGTCGGACGCGCTGATGCGGCGAGGACGCCCGACTGAAGGCTCTTTCTGAACGCTCTCACTTATCCATCGAGGACAAATCCATGTTCACCATCAATCCGATGCCGCCGCAGGTCGATCCCAAGCTGATCGCCGATCTCGTCAAGGTCGAGCCCGCCACGGTGGGCCATTTCCGCAGCCACGGTTTCATGAATCCCGAACTGCGCGCGGTCATCCCCGATCGCCGTGTTGCGGGCACGGCCGTGACGGTGCGCTCGCCGGGTCATGACGGGTTTCTCGTGACCCACAGCCTCGGCCTCGTGCGCAAAGGCGATTTCCTGGTGGTCAGCCGTTGCGGCGACCGCACTCATGCGGGCCTCGGCGGTGTCCTTGCCTACGCCGCGAAACAGGCGGGCGTCGCCGGCATCATCGTCGACGGCTATACGTGCGACTTCGGCGAGATCCGTGCGTACGGCGTTCCGGTCTGGTGTCTCGGACCGGCAGCCAATGTCCACAAATCGCTCGCGCTGGGCGGCTCGATCAACGAGACCATTTCCTGCGGCGGCGTCGTGGTGCGGCCGGGCGATGCGATCGTCGCCGACGAATCCGGCATCCTGGTCCTGGATCCTTCGGAAATCGCGGAGGTGACGGCTCAGGCGCTTCCGGCCCAGACCAACGAGATCACGATCCGCGCGCGGCTCGATGCCGGCGAAAAGATCTCCGTGATCTCCGGGACGCAAAAGCGCCTCGACGAGATCATGGCGCGTCAGTAACACCTCAATATTTGGCAGCGGGGGTCCCATGCAAGCCGAAGAAGCCCGGAATTTTCGTCTCCTTGGCCATGATCCGTCGGCCGCGTTCGGCTGCGGCAGCCTGGTCGAGATCGTCAACGGCCATGCCTATGTCGGCTCGGTCGGCGGCTCAGACCCGGACAAGACCGAGGGCTTCACGGTTCACGACGTGCGCGATCCCCGCAAGCCGCGCAAAGTGTTCGAGTTCAAGGCGCCGCCGGGCCTGCATATGCACAAGCTGCGTCATGCCGGCGAAAACATCCTCTATGTGAATTCCGAGACGCTGCCGACCGAGGCCGGACGGGCCGCGCGCGCGGGCTTCTATATCTTCGACATCAGCAATCCGGCCGTTCCGCGCGAGATCGGCTTCTTCGACATGCCGGGCAGCGGGCCCCATCGCTTCGGCGTCGACCTGAAGCGGAAAGTGGCGCTGATGCCCAGCGACGCCGAGGGCTGGAACAAGCGCGTCGTCTGGACTCTCGACATCGAGGACCCGACAAAACCCGAAGTCGTCGGCATCTGGGGGCTTCCCTGGCAGAAGGCCGAGGGCAAGGGAGAGGGCGGCGATCCTCAGCCGGCCGAAACGACCTGCACGCTGCACGGTCCGCCCATCATCCGCGGAAACCGCATGTACGCCGCGTTCTGGGGCGGCGGCGTCGCGGTGATCGACTGCACCGATCTGTCGGCGATGAACCTCATCGGCCATATCAACTGGTCACCGCCCTTTGTCGGCTCCACGCATACGGCGTGCCCGATCGGCGACCGGCCTTATCTCGTCGTCACCGACGAGGCGCGGGCCAAGCAGAATTACTGGGACAGCCAGTTCATGTGGATCCTCGACATCCGAGACGAGAAGAATCCCATTCCGGTCTCGACCTGGTTTCCCGATCGCGAAAAATACATCAATCGCGGCGGACGCTTCGGCGCCCACAATATCCTCGAGACGATCTCGACGGAGGGGCCCTGGGCGAACACCGTTTTCATCACCTATTTCAACGCCGGCCTGCGTGCCGTCGATGTCAGCGATGTGCTGCGGCCGACGGAGGTCGGCTGTTACGTTCCCGCCGTGGCCGACGGCGCGAGGATGATCCAGTCGAACGATATCGGCGCCGACGCCGAAGGCCGGATCTACCTCATCGACCGGTGGGGCGCGGGCATGCATATCCTGGAATATACAGGCTGACGGATGTGCGGTTCATGCGATGACGACGGGCCGCCGCCCGATCCGCTGGTCATCACGCCGGAACTCATTCGCTATACGCGCGAGATCGAAAGCGATTTGCCGGGCTCGCCCGTGCCCGAAGACGCTTGGCCGGTTTTCTTCGGTGCGCGAGGCGGGAGTATAATCTGGCCGCATTACGAGCGCATGGCCCGCAGCCGCGAGGCTGCACTGGTGCTTGTGTCCATGGGCTGCCGCGGCAGCGCGATTTCGCAGCCCGCGTTCTAAGCTCCTTTTCGCCCGAGCCGGAACAGCGCCGCGCCGAAGCCGACCATTTCGCCGTCCTCGGCAACGCAGGCATCCACAACGCCTTCGCCGGCGAGAACCGGCCGCAGAACCGCGCCGACCTGGAGAAAGCCGACGATCTGGCCCTCGCGCGTGTGCGTTCCCTCCGCAGCCATGGGCTCGGCGCGCAGCGGATGAGACGCATGAAAAATGCCCGCGGCGGGGGCGCGGATATAGAGAGGCGCTTGGGTTGTGCTGACAGGGTCTCTAGCCCGCGCTTCCGACGCCTCCGCCGTTGCCAGCCGCAACACGCATCCGTCCTCCTCGTATTCGAACGTCGCGACCCCGCGAAGCTCCGCCTGCCGGACGAGGAGCGCGATCTGTTCCAAAGTCATCATTCGCCCACTGGTGCCTGAAGCGCGCCCGTTTCGAGCAAAGCTTCGAGATGATGGATGTCGACGCCGCCGGCCGCGAACTCGGGCTCGTCCATCAGCAGAAGGTGCAGGGGGATCGTCGTCCTGATGCCCTGCACGATGGTTTCGGAGAGGGCGCCCTTCATGCGGGCGACGGCCTCCTGGCGCGTGCTGCCGTGGGCGAGGATTTTTGCGATGAGGGAATCGTAATGCGGCGGCACCGTGCAGCCGGGGAAGAGATGCGATTCCACGCGGATTCCGGGGCCGCCGGGCGCGACCCATTGATCGACGCGGCCGGGTGAGGGGGCGAAGCTGAACGGGTCTTCGGCGTTGATGCGGCATTCGATGGCGTGGCCGCGGATTTCGACATCGTCCTGCGAAAACGACAGGCTGTGGCCCTGCGCGATCCGGATCTGCTCTTTGACAATGTCGACGCCTGTCACCAGTTCCGTGACGGGATGCTCGACCTGGACGCGTGTGTTCATCTCGATGAAGAAGAACGAGCCGTTCTCGAACAGGAATTCGAACGTGCCCGCGCCGCGATAGCCGATCGCCTTGCAGGCGTTGACGCAGCGCTCGCCGATCCAGGCGATCGTCTCACGGTCCACGCCGACGGCCGGTGCTTCCTCGATCAGTTTCTGGTGGCGGCGCTGCATCGAGCAGTCGCGCTCTCCGAGCCAGACGGCGTTGCCGTGGCTGTCGGCGAGGATCTGGATTTCGATATGGCGCGGATGTTCGAGGAAGGTTTCCGCATAGACTTCCGGATTGCCGAAGGCGCGGCCGGCTTCCTCGCGCGTCAGTTCGAAGGCGCTCGCGAATTCGCCGGAAGTACGCACAATGCGCATGCCGCGCCCGCCGCCGCCGCCCGCGGCCTTGATGATCAGCGGATAGCCGATGCCTTCGGCCAGTGCGCGCGCCGCATCCACATCGAGCGGCAGCGCGCCTTCGGAGCCCGGAACGCAGGGCACGTTCGCGGCGATCATAGCGCGCTTTGCCGCGACCTTGTCGCCCATCGTGCGGATCGCCTCGGAGGGCGGCCCGATGAAGACGAGGCCCGCGCTCTCGACCGCGGCCGCGAAGCCGGCGTTCTCAGACAGGAAGCCGTAGCCGGGATGGATCGCGCCCGCGCCGGTGAGCCTGGCGGCCAGCAGGATTTCGGATTGATCGAGATAGCTCTTCGACGCGGGGGCGGGGCCGATGCAGAGCGCCTGATCGGCGAGGGCGACATGGCGCGCATCGGCATCGGCTTCGGAATGAACCGCGATGGTGCGGAGGCCAAGCTCGCGGCAGGCGCGGAGGATGCGCAGGGCGATTTCGCCGCGATTGGCGATGAGCACGGAGTCGAACATGCGCGTCACGCCTCCGGTTCGATGATGAAGAGCGTCGTGCCGGCTTCGACCGACATGCCGTCCGTCACGCAGATCT
>CAWAYQ010000008.1:0-28369 GCA_963786225.1 uncultured Alphaproteobacteria bacterium
AAAACATGAGCTTCACTGGCGTCGGCGAGTGGGAACGTCTTGTAGACCCTCGGCGCGATCTTTCCGCCCGCAATCAGCGGCCAGACCTTCTCGCGCAACTGATCGGCGATGGCTTTCTTGTCGGCGATCGGGCGCGCGCGGAGCGTGGAGCCCGTCAGGGTCAGACGCTTGGTCATTACCGGAAAGAAATTGAGCGCAACCTTCGGGCTTTGCAGGAACGCGATCGAGACGTGCCGGCCTTCAGTGGCCATGATCGAGATCGTACGGGCGATGTAATCGCCGCCGACCATGTCGAGGACGACATCGACGCCCCGTCCGTTGGTCTCGGCCTTGATCACCTCGACGAAGTCCTCGTCCTTGTAATTGATGGCGCGGTCGGCCCCGAGTTCGACGCAGACGGCGCATTTCTCGGCGCTGCCCGCCGTGGTGAACACCTTGGCGCCGAAAGCCTTGGCGAGCGGAATGGCCGTCGTGCCGATGCCCGACGAACCACCGTGGACGAGGAAGGTCTCGCCCTCTTTCAGGCGGCCGCGGTCGAACACATTGCTCCAGACCGTGAAGAAGGTCTCGGGCAGGCAGGCGGCTTCGACCATCGACAGGCCGGCCGGGATCGGCAGCACCTGGGCCGAGGGCGCCGTGACATATTCGGCATAGCCGCCGCCGGCGAGCAGCGCGCAGACCTTGTCACCGACCTTTATGTCCGTGACGCCTTCGCCAAGCACCGCGACAATTCCCGAAACTTCGAGGCCCGGAATGTCGCTCGCACCGGGCGGCGGCTCATATTTGCCCATGCGCTGCAGGACGTCGGGACGATTGATGCCGGCGGCATGAACTTCGATCAGGACCTCGCCTTTGCCCGGCTGCGGCACGGGCCGTTCCGCCGGCTGCAGCGCTTCCGGGCCGCCGGGGGCCGTGATCTCGATAGCGGTCATAGTCGTGGGTACGGCCATCTGTCTCGCTCCGTTTCTGGTTGGCCGATGCGCTACAGGGATTTGCCCGCGATGTGAACCGGGCGTTTTGCCCCGCTCAGTCGATGCGAACGGTCGCCGACGCCGAGCGGCCCCCGCCGTCGAGCACGGTCAGGCGGGCAAATCCGCGTCCCTCCGGCGTCCAGAACGTGTCGCGGCGGCGGGCATCGGCCGTCACCGGTTTGCCGTCGACGAGCCAGGTGAACGGCGGCGCCCCGCCCGCGGCCTTGAGCGCGAGCGGCATGGCCGCGCCCTGCCCGGCTCCGAGATCGACGCGCACGCCGTCTGCCGGAAAAGCGATGGTGAGCGGCATGTCGCCGGCTTCAAGCACAGGGGCCGCGTCGCCGCGCGGCTGGAAGCGTCTGAGCGCCGGAGGAAGCTCGGACATGCGTAACGTCGCCTCGTAAGGCGGCGCCGCGAGCGGCTCGGTGCGCGGCACGATGCGGGCGAAGGCGTCGAACAGGATCGGTGCCGCCGAGTCACGGCCGACAAGGCCGGGACTGGACGCGCCGTCCGGACGGCCGGTCCAGACCGCGACGACATGGCGGCCGTCGAAGCCGACGGCCCAGGCGTCGCGGAAGCCGTAGGACGTACCGGTCTTGTAGGCGATGCGTCCGCCGGCAGCACTTTTTGGCGCGGGTGTGCCGAGCAGAGCGTGCGAAATCTGCCAGGCCGCGACGGGATCGAGCAGGCGGCGGCCGGGCGTCGCGGGCATGTCGCCGGTCTCGAACAGCGGCACCGCTTCGCCGCCGCGCGCGAGACCCGTGTAGAGCGTGGCGAGATCGAACAGGCTGGTACCGACGCCGCCGAGGCCGATGGCGAGGCCGGGCGTTTCGCCCTGCGGAAGTTTCAGCTCCGCGCCGGCTTCCTTCAGGCGCGCGGCGAGGCGCGCCGGGCCGACCGCGTCGAGCACCGCGACGGCGGGGACGTTCAGGGACAGTTGAAGCGCGCGCTCCATCGTGACCGTGCCCTGATAGTCCTCGCCGAAATTCTTCGGCGCATAGGCGCCGAAGCGGGTCGGCCGGTCCTCGATCAGGGTTTCCGGCAGGCCGATACCCTCCTCGAACGCCATGCCGTAGATGAACGGCTTCAGCGTCGAGCCCGGAGACCGCATGGCGCGGGCCTGATCGACATGACCGGCGCGGCTGTCGTCGAAATAATCGGCCGAGCCGACATGAGCGCGCACCGCGCCGGTTTTAGTGTCCACGGCGAGGATTGCCATGGAATGCGCCACGCCGAGATTGCGCGAGCGGTCGCGCGCAAGATCTTCGAGGCTCGCCTGCATCTCACGGTCGATCGTCAGGCGAATGACCGGCTCTGCTGATGTACGTATCATAGCAGCCTCCGATGCGTGAGCCGCGAAAGCCGGGAAAGCTTTGCGGCCATCGGGCACGTCCTCGGACTTGGCGAACTCCGCTTCCGCCGCTTCGATCACACCCTGCCCCGCCAGCCGGTCGATGACACGGTCGCGGGCACGGCGGGCGGCCGCCGGATCGCGGTCCGGGCGACGGGCTTCGGGCGATTGCGGCAGTGCGATGAGGAGCGCGGCCTGCGCGGTCGAAAGGCGCGACGGTTCCTTGCCGAAATAGGCGAGCGAGGCAGCGCGGACGCCCTCGAGATTGCCGCCATAAGGGGCGAGCGTCAGATAAAGATCGAGAACGCGCTCCTTGCCGATCTTGCGCTCGAGAGCGGTCGCAGCGCCGATTTCCCAGATCTTGCGCGCCAGATTGCGCCCGCGCTCGGGCTCGAGCAGACGCGCCGTCTGCATCGAGAGCGTCGATCCGCCCGACACGATTTGTCCGTTCGATACGGCCTGCCATGCCGCGCGTGCGAAGGCGATCGGATCGGCGCCGAGATGCGCGTCGAAGCGGCGGTCCTCATAGGCCTTGAGGAATGTGAGAAGCTTCGGATCGACCTCGGCGGCTTTCACCGGCAGACGCCAGATGCCTTCCGGCGTCGTGAACGGCCGCAGAAGATGCCCGTTGCGATCAACGACCAGGACGGACATCGCGCCAGCGCGCTCAAGCGAAGGCGGCGGCGCGAAGGCAAGCCAGAAGGCCGTGGCTCCCGTAACCATCAGGGCAATAGCCGCAATCGGAGCAACGGCACGGCTCCGGCGCCCCCTCTCCCCTTCGGGGGAAGGGTCGGGGTGAGGCGAAGAACCCCTCACCCGGCCACCGCTGCCGCGGTGTGCCGACCTCTCCTTCTGGGAGAGGAGACTCTTGAGCCGCTCCATCTTCATTTCGGCTCCGTCACCTCGACCGTCCCGGCATCCGTGCGGGCGAAGCGGTCCGTGCGGTACATGTCCTCGACCGTCGCAGGAGGCTGGACGTATGTGCCGGGCGCGACCGCGCGAACGATGTAGGCCGCGACCATTTCATTGTCCGTGACTTCGGTGCGGTTGAAGGCGCCGACATAGCGGTCGTCACGGAATTCCGAATAGGTCGGCGCATAGTTCTGGTCGAGCCAGGGCAGGTCCTTCAGTTCCGCACTGGTGACGATGCGCGGATTGTCGATCTCGAAGCCGGCTGGCAGCCGGTCGACGACGAGAAGACGGCTGACCTGCTTGTCGGTCTCGGTGACCGAAAGCGTGACCACGAGACGGGTGTTCTGCGCGACGTTCGCCGGATCGACCTCTTCACCTCCGAGCGTGTAATATTTGCGCTCGATGGTCAGGCCCTGCGACACGGCGAGAGGCATGGCCTTCGGCGCACCGCGCAGCGTGATCGTCGCGTTGACCGGGATCGCGCTGACATTGGCAACCTTGATTGCATCGGCAAGCGCCGCCTGGTCGAGCGTGCGGTTATAGATGCCTGCATGCTGGCCGCCGTTGACGTTCAGCGTGAGTTTCGCGCTTTCCGCCTTCAGCGCCTGGCTTGCACGGAGCAGCCACGCATTCTCCTGCGTGCTGAAGCTGATGCGCGAACCGCGAGCCGTTTCGACCTTCCGGGCCACCGCCGGGATGACGGAGGGAACGGAGGTCTCGGCGGCAAGCGCAAGAACGCCCGCGCTGTCACGCAGCTTGCTGCCGAAATCGAGACGCGACGTCTCGTCCACATTGGATTCGCCCAGCGCCGCATCGGCCGATGCGAACGTCTTGGTCGCGCGGGACTGATCGCCGGCAAGCGCAAGCGCCGCCGCGATCTGCGCACGGGCCAAAGGAGATGCGATCTCGTTGATCTTCGAATCCGCGAGATAGCGCAGGTCGCCGACGATGGGGCGACCGTTCCGCGCCAGCACGTAATGTGCATACGCGAAGTTGGACGCCTCGTCGTCGTCCGAGAACTCGCCCTCATAGCCGAGCACGTTCTTCAGGCGCGCCAGCGCCATCGAGATCGCACGTTCCGGCACCTGGTAGCCCTTTTCACGGGCGCGGGTGAGAACGTCGGTGACATAGGCGTCGAGCCACAGATCGTCGCCGCCCGCCGTCCAGAGGCCGAAGCCGCCGCTCGAGGACTGACGCGCGAGAACGCGGCCGATCATCTCCTGCGCGCGGGCACGCGTATCGTCCGGGAGCTTTACGCCGAAGTCTTCGGCGTAAAGGATCGCGACGAGACGGCTCGAAAGCTGTTCCGAGCAGCCATAGGGATAGGTTTCGAGCGCGCCGATAAAAGCGGCGGGCTCGAAGGTCGCGTTCGGACCCACGGTCAGTGCAATCGAGGCCGTGCCGGGCACATAGTCTTTCAGCATGTCGCCGGAGACCGAGATGCTGCCGGTCTTCGGCGCGAGTTGAACGACGCTGCGCGTCGTGATCTCGGGCGCGGCCGGCTCAACCGGAAGACTGAGTGTCTGCGCGAAGCTGCGGCCGTCGGGAGCGGTCAGCGTGATGTCGAATCCGACGCGGCCGACAGTCTCGGCTTTCAGCGCCACATCCAGCGAGGTGCGCTCGCCGTCCTTCAGTTTCAGCTTCTTGTCGGCCTCGTCGAACGAGACGGCGTCGCCATTACCCGCGATTTTCACCGTGTAGTCGCCGGCCGGGCCCGAGACGTTGTGAATGTCGATGCGCAGCCGCGAAATGTCACCCATCGCAAGGAAGCGCGGGAGAGCCGCGGTGACGACAACGGGATCGGCAACGACTACGTCCTGCTCCGCATGGCCCAGCTTGTCCTTCGACCAGGCAATCGCCATCAGCTTGACGGTGCCGTTGAAGGCCGGGATGTCGAACGCGACCTCCGCCGAGCCGTCTGCCGCAACCGGCACCATGCCGGAGAACAGAGCGAGCGGCTGCTGTGTCGGGGGCTCGCCCATGCTCATGCCGCCCATATCGTCGCCGCCGGTGCGGATCTTGCCGCGGGTGGCACGCATGCCGTCGATAAGTTGTCCGTACAGGTCGCGAAGCTCGGCGCCGAGTTTGCGCTGCGCGAAGGCATCCGTGTCCGGAGCCGGAGCCTCAAAGCCGGTGAGATTGAGAATGCCGATATCGACCGCCGCGACGACAAGCTGGGCCTGTTCGCCCGATGCGAGATTTCCGATCTTCACCGGAATGCGGAGCGTGCCGCGCGGCGAAGCCTTTTCCGGCGCGGTGAGCGCGACGGTCAAGGTATGCGGCGTGGCATCGATCTGCGCATGGGCGAGGCCGATGGCGCGGCCCGGCATGCGGCTCGCTTTGGCGTCTAGCGGACGATGCAGGAAGGCCATGACATAGGCGCCGGGGCGCCAGGCTTCCGTGACATCGAGCGGCACGTCGTTTTCACCCTGAGCGAGATCGAGCGTCTTCGTCGCGATCACGCCATTGCCGACGACGACCACAAGGGCCTTGCCGTCGAACGGCGCATCGACGCGAAGCTGCGCCTTGTCGCCGGGCGCATAGAGCGGCTTGTCGAGCGCGACGTCGAGCGTGTCGGGTGTTTCGGCATTATCGGCCGAAGCGTTCCAGCCGGAGTCGAACACGATGCTTGTCGCGGGACCGTTCGGCTCGGCGCTGGTGACGTCGAGGCGGTAACGGCCGTAGCCGAGCTTGGCGGAAATCTTCGCCGGCGTCTTGGCATCGACATCGATCGCGCCATCCGCTTCACGGGTCGCGGTGGTGACCGTTTCGTAGTTCCAGTCGCTGCCTTCCGAATACCATTGGTAGCGGGTGTTGAGCTTCGAGATTTCCCAGCGCACGCCCTTGGCCGCGATAAAGCTGTTGTCGGCCGCGAGAGCACGCACGTCGAATGTCGCGGTTTCGCCTTCGCCCAGACGCTCGCCGAACAGCGGCTTCACGCCGATGCGTGGACCGGTGGCGGCGACGGGCAGAGAAAGGCTGCGCTCGACGGTACGGCCGCCGGGCTCGCGCAGGCGGACCGATATCCCGGCTTCGAGGGGCTTCGATGTGGTCGGCAGCGCCGGGCGAGGAAAGTCGATCGTGACTTTTCCCTCGGCGTCGGTACGGCCGAGATCGGGAAGCTCGGTGCGCACCGGGGCGACTTCCTCGTCGGCCAATCCGAACTTGTAGCCGGTCAGGCCCGCAATGTCGGCCGTGGAGGCGCGGATCGTGATGTCGCCTTCGACCGCGAGATCGCCGGCCGGAGCGCCGTAAAGCCAGGTCCCAAGAACCCGAAACGGCACGCCCGCCGCGGTCATCACTTCGGCATCGGTCTCGGCCTCGAGATCGAGACGTTCGGGGACGTAATCCTCGACGAGGAATGTCGCTTCGCCGACCGGCGGCTGCCTGGTTTCGGCATAGGCCTTCACCCGCCAAGTGCCGGTGGTGGCGTTGGCGACAAGCGGCAGGTCGAAGGTGCGGCCGCCTGCGCCCGCATCCTCGACCAGTTCGCGGCGTTCTTCCGCGCCGTCGGGGCGCTCGAAGACGAGCGTGAGCGGCAGCTTCTCGACAGCCACGCCGTCCGCATTGCGCAGCAGCGTGGTGACATGGACCGTTTCGCCCGGGCGATAGACGCCGCGTTCGGTATAGACCAGCCCGTCAAGCGGGCCGGGAGCATCGCGGCCATCGACGCCACGATCCGACAGATCGAAGCCGGCGGCGGTCAGGACGAGGAATCCGTAATCGCCGGCCATGGCGGCCGTCAGTACGGCGGGGGCAAGACCGCCCTCCCCCTTCGTCAGGCCCTTTTCGAAACGGACATAGCCGTTTGCGTCGGTCTTGGCCGTGGCCAGGACTTCGTTGTTGCGCGCAACGAGCTTCAGATCGACGCCTGCGACGGGCGCGGCGGTTGCAAGCGAGCGGACGAAGGCATGGACGCCATCACCGGCCGAGAGCGCGGTCAGGCCGAGATCGGATACGACGAACCATTGCGTGGCCTGGCTTTCGAAATATTCGGGCTCCTGATCGGCGGGCCGCGCCATCATGACGTAGACACCGGGTTCGAGCGTCTTCACCGTCTCGTCCAGCGGGACGGCGGTCGAGACTTCCTCGTTCAGCTTCTTGGTGACGTCGATCTCGCCTTCGAACACCTTCGCGCCGCTGTCGGTCTTCAGCTTTTCGATCTCGCTGGAATCGAGCTGGCGCTGGAACTTGTTGTCGGTGATTTCCGGACCCATGCGGCGGTCGCCGACACGGAAGATCTGCACCGCGACGCGATCGAGATTGACCGAGACGAACGGAATCCCCTGCTGTCCGGTGCGCGGAAGAACGTAATTGCGGCCGGTGAAGCGAACATCGGGCTTGCGGTCGCGGACATAGATCGTCGTGGTCGAGGGCTTGAGGCTTTCTTCGTCGACCGCCGAGGGAACGCCGGCGCGGATCGTGATCTCGTAGGTCTCGCCATGTTTCAGGCCGTCGACGCAGATCTTGTTGCCTTCGGCGGTGACAGCCGGCTTTTCCATGCCGACGACGGAGACGAAGGGCGAGAAATCGACACGGCCCTTGGCCAGAGGCTCCGAAAATTCAAGGCAGGCGCGCGGCGAGGACGTGTCGGCGTCGACCTCGTCGTCGGTGACGCGGAAGCCATGCTCCTCGCGGGTCTCCATATAGGCCTGCCGCACCTCCGGGTGGTCGTTGAGGCGAAGGCTTTCCTTGTAGGCGTTGATGGCGGGGCGATATTCCTCGGCCTCGACCAAGGCCTCCGCGAGGACCGCGAGCGCGCGGGCTTCGGCCTTGGCATCCTTCGCGAGCTGGTAGGCGCGGTAGGCGGCGGCCTTGGCTTTGGGCGGGAATTCGTAGGTTTCGCTGTCCTTGGCATCCATGCGGAGCAGCGCGATGGCGTAGTTCCGCCAGGCCTGCTCGCTGTTCGGGTCGAGCGCGATGGCGTTGCCGAAGGCCGCATAGGCCGCGCGCCAGTCGTCCTTCCTGGCGGCGTCGACGCCGTCCTTGATCCAGTCGACCAGGGGGCGATCGGCCGTCGCGGCGGTGCGGATGATCTCCTTCTGATAGCGTGCCGCCTCCTGCTGGAGGTAGGGCCGGTCATAGGGTTTGGCCTCCACCACGGCCGGGAGCAGAGCGAGCCCTAAGGCGATCGTCGCTAGCAGGATACGATGGACGGATGTCATAGAACGTGGCTCCCAGCCTGGACGGTGTTTCTCAGTGTCGCGCGGCCATTGGGGCGAATTTTTGCCACCCTGCCTCGCGCTGAGGCGTCCTTAGCGGGCTTTGATTTCATCCGTGTTTCGTGTGTGTTGCCGGAACCTGTCGACCGGAGATTCAGGCGAAAGGTTTGCAACCGCCCGCCGCATGAACACGCGGCCGCTGTCGGGTGACCCCTCAACTTCAACGGCAAGCGCACAATAGGTTTACGCGGCGCCAGGAGCAGTCATTTGAATGTGCGGATACTCACTACTTCGTCTCGTCCGCTGAGCGGTGATAGATGTCGTCCGTCCGCACGATGTCGTCTTCGCCCAAGTAAGTGCCGGTCTGCACCTCGATGATTTCCAGCGGAACCTTGCCGGGATTTTCCAGGCGGTGCCACTGTGTGGCGAAGATGTAAACGCTCTCGTTCTCGCCGACGAGCTTCTCCTGATCGCCAATGACGACGTTGGCCGTACCCTGCACCACGATCCAGTGTTCCGACCTGTGATGATGCATTTGCGTCGACAGCCGGCCGCCGGGCGCAACGTGGAGCAGCTTTACCTGAAAGCGCGGACCGATGCTGAGCGTCTCGAAATACCCCCACGGGCGATAGTTTCGCACGTGCTGCTCGGACTCGCGCCTGTTGGACTGCCTGAGGCGCTGAACGAGTTTCGAGACATCCTGCGCGCGGCTGCGGTGCGCGACGAGTAGAGCGTCGGGCGTATCCACAATGACGAGATCCTCGACTCCGATGGTCGAGACGAGCGCCTTCTCGCTGTGCACATAGCAGCGTGAGGTGTCCTCCAGAACCGTGTCACCTTTGACGTAGTTGCCCGCCGCGTCTTTTTCCGCGATGTCCCAGAGCGAGGACCAGGAGCCAACGTCGTTCCAGCCAACATCGATCGGCAGCATTGCGGCGACCTGCGTCTTTTCCATAACCGCGTAGTCGATCGACGTGCTCGGACTCTCGGCGAAGGACTTGGCGTCGAGACGGAGAAAACCGAGGTCGAGCTTGGCTTGATCCAGCGCATCCGTCGCGGCGGCCAGAGCACGGGGCTCGAAAGCGGCGAGTTCCTTGAGGAGTGTACGTGCGTGCAGCACAAAAATTCCGCTGTTCCAATAGTAATCGCCGCTCGAGAGATAGCGAACGGCGACAGAGTGCTCGGGCTTTTCGCAGAAGGCGTTGACGGTCCATGGAGAGCCTTCGAAATCTTCGATCGCGTCGCCGCGCCGGATGTACCCATACCCTGTGTGGGGCTCGGTCGGCTTGATTCCGAGCAGAACTAGCCGACCGGTGGCTGCAACAGCCGCGGCCCGGTGGATGGCTGATACGAAATCCGGCTCGTTGCGAATGACGTGGTCGGAAGGCATCACCACGATGATGGCGTTGGGCGCTTCACGCGATGCCATCAGCGCCGCGACCGCAACGGCTGCAGCTGTATTGCGAGCGACAGGCTCGAGCACGATTGCCTTCGCAACCACGCCGCGACGGGTCAGCTCCTCCCTTATCAGAAAGCGATGATCGTTGTTGCAGAGCAGTATCGGGGGCGCAAAGCCTTCAGCGACGGGAAGCCTCGTCAGCGTGTCGCCGAGAAAGCTTTTCTCGCGATTGCCGAAGAAGTCGACGAACTGCTTGGGGTACATGGCGCGAGAGATCGGCCAGAGCCGTGTCCCCGAGCCGCCGGACAGGATGACCGGAAAAATCGTCGCCCGATCAGGCTTGGTTTCGGTCGGGGCGGAGAGCCCGAGGAGCGAATTGATATCAGTGGCGTGTCCCAGACGGTTTGTGTGTACGGAAGCTGGGAAATCGAAAATTTCCGGCATGGGGTTCGACCCTAAAATTGCGCCGATGAGGCTGGTCGGATGAGGCTGGTCGGTCGAACTATGCTCACCCTGCTGAACCGCGGCGCGAAGTACGGAATTAGGGGCCCGTCGACCTACGCCTTTTGGCTACGCTGCCGCCTTGCACCCGTCCTCAGATTGGGTGCGAGATTCCGAGACCAAGTCTCAGATTTAACATAACTTTAGGAGGCAGCCCGAGCATTGCGGCTTGCGCAATAGGCAGCAAATATCGTTGCGCAGTCTTGGTGAAGTCTTACCAAGTTGAACGACCTAAGTTTCCAGACTTCGTACGACTTCGTACAAGTTAGAAGCCACCAAAGGTACTATCATTTCGAAATTTCAAAAGGGGTACTGGTCCGTTAGGATGGTCAGCAAATGTGCTTAGTTCAGGGTGATTTGTTATGCGTACATCCCAATATAGCTCAGCAATTCTGGGCGAGGATCGCGCTGCGGACGATGATGCAGTGCATGATCGAGACACCCCTTTGGACGCGCCTTCTACCGCTGGCGCTTCTTGGACAAGCATCATCTACAGCAATCAGCTGTATTGCGATTGCCTGTCATCGTCGATCAGTACTGCCATCGGCGGCAAGGTCTCCACGTTTTCCTGTGCCTCGGCGTGGCTCGAGCGCCAAAATCCCAGCGGGGCGCTCGTCCTCATTTTCACGTCCGACTTGTCGAAAGAGCGCGCGGCTGCAGAACTCGACGCACTGCTCAATCATCCAACGTCCCCGCGGGTCGTGGTGGTGGGCGACAGCGAAGAACCAAAAGATATCTTTTCCGCGCTGAACAAAGGCGCCCGCGGATACATTCCCACAAGTCTGGTTCTGAACATCGCGGTCGAAGCGATCCGGCTCGTGTACGCCGGTGGCATATTCTTTCCCGCCAACACGATCCTTCAGGCGCAGCAAAACTCGCCTGCGAGCGAGCCCAACAAGGGACCTGCACTTCAAAGCTTTACGCAGAAGCAGATGGCAGTCATCGAAATGATCCGAAAGGGCATGGCGAACAAGACGATCGCCTATGAGCTCAACATGTGCGAGAGCACGGTCAAGGTGCATGTCCGCACCATCATGAAGAAGCTGCAGGCCCGTAACCGTACACAGGTCGCCTTCCTTGCAAATCAGATGCTCGGAGGCCCCGCCTCATAGGGCCCGTCGTCACCGCTATGAACGCACGAGCAGCTTGGTCCTCAAGCGACGACGCCCGTCTACGGGGCGCGAAGGTGGCGCGGATCGTCTGCCGATCTACCCGCTCGGCGAGTTCGGCGCGTTTGGGCTGAACTTCGCGAAGCTCCTTGACGATTTCAGGACAGCGCTCTTGAAGGTGGCTGAGGTTCAGCTCCTTCTCGGCAATTTTCCCCTCGTCTCAGCAACCGATGCAACGAACTGACCGTCCTCGCCGCCGATGCGCACGGCCTCGCGGCGCTAGATCCGAGTTCGCGGGCAAGCTCAAGGGCTGAGGAACGACATCGCGAATGCGATCAGCGCCCAAAAGCTGGCGCATATCACTAAAACGAACACAAGCGTTCTGCGCGCGGACCAACGTACATCTAGGTTACGGTGATCAAGCGCCTTTCGGATGTCCTCCTGCCCAAGGGGAACACTCTCATCGCCGCTTTTCGACTTATGAGGCTTGCGCGCAGCCGAACGCGCAGCGGCAGCGTCTGAGTCATACCACCGAAGGTGGTCTCTCGCTGGCTTGATCATGTCAATTAGAAGACCTTGGTGTGATCCCGGTTAACAAGTAGTGAATTCGAAACATTGTCAAATCGAACGGAATTCCGATGCAAATTCCGATGCGGTCGAGCATGACGGCCGACAGTGTAGCGCACGAGAGGCCGGTTGCCGCCACCTCCTTGGCAGCCCCGGTCTCCAGGTCTCGGAAAGCAGGGACACAGTCGCGCTTGCTCGACATCGGAATTGCCATAGTCATCATTGCTTTCACTGCCCCGCTGTTGATTGCGATCGCGCTGGCGGTGAAACTGCAGGATGGCGGACCCGCATTCTATCGCCAGAACCGCATTGGGCTCAACGGGCGCGCGTTCGCGTGTTTCAAGTTTCGCAGCATGTTGGTGGATGCCGACGCGCGTATCGCCGCGCTCCTTGAGGCGGATCCGCTCGCCCGCCTCGAATGGGCTCAGACACAGAAACTGCGAAGCGATCCCCGTGTGACGGCCCTTGGACGCTTTCTACGCAAGTCCAGTCTGGACGAGCTTCCCCAGATCTTCAACGTGTTGCGGGGAGAGATGTCGGTTGTCGGACCGCGGCCGATCGTGGAGTTTGAGATTCCGCGTTATGGCCGTTACTTCAGATATTATTGCTCCGTCCGCCCGGGCATTACCGGCCTATGGCAGGTAAGTGGACGGAGTGATGTGAGTTATCGCCGGCGCGTTCTGCTGGATGTTGTTTATGCTCGATCGAGATCCGTGACTCTTGATATCAAAATACTCCTGAAGACGCCGATGGTTATCCTGCTTTCCAAAGGCTCCTATTAATAAGACTGGTAACGCCCGCGTTAGCGGTCTCCGTCGCCGTTGTACTTACCCGCGTTCTCACCAGCGAACCGGCTCGCAGGTCAATTAATTGAATCCCGATGTAATTTCCGCTTAAAAAGCATCTCGGCCCAAGTCTGAGATACGAAGCCCTTGAGAAAGCGGAACGCGGTCGACGCATGCGCCGGGTGGAAAAGATTGCCAATTTGGACTCTCAAGAGAGTCGACATATCGCGCTTCAGTTCTGCGCTGAACTCCGAAAATCCGGCGTCAATACGAAAAAGCTGTTTAGCGACCTCAATTCCCTGACTATCAGGGTTCCTTCGGTCCGGAGACGCTCCGATAAAGCCCATGCTCGGCAAAATTTGATCTGCGAAATTATTTTGGGAAATCGGCCGGAGAAAACGGCGATAGGCATACCAGTCCGCAAGTGAAGTAAACCGGTCAAAGTTTGAGCGGCGCAGATCTCTCACTCTGATGATAAGGGCGCAAGGTCTCAAACAGCGCGCTTGTAAAATGCGAGATGACGGCTCGTCTTCGAATGCGCGCACTAAGCCCCAAGGATTTTTCGTCTGTAATTCGGAGAGGCTTAGATCGTTGATCTGCCTTGTGCGGCCGGCAGCGCATATAGCGGCCACGTGATTTCCCGACAGGAGCCCCTCTATCTCCTCGGAGATATCAGGGCGAACGATCAAGCCCGCTCGAAAGATGACGGCGATATCGTCCGGTTCGGCGCCCGAAATTTTGGACTGAGCCGTTTGATGAAGTGATTCGTTGTCGATCCACTGGATGTCGATGTCAGATGGCAGCTGCCTGTCGACGCTTTCGCGATCAAATCGCAGGTAGCTATGTTCCTTCAATATAACAGAAATCGAGTGGGGCGCCGATTTGAGCGCGTGTAGGGACGCCAGCGTCAGCACGACCGATCGGACGTCTGCTTCCGCAAAGATCACGTAATGCTGCTTGATCGACATGAACACTAACTCTCGGCAACACTACCCCCGGTTTTCATTTGGTTGCGTGCGCAAAAACCCCGTCGCGCACGCGGTTCCAGGCATAAAGAACGAAGCCTAGCTCGCGCAGCATGCTGAATGCCGCCCCGGCCAGCGCGCCGAGCAGGGTCATCAGGGCAAAGATCACGACGAACGAACGGCTCTGCGACAGCGGGGGGGTGGATCGCGTGATGATCTGCGCGCTCGAGATCGGGAACGACTGGTGCTGATTGGCTGCCATGTAGGAGGCGAGGAACGACTCATAGACGCGCCGGTAGGTCGTCGCGGTTGATTCCAGATCCTCGATCGTCAAGGGCTGCTCGGATGGTCCGCCAACGGTCGTTGACGTACCAACCAGGTCCGATTTGGGAAGGCTGTAGTTCTGGCTTGCACGATGCTCCTGCATCTTTCGTGACGCGGAATTCATGGCGACGCGCAATTCGATAAGACGCCCCTCGAGCCACCGGCTGCCGATCCGCGCAGCTTCATTTCGCGAGTCAATCTGGAATTTCATGTACGCGTCAGTGACGCCGTTTGCGATTTTCGACGCGAGTTCCGGCTTGGGAGCCGTGAAGAAGACGTCGATGGCGTAGGAGACCCCGACGCGCCGCACGGTCAGGTTCTTGCGGAACGTCGCCAGCACGCGTTGAGAGCGAACAGAATTGGCCGCATCTCGACTCGCCGCAGACACCGCCCAATCCGGCAGGAAGTCGCTCAGAACGGTGACACCGAACTCGGGATCATCGTCCAGATTGAGACGCTTGATCGCGGCCAACGCCACGACGTCCGACCTGAGAACGGCCATCTCGGTTTCGAGTTTTTGGCTGTCCATGGTGGCGGGTGCCCGCGCGTCCGCCTCGATGACGCTCGGGAGCGCTGGATCGATCAACACCTGGGCCTCGCCCGTGTAGACCGGCGATGCGAGAAACGGGAAAAGAGCTCCAAGCGCCGCCCCGGCCAAGGCTCCCCAAACGATGTGGGCTCGATATTTGCGGACGAAGGCCAGGGCTCGTGCAAAGTCCACCGAGTAGATGCGGACTTCGTTGTTTCCGCTCGAGGACTCACCTTGAAGGCCGCCGGCACGTTCAGGCATGCTCCTAGCTCCCGCCGCTCCTTTGACTTCACCGGAACGGTGCTAGGAATTTTACCGTGATCGGGCGCTCGGCGGGGAGGCGGTAAAAAGAGGTAGGGTCTGTGCGCTCGCCGCGACCGCGATCGGGGTCGTCGGTCGCGAGGCCGAGCAGGATGGCGGCGGTCCGGTCCCACGAGAAGCGTTTGACGTTGCGGCGCCCGTGCGAGATGAGGCGGCGGCGCTCGGCCGGCACCAGTTCGCGCACGCGGGCCACCGCATCCTCGGGCCGCATCGGATCGAAGTAGAGTGCGCCCTCGCCTGCGACCTCTGGGATCGAGGCGCGGTCCGATGCGACGACCGGGCAGTCGAGCGCCTGCGCCTCGACGAGCGGCAACCCGAACCCCTCGTACAGCGACGGGAACACGAGCGCCCGGGCGTTGCGCAGCAGCAGCGCCAGCTCGCCGTCACTGAGCCTTCCCGCGAGATGGATGCGCGGACCGTCGAGCGGGATCTCCCCGGCGAACACGCGGCGGGCTCCGGCCGCGCCGACCACGACGACCGGGATGCCGGCGGCCGCGAGCGCGCGCGTCACGGGCGCGAGGTTCTTGCTCGGGGTTAGGGTGCCGACGCACAACACGTAGTCGTCGACGGTGCGGGCGGCGAGGTCGGTGTCGAGCGTGAGGTCGGCGGCGTCGGCCTGGGCTGCGAACGCGTGCTCGTGCCCGTTCGGAGCGAGCGCGAACCGTGCGGGATCGACGCCCAGCACCTCGCCGAGCTCGCCGCGGCTGAACTCCGAGACCGTGGCCAGGTGCCTGGCACGGCGCGCGAGCACGCGGTAGAGCACCGAGTACCAGAGCACGAACCGCCGGGAGAAGGTGCGTGGGAAGCGAGCGGGGGTGACGTCGTGCATGACGACGAGCTGGTCGCGCTTGAGCAGCGGGGCGGGGCCGGCGAGGTTGAGGAGCATGGCGCCGCGGGCGAGAACCGGCAGGGCGATTTGCTCGAACGCGATGCCGCGCAGTCGAGAGCGCCGCACGCGGGCGGCGGGAAGCCAGTCCGGGAGCACGGCGTCGCGCGGGATGACCACGCGCGCGGCGGGGTCCAGGTCGAGCACCCGGCGAGTGACCTCGGCAGCATAGCGCTGCATGCCGCTGGCCTGGGCGCTTAGCCACTTGCCGTTGAGCAGCACGGGCTGCCTTCCGCGGCCGGCGTACGCGGCGCGCAGGGTCGCAGCCTGCCGTTCCGGCGTGTTGGACGCGAGCAGGCGGTGCCACTCGGCGAGGTTACGCTGCCTGGCCGCCTCGCCCCCGATCAGCAGTTCCTCCGCTGCATCAGCCATCTGCTCCGGTGTCGTGATGCCGGGCGTCGCGATCGACCCGGACAGCGTGGGGACATCGCGCGCAATGACCGGCACGCCAAGCTCGAGCGCCTCGAGGATCGTGATCGGGAACCCCTCCCAGCGCGCGGTATGCAGGTACACCCCCGCGCGGCCGAGCGCGCGATGCGCGTCGAAGGACGACAGCCAGCCGGTGATCGGGATGCCGGCCAGATCGAGGCGCTGCCGTGCCATGCGGTCGTCGCCGTCTCCGATCCAGCGGGCGTCCAGATCCGAGTTGCCGTTGCGGCGCAGGCGCAGCACGGCGTTCCGGAAGAAGTCGGGGTCCTTCTGCGCGCCGATCCGGCCGACCGCGACGACGAGGTTGGGGTCGCGGTGCTCGGGCATCGCAAGGGCAGGCACTCGCGACACGTTCGGGACGTAAACGACCCGTCGCGCCCTGAGGCGTGCCGCGGTCGCCGCCTCGCCCGGCGAGCACGCTGCAACGGTGTCGGTGTTGCGCACGAGTGCGCGCTCCACCACCCGCACAAGCAGCCGGGTGACCGGCGAGAGATCGCGGCGCTCGAACGCGAAGCAGTGCGGGCTGTAGACCAGGCGCCGGCCGGGACGGGTGCGCAACGCGAGCCGGACGAACAGGCCGGCGTACGAGGAGTGCGCGTGCACGACATCCGGGTCGACGGCGGCGGCACCGCGCCGGATCGTACGACAGGCGGCGAGAGCGTCCGCGGGCAGCACCCCGACGCTCGCGAAGCCGGCCTCGTCGTCCGCGGCGAACTCGGACCGGTTCACCCCGCGCAGCAGGTGGTGCTCGAGTTCTGGGGTCGCGGACACGAACTGCAGCACGGCCGCGCGCGCGCCCGCGCCCCAGCTCTCGACGACGTGCAGCACCGTCATCCGGTCGCTGCGCGCCACCGCGACGGACGTGCCGAGCGCGCTCTCGATGCTCGTCGAGTCGCACAGCCGCACCTCGAAGGCCTCCGGTTTTCCCATCATTTCGAAAACTGAGCCCGCGAATTTGTAACGGCAAGATCGGCAATGGTGGCGTTCCGTCTACTCCCTTTGGTGGCCTTCTGAGATCGCCAACAAGATTCGATGATGAGCGAACCCAGTTGGCGAGGCTGTAATGACAGGTTTTCGAAAGGCCGTTCTGTTCGCGACTGCCGAGCAACAGATCGTGCTCGGGTCAAACTTCGTTGTCGCCATCGTCACCTCCCGGCTGATGGCCCCTCATGAGATCGGTATCGCCGTCCTCGGTACGGCGATTGTCCACTTGATCACAGCGCTTCGCGAGTACGCCGCGTCCACCTATCTGATCAAGAACGCCGATCTTTCCCCGAACGATCTCAAAGGCGCATTGACCGGCATGATCTGCTGGAACGCTCTGCTGACCATCGGCCTGGCGGCGGCTGCGCCGGCATTCGGTCACTTTTATGGGGACGAGCGCGTTGTCGTATTCCTGAGGATTGTCGCGCTCGCGGTCATGGCCGAGGCCTTTGCAATGCCTGTGATCGCGATCCTGCGAAAAGACATGGAGTTCGATAAATCCGCCGCCGTGGTCACGGCGGGAACGATCATGATGCTGGTCAGCACGCTCGGCATGGCATTAGCCGGCTTGGGGTATTTGAGCTTCGCGCTCGGCCTGCTCGCCGGTTATACCACAAGCGCCCTGGTTGGTGTGCTGATGCGGCCGACCTTCTGGCTCTTCCGCCCCCGGTTTCAATCCTGGCGCGCCTTGTTTGTATTCGGCGGGTTCAACGGCTCGAACGCCTTACTGCGGGACCTCTACGACTTGCTGCCGTATCTCGTCCTCGGGCGGATCCTTTCACTCGAGAGCGTCGCGTTTTTCCATCGGGCGTTGATGCTCTCGCAGCTTCCCGGGAAGCTTATTCTGACGGGCATTGAGAACGTGATGTTGCCGGTGCTGAAGAAAAGCGAGGGCTCGGCAGGCGGCCTGAAAGATGCTTTCCTGCGCACCATCTCGCTCGTTACGGGTGTTTATTGGCCAACGCTGATCGTTGCGGCCATTCTCGCTGAGCCGCTCGTGTCGCTTCTCTACGGCCCTGCCTTTCTTCCCGCGGTGCCACTGTTCCAGATCATGGCGTTCGCGGCCCTGTTTGCGTTCATCGGCAAGCTCAACTCAGCCCTGCTGGTGGCCGCCGGTGGTCTCGGAGATCTCCTCCGACGCGGATTGATCGTTTACCCCCTCAGCGTGGTGATCAGCACAGCGAGCGCGTTTTCTGGCGTCATCAGCTTGTCCTTGAGCTACTGGCTGACTTATCCCCTACAACTCGTCACGTCCCTGTACTTTGTCCGGCGCCACATCGCCTTCTCGTGGCGCGACCTCGCGAGCGCGACATCGGTGAGCGCGGTGGCGGCAACAGCGAGCGCCATCGGGCCGGTGGCATTCGCACTTGCCTTCAACGGCGGCGGCTGGTCGCAAGGTGCCTTCGTATCCGCTGGGGTCACGGCGATAGCGGGCTGGCTGGTCGTCCTTTGGCTGCTGCGTCACCCGCTGTTAGCCGAGGCGCTGCGCCGCGACGAAACGCGCCCGGACGCCGCTGCCACGAGCGGCGTGGTACGCCGGTTTGTACAGCGCTTCAGATAGGACGCGAGGATCAAGGTGCCGAACAGCACGGGAAAGAACCGCGTCTCTCCCCAGTAGAAGATACGCAGCATCTCGATCAGGCCGGTGAACCAGACCGGATAAAGGAGGAAGCCGGTTACGCCGCCCAACGCGAACGAACCGAAGATAAGACCGGTGATCAAGCCCAGGCCCATCCAGCACGCGATTCCGATGACAGGGCCGAAATCCGCCAGCGGGAGAAAGATACCGCTCATGTTGTTGAATTCCGGGTTGAGGTAGACCTCGAGGAACGAGTTGATCTCAAATGGATCGTAGGACCAGGACGGCGCAACGAACTGCCAGAGCGGAAACTTGTAAAACCATTGGGCTGTCATCGTCGGGGCATCGAACGGCTCCAGCAGAGTAAGCAGCGCAGCCCCGTTGTTCAGCGCCGTCGCGTAATAGCCCGCAAGGCGCGCCGCGATGAACTCGAAAAACGTGCCGGCGAACGTATGCCGGTAGTATTGCCAGGATCGGAAGTATTCGCCCACCAGGAAGACCAGGAAGAGCGCCAGGAAGCCGGCTACCGGAGCCAATACCAATGGTCGGAACGCCCTCCTCGGCTCGAAACGCGCGAGGGCGACGATGACGATCGGGACGGCGAACTCGATGAGCGCAAGGCGCTCGGACCAAAGCAAGGCTCTCAGAAGACATAGGCCGGCAACGATGGCCAGTACGCGCAAATAAGGCTTTGGAGTGGCTGTGCCGGTTAGATACTTGTACCCGACAATCGTAACGGCCAGCAGCGATTGCAGCGCCATGAGTGACGTCACGCCCGGAATGCGATTGAGCGTTTCCCGGAGTGTGAACATCGCCGTTTGCGACCCCGTAACGAGGTCGATAAGGAGCCGAGGCTTCAGCAGGATCGGGAACAGGAAAATCGCATAGGCCCCAAGCACGACCGCGGTGAGAACCTTGATCCCCGCGTTGAGATCGTCCGGATCGATCAGGACCGCCGCCTCGCGCCGTGCCACGCGCGGCTCCACGAGGAACGCACATGCCGCGAAGGCCAGGATCGCCGCCAAGCCCAGGCGCGCAACGGATCCGTCCAGGAATTTATGATCGTGATCGTAGAAGTCGAAGGCGGCGGCATTCAGCGACCAGCACACGAGGAAGATCGGCAGCGTAACAAATAACGCGACACGAGACGGACAAGCCCACCAGTAGAGGCATGCCCATCCGTCTCGCGTCGCGTATCCCTGCACCTTGCGCGTCCTGATCTATATGTCCGTCACCTCAACGGTTCATTTCGAGCGTGAAAGCTTCTCGAGCGTGAAAGTTTCGTTTGCGGCCCATCAATCTCTTGCCGCAGCTTCTCGGACGCGCCGCTCGTGACCGTACGTGCAGGCGGGGTCGATGGGGCTTCCACCTTTAGCGTGTCCCCCGGTTGTAGCGCCGTCGTTTCGGTGGCGCTGAGCGTATGGAATACGCCGTCCATCTTCCTGATGATCGTATAGACCGGCTGGGGCTTTCCGGCGTCGTCTTCCAGGGATGCAAGCCGGAGGGTCGCGGAATCTGCCTGCTGCAGAAGGTTCTGAGCGGTCACGACGCGGCGTTCGAGCTCGTCCAATCGGGCCTGCGTCGCTTTGAGGTCGAGCACGGCCTGGTTGGTGCGGTCGTCTCGCAAAGTCTGCTCTTCCATTTCGATGCGGTTGAGCTCCTGACGGGCGCTGGCGAGATCCGCCTGCGTCCGCATTCTGTCACCCTGCGCCTGCATCAGGTTGCGCCCTGCCTCGGCGATCCGCATCGGGGTCGTCAGCTTTCGCTTGGCGAGATCGTTGACTTGTTCGACGATCTCCCGAGCCGCCTTGACGTAGCCCTCCTGCACCGAGACGTGCTTCTCCAGGAGCGCAAGCTGGCTGTGGAGCATTTTTTTCGTTTGTGCCACCCATCCTGTCCGATACTCGAATGCCGCGAGACGCGTTTCGAAAATTCGCGTCTCGGCCGTCAAGGCCTCGGACGTCGAGGACGCGGGGGAATGGCTTCCGAATTGGCTCGGCGACACCGGGAGGCGCGGAGCTTTCTCGCCATTGGCTTCGGCCAAGAGTCGTGCCCGCTTGGCCAGAAGAGCCGCCATTTCGGTTTCGATCACGCTTCTTTCGCCGGACGTCGAAATGTTCTCGCGGTAGAGGCGCAAGGCCTCATACTGGTTGAATCGGGACAGCCCGCCGGCAATCGAGATGGCTTGGACGATGGTCAAGTCGGGCCGGTAGGCATACTCGCCAGGTTTGTCGACCACACCGAGGACGTAGAACGGCCTGAACTCGACAACTTCCACCGACGCGCGCGGCGCCTCAGCGAGGCCTAGCGACAGTTTCAACTGATCGCTGATTGCGGTTGAAAGCTCGATCGCACTCGAGCCGCCGGCCGGGACTTCACCGATCAGCGGCATCGACAGCTTCCCCGACGCCCCGACCGTAAAGACGTCGTTGAGCGCCTTCCACTCGTAGACCTCGTCGCGGGCCTGGCGCCAGGCGAAGACTTTCACACGGACCTTGTCGCGCGGACCCAGTATGTACTCGTCACCATAGGATATGGACTCGTCGCCAGACGCCCCGGAAGCACTGTTCGACACGACAATCATAGCGATCGTCGCGGCGAGCAGCGTGGGATAGAGGCCCATGGCAACCAGCCTCGAAAAGCTATCGGCGGTGCGGTGCATCATGACTTCCCCTCCGGGATCAATTTTGCGGCGTGACCTTCCGCGACGTCGCGACCAGGGCCGGCGCCGAACCGCGAAAGATCAACCCTGAGAAGTTAGCTCAACGGTCGAAATTCCTAGTTCCTCAAAAGGAAGTATGGGGGCGCCGTCCGACGCATGGGTGGAACGCAACGACGCCTTTTGGATGATCCGGGGAAGTCAAAAGGCGTAGCGGAATGTCCGTTTTCCCGCCTTAGGCCACGTCATTGAGCTCACCGCTCCGGCGAACCGGACCTCGCCTGCTCCAGCTGAGCAGTACGGATGACTCTCTCGACTAGATGGCCAAGTTCAGACGGTAGAGGGTGGGCCCCTCTCGTTAACTCATGACAACTGGCCACCCGGTCGACCTTCGTCGTGGAAACAATCAGTTCGGTGATGTCGATGTTACCGGACCCGCGGGCCAGCAAGGCGCGAGCCACGCCTCCTGGGCCCTCCCACATCGTCCCAGCGGTCACATCGCGCCATTCCTCCAGCAGTTGCGGGTCGTGATTCAGAGTGTGCTGCAAGATTCCGCAATGAGCGCCGCCACCACCCAGGAGGCCGTGCCCAACGCGAGTAGTCACGTGAGAAATTTCCGGGACACGGGAATCCAGCGGGCCGACAGCTATTTGCGCGACTGCGAAAAACTGCTCACCCTTGGACATGCAGTCAGCCGTCAGTTCGTTCCTGGTCGCGACGCCAAGTTCGGCAACATCGCCGTTCGCGCGGAACCGACCTAATAGCTCGAGAAGATCATCCGTAATATCTTCGGGAGTAACTTCGTGCAGCAATAGCCTATCAATCCGGCCGTTGAGGCGTCGTAACGAGGTCTCGATGGAAGCCAGAACCTCATTTCTCTCGAAGTGGCCGAAGGTTCTCGCGTGCATTCTGTGACGAAGCCGTTGCACTAGAGACATGGGCAGGACTGCCCTCGCAATTTTCCCCATCGCACGTCTTTTGGAAAGCGACAGCTTGAGCGGCTTGAGTCCGACTTTTGTAGTCACAAATTCCGCCCGATTGCTGCCAGCGATCAATTCACCGAGACACCGCTCGGAGCGCCCGGCACCGTAAGCAGGTGCAGTGTCGAAACGACGGATGCCACATCGCCGAGCTTCCTGTAGCAGCTCCGCCGATTGACCGGCACTTGCCACGCCAAACAACTGTGCTGTTCCGAACGCAACTTCAGTCATATTGCGTCAGCTCCAACTCGGACCTTGCTGAGATGCTCGGCCAACCGATGCGCAAGCGCCACGATCGTCAGCGTTGGATTCCCGTACCCTGACGCGGGGAAGACGCTGCCACCAACGACGAATAGTCCTTCCACACCAAAGACTTGAAGATCCGCATCGACCACGCCGTCTTCGGGTCCGCGGGCCATCCGAGTTGTCCCGGCTGGATGAAAAGCATCGCGGACGGAGGAACGCCATGCAACGTCGTCTGTCATGCTTGGGGCCTCTGTGACAGTTGCGACACCAAGGCGCTTCAGCTCGCCTGCGATCCATCGCGTGAGACGGCGACTAGTATCGATCTCAGATTGCTCGCAACTCCATCGAACGACTGCTTGCCGTTGACCGAGGGCATCACGAGTGTCGCCAAGCTTGATGTACCGATCCGGCCGTGGCGCCTGCTCGACCCAGACCTGCAGCCAGATGTGCCGAGGTTTCACACCGGTATATGAAAGGCCACGAATGTACCGGCGGTACAAACCTTGCGCGACAGGAATCGCTGCTCGAGACGCGATCAGAGCATCGTGCAGACCATGGGTTGGCCGCTCTCGCCTGCGGAGCGCCCTCAGCAGGCGGCGCGCCGCATCGAGTGCATGATCGTCGTACTCATGCTCAAAAACTGCGGCGGCGTCGAGAAGCTGATAACGCTGCTGGGCAGACGGAGATAACAAGACCTTCGGGAAGAGGCGTCGACCGTGCTGGTGCAGTTCAGCATACCGGTCCTGGAGCACACGGTAATCCCGCGGGAAAACTTCGCCGGTGCGGATGATGGGATGGTCCTGCAGAAACTTCCCGGTATGGCTCCGCCCCCAGCCGAGGCCGACCCCTTCGGGATCGCTCAATTGAAGCAGCCGGGTGTTCTCGATCGTTCCGGCAGCGAGAGCGATTACGCTTGCATCGATAGTCTCTCGACGCCCGGCCGTGCATGCCACCTCAACGCCGCACGCGCGCCCGGCTGCGACTTTGATCGCGGTTACCGTCGCGTTGAGGATCCCGAAGATATTCGGATGTCTTGCAATACTCTCTCGGAACCTACTTCCCAGGTACGGGCGCGGGGAGTACTCGGTGAAACCGTGCACGAGGTATTCGCGATCCCAGCCAAGAACCGGCAACTTTGGATGGCTCAGCCACCGGTCTCCAGAATAGCCCCGCCCGGAGAGTTCGAGCCAGTTCTCGGCCAATATGTAATAACGGTCGAGGTCGGACAATGAGATCGGCCAACCGCTGCCGGGTATCCATTCGCGGGGCCGCAGGTCGATCTCGTGGAGACGCATACACTCGCCGTCCCACAATTGTGTGGTGCCACCGAGCACGCGGGCCCGACCTCGCTGAAGGCCATTGAAAGGAAGCTCCTCCGCAACGCCCTCGTTCAAGTGCGCCGATTGCTCGATACTCTGTGCAACTGCAACGTCACCGCCAAACTCGAGCAAAACGACGCGCCGTCCTCGATCGCCAAGATACATAGCCAATGCCAAGCCGGCAGCGCCTGAACCGACGACTACTATTGCATCCGGCGGAAGCTAGCAGCGCGTTCGGTTCGCGAAAGTCGATTAACATTGGCCTCCTGCTCCTTCGTGCGCTGCAACATCACGGCCGAGCATTTTGCGATCGCAGCGCGCAGCGCCGGGCAGCTTTGACAAGGGACTGGATGATCGTACGGCCCGCCGAACAAGGCGGATTGAAGTCGTCGGATTTAACCAGGCACGCGATCGTGCATCCGGGAAGAGGCGCTCCAAGGGAGGACCGCCCTGCCCTCAAGTCATAGCTTTGCTCCTCCGCTGCAGCCACACAGTTCTTCGTACTGCGACGCCAGCAGTTCTTGGGAGGCAGCAAAAAGTGGTAGCGCCCATGACGTGCCGAACAGTCGGGGAATGCGAACCGGGAGATTGTTCCGCTACAAATACTGCGTCATGCTTCGCCGCTGCTGCTGAGCGCCTCCTGGCAACGAGCGCAAGGCCTGCCGACGAAAAAGGTTTCACCGCTGTGAAGTTCTCCCTCGTCGTCCCCACGGTGGGTCGCCCTGCTGATCTGCAGCGGTTCATCGACCATCTGCAATTGCAGACCGGCGACGGGCTGGAACTGCGCGACCTGGAATTGCTCGTCGTCGATCAAAGTGATCGGAATGAAACGGCCGAATTGCTGGCGCGGCAGCAAGCGGAGTTCAGCATTCGCCATTTGCCGATGAACGGTCGCGGCGCGTCGCGGGCGCGGAACTACGGCTGGAGCTTTGCCCGCGGCGAACTGATTACATTTCCCGATGATGACTGCCATTATCCGCGCGGATTTTTGCCCGCGGTGCTGCGGCGCTTTACTGATCTGCAGGTCGATGCGATCTCGGTCAGCATCGAACACATGAGTCGCCCGGACATCGCCGGCGGTCCCATCACCCGCAGCAACGTGTTCGACCGCTGCTTGGAGGCCGGCCTATTCGCGCGACGTGAGAACCTCGGAGACTTGCGGTACGACGAACTGATGGGCGTCGGCTGCGACAGTCCCTGGAATAGCGACGAAGGCCCCGATCTGCTCTTGCGGATGCTGGATCAGCGATTACGCGTCGAATACTGTCCGGACTTGTGCATCCATCATCCCAATCCGTTGCAAACGCTCGACGACCGCTTGCAGGAACGCAACTTCAAGTACAGTCGCGGCCGCGGCTATCTGCTGCGGAAGCATGGCTTCCCATTGTTCTATGTTGCAAAGACCATGCTGCGCACCTTAGGCGGCAGCCTGCTGATGGCGCTCACCGCCAGGCCCTTTTGGGCACGGTATTACTGGCGATCTTTTGTCGGCAAATGGCAAGGTTTGAGCGGCGGAAAGAATGCGCCGGCACAAGTGCTGACTTCGCCGCTAGCTCAAGAATTACCGCAGCCCAGCGGAGCTGTTCGGTAGCCGCGCCGAAATTCTTGGCGGAATCCGTATGCCGAAAACCCGCGTGAGCCGCCGGTCTGCGAACGTTTAGCGATTGACCAATCCATTCGGCAAAGCCCTCTTGAACTGCATAGCGGCTTGGCGCCTCACCTGCTGGCTAAGATGACGAGGAATGCCGGACAGGTACGCTCGAATGATCGCTTCCCTCTGAGCCTTTCGAGCAATCAAAATCCGTGGAAGTGCGTACAAGTCTCTTACATGCTCAAACTCAAATGGGGTGCTATTTGTTGTGAACGCCGCGGTATAACCACTTTCGGCAACGACACGTGGCGCGAGAGCTCCGACCTCGTGATCTTGACCGAAGGGATATGCAAAAAACTGAGCATTGACCTCGGCGGCCGCGAAGAGTCTTTCGCGAGATCCTTGAATCTCATTTCGCAGCTCATTTTCGCTTAGACGACTTAGGACAGGATGTGACATTGTATGGGCGCCAATCGTGGCTAAGCCGCCGGTTGCCATTTTTTTGATCATATCCCAATTGAGTGCAAGGTCGTACGCACGCTGCAGACCTGATTCACTTGCGTTTTTCTCAATGAAATCCGCGCAATTGACTCTGACTTCATCGCGGCTCATCGTCCGAAATGCTTTATCGCATCTGCTGTAGGCTATGATCTTCTCGGCTCGCGACTTCGTAGTAATAACGAGACCCTGAAAAATGATTTCCTTGCGTTCTTCAATGATTTTTTCCAGAACGTGCCACCACATCGGCATCAGGCGATCAACAAGGCCTGTCGTTACAAAGATGGCAAAAGGCACCTCATATTTTAGCATGACGGGATAGGCGACGTCGAAATTATCCCGATATCCATCATCGAATGTCAGCGCAACAAATGGCGCTTCGTTCTTCGAGCGCACTCTCTCCAGCGCTTCGCCAAGAGAAACGAAGGTGACTCCTCGTGCTCGGACGTCAGTAATCATCCTCTCAAGAAAGGACCGTCTGATCGCCAAACTGCTTTCAAAATCCGCCGCGTTACCATCCGCGTAGACTGAATGAAAGCACAGCACGACTCTTCGCCGGCTCTGCGTCAAATCTGCGATGCGCCCTATCATGGAAAGGACAATTGCGTACAAACTATCGTTCAGTCCTGACATTTTCCGCTCTCACCTCTGCACCCCGATCGGCGAAGCCCCTCCGCTGGAACACACAGTTCTTCGTACAGCGACGCCAGCAGTTCTTGGGAGGCAGCAAAAAGTGGTAGCGCGTATGAACGTGCCGTCAGTCGATAGCGCAGGTCTGCGCAGACGCATCGGATGGATTTGCCGGGCATTCGATGCGTTGGCCTAGGGGGGCGTCAACAACAGTGAGCTTCCCTCCCTCGATGCCGTACAGGTCGTTTCCGGAAATGCTGACCCGTGTCACGTTTCCATTGAGGCGTATCCCGTCGTAGCCGCTTCCCCGGATCACGTTTGAGATGATCCGTATGTCGGTGACGGCGAGCGCCGGCTCGCTGTTATCCGAGTTGAGCTCTATTGCTGCGTGTCCGGTCCGCTCGCCCCCGACCAGAGGGGCCAGCGACTGCTGGATGTCGGAAATGTCATTTTCCTCAATGAGGACGTTCGCGGCTCCATACGTATCGTAGGACGCTTCGCGGGCCACGATGATCCCTGCAGCCATGGCAATGGACCGTATTGTGTTTCGGCGGATGACCACGTCTTTGGATCCGACCACGGCGATGCCGCGGCCCCAGCGAATGTGCTCGACGGTGTTGCCCTCGATCACAACCCCGGACGACTGCCTGTCCTCCCTGTAAGATACCACCGCGATCCCGTCGTCCTGCGAATTCCAAACCGAGTTCGACAGTACGCGTCCGTTCTCGGCAGCGCCCGTCATGTGGATTCCATCGGCCTTGGTCTGCGAGACGGTCGAGCACGCGACAAGGAAGTCTTTGGCTCCCACAGCGAGGATGCCGGCGCTTTTGGATTTCGTGACGTTGACGCGCAAGATCGTATTTCGCCGGCCGGTGACCGCAATGCCGCTGTGCTCGTTGCGGACGCCCCGGACACCCGGATCGGTGGTTGTGATCGTGAGGTCGCGCAGGCTGCTCCCGTCACCGGAAAGAAAAATCGCAGCGTCCGAAGGGGCGCCAGCAAGGAGCGTCGCATCGCGACCGACGACGGCGATGCCCGGCTTGTCGATGACCAAAACGCGGTTGTGCCGGTAGGTGCCGGGGCCCAATTTGACCACACCGCCTTGCTTTAGGGAGGCAACCGCCTTCTCGATCGAAGACGTATCGTCCTGGACCCCGTCCCCAATGGCGCCGAACGCCCGCACGTCGACCTCCGGGCCTTCCGGCACGGGCTCCACCACGGGGCAGTTACCTTGTTTGGATGATGGATCCTCGGCTGCGCCGGCTGCCGTAGACAGCAGCGCGACCAGGAGGACCAGGAGGAAGGACCATCGCAACTCGAACACTCCGGTGTCAGTGTGTTCGAACCCCACCCCCGTGTCTGCAAAAGTACAAGGCGCACATTCGGATGCTTTCTGCGCTCGGGGCAACAGCGAAACGGGGATTCGGAGGAATCTGTCTTAATCCCGCTCAGGCGCAATCCCGCTCAGGCGCAAAATCGGCACCTGATTGATGCGCTCTCGGCCCGGCCGAAGGACTTAAAGGTCTGTTCTCACTGTGTCTTGAAGGTTTGGATTGCGTCCCCGCGCGGCGCCGGATATACGGGCCATCCACTGGTAACGGAGTGTAGCGCAGCCTGGTAGCGCACCTCGTTCGGGACGAGGGGGTCGTAGGTTCAAATCCTATCACTCCGA
>CAWAYQ010000009.1:0-158659 GCA_963786225.1 uncultured Alphaproteobacteria bacterium
TCAATGAGTGAAAATAAAGCGTCCAAGACCCCCTCCAGACCACAGCCTCTTCGAGGGCCGCGGATTCTTTGACGTTGAATTTAAAACGGTGCGCCGCGGCCTCGCCGCGGCGCACCGCGATGATCAGAAGCCGAGCGCCGCCTCGAGCGGCCCCTTGGGCAGCGGAATGAGGAACCAGATCTCGAACAGCATGAACAGGCCGAGCGGCACCGCCAGCGCGATCGGGATCGCCTTCAGCAGACTGTACTTGCCGATCGCGACCATGAAGAAGCCGATGAACAGCGCCCCCGCAACATAGATGCCGAGCCACGGGATCAGGCCCACATAGACCGCCGTCGGGATCAGCACGCTCAGCACCGATTTGAGCTGGTCCTTGCCGACAAAGGTCGCCAGATTCGGCGTCTTGGTGAGCACCGAGGTCACCAATGTGCCGAGGCTGGCGATGAACATGATGAGGCCGATATAGAACGGGAAATAGCCCGCCTGCGGACCGTCGGAGGCCCACGCCGCCCCGATCTTCCAGCTGTCCAGCATCACAACGCAGGACAGGATCATGAACAGCACGGCCACAACCGCGTCCACGGCGCGGTAGGACACCGTGTACTGGCCAGGTTCGTTTGCTTCTTCGTGACTGCTCATCTCAAAAGCCCCTCAAAAACCCCGCCCGTCCCTTCCAGGAAAACGGGCTCTGTAAGAAAAAAGCGCCCCGCAGCCGCACGCGGCCGGGGGCGCCTTCATTCATGGCCTCACTTCAGGAAGCCGGCCTTCGACATCAGGTCCTTGTGACGCGTTTCCGCCGCCGCCACCCAGGCCTTGTACTCGGCGCCCGACAACGTCGTCGTGTTGAACGCGCCCTTGGCCAGGAACGCCTTCCACTCGTCGGTCTCGGCGACCTTCTTGAACAGGTCGACATAGAACGCGACCTGCTCGTCGGTCACGCCCGGCGGCATGAAGATGCCGCGCAGCATCAGGTAATCGGTGTTGATGCCGGATTCGATGCAGGTCGGGATGTCCGACCACGCCATGTCCGTCGTCACCTTGTCGGTGTACTTCAGACGCTCCTTGTCGAACACGCACAGCGGACGAAGCTTGCCGGCGCGCCACTGCGCCACCGCTTCGATCGGGTTGTTCACCGTCGAGGTGACGTGACCGCCGACCAGCTGCGTGACGACGTCGCCGCCGCCCTTGAACGGCACATAGGTGAACTTCGCACCCGTCGACTGCTCAAGCGCCGCCGTGATGATCTGGTCTTCCTGCTTGGTGCCGGTGCCCGCCATCTTGAACTCGTTCGGCTTCGAAGCCTTCAGAGCGTCGAGATATTGCTTGGCGTCCTTGTAGGGGGATTCCCCGTTGACCCAGAGCACGAACTCGTCGAGCGCCAGCATCGACACCGGCGTCAGGTCCTGCCAGCTGAACGGAATGCCCGTCGACAGCGGCGTCGTGAACAGGTTCGACAACGTGATGATGATCTTGTGGGCGTTGCCCGACGAGCCCTTGGCATCGAGGAAGCCTTCGCCGCCCGCGCCGCCCGCTTTGTTCAGCACCACCAGCGACTGGTCCATCAGCTCGTGCTTCTGGATCACGCCCTGCAGCGTCCGCGCCATCTGGTCGGCGCCGCCGCCCGTGCCCGCCGGCACAATAAACTCAACCGTCTTCGTCGGCGCCCACGCCGCCGACGCCGATACCGGCAGCAGCGCAAAGCCCGCGGCAACCGCCGCGACGGCCCCACACGACGCAATTCGGGATAGCTCTTTCTTCATCGCGTTCTCTCTCCCTACTCTCACCGCCCGCATTCCGTGCGGATCAATTGTCCGCCTTAGCGGAGCTTTGAATTTTCTTTGCCATCGAGATTTTCGGCTGGCAAGCACCAAATATATTACATGCCACTGACGAGTGGCAATATTTCCCACGGATAGACCCCGTCTCCAGAGGGAAAATGGCTGCGACGTTAGGGCGCGACACCGGAATAGAGCGCGGTCAGTCGCGCGGCCGCTTCCTTCACGTACCCGCCCAGCTCTTCGATGCGCTCAGGCGGCATCCGGATCGTCGGCGCCGAGATCGAAACAGCGCCGACCGGCGCATCGTTCTCGTCGCGGATCGCCGCCGCAACGCACCGCATGCCGATTGCGTGCTCCTCGTCGTCCACGGCGTATCCGCGCTCGCCGCTGACCGCGAGATCGGTTTCCAGCGATTGCAGGTTCAGGTGGGTGCGTTCGGTGAAGCGGACAAAACCGACCGAGGCCAGCCATTCGCGACGCAACGGATCGGACGAAATCGACAGCATGGCCTTGCCGGCGCCCGAGGCGTGGATCGGAAGCCGGCAGCCGAGCCGGAAAAAGGCCCGCACCGGCGCATGGCTTTCGGCCTGCGCCACGCAGACGATCTCATGCCCGTCGCGCAGCGACAGATTGACCGTCTCGTTCAGCCGCGCGTTCAACTCGCGGACGATCGGCCAGCCGATCTCGGGCAGTTTGCGGACACGCAGATAGGCGCAGCCGACGCGAAAAAGGCCGACACCCACAGTCCACAGACCGGTGTCGGTGTCCTGCTTGACGAATTCCCGCTTCTCGAGCGTCGCGACGAGCCGATGCACGGTCGAAGTCGGCAGCGACAGGCGGCGGGCAACATCGCTCAAACTGGTGCCTTCCGCGCCGGCCAGGACGTCGAGAATTGCCGCCGCGCGATCGAGGGACTGCACCTCGCCGCTCGGCTCGGCGCCCAGGCCCGGCGGCCGGCCCCGTCTGCGCAGCGGCACATCCATATCAAGTTCGCTCATGATCTTTCCAAGGCCTCGTTTAGCAGCACACTTCGTCGCGGCAGCCCGCCGCAACGGTTTTTAATATTGCGACATCAGCCCAACTATGGCACGGACATGCCGTTAATGGGATGATTTCCCAAAACTACGAACTTCAGGGTTCGTCCAGCCAATTCAGCGCGCCCGGACCACCACGGGCCTTTATAGAGAAGGAGTAACGCCATGGCCAAGATGCGCGCCGTCGACGCCGCCGTCCGGGTTATGGAGAAGGAAGGCGTGACATGCGCTTTCGGCGTCCCGGGCGCCGCGATCAATCCTCTCTATTCCGCCATGAAGGCGCGCGGCTCGATCCGCCATGTCCTCGCCCGCCATGTTGAAGGCGCCTCGCATATGGCCGAAGGCTATACGCGCGCGGTCGCCGGCAATATCGGCGTCTGCATCGGCACGTCCGGCCCCGCCGGCACCGACATGATCACGGGCCTCTATTCGGCGCAGGCGGATTCGATCCCGATCCTTTGCATCACCGGCCAGGCTCCGCGCTCGCGTCTTTACAAGGAAGACTTCCAGGCGGTCGACATCGAGTCAATCTCCAAGCCCGTCACCAAATGGTCGGTCACGGTCCGCGAGCCGGCTCTGGTTCCGATGGTGTTCCAGCAGGCCTTCCATCTCATGCGCTCGGGCCGTCCCGGCCCGGTCCTGATCGATCTTCCGGTCGATGTGCAGACCGCCGAGATCGAGTTCGACGAAGATACCTACGAACCGCTGCCGGCCTACAAGCCCAAGGCGACGCAGAAGCAGATCGACAAGGCGCTCGCCATGTTGAACGAGGCCGCCCGGCCTCTACTCGTCTCCGGCGGCGGCATCATCAATGCCGACGCCTCCGATCTCCTGACCGAGTTCGCCGAGATTACCGGCGTTCCTGTCATCCCGACGCTCATGGGCTGGGGCACGATCCCGGACGACCACGATCTGATGGCCGGCATGTGCGGCCTGCAGACGAGCCATCGCTATGGCAATGCGACGATGCTGGCGTCGGACTTCGTGTTCGGCATCGGCAACCGCTGGGCCAACCGCCATACGGGTTCGGTCGAGGTCTACACGGCGGGCCGCAAATTCGTTCATATCGACATCGAACCGACCCAGATCGGCCGCGTGTTCGGCCCGGATTTCGGCATTGTCTCCGACGCCAAGGCCGCGCTCGAACTCCTCGTCGCGACCGCGAAGGATCTCAAGAAGAAGGGCAAGCTGAAGGACCACTCCAAGTGGGCCGCCGAATGCCTGGACCGCAAGCGCCGCATGCAGCGCAAGACGCATTTCGACAACGTGCCGCTGAAGCCGCAGCGCGTCTATGAAGAGATGAACACCGCGTTCGGCAAGGACACCTGCTACGTCACGACGATCGGACTGTCGCAGATCGCCGGCGCGCAGTTCCTGCGCGTGTACAAGCCTCGCAACTGGATCAATTGCGGACAGGCCGGCCCGCTCGGCTGGACGCTGCCGGCAGCGCTCGGCGTGCGCGCTGCCCGTCCGGACGCGGAGATCGTGGCGCTCTCGGGCGATTACGACTTCCAGTTCCTGGTCGAGGAACTGGCGGTTGGTGCGCAGCACAAGCTGCCCTACCTCCATGTCGTCGTGAACAATTCCTATCTCGGCCTGATCCGTCAGGCGCAGCGCGGCTTCAACATGGATTTTGAAGTCTCGCTCGCTTTCGACAACATCAACACCGAAGAAGAGGAAGGCGCCTACGGCGTCGATCACGTCGCGGTTGCCGAAGGCCTCGGCTGCAAGGCGATCCGCGTGAAGTCGCCGAACGAGTTCCAGGATGCCTTTGCCCGCGCCAAGGCGCTGATGGTCGAGCACCAGGTTCCGGTTGTGATCGAGTTCATCCTCGAGCGCGTAACCAATATTGCTATGGGCACCGAGATCGACAAGATCAACGAGTTCGAGGACATACTCGATCTCACGCCCGAGAGCGTGCCGGCCGAGTGATCGGTCCGGGACGCTTTTCAAAGTTCACATCGACGGAGGACGCCCGTGCCGAAATTCGCGGCTAATTTGACCATGCTGTTCAACGAAGTCGGCTTTCTGGAGCGCTTCGATGCAGCCGCCAAAGCAGGTTTCAAGGGCGTCGAATATCTCTTTCCCTACGACTTCCAGCCCGACGAAATCGTTGCCAAGCTGAAGGCGAACAACCTCACCCAGGTGCTGCACAATCTTCCGGCCGGCGACTGGGCCGGCGGCGAACGCGGCATTGCCGTGCTCCCGGACCGCGTCGAGGAATTCCAGCAGGGCGTCGACAAGGCCATCACCTACGCGACCGCGCTCGGCTGCAAGCAGGTCAACTGCCTCGCCGGCATCCCCAAGGGTGTGGACGCCGCGACCGCGCACAAGACATTCGTCGCCAATCTGAAATACGCCGCGCCGAAGCTGAAGGACGCCGGCATCAAGTTTTTGATCGAAGCGATCAACACGCGCGATATTCCGGGCTTCTTCCTGACCTCGACCAAGCAGTCGCTGGCGATCATCGACGAAGTCGGCTCGGACAATCTCTTCGTCCAGTACGACATTTATCACATGCAGATCATGGAGGGCGATCTCGCCCGCACGATCGAGGCCAACCTGGCCAAAATCGCGCACATCCAGCTCGCCGATAATCCGGGCCGCAACGAGCCGGGCACCGGTGAAATCAACTATCCATTCCTCTACGACTTCATCGACAAGATCGGCTATCAGGGCTGGATCGGCGCTGAATACAAACCGAAGGGCGAGACCGTCGCGGGCCTCGGCTGGCTGCCGAAGTAATCGCGCCTCGCACTCACACCTGAATATGGAGTTTCCCAATGGCTAAGACACTCGGCTTCATCGGTCTCGGCGTGATGGGCGCGCCGATGGCGGAGCACCTCATCAAGGCCGGCCACACCGTCCACCTTTACACGATCGAAGGCGTGCCGGAGGCTCTGAAGAGCGCCGGCGGCAAGGTCGAGAAGAACGCAGCCGACGTCGCGAAGGCCGCCGACATCATCATCACGATGGTGCCGGACACCCCGCATGTCGAAGCCGTGCTGTTCGGCGAGAACGGCGTCGCGCAGAGCATTGCCAAGGGCAAGCTCGTCGTCGACATGAGCTCGATCTCCCCGATCGAGACCAAGAAGTTCGCCGAAAAGATCGAAAAGCTCGGCGGCCGCTATCTCGACGCGCCGGTGTCCGGCGGCGAAGTCGGCGCCAAGGCGGCCTCGCTGACCATCATGGTCGGCGGCCATGACGAAGACTTCGCGACGATGAAGCCCTACTTCGAACTCATGGGCAAGAACATCACCCATGTCGGCGGCAACGGCGACGGCCAGACCACCAAGGTCGCAAACCAGATCATCGTCGCCCTCAACATCCAGGCCGTGGCCGAAGCTCTCGTCTTCGCGTCCAAGGCCGGCGCCGATCCGGCCAAGGTGCGTCAGGCGCTGATGGGCGGCTTTGCCTCCTCGCGCATTCTCGAAGTCCATGGCGAGCGCATGATCAAGCGCACGTTCAACCCGGGCTTCCGCATCGAACTGCATCAGAAGGACCTCAATCTGGCGCTCCAGGGCGCGCGTTCGCTGGGCGTTGCCCTGCCGAACACGGCCAATGCCGCGCAGCTGATGAACGGCCTTGCGGCCAATGGCGGCAGCGCTCTCGACCACTCGGCGCTCATCAAGGCGATCGAGCTCTTGTCGGGTCACGAGATCGCAAAGGCCTGAATTTGCGTCACGGGCATGGGTTGAACATACCTGCCCGATGACACAATGAGAGGGAGCGCGGACCCCGCGCTCCATATGGTGAACAGAGGCCGCGGGTACGGTACGCGAAGACGTACAGCCTGTAGGCAACAGGAGGGGAATATGAAGATCTGCATCTACGGAGCAGGAGCCATCGGTGGCTATATGGGCGTGCAGCTTGCGCGCGCAGGTGCCGATGTCAGTCTCGTAGCGCGCGGCCCCCACCTCGAGGCCATGAAAAAAAACGGCCTCAAGCTGATCATCGACGGCGAGGAACGGGTCGAGCACCTGAACTGCACGTCCGATCCGGCGGAGCTTGGTCCGCAGGACTACGTCATCATCGCCCTCAAGGCCCATTCGGTGCCGAACGTGGTCGACGCCATGCAGCCTCTGCTCGGCAACGACACCTCGGTCGTGACCGCCGTGAACGGCGTTCCCTATTGGTACTTCTACAAGTTCGGCGGCACCCTCGAGGGCCGCACGCTCGAGACGATCGATCCCGGTTCCAAGCAGTGGCAGGCGCTGCGCCCCGAGCGTGCGATCGGCTGCATCGTCTACCCGGCCACCGAAGTCGTCGAACCCGGCGTCATCCAGCATGTCTACGGCGACAAATTCCCGATCGGTGAGCCGTCGGGCGAGAAGACCGAGCGCGTGGAGCGCCTCGCGGAAGTCATGAACGCCGGTGGCCTGCGCGCCCCGGTTCTCGAGAACATCCGCGACGAACTCTGGCTGAAGCTGTGGGGCAATCTCTGCTTCAACCCGATCTCGGCGCTGACGCATGCGACCCTCGACATCATCGCATCCGATCCCGGCACCCGTGCCGTGGCGCGGACCATGATGCTGGAAGCCCAGGACATCGCCACCAAGCAGGGCGTGCATTTCCGCGTCGACGTGGAACGCCGCATCAACGGCGCGGGCGCGGTCGGCGCCCACAAGACCTCGATGCTGCAGGATCTGGAGCGCGGACGCCCGATGGAGATCGAGCCGCTCGTCGCCGTCGTCCAGGAGATGGGCCGCATGCTCGACGTGCCGACGCCCACTCTCGACACGGTGCTGGCGCTCGTTCAGCAGCGCGCCAAGATCGCCGGACTGAACTAAAATCGCCTTCGGGCATTGAGACGACCAAGCGGGGCTTCACGCCCCGCTTTTTTATTTGCGTGTCACCGGCGCTGGACTTGGAGAATCTACTGCGATTCCTCCTGCCAGAAGATCAGCAATGCTTGTCTTTACTTGTATCCACAAGTAAATTGATCTTCCTGAACATCCGTTCACATTCCAAACACAAGTCATGTCAAGAAACGGCCATAAAGTTCGACCGAAATACACCTGACTATTCAAACTCAGAACGGATCAAGGGATGAAACAGATTCGGTATGTGCTCCTCGCGAGCACGATCATGTCCGGCGCAGCAGGCGTGGTGATGGCGCAGGACGCCGCACGGGCCGAACCGCTCATCATCGCGCAAGCGCCGCCCGACGCCGGTGCGCCGCCGGCCGACGTACCGCCCGACGCCCAGAAGCAGAAGGGTCGCGAGCGTCCCCGCGAGCAGCGCCAGGAACAGAAGCAGGAACAGAGACAGGAACGTCAGCAGGAACGTCAACAGGAGCGCCAGCAGCGCCGTCCGGACGCGCCCGCCGAACGGCAGGCTCCTCCGGCAGAGCGCCAGGCGCCCCCGCCGCGCGAGAGGCAGGCTCCGGTCGAACGCCAGACCCCTACGCCGCGTATGGAAAAGCAGGCTCCCGTCGAACGCCAGGCGGCCCCGCCTGTCGAAAGGTCGGCTCCGCCTCCGCCTGTCGAAAGGTCGGCTCCGCCTCCGCCTGTCGAAAGGTCGGCTCCGCCTCCGGCACCTGTCGAGAAGGTGGCTCCGCCCGTACCCGAGACCAAGGAGGCCCCGCGCCGCACTGAAGAAAAGCAGCAGCGCCGCGAGGAACGTCGCGAAGACCGCAAGCAGGACCGCCGCGATGCCCCGCCGCCGCCCGCCGGAACGCTTGCGCCTCCGCCCGTTGCCGAACCCACGCCGCCAACGGCGCCGTCACCCGTGGCCCCGACCGCTCCGCAGTCTCCCGCCGGGTCGGCTTCGCCGCCCCCGGCCGGCGCGCAGCCGCCGGTGCCTCCGCTGCCCGACCGCGTGCGCCGGCCCGACGACACGCCCGGAAGGACCGACGGCGCATCCGGCAGGCCCAGGGAGCGTCAGACGGAAGCTCCTTCCCGCCGGCCGGCTCCTCCGCCATCCGGCGAGCAGCCCGCAATCGCTCCCGAAGAGCTCACCGGCGGCCCTCGGACACCCGAGCAGAGGCAACGTGCCGAGCGGCGCGCGGACGAAGACTTCCGTGGCCGCGACAAGAGGTTCGACGAGCGCTTCGACCGGCGCGTCGAAGAGCGGGACGGCCGCACCGTGATCCGTGAGGGCGACAACCGCGTCATCGTGCGTGACGGCGACCGCACGATCATCCGCAGCGACGAGAACCAGCGCCTCGGCCGCGATGCGCGCAATATACAGCGAGAGCGGCGCGGCAATGAGATCGTGACCGTGATCCAGCGTCCCAACGGCGTCGAGATCGTGACCGTGACGGATGCCGACGGAAACCTCATCCGCCGGAGCCGCCGCGAAAACGGCCGCGATACCGTTCTCATCGACAATGGGCGCGCCTGGGAACGTGAAGGCTGGGACCGCAACCGCGGCTGGGGCGGCGACCGCCGCCGCAACGGCTTCAATATCGACTTCTATGTCGATGTCCCGCCCGTGCGCATCGATATCCCGCAGGACGAATACATCGTCGATGCCGATGAGGGATCGTATGAAGATTTCGAGGACGTGCTCGTCGCGCCGCCTCTGGTGCAAAGCGAACGTCCGTACTCGTTGCAGGAAGTGACGCAGAATGTGCGCCTGCGCGAACGCGTGCGCTCGATCGACCTCAACACGATCACGTTCGACACCGGGCAATGGGTCGTGCCGCCGGACCAGGTCGCCCAGCTCGAAGATCTCGCGCGGGCCCTGAAGACGGTCATCGATCGTAACCCGAACGAGGTCTACCTGATCGAGGGCCACACGGACGCCGTCGGTTCGTCGGTCGACAATCTGTCGCTGTCGGACCGCCGCGCGGAAGAAGTCGCCGCCATCCTGACCTCGAACTTCGAGATCCCGGCGGAGAATCTGGTCACCCAAGGCTACGGCGAGGACTATCTGAAGGTGAACACTCTGGCCGCCAACCCCGAGAACCGGCGCGTGACGATCCGCAACATCACCCAGCTCCTGAGCGCCCAGAACCAGCCTCAGTAGGGAGTCGCACTCGAGCCAACAGCCCGCCGGGTTCCGCCCGGCGGGCTTTTTTGTGGCTCTATACAGCGGCAACGATCGGGCTATCCTTGCGTTGGTGACTGGGGGCGCACAGGAGCAGCTTTATGCAGATTCCGGCCGAGATCACCTTTCACAACATTCAGCGTTCCGATTGGGTCGAGCAGGCGATCCGCGAAAAGATCACACGCCTGGAAAAGCTTTTCGACAGGCTGGTGGTATGCAGGGTTCGGGTCGAGAAGCGCGCAAACAACGCGCAGAATTCCATCCCGCCGGTCGTGCGGATCGAGATCGGCGTGCCCGGCCACAAGGACCTCGTCGTCAGCCACGAACCCGAGCATCTGCAGCAGAAGTTTTCCGATCCCGATATGCGGATCGCGATCAATGAGGCGTTCCGCATCGCCGAACGTCAGCTCCTGAATTTCAAAGAGCAGCTGAAGGGCCGCACCAAGACGCCTCTGCACGACGTCGCGAACCAGTTCCTCGGCCAGGTCGCCGAACTCGCGCAGGACAAGGATCACGGCTTCCTGATGACCAAGGAAGGCGGCCTTCTCTACTTCCACCGCAACAGCGTGCTGACCGGAAATTTCGACGCCCTGAAGCGCGGCGACGCCGTGCATTATGTCGAGGATATGGGCGATACGGGACCGACTGCGATCAAGGTCCGGGTGAAAGCAGAATAAAAAAATGGGAGGGACGCGGGGGCGACCCTCCCATTCTGATATCTCCGGCGACGCAATACCAGACAGCCGGTCAGCGCCTTAAAAGCAAGGCGCCTGCCACCCGCCTTAATGTGCGGTAACCACAAGATGTTGGTGTGTCCGGGGATTCGGACTTCTGAAACCTGATCGCGGGATCGCATTTTGCGAAAGCCGTCGCAGAATGCGTCGCATTCGGGATGCGTGCTTCAAGAGACGCGGCCTCGCTGGTCCGCTCCCGGCACGAAGAACCGCCGCGCTTCATGGAAGCGTTCGACCAGGAATGCGCGGCACACCGCGACCCGTCGGACGAGATAGGTGTCCGGGTGCGACATCAGCCAGTAGCTGCGCAGGAATCCCGTCTCCGGCAAAATGCGGACGAGCTCCGGATATCGGGCGGCGGCAAAGTCGTGCATCACCCCGATGCCGACCCCGGACCGAATGGCCTCGAGTTGGCCGATGACGCTAACGCAGCGAAACAGCGAGCCTGATTTGTCCGCCAGCGTGGCGCCGTAGTCGAGCGCCGGAGAATAAGTGAACTCCTCGACGCCGGTGACGACGCGGTGCGCGGCGATCTCTTCAAGGGTCTGCGGCGTGCCGGCGCGCTCCAGGTAGGCGCGTGCGGCGTAGACCCCCAGACTATAGTCGGTCAGCTTGGCGGAGATCAGCCGCCCCTGCGCCGGATGCTCGAGGCCGATGGCGATGTCGGCCTCGCGGCGCGACAGAGAGAAGGAGCGCGGCAGGGGGACAAGTTCGATCTCGAGATTCGGGTGGCGCTGCACGAGCGTTGCGAGGTCGCTGGCGAGGAACAAATTGCCGAGCCCATCCGGCGCGCCGATGCGCACCGGCCCGGAGATCTCCGCCGCGGCGAGACGCAGCGATTCACCCGCGGCGAGCGCTTCGGACTCCATACGTTCGGCGATCGGGAGCAGCATCTCGCCGGCCTCGGTGAGAATAGAGCCGGAGGGTGTGCGGATGAAGAGACGTGCATTCGTCGCCGCCTCCAACGCGTCCAGCCGGCGCGATACGGTGGCGTGGTTGACGCCCAGCTTCCTTGCCGCGCCCAGCACCTGGCCGGAGCGCGCGACGGCGAGGAAAATTCGTAAGAGATCCCAATCCATGCACTTGAAATTGTGCACATCTGTTGCGCCAAAGCGAGCGTTGATGTGCGCGAACTCGTGTGTTTGACTCCTCGCCAGACCCCGGAGGACTCCAATGCGCACGGCGATCAACCATTACATCGGCGGCAAACACGTCCCCGGCATCGGCCGCAGCGGGCCCGTCTTCAATCCGGCCACCGGCGAGCACACGGGCGATGTCGCGCTCGCCTCGAGGGACGAGGTCCGCAAGGCCGTCGAGAACGCCCGCGACGCCGCACCCGCCTGGGGCGCCACCACCCCGCTGCGCCGAGCACGCATCCTGAACAAGTTCCTGCGCATCCTTGAAGAGCGTATCGACGACCTCGCCGCGGTGATCACCGCCGAACACGGCAAGGTCCTTTCGGACGCCAAGGGTGAAATCCAGCGGGGCATGGAGGTGGTGGAGTTCGCCACCGGTGCCCCCAGCCTGCTGAAGGGCGAGGTGACTGAAAATGTCGGCACCCGCGTCGACAGCCATTCGCTACGCCAGCCCCTCGGCGTGGTCGCCGGCATCACGCCGTTCAACTTCCCGGCCATGGTGCCGATGTGGATGTTCCCCGTCGCGCTCGCCTGCGGCAACTGCTTCATCCTGAAGCCTTCTGAGCGCGATCCTTCGGCCTCGTTGCTGATCGCCGAATGGCTGACCGAGGCCGGCCTGCCGGACGGCGTGTTCAACGTCGTCCAGGGCGACAAGGAGGCCGTCGAGGCGCTGCTGCTCGATCCGGACATCAGCGCAGTCAGCTTCGTCGGCTCGACGCCGATCGCGCGCTTCATCTACGAGACGTCGACGCGCACCGGCAAGCGCTGCCAGGCGCTCGGAGGCGCCAAGAACCACATGGTCATCATGCCGGACGCCGACATGGAACAGGCGGTGGACGCGCTGATGGGCGCGGCCTACGGGTCCGCCGGGGAGCGCTGCATGGCCATCTCCGTCGCCGTACCGGTCGGCGAGAAGACCGCCGAAACGCTCGTCAGCATGCTCGAGCCTCGCATCCGCGCGCTGAAGATCGGCCCCGGCACCGATGGGGAAGCAGAGATGGGGCCGCTCGTCACCAGGCAGCATCTGGACAAGGTGCGCGGCTACATCGACATCGGCGAAAAGGAAGGCGCCAAGCTCATCGTCGACGGCCGCGGCTTCAAGATGCAGGGCTACGAGGACGGCTATTTCATCGGCGGCACGCTGTTCGATCACGTCACGCCGGGCATGACGATCCACAAGGAAGAGATTTTCGGCCCGGTCCTCTCCGTTGCACGCGCAGCGACGTATGACGACGCGGCGAAGATGATCAACGAGCACGAGTTCGGAAACGGCACGGCGATCTTCACCCGCGACGGCGACACGGCACGCGAGTTCGCCCACCAGATCAAGGTCGGCATGGTCGGGATCAACGTCCCGATCCCGGTGCCGATGGCGTTCCACTCCTTCGGCGGCTGGAAAGCCTCGCTGTTCGGCGACCATCACATGCACGGGGCCGAGGGCGTGCGCTTTTACACCAAACTGAAGACCATCACGACGCGCTGGCCGACCGGCATCCGCGCCGGCGCCGACTTCATCATGCCGACGATGAAGTAATTATTTTTCCTGGACGGGCCTGCTTTCGTCATTCCGGGACTCGGCCGCGCGCCCCCGGAATGACGCGGAACTTGCCTTCCGCAGGTCATGGCGTTCCCTACCCCTGTCGCGAAATCGCGGCGAGCCGAAATAGGCCGTAAGGCAAGGCACACTCGTCTGCGAATCCGGCAAGTCCTTTCCCAAGCTCTCCGGCGAATGCCGACAATACGCCGCGCGGGACCGGGCGTGCCCGAAAAACGCGAAGATCCGGCCGGATCTCCACCAATTGGGCAAGTGCGCGCGCCTGGCTCGGCGGAGGCATTGTGAGGCCGTCGAGCAGCACCACAACCAGCTCTGTCCCGGTCCAGAATGCGCAGTCGACGCGCGCGAAGATCGGCGAATTTTCGCCGGTGATACCGACAAGGACGTGCGCGTTCGGCAGCGGTAGGTACGCCGAGAAAAACCAGTCCCACACATTCAGCAGGCCGCCGTTCTCCGGCAGGCCGGCCCGAACGAATTTTTCCTCCAGGATCGGCCGCTGCCGCTCGACGGTCTCGCCGATGAACGCGAGATAGTTCGCGACGAAATCCCGCACCGGCCCCGCGAACAGCGGCGTGCGAGCAAGAAGCGTCCGCGTACAAAAGCCAACGCGCCCGTCATGCGTGGCGAGTTCGGCCACGGCCTGCGGATCGAGATTCGCCCATCCGTGCGAATTCAGCCGCAACGCCGGTTCGCCCGGCCGCGCGATTGCGAGCCGGGGACTGAGCCGCCGGCCCGCGCCGTCCATCGCCGCGAGCTCCTGGGCCACCGCGATCCCCGGATCGTCGATCGCACCATAAGCGATGACGGCGCCGGCATCACGCAGGGGATCTTGCACCGCGACCTCCTTTCCGGCCGCCGTCTAGATGTTGGTCTCCAGGCAGTACAGGCCGCCGGTCCAGCGCTCGCCGGCATAGACCACGCCGCGCTCGTCGACATAGACGTCATTCATCTGCGCCGTCGACACGCGGGAATTCTCCGGGCCCGGCGGAATGAAGTAGGCGATCGTCTCCGGGCGGTACGGGTTCTTGATGTCGTAGACGCGCACGCCGGCATTGAAGAAGACGCCGAAAATGATCTCTTCGCTGCGGAAGGACGGGCCAGGCCGATTTTCGTGGATATTGTGCGAACCGAACCGGCCGCCCCGGTGGCCGAACTCTTCCACGGACGGCAGCGGAAATGTGCCGATCGGGACCAGGTTGGTCTCGTCACGAGCGTCGATCATCCAGGTCAGCTTCGGCCAGTCTTCCGCGTCGTTGCGCACGCATTCGTCCGTAACGACAATGAGCCCGCGCTCCATCAGCGGCATCACGGTATGGGTGAAACCGGGATACGGCGGTGACGGATTCCACGCGCTGATGATTTTCGGATTGGATTTGTCGGCGATGTCGAGGACGAACGCGCCGCCGTCGATATAGCCGATATAGGCGCGGTCCGGCCGCTCCGGATAGACGTTGGCGTTGTGCAGGCGGAACGCATCTCCGCCGAGCACGACGTCGAGGCCGATCGGATTAAGGCGCTTCGGCGGCTCGGCGGCATCGCCCTCACGCGTGCCCGGATACCACCAGCGGCCGGCCTCCTTCGGGCGCGCGGGGTCGCGGACGTCGATGATCTGATAGAATTGATCGTCGCGCGGATGCCGCGGCTGGAAGTCCGCAGCTCCACTGGAGCAGTGGATGAATTCGCCGTCCACGAACCACAGACAATGGCAGCCGCGCGAGTACGGCCCCGACATGTCGTAGAACGAAATCGAACGCGGATTTTCCGGCGAGGAAATATCGAACAGTTCGACGCCGGCCGGTTGCAGTCCCTTCTTCGAAACCTGGTAGGCGACGGCGAGGATATCGCCGCACACTTCCAGGGAGTTGGACCGCATATTGTTGTGCGGAAGATCGGTCTGGCAGACGATCGACGGCTTGCGCGGATCGCTCACATCGACGCCGGTGAAATTGCGCGGCGCGCCCTCATGCGCCAACCACATGATCCTGCGGCCATCTCTGGCGATCTGCATGCTCATGCCCTCGCCGACCCCGCCGAACCCTCGGAGCACGTCGTGCGAGAGGAGTTTCATGTTCTTCGCGAGTGCACCTTCCATGTCCGTCTCCCCGGCTCGGTTCTCTACGACAGCGTTACGTATGTATATACAAATTATCAGGCCTGTGATATCCGATCTATAATTTAGGTTGGCGCGGCCGGGCGCTCGCTGTGAGCATAAACCGCCGCTCCGGTAGATGATGGCCCCATGAAGCCGACCCCTCTGTCTCGGAAATTATTGCGGCCTGCCGCAGCTTCTGCGCGGATCGAAGACGCATGCGGAAAGCCGATTCCGGTCTTCCTGATCACCGGATTCCTCGGCAGCGGAAAGACAACGCTGCTGCGGAAAATGCTCGACCATCCCGGCATGGGTGACACAGCGCTGATCATCAATGAATTCGGCGCTGTCGGGCTCGACCAGATGCTGGTGCAGTCATCGATCGAGAACGTGCTTCTGATGGAGGACGGATGCCTCTGCTGCTCGGTGCGCGGCGATCTCATCGACACGATCGGGAACCTGTTCGCCAATGTCAGGAACGGCGACCTGCCGGCATTCTCCCGCATCATCATCGAAACGACGGGCCTCGCCGATCCGACGACCATTGTGCAGGACCTCACTGCGGCGCGCGGGGTCGCCAACCGCGTCGAAATCGCGAAGGTCATCGTCACCGTGGACGGGATATTCGGAGCGGCGCAGATCGAGGAGGTGGACGAGATCATCGCCCAGGTCGCGCAGGCCGATATCTGCGTAGTGACGAAGTGCGACGTTGTCGAGCTCGATGCCGTCACCGTGTTGATTCAGCAATTGCGGGACCTGAACCCTGCCGCCGAAATTGTGCGTAACGACGAGACGACCGTGGAGTATCTGCTGGAGCCGAACGGCGATGCACGTACGTCGGCGGCGCCGGGAAGGTTCCGCTGCGAGGACGTTGATGCGAAAGGCCGCGTGCACGGGCGGGTGCAGAGCTGGTCGATCCGCCATGAGGCGCCGCTCTCCTGGTCGAAATTCAGAGCCTTCCTCGACCTTCTGTATTCCACGCGCCCGGCGAACATGCTGCGCATGAAGGGCATTCTCCACATCGAGGGGCAGGCCAGGCCGATCGTGGTGCACGGTGTCGGCGCCATGGTGAACGAGGCGACATCTCTGGAAGACTGGCCGCACGAGCGGCCGGTGTCCGAGATCGTCGTCATCGTGACCGACCTGCCGGGTGAGGCGGTCGGGCAATTGTTCGACGCGGTCGTGCTCGATGGGGCGGGCGTACAATGACCAGCGCGACGAAGCCCAAGGAGAAGAGCAGAGGGGGCTTTTCGTCGCCGCCCTCGACGAGGCCGCGTTCCTGGACATCACGAATGCTCGCCTCGCGGTCGAAGAGGCAGCGCCGCTGTCCCGCCCCGCTGCGAGGCAGGCATTGACGATCGCGTCCGCGGTGTCGAGATCAAGCGCATTCACCATGCCGCTGCCGGCGTCTTGAGCGATAGAAGCTCGATCGCACGCTTGCCCAGGATCGTCTCCTCGTCGGCGGGGGGAAGTTTCAGCGCCTTGACATGCGCCGCGCAGTCGAACTCGCCCATGTCGAAGGGAATATCGGTCCCGAGCATGACGCGGCTCGGCCCGACCCATTCGATCAGCGAGCGCAGTGAGGGCTGCGAATGCGTGAGCGTGTCGTAGAAGAAGCGGTTGAAATCCTCTTCCGGCGAGACTTTCAGGTGCACCTTCGCCTCGGCGCGCTCGTGCCAGCCGTGCACGAAGCGGCCTATCTGGTAGGGCGTGAAACCGCCGCCGTGTGACAGCATGACCTTCAGGGTCGGATGCCGCTGGAAGACGCCGCCGAACACCATGCTGGCCGCGGCGATCGTCGTGTCGAGCGGATTTCCGATGAGGTTGGAGAGATAGTAGGACTTCGTCCTGTCCGCGCCGGCTGTCTTGTGCGGATGGATGAAGACGAAGGCCCCGAGCTCGTCGGCAGTCGCCCAGATTTCCTCAAGATCCGGCTCGTCGAGGTTCTTGCCCTCGATATGCGAGCCGAGCATCACGCCTTTCAGACCCAGCTCCGTGATCGCGCGCCGCAGTTCCTTCGCCGCGGCGGCAGGAGATTGCATCGGAATCGTCGCGAGCCCGGCGAAACGGTCGGGCCTGGCACGTACCTGCGCCGCGATCTGCTCGTTCTGGATTTGCGCGAAAGCTTGCGCGAGTTCCGGTTCGGCATTGTAGACCAGCGTGTGCGGCACGACCGAGAGCACCTGCATGTCGACGCCGGTATCGTCCATCGTCTTCAGGCGCAGATCGAGATCCCATGCGAGACGGGGGAAATTACCGCGCGTCCGCCCCATCATCTCGAGGGCGGCGCCGTCGGCCCGCATGTTGGAGAGCTTCGGCCCCATCTTCGGCGATTCCGCGCACATCAGACGCATCGTCTCCTCGGAAAGGATGTGAGCGTGGACGTCGATCACCTGCGTCATGATATCACCTCGTTTGTCTGGACGGCACGGCGCGCGCGCCGTTGTTTGAAGGAAAGCAGGAGCGGCGCGGCGAGCGAGAAGATCACCGCGAAAAGCAGGACCGCCGCGATCGGCCGCTGGACAAAGATCAGCAGAGATCCCTCGGAGAACATCAGCGACTGGCGCAGGGAGCTTTCCATGATGGGCGTCAGCACCATCGCGAGCACCAGGGGCGCGCGCGGGAAATCCGTCTTGATCATGAAGTAGCCGATGATGCCGAAAACGATCGCGACCACCACCGGGAAGATGGAGAGTGTCTGGGCGTAAGCACCGACAAGCGAGAGCACGACGATGCCGGGGGCAAGATAGACGTAAGGAAGGCGCAACACCGAGGCGAACAAAGGCGCCAGCGGCAGGTTCAGGATCAGCAGCATGAAGTTGCCGGTGAACATGCTCGCGATGAGGCCCCACACAAGCGTCGCCTGTTCAGTCATCAATGCCGGGCCCGGCCGGATGCCGGCCAGGATGAGCGCGCCGAGCAGGACCGCTGTGCCCGGGCCGCCGGGAATGCCGAGCGCCAGCATCGGCACGTAGGCGCCGTGCGCAGAGGCATTGTTGGCGGATTCCGCCGCGGCGACCGCATCGAGCGCGCCGTGGCCGAACTGCTCCGGGTTCTTGCTGAAGCGCCGCTCGACGAAATAGGCCATCAGCGAGGACACAGCGGCGCCGGCTCCGGGCATCACCCCGATGATGAAGCCGATGATGCCGCCGCGCAAAATGGCTAGACGACACTGGATCCAGTCGGCCTTGGTCAGCCACAGATCACGCATCCTCATATTGGTGATGGGTTTTGCGTCCGGCGTGTCCAGCGAAGCCAGCACCTCACCAATGCCGAACAGGCCGATGGCGACCGGCAGGAAGTCGAGGCCGTCGGCGAGGCCTTCGCTGCCGAAGGTCATGCGCGGCGTGCCGGCCATCGGATCGGTGCCGATCAGCGCGACCATCAGACCGAAGGCGGTGACAAGCAGCGCCTTGAGCACCGAGGAGCTGCCGAATCCAGCCGATGCGGTGAGGCCGAGCGTCGCCAGCAGGAAGTATTCCGGCGCGTTGAAGCTCAGGGCGAACTTGCTGAGCGCGGGAGCCGCGAAGACGAGGACGACTACCGCGCCGATGCCGGCGAGGAACGAACCGACAGCAGCGACGCTGAGCGCCTTGCCGGCGAGCCCCCGCCGCGCGAGCTGGTGACCATCGACCGCGGTCATGACGCTCGAAGCTTCGCCCGGGAGATTGATCAGGACGGAGGTGAGCGTGCCGCCATACTGCGCGCCGTACATGATGCCGGCGAGCATCATCACCGCGATCGTCGGCGGCATGCCGAACGTCACGGGAAGCAGGAGCGCCATGCCGGCGGCGGGCCCGATGCCGGGCAGCGCACCGATCAGCTGGCCCAGCAGCACACCTATGAAGGTGAACAGCAGGCCGTGCGGGCTCAGAGCCGTTTCGAAGCCGTGCGCCAGAGACGTGAGTGCGTCCATGATGGTTCGCCTAGAAACCGACCATGCCCTTGGGCAGGTCGATGTTGAGCCAGGTTTCGAACACGCCGTAAACGATGGCTGCGGTGACGGCGGTGGCCAGCAGGCTCGGCAGGACCGGCCGGCGCTTCATGACGATGAGGAAGATCAGCATCAGCAGCACTGATCCCATGAGCATACCGAGCAGCGGAATACCGAGGATGAGCGCGAACAGCAGGACGACGACGGTCCCGGCCTGCCGAAAATCGGAGAAGTTCGGGCGCTCTTCTTCGGAGCCGGCCGCAAGACCTGTCGTCCGTACAGTCTGGAGGACCAACAGAACGGCGACGACGAGACCGAACCCTGCCACCCAATACGGCATAAAAGCCGGCCCCGGCGAGAACCCCGTCCAGTAACTGTCTCCCAAAAGGGAGACAGTACCGGCAGCGAGCACGCCGAGGACGAGAACGGCAGCGATGATGTTGATCATCGGATTACTCAGTTTTTCGCGAGGCCGACATTGGTAAGCGCTGCTCGCCACTTCTGGTGATAGCCGTCAGTCCATGCCTTGACCTTGTCGCTGGGCACGTAGACGTTGATCCACCAGTTGTCTTTCACCATCTTCTGCCATTCGGGCTTCTTGACCATCTCCGCGAGCTTGTCGTCCCACCATTTCACGACCGCCGGGTCGAGGCCGGGAGGACCGGCGAGGCCCCAGGTCTGATCCCAGACCAGGTCGTAGCCCTGCTCGCGTGCGGTCGGCACGTCGCTGACTTCCGGCTCGCTGCGGCGCTGCTCACTGAGCAATGCGAGCACCTTGATCTTGCCCTGCTTCTTCAGCTCGACCGCCTCGGCGAGGCCGAGCACGATCATGTCCGAGTTCTTGCCGAGGAAGGCGGTCTGCGCCGCTCCGCCGCCGTCGAACGGGATGTAGTTGAACTTCACATTTCCGACCTTCTCGATCATGCCGGTGACGATGTGATCGACCGCGCCGACCTGCGCGCCGGCGATCTTGAGCCCGCGTTCGCGTTCGCCGGCCTTGGCGATCAGGTCCTTGAGGCCGGTGATCGGGCTGTCCGGCTGCACCGCCACAGCGACTTCGCCGCGCACGAACATCGCGATCGGGGTGACCTTGTCGTAGAACGTATCCACGCCCTGGGTGATCGGTGTCCCCCAGATCGGCCCCGCCATTCCGAGCAACACGTGCTCGTCGCCGGACTTGCCGATCACGAATTTCGCGGCGACGGTCCACGATCCGCCGGTGCGGTTCTGGACCACAAGCGGGTTGGTGACGATGCCGTTTTCGTTCAGAACCTTGCCGACCTGACGCATAACGACATCAGGAGTGCCGCCGGCCCCGGTACCGACCGTGATCTCGATCGGACCAGCAGCCGGAGCCCGAGATGCCTGTGCGAAAGAACTCTGCGGTGCGATTGCCGTGACGGCGGCAATGCCGAGGGCGCCGAGTGCGCCTTGCACTGCGGTCCTGCGGGTTGGTGCATGCATGTCTATCCTCCCGGATGGTTTGGTCTCGTTGTTGTTCAGGATCACGAACTCAGCTGTTACTTTACACGTCCCACTTTCCACCGTTGATCGTCCTAAAGTTGATCAATGGTGTGCTCTCCCGGCGCGTCGCACTAGTTGGACCGCGGCGGAAATCCTTTCCGAAAATTCTTGATGCGATAGAAGTTTCCCTCGCCGCTGGTGACGTACAGATCGGCGAGGTCATCGCCGCCGAAGGCACAGCGCGCCGGCAGGTCGGCGGGGAATTCCACCGTCTCGATGACCGCGCCACCCGGCGAGAATACATAGATCAGCGGCCCCGGTCCGCCGCGCGCCCAGCCCGCACAGGCCACGATGTTGCCGTCGCGGTCGAGGCACATGCCCTCGACACCGCGATCCGCCTTGCCGGCCGTCGAGGTAAACGTGTGCAGCAGGCGGTAATCTCCAACCGCACCGTTGTCGGCGATCGGATAGGCGCGCAGTTCGCAGCGCCTCGCTCCGCCGGCTTCACCGTCCGCGACATAGAGCGTGCGCTCGTCCGGGCTCAACAGGACGGCGCGCGGCGCCGTCGTATCCTGCGTCACGCGCGTCAGAAACCAGGGCAGGAAGATGCCGTACGCCTTTTCGCGCGAGGCGCGCAGCACTGAAGCATGATCGAGCGGCGGGAATATCTGCGGTCCGGTCGCACGCACGGAATTGTACGGATCGGCGAACCAGATGCGCCCCTTGCTGTCGACCGTGAGATCGGTCGGAAAGTTGTGGAACTTATCCTTCAATCTGCTCTGCGTCGGCCGTGACGAACCGTCGGCGACAAACTCGATGACCCGCCGACTGCCTTCCTGCGCGCCGTACACCTCGCCCGCGGGACCGACCGCGATGCCGTTCACCCGGTTGGTGAAGCGGCGCAGCTGCGCCACCTCGCCGGTCGCCGGATCGAAGCTCATGACCCGGCTTTCGCCGACGGCGGTGAACAGCACCTTGCTGCCGTCCCAGGCGACGCCGCCGGTCGGGCCCGTGAAGGGACCTGCGATGCGTTCGAGTTCAGCGCGCATCGGTGCCTCCGACAGGAATGCCCGGGATCAGGAGCCGGGCGCGATAGATTGCATGATGTGTCGTGATGTAGAGCGAGCGCCAGTCGTCATCGCCCCAGGCGATGTTGGTGCACTCGGCCGGGATTTTCAGCCGGCCGAGCAGTGTACCATCCGGCGCGATCACGTGGACGCCGGCCGGTCCGGTGCAATAGAGATTGCCCTGCACGTCGACCTTCATACCGTCCGCGTGGCCGACCTCCTCGCCCTGCAGTTCGTAGAAAGTGCGACCATTGGCAACGCTGCCGTCCGCGTTGACGTCAAACACGCGGACGAGTGACTGCCGCGTATCGTTGACGTACAGACGCTTCTCGTCCGGCGAGAAGGTGATGCCGTTCGGGAAGGTGAAGTCGGTGATCACCGGCGTCAGCTCGCCGTCCGGCGACAGCCGGAAGACGGCGTTGAAGTCCAGATAGCGTTGAAGATCGTCGCTCTCCATGCCGGGAATGTAGAAGGCGCCGTCGCCGTCGGTCCAATAGATCGCACCGCTGGAATGCACGACGATGTCGTTCGGTGTGTTGATCTTGGTGCCCTGGTAGCGCGTCGCCAGTGGGACGACGGACCCGTCCACCTCGCGCCGCCACACCGAGCGCGAGGCCCAGCCGGCGACGAGCAACCGGCCCTGATGGTCGAGCGTCATGCCGTCGGCATGGCCGGACGGATGGATGATCGCCTCGGTGCCGACGCCTGGCGTCCATTGCCAGATCGTGTCCTCGACGATGTCCGTGAAGTAGAGCCGGCCGTTGCGGCGGTCCCAGACAGGCCCCTCCGCAAAGGTCGTGCCTCGCGCGATCTGCACGAGCGGCGCGGATTCGTCGGCGATCTCGCGCATTTTCGGGTGGCGAATTTCGACGTCCATGTCAGTTCGCTCCCTTCTTGGCGGAGCCGCGCCGCGTGGTGCGCGCGCGATACACTTCGCCCTCGGCGGTCGTCACATAAAGGTCCTCGAGATTGTCGCCGCCAAAAGCGCAGGCGACCGGCACGTCGCCCGGCAGGGCATGGCTTTCCAGGATGCGGCCACCGGACGTGAACACGTAGACCAGCGGGCCAGGACCGGCCGCCTTCGAGCCGGCGACCGCGACGATGTTGCCTTCCGCATCGAGGCACATGCCCTCGATGCCGCGATGCGCCCCCTGGCGGTCGCTCCCGAAGGCGTGCAGAACGCGCGCCTTTCCGACCGAGCCGTCCGGCCGGACGTCATAGGCGCGCAGTTCGCGGTCATTCGGGGAGGACACCTCGCCGTCGGCGACGAAGAGCGTCTTCTCGTCGGCGGAGAGCGCGAGCGCGCGCGGCGACACGGTGTCGAAGGTGATGCGCCGCAGCGCCCAGTTCCGCCGGTCGTCGCGGTGCAGACGCAGCACCGAGCCGTGCTGGAGCGGCGGGAACAGGGCCGGTCCGAAAACGCGGATCGGATGGAAGGGATCGCAGAACCAGACGCGCCCGGCCGCATCGACGGTCAACGCGCACGGATTGTTGTGGTACTTGCCGTCCAGCAGCGCTTTCAGCGCTGTGACCGAGCCGTCTTCCATGAACTGAATGATGCGGCGGCCGCCTTCCTGCGCGGCATAGAGTTCGCCGTTCGGTCCGTACGCGAGGCCCTTGGCGCGGTTGGTGTACAGACGCACCGGGTCCGTGCGGCCGGTTTTGGGATCGAAGCGGAGCAGGCGGTGCTCGTCCACCGTCGTGAACAGCATTGCCTTGCCGTCCCAAAGAAGACCGCCGGCCTCGCCCTCGAAGGGGCCGGCGATGCGCTCGAACTGCCAGCTCATGGGGCGAACCCTCCGACCGGCACGGGAATGCCCTGCTGCTTCATGCGGATGCGCAACACGCTCTCGTAGGTGGTGACGAACAGGGTGCGCCAGTCCTCCTCGCCCCAGGCGAAGTTGGTGGCGTGCCCTGCAATGCGAATGCGTCCGATAAGGCTGCCGTCGGTCGCGATGACATGGATGCCGCCCGGGCCTGTGCAGTAGAGCGTGCCGTTGCGGTCGACCTTCATGCCGTCCGCTACCCCGGGCTCGGTGCCGGCAAGGCGGTGGAAGATGCGGCCATTGCTGACACTGCCGTCCGTATTGACGTCGAAGGCGCGGATCAGCGCCAGCTTGGTGTCGTTGACGTAAAGCACGCTCTCGTCGGGCGAGAAGCAGAGCCCGTTCGGATAGGTGACGTCGGGGACGACGAGGCTCGTTTCGCCGCCGTCCGCGCCGACCGAGAAGACGCCCTGAATATCGAGGTAACGCTGAAGGTCCTCGCCGACCATTCCGGGGATGACGAGACCGCCGGCCGAATTCGTCCAGTAGATGCGGCCGTCCGAACGAACCACGACATCGTTTGGGCTGTTGAATTTTTTCCCGTCATAGCGGGACGCGACGTCGACGAAGCGCCCGTCCTGCTCGATGCGCCAGATGGTGCGCGCCGACCAGCCCGCGACATTCAGCCGGCCCTGCCGGTCGAAGGTCAATCCGTTGGCGTGACGAGAACCCTCCAGAAAAACCGAGACCCCGACGCCCGGCTTCCACTGCCAGATCGTATCCCCAATGATGTCGGTCCAGATCAGGCGATTTTCGCGCGCATCCCACACCGGACCTTCGCCGAACGTAAGGCCGTGCGCGATCTGCTCGATCTGCGGCTCGCGATCGACGATGTCGTCCAGTGCGTCGGTCGCGAGATCGGTGCCGAAGCGGGTTCCGATTATCATGGCAGCCACGGCTCCTTGGCCATCGCGTGCTCGTCGCTGAACGCGTCGATCACGACCGGGCGGTTGGCGGCATAGGCTTCCTTGAGCGCGGCATCGAGATCCTTCGGGTCCTCGACACGCATGCCGACGCAGCCGAAGCTTTCGGCGACCTTGGCGAAATCGATGTCGGAGTGGCGCCACATCTCGTCGGCGCGGCCGCGCTGCTGGCCGCCATAGGCCTTGTCGAACAGCGGGATTTCCTGGTTCAGCGTCGAATTGTTGTTGACCACCGCGACGACATTGATGCCGTAGCGCGCCGCCGTCTCCAGTTCGGCGATGTGGTAATAGAACGCGCCGTCGCCGCTCCAGCACACGACCGGCCGGTCGGGCAAGGCGCATTTCACGCCGAGGGCGCCGGGATAACCCCAGCCCATCGAACCGGCGCAGCGGATGAACCGCTGCGTGGGATAGCGGAAATCGATCATCGTCGACGACCAGATGCCCGAATGGCCTGTGTCGGTGACGACCACGCCGTCCGGCGGCAAGGTCTCGCTGATGGCGCGGCAGATGCGCTCCGGACGCATCGGCTTGGCGGAGGAGCTCAGAAACGGCTCCATCTCCGCGCGCCATTGCTTCACGAAGCCCTGCACTTCCGCGATCCAGGCGGAGCGGTCCGCTTGCTGTTCGCCGCGTGCGGCATCCAGCAGCTTCGCTGTCGTGACTTTCGCATCGCCGAGCACCGAGACGGCGTTGACGTAATTGCGGCCGAGCTCGACCGGATCGATGTCGATCTGGATCACGCGCGTGCCGCGCGGCGGGATCTGCCAGTTATGCGTCACCTGCCCGCCCGTATGGCTGCCGATGAACAGGACGAGGTCGGCGCCGACGACCGTCTTGTTGGCACAGGCCCGGGAATAGGTACCGACGACGCCGACCGAGAGCCTGTGATCGTCGACGATCGTTCCCTTCGCGTTCATTGAGGTGGCGAGCGGGATATTCAGCGCCTCGGCCAGTGCAAGCACTTCCGCGCCGGCTCTGGAGGAGATGACGCCGCCGCCGGCGACGATTACCGGGCGCTTGGCTTGGGAGAGCAGCCGTGCCGCCTCGCGGACGGCCTCCGGCTCCGGCTCCGGCCGGAAGGCGGGGACCTGGGTGAAGCGGGTTTCGACGATCGTGTCGAAATCGGTGAGACCTTCGGCGACCTGGGCGTGCGGTCCGCCGATCTGCAGGTGCGCCGGACCCGGGCAGCCGGAGGTGACTTCGCGGAACGCCTGGCGCAACAGGTCCGGCAGGCGCTTGGCGTCGTCGACCCGGACGTTGAACTTCGTCACCGGGTCGAACTGCGTGAAGTCCTCGATTTCCTGGTAGGCATGCCGGTAGCGCGAATTGGGTGTCGGCCCGCCGGTGATGGCGATGACCGGGCTGCTGGCGAGCTTGGCGTCGCGCAGGCCGGCGGACAGGTTTGAGGCGCCGATATACTGCGCCATGCAGATGCCGGGACGGCCGCTGGCCCGGGCGTAGCCGTCGGCCATGTATGCCGATGACTTTTCGCCATGCACCATGACGCGGCGGATGCCGAGGTCTTCCATCTCCGCGAGCCCTTTGAGCATGACCGCGGGCAAAAAGAAGACGTGCGTTACACCACTGCTCGCCAGGAATTCGGCGAATATGCGCGAGCCGCTCTTCTGAGACACAAACTTCCTCCCCCGCCCCGGCGCCCCTACAGGGGCTCGGCTTACTGTTGTTCCTTGGGGAGGAGGCTAGGCTGCTCAATCCATGCTTTGAAGGATTTTATCGTGATGCATGCATAACCGGCAGTTATGCGTCGCCGAGCTGTCCCGGCGCCACGCGGTTGATGAAGTCGGCCAGGAAGCCCCCGAGCTGCTGCTCGGGCCGCGTCAAGATCACCACCGGTGCCGATCCGAACAGATGCGTCGCGTCGACCGCATCGAGTGAAGGATCTATCGTGGGGTCGAAGGTGATGCTCGGGAGAACGGCGATGCCGAGGCCCACGCGGACATAGGCCTTGATGACGTCGGCGTCGATCGCCGTCATTGCGATGTTCGGCTGGATCCCCGCCCGCTCGAAGGCGGAGTGCACGGCGTGCCCGCCGGGGAAAGAGGCATCGAGGGTGAGCAGCGGGTGGGCACTCAGCTGCTTCAGCGTCGGCGGCATCTCGCGGAACACCGGATGGCCGACAGGCGCGATGATGCTGCGCGCAAGATCACGTCCGCGGAAGATGCGCAGTTCGCTTCCGAGCCCGCCTTCGGCGCTGGTGATGCCGACGTCCGCGGTGCCCGCCACGATCGCGCCGATCACCTGCGCCGGGTTCGCCTGAACCAGATGCAGGTGCACGAGCGGATAGGCCCGGCGAAAGTCCTTGATGATCGGCAGCAATGCGTAGCGGGCATGCGTATGCGTGGTCGCGATCGTCAGCCGGCCGCTCGTCTGATCCTTCAGGCTCTTGTCGGAGCGGACAAGGTCATTGATCTCAAGCAGCACGCGCCGCGCCGCGGCGACCGTCGTCTGTCCGGCGGCCGTGAGTCCGACAATGCGGCCGCCGACCCGCACAAGCAGTTCGGCGCCGAGTTCCAGTTCCAGGCTGTTGAGCTGCTTGCTGATCCCCGGCTGCGAAATGTGCAGCGCCTCCGCCGCACGGGTGATGCTGAATCCGTTGTCGACAACGGCGCAGAGGAACTTCAGTTGTTCGAGCCGCATAGCCTCCCTCTACACGCTTTTCGCTCGATTGTCCGCCGAGGGTAAGTCGCGTAGCTGCGTCCGGCCGAAACCCCGCAAGAAGTCGACAGGGTCCTCCTTGAGGAGACCGATCCCACAACGGGTCGGGGTTTTTCAGTGTGTCCGCTCAGGAGCGGACACACTTACCTTGAGCGTCAGGTGGCGGAAGCTGGCTTCTCAGATGGCGTTCAGGCGGAACCCGGAACCCTGCCGCTCGACATAGGAGAAGGAAGGCAGAGGGTGATGAAATCCCTGGACCGGAAGACGCTCGGCAACGAGCATTTCGTAGATCCGCAGGCGCGTTTCCTGCGCGAGATCCGGAAACTGATCGAACGCGGCGTGCCAGCGTGGATGGGCCACAAACAGCGCGGGGTGGTTGGTTACGTCCGCCTGGATGAAAAGAGACGAGCTTCCCGACGAAACGAGAAACGAGGTATGGCCGATTGAATGGCCCGGAGTCGCAACGGCGGTGACGCCGGACGCCACGTCTTGGCCATCGTCATAGAGTGTTACCCGGTCCCTCAGCGGATCGAAGATGCGCCGGTTGTTGCGAAAAAGGTCCTGCGGGCGCCCGGGCGAGGCGCGAGCCATCTCGTCATCATTCATCCAGAAGTCCCATTCCAGCCGCGGAACGAAGAGATCGGCATTGGGAAAGGCGAACTCGCCTTCCGCGGTGTGCAGGCCGTTCACGTGGTCGCCGTGAAAATGCGTGATCACGACGCGATCGATATCCGCCGGAGGACAACCCGCCGCGGAAAGGTTCGCAAGGCAGTGCCCCATCGTGCTCTGCGCGGGATCCGGCTGGGGGCCGTTCCCGGTATCGATCAGAACGTTCTTGCCGCCAGCCTTGAGCAGGACTGGATTGAATACGATCGTCATCATGTCGGCCGGCATGGACGCGGCCGCGAGCGCCTCGTTCAACTCGGCGCGCGACGCATTGGTCACGAAATTATCCGGCAGCGGGAACGTCCGGTGCCCGTCCGGCACCACGACCACTTCGATGTCTCCGACCGCGAAGCGGTGATGAGACGCCGCGGAACCTGTTTCGGTGGATGGCTGTCCTGTTGGCACAACATTTCCTTTTCTCGGCCCGATGCCGACAACCGGGAAACCTAAACTGGAAATCAAGATTGCCGGGAGTCCAACCATCAACTCATACGAGTGAGAACGCCGGCACCGGCCACCTGCGGTAACCTGGGCTCATGCGCGGCTAAAGCGTAGCTTTGCAGCTGCGGCAGCGTGGGGCTTAAAAAACCACGACCTTGAGGGGATCAATGGTGCCGCAAGAGGGACTCGAACCCCCGACCCCCTCATTACGAATGAGGTGCTCTACCAACTGAGCTATTGCGGCACAGGATGCGCCAGCGTGGTAGCGAATGCCCCCCCGAAAGGCAAGAGAAGCGAGGCAGCGTCCCTTACAAAGGCTGACCGAGCGGACGGGGCGAAAAATCGTCTTCGTCGTCGGGACCGGGATCGTCGGGGGCACGCGCCAGCGGGAGCAGAACCTCTGAAGGCTTGCGCACGGGCTCGACCCGGACCGGGGGAAGCGGCCGCGGTTCCTGTCTCGGCTGGACGGGAGCCGGAGGTGGAGTTGGGGCGAAGGTGGAGGCGGAGGCGGCACCGGATCCGGAATGGCCGCCTGGACCGCGATTTCGCTCTGATCGAACAGGGACGACCCGGGAGACGACAGGCTCTCCTGCGGCGTCTTCCATTCATAGGCATCGAGCTGACCAGAGACCGGGGAGACCGGCTCCCAGGTTTCGGACACCAGGCCGTCGGCGATCCAGGCCGGATCGTGAGCGGCAGTGAGCGCGCGGGCGAGCCAGGCGCGGGCGCGGCCGAGATCGCCGCTTTCGGCGTTCTCGACCTCCGCCATCAGGAGGCAGACGCGCCGTGTCGGCGCGGAGGTGAACGGCGAAAGCGCGGTGCGGGCGCGGGCGAAGTCGCGCGCGGCAAGCGCGGCCTGGGCGAGCGCGAGCGCGGCTTCCAGATGGCCGGGCGTCATCTTGGCGAGGAAGCTCGCGCGCGTCAGCCGGTCGGCGGCGCTGTCGCCGGGGCGGATATGCACATACACTTCCGCAAGATCGGGATGCGGCGACCTCTTCCATGCCTTCTCAAGCACGGCCCCGGCGCGCCTGTAATCGCCCTCCTCCGCCATCAGCCGCCCCGAGAGTGCTGCGGCGGGCACGAGATCGGGCGCGAGCTTTGCGGCTTCGCGCGCGAGATCGAGCGCCTCGTCCGAAATGCCGCGATCGGCGCGGTCGAGCGCCTTTGCGGTCAGCAGCACGGCGCGCTGACGCCGCGCGGCAGCGCGGTCGACGAGCTTGTTCGCGGCATTGCGCTCGACGCTTGCGAGCGCGCCGTCCCAGTCATGGCGCGCGCCCTGAAGTTCGAGCAAAGCAGGACCGGCCCACGGCACATTCGGATTTGCCTTCACCGCGCGCTCGGCGAGGCTCAGCGCTTCCACGGCATCGCCACGGCGCCGCGCTTCGACGTAGAGACCGCGATAGCCGAGCGGCCGCGTTTCCGGCTGGTCGAGCATGGCGCGGAACGCGCTCTCGGCCTCGTTGCGTTCGCCGGACAATTGCGCGGCCTGTGCGCGCAGGAGGAGCGTCAGAGGCTCGTCGCCGATCAGGCGGCGCGCTTCGTTGGCCGAACGGCGCGCCGCGCGCCCGTCGCCGATGCCGACCGCCATCAGGCCGTGGGCGATCGCGGTCATGCCGCGCGAACGGCGGCGTCCGCGCAGGAAATGCGAAATCGCGTCGGGCACGCCGATCACGGTGCGGACAAACCACCACGCGATGAGCAGTGCGGCGGTGAGCAGCACGATCGCCAGCAGCACGACCGGCACGCTGGTTTCGATCTGCCAGCCCTGCCACACCATGACGAACGAGCCCGGCCGCTCGATCAGCCAGCCAATGCCGAAGCCGAGAAGCGCGATGCCGGCGAGAAAGCCGAGGATACGGATCAAGGCGCGGTCCCCGCATTGATGCCCAAAGCCGCGGCGCGAAGATTGTCGAGCGCGGTGTCCGCATCGAGCCGCTCCTTCAATGCCTCCGCTTCGGCTTTGGTTGCGTCTTTTGCGGCGGTATCGAGCTTGTCCCAATCGGCCAGCGCGGCGGAATAATCGCCTTGCCCGAGACGGATCGCGACCGCATTGCGCGCCGACCAGGGATCGCTCGCGGAGATGTCCGGCACCGAACCGTCAACCGGCCGGATGCGGACGAGGCCGCGCGCCCCCTCCGCCAGGCGATCGACGAACCCGGTCGCGCTGCTCGCAGGTGTCGGCGCCTTCTCAAGTTTTGCAATGAGGCGTTCGGCGAGAAGCCCCGTTGGCGGCAGGCCGCGCTCTGCGCCGGCATCGAGCGCGGCGAATGGTGCATCCGGCATCTGGCGGCGCACCGCACCGAGCGCCGCAGCATAAGGCACGCCGCGCGCGACCGCGCCCTCGAGCGAGGCAACGGCAGCAAGGGCCGCCGCGCTTTTGGCGCCCGCCACGGCCTGCTGCACCGCGGGATCGGGCTCGCGGGCGGCATTGGTCTGGGCCGACAATTCATCGAACTCGGGCCGCGAGCTGATCGAACGCCGCCGCATCGGCGCGGTCTTCGGCGGTCTTGGCCAGAGTGTCGACCCGCGTCGCGAGTTCGGTAATGCGAGCCTGCAACTCCGGGTCTGCGGGGCTGGGCGCGGGTGGGTTCGCGCGTAGCTCCTCGACCTGTTGGGTCAGCGTTTCGGCCTTCTGGGTCAGCGTTTCGACCGCGGCGCGGAGCGCGCTGTCGTCCACGGCAGGCTGAGGCACAGGCGGGGGAGTTTCGGCAATCTTTCGGAGCTGGGTCTCCAGTTCGGCCACGCGGCTTCCGAGAGCCGGATCACCGCTCCCGATACCGCCGGCGAGGGGGATGTAGCCCGAGGCGAGGAGAAGAACGAACAGAGAGAGCGCGATGGCGGCGCCGGCAACGCCGGCCGCGATCAGCGCGCCGAGCTGGGAACGCGGCTCGGCCTCGAAGAGATTCGGGTCGTCGGCCTGCGGCGGCGGCTCCTGCGCCAGCGGATCGTCGCTCTCGAGCGACCCGTCCGGAGCCGTGTCCGGTTCCTCACCCTCCACCGCACTGGTCCCGCCGGCCTTGGCCTCGATTGGGCCACGCTCGATTTCCGTCGCTTCGAGATCGATGACGCCGGGCTTCGGCTTCATGGAACTCGTGCGCTTCGATTTGCCGTCCGCCATTCAAATCCGCTCCGGAATCGCCCCGTACTTTTCTAACGTCCCGTTTCGCCCTTGGCGAGCAATCAACCCGCGAGCAGCGCGAGAAGCGCATCCTCGCGCGGTTCGGCCGCCACCTGGATCGCAGGCGCGTCAACCGCGCGCAGCAGCGCCGCCACGTGTTCCGACAGACAAAGATGGCGAGGCTTGAGTGCCTCCGTGCGAATGTCCGCCGCTTCAGCCAGGGCCAGATAGGTCCCCGCGAGGCGACGCGAATAATGCAGGACGGACGTGACGCGTCCGTTCTTGAGTGCGGTGACCGTTTCGGGAGAAAACGCTGTTCTTGGCGTCGCGCGATAAACCACGCACACATCCACTATGTGCTGCGGCGCCAGAACGGCGAAGTCCGCGCTGCGGTTTTCCGCCGCGAGGTAGAGAAGGCGCTGCCCGGGCTCCGCGCCGAGCAATGCGCCAAGTCCAACAGCATCGAGCGCCTCGCCGCGAAGAACCGTAAAGCCGAGTTCACGGGCCGCGGCGGTCGTCCGCGATCCGACCGTCCACAGTGGCAGATGAGTAAGTGTCGCGAGATCGGGATGGCGCGCCACCGCCCGTGCTCCGTTGGAACTCGTGATGATCACGGCGTCCGGGACCGGCGGAACGAGACGGTCGGGCGGCATGAAGTGCAGATCGAGCAAGGGCTCGACAAGCGCCTCATGACCAAGAGCTGCGAGACGCGCGGCGGTGTGCGCCGACGCACGCTCCGGACGGGTGACGAGAACCGCCACTACGCGCCCACGGCGATGATGCCGCGCGGAACGCGGGCGAGAAGATCCTCACCCGCCGCCCGGCCGACCGCTTCCGCCTCGCTCGCCGGGCCCTCGCCCCTCACCGTCCAGGTGTCTTTGCCGTCGGGTGAAATCACAAGCCCGCGCAGATTGAGCGAGGCGCTGTCGATTGTGGCATGGCCCGCAATGGGCGTGCGGCAGGAGCCGTCGAGCACCGCGAGCATTGCGCGCTCGGCGGTCAGTGCGCGTGACGTTTCGCCGTGGTCGATGGCGGTGACCTGGGCCGCGGTCCGCGAATCGTCCTTGCGGATTTCGATCGCGACCGCGCCCTGCCCGCAGGCGGGAAGGAAACGCTCGATCTCGAAAATCTCCGTCGCATGGGCTTCGAGCCCGAGCCGCCTAAGCCCGGCGAGCGCGAGAAGCGTCGCATGCATGTCGCCCGCCTCGACCTTGCGGAGCCGCGTCTCGACATTGCCGCGCAGCAGCACCGTCTCGATGTCGGGGCGAAGGCTTTTGAGCAGCGCCGAGCGGCGCACGGAGGCAGTGCCGACCACGGCCCCTTTCGGCAGTGCGTCGAGCGTGCGGAATCCCGGCGCGATCAGCGCGTCGCGGACATCGGCGCGCGGCAGGCAGGCGGCGAGCACAAGCCCATCGGGCAGGAAGGTCGGCACATCCTTCGCCGAATGCACCGCGACATCGACGCGTCCGTCGATCAGCGCCTCCTCGATCTCCTTGGTGAACAGACCCTTACCGCCGAGATCGGCCAGAGACCGGTCGCGCACCTGATCGCCCGTTGTGCGGATGGTGACGATCTCGATTTCCTCCGGCCCGACCTTGTGCTCGGCCGCGAGGGCGGCCTGCACCGCGCGCGCCTGCCAGAGCGCCAGCGAGCTGCCGCGTGTTCCGATACGCAGAAAAGGCGATGCCATGGGCTTCCGTCTGAGGTTGTGGTGCGGCGTGCGGGCAGATTATAGGGTGACGGCGCGAACCGAAACCTCGGCTGCGCTTTACCCCTCTGGAACCATTCATGCGCGTTCTCGGCATCGAGACCACCTGCGACGAAACGGCCGCCTCGGTGATCGAGCGCATGCCCGACGGACGCGGGCATATTCTGTCGAACGTGGTCCTGTCGCAGACGAAGAAGCATGCCCTCTATGGCGGCGTCGTCCCCGAGATCGCCTCGCGGGCCCATGTCGACGCCATCGACACCATCATCGCCCAGGCCCTGCAGGGCGCGAAAATGACGGTCGGCGAGCTCGACGGCGTGGCGGCGGCCGCGGGCCCCGGCCTGATCGGCGGCGTTATCGTCGGCCTGACGACGGCCAAAGCCCTGGCCTTTGCGTCCGCCCGCCCGTTCATCGCCGTCAATCACCTCGAAGCCCATGCGCTGACCGCGCGGCTGACGGACAATGTCCAGTTTCCCTACCTGCTCCTCCTCGTCTCGGGCGGGCATACGCAGCTTCTCGCCGTCGAGGGCGTGGGCAAATACATCCGCCTCGGCACCACCATCGACGATGCGGTGGGCGAGGCCTTCGACAAGGTCGCGAAACTGCTCGGCCTCGGCTATCCCGGCGGCCCCGCCGTGGAGCGCACGGCGAAAAAGGGCGACGGCAGACGGTTTCCGTTCCCCCGGCCGATGATGGGGCGCCCGGAGCCGAACTTTTCGCTGGCGGGATTGAAGACGGCGGTGCGGATCGAGGCTGAGCGCATCGCGCCTCTGAGGGACCAGGACGTCGCCGATCTCTGCGCCTCGTTTCAGGCCGCGGTCATCGAGATGGTGCTCGACCGCGTGCGCGTCGCGCTGAACCTGTTCCGGAACAAATATGGGACGCCATCAGCGCTCGTGGTCGCAGGCGGCGTTGCCGCCAATATCGCGATGCGCAACGGCCTCGCCCGGCTTGCCGAACGGTTCGACGTGGCGATGATCGCGCCACCCCTCGACCTCTGCGGCGACAACGGCGCGATGATCGCCTGGGCCGGCGCGGAGCGGCTGGCGCTGGGTCTCAGCGATCCCCTGAGCTTTGCGCCCCGCGCGCGCTGGCCGCTCGACGAAGCCGCAGCCTTGCCCGGAGCACGCGCATGACGACGTATCAAAAGATTGCAGTTCTCGGCGCCGGCGCGTGGGGCACCGCGCTGGCCAACGCCGCGGCGCGCGCGGGCCGCGATGTCGTGCTGTGGGAGTTCGACAAGGCGCAGGCCGAGGCCCTGATCAGGGATCGCGTCAATACACGCTATTTGCCGGGCGTGACGCTCGACGACCGGGTAACGCCGGTCCGGGAGATCGGCGAGATATCCGAAGCCGACGCCGCGCTTCTCGTCGTGCCGGCGCAGGCCATGCGCGCAACGGCTCATCTGGCTGCCGGGCATCTGCGGAACGGCGTGCCCGCGATCTCCTGCGCCAAGGGCATCGAGCGCGGCAATCTTGAGTTCATGTCGCAGATCCTCGCCACCGCAATGCCGGACAATCCCGCCGGTGCGCTGTCCGGCCCGAGCTTTGCCATCGACGTGGCGCATGGGCTTCCCGCCGCCGTGACGCTCGCCGCCGACGACGAATGGGTGGCGGCCGATCTGGCGCGGGCTTTGGCCTCTCCGGCCTTGCGCCTCTATCATTCCGACGACGTGATCGGCGTCGAGATCGGCGGCGCGGCCAAGAATGTGCTCGCCATCGGCGCGGGCATCGCCGCCGGACGCGGCCTCGGCGCGAGCGCAGGCGCGGCCTTCATCGCGCGCGGCTTCGCGGAACTGCGGCGCTTCGGCGCCGCTCTTGGCGGGCGCCCGGAAACCCTGATGGGACTTTCGGGTCTCGGCGACCTCGTCTTGACGGCGACATCGCCGCAATCGCGCAATTTCTCATACGGCATGGCCATCGGCCGCGGCGAGACGCCGAACGACAAACTCGCGGAGGGCGCGTTCACCGCCGAGGCCCTTGTCGCGCTCGCGAAGAAGCACGATGTCGATATGCCGATCGCAACCGCCGTGCGCGACGTGCTGGAACGCGCGATCTCGGTCGGCGAAGCGGTCGAGGCGCTTCTGGCACGGCCGCTGACTTCGGAGGAGTGAATGCGCTACTGGCTGTTCAAATCCGAGCCTGACGTTTTCTCGTTCGACGACCTGAAGAAGACCGGCAAAAAGGGTCAGACCTGGGACGGCGTCCGGAACTACCTTGCCCGCAACAATATGCGGGCAATGCAGATCGGCGACCTCGGCTTCTTCTACCATTCGAACGCGACCAAGGACGTGGTCGGGATCGTCGAGGTCTGCAAACTCGCCCATCCCGACCCGACCGACGACAGCGGACAATGGGAGTGCGTCGACATCCGCGCGGTGAAGCCCGTGCCGAAGCCGGTGACGCTTGCCGCCGTCAAGGCCGAGCCGAAACTTGCGAAGATGGCGCTCGTCACCTCGATGCGGCTGTCGGTGCAGCCGGTGACCGATGCCGAGTGGAAGATCGTCTGCGCCATGGCCGGACTTTGACGCTTCCTCTTTGACGCTTCCTCTTTGACGCCGGCCTCTTGAAACGGCGCGGTCCCTACCCATATCACCGTAACCCAGCCAGACAGCGAGGCATCGCCGCCTCGGTCTTTCGAGATCGGGATGACGGCGACGCGACCGGAAGGACGGATGTACTCCTCCGGTCCACTCCGGCTGCTTTCTAGAAGCAGCCTTCTGGCAGGGGACAGATCGCCCAGGCCCGTAGTTCGCCGGTGTGCGCACCCGTAAGGGGGTAACGCGCGCCCGCAGCGCCGGAGCCTGGGCTTTCATTTTTCGGCGGCCCGGCTAGCCTCAGCCCGGGGAGAACGTCGATGACCTTCACCGTCAATTATCTTGCCGTCCTCGTCGCGACGATCGCGGGCTTCGCCACCGGCGCCGTCTGGTACAACGTGCTGGCCAAAGCCTGGGTCAGGGCGGTCGGCCTGACGCCCGCGGATATGGACGGCAAGGCATCACCCCTGCCCTTCATCGTCGGCCTGATCGCCAATGCGGTCATGGCGTGGGTCCTGGCCATTATCATTACGCCCCTCGCCGGAGGCAGAGTTGCGGGCGCGATCGGGGTCGGCGCATTGGCCTGGCTGGGCTTCGTCGCGACCACAATCTCCACCAACAACGCCTTCGGCAAGAAGCCCTGGAGCCTCACTTTGATCGATTCCGGTCACTGGCTCGCGGTGCTGATGGTGCAGGGCTTCGTTATCGGCCTTTTCGGTCTCTGACCTTCGTCTCCTTGCCTCCCGCGCGCCGCTGCACATAATTGGCGGACAATGAGACCCGGGGGGACCGGGCGCGGAGGAAGCTGATGGCAGAGATTCATCCCGTCACGAAGGACTGGGAACAGCGCGCCTTTGTGGACGCCGCCGACTATGAGGCGATGTATGCGCGCTCGGTGACGAACCCGGACGGGTTCTGGGGCCAGGTCGGCAAACGCCTCGACTGGATCAAGCCCTACACCAAAGTGAAGAACACGAGCTTCGCACCGGGCAAGGTCTCGATCAAATGGTACGAGGACGGCTCGCTCAATGTCTCGGCCAATTGCGTCGACCGCCATCTCGTCAAGCGCGCCAACCAGATCGCCATCATCTTCGAGCCGGATGATCCGAACGAGCGCGCACGCCACATCACCTACCGCGAACTGCATGAGGAAGTCGGCCGCTTCGCCAATGTGCTGAAGGCGCAGGACGTCAAGAAAGGCGACCGAGTCACGATCTACATGCCGATGATTCCGGAAGCGGCCTACGCCATGCTGGCCTGCACGCGGATCGGCGCGGTGCATTCGGTCGTGTTCGGCGGTTTCTCGCCGGATTCGATCGCGGGCCGCATCGAGGATTGTGCGTCCGAGTTCGTGATTACCACCGACGAGGGCGTGCGCGGCGGGCGCAAGATTCCGCTGAAGGCGAACATGGACGCTGCGCTCGAGAAATGCGCGGGCGTGAAAAGCGTCATCGTCGTCCGCCACACCGGCGGTGAAGTGGCGATGAAGGCGGGTCGCGATATCTGGTATCACGACGCATCGAAGGGCGTTTCCACGGCCTGCGCGCCCGAAGCCATGAACGCGGAAGATCCGCTGTTCATCCTCTACACGTCGGGCTCCACCGGAAAACCGAAAGGCGTGCTGCACACGACCGGCGGCTATCTCGTTTTTGCCAGCTACACCCATCAGATGTCGTTCGACTATCACGACGGCGACATCTACTGGTGCACGGCGGACGTCGGCTGGGTGACCGGTCATTCCTATGTGCTGTACGGGCCGCTTGCGAACGGCGCGACGACAGTGATGTTCGAAGGCGTGCCGAACTATCCCTCGACCTCGCGGTTCTGGGAGGTCGTCGACAAGCACAAGGTCAACATCTTCTACACCGCGCCGACCGCAATCCGCGCGCTGATGGGCGCCGGCGACGATCCCGTAAAGAAGACGTCGCGCAGATCGCTCAAGCTTCTCGCGACCGTCGGCGAGCCCATCAATCCCGAAGCGTGGGAATGGTATCACCGGGTTGTCGGCGACAGCCGCTGCCCGGTCATTGATACGTTCTGGCAGACCGAGACCGGGGGCCACGTCATTACGCCCCTGCCCGGCGCCACAGCGCTCAAGCCCGGCTCCGCGGCCAGGCCGTTCTTCGGCGTGAAGCTCGAGATCCGCGATGCCGAGGGCAAGATCATCGAGGGGGCCGGATCGGGAAATCTCGTTATCACGAACTCATGGCCCGGCCAGATGCGCACCGTCTATGGCGACCACCAGCGCTTCATGGAGACCTATTTCTCGACCTATCCCAATACCTATTTCACCGGCGATGGCTGCCGCCGCGACGAGGACGGCTATTATTGGATTACCGGCCGCGTCGACGACGTGCTGAACGTCGCGGGACATCGGCTCGGAACGGCGGAAATCGAAAGCGCGCTCGTCTCGCATCCCAAAGTGTCGGAAGCCGCGGTCGTCGGCTATCCGCACGCGGTAAAGGGTCAGGGCATCTACGCCTATGTGACGCTCATGACCGGTGAGCGGAGTTCCGACGACCTGAAGAAGGAGCTCGTGCAATGGGTGCGCAAGGAGATCGGCCCGATCGCTTCGCCCGACGTGATCCAGTTCGCGCCGGGCCTGCCGAAGACGCGGTCGGGCAAGATCATGCGGCGTATCCTGCGCAAGATCGCCGAGGACGATTTCCAGAACCTCGGCGACACCTCGACCCTCGCCGATCCGGCGGTCGTTACGGACCTCGTCGACAACAGGCAGAACAAGCAGCAGGCGGCGGAGTAGTCACGCCGAATTGACCGTGGATCCCGGCGGCGGGCATCCGTCCGCCGCAATCGCGCGTATCTCTTCCTGTCTCAAGCCCCGGAGAGTTCTTCCATGGACATCGCCCTCTTTGCCCGCGCTCTGGTTTTCGCATTCGCCATGGCGGGCGGCGCCAGCCTGTTCGACGCCTCCGCCCAAGCCCAGGAGGACGGCAAAAATTCCGTCGCGACCTTTGCCGGCGGCTGCTTCTGGTCGATCGAGAAGGCGTTCGACGGGAAGCCGGGCGTCGTTTCGGCGGTTTCGGGTTTCATGGGCGGGAAGACGAAGAACCCGACCTACGAACAGGTCGTGTCCGGCTCGACCGGGCATCTCGAAGCCGTTCAGGTGACCTACGATCCCGCGAAGATTTCCTACGACAAGCTGCTCGATATCTTCTGGCACGACATCGACCCGACCGATCCCGCCGGCCAGTTCTGCGATTACGGCCCGCAATATCACACCGCCGTTTTTGTCCATGACCCCGCCCAACGGGCCCTGGCCGAGGCCTCCAAAACCGCGATCGCGACGGAGCTGAAACGCGACGTCACGACCGAAATCCGGGACGCGTCCGACTTTACGGCCGCGGGCCCGGAGCATCAGGACTTCGCACGTACGAATGCGGCGCATTACAACGCCTACCTGATCGGCTGCCGCCGCGAGGCACGGCTGAACGCGGTGTGGGGCGAGAAGGCGCACGCGAAGTTGTGAGCCCATCCCTCCTCCGCGAAGCGGGGGAGGGTCGAGTCGCGCAGAGCGCGACCGGGGTGGAGGCAGAACCCCACCCGACCGGCCTCATCCAACTCGGCTATAGCCGAGTTGGACATTCAGTTTGCAAACTCGGCTATAGCCGAGTTTGGCCGGCCACCCTCCCCTTGCAGGGAAGGGATTGCCGGAGCCCGCCGCAAGTCTTGTACCTACCGGCAGATCATCCACCGCCCCATGTCGATGTGCAGGTGGTCGGCATGGGCGGCATTGTAATCCGGCGACAGGACCGTGCCGAAGAAACGGCAGGCCCTGTCCCTGACCGCCCGCACGAATTGCCCCCGCGCGCCCTCGTCCTTCCAGTCGCGCAGCACGCTGACGCTTTGTCCGCCTTCGAGCGAGAACCCCGCGACATCGATCGCATTCGCGGTCGCGTGCTGCGAGCGGCGGGCGTTTTCGCGGTGGTAGATGTTGCGGCATGAATAGGTGCCGAAGGTCTGCACCGCCGACACCCGGCGGCCGAAGGCCTTTTGCGCTTCGGGCTGCAGCGCATGGCGTTCCCACATGACGAGCGCGACCGCCGCGGGGCAGCGCAGCAGGACGCTTCCGCCGTAAGACACCTGCGACCGCGTCAGCAGAACGCCGTCGGGATGGCCGCAACCGTTTTCCATGGGTTTCGGCGCCGGTGTGAACGAGACATCCCGTGCGCGGGCGAGCGCCGCCGGGCAGCGGTCCGGCAAGACCTGCATCAGCCGAAGCTGAAGCGGCGTGAACAGATGCGGCGGCGCCGACGGATCGAACGGAGCTCGGCTGTCGACGTAGAAGAACGCGGCGACAGCGGACACGGCCGCTCCGAGCACCAGCCGCCAGAACAATGCCGCGGCGACCGGTGCACGTGGCCGCCGCGACGGCGTTTCGGGAGGCCCGGTTTCAGGAGGGGTGGGCCCGTCCGTCATGCCCGCTCGCCGGCCACTTCTTCATCCTCCTCGACAAGGACGACGCCCGCCGCCTGGCTCTCGAACAGCCGGCGGTAGCGGCCGCCCGGCAGTGCCATCAATACATCGTGCCGGCCTTCCTCGACCACGCGGCCCTCGGCGAAGACGAGGATGCGGTCAAGCCGGCGCACGGTCGAGAGACGGTGCGCGATGACGATCGAGGTGCGGCCGAGCATCAGCCGGTCCATGGCCTGCTGGATCAGATGCTCCGATTCCGAGTCGAGACTCGACGTCGCCTCGTCGAGAATGAGGATCGGCGCGTCGGCGAGAAAGGCCCGGGCCAGCGCGATGCGCTGGCGCTCGCCTCCGGACAGCTTGACGCCGCGTTCGCCGACAAGCGTCTGATAGCCCTTCGGCAGACGCGCGATGAATCCGTCGGCATTGGCGAGACGCGCCGCCTCCTCGATCTCCGTCATCGTCGCGTCCGGACGCGCATAGGCGATGTTCTCCGCAAGCGTGCGGTGGAACAGGATGGGCTCCTGCTGGACGATCGCGATCTGCGCACGCAGGGAGGCCTGGGTGGCCTGCGCCACGTCCTGGCCGTCGATCAGGACGCGGCCACCGGTGACGTCGTACAGACGCTGGATCAGCTTGACGAAGGTCGTCTTGCCGGAACCGGAATGCCCGACCAGGCCTACCCGCTCGCCGCCGCGGATCGTGACGTCCATATCGCTGTAAAGCGGCGTGACATGGCCGGCATAGTGGAAGTCGACATGGTCGAAACGCACCTCGCCGGCTCCGATCGCGATCGGCACGGCGCCGGCGCGGTCTTCGACGCCGAGCGGCTCGCGGTGCAGCGCGACCAGTTCATCCATCTCGTTGACCGCGCGCTGGAGCTGGTTGACGTGCTGGCCGACGTCGCGGAGATAGCCGTGGACCACGAAATAGGTCGCCAGCACATAGGTGATCTCGCCGGGCGTGGCGCGGCCCTGCCACCACAGCCAGATCGCCATGGCCGTGACGCCGAGACGCAGAACCAGAAGCAGCACGATCTGGAAACCGGCCGCCCATGTATGGCGCCCCCAGGTCCGGCGGGTGCGCTTGCGCCACCTGCCGATCACGTCGGCGAGGCGCGCATCCTCGCGTGTCTCGGCGCCGAAGCTCTTCACCACAGCATTGCAGGTGATGGAATCCGCAAGCGTTCCGCCCATGCGCGTGTCCCAGGCATTGGACAGGCGCGCGGCGGGCGCGATCCAGCGCGTCGCGAGCAGCACCGTCAGGACGACGTAAAGTGCGCTGCCTGCCGCCATCAGCACGCCCATGACCGGCCAGTGCGCGGCCATCAGCACCACCGTTCCGACAAGCACGACGAGGGACGGCAGAAGCGCGAGCAAAAGCGTGTCGTGCAGCGTGTCGAGCGCCCACATGCCGCGCGTGATCTTGCGCACGGTCGATCCGGCGAAGCTGTTGGCGTGCCAGTCCGACGAAAAACGCTGGACACGGTGGAAGGCGTCCTGCGCGACCTGGGACATGATGCGGAGCGAGAACGGAATAATGCCCTGCCAGGCCAGTTGGCGCAGGATCAGCATGGCAAGGCCGAGCACCGCCATGCCGGCGAACGCCCAAAGCGCCGCGCCGAGTGCCGCGTCGCGCGTCGGTTTCGGGCGTTGCGAGCGCATCGACGATCTGGCCCGCGAACACCGGGATGAAGATATCGGCAAGGGTGGCAGCCGTGATCGTCGCGGCGATGAGGCCGGCGCGCACGGGCTGCCGCCGCCAATGGCGGAGGGTGAAGGCAAGCACGGAAGCGATCGCATCGGCCCGAGGCCGGCGGCGTTGTGGGGTCATGGTGTGTTTTCCGGCAGCGATGCCGGTCCATCTGTTGGCGGACCTGAAGACCAATCGGCTCAGGCGATGCCGGAAACTGCAAAACGGATGAAAGAGAGAGCCGAAAAACTCGGCCCGTGCCCGGAGGTTCGAAACCTAAACGGGGATCAGGTCCCGGGCGGGCGATGTGCGCAGCATTGGCATGAGCCCCTCCCTGTTGTGTGGACCGGGGTCAAATTAACCCAGCCCCGGCGGCGCCGCAATCCGTCGAAGGACGGGTCAGGGCGCGGCCAGCGGGCCGAGCAGAGCGTAGCCTGTGGTGTGGCACTCGCCGATGCCGCACTGCACCGCGACCGAGATGCCGTTGGCAATGGCGAGGAGGGTCACGTAGCCGCCGATGACGGTGGCCGCGAGCCCAAGGCGCGGGAACGCCTTGGCCGGCACGTCCTCGAGATGCCGGTCGCCGCCAATGATGGCCATCTTGGCGGCGAAGGCGAGCAGCAGCAGCAGTCCGACGATCGCCGACCAGACCGGCATGTGCAGCCCGAGGACGGCGCTGCCGACATATTCGTGGCCGGGGCGCGGGTAGATGTCGAGCAGCGTCTGGCGTTCGGCGACGACCAGCAGCATGAGCGCGAAGATCATGCTGATGCCGGTGTTCTGATAGGAAAAGCCGTTGCGGAACTGCAGCAGGATGCCGAAGCAGACGCCGAACATCGCGACACGCTGCAGGAGGCAGAGCGGGCAAGGCAGCTCGCCGAAGGCGTATTGCATGACCATCGCCGCGGAGAGGATGGCAGCGATCACCGCCATCATGGCGAGCAGATAGGCATAGTTGAGCCAAGCGAGAGTGCGCTGACCGGGGCTGGCGAGGATATCGGTGCTCATGCGCTCACCCCTGCAGCCAGGGCATGGCGAAGCCATATTGCGGACTGTAGATCTCCCAGAGGAAGAGCCAGATCGCGAGCGCGAAGCAGAGCCCCGATGCCAGTCGCGCCAGCATTGCGAGATTTAGCCAGGCCAGTGCGAACGCAAGTGCCAGTACGGCGAAAATCAGTAGCATCATGGCAAGCCTCTCAGCTGCCTCAAGTACCTTTCTGTAACACAGCGGCAACGCCAAGAAAAAGGGGCACCGACCGTGGTCGACGCCCCTCGAATACTGCTCTTGCGATGCAGATCAGTCGCTGCAGCGCGGTGGTCTGCTGCCGCTCGCCGATGCGCTCAGAAATCGCTTACAATTCCCTTCACTTCCCAGTCGCCGTAGCGGATCGGGTCCAGCCCTTTGCGGCGGCCTTTCAGCTCGCGCGGCACGGCCGGATCGGCCGTTGCCGCCGCGCGGCGGGCCTGCGCCTCGGCAAGCGCCCGCTCGGCCTCGGGCGAGAGCGGCTTTTTGGCGGGCATGTCCTGGTCCGGCATTCCAATTCTCCTGGCGCCTGTTCTTGCAAGGCGCACTATCCTTTCCAAAATATAGTAACGAGACGGCGCGCGGAAACCCGGTGCCGCCCGGAGGGAAAGATGAATTATTTCAAGACCGCCATCCTGTTGGCTGGCATGACGGCCTTGTTCATGGGCGTGGGCTACATGATCGGCGGTTCGGGCGGCATGATGATCGCGCTCGTCATCGCCCTCGGCATGAACGCGTTCAGCTACTGGAACTCCGCCGCGATGGTGCTGCGCATGTATGGCGCGACCGAAGTCGATGCGCGCACCGCCCCCGAATATTACGGCATGGTCCAGCAGCTCGCCAGGAATGCCGGGCTGCCCATGCCGAAGGTCTACATCATCGACAATCCGCAGCCGAATGCGTTCGCGACCGGCCGCAACCCGCAGAACGCGGCGGTTGCCGCATCGACCGGCCTGCTCAACACGCTGACACGCGACGAGGTCGCGGGCGTGATGGCGCACGAACTCGCGCATGTGAAGAACTACGACACGCTGACGATGACGGTGACGGCGACCTTGGCCGGCGCGATTTCCATGCTGGCGAACTTCGCCTTCATGTTCGGCGGCAACCGCGACAACAACAACGGCATGGGCGTGATCGGGACCATAGCGCTGATGATCCTCGCGCCTCTCGCGGCCATGATCGTGCAGATGGCGATCTCGCGCTCGCGCGAATACGAGGCCGATCGCGGCGGCGCGGAGATTTCCGGCCAGCCGCTCGCGCTGGCGTCGGCCCTGGAGAAGATTTCCGGCTACGCCCATCGCGTGCCGAACCCGGAGGCCGAGCGCAACCCGGCAACCGCGCATATGTTCATCATCAACCCGCTGTCGGGCGAGCGTATGGACAATCTGTTCTCGACGCATCCCGCGACCGAGAACCGGATCGCGGCCTTGATGGATCTCGCCCGGAGCATGGGCGGGCAGAGCGCGGGCTTTGCCAATGCCGCCCCAGCGGCCCCGGCCGGGCCGTGGAGCCAGACGCGCAAGCGCGGCCCCTGGGGGTAACGGGCCCGCAGTCTCCTTTGAGGATGAACACGCGCAGGCGCGGTTCATGTGGGGCTGATTTCCATCGCCATTGAGCGCATAAGGGCGCGATGAACGCCCCCCTTCCCACACAGGGTCTCGCGGCGCGGCGCGCCGCGACCCAGCTTGTCCACGGTGTCCTGCAGCGCGGACGGCCGCTCGACGAGGCCCTGGACGACCCGAAAGGACCGCTTGCCGCGCTCGATCCCCGTGACCGGGGGTTGGCGCGCGCGATTGCGGGGTCCAGTCTGCGGCGGCTTGGCAGCTTGCGCGCCGCGATCTCGAAATTCCTGAGGAAGCCGCTCGATCCGCGCGGCGCGCTGGAAAGCATCCTTCTCACCGGCGCCGCCCAGATTCTCCTGATGGACGTGCCGGACCATGCCGCCGTCGGCCTCGCCGTCGATCAGGCCAATGGCGACCGCGCCGCCCGGCCCTTCGCGCCGCTCGTCAACGCCGTGCTGCGCAATGTGGCGCGCGAGCGCGATGAACTCGTAAAGCTGTTCGAAGACCCATCGGGCGACGTGCCGGACTGGCTCGCCAGACGGCGCGAGACGGCCTGGGGTCCGGACGCGGCGCGCGCCATCGCGCAGGCCGAGCGCGGCGAACCGGGGCTCGACATCACGGTGAAGCGCGATCCGGCCGGCTGGGCCGAAAAGCTCGGCGGCGAACTTCTGCCGACCGGCACGATCCGGCTCATTCCCCACGGGCCGGTTTTCGAACTGCCGGGATTTTCCGAAGGCGAATGGTGGGTGCAGGACACCGCGGCCTCGCTTCCCGCGAAGCTTCTCCGCGCCGGGCCCGGCCGGCGCGTGGCCGATCTCTGCGCCGCGCCGGGCGGCAAGACCGCCCAGCTTGCGGCGACCGGCGCGGAGGTCGTTGCGGTGGACCGCTCCGCACCTCGGTTGCGGCGGCTGACCGAGAACCTCAAACGCCTCGGCCTCTCTGCCGAGACCGTTACCGCCGACGCGACGGCCTGGCAAAGCGAGCCCTTCGACGGCGTCCTGCTCGATGCGCCATGTTCGGCGACCGGCACGATCCGCCGCCATCCCGATGTCGCCTGGCTCAAAAGCGGCGACGATATCGGCAGGCTCGCCGCCTTGCAGGCCCGCCTCCTCGATGCCGCGGCGCGTCTGGTGAAACCCGGCGGCGTGCTGGTCTATTCGACCTGCTCGCTGGAGCCGGAAGAGGGCGAGGAACAGATCGCAGCACTTCTCAGCCGCAATGCCGATCTCGCGCGCGATCCCATCTCGGCCGACGAAATCGGCGGCGAAACGTCGTTCCTGACCTCTCTCGGCGAATTGCGCACTTTGCCCTCTCATTTGCCCCATGCGGAGCCGCGCATGGCCGGGCTCGACGGCTTCTATGCCGCCCGGCTGCGCCGAACCCGCTGAAAGTGGTACTTTCGCCCCGGGGGGCGCCGAATCGGCTCAAGGACGGTCGAGATTGGCTGACGTGATGGCCCGGCACACACGGACACGGCTCGCGCTTCTGGTCGCGGTCGAAGCCGCCGCACGCCTGTCGCCGCGCCGCATGGTGCGGTTCGGCGGACCATTCTCGGTGCCGGATGGGCTGCTCATGACGCCGCGCCCGGTCACGACCGGAGATGGCGCGACCGGCGCGGTCCTCTATGGCGGTACATTCACGTTCGCGGGAACAACGGTCGAAGCCGGCGGCAACTCGATCTTTGCCGTCGCGCCGCCCAATCCTGACTGGGCTCGCGAACTCCAGAGCTTTTCGTGGCTGGCCGATCTCTGCGCCGCCGACACCGCGCTTGCCCGCGCCAACGCCCGTGCGCTGATCGAGGAATGGGCCGTGCTCGGGCGCCGGCGCGCCGAAGCGCGGTTGCCGGACATCGCCGCGCGCCGCTTCCTCAACTGGCTGATCTACGCCCCCGCGCTGCTGGAAGACGCGGACCCCGGCTTCACCCGCAAATATCTGCGCGGGCTGGGCCGGCAGGCGGCGCGGCTGCGCCGTGAAATGCGGTGGATGCGGCCCGGCCTGCCGCGCCTGCTTTCCGCGATCGCGCTGACGCAGGCGGGCCTCTGCCTGCCCGATTCCCGCTATCTCGCCGCCGGCTCGGAGCGGCTGTCCGCGGACCTCAAGCTCATGATCCTGCCGGACGGCGGTCCCGCGACGCGCAATCCGCAGGATCTCCTCACGCTCGCGCTCGATCTTCTGCCGCTGCGCGAAAGCTTCGCCGACCGCGATCTGGAAGCCCCGCGCGCGTTGATGACGGCGCTCGACCGGATGCTGCCCATGCTGCGCTTCTTCCAGCACGGCGACTTCTCGCTCGCGCTCTTCAACGGCATGGGCGCGACGCGGACCGATCTCCTCGACGCCGTGATCGCGCTCGACGACACGCGGGGCCGTCCCGTCCTCAATGCGAGCTTTTCGGGCTATCAGCGCCTCGAGGGCGAAAGCGCGATCGTGCTCGTCGACACCGGCCGCCCCCCACCGCTCCCCTGGAGCCGAGAAGCGCATGCCGGTGCGCTTTCGTTCGAGTTCACGGCGGGGGCCTCGCGGATCGTCGTCAATTGCGGTGCGCCGGGAGACGGCCATGCCGGCCGGCGCATGGCGGCGCGCAAGACCGCCGCCCATTCGACCGCGAGCGTGGGAGAGGCATCGTCCGCGCGGTTCGTCACCAGCCGCTTCATCAACCGCATGCTCGGCCCTCTCCTGCGCGACGGAGCGCGCAAGGTCGAGGTTCTGCGCGAGGACCGCGCCGACGGCATGCTCATTCGCGCAAGCCACGATGGTTATGCGGCCCGTTTCGGACTGATCCACGAGCGCACGCTGAAGCTCGACGCGGACGGCATGCGGCTCGACGGTGCGGATGTGCTCAGGCCGTCACGCCGCAAAACCGGCGCCGACATCATGCTGACCTTCCATCTCCACCCGGATGTGCGCGCGACATCGCTGCACGAGGGCAAGGCGGTTCTGCTCGCTCTGCCCGACGGGAATCTCTGGCTGTTCACGGCGGATGGCCAGACGGTTTCGCTGGAGGAGAGCGTCTTTTTCGCCGGCCCCGCCGGCCCGCGCCGTACCGAGCAGATGGTGATCCGGCTCGGCAGGAAGGCCGGAGGCCGTCTCGGTTGGTCCTTCATCCGCACCGGAACCGAGGCGGGACACGCGGCGCCGGCTCTGTCGTGAGCGCGCCAGCCGTGCTAATCGCAGGTCCTCTCACGGATTGACCATGACCGAACGCCCGATTGCCCGCGCGCTGATTTCCGTTTCCGACAAGACAGGACTGCTCGAATTCGCCCGCGCGCTCAGCGAGCGCGGCGTCGACCTGGTCTCGACCGGCGGAACCGCAAAGGCCCTGGCGGATGCCGGCCTCAAGGTCACCGACGTCGCCTCCCTCACCGGCTTTCCGGAAATGATGGACGGGCGGGTGAAGACATTGCACCCGGCGGTGCACGGCGGACTTCTGATGGTGCGCGGGGACGCCGCTCATGAGCAAGCCGCCACGGAGCATTCCATCGCGCCGATCGATCTCCTGGTCGTCAATCTCTACCCGTTCGAGGAAACGCTGAAGCGCGGCGCGGCGCATGACGAGATGATCGAGAACGTGGATGTCGGCGGTCCCGCGATGATCCGCGGCGCGGCGAAGAACCATGCCTTCGTGACCGTCGTGGTCGATCCCGCGGATTATCCCCGCGTTCTGACGGCGATGGACGCGAACAAGAACGCGACCAGCCTGAAACTGCGCGAGGCCCTGGCCGCGAAAGCCTTCGCCCGCACCTCCGCCTACGACGCGGCGATCGCCGGCTATCTCGCGCGCCATATCGGCGAGAGCGCACTGTCGTTCGGCGCCCTGTCCGGCACGATGAAGGAAGTGCTGCGCTACGGCGAGAACCCGCACCAGACCGGCAGCCTCTGGACCGCGCAGGACGCGCGCCCCGGCGTCGCGACCGCGCGGCAGCTGCAGGGCAAGGAATTGTCCTACAACAACATCAACGACACCGACGCCGCCTTCGAGCTCGTCGCCGAGTTCGACCCGGTACGTACGGCTGCCTGCGCCATCATCAAGCACGCCAATCCGTGCGGGGTGGCGGAAGGCGCGAGCCTCGCCGATGCCTATCGCCGGGCGCTTGCGTGCGACCCGGTTTCGGCGTTCGGCGGCATCATCGCGCTCAATCGTCCGCTCGACGCCGAAACCGCGACGGAGATCGTCAAGATCTTTACCGAGGTCATCGTGGCACCCGGTGCGTCCGACGAGGCCACCAGGATCATCGGGACGAAGAAGAATCTCCGACTGCTCGTCACCGGCGGCCTGCCGGACCCGCGCGCCGGAGGACTGACGGTAAAGACGGTCGCCGGCGGCCTTCTGATGCAGAGCCGCGACCATGCCGTGATCGACGACGCCGAGTTGAAGGTCGTTACGAAGCGCGCGCCGACCGACGCGGAACGTCGGGACATGCTGTTCGCCTTCCGCGTGGTGAAGCACGTAAAATCCAATGCAATCGTCTTCGCCAGGAATCTGGCGACGGTCGGCGTCGGGGCTGGGCAGATGAGCCGGGTCGATTCCGTGCGAATCGCCGTCGCCAAAGCTGAGGAGATCGGCCGCGCGGCGGGCCTGACAGACCTTCCCACAAAGGGGAGCGTCGTCGCATCCGACGCGTTTTTTCCATTCGCGGATGGGTTAATGGCGGCGGCCGAGGCCGGCGCCACCGCCGCCATCCAGCCGGGAGGATCCATGCGGGATCAAGAGGTTATCGACGCGGCGGACGCTCACGGTTTAGCCATGATTCTTACCGGGGTGCGACATTTTCGACACTGACAGTGGATTACTCACCCTCGCAGGGGTGACAGGCCGGAATCGGTTGGCTAACGTCCCAATCGGGGGCTTGAGGGCCTTACTGGTTTACGTCGGGGGACGGGGACTGATGCGGATTTTCGTGGCGCGCGTCTGGCGCAGCGTATTCCTTGCATTTCTTATCGGTGCGGCCCTCGTGCCGCTCGCACCGGACACCGGCTCCGTCGTTGCCGAAACGCAATTCTCCCATCGCATCGACGTCGCGCATCGGATCGTCGGCGAACTTCCGCGCTGATTTGTGAGAGTTCCACCTCTCCCGTTTACGGGAGAGGGCAAAGCCCAAGCTCCGCTCTAACTCAATTGCCCTCTCTCCGCTCGCCTGCCGGCGAGTCGGCTCTCTCCCGCATGCGGGAGAGAGGGGCGCCCGTTTAACGCCTCGGCACTTTCACCAGCATCAAGAGACACGCGCCGACCGCGAAGAACGCAATGAGCACGCTCATGCCCGCGCGTTGGCTGGCGGCGATCGCCGTCACCACACCGACCAGCATCGGGCAAAGAAAACTCGTCACCTTTCCGGCCAGAGCGTAGAGCCCGAAAAACTGGGTGATGTTGTGCTCGGGCGAAACGCGCACCAGCAGCGTGCGCGACGCGGCCTGCATCGGCCCAGCGACCGCGCCGACGACGACACCGCACAACAGATAGAACCGCTCGGCCGGCGCCGCGAACAGACCGTCGCCCGGAACTGGCGGCGTGACGGATATTCCGAACAGAATCGAATCCGACGTCGTGGAGAGAATGCCGAGACCAGCGAGGATCAAGCCCGCAAGCGCGCCGAGCACGACCGTTTTAGGACCGAGCTTGTCGTCGAGCCGTCCGCCCAGAAACGCGCCGAGCGCGCCCGTGACGGTGAGAAGAATGCCGAAGGCGCCGATTTCCGTCGTCGACCAGCCGAAGATTCCCGTCGCGTAAATACCGCCGAAAGCGAACAGCCCGACAAGGCCGTCGGCGTAGACCATATGCGCCAGCAGATAAATGAAGACGTTCCTGTGCGACGCCGCGCTGAGGATCGTGGCCTTCAGATTGGCAAGCCCCGCCGAAACCGCCGCGTAAACCGGCTGGAGACGCGGCGTGTCCGGTGTGAACAGAAACAGTGGCAGGACGAAAATCAGATACCACAGCGCCGAGAACGGTCCCGATGCGCGGTCGCCCTCCCCGGTCGCGGGATCAAGGCCGAACACCGGCGGAAGACCGGCAAGCGTTTTTCCCGTCTCCGGGCTGGCGACGAACAACGCCAGCATCAAAGCGAGGCTGATGAGGCCGCCGACATAACCCATGGCCCAGCCCGTGCCGGACAGCCGCCCGAGCTGATTCGCCGGGACGAGACCCGGCATCATCGCATTGGTGAAAACCGTCGCGAATTCCGCGCCGATCGTCGCAAGCGCGAAGGCGAGCATGGCGAGCGGCACGGCATAGGGCGCGCCAGGCACGGCAAACCACAGAGCCGTACATCCGCACACAATGAAGAGCGAAAACACCGCGATCCACGGCTTGCGTCGCCCGGCGGCGTCCGCCACGGCGCCGAGAACCGGCGACATCAGCGCAATGGCGAGGCCCGCGGCTCCCGTGGCGAAGCCCCACAGCGCCTGGCCGTCGACCGCGTTCTCAGCCAGGCGTCCGGCGAAGAACGGCGCGAAGATGAACGTCGTGATGAGGGTAAACACCGGCTGGGTCGCAAAATCGAACAGCAGCCAGCCCGCGATCGCGGGACTGCCGACTTTGGCGGCTTCGGCTTTCAGCGGGTATGTCATGGAAAGATCAGACCTTGAGGAGTTCCGCGAGCATATCCGCCGCCACCGTGAGCTTGGCAAGACTCAGGCCTGAACGCGCGATGTCGTCCAGCGTCTTCGCGGCGCGCGAGCAGGATGGATTGGCGCCGGCCCAGGCGGCGATGGATTCCGGACCGATGCCGTGCCGGGTCGCCGCCACGGCGATGCCACGTTCGGCGACCCCGATTTCCGCGACCGCATTGTCGATCGCCATGCGCTCATAGTGATCGGTGACCGGCAGGGCCAAAGCAGACGCCCGTAGGCGGTCGAGAGCGAAGCGATCGGAGATCGAAAACAAGGTGGCCGTGGCGTCCGCGATCGGCAGGCCGGATTGTTCGGCGATCAGCACCGCATTAGGGGCGCCGCGCAACGCGGGAAGGCTGGCGAGATCGAGTGCGAGGTCTTCCGGCACGCCGGACGCCACGAGTTCGATGGCCCGCGCGCGGCGTGCCTGCTCGGCCTCCGGCGCCAGCGCGTGGGAAAGCGCATCCCGCACCGCATCGACGCCGTCGCGAAAACGGCGCACCACGCTTTCGAGCCCCTCCGATACCGGGACATTGCGCAGAAACCAGTTCATCCGCGAGAGCAGAAGGTCCTGCACGGCCGCGTAGAGTTCGAGCTGCAGGCCGCCCGGGATTTTCGCGTCGAGCGCGTTCAGGCCGGATGTCAGTTCGTGAAGGCGGAAGCTGTCATGCACGGCGGCGAACGCGGCAGCGGCGGTTTCGACATTTCCGCCGTGAACGCGAACGAGCAGCGAGGGACCGCCGAGATCGATCATCGCATTGGCGAGCCGCGTTGCGATGATCTCGCGGCGCAGACGGTGGGTGTCGATATCCTCGCGATAGGCCTCGCGCAGGGGCACCGGAAAATAGCGCGCGAGTTCGCGGCCGAGATAGGGATCGTCCGGCACGCCGGTTTCGAGCAGCGCGGCAAACAACGTGTTCTTCGCGTAAGCCAGCAGCACCGAGAGTTCGGGTCGCGTCAGCGGCTGGCCGTCGCGGGCGCGGCGCGTGAGGTCCGCATCGTCCGGCAGGAACTCGACCTCGCGGTCGAGGAGGCCCTCGCCTTCGAGGCTCTGCATCAGGCGCTGCTCGAAACCGAGATCCTCCGTGCCGCGTCGCAGCGCGAGCGAGAGGGCCAAGGTCTGACGGTGATTGTTGGCGAGAACGAGATTCGCGACCTCGTCGGTCATGCGCGCGAGAAACGCATTGCGCGCATCGAGCTTCAGCCGCCCGTCGGCCAGAGCGGAGGCGAGCGCGATCTTGATGTTGACTTCATAGTCCGAAGTATTGACGCCGGCCGAATTATCGATGGCGTCGGTGTTCAGGCGGACACCGCTGAGAGCAGCCTCGATGCGGCCCCGCTGCGTCATGCCGAGATTGCCACCCTCGCCGATCACGGTCGCGCGGACGTCCTTGCCGGTAATGCGCACCGGATCGTTGGCGCGGTCGCCCACCTGCGCGTCGGTTTCCTCGCTGGAACGTATGTAGGTGCCGATGCCGCCGAAGAACAAAAGGTCCACATCGAGCTTCAGGATCGCGGAGATCAGCCTCTGCGGCGTCACGGCGTCGGCCGATAGCCCGGTCAGCGCCTTGATCTCCGGTGTCAGCGCAATCGATTTCGAGGTGCGCGGGAAGATGCCGCCACCGGTCGAGATCAGGGCCTTGTCGTAATCCTGCCAGCTCGACCGCGGCAGATCGAACAGGCGTTTTCTCTCGTCCCAGGACTTTGCCGGATCGGGATTTGGATCGAGGAAGATGTCGCGATGATCGAACGCCGCGACGAGTTTGATCTGTTTCGACAGCAGCATCGCATTGCCGAACACATCGCCCGACATGTCGCCGACACCCGCGACGGTGAACGGCACGGTCTGGATGTCGGTGTCGATCTCGCGGAAATGGCGCTTCACCGCTTCCCACGCACCGCGCGCGGTGATGGCCATTTTCTTGTGGTCGTAGCCGACCGAGCCCCCCGAGGCGAACGCATCGCCGAGCCAGAAGCCGCGCTTCAGCGCGATTTCATTCGCCGTGTCGGAGAACGTCGCCGTGCCCTTGTCGGCGGCCACGACAAGATAGGGATCGTCGCCGTCGTGGCGCACGGTGTTTTGTGGGTGAACGGTCTCGCCGGCCTCCAGATTGTCGGTGAGATCGAGCAGCGCGCCGATGAAGATCCGGTAGGCCTCGGTGCCCTCCGCCAGCCAGGCCTGGCGGTCGGACGCCGGCGGCAGGCGTTTCGGCACGAAGCCGCCTTTGGCGCCGAGCGGCACGATGACCGCATTCTTCACCTGCTGCGCCTTCACGAGGCCCAGCACTTCGGTGCGGAAATCTTCCGGCCGGTCGGACCAGCGGATGCCGCCGCGCGCGACGCGGCCGAACCTGAGATGAACGCCCTCGACACGCGGCGAGGAGAGGAAGATTTCGTACAGCGGCCGCGGCTCCGGCAGCCCCTCGACCGCCGCGGCGTCGAGCTTGAAGGAGATCACCTCCCTCGGCCGCATGCCGTCCTCGCGCTGGAAGACATTGGTGCGCAGCATGGCCTGAACGAGATTGACGAAGCGGCGGAGGATGCGGTCCTCGTCGAGGCTTTCGACCCGGTTCAGGCCATCTTCGATGGCGGCGAGGATGTCCTTCTGCGCGTCCTCGCGCCCGGCCTCTTTATCCGGATCGAAACGCGCGTTGAACAGATCGACGATCATCGAGGCCAGTTCGGCGTGCTTGACGACCACGCCCGCCATGTAGTCGTGACTGAAGGCGATGTTGGCCTGGCGCAGATAGCGCGAAACCGCGCGAAGAAGCGCGGCGGCGCGCCAATCGAGGCCGGCTTCGAGCACAAGCGCGTTGTAGCCGTCGCTCTCGGCGCGGCCGGAGGCCAAAGCCGCCGTCAGCGCGGTCAACCCATCGCCGCGCGCGTCGAGATCGATCGCCCCGCCGCGCGTGCGCGTCAACGTCATGTCGTGCAGAAAGATCTGACGGCCCGGCCCGGCCGAAATGTCGTAGGTACGTTCGTCCACGGCGACAAAGCCCATGGCGGACAGGATCGGCACGCGCTCGGTCAACGGGAGCGAACGGTTGAGGGAGAATATCTTGAGCGAGATTTTGTCCGTCTCGCCCGCGATCTTTTCGAACGAAATCCCGAACGAGCGTTCCGCCGAGAGCGTTTCGAGCCGCGCGATATGCGCGACCGCTTGTTCCGGCGAGAAGGCCTCGCGGTAGCCGGCCGTGAAGGCGCGCGCATAAAGCGGCGCGAGGCGGCGGCCCTCTGCTCCGTGTTCCTTGACCAGTGCGTCCTTCAGCCGGTCGGCCCAGGTCTGCACTTCCGCCGCGACCGCGCGCTCAAGCTCGGCGACGTCGACCTTCGGCATCGCCCCTTCGTAACGGCCGATGATGTAGTGCACGCGCGTTAGAGGCACGCCTTCCAGGAAGCTCGGCTGGAAAACCGAGACGCGGCCGTCATAGGCCTCGGCCAGCCGAGCGCCGATCCGCGCGCGCACATCGGAATCGTATTTCTCGCGCGGCACATAGACGAGCACGGAAACGAAACGGTCGAAACGGTCGGCGCGGGCCAGAATGCGCACGCGCGGCCGCTCATAGATCGACAGCATCTGCATCGAAAACTGGAACAGAGTATCGACATCGATCTGGAACAGCTCGTCGCGCGGATAGCTTTCGAGAATGTTCGCCAGCGCGCGGGCGGAATGCGATCCCGGTTCGAAACCGGCATGGCGCGTCACGAGAGCAAGCTTCCTGCGGAGCAGCGGCACCGTTTCGGCGGGGCGCGCGTAGGAACTGCCGGTGAAAAGCCCGACGACGCGCAGTTCACCCGTGACGGTGCCGTCGCGACCGAAACGCTTGATGCCGACATAATCGAGATGGGCGCGGCGGTGCACGCGGGAGCGGAGCGAGGCCTTGGTGACGATCAGCGACACCGGCTCCTTCAGGAACTGGCGGATTTCCGGCGTCATCGCGACAAGCTTCGAGCCGCGCCTCAGAACGCGCACTTCGGGGTCGCGGAGAATGCCGAGGCCGGTATCGGCGGCGGTGTCGGACGTGTTGGAGAGCGCGTTCTCGACGTCGCGGTAATCGCGCAGGCCGACGAAAATGAAATTGCCGTCGATCAGCCAGCGCAGGAAGGCGATCGCCTCCTGCTCCTCCTCTTCCGGCACCGGCCCGGGCGTCCGCTCGAGTTCCGCGATCTCGTCGGCCACGCGAGTCCGCATGGCGTTGAAATCCCGTGTCGCGGCGCGGATGTCGTCGTAGGTGCGGTCGAGTTCGGCCTGGAGCGTCGCGAGTTCCGCGTCGTCGTCGATGCGGTCGACATGCAGGTGTATCAGGCTCTCGTGCGCCGCGCCGCCATCACGCGCTTCGCCTTGGAACTGCGTCAGCCGTCCGTCGCCGTCGCGCTCGGCGCCGAGGATCGGATGGGCGACGAGTCGTGCTTCCAGACCCTGCCGCGCGAGCTCGGCGATGGTTGAGTCGAGCAGGAAGGGCATGTCCTCGTTCACCGCCTCGATGACAGTGACATCGGCCCCGCCCGGCAGAACGGGGTTGGTGATCGTCAGGTCATGGCCGCCGGGCGGACGCGACTGGATATGGTGCCAGGCGGCCTCGGCAAGACGAGCAAGGTCTTCCGGCCGGAGATCGTCAACATCTTCGGCCGGTGTCCGGCCGAAGAGAACGCGGGAGAAATCGGCTGGGGCATCGTCGCCGCGAGATTTCGGAGACGGTCTGACGCGAAGGTTCGGCTGGGGTCACGGTTTCATCCCATGCACGGCCCGCATCCGGGGCCCTGAGCGAAGCCTATACTGCTTGCATCGCCGCCGCGAGGGACTGCCTCAGAGCTGGACCACACGGTTCGGCAATTCGTCGTGGTCGTCCTTCGACGGCGGGAAGTGCCGGGCAAGCAATGCGCCCGCCGTCTTCACCGCCTCCACCAGGCCGTCCGCGAGCACCTTATCGCGCGCGGCTGTGACAATTGTTTGCGCGATCGCGTCCCACTCCGCCTGATCGACCTTTTTCGCGATACCGTCGTCGGCGACGATCTCGACCCGGCGTTCAGCGAGCGCCACGTAGATCAGGACGCCGGTGCGCGCCGCCGTCAGATGCACACCATGACCGAGGAACTGCTCGCGCGCCGCCCGTTCGACATTGGCTGCCGCAAGCGGCGGCGGGATGACACGCAGCCGGATCACGTCCGGCGTCAGCGCCACGCACCACAGCGCAAAGATCGCGGCCTGAACAAGCAGCAATTGGCCGACCGGCAGCAGCGTGAACAAACTGAGAGGCCAGACAAGAACGAGCGCGGCGACCGCCGCCCACAGCACCGGGACGAGCCGGTAGTCGTCGGAGTGCGCCGCGATGACGACGAAGATCTCGCCCGACGTCGTGTTCTCGGCCGCCTCGATGGCGCGCGAGATGCGGGAGGCTTCGTCCTGGGTGAGGCAGGTTCTTGTTGTCATCACCAGCTTCCCGAGGAGCCGCCGCCGCCGAAGGAGCCGCCTCCACCACTGAACCCGCCGCCGCCCGACGAGAAACCGCCTCCGCCCGAACCGCTCGACCAGCCGCCGCCCAAACCGCCCCCGGTCGGGATGATCCACGGCATACGGCTTCGGCGGCGGCTTCCTCCGGCCGCCCGGCTGATCGAAAACAGGCGCCACAGATACAAGGCGATGAACAGAAACATCACGGCCTGGAAGATCAGATCACCCCTGTTGACCACGGAGCGGGCACCGGCTTCGGCCTCCTCGGCGCGCTGCACATACTCCTTGTCGCCCGAAAGGATCTGAACGAGATCGTCGACGCCGCGCGAAATGCCGCCGGGGAAATCGCCGGCACGAAAGCGCGGCAGGATGGCATTCTGGATGACGAGCGACGTCATGGCGTCGGTCAGCGTGCCTTCGAGGCCGTAGCCGACCTCGATGCGGACCTTGCGCTCGTTCGGCGCGACGATCAGCAGCGCGCCGTTGTCCTTGTCCTTCTGGCCGATGCCCCACGCACGGCCGAGCCGGTAGCCGTAGTCCGCGATCTCATAGCCCTGCAGCGACGGCACGGTGACGACGACGAGCTGGTTTGTCGTCTTGGCTTCGAGGTCCTTGAGCTTGGTGTCGATCTCGGCTTCGGTCGGGATGTCGAGAATGTCGGCGTCGTCGACGACGCGGCTCGTCAGCGCGGGAAAGGTCTGCGCGGAAACAGGCTGGGCGAATGCGAACAGCACAAGCCCTATGGCAATCAGCGCCCTCGCGGCGAGGAGCCCGGTTCGGTTCATCGGCCTAGAAACTGACCTTCGGCGCAGCCTGATTCTCGGACGCCGTCTCGAACGTCGCTTTCGGCTGGGCGCCGTAAATCCACGCCCAGAGACGGCCCGGGAAAGTGCGGACCTCGGTGTTGTAGGCCTGAACCGCCTGGATGTAGTCGCGGCGCGACACCGCGATGCGGTTTTCGGTGCCCTCAAGCTGCGACTGCAGCGCGAGGAAGTTCTGGTTGGATTTCAGCTCCGGATAATTTTCGGAAACCGCGAGAAGGCGGCCGAGCGCGCCGGAGAGCTGCTGCTGCGCGTCCTGAAAGCGTTTGATTGCCTCGGGATCGGACAGTTGATCGACGTTAACGGTGATCTGGGTTGCCTTGGCACGCGCCTCGACCACGGCGGTCAGGGTCTCGCGCTCCTGGGAGGCGAAACCCTTCACGGTCTCGACAAGGTTCGGGATCAACTCGGCCCGGCGCTGATACTGGTTCTGAACCTCGCTCCACTGGCCCTTAACGTGCTCGTCGAGGGTCGGGATCGTGTTGACGCCGCAGCCGGCGACGAGGCCGCCGAGAACCAGAGCGGCGAAAAGAGCGCGGATGCGAGTGAACGAGATCAGCATGGGACTCTCCCGGAGCTTCTGTGTGCTTCCTCTACACCGGAAGCATGACGGGTGGAAACGGGATCACCCGGGCTCCGGTTCCGCCCGGCGCTTCAATCCGGACCAGCGGCCGGACGAAACCCAGTAGGCGAGCCCACCGGCAAGGCCGGCCGCAGCGACCACGGCGGAATCCTTCGGGATCGCCTCGGATATCGAGGGATCGATCAGACGGCTCACCGCGAACGCAACGGCGAGCCCGGCGCCGCAGAAATAGAGCGCACCGCGGAGCGAAAGAATTTCCGCGACAGCCACGGCGACAAGGCTCGGAACGAGCGCCGCATACATGATCAGCGCGTACAGAAACAGAAAATCCGCGAAGACGACGAAAGAGGTCAGGCCCAGTGCCTCCGGGTCGTCCGCGACCGGCGGATAGGCGCGCACCCATTCGATCCCGGCAATAAGCGCGGATGCGGCGAAGACCGCCGCAATATATCCGATCGGGACGAGGATCAGGCGGAAGAGGATGGTCACTCGGCCGGGGTCGCGGCCGCAGCCACGCGGTCCTTTGCGCGCAAACGTTCGGTCGCCGATTTGAGCTGGCCGCAGGCGGCGAGGATGTCGCGGCCGCGCGGCGTACGCACCGGAGAGGCATAGCCCGCGCGGAACACGATCTCGGAGAAGGCTTCGATCCGCTCCCAATCCGAGCACTCGTAAGCCGTGCCGGGCCACGGATTGAACGGGATGAGATTGATCTTGGCCGGAATGCCCTTGAGCAGCTGAACCAGCTTGCGCGCCTCGGCGTCGGTGTCGTTGACGCCTTTCAGCATCACATATTCGAACGTGATGCGCCGCGCGTTCGAGGCGCCGGGATAGTTCCGGCAGGCATCGAGCAGCGTCCTGATGTTGTATTTCCTGTTGAGCGGCACGAGCACATTGCGGAGTTCGTCGTTGGTCGCGTGCAGGGAGATCGCCAGCATCGGACCGGATTCGGCGCCGAGCCGTTCGATTTCCGGCACGACGCCGGAGGTCGACACCGTGATGCGGCGGCGCGACACCGAAAGCCCGTCGCCGTCCGACATCACCTCGATTGCGTCCTTCACGCCGTCGAGATTGTAGAGCGGCTCGCCCATGCCCATGAACACGATGTTCGTCACCGCGCGCTCGCCGTCCGGGACGAGACCCTCCTTCGAGCGCTCCATGCCCGGCCAGTCGCCGATGCGGTCGCGCGCGATCACGAGCTGCGCGACGATCTCGGCGGAGGTGAGATTGCGGACCAGGGTCTGGGTGCCGGTATGGCAGAACGTGCAGGCAAGCGTGCAGCCGACCTGCGAGGAGACGCAGAGGGTCCCGCGATCGGATTCGGGTATGTACACCGCTTCGACCTCGTGCGGGCGGCGGTCCTCGGGGCGGGTCGGCAGACGGATAAGCCATTTGCGGGTGCCGTCGACCGAAATCTGCTCGGAGACGATTTCGGGGCGCGCCAGCGAATAAGCCCCGTCGAGCACGGTGCGCAGCGGCTTCGACATATTCGTCATCGTCTCGAAGGACGTCGCGCCGCGATGGTAGATCCAGTGCCAGACCTGCGCCGCCCGCATGCGGACTTCGCGCGCCGGCACGCCGGCGGCCTCAAGCGCAGCCGCGATTTGCCCACGGGTCAGACCGACGAGGGACGGCTTGTCCTCAAGAGGACTGGGGGAAAGTGCGGGAGCGGTCAGCATGCCGCTCATATAGAGGAAACTCCCTGAAAAAGCACGGGGCCGCCGCCAGACGGCGACAGCCCCGGATTATCGGACGTCAGCGATTACTTGTTGCTGTTGCCGTCCATAGGCGTGGCGCCCTCTTTCTTCATTTGCTTCTGGCTGGGCTGGACGCTGGGGTCCTGGCCGCTTCTGCCCATCGCAGGATCGCTGCTCGGGTTGCCGATTTCAGTCGCAGAGCGGCCGGTGCCGATCGGGGCTTCCTTGTCAGTGTCGAGCGGGGTCGGGCAATTCAGATCGCCCGCCTTACAATCGACCGAAGGAACCGAAGGAGCGGTCGAAGACTGCGCGAACGCCGACGGAGCGGCAAGCAACGCCGCGGCAAAAGCCGGAGCGAAAATCTTGAGATTCATCTGTATCTCCCTGTGCAATTGGCTTGTCAGGCCCCACAGGAAAAACTGCGGACGCTAGCGGATGTTCCCCGCCACCGCGGAGATTAACCTACGTATCGTGTGGAACTTTTAGCCGGGAAACGAATGGCTACGGGCACGCGCCCGCGGCGGCATCCAGCGCGGCGGAGACGCCCTTCAGCGAATAGGTATCGGTCGTGACATTGCCGCGGCCCGAGGTCGATTTGACCGTCATGTCGGCGGCGCCTCGCATGGCTTCGACGATGCGGCCGTCGTCCTGCCCGTTCGACCAGCCGCGCTGATCCTGGGTCACGAGTTGGAAAGGCGCGCCCTTGATGGCGATGTCCACGGTCGAGCTGGGCCGGAGCGGAAAGCCGATCTGTACCGAAACCTCGTTGCGGATGTTCTCGCCCGGCCGGTGCGACACGAAGAAATAGGCCGGGTCTCGGTTGAGGCCTTCGGGCGCGCGGCTTTTCGGCTGCGAAATGACGAAGCAGACCTTCCCTGACGCACCGTTGGCCGTATAGGCGCTCCAGTCCGTGAACTGGCCGAGCAATTGCTGGCCCGTCTGGGCGTGCGACACATCCGGCGCGTGGGCCGTGAGGAGCAAGGCGAGGACGAGACGGCGAGCGATCATACTGGCGGAACTACCCTCATCGCCGGCGAGACGCCGGACGCGTGGAACTGTGCGGGAAACGGTAAGGGGCCCCCTCGCGACGCGATTTTGCGACCGCAATTACGAACAACAGGTAAAAATTGGCGGAATTTGGAAAGGAATTGCTAACGAATGGACAAACGGCTGGTTACACACGTTTTCCGAGCTTCGTCAGGGCCTCCTGCGCTGCCATGCGATGGGCGTCGGTGATGTTTGAGCCGACCGCGATGAGTGCCGCCGACAGAATCGAGGCGTCGTCGGCAAAGCCGAGCAAAGGCAGGACATCGGGGACGATGTCGAAGGGCAGGACAAAATAGGCGAGCGCACCGATGAGCGTGTAGCGAACGCTCGACGGGGTCTCCCGATCGAAGGCGCAGTACCAGGCCGAGAGCGCCTGTTCGGCAAAGGGCAGGTTGGCCGCGAACTGCGTCATCTTCGGCCAGAAGCCGTCGCGGACCTGCCGCTCCTGATCCAGCCGCTCGAATTCTTCGCTTTTCGCTGTCATCGCATCCGCCTCCGAAGCTTCAACGCGATTCAGGCGGATTTTGCTCCCGCCAGTTTCTCGATGATACCCGCGAGCTTGATGTCGCGCTCGCTCACCCCGCCGATATCGTGGCTGGTCAGGAGAATGTCGACCGTATCGTAGACATTCGTCCAGTCCGGATGATGATCCATCTTCTCGGCGGCCAGCGCGACCCGGGCCATGAAGCCGAATGCCTCCGAGAAATTCCTGAACTTGAACTGTTTGCGGATCGCATCGCGGCCCTCGGCCTCGGCCCAGCCGGGGAGGCCGGCGAGCGCCGCCGCGCGCGCGTCACCAGCGAGCTTCGGCATGATCATCGTCCTGCTCATAGCCGAGAGGATAGGTCTCCTCGACCACGTAAGGCCCGCCGCCCGTCGAGGCGCGCGACGATAGCAGAACGAAGCGCCGGGCTTCGAAGTCGAGCCGTGCTCCGCCGCCGCGTGTCGCAAGCCAGTTGGCGACGGCACGCGGGCCGACGTCGCGGAGACGGGCCAGGGTGACGTGCGGGGTGTATTTACGGCTCTCTGGCGGCAGGCCCGCGCGGCGCACGCTGCGCTCGTGTTCGGCCTGAAGCTCGAGCAGTTCGGGACTGGGCTGCACCTTGGCGATGATCGAGCGCGGGCGGTCGCCGCCGAAGGCCGCGAGTTCGCCGATCGATATCCGGATGGGCTCCCGCGCGATGGCGTCGAGCAGCATCGCCGCTTCATTGGCGGTGCGGTCGTCCACGTCGCCGAGGAAGCGCAAGGTCACATGATAGTTTTCGGCGTCGACCCAGCGTGCGCCGGACAGGCCGCCGCGCAGAAACGAAAGACGTTCCCCGATATCGGGCGGTACTTCGAGGGCGGTGAACAGGCGGGGCATGGCAACTCGATTCGCAGGATTCAGGATGGAGCCTGGATGCGACGGAGGAAGAACTCCACCGACGGCAATATGCGTTCGACGATCTTGCGCACACCTTCCCCGGTCGGGTGAATGCCGTCATCGATATTGAGCTTCAGATCGCCGGCCACGCCGTCGAGGAAGAACGGATAGAGATCAAGGCCGTATTCCTTCGCGAGCGCCGGATAGATGGCGTCGAACTTCTCGTAATAGGGAGCGCCGAGGCTGCGCGGCGCGTACATGCCGGCAATCAGAACCGGAATGCCGCGCGCTTTCAGCCGGTCGAGAATCCCGGCCAGCGATTTACGCGTGGCGTCCGGGTCCACCCCGCGCAGGGCGTCGTTGGCGCCGAGTTCGAGAAACACGCCGTCGGTGCCGTCCGGGACCGACCAGTCGACGCGGGCCGCGCCCTGCGCCGCGGTGTCGCCCGACACGCCCGCATTGACGACCGCAACGTCCCAACCCTTCGCCCTCAGCGCCTTTTCGAGCACGACGGGAAAGGCTTCGGTTGGCGGCAGGCGGTAGCCGGCGGTCAGGCTGTCGCCGAGCGCGACGAGGCGGATGGTTTTCGCCAAGGCGACTCCGGGAAGGCTGAAGGCAAGGAGCACCGCGAGCGCGGCTGCGACGAATAGGCGACGCGCCCTGAGATTTTGTGACTGGCGGGGCACGGCGGCGCTCTCCATATGGGGCTCTCCACGAAACGGGATCATGACATGGCGATCGACCTTGAGGGCATCAACCTGAGCCTCGGCCGCGGCGCCGCCCGGGTCCATATCCTCAAAGACGTCTCGCTCCATATAGGTCATGCCGAACGGATTGGCCTCACAGGCCCGTCGGGCTCCGGAAAATCCTCGCTCCTGATGGTGCTCGCCGGCCTGGAGCGGCCGGATTCCGGCCGCGTCTCGGTTCTGGGCGAGGAGTTCGGCAAGCTGGACGAGGACGACCTCGCCCGCTTTCGCGGCAAAAATATCGGCGTTGTGTTCCAGAGCTTTCATCTCATTCCGACCATGACCGCACTGGAAAACGTCGCGGTGCCGCTCGAACTCGCGGGCGCTCCCGACGCCTTTGACCGCGCCAGGGCCGAACTCGCGGAAGTGGGCCTCGCGGAACGCATGCATCATTATCCCGCCGAGCTTTCAGGCGGCGAGCAGCAGCGGGTGGCGCTCGCGCGGGCACTGGCTCCGGGCGCGAAAATCCTCGTCGCGGACGAGCCGACCGGCAATCTCGACGAGGCAACGGGCGCCAGTGTGGCGGATCTGATCTTTGCCAAGACCCGGGAACGCGGCGCGACGCTTGTGCTCGTCACGCATGACGCCGCTCTGGCCAAACGCTGCGACCGCGTGGTGCGGATGCGGTCCGGAAAGATCGAGGAAGCGGCATCCGAGGTGGTGACAGCGTGAGAACGCTCGGCACCCTCCCTCCCCTGAATGGGGAGGGCCGACTCGCCGAAGGCGAGCGGGGTGGGGTGATCCCCTCTCCGCACGGACAGGCTTGCCGACATGCGAGCCCCCCACCCCGCTCGCTACGCGAGGCCCTCCCCACTGAACTCGGGTGTTCCCGAGTTCAGCTCTTGATGGCCAAGTCGGGTAAACCCGACTTGGCTCGGGGAGGAGATCATGAGCGCCTTCGTCGCGTCTCCGATCGCACCTGGATTTCTGCTGTCGCTGAAACTCGCTCTGCGCGAATTGCGCGGCGGGCTTTCCGGCTTTCGCGTCTTCGTCGCCTGCCTCGCCCTCGGGGTTGCAAGCATTGCGGGCGTCGGCTCGATCGCACAGGGCCTGCAGGACGGGCTCGCGCGCGAAGGCCGCGCCATTCTCGGCGGCGATGTCGCGTTTTCCCTCGTCCATCGCGAGGCGACGACGCAGGAACTCGGCTTCCTCACATCGCGCGGCACGGTCTCGGCGGTCGCGACCATGCGCGCGATGGCGCGCACCCCATCCGGGGCCGCGGCGCTGACCGAACTGAAGGCCGTGGACGGCGCCTACCCGCTCGCCGGCGGGGTAAAAACAAATCCGCAGTCCTCTCTGCCCGAGCTCCTCGGCCAACGCGACGGAGCGTTCGGCGCGGTCGCCGACCCGGCGCTTCTTGCGCGGCTCGAGGTTCAAACCGGCGGACGCATCCAGCTCGGCGGGATATCTCTGGATGTACGCGCCGAACTCGTCACCGAACCTGACGCCCTCTCCGATGGCATCGGTTTCGGCCCGCGCCTCATCGTCTCGCGCGAGGCGCTTGCCGCGAGCGGCCTCGTCGAGCCGGGCAGCCTCGTGCGCTGGACCTATCGTATCGCCCTTCCCGGCAATGCGTCGAACTCCCAGGTGACCGCACTCACCGACGACGCCAAGAAAGCATTCCCCGACGCCGGCTGGCGCGTACGCACGCGCGACAACGCGACCGACCGGCTGGAGGACAATATCAACCGCTTCGGCCAGTTCCTGGCCTTTGTCGGCCTGACCGCGCTTCTCGTCGGCGGCGTCGGCGTGGCCAATGCGGTCGGCGCCTATGTCGAGAAGCGCCGCGAAACCATCGCCGTCCTGAAGTGCCTCGGCGCGCCGGGCAGCCGCATTTTCCAGATCTATCTCGCGCAGATCCTCGCGGTCGCCGGTATCGGCGTCGTTCTCGGATTGATCGTCGGCGCCGCTTTGCCTTTCGCCGTGAAATGGGGCTTCGGCGCACTCATTCCCCTGCCCTTCGTCGCGACGATCCAGCCGGCACAGCTCGCGCTCGCCGCTTTGTACGGCTTCCTCATCGCCCTCATCTTCGCGCTGTGGCCGCTCGGCCGCGCCCACGATCTGCCGGTCTCGGCCCTGTTCCGCGAACATCTCGCGGACACGAAATTCCGCTGGCCGCGCCGCCGCTACGTTGTGCTGACCGCCGGGTTTCTTGTCGTGCTGGTCGGCCTGATGATCGCGACATCGCCGCAGAAGAACGTCGCTCTGGTGTTCATCGCCGCCGCCGCCGCGATCTTCGCGCTTCTCCGCGCTGTCGCGATCGGCATCATGGCCATCGCGCGCCGCCTGCCGCGCCCGAAGCAGACGGAGATCCGTCTCGCGCTCGCCAATGTCCACCGCCCCGGGGCGTTGACGCCGTCGGTCGTTCTGTCGCTCGGCCTCGGCCTTGCGCTTCTCGTGGCGCTGGCCCTGATCGATTCGTCGATACGCAACCAGCTTACCGCTTCGCTGCCCGAGCGAGCGCCGAGCTTTTTCTTTGTCGACATCCCGAACGCGGAGGCGGCCGGCTTCGACGCCTTCCTGAGGGAGCGGGCGCCCGGCGCGACGGTGGACGACGTCCCCATGCTGCGCGGACGGCTGACCATGCTGAAAGGGCGAAGCACCGAAAATTATCCCGCCGGCGACGCCGCCTGGGTCCTGCGCGGCGATCGCGGCCTCACCCATTCGCCGACGCTGCCGGAAGGTTCGGAAATCGTCGAGGGCGCGTGGTGGGCGCCCGACCATACCGGCGACAATCTCGTCTCGTTCGAGGACAAGCTTGCGCGTGAACTCGGCCTCAAGGTCGGGGACGAGGTTTCCGTCAACGTACTTGGCCGCGAGATCACCGCGAAGATCGCAAATTTACGAAAAGTCGAATGGGAAAATCTCGGCATCAACTTCGTCATGGTGTTTTCGCCGAACACGTTTGCCGGCGCGCCCTACCAATATCTGGCAACGCTCACCTTTCCGGACGGCGGCGACCAGGCGCGCGAGATCGCTTTGCTGCGGGAGACGGCGGCAAAGTTCCCCTCGATCATCGCCATCCGGGTCAAGGACGCGCTTTCGACCATTAACGATCTCGTGTCCCAGCTCGCCCTCGCGGTCCGCGCGGCAAGCGGCGTGACCCTGCTCGCCAGCGTGCTGGTCCTCGGCGGGGCGCTGGCAGCCGGCCATCGCTACCGGGTTTACGATGCGATGATCCTCAAGACCCTGGGAGCCACACGGCGGCGGATCGTCGGCGCCTTCGCCCTCGAATATCTGATGATCGGCTTCGGGACCGCCCTGTTCGGCCTGCTTGCCGGAGGCATAGCGGCCTATGTGGTCGTCACCCGGATCATGGAAATGGACTTCTTTCTCGACTGGGCCGGGGCGCTCGGGGCGGCTCTGTTTGCTCTCGTTTTGACCGTGATTCTCGGCCTTTTGGGCACCTGGAGGCTCGCCGGGCTCAAACCGGCGCCCGTCCTGCGCGATCTGTGAGCCTATCTGTCGAGTTTTACTTGTAGGACGGCGCGCCATTTCCCATATTGGCTAGCGAGATCCCGCGCAGCGAATGCGGGATAACCAAAGGGAAGAATTCAAATGGCTGACTTCGACCGCTACGGAACGGCCCGGGTATCCGGCACCGCCCGCACGGAGGCCGCTGTCATCGACCAGGGCCTTCGTGCCTATATGGTCTCCGTTTACAACTACATGGCGATCGGCCTCGCAATCACGGGTCTTGTCGCCATTGGCACTTTCAAGCTCGCCGTCACCCAGGATGCAGCCGGCGCGCTCGCTCTGACCTCCTTCGGCCAGACGCTTTTCGCCACCCCGCTGAAATGGGTCGTGGCGCTCGCTCCGCTTGGAATGGTGTTCTTCCTGTCGGCGCGCATCAACCGCATGACCACATCCGGCGCGCAGGTCGCGTTCTGGGTGTTTGCCTCCCTGATGGGTCTGTCGCTGTCGACGATTTTCCTCGTCTACACCGGCAACTCGATCGCCCGGGTGTTCTTCATTACCGCCGGCGCGTTCGGTGCGCTTAGCCTTTACGGCTACACCACCAAGCGCGACCTCTCGGCGCTCGGCACGTTCCTCATCATGGGCCTGATCGGTCTCATCATCGCTTCGATCGTCAACATCTTCCTGGCGTCGTCGATGATGCAGTTCGTCATCTCCTGCGCCGGCGTTCTGATCTTCTCGGGTCTGACCGCCTACGACACGCAGCGCATCAAGGAGATGTACAACGCGGTCGACGACAGCACGATCATGGGCCGCAAGGCCATCATGGGCGCCCTCTCGCTCTACCTCGACTTCATCAACCTGTTCATGATGCTGCTGAACCTCTTCGGCAACCGCAACTGAGCGGACGGAAATCGCATTACGAAAAGCCCCGGCTCGCGCCGGGGCTTTTTTGTTAGACTGGTCCCACGATGATCCGCACGGCCTTCCCCACCGACATTCCCGCCATTGCCCAAATCTACGGCGAGGCGGTGCGCACCGGCACCTCAAGCTTCGAGCTTGCGCCACCGGACGAAGATGAAATGCGGCGCCGATACGAGGCGTTGACCGGTGACGGATTTCCCTATCTCGTCGCGGCAATGGGCGCGGAGATCGCGGGTTACGCATATGCGGGCGCTTACCGCCCCCGCGCGGCCTATTGCTTCACGCTCGAGAACTCCGTCTATGTCGCCCCGGGCTGGCAAGGCAAAGGCGTCGGAACGGCGTTGCTCAACGCGCTGATCGCCGCGGCGGAAGCAAAAGGGTTTCGTCAGATGATCGCCGTGATCGGCGACAGCCGGAACGCCGCCTCGGTCGCCCTGCACCGCGCGGCCGGATTCGAGATGATCGGCACGCACAAATCGGTCGGACGGAAATTCGGGCTCTGGCTCGACACCGTCGAGATGCAGCGCGCGCTCGGTTCCGGCGACCGGGACGAGCCGCCCTTCGAACCCGGTTCGTGAGGCGGGCCGCGCATCAGAGAGCGGCCGAGACAATCCTGGCGGTCTCCGCGATGACACGGTCGCGCTTTTCGGGCGCGATATCGGCTTCCGCATAATAGATCATGAGAAGGATGGGCTTGCGCGATGGCCGCCACAGCACGGCGACATCGTTGGCGGCCCCGTTCATCCCGGTGCCGGTCTTGTCGCCGACCCGCCAGTCGGCAGGCACGCCGGCGCGGATGCGCTTGCCGCCTGTCGTGTTGGCGGCGAGCCAGTCTTCAAGCCGCTGACGCGACTGCGACGTCAGCACGTCGCCGAGAACAAGCCTGTTCATCGTGTCGAGCATGGCGTCCGGCGTTGTGGTGTCGCGGGGATCGCCTGTCAGGGCTTCGTTGAGATCCGGCTCAATTCGATCCAGCCGGCTCACCCCGTCGCCGATGGACCGCAGAAAATCCGTGAGGCCGGCCGGGCCGCCAAAACTCGCAAGCAGGAGATTGCCGGCAGCATTGTCGCTGAGGGTGATTGCGGCGTGACACAGTTCGGCGACGGTGATCGTCGAGCCGACGCGCGTTTCCACGATCGGTGAGTACGCCACGAGATCGGAGCGCGCGACCTTGACCGGACGGTCAAGACGCTCGAGGCCGCGATCCACGCGCGCGAGAACCTGCGCCGCGGCCAGACACTTGAAGGTGCTGCACAGCGCGAATCGCTCATCGGCGCGATGGCCGATGCGCATTTCCGACTGGGTATCGAGGGCAGCCACGCCGAGGCGGCCGCCGTTTTGCGATTCGAGTTCGGCGAGGGCCTGTCTGGCATCCGCCGGACTTGCCGTCGCACGCGATGCCGGAACAAGAGCAATGGAGGCGAATGCGCCAAGCACGGCGCGGCGGGTTATCAGGTGCGTCATAGCCGCCAGTACAGACTCAGTTTGTGACGACTTTCAGACGTCTATCCAGCACGCTTAGAACGCGCGGCAGATCGTGCCCGCGCTTCAGGATCAACCCCGTCGCGGTAATGACGGAATAGGCGCCCTGTCGGTTGCGCAGTTTCGGGTCCTTCTCGACGCGGTAGGTCGGAACCTCGCCCATACGGCGAAACAGCGAGAAAACCGCCTTTTCCCGAAGCGCGTCGATGGCGTAGTCGCGCATCTCGCCGGACGCGACGAGGCGGCCGTAGACGTTCAGGATTTCGCGAAGCTCGTGGCGGTCGAAGGCGATCGAGGGCAGCGGCGATGGAGACGGCGATTTCAGATCCGGCCGGTGGTGCGCATTTTCGTCCCGGAACTGACGTATCGGCTCGACAACTTCGCCCATAAGCACCTCAATTTCAGTGGGTATCTTTGCGCTGTCATACAGTCTTCGCAAGTCGTTTTCGGCATGGCTGATCATGTACTCTTGTAGGAATTCACAATCTTGCCCAGTTCCGGCCAAGCCGCCGCCCCACGCCAGCGCGATCCTCTCGAATGTTGCCTCGGGGCCCGGTTGTCAGCTCCGATTCCAGCCCCCCAGCCCCACGGGGCGAAATGACCGGGCCGACCGTAAGCGCTTCGGAGAAATCCGGAGTGGGACTAAGAAGGGCCGGTTCGTCCGGCCCTTCTTTTTTGTTTCAGGGGTGGTTTGTTTCAGGGGTGAGCTTTGTGTCTGGACCTGAGGAATTTCAGGTTCAACGCGCCCCGGCATGGACGCCGAGAATCGTGCCGGGCATCGAGCCCGAACCTTGCTGCACCAGAACGAGGTAGTGATCGGCATCCGCCGGCACCGCGTCCGCACGCGGCACGGTGAAATGCGCCGGCTTGCCCTTCCACGCGCCCAGCCGTGTCATGCGCCGTACGACATTGGTGTATGTGACGGTCCGGCTCTTGTTCTCGCCACCGTCGATCTCGACCGTGCGGTGAGCCGCGACGGCGACGAGCCAGACCTCGCTCTCGCAGGCCGCGCTCGCATTCAACGAGACGTCGATCTGGCCGTCCGCCTCCTCGATCGCAATCGGAACCGAGAACAGATATTCGTCGTCGGCCGTCTTGCTGATCGCATTGAGAATTTCGGCGCGGTCGCTGCCGGTCGCCGACGCCAGCCCGTTCACGACCATCTGCGGCGTGAAAATTTTGCGGTCGCCGCGCGCCATGGCGTAGGCGCGCTGGCGGGCCGAATGAGCGGCCGAGCCGAGCGTGTCCCTCCAGCCGAGATAGTCCCAGTAATCGACCGGGAAGGTGAGAACGAGGAGGCCCTGTTCGTGCGCGAGTTCCGCCGCGAGTTGGTCGGCCTTGGGACAGGCCGAGCAGCCCTGACTGGTGAACAGCTCCAGCACCGCCCTTGGCTGGTCGGCCAGGGCAGGCGCTGCGAGCATTCCGAAAGCCAGGCCGAGGAAGGGCGCGATGGTTCTCATCGAGGCGATCAATGGCCCGGATTTCGGTGTTCCGCCAGTCACGAGGCCGAGATTGTCTAGGCGACGAGACTTCTCAGGACGTACTGCAGGATCCCGCCGTGTCGGTAGTATTCCAGCTCGTCGAGGGTATCGATCCGGCAGATCAGCGGCACCTTCTTCACCTCCCCTGACGGGAACGTGATCTCGGCGATGAGCGTCTTGCGGACGGACAGGTCCTCGGCAATGCCGTGGATCGTGACCGTCTCCACGCCCGTGAGCCCGAGGGTCTTCCACGTCGTCCCCGCCTCGAAGACGAGCGGCACGACGCCCATGCCGATCAGGTTCGAGCGGTGAATGCGCTCGAAGCTTTCGGTGATGACGGCGCGGATCCCGAGAAGGGCCGTACCCTTCGCCGCCCAGTCGCGCGACGAACCGGTGCCGTATTCCTTGCCCGCGAAGACGACGAGCGGAACGCCCTCCTGCTTGTAGAGCATGGCGGCCGTGTACATCGGCATCTGCGTGCCGTCGGGATAATGCGCGGTAACGCCGCCTTCGACGCCCGGCACGACCTGGTTCTTGATGCGGATATTGGCGAACGTGCCGCGCATCATGACCTGGTGATTGCCACGCCGCGTGCCGTACTGGTTGAAGTCGGCCGGCCGGACCTGATGGTCGCGCAGATATTCGCCGGCGGGGCTTGCTTCCTTGATCGAACCGGCCGGCGAGATGTGATCGGTCGTGATGGAGTCGAGGAGCAGGCTGAGAATGCGCGCATTGTCGATGTCCGTCAGGGCCTCGGGGTTGCGCGTCATGCCTTCGAAATAGGGCGGGTTCTGCACATAGGTGGAACGGTCGTCCCACTCATAGGTGACGCCCTTCGACACCGAAATGTTCTGCCATTTCGCGTCGCCCTTGAACACGTCCGCGTAGCGCGTGGCGAAGACCTGCTTCGTCACGTTGGCGCGGATGTATTCGGCGACTTCCTGCGTGCTCGGCCAGATGTCCTTCAGGTAGACCGGCTTGCCGTCCGACCCGGTGCCGAGCGGCTCGGTCGCGATATTGACCTGCAGCGAGCCCGCCAGCGCAAAGGCGACGACGAGCGGCGGCGATGCGAGATAGTTGGCGCGCACGTCCGGATTGACGCGGCCCTCGAAATTGCGATTGCCCGAGAGGACGGCCGCAGCCACGAGGTCGTTCTTGTTGATCGTAGCCGAGATTTCTTCCGCCAGCGGACCAGAATTGCCGATGCAGGTCGTGCAGCCGAAACCGACGAGGTTGAAGCCAAGCGCGTCCAGATCCTTCTGCAGTCCCGACGTCTTGAAATACTCCGCAACGACCTGGCTTCCCGGCGCGAGCGATGTCTTTACCCAGGGCTTGGACTTCAGGCCCTTGGCGACCGCGTTCCGCGCAAGCAGACCCGCGGCGATCATCACGCTCGGATTGGAGGTGTTGGTGCACGAGGTGATCGCGGCGATGACGACGTCGCCATGGCCGAGGTCGAAGTCTTCACCCTCGACCGGGAAGCGCGCACCGAGGCCATCCTTCTTGCCGAACTCGCCGGTCATGGACTGGGCGAAAGCGGGCTTGGCCTGGGACAGGAGCACACGGTCCTGCGGACGCTTCGGTCCCGCGAGCGACGGCTCGACGGATCCGAGATCGAGTTCGAGCACTTCCGTGAACACGGGCTCTTCGCCGTCCGGCGTCCAGAACATGCCCTGCGCCTTGTGATATTCCTCAACGAGAGCCGTCGGGCGGCCCGTCTCGTCGAGATAGCGCAAGGTTTCCTTGTCGACCGGGAAGAAGCCGCAGGTCGCACCGTATTCCGGCGCCATATTGCCGATGGTGGCGCGGTCTTCCAGAGCCAGATTGCCGAGGCCGGGGCCGAAATATTCGACGAACTTGCCGACGACGCCCTTCTTGCGCAGCATCTCGGTCACGGTCAGGACGAGGTCGGTCGCGGTGACGCCCTCGCGCAGCCGTCCGGTGAAACGGAACCCGATCACTTCCGGGATCAGCATGGAGAGCGGCTGGCCGAGCATCGCGGCTTCCGCCTCGATGCCGCCGACGCCCCAGGCGAGGACGGACAGGCCGTTGACCATGGTCGTGTGGCTGTCGGTGCCGACAGCCGTATCGAAATAGGCGAACTCTTCGGCGCCCTGTTTCGCGGTCCAGACGGTCTGCGACAGGAATTCGAGATTGACCTGGTGGCAGATGCCGGTGCCCGGAGGCACGACGCGGAAATTGTCGAACGAGCCCTGCGCCCATTTCATGAAGCGGTAGCGCTCGCCGTTGCGCTCATATTCCCGGTCGACGTTCTGCGCCAAGGACGTCGGGGTGCCGAATTCGTCGACGATGACCGAATGGTCGATTACGAGATCGACCGGGATGAGCGGGTTGATGCGCTTCGGATCGCCGCCGAGCGCGACCATGGCGTCACGCATCGCGGCAAGATCGACCACGGCCGGAACGCCGGTGAAGTCCTGCAGCAGGATACGGGCGGGGCGGAAAGCGATCTCCTTCGTGGAAACCCGTTCCTTCATCCATTCCGCCATCGCGCGGATGTCGTCGGCTTTGACCGTCCGGCCATCCTCGAAGCGCAGCAGGTTCTCCAGCAGCACTTTCAACGAGACGGGAAGACGGGAAATTCCGGAAAGACCGTTTTTCTCGGCCTCGATCAAACTGTAGTAGGTGTAGGTCTTGCCGCCGGCGGTGAGCGTCTTGCGGCTTTTGAAACTGTTGAGGGAAGACGTGTTCACGAGTGCTGATCCTTATACCAGACACTCGGCGGGAGCGTGTGCACTCCGAGCCGGCCGCGCGCGCCCGAAGAGCGCACGAAGCCATCCCTCTCCAGAGGGGTACGTCGAGCCATGCGACACTATAGAAGCAAGGTTCGAAGCATTCCAGACAGGAAGCGCCGGTTTCAACTCCGTCTTTCGTTGCCGGGGCACCTTCGCGTGCGCCTGAACGCCGAGAATCTTCGGGTCGAACGTGGGGGCCGCACCGTGCTCAACGGGCTCGGCTTCACGCTGGATGCAGGCGAGGCGCTCGCCGTGACGGGACCCAACGGCGCCGGAAAATCCACTTTGCTGCGCGCTTTGGCGGGACTTCTCCCCCTCGCCTCGGGAAAGATCCACGTCTCGGGCGGCGATCCCGAGCGGTCACTCGCCGAGGACATGCACATTCTGGGGCACGCCGACGGCGTGAAGAACCCCCTGACGGCCGCCGAGAACGTCGCTTTCTGGGCGGATTTTCTCGACGGCGACCTGGGCGCGGTCGCGACCGCGCTCGACGCCGTTGGCCTTGCGCATGCGGCGGAGCTGCCCGCCGCTTTTCTCTCCGCCGGCCAGAAGCGCCGTCTTGCCCTGACCCGCCTGATCGTCGCCCGCCGCGATGTCTGGCTCCTCGACGAGCCCGCGACTGCGCTCGACACAGACGGCCTCTCCCGGCTCGACGCCCTGGTCGAGATTCACCGCGCCGACGGGGGCATGGTGGTCGCCGCAACCCATGCCGATCTCGGCTGGCCCGGGCTGAAACGCATGGTTCTGGGGAGCGCCGTATGAACCGCGCTTTGGTCGCCCTTGTCCGCCGCGACTTCCGGCTCGCTGTGCGCTCCGGTGGCGGCTTCGGCCTGCCGCTGGTCTTTTTCCTGTCCGTCGTGGCGGTGACGCCGTTCGCGGTGGGACCGGATCAGATCCTTCTCGCCCGGATCGGCGCGGCCATTCTCTGGATCGGCGCCTTGCTCGCGACCCTGATCGGCCTCGACCGCCTGTTCGGCGCCGACGCCGAGGACGGCAGTCTCGATCTCCTTTTCGCCACGCCTGCGCCGCTTGCCCTGATCGTGCTCGCGAAAGCTTCGGCCCACTGGATCGTGACCGGGCTGCCGCTCGCCGCCAGCGCGCCCTTGCTCGGCCTGATGCTCAACCTCCCACCCTCGGCGCTGGGCGCGGTCGCGCTGACGCTTCTCGTCGGCACGCCTGCGCTGACGCTGCTCGGCACGATCGGTGCGGCGCTCACGGTGGGCCTCCGGCGCGGCGGCCTCCTGCTTCCCGTTCTCGTCCTGCCGATGACGGTGCCGGTGCTGATTTTCGGCGTCTCGGCCACCAATGCGCTTGTTGCCGGAGCGAATGCGGGCGCACCGTTCGCCCTGCTCGCCGCCGTCACGCTTGCCAGCCTCGTTTTGGCCCCGCTTGCCGCCGCGGCGGCCCTCAGAGGCGCGCAGTCGTGACCGGCGCGAAGTTGCCAGCCAAACGAAGCGGGGCTACATCGCGCCCGATGATCGCGCTCGCGAACCCCGCCCGCTTCACCGTCGTGACTTCCCGCGTCCTGCCCTGGCTTGCCGCGCTGACGGCGGCCCTGATCGCCGTGGGCATGTGGCAGGCCTTCTTCGTCTCCCCCGCCGATTACCAGCAGGGCGAAACCGTGCGCATCATGTTCGTCCATGTGCCCGCCGCCTGGCTTTCGATGTTCGGCTGGACCGTGATGTCCGTCGCGAGCCTCGGGGTCCTCGTCTGGCGGCATCCCCTGGCCGACGTCGCGGCGCAGGCCGCCGCTCCGCTCGGCGCGGCGTTCACCCTGATCGCGCTCGTCACCGGATCGCTGTGGGGACGGCCGATGTGGGGCACGTGGTGGGAATGGGATGCGCGGCTGACCTCCGTCCTCGTTCTCTTCCTGATGTATCTCGGCGTGATCGCGCTTCGGGCCGCGCTCGACGAGCCGTCGCGCGCCGCGCGCCTCGTCGCGATCCTGACGCTTGTCGGCTTCGTCAACATCCCGATCGTCAAGTTTTCCGTCGACTGGTGGAACACGCTGCACCAGCCGGCCTCGGTGTTCCGCGTGGACGGCCCGACGATCGACCCGTCCATCCTGATCCCGCTCCTCGTCAACGCGTTCGCCTTCACGCTCCTGTTCGTGACGCTTCATCTGCTGCTGATGCGGACCGAACTGATCCGGCGCCGGTTGCGGGGCTTGCGCCTGCGCGCCGCGGAGGCACGCGGATGAGCGGGCATGTGGGGTTCATCGCCGCCGCTTACGGGTTCACCGCGCTCGTCGTCGCGACGCTCGTCGTGTGGAGCCTTGCCGAATACCGGGCGCAGAGCCGCGCTCTGGCCGAGCTTGAAGCCCGGCTCGGACGGAGCGAGTGATGCGCCGCATCAGTGTCCTCATTCCGCTGATCCTGTTCGCCGCATTGGTCGCCCTGTTCTATGCGCGTCTTTACGCCGGCGACCCATCGGAGCTTCCCTCCGCACTGATCGGCCGCGAAGCCCCCGATTTTTCGCTGCCGCCCCTCGCCGGACTGACGCATGCCGACGGCTCACCCGTGCCGGGCCTGTCCCGCGCCGATCTCGGCCAGGGCCGGGTCACGGTCGTGAATGTCTGGGCGTCGTGGTGCGCGCCCTGCCGTCAGGAGCATGAGTTCCTCGAAAAGCTCGCCGCGATGAACCGTGTCCGCCTTGTCGGCATCGCCTACAAGGACGAGCCGGGGAATTCGCTCGGCTTCCTGAAAGAAATGGGCAACCCATTCGAGGCGATCGGCATGGACGAGAAGGGCCGCGCCGCGATCGACTGGGGCGTCTACGGCGTGCCGGAAACCTTCGTGATCGGGAAGGACGGCCGCATCGCCTACAAACATATCGGCCCGCTGACGGAAGCCTCGCTCGCGGATGTGCTTTTGCCGGAGATCGAAAAGGCAGAGCGCGGGACGGCTGCGGCGAGCTTGTAGGGCACCCTCCCTCCCCCCTGTGGGGAGGGCCGAGTCGCGCGAAGCGCGAACCGGGGTGGGGGTATCCCACTCTCCGCGTTTGCAAACATTACCGCCATCACCCCACTCCGCTCGGCCTTTGGCCGAGTCGGCCCTCCCCATTCAGGGGAGGGAGAGGGCTCACTTCGAAGCGGGCGTCTTCACTTCGTATTTCTGCAGCAGCGGGAACTGGCAGAGCGCGAACAGGAAGGTCAGCGGCATCGTGCCCCAGACCTTGAAGGCGACCCAGAAATCGGTCGAAAAGTTGCGCCAGATCACTTCGTTCAGGATTGCCAGCGCGAAGAAGAAAATGCCCCAACGCAGGGTCAGCTTCCTCCAGCCTTCGGGCGTGAGATTGAACGCCGCCTCGAACACGACCGCGAGAAGCGACTTTCCGAACAACAGGCCGCCCAGCAGAACCACGCCGAACAATGTATTCACGATGGTCGGCTTCAGCTTGATGAACAGCTCGTCCTGGAGATAGAGCGTCAGCCCGCCGAAGATCAGCACGACGACGCCCGTCACCAGCGGCATGATCGGAAGGCGGCGGATAAGGAGCCACGATACGATCAGGGACAACGCCGTCGCCACCATGAACAGCCCGGTGCCCCAGAATAACCCGGCACGGGAGTTCGTGACGAAGAAGACGATCAGCGGGCCGATTTCGAGCGCGAATTTCAGCCAGGGGTTCAGCTGCTTCGGAGGGGAGTCGGCGGTGGTTTTGATGTTCATGTCCTGATCCAGACCAATTCTATTCCAGGCCGACAAGGGCGCGGGAGAAATCCCCCGCATTGAAAGGTTCGAGGTCGTTCACGCCCTCGCCCACGCCGATGAAATGTATGGGCAGGCCGAACTTCTCGGCGACCGCGACAAGAATGCCGCCGCGCGCGGTGCCGTCGAGCTTTGTCATCACGAGACCGGTGATTCCGGCCGTCTTCTGGAACAGCTCGACCTGGCTGAGCGCGTTCTGGCCGACCGTCGCGTCAAGCACAAGAAGCGCCGCATGCGGCGCACCGGCATCGACCTTCTTGATGACGCGCGTGATCTTTTCGAGTTCCTGCATCAGTTCGGCGCGGTTCTGCAGGCGGCCCGCGGTGTCGACCAGAAGAACGTCCACATTCGCCGCGCGGGCCTTCTCGACCGCCTCGTAAGCGAGGCCCGACGCATCGGCGCCGATCTCCTTCCTTACGATGGCGGTGCCCGTCCGCTCGGCCCAGACCGCAAGCTGCTCGACGGCCGCGGCGCGGAATGTGTCGCCGGCGGCGAGCATCACGGTCTTGCCTTCGTCCTTGAACTTCTGCGCGAGCTTGCCGATCGTGGTCGTCTTGCCCGATCCGTTGACGCCGGCCATCAGGATCACGAACGGCTTCGTACCCGCATCGATGACGAGCGGCTTCGCGACCGGCAGAAGCGCCCGCTCGACCTCTCCCGCCACGACTTTCCGTACGCCGTCTTCATCCATGCCGCGCTCATGGCGCCGGCGGCCGACTTCCTCGGTGATGCGGACGGCGGTGTCGAGGCCGAGATCGGCCTGGATCAGCAGATCTTCGAGTTCGTCGAGCGTTGCGGAATCGAATTTGGATTTTGTGAAGAGATCGGAAATGCCCGAGCCGAGTTTTTCCGACGTCCGCGCCAGGCCCTTGCGCAGCCGCGCGAAGAAACCGCCCGCCTCCCGCGGCACCTCGACCTCGGGCGCGAGCGCCTCCGATTCGTCTTCTTCCACTCCCGGACGGAAGATCACGGGTTTATCGGGCGCGGTCTCGGGCTCTTTCGGGGGCTTGGCGCCGAACATGCGACCGAAAAGACCGGGTTTCTTATCGTCCGTCATCACGCCGCCAGAAGCTTTCCGCCGTCATGACCGGCAATGGTGACGGGAACGATCGCGCCGGTTTCGGCGGGCCGCGCGAACTTTACCAGTGCGAAGCCTTCGGTGCGGCCCGTCCCTGGATTTTCGACGAGCGCCATGCGGCGGCGGCCGATCTCGCCGGAGAGGTGGCGATGCAAGGCCTCATCCCCGCGCACGCGCAAAAGCCGCGCGCGCTCTTTCGCAATCTCGCGGCCGGTCTGCGGCATGCGGGCGGCGGGCGTGCCGGGACGCGGCGAGAATGGAAAGACGTGAAGATGCGTGAGGCCGCATTCGCCGACGAGATCGAGCGTGTTGCGAAACTGGTTTTCGGTTTCGGTCGGAAAGCCGGTAATGAAGTCGGCCCCGAACACCATGTCCGGACGCGAGCGCCGGACATCCGCGCAGAAACGGATGGCGTCCCCCCGCAAATGGCGGCGCTTCATGCGCTTGAGGATCATGTCGTCGCCAGACTGCAGCGAAATGTGCAGATGCGGCATCAGCCGTTCTTCCTCGGCAATCGCGATCATCAGATCGGCATCGGCTTCAACGGCGTCGATGGACGAAATGCGCAGGCGCGGAAGTTCGGGAACGAGTTTCAGGATCGTGCGGACAAGCGTGCCGAGCGCGGGGCGGCCGGGAAGATCGGCGCCGTAACTCGTGAGATCGACGCCGGTCAGCACGATCTCGCGGCATCCGTTCTCGACGAGACGGCGCACCTGCTCGACTACCGCACCCATCGCGACCGAGCGCGAGGGTCCGCGTCCGAACGGAATGATGCAGAAGGTGCAGCGGTGATCGCAGCCGTTCTGCACCTGGACGAAGGCGCGGGCCATACCCTGCATTCCGTCGATGAGATGCAAAGCCGTTTCCTTCACCGACATGATGTCGTCGACGCGCACGCGCTCCACGTCGTCCGAGACCGAACTCGGCCGGCGCCCAGCTTTCGGCCTTCATCTTTTCCGAATTGCCGAGAACCTGCGTCACTTCCTTCATGGCCGCAAACATGTCCGGCTCGACTTGCGCCGCGCAGCCCGTGACCACGATGTCGGAGCGGGGATTGAGGCGGCGCAGCTTGCGGATCGTCTGGCGCGCCTGCGCGGTTGCTTCCGCGGTCACGGCGCATGTATTGACGATGATGAGGTTCTCGCGTCCGGCCGCGACGGCCGCCATGCGGATCGCCTCCGATTCGTTTGCGTTCAGCCGGCAGCCGAAGGTGACGACCTCGACGCTCATGCTGCGCTCGCGGCAAAGATCGTGGGATCGAACCGGCCTTCGAACTCGGTCTCGACCGGCCCGGTCATCAAGATGTGGTCGTCCGCCTCCCGCCAGAGAATGTGCAGCGGCCCGCCGGGCAGGGTCACGGTGACGGAGCGCCCCGTGCGCCTGGTGCGCGCCGCCGACACCGCCGCCGCGCAGGCCGCCGTGCCGCAGGCGCGCGTCAGCCCGGCGCCGCGCTCCCAGACCTTGAGCGTCATCGCGTCAGGCGCGGTGACATGGGCGAGCGAGATGTTGGCGCGCTCGGGAAAGACCGGATGGTTTTCGAGCAGCGGACCGAAACGGCCGAGATCGTAGGCATTCACGTCGTCGACCCAGAAGACCGCATGCGGATTGCCGACATTCACGACCGACGGCGAATGCAGGATCGGTGCGTCGATCGGCCCGATCTGGAGTTCGATGGCGCGGGTGTCGCTGAATTCCTCGGCGAGCGGGATATCCTGCCAGCCGAAGCGGGGGGCTCCCATATCAACGGTGATCGTCCGAGGCGCGGCTCCGGCTGTTGCGATCAATGGCCCCGCCTTGGTGGAGATCGTCAGGCGGTCCCGCCCGGTTTCCTGCATCACGAGCCAGGCCACGCAGCGCGTGCCGTTGCCGCAGGCGGACGATTCCGAGCCGTCATTGTTCAGGATGAGCGTCGAAAGATCGGTGCCACGCCCCGGCTCGAGTGTCATCAGCTGGTCGAACGTCAGGCCCGAAGCATGGATAGCGCGCGCCTCGTCCGGCGTCGGCGCCGGCGTGCCGTCGCGCAGATCCACGATCAGGATCTCGTTGCCGAGTCCGTTCATCTTTACGAAAGCACGGTTCGCGAAAGCGCTCATATCCCGGCTTATATGGCCAATGGGTGTGACGGCGCTAGGCGGGGGCCCCTTGCCAGAGCACGCTCCTGCCGGGAAGATCGCGCTCGATGTCAGCCGCCCGTATCCTGACCTGGACCGGCTTTCTGATCGGCGGAGCCGGGCTCGCGCTTCAGTTCAGCCTGTCGATCCCCGCCCGGATCGGGCCGGACGGTGGTCTTTTCGGCTCGCTCGTCTCGTTCTTTTCCTACTTCACGATCCTCAGCAACAGTGCGCTCGTCCTGGTCTATGCCTCGGAACTGACCTTCGCGCCGGCGCTCGATGTGTTCCGGCGACCAGTGACGCGCGGGATGATGGCGGCGGCGATCCTGCTCGTCATGGCATTCTATCATTTCATGATCGCCCCATCGATGAACCATCAGGGCGCGTGGAAGGTGGCCAATGCCATTCTCCATTACATCTGCCCGACGCTCTATGTCGGGTGGTGGCTGTGGGTCGTCCGGCACGGCGCACTGACCTGGCGCAACATCCCGGCCATGATCGGGCCGCTGCTGCTCTATCTGCCCTATGCGCTGACGATCGGCGGCCTGACGGGGCGCTATCCTTATAAGATCCTCGAAGTGAACCGGCTCGGCTACGGCCAGGTCGCGATCAATTCGGCCATGGTTGCCGTGGGCCTGCTCGCGCTCTGTGCGCTGATTGTCGGGCTGGACTGGATACTCGCCCTCAGAGCTCGAAAACCTGACCCGGCCTGAGCGCGAGAAACCGCTCCGCTGCGATCCCGGCTGCCGTGCGGGCTTCGGCAAGGGCCTGTTCGGGCGCATCGACCGCTTCGGCGGTCAGCTGGAACGTGCCCCAGTGATGGCCCAAAGCCTGCTCGACGCCGAGATCCTGCATCGCACGCACGGCTTCCTCGGGGTTCATATGGTTCGACTGCATGAACCAGCGCGGCTCGTAGGCGCCGATAGGAAGAAGGGCCAGCCGGAACGGGCCGTAGGCCTCGCGATGGGCGCGGAAATTCATGCCCTCGGCATAGGCCGAATCCCCGACATGGTAGAGTCGGCCTTCCGGCGTCTCGATCACGAAACTTGCCCAGAGCGCCTTCCGCCGGTCGCCGAGCCCGCGCGCCGACCAATGAGCCGTCGGAACGGGCGTCACGGCGAGGCCCGGAGCAAGCTCCACCCGCTCGCCCCAATCGTGGGCCTCGGCCCTGATGGCGGGGTCGTGCGCCCTCATGATCGTGTCGTTGCCGAGCGGGGTCACAATGCGGGGCGCGTCCCGCGCGACGAGCCGCGCCAGGGTCGCCACGTCGAGATGGTCGTAATGGTTATGGGTGACGAGAACGGCGTGAATTTTCGGCAGATCGTCGAAGGCCACGCCCGGCGGATTGACCCGTTTCGGTCCGGCGAGGGTGAACGGCGAGGCCCGCTCGGACAGGACCGGATCGATCAGCATGTTCACGCCCGCGATCTGGATCAGATAGCTGGCATGGCCGATCAGGGTGACGCGGAGCGTATCGGAGGATGGCGGCGGCGTGTCCTTGAACGGGCTCGGCCAGACCTCCGGCCAGGCGGCCCGCTTCTCCAGAACCAGAAAGCGCAGAAGGTCCGCCCGGCTCTTGTCGACCGAAAGGCCCGGATTGAAGAACTGCACCCCATCGAAATGGTCCGAAACCGGACCGGAATAATAAGGGTTCCGTTCGGCGTTCCAGCGGCTCCAGCCGAAAAGCCCCCCGGCAAGAAGAGCGGGGGCTGCGAGGAGCTTGAGAGTGGCGCGACGGTTCATGGGCGTCCGGGCGGGTTCGATGTGCGGGAAACACCTTTCGGCTCCACGCGTTGATGCCAAGGTGGTGACATGATCGAGTTTCTGCAAATCCTGACCATTCTGATCGTCGCTGTGCTGCTGGCGCCGACCCTCGGCCATGCGCTGGAAATGCCGGGCAAAATGCGGCTGGACCGCGAAGCCTATTTCGCCACCCAGACGATCTACTGGCCGGGCTTCACCGTGGTCGGCGGCGCGGCGGAGATCCTCAGCATCATCGCGACCCTGGCTTTGGTGGTTCTGACGCCGACGGGCAGCCTGGATTTCTGGCTCGTGCTCGGCGCCTTCCTCCTGGCCGCCGGCCTGCATGCCATCTACTGGGTCGTCGTCCACCCGGTTAACAAAACGTGGGTCCAGCACATAGATCTGAAGGGCGGCAGCCGGAGCTTCTTTGAGATCGGAAGGGCGGCCGGATTGCCCGCGGCCGGCTGGAAGAGGTTGCGCGACCGCTGGGAATACGCCCATGCCGTGCGCGCGGGCATGACTTTGGCGGCGCTTGCTCTCGTTGCGACCGCAGCGGTCGTGGAGGGCTGAAAGGCCCGGTTTCCTTGACTCCGCCCCCTCCGGCGCGCTACTTCCGGCCCGTTCTCAAGCGACCCGACGCCTGAGCAACCGCCCGGCCCGAGAGGCCGGAGGTCAACGCCCGACAGCGCTGTGCGCCCTCGGGCGCGTTTTGCGTTGGGATGTCCCGGGACAGAGGTAACCGATGTTCGAGACCCTTCAGGAACGCCTTTCCGGCGTACTCGACAAGCTCCGCGGGCGCGGCTCTCTCTCCGAGGCCGATGTCGGCGAAGCCATGCGCGAAGTGCGCCGCGCGCTGCTCGAGGCCGATGTCGCGCTCGATGTCGTCCGCGATTTCATCGCCCGGGTGACGGAGCAAGCGATCGGCGCGACGGTCGTCAAATCCGTGACGCCCGGCCAGATGGTCGTCAAGATCGTTCATGACGAGCTCGTCAATACGCTCGGTGCGGACAACCAGCCGATTTCGCTGATGGCGGCGGCGCCCGTTCCGATCCTGATGGTCGGTCTCCAGGGTTCGGGCAAGACCACGACGACCGCCAAGATCGCCAAGCGCCTGCAGGACCGGGACAAGAAGAAGGTCCTGATGGCCTCGCTCGACACCCGCCGTCCGGCGGCGATGGAGCAGCTGGCCGTTCTCGGCACGCAGGTCGGCGTGCAGACGCTTCCGATCGTCGCCGGTCAGTCGGCGGTCCAGATCGCGCAGCGCGCGATCAACGCGGCCAAGCTCGGCGGCTACGATGTCGTCATCCTCGATACCGCCGGTCGCACCACTTTGGACGAGACCTTGATGGCCGAGGCCGTCGAGGTGAAGAAGGCCACCGGCCCGCACGAGGTTCTGCTCGTCGCCGACGCGCTGACCGGCCAGGATGCGGTCGTGACCGCGCGCGCGTTCGATGCGGCGCTCGGCATTACCGGACTTGTCCTGACGCGTGTCGACGGCGACGGCCGCGGCGGTGCGGCCCTTTCCATGCGTGCGGTCACCGGCAAGCCGATCAAGCTGATCGGCGTCGGCGAAAAGATGGATGCGCTCGAGGACTTCGATCCCTCGCGCATCGCCGGACGCATTCTCGGCATGGGCGACGTCGTCGCCCTCGTCGAACGCGCGGCCGAGCAGATCGACGCCGAAAAGGCGGCCAAGGCCGCCGAGCGGATGCGCAAGGGTCAGTTCGACCTGAACGATCTGAAGGAACAGCTCAACCAGATGCAGCGCATGGGCGGCATGTCCGGCGTGATGAGCCTGTTGCCCGGAATGGGCCAGATCAAGAAGCAGATGGACGCGGCGAACATCGACGAGAAGCTGCTGAAGCGTCAGGCCGCGATCATCGACTCGATGACAAAGGCCGAGCGCAAGAACCCCGATCTCCTGAAGGCGTCGCGCAAGAAGCGCGTCGCGGCCGGCTCCGGCTCGAAGGTCGAGGACGTCAATCGGCTGCTGAAAATGCACCGGCAGATGGCCGACATGATGAAGATGATGGGCAAAGGCGGACGCGGCGGCGGCCTTGCGGGCCTCGCCGGCAAGCTCGGCATGGGCATGCCCCCGGGCGCGATGCCGCCGGGCATGGATCCCAATGCGCTGAAGCAGCTCGCCAAAGGCGGCATGCCTCAGCTTCCGCCGGGCGGAATGCCCGGCCTGCCTCCCAATTTCCCCGGCGCACCGGGTGGTCTTCCGGGCCTTGGCGGCCCGAAACTGCCCGGCCTCGGCGGCAATCCGTTTGGAAAGAAGAAGTGAATTCGGCCATCGGCCGTACCTACAAGTGAATGGAGAACTGATATGTCCCTGAAGATTCGTATGTCCCGCGGCGGCGCCAAGAAGCGTCCGTTCTACCGCATCGTCGTCGCCGACTCACGCTACCCGCGCGACGGCCGTTTCATTGACAAGGTCGGCACGTACAACCCGCTTCTGCCCAAGACCGCCGAGCGCGTCGTGCTCGATCTCGACAGGGTCAAGGAATGGCTCGCCAAGGGCGCGACGCCGTCCGACCGCGTCGCCCGCTTCCTCGACGAGAAGGGCCTTCTGAAGCGTAAGGGCCGCAACAACCCCGAAAAGGCGCTGCCGAAGAAGAAGGCGCAGGAACGCGCCGCCGCCGGCGTCGCCGCCGACGAGGCGAGGGTTGCCGCTGCCGCCGCCGAGGCGGAAGCCAAGGCCGCCGCTGCCGCCGCCCCGGCTCCCGAGCCCGAGGCAGCCCCTGTCGCCGAGCCGGCTGAAGGCTGATCGCGCTTACATGCCTCCCGCCCGCATCCTGGTCGGCGTCATAGGCGCGCCGCACGGCGTGCGGGGGGAGATGCGTGTGAAGCCGTTCACCGAGGAGCCGCTGGCGCTGAAGCGCTACGGCGCCCTGGAGAGCGAAGACGGCAAGCAGCGCTTCGCGGTCGTCACCGCGCGGCTGCAGGGCGATATGGTGATCGCCAAGTTCGACGGCGTGTCGGACCGCGACCGCGCCGCCGCCCTCACCAATATCCGCCTTTACGTACCGCGCGAGCGACTCCCCGAGCCCGAGCCGGACGAATTTTACCACGCCGACCTGATCGGGCTCCGCGTCGAGACCGAAGGGGCCGAAGTCATCGGCACCGTCGCCGCCGTGCAGAATTTCGGCGCCGGGGATCTCCTCGAAATAGCCCGCACCGGCCGGGACTCGGTCCACATCCCCTTCACCGACGACTTCGTGCCCCTGGTCGATATCGCCGGGGGACGCGTCGTCATCGCGCCGCCGGACGGGCTTCTCGACGACACCGCCGAGAACCGGGATGAGGAGCGCGAGCCGTGACGTGGCGCGCGACGCTCGTCACGTTGTTTCCCGATATGTTTCCGGGTCCGCTCGGCATCTCGCTCGCCGGCCGCGCGCTGGACAGCGGCGCGTGGGTGCTGAACACGGTCAATCCGCGCGATTTCGCGACCGACAAACACCGCAGCGTCGACGACACGCCGTTCGGCGGCGGGCCGGGCATGGTGCTGAGGCCGGATGTGCTGGCCGCGGCCATCGCGGCGGCCGCGCCTGACGGCGATGCGCGCCCGAAACTGCTGATGACCCCGCGTGGGACGCCGCTGACGCAGGAGCGGGTCCGGGCCCTGGCCGCCGGCCCCGGCGCGATCATGGTCTGCGGGCGGTTCGAAGGGGTGGATGAGCGGGTGATCGCGGCCTGCGGGCTGGAGGAGATTTCCGTCGGCGACGTCGTGCTGTCGGGGGGAGAACCTGCGGCCCTTCTCGTCCTCGACGCCTGCATCCGGCTTCTGCCCGGAGTCATGGGTCATGACGGCTCGGGCGAGGACGAGAGCTTCGAGCGAAATCTCCTTGAATATCCGCAGTTTACCAAGCCGCAGGACTGGCGGGGCATGCCCGTTCCGGAGGTGCTGACCTCGGGCGATCACAGGGCCATCCGGGCCTGGCGTAAGCTTGAGGCCCTCAAGGCCACGCGTGCCCGCCGGCCGGATCTCTTTTCAAAATATGTCACTTCGCTTACGGCAGGCGTCGACAAGCCGCCGAAAACCGAGTAATAGCCGCCCCTCAATCGCGATTTATACAGATACAGCGCCCCCGACTTTCGGGCGCGGCGCGCCGGAGAAGTATCATGGCCATCGACATTATCCAGGAGCTCGACCGCGAGCAGATGGCGGTAGTTGCCGCCCAGCGGAAAATCCCGGATTTCGCTCCGGGCGACACGCTCCAGGTCAACGTGAAGGTTCGCGAAGGCGAACGTACCCGCGTTCAGGCCTATGAGGGTCTCTGCATCGCCAAGTCCGGCGGCGGCGTGAACGAAAGCTTCACCGTGCGGAAGATCTCCTACGGCGAGGGCGTCGAGCGCGTGTTCCCGCTCTATTCGCCGATTATCGACAGCGTGAAGGTTCTTCGCCGCGGCAAGGTCCGTCGCGCCAAGCTCTATTATCTTCGCGAGCTGCGCGGCAAGAAGGCCCGCATCACCGAGAAGAAGACCGAGCGCGAGCAGCCGGCAGCCAGCGAAGCCGCCGCGAGCTGATCCGTCGCAAGGACAGATTTTCAAAAAGCGCGGCTCAGGCCGCGCTTTTTTTGTTTCGACTTTGGTTTTTGACGCACCATTTGTCGTCGCACTTTGGAATTGCTATATTCCGCCTATGGCTTCGGCTCGCTCGACCCTTCTCTTCGCCTCGCTGCACGATCATGCGCGGCTGCCGGCCCGGTTCTTCGGCCGGTTCACGGCGGCTGCAGTCGCGGGTCTTCGTTCGCTCTGATTTACGGCCCCTGGCCGTGTGATTTTCGTCCGCCTGCGCGGACATCCGAAGCGACCGACCGAAAGAAGACCCGATGAACGCCCGAAACGCACCGCCGAAAACCATCTACGACAAGATCTTCGACGACCATATCGTGGAACGTCAGGACGACGGCACCTGCCTGCTCTACATCGACCGCCACCTCGTCCATGAAGTGACGAGCCCGCAGGCGTTCGAGGGCCTGCGCATGACAGGCCGCAAGGTCCGGGCGCCTGAGAAGACGCTCGCGGTCGTTGACCACAACGTGCCGACCTCGGACCGCAACCTGCCGAACCCCGATCCCGAAAGCACGACGCAGATAGCCGCGCTGGCCGAGAACACGCGCGAATTCGGCATCGAATATTTCGACGAGTTCTCCCCCAATCAGGGCATCGTCCACATCGTCGGTCCCGAACTTGGCTTCACGCTGCCTGGCACGACGATCGTCTGCGGCGATAGCCACACCTCGACCCATGGCGCGTTCGGCGCGTTGGCGCACGGCATCGGCACGTCCGAGGTCGAGCATGTGCTCGCGACGCAGACCCTGATCCAGCGCAAAGCGAAGAACATGCGCGTCAGCGTCGACGGCAAACTGCCTGACGGCGTGACCGCGAAAGACATCATCCTCGCCATCATCGGCGAGATCGGCACCGCCGGCGGCACGGGCTCCGTGATCGAATATGCCGGCGAAGCTATACGCGCCCTCTCGATGGAAGGGCGGATGACGATCTGCAACATGTCGATCGAAGGCGGCGCACGCGCCGGCCTGATCGCCCCCGACGAGACGACCTTCGCCTATATGAAGGATCGCCCGCGCGCGCCGAAGGGCGATGCCTGGAGCGCCGCGCGACGCTACTGGGAAACGCTCGTTTCCGACGAGGGCGCTCATTTCGACAGCGAGGTCAGGCTCGACGCGGCGAAGCTGCCGCCGATCGTCACCTGGGGCACCAGCCCCGAGGACGTCGCGTCCGTACAAGGCATCGTACCGGATCCGGACAAGATCGAAGACGAGAACGTCCGCGCCGCGAAATGGCGCGCGCTCACCTATATGGGCCTGGCGCCGGGAACCAAGATCACCGACATCAAGCTCGATCGTATCTTCATCGGCTCCTGCACCAACGGGCGCATCGAGGATTTGCGCGCCGTGGCGAAGATCGTCGAAGGAAAAACCGTACACGCCGATCTCAACGCGATGATCGTGCCGGGTTCGGGCCTCGTAAAGGTTCAGGCGGAAATGGAAGGTCTCGACAAGATCTTCCGTGCCGCGGGCTTCGACTGGCGCGAGCCGGGCTGCTCGATGTGCCTCGCGATGAACCCCGATAAACTGGCGCCGGAAGAACGTTGCGCGTCGACATCGAACCGCAATTTCGAGGGCCGGCAGGGCTTCAAGGGCCGCACGCACCTCGTTTCGCCGCAGATGGCGGCGGCGGCGGCAATCGCCGGCCGCTTCGTCGATATCCGGGAATGGGGTCACTGAGCACACGGAAACGGCCGCCCTCGCGGACGGCCGTTTCTCGCGTGTTCTGCAGGCTAATCGCAGATCCGGCGTTCGGTCACGATCTTCCTGCCGTTGCGGAACTTGACTGTGCGCTTGGTATAACAATCCGCCCGGTATGCACTGCGACCCGAATAGACGCGAACACCGGGGCCTGAATTGTAATGGCGCGGACCGCCGTAATAGCCGTCATGATAGCCACCGCGCGGGCCGACATCGATACCGATGCCGACCTGGGCCGAGGCAGGAGAAGCAAAGGCGGCAGCACCGATTACAGCGGCAAGAGCCGCAGACACGAGATATTTGGTCATGACACCCTCTGAGTTGTTGCCATACATCCATAACGTGGCTACCGCGCCCAAGTTGCACCGGCACAAGACAAAAATCTTCGCGGTGGAGGGGAACCTTTTCCCGATTTGCTGCGGAATCCGGCTATGAGCGGAGGCGCCGCGGACTGGAGCGCGCCGTCGCTCGAGGATTTCGAGGCGATGGCCGCGTCGGCTTACCGGGCCTTGCCGGATCAGTTCCGCGTACGCACGGAAGGCCTCGTGATCCGGATCGAGGAGTTTCCGGAGGACGACGTGCTGAAAGATCTCGGCATCGAGAGCCCTTTCGACCTTCTCGGCCTGTTTCAGGGCGTCGGCCTTGCCCAGGACGATGCGACGCCGCAAACGGGGCGGATGCCGAATATGGTGTTTTTGTACCGCCGGCCCATCCTGGATTACTGGGCCGAGCATGAAGAGACGTTGGGACACATCGTGACCCATGTCCTGATCCACGAGATCGGCCACCATTTCGGCCTTTCGGACGACGACATGGAAGCGATCGAAGCGACGGTTTGAATGTAATGCAGTTCGGCGCAGGATGTGCCGGTGGAGACGAAGACGATGGAACCTTTCAACAAGCTGACGGGAGTCGCGGCGCCGCTGCCGCTGGTCAACATCGACACCGATATGATCATCCCGAAACAATATCTGAAGACGATCAAGCGCACCGGCCTCGGCGCCGGCCTGTTCGCGGAGATGCGCTTCGATGCCGACGGCAAGGAGAACCCCGATTTCGTTCTCAACAAGCCGGCCTACCGGAAGGCCCAGGTTCTCGTCGCCGGCGAGAACTTCGGCTGCGGATCCTCGCGCGAGCACGCGCCGTGGGCCCTGCTCGATTTCGGCATCCGCTGCGTAATCTCGACCTCGTTTGCCGACATTTTCTACCAGAACTGCTTCCAGAACGGCGTCCTGCCGATCATCGTGACGCCCGAGCAGTTGGACATGCTGATGGACGACGCGGAGCGCGGGGCCAATGCCACTTTGTCGATCGACCTCGAAGCCCAGGAGATCCGCGGGCCGGACGGCGGCGTCGTGAAGTTCGAGATAGATCCGTACAAGAAGCACTGCATGCTGAACGGCCTCGACCCGATCGGCCTGACCATGGTGAAGGCGGACAAGATCGCGGACTACGAAGAGAAGACCGCGGCCGCACGGCCGTGGGCCTGACGATCTAACCTCCCGAAAATGTGTGCGCGGGGCGGCATCCGCCGCCCCCGATCTGGCGTATCCTTCATCGCATGGCCGAGAAGACGCCCCTCATTCACCCGCGTATCGTGCGCCTGACGCACTGGATCAACGCGTTTGCCATCCTCCTGATGGTGATGAGCGGATGGCGGATCTACAACGCCTCGCCGCTCTTTGCCTTCCGCTTTCCCGAGGAGATCACGCTCGGCGGCTGGCTCGCCGGTGCGCTGCAATGGCATTTCGCGGCGATGTGGCTGTTGGCCGGCAATCTCCTGGTCTATCTCGGCTACGGCATCTTCTCGGGCCGTTTCCGGACGAAGCTTTTCCCGCTGACGCCGCGTGCCGTCGTCCGTGACGCCGGCGCCTTCCTGCACGGAAAGCTGGGCCATGCCGATCTCAGCACCTACAATGCGATCCAGCGACTGCTCTATCTCGGCGTCATCCTCGCGCTGCTGCTCATCATCGCCTCGGGCATCGCGATCTGGAAACCGATACAGATGCAGGAACTCACCGCGCTGATGGGCGGCTACGAAACCGCGCGCATCGTGCATTTCTCGGCGATGAGCGCCATCGTCCTGTTCGTCATCGTCCATGTCGTGATGGCATTTCTCGTGCCGAAATCGCTTCTCGCAATGCTGCGAGGCCGCTGATGCGCCGCCCCCGCCGCCCCGATGTCGACGCGCCGGCCCTGATCCGCGATGCCGCGAAGGGCATGGACATCCCGACCCGGCGCGCCTTTCTGAAAGGCGCCGCGGGTCTCGGCTCACTCACGCTCCTCACCGGATGCGACGTCGTCGACAGCAAGTCGGCGGAGAACGCGCTGAATTATATGTCGCGTTTCAACGACCGCGTTCAGGCGCTTCTGTTCAACCCGAACAAGCTTGCCCCGGAATATCCGGCGTCGATGATCCGGCGGCCGTTCCCGTTCAACGGCTTCTACCCCGCAGCCAAAGCGCCCACCGTCGAGCCTTCGACCTACCGCCTCGAACTCGCCGGCATGATCGCCGACAAGAAACCGTGGACGCTCCAGGATCTGTACGCGCTGCCGCAGACGACGCAGATCACGCGTCATGTGTGCGTCGAAGGGTGGAGCGCGATCGGCTCCTGGACGGGCGCCCGGTTTTCCGAGTTCCTGACCCGCATCGGAGCCGACCTGAAACAGCCCTATGTCATGTTCCGCTGCGCCGACGGCTATTTCACCTCGATCGACATGCCGACCGCGCTGCATCCGCAGACGCAGCTTACGTTCGCCTTTGACGGCCGGATCCTGCCGCGTATTTACGGCTTCCCGATGAAACTCCGTATGCCGACCAAACTGGGCTTCAAGAACCCCAAGCACATCACGGCGATCGAAGTGACGGACCGTTTCCAGGGCGGATACTGGGAGAACCAGGGCTACAACTGGTTCAGCGGACTCTGAGCCCCTCCCTCCCCCTTGTGGGGAGGGCCGAGAGCGCGAAGCGCTCCGGGGTGGGGGCGCGGCGCTTCGAATTAGTCGGCCCCGAGGACAGGCCATCACCCCACCCCGCTCGCACTTCGTGCGAGTCGGCCCTCCCCATTCAGGGGAGGGAGGGGCGCCGTTCCTGCAATTTGGCTTTCACCGCAGGCCACTCCTCCGCGATGATCGAGAATACCACCGAGTCGCGCCGCGAGCCGTCGGGCTGGATCATATGGGCGCGCAGGACGCCCTCGCGGACCGCGCCGAGTTTTTCGACGGCCGCCTGGCTCCGCAGATTGCCGTGATGAACCTTGAACTGAACGCGCCGCGCGCCCCAGCTTTCGAACGCATGTGTCAGAAGAAGAAGCTTGGCCTCGGGATTGACCGCGGTACCCCAGAATTCCGGTACGTACCAGGTGTAGCCAAGCTCGAGCCGGCGATGCGCGGCATCGATCTCGAACATCCGCGACATCCCGATCAGACACCCGTCCGACAACAGGCGGACGGCGAAGGGCACCTGTTCCCCGGCGGCCATTCCGTTCCGGGCGGCGGCGAGATAGGCGGCGGTGTCGCCGCGAACGGAATAGCCCCAGATGCGCTCGTCGCTCGCGGCTGCCGCGAGCTCGGTCATGTGCTCGTCGGCGAGCGGTTCGAGACGGACGATATGTCCTTCGAGAGGAACAGCGGGGGGAAGATCGGAGAGCGCGGACATCAGCGCTGGGTATCATCCGGCAGGCGCGGCGAACAGGGCTTGCGCCGGGACGGGTTTGGCGCAATCTGCCCGGCCCTGTCCTCTCGTAGCGAGACCCCCTCATGACTCGACGCCTCATCTCTTCCGGCTCCGATTTCGAAAAGATCGCCGGTTACTCCCGCGCGGTCGTCCAGGGAGACTGGGTCTTCGTCGCCGGCACGACGGGCTATGATCCGGTCACGAAGGAAATGCCGGACAGCGTGATCGACCAGACGCGAAACTGCTTCGCCACGATCAACAAGGCGCTGGGGGAAGCCGGTTCGAGCCTCAAGGACGCCGTGCGCGTCCAATATTTTGTGACGAGCCGCGAAGACGCCGAGAAGGTGTTCGGCATCTGCGGCGAGTTTCTCGGCGATATCCGTCCTGCGGCCGGCATCTATATCGTCTCCGGCCTCTACCGGCCCGAGATGAAGATCGAGATCGAACTGACCGCCAAAAAGCAGGCCTGACCCAGCGACCATCCGCACGCTTGAAATGCCGGTCCCGCTTCTTTAACGGGATCGTGACTTTGCAACCTGCAGCAACCTTTCCAGGGAAATCACGACATGGCCACGCACAAGCTCTTGCTCCTGCCCGGCGACGGCATCGGCGTCGAGGTGATGGAGGAGGTGAAGAAGCTCATCGCGTGGCTCGAGGCCCGGGGCGTCGCGAGCTTCGCCGTCGAGGAAGACCTTGTCGGCGGCGCGGCCTATGACGATTGCGGCGAGGCGATTTCCGAAGGTGCCATGACTCGGGCGCATGCGGCCGACGCCATCATATTCGGCGCGGTCGGCGGCCCGAAATGGGACAAGGTGCCTTACGGCAAACGCCCGGAAGCGGGCCTGCTGCGCCTGCGCAAGGATCTCGATCTGTTCGCCAATCTGCGCCCGGCTCTGTGCTACCCGGCCTTGGCCGACAGCTCCTCGCTCAAGCGCGACATCGTCGAAGGCCTCGACATCCTGATCGTGCGCGAGCTCACCGGCGGCGTCTATTTCGGCGAGCCCAAGCTGATCGAGACCCTGCCCGACGGCCAGGAGCGCGCGGTGGACACGCAGGTCTACACGACCAATGAGATCTCCCGCATCGCGCGCGTCGCCTTCGAGCTGGCACGGCTCCGCAAGAACCTCGTTCACTCGGCCGAGAAGAACAATGTGATGGTGTCGGGCGTGCTGTGGAAGAAGGTCGTCACCAAGGTCCACGCCGAAGAATATTCCGATGTCAGGCTCGAGCACATTCTGGCCGACAATTGCGCCATGCAGCTCGTCCGCAATCCCAAGCAGTTCGACGTGCTCGTGACCGACAACCTGTTCGGCGACATCCTGTCGGACGCGGCCTCGATGCTGACCGGTTCGCTCGGCATGCTGCCGTCCGCCTCGCTCGGCGCCGAAGACGCGAACGGCAAGCGCGCGGCCATGTATGAGCCGGTCCACGGCTCGGCCCCGGACATCACCGGCAAGGGCCTGGCCAATCCGATCGCCGAAATCGCGAGCTTCGCCATGGCCCTGCGCTATTCGCTCAACCGGGGCGACCTCGCCGACGCAATCGACCGCGCGATTGCCCGCGTGCTGCAGCAGGGAATGCGCACCGGCGACATCGCCGCCCTTGGCGAAAAGACCATCGGCACCGTCGAGATGGGCAAGGCGCTCATCGCGGCTATGGAGCGGGAACTGGCGTAAGCCGGCCGGCACACGGGACGCAAAAACAAAAGCTCGGCCCATCAGGCCGAGCTTTTCACGTTCTGGAAGTCCGAGGAGTGGGTTTGAGGCTCACTTGATCCGGTCGGGAGCCCGGAGCACGTAAATCCCGGGGCTATAGGGCAGATCCAACGGGTTAGGCAGCGGAAAGCGCCCGATGCCCGGGATTCCGTCATAGTTCGTCGACAAGAAGGTGTTGGCGGTCAGGTTCGACAATTCATAGTAGCGCACCGTCCTCGGGAGCACCTTGGTGCCGGGATTGAGGTAGCTCTTGGGCTTGATGGTGACGCGCACGCCCGGAAGGTCGGGGTCCTCCTGCGCTATCGACGGAAAAGTGAAGCCGGCGAACACCAGAGCCGAAAGGGCGGCGGCGGACAGGACACGCATAGCAGGCTCCAGACAAGAGAATCTGTTTCGAGGTCAATGTCTCCCGGCGGGTAAGGTTCCGCAAGCACGTTTCCGCCACATGGTTCGTGAATTGCGTTTTTAGGAATTTGGCTTATGGGAAGGGCCCGGCCGCCCAAAGGGCCGCCGGATTAGCCGCCATTTCATCCGGACGAAGAGCCGGTCTGGGCATTTTGGAGCAGATTATGGGCTATCGGATCGCAGTCGTCGGCGCCACGGGCAATGTGGGCCGCGAAATGCTGAACATCCTCGACGAACGGGAATTCCCGGTCGACGAGCTGATCCCCCTCGCCTCGCGCCGGTCGCAGGGCGTCGAAGTGTCGTTCGGCGACAAAACGCTCAAATGCCAGAACCTCGAGAATTTCGACTTCTCCAAGACCGATATCTGCCTGATGTCGGCCGGCGGCGACGTGTCGAAGGAATGGTCGCCGAAGATCGCCGCCCAGGGCGCGATCGTGATCGATAATTCCTCAGCCTGGCGCTACGACGCCGACGTGCCGCTGATCGTGCCCGAAGTGAACGCGGACGCGATCGCCGGCTACACCAAGAAGGGCATCATCGCCAATCCGAACTGCTCGACCGCCCAGCTCGTCGTCGCGCTGAAGCCGCTGCACGATGCGGCGAAGATCCTGCGCGTCGTGGTCTCGACTTATCAGTCGGTGTCCGGCGCCGGCAAAGAGGGAATGGACGAGCTGTGGAACCAGACCCGCGGCATCTTCGTGAACGACGCCGCCGAGGCGAAGAAGTTCACGAAGCAGATCGCGTTCAACGTGATCCCGCACATCGACAGCTTCATGGACGACGGCTTCACCAAGGAAGAGTGGAAGGTGATGGTCGAGACCAAGAAAATCCTCGACCCGAAGATCAAGCTCACCTGCACCGCCGTGCGCGTGCCGGTCTTCGTCGGGCATTCGGAATCGGTGAACATCGAGTTCGAGAATCCGATTTCGGCGGATGAAGCGCGCGATATCCTGCGCGAAGCGCCGGGCATTCTCGTCATCGATAAGCGCGAGGCCGGCGGCTACATCACGCCGATCGAATGCGTTGGCGATTACGCCACCTTCGTGTCGCGCATCCGCGAGGACTTCACGGTCGAGAACGGTCTCGCGATGTGGATCGTCTCGGACAATCTGCGCAAGGGCGCTGCTCTGAACGCGGTTCAGATCGCCGAAAGCCTCATCAATCGCGGCTATCTCAAGAAGAAAGCCGCCTGAGAGCCCCTTCACCTCTCCCGCCTGCGGGAGAGGTCGAGCGCGCGAAGCGCGCCGGGAGAGGGGAAGTTCCGAACTCCATCTCACATATTGCCCTCTCTCCGCTCGCCTGCCGGCAAGTCGGCTCTCTCCCGCGTGCGGGAGAGAGGGAGCATCAGACCGGCGTCAGTGCGGGCGCGAAAGCGCCCGTTTTTTCGTCGAGCACCCGAAGATCGCCGTTCGAGATGTTGAGGTGGGCGCCGGAAATGGTGATGAGGCCCTCGGCTTCGCGGCGCTGAATCTCCGGGAAGGTCCGCAGATTGCGGATCGACAGCCGGATCGCCGCCTCCTCGACGGCGGTTTCCAGCGCTTTGCCTTTCAGGTTCGGCTCGCGCGCCAAGGCATCTTCCTTGGCGCCGTCGATCAGGCTCATCCAGGGTCCGATGAAGTCTCCGGCCGTGTCGAATTTCGGATTGAGATAGGCCTGCACGCCGCCGCACTGCGAATGGCCCATCACCACGACATGCGGCACGGCGAGCCCGATCAGGGCAAATTCGATCGCCGCGGATGTGCCGTGATGCCCGCCGTCCGGGCTGAAGGGAGGGATGACGTTGGCGACGTTCCGGAGCACGAACAGTTCGCCTGGACCCGACGAAAAGATCGTCTCCGGTGATACGCGGCTATCGCAGCAGCCGACGATCAGCGCCTGCGGCGCCTGACCGAGGGTGGCGAGTTGGGCAAGGCGGCCTCTTTCCTGCGGCAAGCGCGCTTCGCGCCAGAGCCGGTAGCCGTCCTCGAGCGATTTGGGAAACATGCGTATTCTCTCCTGCGTGCTTGGTAGACAAGGCGCAGCACGGGGTCCAGCGCGCGATGAGAATCCCCTACGAATTGCCCGGCAATGCACGCTTGGCAGTGCACGCGCCAGATGATTAGGTCTCGCCGATGTCAAACACCCGCCCCCGCCGCAGCGCCCTCTATGTTCCCGGCTCGAACATTCGAGCCCAGGAAAAAGCAAAAACCCTGCCCGTCGATGCGATCATCTTCGATCTCGAAGATTCGGTTGCCGACGAGGTGAAGCCGCAGGCCCGCGACCAAGTGGTCGACATGATCCGCGGCGGCGGATTCGGTCACCGCGAAATTGTCATGCGGGTCAATCCCGCGCGCACCGAATTCTTCGAGGACGACATGACCGCGGCGGTCAAGGCGCGGCCGGATGCAGTCCTGCTTTCGAAAGTGGAATCGACCGCAGAGATCTTCGCCGCCGAACGTCATTTGCGCGGCCGGCCGGAAACGCAGGGCATCACGCTCTGGGCGATGGTCGAAACGGCGCGCGGTCTCATCGACATCGCGGAGATCGCCGCCTCGGTTCGCAAGCCGGAAGGCCTCCGGCTCAGAGGTCTGGTCCTCGGCATGAACGATATCGTGCGCGAGACAGGGGTGAAGGCTGGCGGCAATCGCACGCCCGTCCTGCCCTGGCTGTCCATGGCCGTTCTCGCCGCGCGCGCGGAAAAGCTGTTCGTGCTCGACGGCGTCTATAACGATTTCAACGATATCGCGGGCTTCGAGGCTGAATGCGAGCAGGGCCGCGCGATCGGAATGGACGGCAAGACCATCATCCATCCCAACCAGATCGCCACCGCGAACCGCCTCTTTGCGCCCACGGAAGCCGAAGTGGCCGAAGCACGCGAGATTATCAACGTGTTCTCGAAGCCGGCAAACAGGGGCCTCGGCGTGCTGTCGATCAATGGCCGTATGGTCGAACGCATGCATGCCCGAATGGCCGAAGAGACATTGAAACTCGCCGATCTGATCGCCGCCCAGAATTGATTTCGCGCGTGGGAAACTTTCCCGCGGAATCTGTGTGCGCGCGCATACCAGCCTTGCGTTGCCAGTGCGAATCCCGTGCGCTACGAAACGCCGCACGAAAGGCAGAATCTTTCTATGGCCGAAGCCCGTAACAGCCGACGACTGCCGAACCGGCCGCTCTCGCCGCATCTTTCGGTCTATCGCTTCACTTGGACGATGGCGATGTCGATCGCCCATCGCATCACCGGTGTCGCGGCGTATTTCGCGGTGCCGCTCATCGCGGTGTTCCTGTGGGCAGTAAACGACGGTCCCGAAAGCTACGATCTCGTCGCACGCCTGCTCGGCTCATGGCCCGGGCTGCTTGTTCTTGTCGGGCTGAGTTGGGCCCTGATCCATCACACCATCGGCGGTGTTCGCCACATCGTGTGGGACACCGGAGCTGGCCTCGATCGCGCGTCACGCTTTCTCTGGGCACAGGGCACGCTGCTCGGATCGGTCGCGCTGACCGTTCTGCTCTGGCTCACGATTTTCCTCGGAGACTGACATGGTCGCGCGCACGCCCCTCGCCCGCATCCGGGGCCTCGGCGCCACCGGAACCGGCACGCGCGAGTACTGGCTCCTGAAGCTGACCTCGGCCGCGCTTCTTCCGCTCACGATTTTCCTGATCGGGCTTGCCCTCGCGCTGAAAGGCGCCGATCACGCCAAGGTCGCATCGACCCTGGCCGCGCCGTACATCGCGATACCGTTGTGCTTCTTCATCTTCGCCAATGCCGTCCATATGCGGCACGGCATGCAGAACGTCATCGATGACTACGTGCACACGAACGGCCTGAAGAAGATCACGGTCGGCGCCAACATCTTCTTTTCCTACGGCGCATCCGCCGCCGCCTTCTACTTCCTCTTACAACTCGGTTTCGGAAACTGATTATGGCCGAGGCCTATCCGATCCAGGATCACACCTACGATGTCGTCGTCGTGGGCGCCGGAGGCGCGGGCATGCGCGCGGTGCTCGGCTCGGCGTCTGCCGGGCTTCGCACGGCCTGCCTGACCAAAGTGTTCCCGACCCGCTCGCACACCGTCGCCGCGCAGGGCGGCATGTCGGCCGCGCTCGGCAATATGTCGCCCGACGAATGGCGCTGGCACATGTTCGACACCGTGAAGGGTTCGGACTGGCTCGGCGATCAGGACGCGATCGAATATCTGTGCCGCAACGCGCCGGCCGCCGTCTACGAGCTGGAACATTGGGGCGTGCCGTTCTCGCGCACCGAGGAAGGCCTGATCTACCAGCGCCCGTTCGGCGGCATGACGACCGAATACGGCGAGGGCGGCGCCGCGCAGCGCACCTGCGCCGCAGCCGACCGCACCGGCCATGCCATCCTGCACACCCTGTACGGACAATGCGTCAAGCACCAGTCCGAATTCTTCATCGAGTACTTCGCGCTCGACCTCATCATGGACGAGGAAGGCCGCTGCCGGGGCGTGATCGCGCTCAAGATGGACGACGGCACGATCCACCGCTTCCGCGCCCACATGACGATTCTTGCGACCGGCGGCTATGGCCGCGCCTATTTCTCCTGCACATCGGCGCACACCTGCACCGGCGACGGCTCGGCCATGGTCCTGCGCGCGGGACTGCCACTTCAGGACATGGAGTTCGTGCAGTTCCATCCGTCGGGCATTTACGGCTCGGGCTGCCTCATCACCGAAGGCGCGCGCGGCGAAGGCGGATATCTGACCAATTCCGAGAACGAACGCTTCATGGAGCGGTATGCGCCGCACGCCAAGGATCTCGCCTCGCGCGACGTTGTTTCGCGCGCGATGACGATCGAAATCCGCGAAGGGCGCGGTGTCGGCCGCCAAAAGGATCACATCTTCCTGCATCTCGAGCATATCGATCCGCAGGTTCTTCACGAGCGCCTGCCGGGTATTTCGGAAAGCGCAAAGATCTTCGCCGGCGTCGACATCACCCGGGAGCCGATCCCGGTCCTGCCGACCGTGCATTACAATATGGGCGGCATACCCACGAACTATCACGGCGAAGTCCTCACCAAGAAGCACGGCGATCCGGATTTCGTCGTGCCGGGGCTGATGGCTCTCGGTGAAGGCGCGTGCGTATCCGTACACGGCGCGAACCGTCTCGGCTCGAACTCCCTGACCGACCTCATCGTGTTCGGCCGCGCCGCCGGCCAGCGCTGCGCCGAAATCATCAAGCCCGGCTCTCCGCAGCCCGAACTGCCCAAGGATTCCGCCGACGCCGCACTTGCGCGCCTCGACCGGTTCCGCAATGCCGATGGCGGCACGCCGACGGCAAAGCTCAGACTCGACATGCAGCGCGTCATGCAGTCGAACTGCGCCGTGTTCCGCACCGGCGAAGTCCTCGCCGAGGGCCAGGAACTGATCCATAAGGTCTGGGCGGCGACCGACGATGTGAAGGTCGCCGACCGCTCGCTGATCTGGAATTCCGACCTGATCGAAACGCTCGAATTCGACAACCTGATCGGACAGGCGGTCGTGACCGTCGACAGCGCGCTGAACCGTGAAGAAAGCCGCGGCGCCCATGCGCGCGAGGACTTCCCGGAGCGCGACGACATGCAGTGGATGAAGCACACGCTCGCCTGGGCCGACAGCGCCAAGCGCGAAGTGACGATCGATTACCGCCCGGTTCACTCCTACACGCTGACCGACGAGGTTCAGTACATCGAGCCGCGCAAACGCACATATTGAACCTTCATGTGCATGCCTCACATGTCGTGAGCATGCTTGACCCTAGGTCTGCTTGGACGAAAATCGCTCATGGCCGAATTCAGTCTGCCGAAGAACTCCAGGATCAAAGAGGGCAAGGTCTGGCCGAAGCCGGACAGCAAAACCCTGACCGAGTTCCGCGTCTACCGCTGGAACCCGGACGACGGCGAGAACCCGCGCGTCGATACATACTTCGTCGACCGCGAGCATTGCGGCCCGATGATTCTGGACGGCCTCATCTGGATCAAGAACGAGATCGATCCCGGCCTGACCTTCCGCCGCTCCTGCCGTGAAGGCATTTGTGGCTCGTGCTCGATGAACATCAACGGCGCGAACACGTTGGCCTGCACCAAGGGCATGGACGAGGTCGCCGAGAAGGTCATCAAGATCTACCCGCTACCGCATATGTCGGTGATCAAGGATCTCGTGCCCGACCTCAGCGGCTTCTACACGCAGCACGCGCTGATCGAGCCGTTCCTCAAGACCGATACCGCGCCACCGGACCGAGAATGGCAGCAGAGCCCGGAAGACCGCGACAAGCTCGACGGTCTCTACGAGTGCATCCTCTGCGCCTGCTGCACCACGGCCTGCCCGAGCTATTGGTGGAACGGCGAGAAATATCTCGGCCCCGCCGCACTTCTCCAGGCCTATCGCTGGATGATCGACAGCCGCGACGAAGGCCTCGCCGAACGGCTGGACACTCTGGAAGATCCGTTCCGGCTCTACCGCTGCCACACGATCCTGAACTGCGCCAATGTCTGCCCCAAAGGGCTGAACCCGGCGGCGGCGATCGTCGAGATCAAGAAACTGATGCAGGAAAGAAAGGTGTGAACATCGGGCTGCGCCCGAAGGTTTCACCGTCCTGTCGCCTTTTCGCCCCTTTGCGCAAGCAGAAATGACGTCAAGCAACCTTGACCAAGCCTGTCGCGTTGTCTGCGACGGCCATTTTGCGGGGCCGGGGGACCAGCCTGCGCGCAGGTGCAAAACATGGCGATTCGTACCAAGGCCGCTCTTGTCGGCGCGCTCTCACTCCTGACTTCCACCACCGCTTTTGCCGCCTCGGCGGCGAAAACCGCCCCGAAGCCTCCGGCGGCGGCCAAAGCCGCCGTCGTTAAGCCGGCAGTAACTCAACCGGCTGCCGCAAGGCCGGTCGTGGTGGTCAGGCCTGCCGGCCTGTTTTCGGCCAGGCCCTCAGTGCAGAAATCCCAGGAGCCGCCGCCCGGGGTCCGCATTCAGCCGTCGCCCGGCCAAGCCGCCGCAATTCCGGCCACAGCCGCACCAGCGACCGCCACCGCCACACCCCAAGCACCCGCTGCCAAGGCCGCGCCGATCAAGAAGGCCGCGGCGAAACCGGCGAAGAAGAAAAAGCAAATCGCCAAATCGAAGACCAAGGTGAAAACCGGCCGTGCCGCCGCCGGTGCGTCCGCACTCGCGAACGTCGACAAGAACCAGCTCGCGATCGACCACCTCTCCGGCGCGGAAACAAAATCGCCGCTCGATGTGCTCGCCTCCTACAAGGAAACGGTGCACGAGGGTGATCTCGAAACCGCAGGCGTCCTCCTGCGTCTCGCGGCTCAGGACACGCCGGACCACGCGCTCATCACCCAGGTCAACGATCTGCTCGGCATCTCGGTGAACACCGAGGATACCGAGATCCTGCTGCAGATCGCGCGCGGTTCACGTGCGAATGCATTCGCCAAGGACGCGCCGGCAACGAAGAGTGCGGCACTGGCCGCTTCGCCGGTGAGCACCCGCGTTCAACTGGCTCATGCCGCCGTGGAAAGTGTGCCCAGGAGTTCCCGCATCGAGGCGCTCGGCGTCTACAAGCGCGCGGTGGCGGAGGAACGATCGGACCTCGCGGCGCTCGCGCTCGGCGCCGTGGTGGGCACCCTCGATGAAGAGACGGTGACCAAAGCGAACACGCTGCTGGGCCTCAGCAGCGTTATCCCGGCCGGGCAGATCGTGGCCCAGGCGTCCGCTCAATGAGCACCCGATGAACGTGAAGAGCACCCTGTGAACATGAAAAAAAGGCCCGGATCGATCCGGGCCTTTTTTTATGCCGAGGCTTTTCGGATCAGTGAAGAACGGTCGCGGGCACCGCCGAGGCGTGCTCGGCGGGCTTGGACTGATCGGCCATCGGCTCGGCCGCCAACCCCAGAATGGCGTTCTTGAACGGCCCTTCGACCGCAACGCCGAAATTCATATGCGTCATCGAGAACGGGCCGGGACGGTCCGGATGCGTCGAGCGCCAGCCGACATAAATGCCGACCATCGCGCCGGATTGACCCGGGGCCATAATCGCGCTGCCGGAGGCGCCCTCGCCGGCCGAGCAGTCGATGGCGAGTTCCCGCGCGCTCAGCTTCTCGACGCGACTCTCGACACGGATGGCGCAGGCTTCGATCGCCTTCAGCCCGTCATGGATCCAGCCGCGATGGCGGTGCGCCAGCATCACGATCGGCATGCCGACCGGACCGGGCTCGCCGATGCCGTAAGGGCGGGCGGCCGGAACGTGCTGGACAAGGCGCACCACCGCCCAGTCATGGACCGGCGCGACCGCATAGGGCTTGCGTGAGCCGACCCGCAGCGACGTGACATCGAGCGGAACCGCGAGCTGCTTGCCCTCGACCATGATATGGAAATTGCAGGTCGCCAGATCACCGCGCGGATTGCCGTCGGTGTCGTAGAAGGCATGGGCCGCGGTCGTGACGACATCATCCTTGATGGTCAGTTGCGCGGTCGAATACACCCCGGAGCACACCACCATTCCGGTGGCGGCGTAACGACTTTCGAAGAGGGCGGGATCCTGACCGGACTTGGCAGCGAACTCTGGCAGAGTCAGCCGTGCGTCGGAGGAGATGGTCACCGCCTCCGCTTTGCCTGCAGCCAGCCCGCACAACATGGCCGCAGCGAAAATCAGCCTGTGACGCAAGTTCTAACCCCCCGCACACAAGTCAGAATGCGGGAACGAGAAACTACGTCAAGTGCACAAAACGCGGGCCCGATATTTTCGTTCCGCGTGTCTCAAAAAAGATTCACAATAGCTGCCGGAATGTCGAAAAGCGGCCCCGATATGTTGAAAAAGCTTTCTCTTAACGTCATCCAGTTCGCGGGAAAGCAAAGGGCCGATGCCTGATTCCATCACGCGAAACCTTGCCCGCTTGGTCAGGGACGGAACGCTGGCCGATGACCCGGCGCAGGCCGCGCTCGCGGCCCGCCTGGACCGGCTGATCGCGGCGCTCAAAGTAAAGCCCGGCCTGTTCCGCAACGCGACGCCGGTGCGCGGTCTCTACCTTTGGGGCGATGCCGGACGCGGCAAGACTTTGATGATGGACATGTTCTTCCGCCGCGCGCCCGAGCCGCGCAAACGGCGCGTCCATTTCCATGCCTTCATGGCCGAGATGCACGAACGGCTGCGCGAGTTCCGGGCCGAGCGCGGAAGGCAACCGATCGAAGGGCTCGCTGCGGCGGTCGCCGCCGAAGCGCGGCTGCTCTGCCTCGACGAGCTTCAGGTCAAGGACATAGCCGATGCGACGATCCTCAACCGCCTGTTCACCGCCTTGATCCGGGCCGGGACCGTGGTCGTCGTGACCTCGAACGCACCGCCCGAGCGGCTTTACTACAAGGGGCTGAACCGCGACCTGTTCCTGCCCTTCATCGACCTCGTCACGACGCATCTCGACGTGGTGAAGCTCGAAGTGCCGACCGATTACCGGCTGCGCAAACTGGCGGCCGCGCCGCTCTGGCATGTGCCGCCCGACCAAGCCGCGATGGACGCGGCGTTTTTAGACCTCGCCGGCGCGGCGCGCGGCGAATGCGAGGTGCTGCGCGTCCAGGGCCGCGATCTCCGGGTCCCCAATGCGTTGAACGGCGTCGCGCGCTTTTCCTTCGCCGAACTCTGCGACCGCCCGCTCGGGCCCGCCGACTATGCCGCGATCGCGCGTACTTACCACACGCTTCTGGTCGACAATATTCCAAACCTGGACAAGACCGCACCCGACGCGGTGCGCCGTTTCATCATCCTGATCGATGAGATGTACGAACACCGCGTAAATCTGGTCGCGTCGGCGGACTGCACGCCGGACATACTTCTGACGCAGGGCAAACAGGCCTGGGACTTCCGCCGTACATCCTCGCGTTTGACCGAGATGGGATCAAAACATTGGCTTGCTCTGCCGCATGGGCAGGAAGTTGACTTGAACGTCGAGGGATAACCGGGCTAGTCACACACGCATTATCCCTGCCCGAGGAATTCGTATCATGGCTCGCAAGAAGATCGCGCTCATCGGCTCCGGCCAGATCGGCGGCACGCTCGCCCATCTCATCGGCTTAAAGGAGCTCGGCGACATCGTTCTGTTCGACATCGCGGAGGGCACGCCGCAGGGCAAATCGCTCGACATCGCAGAAAGCGCACCGATCGAAGGCTTCGATGCACGGTTCCAGGGCACCAACTCCTATTCCGACATTCAGGACGCGGACGTCGTCATCGTCACCGCCGGCGTGCCGCGCAAGCCGGGCATGAGCCGCGACGACCTTGTCGGCACCAACCTCAAGGTCATGGAGCAGGTCGGCGCCGGCATCCGCAAATACGCGCCGAACGCCTTCGTCATCTGCATCACCAATCCGCTCGATGCGATGGTCTGGGCGCTGCAGAAGGCTTCGGGCCTCAGCCCGAGCAAGGTCGTCGGCATGGCCGGCGTGCTCGACGCGGGGCGCTTCCGTTATTTCCTGGCCGAAGAGCTGGGTGTTTCAGTGCAGGACGTTTCGGCCTTCGTGCTCGGCGGCCACGGCGACGACATGGTGCCGCTCGTCCGCTACTCGACGGTCGCGGGCATTCCGCTGCCCGATCTCGTGCGCATGGGCTGGACGACGCAGGCACGAATCGACGCCATCGTCGACCGCACCCGCAAGGGGGGCGGCGAAATCGTCGGCCTGCTCAAGACCGGATCGGCGTTTTACGCCCCGGCCTCTTCCGCGATCGCGATGGCCGAATCCTATCTCAAGGACAAGAAGCGCGTTCTGCCCTGCGCGGCCTTCCTGGAAGGCCAGTACGGGGTCGACGGTCTCTACGTCGGCGTGCCGGCGGTCATCGGCGCGGGCGGGATCGAGAAAATTGTCGAGATCGAGCTGAACGGCGGCGAGCGCGCGATGTTCGACAAGTCTATCGAGAGCGTGCGCGGCCTGGTCGAAGCCTGTCAGCAGATCGCACCGCATCTCGGGGCGTGAGACCGCGCTGACACCGCTCTGCCGCAAAGCTGATATATCAGAAAAACCGTCCCTTTCGGGTTGAAACACGCGGCGTAATCGCAGACTTTACCCGAAGGGGGCATTTTCATCTCTTGCGTCGGCCGGTGTGGGGCTGCCGCTCATGCGGAATGTGACATGTCACGCCAGCAGGCGAACCAGGCCTTTCTGAATACAGCTTTCCTCTACGGCGCAAATGCGCCCTACATCGAAGATCTCTACGCCCGGTATCAGGAAAATCCGTCATCGGTGGATACCGGGTGGCAGGAGTTCTTCGCCGGATTTGACGATCATCCCGCCGATGCGGCGAGGAACGCCCGCGGCGCGTCGTGGTCGCGCAACGGACAGGAGGCGCACGGCGATAGCGCGCCCGTTCCAAAGGGCGGCATTGCCGAGAAGGTCATCGGCGAGAAGATCGAGTTCAAGGCCCGGAGCGGCGCCCAGGAAATCCTGCCCGAAGACGTCCAGCGCGCGACGCGCGACAGCGTGCGCGCTTTGATGCTGATCCGCGCCTACCGCATGCGCGGCCACCTCGCCGCCGATCTCGATCCGCTGAAACTTGAGAAGAGCGGCGACCAGCCGGAGCTCGACCCGGAAAGCTACGGCTTCACCGAAGCCGATCTCGACCGGAAGATCTTTCTCGACCATGTGCTCGGCCTCGAATTCGCGACCATGCGCGAAATCCTCGCCATCCTGAAGCGCACCTATTGCTCGACGCTCGGCGTCGAGTTCATGCACATCTCGTCGCCGGCCGAGAAGGCCTGGGTGCAGCAGCGCATCGAAGGTCCGGAAAAGACCATCGACTTCACCCCCGAGGGCAAGCGCGCCATCCTGAACAAGCTCGTCGAAACCGAGGGCTTCGAGAAGTTCCTCGACGTCAAGTTCACGGGCACGAAGCGCTTCGGCCTCGACGGCGGCGAAAGCCTCATTCCTGCGCTCGAACAGATCATCAAGCGCGGCGGTAATCTCGGCGTCCAGGAGATCGTGCTCGGCATGGCCCATCGCGGCCGCCTCAATGTCCTTACGCAGGTCATGGGCAAGCCGCACCGCGCTTTGTTCAACGAGTTCAAGGGCGGCTCTTCGACCCCGGAAGAAGTCGAGGGTTCAGGCGACGTCAAGTATCATCTCGGCGCATCGTCCGACCGCGAGTTCGACCAGAACAAGGTCCATCTCTCGCTGACCGCGAACCCGTCGCATCTCGAGATCGTCGATCCCGTCGTGCTCGGAAAGGTCCGCGCCAAGCAGGACCAGCTCAATGACACCGAGCGCGTCGAGGTTCTGCCGCTGCTTCTGCACGGCGACGCGGCGTTCGCCGGCCAGGGCGTGATCGCCGAATGTTTCGGATTGTCGGGGCTGAAGGGCCACCGCACCGGCGGCTCGATCCATGTCATCATCAACAACCAGATCGGCTTCACGACCAGCCCGCGCGTCGCGCGCTCCTCGCCCTATCCGTCGGATGTGGCGAAGATGGTCGAAGCACCGGTGTTCCACGTCAATGGCGACGATCCGGAAGCCGTGACCTTCGCGGCCAAGGTCGCGACGGAATTTCGGCAGAAGTTCAGGAAGCCTGTCGTCGTCGACATGTTCTGCTATCGCCGGTTCGGTCACAACGAAGGCGACGAGCCGTCGTTCACCCAACCGTCGATGTACCGGGCGATCCGCTCGCATCCGACGACGCTCGAAATCTACGCGCGCAAGCTCGTCTCCGAAGGCGTCGTGACCGAAACCGAAGTCGAGGAGATGAAGGCCGCGTGGCGCGCCCATCTCGAAGTCGAATTCGAGGCCGCCCAGTCCTATCTGCCGAACAAGGCCGACTGGCTCGATGGCCGCTGGGCCGGGCTGAAGCCCGCCGGCAAGGACGTCGAAGAAGCGCGGCGCGGCACGACCGCCGTCGAGATCGAAACCCTGCGCGAAATCGGTGAGAAGATCACGCAGGCCCCCGAAGGGTTCCACCTGCACAAGACGATCGCCCGTTTCCTCGAAAACCGGAAAAAGGCCATCGAAGCCGGCGAAGGGATCGACTGGGCCACCGCGGAAGCGCTCGCCTTCTCGTCGCTGCTCGTCGAAGGCAAGCCGGTGCGGCTGTCCGGACAGGACGTCGAACGCGGCACCTTCTCGCAGCGCCATTCGGTGCTGACGGACCAGGAAACGGACGCGCGCTACAAGCCGTTCAACCATGTCAAAGAGGGGCAGGCCCGCTACGAGGTCGTGAACTCGATGCTGTCGGAAGAGGCCGTGCTCGGCTTCGAATACGGCTATTCGCTTGCCGAGCCCGACGCGCTGACCTTGTGGGAAGCCCAGTTCGGCGACTTCGCCAATGGTGCGCAGGTCGTCATCGACCAGTTCATCTCGGCCGGCGAACGCAAATGGTTGCGCATGTCGGGCCTCGTAATGCTTCTGCCGCATGGCTATGAAGGCCAGGGGCCGGAACATTCCTCGGCACGTCTCGAGCGCTATCTGCAGATGTGCGCCGAAGACAATATGCAGGTCTGCAACCTCACGACGCCGGCGAACTATTTCCATGCGCTCCGGCGTCAGCTGAAGCGCGAGTTCCGCAAGCCGCTCGTCATCATGACGCCGAAGAGCCTGCTCCGTCACAAGCGCGCGGTCTCACGTATCGAGCAAATGAGCGGGTCGAGCTTCTTCCATCGCTGGCTGCACGACGACGCGGATCCGCGCATCGGCGGCAAGGGCCTGGTCGAGCCGGAAAAAATCCGTCGCCTGATCCTGTGCTCCGGCAAAGTCTATTACGACCTGCTGGAAGAGCGCGAGAAGCGCGGCATCGACGACGTCTACATCCTGCGCATCGAACAGCTCTATCCGTTCCCGGCGAAATCGCTGGCGCAGGAGCTGTCGCTGTTCAAGAACGCCGAACTCATCTGGTGCCAGGAAGAGCCGCGCAATATGGGCGGCTGGTTCTTCGTCGACCAGTACATCAACTGGGCTTCCGACAGGCAGGGCGGCGGACGCCGCGCGCGCTATGTCGGACGACCTCCGGCCGCTTCGACCGCGGTCGGACAGATGTCCAAACATCTGGCGCAGCTCAGGGCATTCCTGGACGAAGCCTTCGCGTAAATACGCGCGGCCATCAGAGCCGCTGCATGAAAAGGTGAAAAATGGCAACCGAGATCCGCGTTCCTGCTTTGGGCGAGAGCGTAACTGAAGCGACGATCGGAAAGTGGTTCAAGAAAGCGGGCGACGCCGTTAAGGCCGACGAACCGCTGGTCGAGCTCGAAACCGACAAAGTGACGGTCGAGGTTCCGGCGCCGTCCGCCGGCATTCTATCCGCAGTCTCCGTCAAGGAAGGCGACGTCGTGAATGTCGGCGCTCTGCTTGGCGCGATCGAGGCCGGCGCTGCCGCCGCAAACGGTCCGGACAAGAAGGCAGGCGCCACCGGCAAGCCGAACGAGAAGACCGATACGGCGAAGCCGATCAACGCCGCCGACGAGGAGCCGAAGGCCCGCGCCGTACCGAAGACCGAAGCGCCCGCACCCAAAGTGTCCAGCGACGATCAGGCCCCGTCCGTACGCCGCCTCGCCGCGGAATCGGGCGTCAGCCCCGCCGCCGTCTCCGGCACCGGCAAGGATGGCCGCGTGACCAAGGGCGACATGCTGTCCGTGATCCAGGGCGGCGCATCCGCGAAGCCCGCTCCGGCTCCGGTTCGCGCGCCGTCGGCACCCGCCGATGTCGACCGTGAGGAGCGCGTGCGCATGACGCGCCTGCGCCAGACGATCGCGCGTCGCTTGAAGGACGCGCAGAACAATGCCGCGATGCTGACGACGTTCAACGACGTCGACATGGGCGCGGTGATGGATCTTCGTGCGCATTACAAGGACGCCTTCGAGAAGCGCCACGGCGTGAAGCTCGGCTTCATGGGCCTTTTCACCAAGGCCTGCGTGCACGCGCTGAAAGAGGTTCCGGCCGTCAATGCCGAGATCGACGGCGACGACCTCGTCTACAAGAATTACTACCATATCGGCGTCGCGGTCGGCACCGATCGCGGCCTTGTCGTTCCGATCGTGCGTGATGCCGACCGGAAATCGCTTCCCGAGATCGAGCGCAACATCGTCGAACTCGGCAAGCGCGCCCGCGACGGCCAACTCGGCATCGAGGACATGCAGGGCGGCACGTTCACGATCTCGAACGGCGGCGTCTACGGATCGCTGCTCTCGACCCCGATCCTCAACGCGCCGCAGTCCGGCATCCTCGGCATGCACCGCATCGAGCAGCGCCCGGTCGTGAAGGACGGCCAGATCGTCGCCCGGCCGATGATGTATCTCGCCCTGTCCTATGATCACCGCGTCGTCGACGGCCAAGGTGCCGTCACCTTCCTCGTCAAGGTCAAGGAAGCTCTGGAAGACCCAGCCCGTCTCGTTCTCGATCTGTAATGCCGATGCCTGCCGAAATCCTCGTCCTTGCGCTCGGCGTCGCACTGCTGCTGGTCCACATCTCGCTGCAGGCGATCCTTGCGACGGTCGAGCTCGGCTCGAAATGGAACGCCAGCCCGCGCGACGCGGGGATAGCCCCCAAAGGGGTCTATGCCGGCCGGGCGGAACGTGCACTGAGGAACTATCTTGAGACCTTCCCTGCACTGATTGCTCTGGCGCTCGCGCTTGCCGTGCTCGGCAAGACCGGCAGTCTCGGCGCGAACGGCGCATGGCTCTGGTTGAGCGGGCGAGTCGTGTACATACCGCTCTATCTCCTGGGGATTCCCTATCTCCGCACCCTGGCCTGGATCGTATCCGCGATCGGGCTCGTCAGCATGTTCACCGCCGTCTTTTCGTGAGTTGATCTCCCATGGCCGACACCTACGACCTCACCATCATCGGCACCGGCCCCGGCGGCTATGTCTGTGCCATCCGCGCCGCCCAGCTCGGCATGAAGGTTGCCGTTGTCGAAAAGCGCGCGACGCATGGCGGCACCTGCCTCAATGTCGGCTGCATCCCCTCCAAGGGCCTGCTTTACGCCTCGCACGCGTTTGAAGACGCGCAGCACAAGTTCGGCGGCATGGGCATTTCTGTATCGCCGAAGCTCGATCTGAAGGCCATGCAGGCCTTCAAGCAGAAGGGCGTCGACGGCAATGTGAAAGGCGTCGAATTCCTGCTGAAGAAGAACAAGGTCGATGTCTATTTCGGCACGGGCACGATCACCGCGCCTGGGAAGATTTTGGTGAAGCCCGAAAAGGGCGACGCGCAGGAGATCGCGACCAGGAACATCGTGGTCGCCACCGGCTCGGACGTCACGCGGCTGAACGGCGTCGAAATCGACGAGAAGCGCGTCGTCTCGTCGACCGGCGCGCTGGAGCTGTCCAAAGTTCCCGGCAAGCTGCTCGTCATCGGCGCCGGCGTGATCGGCCTTGAACTCGGTTCGGTCTGGCGCCGTCTCGGCGCCGAGGTCGTTGTGGTCGAGTTCCTCGACCGCATCCTGCCCGGCATGGACGGCGAGATCGCGCGCCAGTTCGAGCGCGTCCTGTCCAAGCAGGGCATTACGTTCAAGCTCGGCTCGAAGGTTACGGGCGTCGACGCCTCGGGCAAGGTCCTCAAGGCCAGGGTCGAACCGGCGGCCGGCGGCGAAGCCGAAACATTGGAAGCCGACGTGGTTCTCGTCGCCATCGGTCGCGTGCCCTACACGGCGGGCCTCGGCCTCGACAAGGTCGGCGTTGAGCTCGATGAGCGCGGCCGCATCAAGATCGACGGTCATTTCAAGACCAATGTGGAGGGTATTTACGCCATCGGCGACGTCATCGCCGGGCCGATGCTCGCCCACAAGGCGGAGGACGAAGGCATCGCCGTCGCCGAAGTGCTCGCGGGCAAAGCGGGCCACGTCAATTACGGCGTCATTCCGAACGTCATCTACACCGCGCCGGAAGTGGCAAGCGTCGGCGCGACCGAAGAAGAGCTGAAGGCGGCGGGGATTTCGTACAATATCGGCAAGTTCCCGTTCACTGCGACGGCGCGCGCCAAGGTCAACGACACGACGGACGGGTTCGTGAAGATCCTCGCCGATGCGGCGACCGACAAGGTCCTCGGCGTCCACATCATCGGCGCCGATGCCGGCACTTTGATCGCGGAAGCGGCGATCGCCATGGAGTTCGGCGGTTCGGCTGAGGACATCGCGCGCACCTGCCACGCGCATCCGACCTTGAACGAGGCCGTCAAGGAAGCCGCGCTCGCGGTCGACAAGCGCCCGATACATATGTGAGGCGCCCCTCCCTCCCCGAGCCAAGTCGGTTCAACGACTTGGCCATCAAGAGCTGAACTCGGGAACACCCGAGTTCTTCTGTATTTTCCGAACGCTCCGGCCATCACCCCACCCCGCTCGCTCTACGTGCGAGTCGGCCCTCCCCATTCAGGGGAGGGAGGCGGCGTCCCAATGAAAAAGGCCCGGCTTTCGCCGGGCCTTTGCTTGTGGGGGTCTCGAATCCCCGCTCAGGTGCCTGTCGGCTTGTCGGACGTCGTGGTGTTGTTTTTCGCCGCGTGGGCCGGGCAGTCCGCGAAGGCGGCGCCGGTAAAGGCGGTCAGCGTGAGAAGCGCGACGGCGGCTGCAAGAGACTTCGTCATCGGAGATCCTCTCGTTGGCAGTAGTACACATTAGTCTGCCGCAAGACGGCGCGGACGCAAGGCCGAAGCCGGGCGTTCTGACGCGTTCGTGATCAGCGGCCGAGCGCTTCGATTTCAGCGAAGGTCGAGGGCGGGCCCTTCGCTTCGATCATCGTGAACGGCAGCGATATGAACAGCAGCGCGCCCAGATAGGCCGCGAGCATCAGAAGATTGCGCTTGAGCGACATCGTCGCCTCCAGAAAAAGTTTCGTTCGTTGGTGAAGGTTCTAGGAACCTTCCGTTTCCAGCGAATGTCTTCTTCTGTGTCGTCGGGGAAATGATTCCGGTTCACGCCCGGGGATGCGCGGCGGCGTGAATCGCGATCAGCCGGGCGGTGTCGACCTCGGTGTAGATCTGGGTCGTCGACAGGCTGGCATGGCCGAGAAGCTCCTGGATCGAGCGCAGATCGCCCCCGCGCGCCAGGAGATGCGTTGCAAACGAATGGCGCAGCGCATGGGGCGTTGCGGTGTCCGGCAGACCGAGTGCGCCGCGCATCTCCTGCATCGCGCGTTGCACGATCCGCGGTGACAGCGGGCCTCCCTTGGCGCCGAGAAAGAGCGGCCCGTCGGGCTCGAGCGTCCACGGACAGAGCGAAAGATAATCGGCGACCGCATGGGCGACGGAAGGGATCACGGGTACCTGGCGCGTCTTCCCGCCTTTGCCGGTGACGGTCAGGGCACGGCCGCCCTCGTTCGGCGCCTCGCGCCGGGTCAGCGACAGAGCCTCGGCGATACGTAATCCGCAGCCATAGAGCAGCGCCAGCACGGCGGCGTCCCGGGCCAAAACCCAGGCCTCCCGCTCTTCGCCCGCGCGCGTGTCGACATCGACCATGCGGCGGGCCGAAACGGCGGACATGGGCTTCGGCAGGCTGCGCGCGATCTTCGGAGCGCGGATGGCGCTGAGCGCCGAGGCTGAGCCGTTGCCGCCACGCTCAAGAAACCGCGCAAAGGAGCGGGCCGCCGCCAGCGCGCGCATCACGGAACGGCTCGAAAGCCCTTCCTTGCGCCGGCGGGCAAGAAAGGCACGCACGTCGCGCGGCGCGAGACCCTTCAGGCCGTCCAGCGAGGCCGGGCCACCGAGATGTTCCTGCAGAAAGCCAAGGAAAAACCGCACATCGCGGCCATAGGCCTCGACCGAAAGCGGCGACAGGCGGCGCTCGTCGGCGAGATGAGCGGTCCACGCCGCGTAGGCCGCCTTCACATCCGGAGCGGCAGGGAGGTCGATCTGGACGGTGTCGGACATCGCGCGAGCCTCCCGCATTAGGCTTAAGAAGCAGTGACCTTCGATTGTGACAGGGCCATGGGAGACTTAGATAAACTGCCCGGGGGGAAACACCGTGGCCGCTGCCGCCAGGAAGAAGCGCTACCTTTATTTCGGCCTCGGTGCAGCGGTGTTGCTCGTCTCGCTGGGCTATATCGCGATTTCGATGTGGTCGCAGCGCGCGGTGCTGGAAGCGTTCCGTCCCGGGCCGGGCGATGTTCTCCTGCTTCTGCTCGGCACCGCGATCTACGGAAGCAGCGGCTTTCTGCTGGCCGAAGCTTGGCGATATCTCCTGGTCTGGTCGGGCGAAGAGAATGTGTGCGCTCAGGAGACGCGGCGCATCTACGCCCGCACCCAGATCGCACGCTATGTCGCCGGCGGCATGGCCCAGCTCGCCAGCCGCCAGATGCTCGGCCGCATCTCCGGCTGGACCCATCTCGGCCTCGGCGTGTCCGGGCTGCTCGAACTTTCCTCGCAGATTTCCGTGGGCGCCATCATCACGCTCCTGGCTGTGGCGGCCACGGGCCTGCAAACCGGCCGTGAAATGGGTGAAGCCGCCGGGCTCCTCCTCGCAATTATCGGGGGGATACTCTTCATACTCCCGCGCATTACCCGGTCGATCATCGCGCGCTACGGCGCGGAATTCAGCACCCGTCTGGCACAGTGGCGCCTCATCCGCCTCTGGCCGGCGATGCTCCTCCATCTCGGCTTCTTCGTGGGCGGCGGGATCGTGCTCGACCTTGTCATCGACATCGTGACGCCCGGCGCTCCCGTGCTTTGGGATCTGCCGGCCATGGTCGGATTGTTCGCCGCCGCCTGGCTCTGCGGCTGCATCACGCCGGGCGCGCCCGCGGGCCTCGGCGTACGCGAGGCTGTCCTGGCCTACGGCCTTGCGACCATGATGCCGAGCGGAGACGCGCTGCTGGTCGCGGGCCTCCTGCGGCTCATCACGCTTGGCGGCGACCTTCTGTTCTTCGCCTGGGCCGGACGCCTGAGCGCGCGGCAGGCCAAGCGGGTCAGGCGATCGACTGACCCGTCTTCTTCCAGTCGGCCACGAACTGAGCGAGACCCTTGTCGGTCAGCGGGTGGTTGACGAGGCTCTTGATGACGGCCGCCGGGCAGGTCGCGACATCGGCGCCGATCAGGGCCGCCTCTTTCACATGGTTCGGCGAACGGACGGACGCGACCAGGATCTCGGTCTCGAGCGCCGGGTAGTTGTCGTAGATCGTGCGGATGTCCTGGATGAGTTCCATGCCGTCCATGTTGATGTCGTCGAGCCGCCCGACAAACGGCGAGATGAAGCTCGCGCCGGCCTTGGCGGCCAGAAGCGCCTGGTTGGCGGAAAAGCAGAGCGTGACGTTGACCATCGTGCCTTCGGCGCGGAAAGCCCGGCAGGCTTTCAGCCCGTCCCAGGTCATCGGCACCTTGATGACGATGTTGTCGGCGAGCTTGGCGAGCGACCGCCCCTCTTTCAGCATGCCGGCGAGATCGGTCGCGACGACTTCGGCCGACACCGGACCGGGGACGACCTCGCAAATTTCCTTCAGGATCTCGGAATAGGGCCGGTTGGCCTTCAGCACGAGCGAGGGATTGGTGGTCACGCCGTCGATCAGACCGGTTTCCGCAAGATCGCGGATTTCCGAAACGTCGGCGGTATCGACGAAGAATTTCATGGCGTATTGTTCCTCAGGCGGGGTCGCGGCGTGCATCGCGCGCCCGGCACTCATTTGCAAGCGGGAAGCCGATGATCCTCGATCATATAGGAATTGGCGTCAGCGACTATGACGGGTCGAAGGCTTTTTATGCCGCCGTCCTGAAGCCGCTCGGCATCGCCATCGCGATGGAAGGCGGCGGAACCTCCGGCTGCGGATTCGGCCGTGGTCAAAAACCTGAATTCTGGATTCATCAGGACACGACGTTGCCTGGCCCGCTTCATATCGCGTTCGCCACGGAAAGCCGCACCGCGGTCGACGCTTTCTACAGAGCCGCGCTCGCGGCTGGGGCGCGCGACAATGGTCCGCCCGGCATCCGTGCGCACTATCACGCGAACTATTACGGCGCTTTCGTTCTCGATCCCGACGGCCACAATGTCGAGGCGGTCTGCCACACGCCCGCATGAGCAAAACCCGCGTCGAGGTTCTTTTGCCGGTCGCGCTCGACCGGAGCTTCACCTATTCGGTGCCGGACGGGCTCGATGTGAAGCCCGGCGAGATCGTGGAGGTGCCGCTCGGCGGACGGATGCAGGCCGGCGTGGTCTGGGGTCCGGGCGATCCGGATGTCCCCGAAAAGAAACTCAAGCCGGTCAGCGCCGCGTTCGACTTGCCGCGCCTGACGCCGGAGCTTCTGCGCTTCGTCACCTGGATCGCGCGCTACACTCTGTCGCCCGCCGGCATGGTGCTGCGCATCGCGCTGCGCGGCGCACGGCATGTCGGCGAAGAATCGCCGCGGCGCGCGGTTGTCGCGACCGGCGAACAGCCCGCGCGCATGACGGCCGCGCGGGCGCGCGTACTGGAAAAGACATCGGACAATCTTGCCCGAACCAGGGCCGATCTCGCCCGCGAGACCGGCGCGTCGGTCGGCGTGATCGACGGCCTCGTCAAGGACGGCGCGCTCAGGATCGTCGAACTCCCGCCCGAACCGATCGGATCGGGGCTCGATCCGGATTTCGCGCCGCCGGAACTTAACCCCGATCAGTCCAAAACCGCGACCGCGCTGAGCCAGGCCGTGCGCACGCGCGCGTTCTCCACCCATCTTCTCGAAGGCGTCACCGGCGCCGGCAAAACCGAAACCTATCTCGAAGCCGCCTCCGAAGCGCTCCGCATGGGCCGCCAGGCGCTGATCCTTCTCCCCGAGATCGCCCTGACGCGCACGATCATGGACCGCGTCGCCGCACGTTTCGGTTCGCCTCCCGGGGAATGGCATTCGACGGTATCGGTGAAACGCCGCGCGCGGACATGGGAAGGCGCGGCGACCGGCGAGACGCAGATCGTGGTCGGCGCGCGCTCGGCGCTCTTCCTGCCGTTCAAGGATCTCGGCCTTATCATCGTCGACGAAGAGCACGACGGGGGCTTCAAGCAGGACGACACGCCGATCTACCACGCCCGCGACATGGCGGTGGTGCGCGGTCAGATTTCGGACGCGCCCGTCGTGCTGGTCTCGGCAACGCCGAGCATCGAGACCCGCGTCAACGCCGAGGCGGGCAGGTATGTACACCATACTTTGCCCGTCCGTTACGGCGGGCGCACCCTTCCCGACATCGCCCTCGTCGATCTCCGCGACACCCCGCCCGAGCCCGGCCGCTGGGTCGCGCCGCCGCTCGAAACGGAAGTCCGCGACACGCTTGCGCGCGGAGAGCAGGCGCTGCTGTTCCTGAACCGCCGCGGTTTCGCGCCGCTGACGCTCTGCCGCGCCTGCGGCCACCGCTTCCAGTGCCCGAACTGCACGTCCTGGCTCGTCGAACACAGATTCCGCAGAAAGCTGGTCTGCCATCATTGCGGCCATCACGAGGACGTGCCGCCCGCCTGCCCGCACTGCCACACGCCCGGAAAGCTCGCGGCGGTCGGTCCCGGCGTCGAGCGCATCCGCGACGAGGCCGCGGCTCTGTTCCCCGAGGCGCGTCTCGCCGTTCTGTCCAGCGACATCACGGTCGGCGCGGAGCGCATGCGCGCGGAACTCACCGCCATCGCCCGGCACGAGGTCGATCTCGTCGTCGGCACGCAACTCGTCACCAAGGGCCACAATTTCCCGGATCTGACGCTTGTCGGGGTGGTCGACGGCGATCTCGGCCTCTCGGCCTCCGATCCCCGCGCCGCCGAGCGTACCTTCCAGCTGCTCGAACAGGTGACGGGCCGCGCCGGGCGCGGCGACCGGCCGGGGCGCGGCCTCGTACAGACGCACGATCCCGGACATCCCGTGATGCAGGCGCTGAAGAACCATGACGGCGCGGCATTCTATAAAGCCGAGATCGCGGCTCGCGCCGACGCCGCTTTGCCCCCCTTCGGGCGGCTCGCCAGCCTGATCGTCTCCGCGCCCGTGAAGGCGGACGCCGAAAACCACGCCCGCGCGCTCGCGCGCCTGTTCCCGGACACGTCCGGCACCCGCCTGCTCGGCCCGGCCGAGCCGCCGCTCGCGTTGATTCGGGGCCGGCATCGGGTGCGATTGATCGTGAAAGCGCCGCGCGCGGCCGATCTGTCGGGACTGATCCGCGACTGGCTCGCCAAGGCGCCGAAGGCGCCGGGCGCGATCCAGGTTCAGGTCGACGTCGATCCCATCTCGTTTCTTTAGAATCGCGCGCGAGGAATTGCTTTCGACAGGCACGCTATTCCGTCGCACTCTCCAATCACGCACTTGTGTTGCACCACCCACACCCGTGTGTTAGTCAACCCGCGGCTGGTGGGGGCTGCCTCACCGGCCGGCCTTACACGGCCAAAACATCTCGATATTTCAAGAACTTGCTGTCGCCGATCTTGGCCGACACAGGTCTTGGATCGGACGACGAAAGATCGCCATCCGTGTCAGCAAACGACGCGACTCCGAACAGCATGGCCGGCCGCTACGCGACGGCTTTGTACGAGCTTGCGGACGAGACGAAATCGATTGATTCCGTGCTCGCCGAGCTTGAACGATTCGACGCACTGGTCACCGGCAGCGAGGATCTTCGCCGCCTCGTGAAAAGTCCGGTCTTCTCGGCCGAAGAACAGCTCGGCGCCATCACTGCCATTCTCGCCAAGGCGAAGATTTCCGGCATCGCCGCCAATTTCATCAAGCTCGCCGCCAAGAACCGCCGCCTGTTTGCGGTCGACGCCATGATCCGCGCGTTCCGCGCGATCGTCGCCAAGGCACGCGGCGAACTGACGGCCCAGGTGACCGTCGCCGAACCGCTCAACGATGCCCGTACGAAGGACATCAAGGACGCGCTTCGCGACGTCACCAAGCAGGACGTCAAGATCGACATCAAGGTCGATCCTTCCATCATCGGTGGCATCATCGTGCAGCTCGGCAGCCGCATGGTCGACGCCTCCCTGAGAACTCGCCTTTCCGCCATCCAAAACGCCATGAAAGAGGTGCGCTGATGGACATCCGCGCCGCAGAAATCTCCGCGATCCTGAAGGATCAGATCAAGAACTTCGGCGAGGAAGCCGAAGTCTCCGAGGTCGGACAGGTTCTCTCCGTCGGCGACGGCATCGCCCGCATTTACGGCCTCGACAATGCCCAGGCCGGCGAAATGGTCGAATTCCCCGGCGGCATCCGGGGCATGGTCCTGAACCTCGAAACCGACAATGTCGGCGTCGTGATCTTCGGCTCCGACCGCGACATTAAGGAAGGCGACACGGTCAAGCGGACCGGCTCGATCGTCGACGTCCCGGTCGGTCCGGAACTCCTCGGCCGCGTCGTGGACGCCCTCGGCAATCCGATCGACGGCAAGGGCCCGATCAAGTCGAAGCTGCGCTCCCGCGTCGACGTGAAGGCCCCCGGCATCATCCCGCGCAAATCGGTCAACGAGCCGATGCAGACCGGCCTCAAGGCGATCGACGCCCTGATCCCGGTCGGCCGCGGCCAGCGCGAGCTGATCATCGGCGACCGCCAGACCGGCAAGACCGCCGTCATCCTCGACACGATCCTGAACCAGAAGCCGATCAACCAGGGCAAGGACGAGAAGGCCAAGCTCTATTGCGTCTACGTCGCCATCGGCCAGAAGCGTTCGACCGTCGCGCAGTTCGTGAAAGTGCTCGAAGAGCAGGGCGCTCTCGAATATTCGATCGTCGTCGCGGCGACCGCGTCCGATCCGGCCCCGATGCAGTACCTGGCACCGTTCGCCGGCTGCGCGATGGGCGAATATTTCCGCGACAACGGCCTCCATGCCCTCATCGCCTATGACGACCTTTCCAAGCAGGCCGTCGCCTACCGCCAGATGTCGCTGCTTCTGCGCCGTCCGCCGGGCCGCGAAGCCTATCCGGGCGACGTCTTCTATCTCCACTCGCGTCTTCTCGAGCGCGCGGCCAAGCTGAACGACGAGAACGGCTCGGGCTCGCTGACGGCTCTGCCGGTCATCGAGACGCAGGCGAACGACGTGTCCGCCTACATCCCGACCAACGTGATTTCGATCACCGACGGCCAGATCTTCCTCGAGACCGATTTGTTCTACCAGGGCATCCGCCCGGCGGTGAACGTCGGCCTCTCGGTGTCGCGCGTCGGCTCCGCCGCCCAGATCAAGGCGATGAAGCAGGTCGCCGGCAAGATCAAAGGCGAGCTCGCGCAGTACCGCGAAATGGCGGCCTTCGCCCAGTTCGGCTCCGACCTCGACGCCACGACCCAGCGCCTGCTGAACCGCGGCGCGCGCCTCACCGAACTCCTGAAGCAGGGCCAGTTCTCCCCGCTCAAGATCGAAGAGCAGGTCGCGGTCATCTGGGCCGGCACCAACGGCTATCTCGACACGCTTCCGGTCGACAAGGTGCGTCCGTTCGAGGCCGGCCTTCTGGCCCTCCTCCGCGGCAAGCACATCGACATCCTGGACGCGATCCGCACCTCGAAGGAATTGTCGAAAGATACCGGCGACAAGCTGAAGTCCGCTGTCGACGCCTTCGCCAAGACCTTCGCCTGATCCTGAGAGCACACCGGAATGGCTTCGCTTAAGGACCTCCGCACCCGCATCGCCTCGGTCAAGGCGACGCAGAAGATCACCAAGGCGATGCAGATGGTCGCCGCGGCGAAGCTGCGTCGCGCCCAGATGGCGGCCGAGGCTGCGCGTCCCTACGCCGAGCGCATGGACCGTGTTCTCGCCAATCTGGCCGCCGGCCTCGCCAATTCGCCGGAGGCCCCGCTCCTCCTGCGCGGCACGGGCTCGACGCAGAAGCACCTCCTGATCGTCGCGACCGCAGAGCGCGGCCTCGCGGGCGCGTTCAACTCCTCGATCGCGCGCCTCGCGCGCGAACACGCCAACCGCCTGATCGCGGAAGGCAAGGACGTGACGATCCTGCCGGTGGGCCGCAAGGGCGCCGACGTGCTGCGCCGCGCCTTCGCGTCGCGCCTTCAGCCCTCGATCAATCTCCGCGAAGTGAAGCAGATCGGCTTCAACAACGCGCAGGATATCGCCCAGCAGGTGCTCGACGCGTTCGACGCCGGCGAGTTCGATGTCGCGACCCTCTTCTTCTCGCGCTTCAAATCGGTGATCGCGCAGATCCCGACCGCGCTGCAGATCATCCCGGCCGTGCTGCCGGAAGAAACGACGGCTCCGGCCGTGCCGTACGAATTCGAGCCGGAGGAAAGCGAGATCCTCGCCGACCTCCTGCCGCGCAATGTCGCGATCCAGATTTTCCGCGCATTGCTCGAGAACGCCGCGTCCGAACAGGGCGCGCGCATGAGCGCGATGGACAATGCGACCCGCAATGCGGGCGACATGATCAAGAAGCTGACGATGAACTACAACCGCACGCGTCAGGCTCAGATCACCAAAGAACTGATCGAAATCATCTCGGGCGCGGAAGCGCTCTGACCGACGAAGGACAGCTATCATGGCGAAAAGCACCACGGCCACCAAGAAGGCCAGCGCTGCCAGCGCCGCCACCGGCGCGCGCGGCCGCATTTCCCAGGTCATCGGCGCCGTCATCGACGTGCAGTTCGACGATCACCTGCCGCAAATCCTGAACGCCCTCGAAACCTCGAACAACGGCAACCGCCTCGTTCTCGAAGTCGCGCAGCATCTCGGCGAGAACACCGTGCGCTGCATCTCGATGGACACCTCGGAAGGCCTGACCCGCGGCCAGGAAGTCATCGACACCGGCGCCCCGATCTCGGTGCCGGTCGGCGAAGCCACTCTCGGCCGCATCATGAACGTCATCGGCGAGCCGGTGGACGAAGCCGGCCCGATCGCGGCCGTCGGCGGCGTGCGCTCCATCCATCAGCCCGCGCCGTCCTATGCGGAACAGGCGACGGAATCCGAAATTCTCGTGACGGGCATCAAGGTCGTCGACCTGCTCGCGCCTTACGCCAAGGGCGGCAAGATCGGCCTGTTCGGCGGCGCCGGCGTCGGCAAGACCGTGCTCATCATGGAGCTCATCAACAACGTCGCGAAGGCCCACGGCGGCTATTCGGTGTTCGCCGGCGTCGGCGAGCGCACCCGCGAAGGCAACGACCTCTATCACGAGATGATCGAGTCGAACGTCAACAAGGACCCGAAGGAAAACGGCGGCTCGGCCGCCGGCTCCAAGTGCGCCCTCGTCTATGGCCAGATGAACGAGCCTCCGGGCGCCCGCGCCCGCGTCGCGCTGACCGGCCTCACCGTCGCCGAGAACTTCCGCGACCAGGGCCAGGACGTGCTGTTCTTCGTCGACAACATTTTCCGCTTCACGCAGGCGGGTTCGGAAGTGTCCGCGCTTCTCGGCCGTATTCCTTCGGCGGTGGGCTACCAGCCGACGCTCGCCACCGACATGGGCATGCTGCAGGAACGCATTACGACCACGAACAAGGGTTCGATCACCTCGGTGCAGGCGATTTACGTTCCCGCCGACGACCTGACCGACCCGGCCCCGGCCGCCTCGTTCGCCCATCTCGACGCGACGACCGTTCTGTCGCGCTCGATCGCCGAAAAGGGCATCTACCCGGCCGTCGACCCGCTCGACTCGACCTCGCGCATGCTCTCGCCCGCCATCGTCGGCGAGGAGCATTACGCCATCGCCCGTCAGGTGCAGCAGATTCTGCAGCGCTATAAGGCGCTGCAGGACATCATCGCCATTCTCGGAATGGACGAGCTGTCGGAAGAGGACAAGATCGCGGTCGCCCGCGCCCGCAAGATCGAGCGCTTCCTCAGCCAGCCGTTCCACGTCGCCGAGGTCTTCACCGGCTCGCCGGGCAAGCTCGTCGCGCTCGAGGACACGATCAAGAGCTTCAAGGGACTGGTGGAAGGAAAGTACGACCACCTTCCCGAAGCGGCCTTCTATATGGTTGGTACCATCGAGGAAGCCGTCGAGAAGGCCCAGAAGCTTGCGGCCGAGGCGGCCTGACCCCGTCAGGGAAAAGGAATAGCCGATGAACACCAAAGCAGCTTTGCTTGTGCTGGGCCTCCTCGCGGGCGCCCTTGTCGGCTACGTCACCCGGCCCCAGTCGGCCGAGATCAACCTGCCCGGCCTCAACATCCAGATCACCGGTGAGGGCGCGGCGGAAGGCGGCAAGCTCACCTCCGACCAGTGGCAGCACATCGGCATTTTCGCCGCGATCGGCGCGATCATCGGCCTCGGTGCCGGCGTCGTCGTCGGCCGCCGCGCCTAAGGATACATCGTCATGGCCTCTTTTACCTTCGAGCTGGTCTCGCCCGAACGTCTCCTCATCTCCGAACCGGCGGATGAAGTGACGGTACCGGGCGTCGAGGGTGAATTCACGGTTCTCGCCCAGCATGCGCCGTTCATCACGGTCCTGCGTCCCGGTATCGTGACGGTGAAGACCGCCGCCGAGACGCAGCGTCTTTACGTCCGCGGCGGCTTCGCCGAGGTGAACCCGGACGGCCTGACCATTCTCGCCGACTTCGCGCTGCCTGCGGCCGAACTCGACGGCGCGGCGTTCGCCCGCGAGGTCGAGATCGCGGAAGCGGCTTTCGGCCATGCGCACAGCGACGAGGCAAAGCGCCGGGCCCAGGAGCGGCTCGACTGGCTCAAGGACCTGCGCACGACCGCTGCCGCGCACTGACGCTCCTTGTTACCTCTCCCGTGGGGAGAGGTCGGACAGCGCGGAGCGCTGCCGGGTGAGGGCGTAGAACCTATCGAGAGCTCGCACCCCTCACCCCGCTCAAGCCTTCCGGCTTGAGTCGGCCCTCTCCCTTCAGGAGAGGGAGACCCAGAGGAAACGCCATGCCCTTCAGCGCCGACGCCTGGAACGCCAACAAGGCCCTCTACGAGACGATCCGCACCATGCCGTTCAACGCGGCGCTCGCGGACGGCACGCTGACCGAGGACCGTTTCAAGCACTACATCATCCAGGATGCGCACTATCTGATCGCGTTCGGCCGCGCGCTCGCGGTCGCCGCCGCCAAGGCCGACGATCGCGGACGGCATCGTCCAGTTCGCCGAGGGCGCGAAAGTCGCGATCATCGTCGAGCGCGCGCTGCATGCCGACTACTTCAAGCGCTTCGACGTCAGCGCCAAGGACTTCGCGGCGACACCACTCTCGCCGGTCTGCCACCATTATTCGAACTATCTGATCGCGACGGCCTGGTCGGAGAGCTATCCGGTCGTGCTCGCGGCGCTGCTGCCCTGCTTCTGGATCTATGCCGAGGTCGGCCGCGACATCCATGCCCGCGCCGCGAAGGACAATCCCTACCAGGCCTGGATCGACACCTATGCGGGCGACGACTTCCACGACGCGGTGAAGGCCGTGGTCGAGACGACGGACCGCGTCGCGGCGAAGGCTTCGCCGGAGACGCTCAAGGCCATGCACGCGGCGTTCACGCGCGCGACGCAGCTCGAATGGATGTTCTGGGACTCGGCCTGGAACCTCGGCGACTGGCCCGTCTGACGAATAGTCTGACGGCCCCGCGTCAGAATCGGGCCGTCAGGCCCGCCCGCCCGAAAATGCGGGTCGAGCCGTCGTTTTCGACCATGGCCTCCGTCTCGACGTAGGACGGTCATGAGCGGAGAGTGCCGCTGGCCATCAGGTGATTGGCACTGATGCCGCCGAATGCACCTACCGTGCCGTCCTCGTCGCCGGGCTACGCTGTCGCAGCGCCGAGAACCCTGCAAACGCTTCGGCCACCTTCTCATAGACCGGCCGCCGAAACGGCACGACGAGACGCGGCAGCACGCTCAGCGGGAAGAAGCCCCAGGCGTCGAATTCCGGGTCTTCGGTGCAGCCGTCGACATCCATCTGGATCTCGTCGAGCCCGCCCTCCATCCGGAACGCGACCCATCTTTGCCGCTGGCCGCGAAACGGCGCGAGCTTGTGCGTACTGGGGCCGTCATAGGGCGGGAAATCGTAGGTCCACCAATCCTCGGTCGCGGCGAGCAGCGAGACCGATGTCACGCCCGTCTCCTCCCAGAGTTCGCGACGCGCGGCGGCGATGATGTCCTCGCCCTCGTCGATGCCGCCTTGCGGCATCTGCCAGGCAGTCGCGGGATCGATCAGTTCAGGCCCGGAGGATGCAAAGCGGTGACCGGCGAAGACGAGGCCTTCGCGGTTGAACAAAGCGACGCCGACATTCGGGCGGTACGGTTTCTCGCTCACAGCCTCTCCTCCGTCATGCCCGGGCTTGTCCCGGGCATCCAGGAGCCACGGAGCGCCGCTTCGCGCATTGCCCGTCATGTAACGACGAACGGCTTCAGCTCGGCGACGATCTGTTCATAGGCCGCGCGCTTGAACGGTATGATGAGGCCGGGAAGCAGATCGATATGCTCCCACCGCCAGTCGACGAATTCCGGTTTGTGCTTACCGCCCCCCGGATTTTTCACGTCGATCTCCGAATCCTTGCCGGTGAAGCGGAGCGCGAACCATTTCTGCTGCTGGCCGCAAAACCTGCCCTTCCAGGCGACGCCGACGAGTTCGGGCGGAAGATCGTACGTGACCCAGCCTTTCGATTTCGCCGATCAGTTCGACGGAGCGGATATTGGTTTCCTCGTATAGTTCGCGCAGCGCGCACTCATAGGGCTCCTCGCCCTCGTCGATCCCGCCCTGCGGCATCTGCCAGGCATTGTTGGCCGTCGGCTCATTGCCGCCCGCCGCGCGCTTGCCGATGAAGGCGAGACCGTCGCGGTTGACGAGCATCATGCCCACACAGGGGCGGTAGGGGAGCTGTTTCGGCATACGCCGGATATTTAGGAGGGATTGGAGCGCTTTACCACTGCGCTGACGGGCACGAGCGCGATTCCCTTGGCGGTCAATTGCCCCGCCCATTGCTCGATCCGTGACAGCGTCACCGGCAGCGCGCTGGCAACGCCGATCACGCCGCCCTGGCGCCGCGCCATGTCCTCGAGCTTTATCAGCGCGGCGTCGATTGCCTCCGCGCTCGGCGTGGCGTCGATCACGAGTTCGGCGCGCGCCGTCAGCGCGCCGGCATCCGGCCCGAGCTTCGAAACGAGGCTTCGCGGCGAGGAGCCGTTGTCGAGGAAGACCAGGCCGCGCCGCGCGACCTCCGTCAGCACCGGCGCAAGCGCCTCATCCGAGGCGGTGAACTTCGCGCCCATGTAATTCGTCAGGCCGTAATAGCCGGACATCCGGCTCATCGCCCAGGTCAGGCGGTCGAGATTGGCGTCGACCGGCAGCGTCGTCAGCAAGGTCTGCGGACCGGGATCGTTGTTCGGATAATCGAACGGCTCCATCGGCACCTGGAGCATGACCTCCTGGCCGTTCGCCGCGGGCACGCGCGACCCAGCTTTCGAGATCATCGCCGTAGGGCGTGAAGCCGAGCGTGATCGTGCGCGGAAGCTTTTCGAACACCTGCGCGGTCGCATCGTGACCGATGCCGAGGCCGCCGATCAGGATCGCGATCTTCGGCCTCTTGTCCTCGGCCTCGGCGACCGAAGTGCGGGCGAACACGTCGGACGGACGCCGGCCGTCCGATGCGATTTTCGGGATCGGGCCGTGCCGCGACGTATCGACGAAAGCGGGATCCAGATTGCGCGACAACGGCACCGGCACGCCCGGTCACCGCCGTTCTGCGGCACCTTGATGATGAGCGGACCGGACGGCGGAGCGGCCGGCGCCACGCCGGTCCTGGCCGCAGGCGCATCGGGTACTGTCGCCGCAGGCTCGCTCTGTTCCGCCTTCTGCTGGTTCTTCGAAGAAGAAGGCCGCGACCGCTCGATCGCCGCGACAGCCACCGGTTCACCGCCGAGGGGATCGTCGATCAATGCCGCCCACAGGACCCCGACCAACAGCACGGTGCCGGCCAGAGCGACAAGCACGGGCGCGAGCTTGGGAAAGCGGCGCGGTTTGCGCCCCTTGTCCATGCCCAGAGGTGTGCTGAGATCGTCCGCCGCCACCGAACCGGCCCCGCATGAGATCAGAAGCGGCGAATTCTAGCCGCCGCGACTGATTCTCATAAGCCGGTATGGTTAATTGGCCGTGCTCTTCTTCGCTCGCGGCGCCGGCTGCCTTGGCAACCTGCGCGCATTCCGACGACAGCTCGCCGGGCTTCGGCGGGTACTTGGCATCGGTCTTGGTGCCGCGAATCAGCTCGTAGGCGAGCTGGAGCTGGACGTCGTCCTTCGGATCCGGCGGAACATAGGCGGACGAGCCGCCCTCCTTCCCTTCTTGCCGTCGGCCGAAGGCTTCTTGTCTTCGCTTTCGATCTGATCCTGCGAGGTCGGATCGGCCGGACGCGGTGTCGCCTCGGCTTCGTTCGTGCCGCGCAGATGGCCGCGAAGGCCGGCTTCACCCTGCATCCGGTCCTTGCCCTTGAGCTCGTCCGGAATCTTCGGCTCGACGATGACGTCCGGCTCGATGCCGGTCGCCTGGATGGAGCGTCCGCACGGCGTGTAATAACGCGCCGTCGTCAGCGACAGCGCGCCATTGGTGCCGTTGGGGCCGAGTTCGAGAATGGTCTGCACCGAGCCCTTGCCGAACGAGCGCGTGCCGACAATCGTCGAGCGCTTGTGGTCCTGCAGCGCCCCGGCCACGATTTCCGACGCGGAGGCCGAACCGCCGTTGACGAGGGTCACGACAGGCTTGCCGTCGGTCACGTCACCCGGGCGAGCGGAATAGCGGTCGATGTTTTCCGGCTTGCGGCCGCGGGTCGACACGACCTCGCCGCGGTTGAGGAACGCATCGACGACGCGGATCGACTGGTCGAGCAGGCCGCCCGGATTGTTGCGCAGGTCGAGCACGTAGCCCTTCAGCTTGTCGCCCGGGATCTTCCTCTTGATCTCGTCGATCGCCTTCAGCAGCTCTTCCTCGGTCTGCTCGGTGAACTGGGCGATGCGGACATAGCCGATATCGCCCTCTTCGCGGAACTTGACGACGCGGATGCGGATCACGTCGCGCACCAGCTTGACGTCCATCGGCTCGGTGTCCTTGCGCAGGATCTTGAGCACGATCGGCGTATTGACGGCGCCGCGCATCTTCTCGACCGCCTGGGGCAGCGTCAGACCCTCGACGGCATCGCCGTCGATATGGGTGATGATGTCGTTGGCGAGGATGCCGGCGCGAGCGGCTGGCGTGTCGTCGATCGGCGACATCACCTTGACCATGTTGTTTTCCATCGTGACCTCGATGCCGAGGCCGCCGAACTCGCCGCGAATATCGACCTTGCGGTCGCGGTAGCGCTTTTCGTCCATATAGCTCGAATGCGGATCGAGCCCGGAGATCATGCCCTGAATGGCATTTTCGATGAGCTGCTTCTCCTCGGGCTTCTCGACATAGTCGGCGCGGACGCGCTCGAACACATCGCCGAAGAGGTTGAGGTTTTTGTACGTATCCGCATTGGCGGCCCAGGCGCGGGAGACGAAATCCGGATCGCGAGCGAGGCTCATGGCGGTCGCGCCAAGCAAGGCGCCAGCAAGAACAAGAGAAACCTTACGCATTATCCACGAACCTTTTCGGAGCTTGAGGCCCACCATGGGCCGGGATCGATCGACTGGCCGTCCTTGCGAAACTCGACATAGAGAACCGGCTGCTTCGCACCGCCGCCGACCATGGACGCAATCTGGCTTGAGGCCGCGCCCATTTCCGCGACCGGTTCGCCGGTCAACACGAACTGACCGAGCGATACGCTGATCTTCTCCATGCCGGCAACAAGGACATGGTAGCCGCCGCCGGCGTTCAGGATCAAGAGTTGACCATAGGAGCGAAACGGCCCGGCATAGACCACCCAGCCGTCGCAGGGTGCGGTGACCTGAGCCTGAGATCGCGTCGAAATTGTGAGCCCCTTTTGCGAGGAGCCCGTGTCGTCCGGTTCGCCGAAGCCTTTGAGCCGCGTCCCGCCGACCGGCAAAGGCAACATTCCCTTGGCCGATGCGAAGGCTACGGCGGGCGAGAGACGTCCGGGATCCGAGAGGGCTGCGAGGTCGGTACGGGCACCGGCCGTCGGTTCGGCGGGCACCGGGGCAGCGGCCGCGGCTTCAGCCGCCTTGCGGGCCGCTATGACATCTTTCTCCATCCGGGCGATCAAATCTTCGAGAGATTGCACCTCACGGGAGAGATCGGCCGCCCGCGCGGTCTCTCCCGCGAGAGTCTGTTCACGCTCCTGCTGGCGTCTCTGGCGGACTTCGACCAGAAGGGCGAGACGGCTCTGCGCCGCCTGAAGATCGGCGCGGTCGGCGGCAAGCCTATTGCGCTGCACCGCTGCCTCGCGACGAACCCGGCCCAGTTCTTCGAGATCGCCCGCCAGATCCTCCGCCTGCTCGCGGATTTCCGGCAGGACCGTTCCGAGGAGAATGGCCGAACGGATCGAGCCGAGCGCGTCTTCCGGCTGAACCAGAAGCGCGGGCGGCGGATGCCGGCCCATGCGCTGCAGCGCCGCCAGAAGCTCGGTCACGACCTGCCGTTTGCTCTCGAATTTCCTGCGCACATCGGCTTCGCTGGCCGCGAGATCGGCGAGCCGCTGTTCGCTCGCGCTCATTTTGGTCTCGGTGTCGCGGATGCGGGCAGCGGTCGCGACGAGTTCGGTGGAGAACCGCGAACGCTCCTGAGCGAGGATCTGGATTTCCTCGCGGATGCGCTGCTGGCTTTCCTTGGTCTTGTTCAGGCTCTCGCGGCGGGCGTTGAGGTCATCAATCTTGATTTCGGGCGCGGGCACTTCGGGCGCCTGGGCCGCGGCGGGAAACGCCCCCAAGACAAAAGCCGTGCCGATTGCGGCTCTCGCGATCTTTCCCCGCATGTTCCGATTCGATCTCCCCGGCTCCGTCACCCTATCACTCCCGGTGATAAGGATGGCCGGCGAGAATGGTCGCCGCGCGGTAAATCTGTTCGCTGAGCAATGCGCGCACAATCTGATGCGGCCAGGTCATCCTTCCGAAGCTGAGCACCAGGGCCGCATTCTTCACCAGGGCCGGATCGAGACCGTCCGCGCCGCCGATCAGAAATTGCGCCGCGGGCGCGCCGTCGTCGCGCCAGCGCCCGAGCTTTCCGGCAAATTCCAGGCTGGACAGGCTTTTGCCGCTTTCCTCAAGCGCGATGACAGGCGCGCCGGGAAGGACAAGCGCGGTCAGGGCCGCCGCCTCCTCGCGCTTGCGATCTTCGGCACGCTTGGCGCGGCTTTCGGAGATCTCGCGCATATCGACCGGGCCGAGCGCCAGCGCGCGGCCGGCCTGGGCAGCGCGCTCCGCGTAGCGGGCCACAAGCTCGCGCTCAGGCCCATCCTTCAGTTTGCCCACGGCGGCGATGACGATTCTCATCGCCGCAGTATACGAGCGTCAGACCACGAGCTGCTCTACCGGACGATCCGCCGACCACATCTTTTCGAGATTGTAGAAGAGGCGGACTTCCGGACGGAAGATGTGAAGTATGACATCGCCGGCATCGATCAGAACCCAGTCGGCGGTGTTCATTCCCTCGATGCGCATGCCCTTGTGCCCCGCTTCGCGGAGTCCCTGGATGACGCGGTCGGCGATCGCGGCGACGTGGCGGTTTGCACGCCCCTGCGTCACGATCATCACATCGGCTATGGTTGATTTTCCCTCGAGATCGATCGCAACGGTGTTCTCGGCTTTCGCGTCGTCGAGAAGACCCAGGATCAACCGATTGAGGTCCGCGGCGGCCGGGACGGCGGCCGGGGCACCTTTGCGGGGCGAACTCACGGTCGCCCCCTCAGACAATGATATCTGCAGCTTTGTTGCCCTCACTCACTCGATGGGCCGGACACAGGTTCGGCCACGCGAATCAATATAGGAAGGGGATGAAGGTTCCTTCAAGCGCAGGCATACATCATCTCCGTGACGTTTGTGCGCGCAGCACCGTCGACGACAGGGCCGAGCGCGGTCCGTGGATGAATGTCCAGGCCGGCGCCGCGAGATCGGCCAGAAGCCGCGCATCGCTCTCGTCAATCCGGTATTTGGCCAGCGCCTGAGCCGCCTTCCCGCGCAGCGCCCTGTGTGTGAAGCCCGGCCGGTCGAACACGGCGAGCGGAACGCTTCGTGCTATACCGCACCAATCGCGCCAGAGATCGAAGCCCGCGAGATTGTCCGCCCCCATCAGCCAGACGAACCGGACGTCTGGACAGCGGCGCTGCAAAGCGTGGACGGTATCGATCGTGTAATGCGTGCCGAGCGCGGCCTCGATCCCGGTCGGCACGATCCGGCCGTCATCGATCAGATCGCGTGCCAGCGCAGCCCGCTCTTCCAGCGCTGGCAGATCGTTGTTTTCTTTAAGCGGGTTACCCGGACTGACCAGCCACCAGACGCGGTCGAGCGCGAGCTTCCGCATCGCTCGTTTCGAGACCATCAGATGGGCGGCATGGGGCGGATTGAAGGTGCCGCCGTAGAGGCCGATCCGCATCCTCGGCCCATGCGCAGGCAGTTCCGTCACGGTCGGGTTTGCCCCTCGCCGCGCACGCGATATTTGAACGTCGTCAATTGCTCGAGACCGACGGGCCCGCGCGCATGCATCCGCCCCGTCGCGATGCCGATCTCGGCGCCGAAGCCGAATTCGCCGCCGTCCGCGAACTGCGTCGAGGCGTTGTGCAGCACGATCGCCGAATCGACCTCGTTCAGGAAGCGTTCGGCGCCGGCCTTGTCCCTGGTCAGGATCGCATCCGTGTGGTGCGAGCCGTAGCGGTTGATGTGCGCAATGGCCGCATCGAGACCGTCGACCACGCCCGCCGCGATCACCGCATCGAGGAACTCCGTCGTCCAGTCCGCGTCCGAGACTTCGGTCACGCGGGCATCGATTTTTCGCACGGCCGGATCGCCGCGCACCGCGCAGCCGGCGTCGAGCAGAAGAGCGATGAGCGGCTTCAGATGGGTCTCCGCGAGACCGCGATCGACGAGCAATGTCTCCGCCGCGCCGCACACGCCGGTGCGCCGGAGCTTGGCGTTCATCAGCACCGTCTTCGCCATGTCGAGATCGCAGGGCGCGTGGATATAGATGTGGTTGTTGCCGTCGAGATGCGCGAACACCGGCACCCGCGCCTCCGTCTGTACACGCGCGACCAGGCCCTTGCCCCCGCGCGGCACGATGACGTCGAGATTGCCGTCGAGGCCCTTCAGCAGCTCGCCCACCGCGTCGCGGTTCTTGGTCGGCACCATTTGCACGGACGCTTCCGGCAGGCCGGCCTCGCGAATGCCTTCAATGAGCGCGGCATGGATCGCGGACGACGAGCGGAAGCCGTCCGAGCCGCCGCGCAGGATCACGGCATTGCCGGATTTCAGCGTCAGGGCCGCCGCGTCCGCGGTGACGTTCGGGCGGCTTTCATAGATCACGCCGATAACGCCGAGCGGCGTCGCCACGCGCTCGAATTTCAGCCCGTTCGGCTGGGTCCATTCCGCCAGGACCCGGCCGACCGGATCGGCCAGCGCGGCAACCGCTTCGACGCCCGCCGCCATACCCTCGATCCGCGCCGGGTCGAGGATCAGACGATCGACATTCGCCTCGGTCGCCCCGGCGGCACGGGCGTCCGCGACATCCTCGGCATTGGCGGCCAGAATCCCGGCCACGTTCCGGCGCAACGCCTTGGCCATAGCGACGAGCGCACGGTCCTTCGCCGCCCGGTCGGCCAGAGCCAGAACCCCGGCCGCGGCACGCGCACGGTGGCCCATCTCCGACAGCAGGGCGGAATTATTTCCCCCGGAGGGGACCGTTTGGCCCTCAGTGGAGTTGTTAGTCGCGGTTGCAATCGTCATGGGGTACAATTCGTGGCGTTGGGTCAGGGTATGTCTATTCAGGGGACTTCTATAGCGGAGAGGCTGGACTTTGGCACGCTGACGGCGCTGCCGGCTCATGTCCGAATCGGCACGTCCGGCTGGCATTATGGCAGCTGGCGGGGGCCGTTTTACCCCGAAAGGGTGAAGGTCAAGGAGCAGCTGGCCTTCTACACGTCGCGGTTCAACAGCGCCGAGATCAACAATTCGTTCTACCGGCTGCCCACGGTCAAAGCCGTGAGGGACTGGCGTCAGACCGCGCCCGAGGGCTTCTGCTTCGCCTGGAAGGCGTCGCGCTACCTTACCCACTTCAAGCGGCTCAAGGACTGCAAAGAGAGCGTGGAGATGGTGCTGGCCCGGATGGAGGGGCTTGGCCCGAGCTTTGGTCCCTGCCTGTTCCAGCTTCCGCCGCAGATGCATGCCGACCGCGAGCGGCTTGCCGGCTTCCTGAAAGTCCTGCCGAAAAAGCACCGCTTCGTCTTCGAGTTCCGGCATCCTAGCTGGTACGTGCCCGACACTTTCGGGCTTCTGCGCGACCATAACGTGGCCTTCTGCATCAGCGATCACGTCGCCGCCCCCGCGCCATGGGAGGTGACCGCCGATCTCGTTTATCTGCGTGGCCACGGCCCGACCGGCCAATATCACGGCTCCTATCCGGACGAGACGCTCGAGGACTGGTCGCAGGCGGTCCGGGCCTGGCGCCGGGAAAAACGCGAGGTCTTCGTCTTCTTCGACAACGATCAGAAAAGCTCCGCGCCGAAGGATGCGGAGCGGCTGGTGACGCTGCTCGCCTAAAGGATCACGAGATCGTCGCGGTGCACCATGACGCTGCGGAACGGCGCGCCGAGAATGTCTTCGATCGCCGCGCTGTTCTTGCCCGCGATCTTCTCCGCGTCCGCCGCGTCATAGGCGACGAGGCCGCGCCCGATCTCCGAGCCCGCGGCATCGCGGATTACGACCGCATCGCCGTTCTTGAATCCTCCTTCGACACGCGTCACCCCCGCGGGCAGCAGGCTTTTGCCGCTGCGCAGCGCCTTCACCGCGCCGTCGTCGAGCGTGAGCGAGCCGCGCGCGACGAGCGTGCCCGCGATCCAGCGTTTGCGTGCCGCTGCCGGATTGCCGGAGGCGAGGAACCAGGTGCAGCGGCCGTTTTCCTCAATGGCGCGGAGCGGATGGAGGATCTGTCCCGACGCGATGACCATATGCGCGCCGCCGGACGCCGCGATCTTCGCCGCCTCGATCTTCGTCTTCATCCCGCCGCGTGAGAACTCCGAGCCGGCCGCGCCGGCCATGGCTTCGACCTCCGGCGTCACGCGCTCGACCACCGCCAGATGCTTCGCATTGGGATCGCGCGCGGGCGGTGCGGTGTACAGACCGTCGACATCGGACAGAAGAACGAGGAGATCCGCGCTCGCCATGGTCGCGACGCGCGCTGCGAGACGATCATTGTCGCCGTAGCGGATTTCGGTCGTCGCCACCGTGTCGTTTTCGTTGATGACCGGCACCGCCTTGAAATCAAGCAGCCGCTGCAATGTCGCGCGCGCATTGAGATAGCGTTCGCGCTCCTCGGTGTCGCCGAGCGTCAGCAGGATCTGTCCCGCCGTCAGCCCATGCGCGCCCAGCACTTCCGACCAGGCGCGGGCCAGAGCGATCTGCCCCACCGCCGCCGCCGCCTGGCTTTCCTCGAGCCGCAGCACCCGGCCCGGCAGGCCGAGCACGGTGCGTCCGAGCGCGATCGAGCCGGAGGACACGACCAGCACCTCCGCGCCGCGTTTTGTAAGTGCGGCAAGATCTTCGGCAAGGCTTTCCAGCCAGGCGCGCTTGAGGGCGCCTTCGTTCTGATCGACGAGCAGGGCCGAGCCGATTTTGACGACGACGCGGCGGAATTGGATGAGTTTAGGAGTGCTCACGGGATGACCGTACATTGACGTGGAGTGGCGCTATCACAAAGGGTGTGATGCGTCACGGTCGCCATGTGGCATCCGCGGCCGGCGCGAGCGAGGCGGCTTCCTCGGCGCGGTCGACATCGACGATGCGCAAGATCCCGCGCAGCGCGTCGGTGACGCCCTCGCCGGAATGCGCGGAGAGCAGCAAGGGAGCGTGTCCGCACGCCTTCTTCAATTTCGCGATCTGCTTTTTCTTGGTCTCGTCGTCGAGCGCATCGGCCTTCGACAGCGCAACGATCTCCGCCTTGTCGGCAAGCCCGCCGCCATAGGCTTCGAGTTCGCGGCGCACCGTCTTGTAATCCGCGCCGGCATCTTCCGATGTGCCGTCGACGAGATGCAGCAGCACACGGCAGCGCTCGACATGGCCGAGGAAGCGGTCGCCGAGGCCCACGCCCTCATGCGCGCCCTCGATCAGGCCGGGAATATCCGCCAGCACGAATTCCCGGTTGTCGACGCGCACGACCCCGAGGCCGGGATGCAAGGTCGTGAACGGGTAATCCGCGATCTTGGGCTTCGCCGCCGTCACCGCCGCGAGGAAGGTCGACTTCCCGGCATTGGGCAGACCGACGAGACCGGCGTCGGCGATCAATTTCAGCCGCAGCAGAATCCACCGTTCCTCGCCCGGCAGGCCGGGATTGGCGCGGGTCGGCGCCTGATTGGTCGAGGTCTTGAACTCGGCATTGCCGAAGCCGCCATTACCGCCCTTTGCGAGCAGGAGGCGCTGACCCACCTCGGTCAGGTCGGCGATCAGGGTCTCGCCGTCCTCGTCGAACACCTGCGTGCCGGCCGGCACTTTGAGAGTCACATCGGCGCCGCCGGCTCCGGTGCGGTTCGCGCCCATGCCATGGCCGCCACGCTTCGCCTTGAAATGCTGCTGGTAGCGGTAGTCGATGAGCGTGTTCAGCCCATTGACGCACTCGATCCAGACATCGCCGCCCCGGCCGCCATTGCCGCCGTTCGGCCCGCCGAACTCGATGAATTTCTCGCGGCGAAACGACACCGCTCCGGCACCGCCGGTGCCGGACTGGATGAAGACCTTCGCCTGATCGAGAAATTTCATCGTGTCACGTTCTCCGCATTCGCATTAGCGGAAACGACGGCTAGAGGCCATCGCTCCCTCCGGTTCTTGCCCCAGGCAATCAGGCTTTCCCAGATGCGGCGGTCGAGCCGGAAGCGGTCGACCGGAAACGCGCCCTTGAAGCCGAGCGAGCTTGCGAGCCCGCAACCCTGCCACTGAAAGCCGCATTTCTCGATGACCCGGCGCGAGGCCGTGTTCGTCACGCGGCAGCACACATGGATCTTGTCCGCGCCCATCGTCTCGAAGGCATAGTCGACCAGCGCGCGCGCCAGCTCCGTCGCATAACCGCGGCCCCGATAGGCCGAGCCGACCCAGTAGCCGAGTTCCGGCACCCCGTCCGACTGACCGAAACCGCCCGCGCCGACCGGCGTGCAGATCCCGTCCACGTCGGCGAAGGCCAGGAAGGAGTTCAACTCGCCGTTCGCGACACGTGCGACGAATGCCTCGGCATCGGCGAGCGTGTACGGGTACGGGATCGACGTCGTGTTCTCGGCGATCGCCCGGTCATTGGCGAGACGGGCGATGCTCGTCGCATCTTCCGCTCGCGGACGGCGCAGGACGAGGCTGCCCGTCCTGAGGATACAGTCTTCGTTCTCAGTGAATTCCAGCGCTTCGCAGACCATTGACCTAGCTCCAGATGCGACGAAGGGGAGGCGGTGGTGTCCGTCTCCCCTTCGAATTCTGGAGCTAGTTCGGCTCCACCGGGTCAACTGACACCGGCGGATCCGTCGCTTGATCCGCCGTTTATTCTGCGGCCTCGGCCATTGCCGGGGCGACCGTTACGTAGGTGCGGCCATCCGCTTTCGACACAAACTTCACTTTGCCCGCGATAAGGGCGAAGAGCGTGTGATCGGTGCCCATGCCGACATTGACGCCGGGATGCCACTTGGTACCGCGCTGACGAACGATAATATTGCCGGCCACGACCGACTGGCCGCCCGACTTCTTCAGACCGAGGCGACGGCCCGCGGAATCGCGGCCGTTGCGGGAGGAACCGCCTGCTTTCTTATGTGCCATTGGTTCTTACTCCTCGGTCTTGGCGGGCTTCGCGGCTTTCTTCGCCGCCGGCTTGTCGGCCGGGGCGGAGTCTGCTGCTTCCGCGGTCGCCGGGGCTGCCTTCTTGGCGGCCTTCGGCTGTTTGGCGCTTGCTTCCTGGCCCTTGGCCAGAACGTCCGTGATCAGGATCACTGTGTGTTCCTGACGATGGCCCCGCTTGCGCTTCGAATTCTGACGCCGGCGCTTCTTGAACGCGATGACCTTATCGGCACGGTTGTGCTCGACGATTTCGGCCAAAACACGGGCGCCGTCCACGAAGGGGGCGCCGAAGGTCGGATTATCACCGCCGAGAGCGAGAATATCGCCGATCTCGATGGTCGAACCCACATCGCCCGCAATACGGCCGATGGTGAGCTTTTCATTGGCGGCGACGCGGTATTGCTTGCCGCCTGATTTGATGACTGCGAACATCGTGTTCTCCCGTGTTCTATCCGGCCTCGAAGGACCAGCTTCTTGGGCAGCCTGTGGAAAGGAAGGGCGCGGGAAAATGAATTCCCGCGCCTTCGGGGTTCAATACTCTCTAAGGGCCCTCCGCGTCAACCGAACTCATCCGCTTTCGGCCGGCTTTCGCTTGTGCGGCGCAAGCGCGCCGTATACATCACCGCTTCCCATCGAAAATGCGGCTCGCGGAGAGGTGCCAGAGTGGTCGATTGGGACGGTCTCGAAAACCGTTGTGCCTGTAAGGGTACCGTGGGTTCGAATCCCACCCTCTCCGCCATTTGCCTCCGATAGCGTGATATTCATGCCGAATAGCGCAAGGTCGCGATCCGGCTCAATCCCGCATTGAAAGCCGCCTTTCACGCAGTTGCGGTACTTCTCTGTTAAGGATGTTTGCGGGGAGCAGTCATGAGCATAGCGAGCGACGCACGCTTCTGGGACCGCATTTCACGGAAGTACGCCGTGGGTGCGATTGCGGATCAGGCCGGCTATGAGCGCACGCTGGACCGGACCCGCGCCCTGTTGGGATCAGGCGACAGAGTGTTGGAACTGGGCTGCGGAACAGGAACAACGGCGCTCCGGCTCGCCGGCGATGTTCGAGATTATCTTGCGACGGATATTTCCGCTGGAATGATCGCGATTGCCAATGAGAAACACGCCGCCGGCCCGATCCCGGCCCTTGTCTTCCGCACCGCGACTGCAGAAGCGCTTACGCCTGACGCGGCACAGTTTAACGCGGTGCTGGGATTTAACTATCTCCATCTGGTCCGCGATCTGCCTGGCACGTTGCGCCGCATCCACGCTTTACTGGCAGCGGAGGGCTTGTTCATCTCCAAGACACCCAGCGTCGCGGATATGAACCCACTCATCCGGCTTGTCTTGCCCGCGATGCGCGCGATCGGCAAAGCACCCTATGCAGGCGTCTTTCGAGCGGCGGACCTGAGCCGGCATATATGCGCCGCAGGCTTCGACATTATTGCCACCGAAAGCCACGCAACGAAGGGCAACGACAACCGTCCTTACATCGTGGCTCGCAAGAGGTGATGTGAACGGGCGAGGTTGCGTGAAAATCTGTCCTGAGTGCTGTTCGCATGTCTGGAGAAAATCCGATAAGCCGCCGGCAGCCACCCGTTCCGGCAGTGCGGTCATCGAAGCTGCGGTAGCAGCCCCAATGACGCATCTTATCCAGGCTGCACTCGCCTTCCGTGCCTTGCAGCGCATCCTCCGATATGCGGGTCGTGCGGGACCTGACTCGGTTTGCCGGTGATCTCGACGCCCAGCCGATGGTCACCCGCCCTACGTCCTCGAAGTGACGGACGAGCAGATCGTCGCCTTTTTCCGTGACATGGCGCAACTCTCCGGAACCGGTGGCCTCGTATACAACGCCTGGGATCGGGATTACCCCCGTCGCCGTCCGCGCTTGAGGAACTGGCGGACATTAAGGGCGTTGTCGGGCTGAAGCAGGGCGACCTTGCATCGGCCGGGATCGACCGCATCGCCAACGTCCGCTGACTCTACGAACAAGCGGTGCGGCCCGTTTGGGGCGAGGAACATCGCTTGGCGCGATCGGTTCGCCCTCGATATACGGAAATTCACAAGGATGACTGGGGCCAAGTCAGGTTTTGCCCCGGGCTATCGCCTCTATCGCTGACGAGTACTTCTGAATCCAACGAGAGCTTCGTGTCAGCAGTACTCGTTTCCCGGTCATAACGCCGGGAACGCTTCGCTGTCGCAGAACGCCCGATGGGGAGGGAAGCGCAATGGGCCGGAGAAACGCCAGAGAATCTGAGACAAACGATTCATCACTCCGTTCTGGGCCCTTGCTGTCAGGTTCAGAGAGCGCAGCGAGATACGTCGCTCAATTGAATCCCAGGTTTGTCGTGGTGCAGGCACCGTCCGATCGCGCAGGTTTTCCGGGATCGCTTGCGGTCAAGGTCGATGATCTGGACGCCGTCGGCGGTGACAAGCCGTTTGCGGCTCAAGTTGCGGAAATACTTGATGATGTGCGCGATGCGTTGGAGCAGGATCTTTCTCGCGCCCAAACCGCGGCGGTGAGTTTGCTGGGGCTGCTAACATCCCCGTCAGCTCCGGCCGAGCTCAGGATTGTTCGTGGTGGGCTCGCTCCTTGGCAGAAGCGCAAGATTGATCGCTATCTGCAAGAACACCTCAGGCGCTCGATACATGTGGATCAACTCGCGGACCACGCATGCCTAAGCGTCAGCCATTTCTGTCGCGCGTTTAAGAAAAGCTTCGGGAACAGCCCGCACAATTACATCATTCAGCTAAGGCTGGAGTTGGCGCAGAAACTCATGCTGACCACAGACGAGCCGCTATCTCAGATCGCAGCGGACTGCGGCTTCGCAGATCAAGCCCACCTGACGAAACTGTTCCGACGCTGGTTGAACGAGAGTCCACGTGCCTGGCGTCGACGAAACCTCACCGAAGCTCAAGTCGACGCGATAAGCCGCCGAAACTGAATCGTCCGCGCTTCTGCCCGGGAAATGAACTGACCTCCGGCCATCTCCGTGGGCCCTAAATCTAGGAGGATGAGCAAGTCCGACCTACCGAGCAGGCCTACCCGGTGCATCTGGAGAAACTCATGCCAAGAAATTCTTCTTCTTCGCGTCGCCGTAGTTTTGCTGGCTCAGCGGTCGCAATCGGCCTCGCAGTCCTTGTTGGACAGAGCGTTCCTGTCCCGGCGGCGGACGACACTGCAATCCGTCCTTTCCAGGTGCACATTTCTGACGCGGCGCTCGCCGATCTCCGCCATCGCATCGTACAGACGAGGTGGCCCGACAAGGAGACGGTCGACGATCGGTCACAAGGCACGCAGCTCGCAAAACTGCAGGAACTCGTGCGCTACTGGGGCACGGACTACGACTGGCGAAAGGCCGAGGCCAAACTCAACGCCCTGCCGCAGTTCATCACCGAGATCGACGGACTCGATATCCACTTCATCCACGTGCGCTCGCGTCATGCGAACGCCATGCCACTGATTATGACGCATGGCTGGCCCGGCTCGGTGTTCGAGCTGATCAAGACCGTCGGCCCGCTCACGGATCCGACGGCTCATGGCGGACACGCGGAAGACGCCTTCGACCTCGTGCTGCCATCGATGCCCGGTTACGGCCTTTCCGGCAAGCCAAAGGGCACCGGCTGGAATCCTGATCGCATTGCGCGCGCATGGGCGGAGCTGATGAAGCGCCTCGGATACGCCCGCTACGTCGCCCAAGGCGGCGACTGGGGCTCCCCCATCTCCAGCGCGATGGCACGCAACGCGCCGGCGGGATTGCTCGGCATACACATCAACTTGCCGGCGACGGTACCGCCCGACGTGGCCGCGGTGCTCGCCGTGGGCGGGCCGGCGCCGCCGGAGCTCTCCGAGAAGGAGCGCGCAGCGTTCGACTCGCTCGCCACATTTTACATGAAATACAGGGGCTACGCCGTCATGATGGGCACGCGGCCGCAGACGATCGGCTACGCCTTGACGGACTCTCCGGCAGGGCTTGCGGCCTGGATGTATGATTACAACAACGGCGAGCCCGAGCGCTTGCTCGCCAAGGACGATTTTCTGGACGACGTCACGCTGTATTGGCTCACGAACAGCGCGACCTCGGCGGCACGGCTGTACTGGGAAACCAGCGGTCAAAGCGTTCTACTCGCGGCCGCGCAGAAGACCGCCGAAATCTCGCTTCCGGTGGCGATCACGGTTTTTCCGGAGGAGGTCTATCGAGCCCCGGAGACCTGGGCCCGGCGCGCCTATCGCAACCTGATCTACTTCCACGAAGTCGACAAGGGCGGACATTTCGCGGCGTGGGAAGAGCCGGAGCTTTTCAGCACGGAGCTCCGAGCGGCATTCCGGTCACTTCGCTAACGAGATCGAGTTTCTCGGTTCGGGCGTGGAGGTTTTTGCGTTCACGTTCGGCTAATCGGCCAATTCAGACGGGACTATTGCGGCGGCCGGCCATCTAACTTTGTCTGAACAGTACATACCGGTTCACGCACGAAAGGGCCACTCCACGAGCGACCCTTCCATTCAAGGCGAGCAGAGCCTATCGATACTATTTGGGCTTTGCAGTCTCGGTGTTAGAAGTCTCGGCGCGGGTGGCGGCCATGTAGTCTTCCATTACCCGGCGTGCATTTTCCTTCGAATCGATAGCCACCGCGCGACCTTCCTTCATAGCCGAGAACATATTGAGCATGCGCGTAAGCTCATCCCGAGTTTCGATATCCATCATACCATCGCCAGCGAAGGCAGGTGTACCGACGAGCGACAGAATTACAAAGAGCGCAGCAGTGCGGGTCATCGGAAGCCTCCCAAAAAGGTGAGCGGTGTGTCGTCGCATGACGACGACACACGTCATCGAGCATGGCTACCGAGCAATGCTCGTGAATGAAGACTCACACGATCGAGGCCGGTTCGATTGAACGCAAACGCTCCATTTTGGATAATCCACCCTGTGGCTCGTCGACGCCAAGCAACGATTGAACGTTCTGGGGAGAGTCCCCACCCTCTCCACCATTTGCCTCAAGTCACTGGTATGGCCGCCTTTTTTGTCGGCCCTTTTTCGGCCCGGCGACCGGCTGGACCTTCCGGCGCGGAGAGGGCCCGTGACACCATCTCCGCGGCGATGGATGCGACGGCAAGGCGAGCGCGGACGCCATCGAGGGCGACGTTAGCCGCGGCCGAAGTCATCAAACCGGGGAGCTCTCACCTTGCCGCCACGCCAGCTCGATCACCGATCTGAACTGTGGCGGTCATGCCGGCGGCAAGCACGATGTCCGCGGGCACTTCGTCGATTTTGATGCGAACCGGAATGCGTTGGGCGAGGCGCACCCAGGTGAAGATCGGGTTGACGGTAGCGACGCCTTGGTCGTTGGGCTGCGCATTCGAAACGTTTATCGCGCGGGCGATGCTGTCGACGTGGCCACCCACGATCTCACTGTAGCCCATGAGCTTGATTTGGGCCGGATTGCCCACGCGGATCGGAGCGACGTTCGTTTCCTCGAAATATCCGTCGACCCAGAACGAATTGGCGTCGACGACCGAGATGGTGTTCACGCCGACGCTCACATAGTCGCCGAGCTGTGCCTGAAGGTTCGTTATGTGACCGTCGACCGGCGCGAGGACTCGGGTGCGCTCCAGATTCACCTGCCCTTGGCTAAGCTGCGCCTTGGCTTGCGCGAGCGTTGCCTCGGCGCTTATCCGCTGGGCCTTCAACGCCTCGAGTTCCCGCTGCGCCAGATTGAGGTTCTCTTCTGCAGTGTGGACGGCGGCCTCTTGCTGATGCAGCTGAGAATCAAACTGCTGGGCGTTCTGGACGCTGCCCCAGCCCTCCTTCGCCAGGGTCTGGGTACGAGCGGCCTGTTGCTGCGCAAACACGAGCCCAGCCCGCGCCCCATCCAGCTGTGCCTGGTTTGAAGCAATCTGCGCCCCCTGCACCGTTAGCTGTGCGTCGGTGCTCTGCACGCTCGCCTGCGCCTGCTGCACCGCCGCCTCGCTTTGAGCGACGGCGATTTTGTAGTTAGTCGGGTCGATCACCATCAGCAGATCACCCTTGCGCACGAACTCATTATCGCGGGCGTTCAGCTCAACGATGCGCCCGGCGACCTCCGGTGCCATCATGACGACATAGGCCCGTACGGTAGCGTCGCGCGTCCAGGGCGCTCGCATATACTCGCCCCACATCGCCCAGCCGAGCGCCCCTGCAAGCATGACCGTCGCCATGGTGATCAGGAATGGGATTATCCGCCGTCTGCGCGGGGAGCCCGCTTCTGGCGTGAGCGACAGGGTGCCGTCGTGATCTTCAGCCGCTTTGTCGCGCTTCGATGTGATTTCAGTAACAGTCATGATGAACTCATTGCGCGACGATCAGGATCCAGGACGACAGAACGATAATGTAGACGGCAAACACGAACAGGGCGGGATGCCAGGTGTATTGCAGCAAGCCGAAGCGGCTCGCGGCCCGGCGCAATACAATCGTGACGAACCAGGCTCCGACCAGCATGAGAGAGATCGGCGCAATGTAGACACCGAACAGGTTGACCTCGGCGAACCTCATGCCGGCGCTCCTGCGTCGAAATAAGAGTGATGTTCCGCAAGCACCTCGGAGAGAGCCAGAAACCGACCGCGCGCTCGAAGCGCGACTGCAGTTTCGATGCTGGGACCGGAGGCAACGCGGTGATCGAGTTGACGCAGGCGGCCGATCGCAGTTCCACTTTGGCCGTTCGCGAAAGCCTCAAGCGCGGCGCCAAGTTCAGCTGTCGCATCAAGCCGGGCAGCCACATGGCGGAGGTCGAGGATCGCGGTGCCGGCCGATAGCCCTGCCAGAAGCTGCCCGCGCTGCAACGGTTCGGCTTGATCCGGGAGCGCCCCGAGCCGGCCGTACATACGGCTCTCCCAATCTTCCAATCGCAGTGGCAGCGGATCGATCGCGAGCCGACGCAGATCGCGCAGGGTCGAGGCGAGCAGGCGGCGTGCCCGCAATGCAGGCGAAACTGGGGGTACCAGCCGAAATGAAAGGGCCGCCGCGGCGCAAGCCAAGAGTATCGCCAGAGCGGTATTGTAAAATTGCTCCGTATTATAGTTCATCTGGTTTGTCGGCGCGAGGAGAGGCGCAAAATTGACCGCCATTGCAGTCAACGCGGGCGGCAAGATTGCCGGGTGTCGAATTCTGGCGACCGCGAAGCCTGCTGGTATCAGGTAAATACCGAGCGCAAGGCAAAAGGCCGGGAAGGTCTCAAGTGCCGGCAGCACCGCGAATTCGATAATTGCCGCGCCGACAACAGCACCGACGCAGCCTAGCGAGAAGGCGATAGCGCCGCCGAAGGCCATATCGCCTTTTGGCGAAAGTAACAGCACGATAGTCGCGACAAAGATGATGGCTGAGCCGCCATTCGGCCAAGTGGTGAAGACCCAGAAGAGCTCGACCGCGCCGATTGCGAGAAACGCGCGTCCGAAGTTCACGAGAGCTGGTAACCAGTCGGCGACTATCGGGCCGGCCCTGTGGCAGACGACAGGAAATGGTCGACCCGAGTCGACGAGCAGCGCCAGCCCGTCCATCGCATGCAGAATGCCGGCCACCACCTTCGCAGCCTCGTCGGCGAGCAACCGGAGCGCCGGCGTGCCTAGCGGCATGGCGAGCAGCGTCCGCACCGCCTCCTCGCAAACGCGGCGCAGAGGCGCGGGATCGGCCATGCAGCGTTCTGGCGAGCCTGCCTCCTGCGCCGATCGCAGCTCGAGCGGAATGCTCCGCAGTATGGATTCCAGGCCCTGCTGCTCCAGGCTGTTCTGCACACGGCTCAGATGTGTCGCGACCCCGCGCCAGCCGTCGAGCGCTTTGAACAGCCCATGGACGGCGGCCTGAAGTGTCGGCGCGTGGTAGCGCAGTTGGCCGGATTCTCCGATCGCCTGGTCGATCAACGGATCGAGCGCGATCACCCGCCGCACCAATTCGCGCCGCTCGGCTTGCGTATCCGGGAGTTGCGGTCCAGCCAGTGCCAGCATGCGGGTGAAGCGGCCCGCAATTCCGGCCGTGAGATTGGCAAATGACGCCGCGAGGCGCAGGCGAGCGTCGCCGAAGTCAGTCCCGGCGAGGACAACACCGGCGCACACGATTCCGATGCAGATCTCGCTGGCGCGCGTTATCGCCAGCATAAAGATGTCTGCGCTGGGCCCTCCGGTCGCGCCAAGGTTGTCAGCAGCGATGATCGTTGCAGTGTAACCGGCAAGTGCCGCCGAGTACGAAGCGAAGTTGCGGAGCACCGTGGCGGCGAAGGCGCAGAGGCTGGCCCACAGCGCCAGGCCGCCAAGAAAGGCGATGCGATCCTGCGGGAAGCATGCGGTCAACCCAACAACCATCGTAGCGCCCACTAACGTGCCGATTATCCGGAACCAGCCCTTGCGTAGCGATGCCCCGAGCTGCGGCTGACACACGACGGCCGCGGACGTACCCGCCCAGAAGGGACTATCGAGCTGGAGCCAGAATGCGACATAGAGGGCGAGACAGACCGAAGCCCATAGGCGAATGCCAAAGAGGAGCGGCTCGCTCGCGCCGACCAGCCAACCCGTCAAGTTCCAGCTAGTTCGGGGCCACACGGCGCTTGCTTGCATCTAACCAATTCTCCCGGAGGATCGCTCGCCTTGCCGCCGATTAGTCGCTCTCGAAATAATCCCGCTCGCGGGTTGTACCGGCATAATTTTGGACCACTCCCGCTCCTTGAGCGATCCCCCGGACGGGGGAGCGTGAGTCACGTCGAGGGGGATTGGGACAAACTCGCAGGGTCGCCGATTCGGCACCAATGCAGGTGGGTACGTCCGTACACCTGCAGCCACGGCGCGGCCACAGCCCGCTGGTTTCGCTGACAATCTGCAATACAGCTTGCCCGTACAGCTTGCCCGTCTGGTGACGCCGCCCCTCCGGGAGTTGAAAGGCGGCGAAGTTCATCGCGGACGGCTAATGGCCGGATACGTCAGTTCCGGACCTCGGCGGCTCCGGGATCAATCGCGAGCTGCGCTGTCCGGTAAAATAGGACCAGAGCCATTGGGCTTGCACCCGAAATCGGTTCTGCAGCTGCGGAAGCGACATGAGATGCAGGAAAACCCAAATGAGCCAGGTCATAAACCCGCTGGTACGAAAACGCCCGCTTTCCAGTATCGCGAAATTCTTGCCGACAACCGCCATGTTGCCCTTGTCGAAGTATCGAAAGGGAGTTGTCGGCTCTCGTCCCTTGAGCTCTTGCGAGATCAGGCGTCCGACATAACGCCCCTGCTGGATCGCCGCCTGGGCCACGCCAGGCACGGGCCTTCCGTCACTCATGACCGATGCCGCATCGCCTACGACGAATACGCCGGATACATCTGAAACATCGAGGAACGGGCCGACCGAAACCCGACCCGCGCGATCGGTCTTGGCACCAAGCAGCTTCACAATTGGTGATGGCGCGACTCCGGCGGTCCACAACACCGTCGCGCTCGGAATTCGTTTCCCGTCGGCGATCACGCCGTTCTCGTCGACGTTTTCTACCTTGGCTCCGGTTACGATCCTGACGCCAAGTTTTTCGAGGCGTCTGGCCGCCTTCTTGGCGAGCCGCTCATTGAAGGTCGGCAGAATTCGCGGGCCACCGTCTATCAGAATGATCGAGCTCTTCGCGGGATCAATCTGCCGGAACTGCCCGCGCAAGGTTACCGTGGCCAATTGTGCCATCGATGCCGCAAGCTCTACACCGCTGGGGCCTGCACCAACGAGAACGAACGTCATTTGGCGCGCGCGTTCATTCTCATCTTCTGTCGCGTCTGCCGATTCATAGGCACTCAGGATTTTTGTTCGGATGGCCTCGGCATCGGCCAAGCTTTTGAGACCCGGCGCATATCTCGCAAACTCGTCATGGCCGAAATAGCTCGGGCGCATCCCCGCAGCGATTATCAAGTAATCAAATTGGATCTTACGAACCCCGATTCCCGGGCGAGATGCGTCTACCGCGCGAGAACGAAGGTCCACGCCTGTCACGTCGGCGAGCATCACACTAACATTCTTCTGCTTGTCGGCGATCTCTCGTATCGGGGCGGCGATCTCGGATGGCGCAAGAACCGCCGTTGCTACCTGGTAGAGCAGCGGCTGGAAAATGTGGTGATTGCGCCGGTCGATCAGAACGACATCCGCATCGCATCGTTTCAAAGCACGAGCCGCGGCGATCCCGGCGAATCCGCTTCCGACGATCACAATACGCTTGCGCCTCGGAACGCTTTCGCCAGCTGGTGGCCGCGTAGTTACCTCGGCTGGACGCCGATTATCTTGCATCGTCTCACTCATTGTTTGCCTTCCTTGCTAACCGATTAAGGTCGTCACTCGTGGTTCACCTCCACTCCGGCAAAGGAGCTGAACGGCGCTAGATCGCGCGAACCGCTCTTTTTTGGATGTCGCTGGGCATTTCGTGCTCGCCGCACAATCCAAGGAGACTTTCGAATTTGTCTCTCCTGCGCATCGTTCTGAAACGAGCTACGTGTTGCCGTACTTCTCCCTCAACTCCTTCTTGTTGAACTTGCCGACGCTTGCCTTTGGGAGCGCTTCGACGAACAAGATCCGCTCGGGGATTGCGTATTTCGGCATCTCTCCCGCATCGGCGAACGCTTTCAGGTGCGCGTGGATTTCCACATCGCTGAGGGTGCTGCCTGTCCGGGGATCCTTGACGACGAGCGCAAGCGGCCGCTCTCCCCATTTGTCGTCCTTGACGCCGATGACGGCGGCCTCAAGCACGCCCGTACACTGCGAAATGAGATCCTCTAGCTGAAGCGATGAGACCCATTCGCCGCCGGTCTTGATGATGTCCTTGATGCGATCGGTGATATGGACGTACCCGCCTGGCTCGATGACCGCGATGTCGTTGGTATGCAGGTAGCCGCCGGCCCACAATTGCTCCGACGCCTCTGGATTGTCGAAATATCCCTGCGTCAGCCACGGCGCGCGCACCACGATTTCGCCGGAGGCCTTTCCGTCATGAGGTAGTTCGTTCATGTCCGCGTCGACTATGCGAACGTCGACCAGCGGTGCGGGCATCCCGGCTTTTGTTCGGATTTCGAGCTCTTTTTCAGGATCGCCGGTAAGGTCCGCAGATTTCACCTGCCCGAGACAGAGCAGTGGTCCGCTCTCCGACATTCCGTAACCGGCATAGACATCGACACCCAGCGCGAGCGCCTGCTTGGCGAGCCCCTTCGGCAGTGCCGAACCGCCGATCACCATCTTCAGCCCGGCGAGATCGGTATTTGCCGCCGTCGCCGCACCGAGCAGCATTTCCAGAATCGTCGGCACGCCGTGCGTGAAAGTTACACCTTCGGTCTTGATCAGCTTGAGGAGCGTCGCCGGGTCGTAGCGCCCTGGATAAACTTGCTTGATGCCCGCAAGCGTGGCTGTCCACGGGAACCCCCAGGCGTGCACGTGAAACATCGGCGTGATCGGCATATAAACGTCGTCGCGCGAAAGCCGCCCCTGCTTCGCTGCAATGCCACAGAAGGCCATTTCGCCGAGTGTATGGAGCACCAGTTGGCGATGGCTGAAATAGACGCCCTTGGGCGAACCTGTCGTCCCGCTCGTGTAAAAGGTGGTGGCGAGGGCGTTTTCATCGAAGTCCGGGAAACTGAAGTCGGGCGAGGCGGTGGCTAGCAAATCCTCATATTCACCCGCCCATGAGAGGCCGCCCATTTGCGGCACTGGGCGGTCCGACATTAGGACCAGTGTCTTTACCTTCGGTAGCTTCTGCTTGATACCTTCCAGCATCGCGACGAATTCGTCGTTGACGAGAAGCACCGACGCGCCCGCGTGATTGATCGTATAGGCGATCTGGTCCGGTGACAGACGGACGTTTACCGTCTGCAGAACAGCTCCCATCATTGGAACGGCAAAGTAGGCCTCCAAGAATCGATTGCTGTCCCAGTCCAGCACGCCGACGGTGTCGCCGGCGCGAACGCCGAGCTTTTCGAGACTGGATGCAAGCCGTCCTATACGCTCGCGCAGCTGGCGATACGTGAAACGCTTCATATCGCGATATACGATCTCCTGATCGGGCGCATGCATCAGAGGCGTGTGCCACAGCTGCTTTATGAGCAGCGGATAGTGATATGCGGATTTGGCGACCTGTATGAGCCTTCCGGTCATGGCGGCATCCTCAATTATGTTGCGCGTTCGCCCTTGATATGTCCGGCGCCTCTTATCGGCGTGAGTTTTCTTTCGAGCGGTAGCGTCTGTACGAACGCCCAACACGGCGATGATTGTCAGCGTCGGCCCGATCCGGTCGTCCAGGAGTTCTGAACGCCCTGGATCTTGCCAAGAGGTGCAATTGCCGTCCGGCGTGAAGGCGGCGAGCACGCCAGGCTGAGCCGACGCGGATGACGACGACGTCAGTCATTACTTCTCCGCTTTTACCCAGAACCACCGCTACGCCGGCCCGCCTCTAGGCAACGCGATCACCATATCTAGGCTTTGCAGTTGCTTCCGCGGCCTTCGCACGCAACTCGAGCAGCCCAAGCAGGACCTCGTCTCGCTCTGCGGCCAAGTCGTCGATCGACCGCGAGCCCACCTCGGCATGAACGCCATCGATCAGCTTCTGCTGGAGCTCCGGTGTCAGTTGCGGCGAACCCAGGACCTTCCACCAGGCGGTCATCGGACCGGTGAATTGCTGGAGAAAATGCTCCATGCCGCCTTGGCCACCACCGAGATGGTTGAGGAGGACTTGGCCCATGATGCCCCACCGAAGTCCAGGACCCCAGCATAGCGCGGCGTCGACATCGGCGACGCTGACGACACCCTCGGCCACCAAGTAATACACCTCGCGGGCGAGAGCGGCTTGCAGCCGATTGGCGACGTGGCCGGGCACTTCCTTGTGAAGGCGGACGGTCTGCTTGCCCAGCGCCGTATAGAATTCCGAAGCGCGCCGGATCGTCTTCTCGGAGGTCTTCGCTCCGCCGACGATCTCGACCAACGGGATCAGATGAGGTGGATTGAAGGGATGCGCGATGACGCACCGCTCCGGGTGGAACGGGCACCCGGACTGGATCTCGCTCATGGTCAAGCCTGACGAGCTCGACGCAATGATCACATCAGGGGGCAACAGCTCGTCGAGCTGGCCGTATAGCTTCTTCTTGAAGTCGATCCGCTCGGGTCCGTTCTCCTGGACGAGATCGGCCCCCTTGACGGCCTCTGACAGGTCGGCGGTGTAACGCAATCTCTTTTGCGAGGCACCGGGTGCCAGTCCCAATCGCTTGAGCGCCGGCCAAGCGGCATCGACGAAGCTCCTCAGCGAGGCCTCCGCGTCAGGTGCGACGTCAGTTGTAACGACGTCGAGCCCCTTGGCTAGGAAAAGTGCCGCCCAGCTCGCGCCGATGACGCCCGTGCCGATAATGGCGACCTGAGAGATCTGCTTGTTGGCAGCCATGGTCAATTCTCCTTTGAAGTGATTTCGGCGTATGCGACGCCGGACAGATTGCCTTGGGCGAAGAGAAGCGCGCGCTTCTCGGAGCCATCGAGCCTTGCGAAATAGACTGAGCCGCCGAGGTCGGTGACGAACATCCGATTGCCGGGAACGTCGAGCGCGATGCCGATGCCTTCCATCAGATCGCTGTCGATGATCTCAGGTGCGCGTCCATTTCCGACTGGCGCGTCGATCGAGGCACGATTGACCGTATTGCCGAGCGGCGGGTTGCCGCGATCCGTCCAGTAGAGGACGCGGCTTTCGAGGTCGAGCTCGAGGTCGATCGGTTCAGGCAGGTCGTCGAACCATACTTCGATGTCCGTTCGGCTGGCGGCCTCCTCGCCTTTGGGAGCGTCTACGCCCGCGCGGAGGATGCGGCCAAGGCCTGAATTGTCCGGACCCTTCTGTGTCCAGTAGATTTGCCGACGCTTGGGGTCGACCGTGATTCCGACGCACCACTTCGTGGCGTCGCGACGATCGTCCTCGCCCTCGCCCGTCTGGACGAGCGTCTCGACGTTCGTGCCGTCGAGATTTGCGCGCATCACCCGCATGCCCTCGCGGTCGCACCAGTAGAGCTTGCCGCTTCGCTTCTCCAGGTGAAGCTGCTTTGGCGTGAACGTGATGCCCTGGGGGACGATGACCTTGCGATTGCTGCCATCGAGGTCGGCGCGCTCGATGGAACCATCGTTGAGGTTGGGCACCCCCATGTTCGTCCAGTAGATATGTCCGGCCTCGACATCGACCACGATGCCGTCGGGCAGATGACAATCGGTGACGATGACCCTTCGGTTAGAGCCGTCCGGGCTCATCGAGTGGATACGGTCACCGCTCAGCTCGAGAACGAACAGTCGGCCAACCGCGTCCTTACTGCCCGATATTGGTTTCGACTTCGTCGCGAAAGCGTCGGTCATAGTTCTTTCCTTTCTCAACTCAGGCCTCGATGCCGAAGTATTCCCGCGGCATTTCCGGATGTTTGTTCGTCGGTAACGGCTCTTCTTGGCCGCTACAGGTTTCCTGGCTTTGGAGAAGCCAGGTGGTCGTTTCTTTTCAGGAAGGCCGTCAGTGCTTCTTGCACGCTGAATGCTTCGCTCTTGGCCTTCATTGCCGCCTTGATCTTTTCGCGAAGGGAAAGCTTCAGAAGTCGCTGCAGCTCACTCGCCGGCTTCGCTGATAGGTTCCGTGCTGTTTCGGTCGCCACCTGAAGGAGGTTCTGATCGGGCACGACCTGCGTCACCATTCCCAGTTCTGCGGCGCGCCTGGCATCGAACGGCAATCCCAGTAGGGCGCGAATGTGCCCGATTGTAAGCGGAGCCAGGCAGCTCAATCCAAACTCCGGCAGCACAGCGATGTTGATGAAAGGCATCTGGAACTTGGTGCTTTCGCCTGCGTAGACGAAGTCGCAGTGCAACAGCATAGTGGTTCCACCTCCAATCGCGGCACCATGCACAGCGGCAATCAGCGGCTTGTCGAAATCGACCAGCGCATTCATGAGTCGAGCCTGGGGAGATTCTCTTGGGCCGGGAAAGTCCTTCACGTCGTTACCGGCGCTGAACGCGTCTCCTGCGCCGTGCAAAAGCACAACACGTATCCGCCAGTCCCTGGCCGCGGCATTGAAGACATCCGCGAGCTTCGTGTACATGCTCGAAGTCATCGCGTTCATGTTTTCTGGACGATTCAGTTCAACGCGAAGTACACCTTCGGAGCGTTCAGTCACTATGTCATCCATCGTCTTCAATCTCCGGCATTTCTGGATGTTTGTTCGTCGGTAACGGCTCTACTTGGCCACTACTGGTTTCCTGGTTTTGGTGAAGTCAGGTGGGCGCTTTTCCTGGAAGGCCCTCAGTGCTTCTTTCGCCTCTTCAGAACGAACCTGCACGCTGAATGCTTCGTTCTCGGCCTTCATTGCCGCCTTGATCTGTTGGCGAAGGGAAAGCTTCAGAAGTCGCTTGGAGGCTTGCAGCGCACTCGCCGGTTTCGCTGATAGGTTCCGTGCTGTTTCGGTCGCCACTTGGAGGAGGTTCTGATCGGGCACGACCTGCGTGACCAATCCCAATGCTGCAGCGCGCCTGGCATCGAACGGCAATCCCGTCAGGATCAGCTCAGATGCGCGAATGTGCCCGAATGTAAGCGGAGCCAGGAAGGTCGATCCAAACTCCGGCAGTACAGCGAGGTTGACGAAAGGCAACTGGAACTTGGTGCTCTCGGCTGCGTAGACGAAGTCGCAGTGCAACAGCATGGTGGTTCCGCCTCCAATCGCGACACCATGCACAGCGGCAATCAGCGGCTTGTCGAGATCGACCAGTGCATTCATGAGCCGAGCCTGAGGAGAATCTCCCGGGCCCGGGGGATTTTCCAGAAAGTCCTTCAGGTCGTTGCCAGCGCTGAAAGCTTCCCCCGCGCCATGCCAAAGCACGACGCGTATGCGCTCGTCCCTGGCCGCCTCATCGAAGACATCCGCCAGCTTCGTGTACATGCTCGACGTCATCGCGTTCAGCTTTTCCGGACGGTTCAACTCAACGCGAAGGATGCTTCCGGAACGCTCCATAATGATCTCGGCCATCGTCCAGCTCCTGTGTCGGCCCAATGAATTTTCGATATCAAGCCTCGAGGGAATGCCGCCGCCCTACGCCGCACGTTCCCTTGCTTTCGGAACGGCGCCGCTGCTGTGCAGACTTTCGATCTCGCCAGCGTTGAAGCCGAGTTGCCGGAGAATCGCCTCGTTGTGCTCTCCGAGCTCCGGAGCCCGCTTTGCAGGCACTTTGGAGACGCCATGCACCTGAATCGGACTGCTGATCGTCGAGGTCAGCTTGCCGCCGGCGCCTTCCAGCGGAACTACAATGTCGTTCGCCCGCAACTGTGGGTCGTTGATCACTTCGCCGGGTGCCCGCACCACGCCGAAGGTGAGATGGGCCTGCTCGAAGACATCGCGCCAGCGCGCCATCGGCTGTGAGGCGAAGGTCTGATCCAGGATCGCAGTGAGCTGGGCCGAATTCGCGGCCTGCTTTGCAGGGTCGGCAAACCGGGCATCCGTCAAGAGATCCGGGCGGCCAATCCCGTTGACCAGAGCCGGCCATTTGTCGGGCGTCAGTACGATCACAAACCATGTGTCGTCAGCCGCCCGATAGACATTGAAGGTCGCGTTCGGCGGGTTGGCGCGATCGTGCAACGGGAAGAACGTCGCATCGGCAAGCGCAGCCTGAGCCGGGACAGCGCAAGCCCAAACTCCGGCAGCAAGCAACGAGGTCGTTACGTACGAACCTTTTCCGGTGTGCTCCCGCCGGTAGAGCGCCGTGACGATTGACGAATAGAGGCTGACCGCCGTCGCATGGTCGCCGCTGCCGGAGACCGGCAGCGTCGGTGGAGCACCCGCATCGCGCGTCAAGGACAGCAGGCCGCTTCGTGCCCAATACGCCGTGATGTCGAATCCCGGAAGCTGCGCGTCAGGCCCGTTGTCGCCATAGCCGGTGACGTCCGCATAGATCAGACGCGGATTCCATGGCGCGACATCCTCATAGCCGAGCTTGAGTTTTTCGCGGGCTGGATGCGGCGTATTGACGATCAGAACGTCCGCCCACTCGACCAGGCGACGCAGAACGCCCCTCGCCTCCGGCGATTTCAGATCGAGAGCCAATCCGCGCTTGTTCCGATTGTTGAGGTGCCAGGGATAGTTGTCCTTGGCGCGAGGCTGTGGCGGGACCTTGTACCCAATCCGCCAAGTGTCGCCGGTCGGCGGCTCGACCTTGATCACGTCGGCGCCGAAGTCGGACAGGATCACCGCTGCGCCGGGACCTGCGATGAAGCTCGCCAAGTCCACTACCCTCAGTCCGGAGAAAATGTTGTCGCTTGCCATGGGTTGTCCTTTCTGAATTGCCGTTTGCGGCGGGTTTCATTCACCGTCCGCGGAACTGTGGCGCGCGCTTCTCGAGGAAGGCGGTCGTACCTTCCTTCTTGTCCTCGGTTGCGGCGCAGAGCCCGAAGTAGGAGGCCTCGAGCAGCAGGCCTTCGCCTTGGCTGGTCTCCATCCCCTTGTTTGCCGCTTCGAGCGCGAACTTGACGGCAATCGGAGCGTTGGACGCGATCTTCCGCAGGATTGCCTCGGCCCGGGTGATCAGCTCGGCGGCCGGAACGATCTCATTGACGAGCCCGATGCGATAAGCCTCCTGCGCGCTGATCATCTCTCCGGACAGGATGAGCTGCAGTGCCCGCCCCTTGCCGACCAGTCGCGGCAGCCGTTGCGTTCCGCCGCCGCCCGGAATCAATCCGAGCGCCACTTCCGGCTGCCCGAATTTCGCGGCCTCCACTGCGATCCTGATGGTGCACGCCATCGCCGTCTCGCAGCCGCCGCCGAGCGCAAAGCCGTTCACGGCGGCAATGACTGGCTTGCCGAGATCTTCGATGAGATCGAGCACCTCCTGCCCGAAGCGGCTGGACTGCTCTGCTTCGAACGCGGCGACATGCGCGAGCTCGCTGATGTCGGCGCCGGCGATGAATGCTTTGTCGCCGGCACCGGTCAGGATGACGCCGCGCACCGCAGCGTCGTCCCGCGCATCCTCGAAGGCAGTGCGCAGATCCTTCCACGTCGGCATATTCAGGGCGTTGAGCACCTTGGGCCGATTGACCGTCACATAGGCGATCGCTGCCTTTTTCTCGTACGAGACGTTCGTGAGCGTCAGTGTTGCCGGTGCCGAAGTGCTGGGCACCACCGCCGGCGAAGATGCGAATGTTGCTGTTGTCGAAGCCATGTTCATAACTCGTGCTTGGAGGGGAGGTGTCAGACGAAGGCGCCGAGGCCCGTGATGGCCTTGCCGACGATCAGATTCTGCATCTGATACGTGCCTTCGTATGAGTAGAGAGCCTCGGCGTCCGCGAAGAAGCGCGCGACGTTGTAGTCGGCGACAATGCCGTTGCCGCCCAGGATCTCGCGGCCCCACGCAACGGTCTCGCGTGATTTCGCCGTGCAGAACGCCTTCGCCAGAGATGCATGATGGTCGCCGAGCTTGCCCTCATCATCCATCTGCGCCAGCCGGACCATCAGGCACTGGCAGGCAGTTACGTTGGCGAGCATCTTGGCGAGGAGATCCTGCACCATCTGGAACGAGGCGATCGGCTTGCCGAACTGCAATCGCTCCTGGGCGTATTTGAGCGTCGCCTCGAACGCGCCCATCTGGATGCCAGTCGAGGCCCAGCCCACCATGTAGCGCGTCATCCGCAGCACGCGCGCGGTATCGCGGAACGAATTGCCGGCCTGCAGCCGGTTCGCTTCCGGCACGCGCACGTCCTTGAGCGTGATCTGACCGTTCTGGACCACTTTGAGCGCGATCTTGTGCTCGATCTTCTCGACGCTGAAGCCGGGGGTCGTTTTGTTCTCGACGATGAATCCCTTCACCTGATTGTCGGCGAGATCGCGCGCCCAGATGATGGAAACGTCGCACCACGTCGCGTTCCCGATCCACCGTTTCTGGCCGTTGAGAACCCAGGTGTCCCCTTCGCGTTTGGCGGTCGTGGTCAGCCCGCCGCTCGTCCCCGAACCCACCAGGGGCTCGGTAAGCCCGAAGCAGCCGATCTTCTCCCAGCGCGCCATCGGCGGCAGCCATTTCTGCTTTTGCTCCTCCGATCCGTCGAGATAGATCGAGCCCATGGCCAGGCCGCTGTGCACGCCGAAGAAGGTGCAGAAGGAAGCGTCGACGCGCGCCAGTTCCAAGGCCACGAAGCCAAACAGTTTCTGGCTGCCGCCGGCGCAGCCATAGCCCTCGTATCCCAAGCCGCCGAGCTTCAATTCCTTGAACGAGGGCAGGAGTTCAAACGGAAACTCATCGTCGGACCAGTACTTGTTGATGACGGGCTGGACCCTGGTTTCCATGTAGGTTCGCACCTTCCTGACGATCGCCCTTTCCTCTTCCGTCAAGACATCGACGAGCTGGTAGAAATCGCTGTTTGGCGTGGGCATCTCCTTCGCCGCCTTCTTTATTGATGCCGCCGTCGAGGCAGGTACCGCCGCTGCTGTTGAGATTGCCATGTCTGCTCTGCTCCACTTCGGTTCAAAAACGGATCGTTGCGTCCGTTTCTTCTCGAGCGTGGATGTCGTACAATTCCGCTCGTCACACGATCCCCCAAACGGGGGTTAGCCTGCGGACCGGAGGGGGATGCGACTGGATGGCTTGATAAATGGGCGAGTTGGCAACCCAGGACCCAATCAGGATAGGCAAGCAGCCACAGACCATTGCGACCAAGGTGCTGCCACCGCGATGTGAGGGCCTTATCGAGCGTCCTCGCCTGCTGGAGCTCGTTACTCAGGTCCAGAGCAAACGGCTAACGGTGATCAAGGCACCTGCGGGCTTCGGCAAGACATCTCTGGCGGTCGCATGGACGGACCGCATTTTACAGAGCGGAAATTCAATTGCCTGGTTTTCCATAGACGCCAGCGACAATCAGCCGACGCAATTCCTGTTCTACGTATCTCATGCACTGCAACGCGCCTGTGAGAAAGTGAGTGGTCCCGCAATCGATCTCATCCTCGAGACCTCCATGATCGACCCGCAAACGATCATATCAACGCTGATCAACGGCTTGGCGGAGACCGATGCAGAGATCTGTCTCTTTCTGGAGGACTATCATTGGGTAAGCGATCCCACGATCCATAACGCAATACTGTTCTTGCTGAGACATGCCCCATCGAATTTCCATCTCATCCTGATTACGAGAACAGAGCCACCCCTTCCGCTTGCTGGAGTGCGAGCCCAGAACCAGCTGCTGGAGATCGATGCCGCAGCTCTGCGTTTCACCCCTGACGAGACGCGGCAGTTTCTGGAGCACGAGGGGCTTGGTCCGTTGGACCCGCTAGAGCTAAGCCTTTTGCTGGAGAGAACTGAAGGGTGGCCCGCCGCCCTGCGCATCGCCGCTTCCACATCCTCTCAATCGGGACAGAGTTTTAGCCAGTACATCCGGCAGCTCTCAGGGACGGCCCGGCCACTCAGCGCCTACCTCGCCGAAATGGTGGACGGCCTCCCGCGCGACCTGGCGCTATTCATTCTGCGCACGGCAGTCCTCGATAGATTTTGTGCACCGTTGTGTCAGGCCGTAACGCAGCAGAGGGGGAGCGGAGATTTCCTTGAATTGATGGCAAACCGTCAATTGCTACTGGTACCCCTCGACCACGACGGGCGCTGGTACCGTTACCACGCTCTGTTGTCGGCATATCTACGTCAGAGGCTGGAAGCCGAACTGGGCGACGAAGAAATCGCCATGCTTCACCAACGCGCGTCGCATTGGTACGCCTCGCAGGAACTATGGACAGAAGCAGTTCAGCACGCGATCGCTGCGGGCGAAACCGAGCAGGCGGTAGCCTGGATCAAGAAGTGCGCCATGGCTCTCGTAAAGACAGGAGATCTGCTGAATCTTTCTCGGTTGGCAACACCTGTTTCCAATGGTCCGCATACCAAACGAACTCAAACTCGCAATCGCTTGGGGCATGGCTCTGGCAGTTCGCCCTCAAGAGGCGCTTGAACTTGTCCAGCAGGTCGAGACCGATCTCGGCCACGAGCAATCGCTAGACGCGGATCTTGCAACTGAATGCACAACTATACGCTCAGTCGCGATCGCCCTGGAGATAACAGCCAGGAGGCGTTGTCCCTCGCCGAAGATTGCCTTCGCCGAACGAACGATCCGTGGACCGCGAACGTTGCTTCGAACGTTGTCCGTTTCGGCTATTTGAAGGCTGGTGATCTGACCAAATTTTATGCGGCACCGTGGATTCCCTATTCGCTTGATGAGGACAAGCGGAATGTCTTTGCATCAGTCTATCGGCGTTGTCTCCAAGGACTGGCAGAGATGCAGCAACTCCGTTTCAACGAGGCTCAACGATATTATCTAGATGCGGTGACATTGGCGGAACAACACGTTGGACCGAACTCGACCGCCGCCGCCCTCCCGATCAGCCTCCTCGCACAGGTTCGCTACGAGCAGGGCCGGATAGATGAAGCTGAAGGCATGCTTTTTGATCGCGTGCCAATCCTGAGCTCCACCGCAATGCTGGACTGCGTGCTAAGTGCTTACTTCGTACTGGTGCGCCTGGCCGCTTTCCGTGGGAATTTTTCTCGTGCCTATACGCTGCTTGAAAGGGCCGAGAATTTGGGCCTCACGCGTGGCTGGGGACGAACTTGTCGCTGCGGCTTTGGTTGAAAGAGTACGACTATCTTGCCTGATCGGCAGAATGTCCGAGAGCCTCGCCTGCCTTGATCGTCTCGATCGTGTTGTGCTGCAGCATCCCGCGCCAAGCGCCTCCTCTTGGTCGGACATCCACCGCTATTGCGCACTGGCGCGCGCATACGTCGCCCTGTCACTAGACCAACCACAGAACGCCATCTCGGTTCTTGAGAAGCTACAGCGCGACGCGGACGACGCACACAACTACTACTTCGGATTACGTGTCAGCGCCCATCTCGCTATAGCCCATCTTCGCGCGGGCGACCGCGCCGAAGCTCTCACCGTTTTTCGTATGGTATTGAATAAGTGCGTACAGGCCGGCCTCTATCAATCGATGTTGGATCTAGGCCCGGAAATTGGTACGTTGCTGTCAAGCGTTCGGGAAGACGCGCCGCGTACCGGAGATTCCCCAGACTTCGTGGCTTACCTGGATCGCCTCATCGAGGGTTTTCGTGCGCGCTATGAGCCCCAGGTCAAGGCGAGCCCGGCTTCGGCAATCGAGGAACTGCTCAGCGTTCGCGAAGGCGACATCCTAAATCTGATAGCCGAAGGCCGATCCAACAAAGAAATCGCACGAATTCTATCCATTGCACCCGAGACCGTAAAATCGCACGTCAAGAACACCTTCATCAAGCTGAAGGTCCAGACGCGAGCACAGGCCGTTTCGCGCGCCCAAACGGTCGGCCTCCTCAACACTCCATAAACCCGCTTTCAATGTGCCGAGCGTCGTCCCGCTGTGGCGTCCGAGAATGTAGTCCTTCGGCCTCACAAACGCAGAAGCGATTCCGCTCGACATACAGCCGCGGCTCGAGTACGTACGTCCAGTTTTTGGAAGATGCGCTTGACGTGCGATTTCACAGTCTCCGGTGAGATCACAAGGGTGCGAGCGATGTGCTTGTTCGAGAAACCTTGGCTAATCATTGAAAGGACCTCGCGCTCTCGTACTGTGAGTTTACCGCTGACGTGAGTGTTGTGGTGTGCAGGACGGCTGCCCGAATGAATGGCATCCCACCGCGAAAGGAGGCTTGCCACGAAAGGTAGGACTTCGCGATCCGTTGACCCTTGCTCCTCTGCTCGACAGTAGGCGCGCTTCAGGAGCGTACCTGATCCCGCGCCTCCCTCCAGGAAGACTTGGTAGAGGCCCGCAGTAGCGCCCACCTTGATGGTTTGGAAAAAGAGCGTGTCCGCTTCTTCCGATTCACCAATAGCCGTGAGCATTTCCGCGAGTTCGGTCGCTAGTCTGCATCCAACATAGAAGTTCCGCTTTTCGAGGGAGCAATGATAGAGCTGGCGCAACGCTGCCACTGCCTCGCTCGAAGGGGCCTCGGCCCAGCGTATCCGCCATCGCGTAAGCGTGAGATATCGCATGACCTCGGAGCGCGAGTATCCGGATCCGACGTAGTGCGTTTCGGCACAGCGTTTGAGGTGCTCAAAGCTGAGGCGAGCTTCTTCCGAGCGACCCTCTTCCAGCAGCAACGAGGTGCGCTCGGCGATGCATGCTGCAATGAGCCTTGGCCAACCGCGGCGTTCTCCGAGCGCCTCGGCTTCTCGAAGTATCGACGCCGCGAAATCATACTGCATCCTATGCTTCGCGATCCGCGCAAGGACGAGGTACGCACGCAACGCGCATTCAATCGAGCCTCCCGCGTTGATCGCTGGAAGCCGATCGCGGAGAAGCAATTCGGCCTGATCCAAACAGCCCTCTTCGTAAAGAACCTGAGCGAAACGATGCACGCAGGGAGGGCTGCGAGGCCATTGGCTTGCTCCGGCACACTTTCAGCAATTTTCAGGGCGTCTGATGCCAACCGCTTGGCAGTGGACATGTTGAGATGATCAAGCGCTACCGCCGCTTCTATCGACAGGGCGAGCATCGCGGATGTCGCCCGGAGACTTCACCAACGCATATGC